>OZ252091.1:2512500-3765159 GCA_965248145.1 Gammaproteobacteria bacterium | reverse complement strand
TGGCTACGAAAAGTCGATGGAGTCCTTGTATCCTCATGACCTCGCAGTTGCCCGGCGTCTGCTTCAGGAGGCCGGCTGGGAAGTGGCAAAAGACGATGGCATTCGAAGGAAACAAGGTGAGAGACTAAAACTGGATTTCTACGCCTTACCGGTGAATTTCTATCCTGAGTTCGGCGAAATCGTCACGCGACAACTGCGCAAAGTCGGTATTCAGGTAGAGGTGAAACTGGTAGAACCCCTGGCGTGGATCAAAGCCGGTATGCGGGGCGATCACCACTTGATCCCCCAGGGTAAATACGCCAGTTCGGCGCAATTGCTCAGCTTTGTTTACCATTCCCGACATAGTGATGCAAAAGGTTACGGCTGGAGCAAGCGCTCGGCTGAACATTATCCCGGATTGGATGAATTACTGGAAGATGCTGAACAAACACTGCAAAAAGAGGAGTTTGTGCCGCTGTATAAGAAAGTACAGAAGATCGTCATGGAAGAGGCGCTTGTCGTACCATTGCATTGCAATACCAACGTCGTGGCGTGTCGAGCAGAAATCCGGCGCATCCAATTTGATGCGATAGGCGCCTATCCCTACTTTCATGACACGGTCATCAGGGGTGAGCATGATGGTTAACCCGCATATCTCACCAATGGATGCGCCCTCGCTTGTCTTTTTGTCGCTGACGGGCACGTGTTCATTGCGCCCATCCCTGGGCGCAACCCTACGGGCGGCTGGCGCCGTGCAAATCGTCTGTCCTGACGATTTGTCCCTCAACCAGAGCTACGGCTATGCTTTCGGTCGCAGGCGCCCGCCAACGACAAAAATCCGGCGCGATCTTCGCATCCATTGGTGAGATATGCGGGTTAAGAGAGTGATGATTCGCCCGCATGAATACCATGATTCGGTGCGGCTGATGCAAGTGTCGGAACAGGCGCGAAACGAAGAAGCTGTGCAAGAGGCTATCCTGATGATGGCCACGGAAAACAATAAAAAGATCCTCGCGACTGTCGGATTGCACACCGCAGAGGTGGAAATGGCGGCGGCGGATGATCTCGTGATTGCCATTGTGGCCGGTAGTGAAGAAGCCGCTGATAAGGCAATGGATAATGTTAACGGGTTGCTTATGGAGCGGGCTTCCGCAGCATCTTATGCGTATCGATCTCTCGAGACCGCTTTGGGCGCGCTGCCCGGCGCGAATTTAGCCCTGATTTCCATCCCCGGTGAGTATGCGGCTGCCGAGGCGCGGCGAGCATTGGAACGCGGCCTGCACGTGATGCTCTTCAGTGATAACGTTGCCATGGAAGATGAAGTCGCGCTTAAATGTTCAGCCCGTGATAAAGGTCTGTTAATGATGGGGCCGGATTGCGGCACTGCTGTGATCGGCCCGGTAAGACTGGGTTTCGCCAACGTTGTCAGGCAAGGAGACATTGGCATTATAGGCGCATCGGGAACGGGTATTCAGGAGCTCAGCGTGCTGCTTCATCGTCAGGGTTTCGGCATATCCCACGCTATCGGGACCGGCGGGCGCGATCTCGATGCGAAGGTCGGTGGCATTACCATGCTGGCAGGTATGGATCACCTGGAAAGGGACGCCAATACCAGGATCATCATTTTAACTTCCAAACCCCCCGACCCGGAGGTAGCCAGGCATATCCTGGAAAGGGCTGCCCGCTGCACTAAACCGGTTGTTGTAAATTTCCTGGGTGGGGATCAGGGAATCATTGTCGAGGCTGGTCTGACGCCTGCAAGGACATTGGAAGACGCCGTTCAAGAAGCAGCTCGTTTGGTCACAGGCGATGCGGCGCGCGCTATGACCTCAGGCATGACAGACTCTGAGTTGCAGTCGCTGGCTATTAAGGAGGCGGCAAGATTGAGACCCGACCAGGTTTACCTGCGCGGCTTATTCTCCGGCGGCACTCTCTGTTATGAAGCCATGTTAATCGTGCAGCGTCAGGTTGGTGAGGTTTACTCCAACATCCCGCTGAATAAAGAATATCGTCTGACAGATCTGTCGCAAAGCCGCGCGAATACGTTAATAGACCTGGGCGATGATGCCTTTACTCGAGGCAGGGCCCATCCCATGATCGATCCCGCGTTGCGGATTCAACGCCTCGAGCAGGAGGCCGGGGACCCCGAGGTGGGCGTGATCCTGCTGGACGTTGTCCTGGGTTATGGCGCCCATGCAAGTCCGGTTGAAGGCCTGGTGAATGCCATCAGGCAGTCCAGGAAGCGCGCCGCCGAAGATGGGCGACACCTGGTAGTGGTGGCCTCAGTCTGCGGAACGGAAGAGGACCCACAGCAGCTTTCAAGGCAGGAGGAACTCCTCAGCCAGGCCGAAGCACTGGTAGCAAACAGCAACGCCGAAGCGAGTCGACTGGCAGGAGCCATTATTCTGGCGACAAAGTGATAAACTCTTGATAACTTATTGACAGCAGAGAACTTTCCATTGATGACAAGCGACCCTGAATTAACAACGCTTCCGGAGCAGGCCTGGTGAGACATGCGGGTTAAACCTTTACCTGAGCAAACCAGAGTTATTAGCGTTGGCCTGGAGCTGTTCGCCGAGGCATTGAAAGAGCAAGACGTCGAGGTAATCCAGGTGTCCTGGGAGCCGCCGGCCAAAGGCGACCCCGAACTCATGGCAATCCTCGATGACTTGCTTTAACCCTAATCGTTACGACCTGACCCCATGAGTTAAGAAAACCGGAGGACAAAGTGTGACGGATTTAAAAGCCAGGATTGAGGAAGCTAATCAAAATACCCTGAATATACTCATGGCCGGACGGCCGGTACTGGTAGACGTGCGTCCTGCACTGGAAGTCGTACCCGGCATGACGGAGAACATGGTTTTACACTCCGCCCCGCCAATAGAATGGGAGAGAATGTGTGGGCCTCACCGAAATGGCATTGCCGGCGCAGTGCTATGGGAGGGTTTGGCCGCTACGAATGAGGAAGCGGTGCGCATGATCGAACAGGGAGAGATAGTCATCGAGCCATGCCACCATCATGACACTGTTGGGGCAGGAACAGGGATTACATCTGCTTCAACGCCGATGTTGGTGGTTGAGAATAAAACCCGCGGCAACCGTGCATATAGTTGTCTTTCTGAAGGCGGAGGACTGGAGTTGATCAAGTGGGGAAGTTACAACGCTGAGATAGCTGCCCATTTGCGCTGGCAGGCCACCGTGTTGGCGCCCGTACTCCAGTCGGCGCTGCTGGCAATGGGTGGGTTGGATATCAAGAGCATCATTGCCAAGGCGGTACAAATGGGTGATGAATGTCACAATCGCAGTATTGCCGCCACTGCGCTTTTCTTCAAGGAGATCGCAATTCACCTGCTCGACGCCGATGATGACCGCGAGGTCGTACTGGGCTGCACTGAGTTCCTCGCCGAAGCCGAACATTTTTTTCTGCATGGGATTATGGCCGCTGCCAAAGCCCTCCTGGATCCGGCGAAGAAGTTGCCATACAGCACCATCGTGACAGCTATGGCAAGAAATGGCGTTGAGTTTGGTATCCAGGTGGGTGGCCTCGATGATGAATGGTTTAGCGCGCCGGCAAACGAGGTGGATGGGCTTTTCTTCCGATCCCAATGGGGGCCGGAAGACGCCGCGCCCGACTTGGGAGACAGTTGCATTACGGAAACTGTCGGTTTGGGGGGATTCATCCAGGCCGCGGCCCCGACAGTACAACAATATGTACAGGGTTCAATGCAGCAGGCAATCGCAAACACCTCCGAGATGCAAGAGATCTGTGCCGGTACGAACCAGGACGTCCAGATCCCCTCTATGGATTTCGCCGGCGCTCCCATAGGGATTGATATCCGCAAAGTGGTACAGACCCGGATTGCCCCGCTCATTGATACCGCCATCACCCATAAGCAGCAGGGTTTGATCGGCGCCGGACAGGTACGCGCGCCACTGCTGTGTTTCGATAAGGCCTTAAAGGCATTTTCAGCTCGATATGCGAGAGACTGATGGGTAAATATGACCCGCTGGTGAATGCAATGAGCCAACCGCCCTTATTCCCTGCCTGGAGCCGTGTTAACCCACAGATCTCACCAATTCGCTTGTCATTGATGAAAAGTCCTCTGCTGTCAGTGAGTTACTGGGTTTATGTTACTATGCTGTCATGGCAGACTACGCTGGATGCGCCCTCGCTGATCTTTTTGCCGCCAGCGGGCACGTGCTCCCTCAACCAGAACTACGGCTATGCTTTCGGTCGCAGGCGCCCGCTGGCGGCAAAAATCCTGCGCGATCTTCGCATCCATTGGTAAGATATATGGGTTAAAGGTGTCGTTGCATTCAAAGATTGAAGCAGCCAATCAAGCAGCATTGGCAGCGATGCTGTCGTGCCGGGCGGTATGGGTAGACGTCAAACCGGCGCTCGATGTGCTGCCGGGGATGGCCGAAAACATCATATTGCATGCCGGTCCCCCTATCGCGTGGGAAAAAATGTGCGGCCCTCAGCGCAGGGGCGTTATCGATGCGGTGATCTACGAAGGTTTGGCGGACACAGAGAAGTCAGCAAAGATATTGGTCGACCACGGCGAAATCCACATCGCGCCGTGTCATGATTATGGCGCCGTCGGTGGTATGGCCGGCATCACCAGCGCCTCCACTCCGATGGCCGTGGTCCGCAATGAAGCCGGCGGCAAAGAGGGCTACTCACAACTCTATCAAGGTCCTCCCGGCAGGTTACGGAGCAGGGATGACTACGACAAAGCGGCGATTGCTCAGTGGCGCTGGATAGAGACGGTGCTTGGGCCTGTGTTACAAGCCGCTATCAGGGAGAGAGGAGGTCTGGACGTCGGAAACCTGATCGCAAAGGCTTTGCAGATGGGCGATGAATGCCACAATCGTAACAGCGCCGGCAGTGCCTTGATTTTATTGGACCTGATGCCGAGTATGATCAAATCCTGCCCGGGAACAAGCGCTCTTGGTGAGAGCATTGAATATCTTTCCCGGGCCGAGCAGTTCTCTTTGTGCATCTCCATGGCCGCGGCGAAAGTAACAGCCGACGCGGCAAAGGGAGTGCCGTACAGCACAATCGTTACTGCCATGTCCAGAAACGGGGTGGAGTTTGGCATTAAAGTCAGCGGCCTGGACGATCAATGGTTCACGGCGCCGGCCAACAGGGTCGATGGTCTGTATTTCTCTTCCGAATGGAGCGATAAAGACGCCGTGCCTGACATCGGTGACAGCGCCATCATGGAGACGGTGGGTCTGGGTGGTTACGTACAGGCAGCAGCCCCGGCGCTGCAACAGTTTGTTGGTGGTTCAATGGCCAGGGCGGTTGACCTCACTCAGGAGATGCGCCGGATCACGACCGGCGTTATCGATGCCTACCAGATCCCGAACCTGGACTTCGCGGCGGCGCCCATTGGAGCCGACATACGTAAAGTCGTGCAGACGGGTATTACGCCTGTGATCGATACTGCTATAGCACACAAAAAGGGCGGCGTCATCGGCGCCGGACAGACCCGGGCGCCGTTGGATTGTTTCAACAAAGCCTTGAGAGCATTTTCGGATCAATATCGGTCCGCTTATTCCGACTTGGGCTGACCGGGCAATGAACGTGTTGGAGGTTAAGGACCTAAAGACACAATTTCAGACCCGGGAGGGTGTGGTCAGGGCGGTTGATGATGTTTCTTTTCAGCTGAATAAAGGTGAAACCCTGGCTATAGTGGGCGAAAGCGGTAGTGGCAAGAGCTGCACGATGCTTTCGATCATGCGTCTCATACAGCAACCGCCGGGCAGGATCGTAGCAGGGGAAGTACTTTTCGGTGGGCGTAACCTGATGGACCTGGGCGAGCGCGAAATGCGCGCCGTGCGCGGCAACGGCATTTCCATGATTTTTCAAGACCCGATGACTTCCCTGAATCCCTTGTTGACAGTGGCGACCCAAATCGGTGAGGTGTTGCAATTACATAAGGGTATGGATAAACGTCAGGCACGCAAGCGGACGATAGAACTGCTCGGACTGGTCGGCATTCCCGATCCGGAGATGAGATTGGATAACTATCCGCACCAGCTATCAGGTGGTATGCGTCAAAGGGTGATGATCGGAATTGGGTTGGCTTGTAACCCGGAGGTATTAATCGCGGACGAGCCCACCACGGCGCTGGATGTGACTATCCAGGCCCAAATCATAGACCTGATCAAGCGACTGCGAGATGAGTTCGGTATGTCCATTATCTGGATCACCCACGACCTGGGTGTAGTGGCCGGCCTGGTTGATCGGGTTATGGTGATGTATGCAGGTCACGTGGTTGAAGAAGCCACTGTGGACCAGCTTTACTATGAACCACGACATCCTTATACCATCGGTCTGTTAAAATCCTTACCGCGATTGGACAATACTCATGGAGAGAAGCTTGCGACGATTGAAGGCTTGCCGCCAATTCTGATAGATGCGCCCGCGGGCTGCCCCTTTCAACCGCGTTGTCCACAAGCTGTCGAAAAGTGTTCGAGAGAACGACCGGTCTTGCAAGGGGCAGGGCCGGGTCATCGCGTTGCTTGCTGGGAAGCGTAGTAACAGTAATTGTTTAACATACTTCAGGAGATGTACCTTAGATGAGGTCAGACGAGGTTCTGATAAAGGTCCGTAATTTAAAGATGCACTTCCCCGTTAATCGGGGAGTCATCATGCAGCGTACGCTCGACGTTATCAAGGCTGTGGATGGAATAAGCTTTGATATCAATGAAGGCGAGACGTTAGGTCTGGTCGGCGAATCAGGATGTGGCAAGTCAACGACAGGGCGGGCTATCTTGCAACTCCATCGACCTACTGCCGGCGAGGTTTACTTTCGTGACCTGAACCTGACTTCGTTGCGCGGGGAACGTTTGCGACAGGTGCGACAGCACATGCAGATGATCTTCCAGGATCCTTATGCTTCGCTGAACCCGCGGATGACGGTCGGAGATATCGTTGCAGAACCGCTCATCGTGCACAAGGTCTCAAGCGGCAAGGAGAGACGCGAGCAGGTGCAAGCACTCTTTAATATGGTGGGGCTGAATCCTGTTTTTATGAATCGCTACCCGCACGAGTTCTCGGGTGGACAGAGACAGCGTGTCGGCGTGGCCCGCGCCCTCGCCCTGAATCCTGATTTCATCGTGTGCGATGAGGCGGTCGCCGCGCTTGATGTTTCGATTCAGGCGCAGATCATCAACCTGCTCGCTGAACTCCAGGAGAAACTCGGCCTGACCTACCTGTTCATCGCGCACGACCTGTCCGTGGTCCGACACATCTCAGATCGTGTGGCGGTGATGTATCTCGGTAAAATTGTAGAACTGGCATCTCGCCAGGACCTGTATGCCAATCCCTTGCATCCTTATACCAGAATCTTGCTCTCATCAATACCGATACCTGACCCGAAACTGGAAAAGGAACGCCAAGGGGAATTTCTGGCCGGAGACCCTCCCAGCCCGACGAATCCGCCGAGAGGCTGTAACCTCAGCACCCGCTGTCCCCTGGCAACAGCGGAGTGCCGCCAACACGAACCGGAACTCAAGGACACAGGGCAGGGACATTGGGTGGCATGTTTTCGAGCCTGACAAACCTCCCGTCATCCTTCCTCTTGTAATGGAAGAATTGATCAACGCCCGTTCCGTCAGTCGCCTGGTTTGGAATACGCTCATCGATGCAGAATTCAAGGGCGAAGTCCTGGCTGTCTTTCGCCGCGCCTGCATCGTCAAGGTCAAATCTTGTTCTGCTTTGGATGACAGCAGGGCCTCGGTAATCGCCCTGGTATCACCTGAAATCGGCGCCGGCCCGCTGAATATCGTACTCGACGAGCCGGCCGGCGCATTGACCGGTATCCAGCCTGGCGCCGCCGCCTGTTTTCCGCGCGACAGCTTGTGCATCGGGATTTTGCAGGTGCTGTTCGAGCAAGCAACGATCCGGGAGGCTCGACCCGACTGGGATCACATACGATCACAGTATGAGGCAGTGACCCGGGGACTCGAATTTGTCTCGAGCCTGGCGCGACGCAATGCGCCATCGGCCTCCATGTTGGAGTTGCTTGGCCCTGCGGTCTGCGTGCAGTCGCCGCTCAGCGAGTGCTTCGTGGCAGCTCGACAAGGTATGAAGGCACTGGAGGCCGGCTGGAGACGCGACACAGGCTCGTTAGAAGCGGGTGTCTCTCAGTTAGCGGGATTGGGTTCAGGCCTGACACCGGCCGGTGATGACTTTCTCGCCGGTGTGATGCTCAGTCTGTGGCTGCGCTATCCCGCGCCGCTTGTTATTTGTCGGTCTATATTGCAAGCCGCGATCCCCCGTACGACTCTGTTGTCGGCTGCTATGTTACAGCGGGCGGCTGCAGGGGAGTGCAGTGCTGACTGGCAGTGCCTGCTCCTCGCGCTCGTGAATGAGGATCGGGAACAAACAGGCCTTGCGACAAGATCGATTTTATCCCACGGCAACACTTCCGGGGGGGATATGCTGGCCGGCTTTCTATGGGTGAGCCGGACAAAGAATTTCATCCAGTGAATGAAATTCCCGGCGAACGGTGAGCCAGGGATGGCGAGGCTGGGGGTTATAAAGATATGGAAGTCGCGCCAGGGATGGCAGGTAAGAAAAAAGACCAGCGAAGGCGCATCCACTGGTGCAATATGCGGGTTAACGTCAGAAATTTTCAAAATATTCCCGCTGCTCCCAGTCCGTGACTTCTTCCGACAGGAATCGATTAAGTTCGAATTCTTTTATGGCAATAAAATAATCGACAAACGCATCGCCGAGTGTTTCACGAAACAGCGAGCTTTCTTTTAAACAGGAAATAGCCTCATAAATATTACGGGGCAACCTTTCCCAATTGTTGTTATAGGGTGTATCCACGGCATCCGGCAGACTGAGTTGCGTCTGTATACCATGAAAACCGCAAATCATTTGCGATACGAAATAAAGATAGGGATTCGCTGCAGGTTCACCGCCCCGATTTTCAATATGCGTTGATATGTCTCCGGGTCGGCCAACGACTCTGAGCATCGCGCCACGGTTATCCTTGCCCCATACGATTCGAGTCGGCGCCAGGGTAAACGGCCGGTAGCGTTTGTAGCCATTGATTGTTGGCGTTGAGAAAATTGCCGCCTCTTTCGCATGCTTCAGGAGACCGGCCAGGTACTGGCCGCCAACAAGAGACAGCAGATCCTCCGTATTGGCAGAGGCAAAAACGTTCTTGCCGTTTTCAATATCAACAAGAGATTGATGCAAGTGCCAACCATTTGAAAAAGCGTTCGGCAAAGCCGGTCGGCACATAAACGTGGCATGATAACCATGCCGGCGGCAAACTTGCTTGATGGCGCTACGCGCCAGAATGACATTATCCGCGCCTTCGCAACCCGCTACCGGTTCAAAGGTCAATTCGGCCTGACTCGGACCGAACTCCGCCTCCATGGTGCGTAACGGCAGGTCCAGCGCTATCAGGGTTTCACGCAATATCTCAAATACAGGCGCCAACTCATCGTAACGCGTTTCTGTCAGGTACTGGAATCCGTGCGCCAACGGGCTGACAAGGGGTGGACTGGCCGGATGTCCGCTATCCTGGTGGGTGAGCCTGGGATCATCAAGTTTATATATTGAAAACTCCAGTTCAATACCGGATACATAGTTGTAACCCACTTGCGATAATTTTATTAATGCATCCTGGAAAATACGACGCGTTGAAAAAGGCACCGGTCGTCCATCCGGGTAATAACAGTCGCACAGTACCCAGGCCGTGTCCTCAGCCCAAGGCAGTATCCGAAAGGTAGCAGGATCCGGGACAATGAGAAAATCACATGCCCCCGTCATCTCTGTCAAATCGAGGCCGCCGCCACTTTGCCAAACAGGGAAGGCCGTATGGTGTGAAGTATCTTTCAGTAACAGTGTTGTGGTTAAGCCGCAACCATTGTAAAGAATACTGTCAAACGAAGCGGCCATGATGCTCTTGCCGCGCAGAATACCGTGCTGGTCTGAAAACGATACTCGTATCGTTTTAATATTGTGTTCTTTAATCGCCTCTTTGATTTCATTGGCGGCATTCTGCTGATCGTCAGTCCACAGGTTGTGTCGGGTGACAAAGTTGTTGGCTGTCATAGGAAATCAGCCCAATATTTATTCAGCATTCCGGGGTATCGGTATCACAAGCTGGAATTTGATGCCCAATTTGAATTCTTCCTGCGTTCAAGGTCACCGTCCTTCCAACAATGCTTCCTGGTTTTTGTACCCAACGAATCAATGGCGACCGGGCCATACCTGTTCGTAGCGTCCACTACTTTTATCAGGTAGGGTGGTGTTTCTCCCTTCTCTATCAAGCCAATCGCATCTTTCAAAATTCTTCGGTATTTCGAAATTGCCACGTCGGATTTACCGAGATGCTCTTTCGTTCTATCTTGTATCAGGCCCTGGGATTCGACCGCCCACTGGTCGTGTACGTTGATATCCGAACCCATGCCGGTATAGGTCTTGTCTTTTTGTTCCCCGATATTAAAACCATAGTTGTTTGACTTGTTTTTTCGCGGTCGATAGTCCGGCAACGTGTATAGTTCCAGCCGTTGTTGGCGCATGGCTGCTTTATCCACCGGGTCGCCAAAGCTCGTAAATATCGCATACCAATAGTTCGTAACATTATCTATCGGTACATGCCACTGTGTAATTGTCATGTCATTACTCATTGGAATGGCAACCGCGTTAGGGAAAATCAAGTTCGTAATTCTATAGTGAATCACCTCTTTATCAATCTCCCGGTTTGTAATGATGCGAAAACCATAACCTGTATCTTCCGTATTAATTGTTGGCCGACTATGTTCCCGTAATATCCTGGTCAACGGTACTTCGCTCCCTGCGGCGCCCGACCGAAATTGTTTTCCATAGGATTCTTCCGTGTTTTCATCTTCGAAGAAACGATGCAAAAAAGAGGCATGAGCAGGATCTATTCCGACTTCCAGCGCTTGCAACCAATTACATTCCATGAAGCCCTTAAAAGCAAAAGTGTAGGCCTCCGGCGCTTGAAAACAATCAAAATCCGGAAACGGAGGCGGGTCACCCGCGCCCATGTAGGCGAACACAATCCCGTTGCGCACTTCACAGGGATAGGCCACATGCTTTACCCGCTGGTAAAACTTGCTGTCAACAGGCTCTGCCGGCTGTTCGCGGCAGTTTCCCTCAACGTCGAACAACCAACCGTGAAACGCGCAGCGAATACCGCCATCCTCCAGGCGCCCAAAATTTAAATCGGCGCCCCGATGGGGACAATGTCGCTCAACCAGTCCGTAACGCTGGGCCTCATCCCGGAACAACACCAGTCTTTCGCCCATCAGGTTGACGGGAACAATTGGCCGATCCCCCGTTAATTCTTCAACCAGGGCAGCCGGTTGCCAATAATTTCTCATCAACGTCCCGGCTTCGCTGTTCGGAGAAACAGTCGTCAACAATTGATTCTCTTTAGTACTGATCATGATCAGGCCCCATCGCTGTCATGGGTAACATATCTCCGGTTAAAGGCATGGTCTTTGCCAAGCTGTTAAAAAGTTCGTATTGTGTACATTTGTCCGTAGATTTAGACACAATTAAATCCGCTTTGCAACTGCTATTCATTGTAAATATATGGTTGATCTATGGCTTGATGATTACAAGGAAACTTGATTTAAACCGAAGTGCTTGTTAAAATAACGAACAGATGTTCGAGTATCGAACACTTGGTTTTAGGGATCCATCTCGTATTTCACAATAGAGAAACCGTCAAATGTCTCAACGATTAGCAGCAGAACAATCAGCATTAGATCATATCTGGTTCCACGTAACGTCGCCTCAGGGGCTTCGTGACCCGGGAGGCATGACGGTATTCACGAAAGGGGAGGGCTGTTACCTTACGGATATCGAAGGAAAGACTTATTTGGATGGTCTGTCAGGTGGGGCCTTTGTGACAAATATAGGCCATGGCCGCACCGAGGTTGCCGAGGCCTTGGCGCAACAAGCCAGGCAGCTTGCATACGTAACCCCTTACAATTTTGTGGCGCCGCCGACAATCGATCTGGCCGTGAAACTCGGTGAACTTGCGCCCGGTGATCTCAACCGGGTATTTTTCGTGTCGGGTGGCTCTGAAGCCGTAGAGACTGCAATGAAAATTGCAAAGCAATATCACTGGCTCAACGGTGACCAAAAAAGAACCAAGGTTATCAGTCGGAGAGGTTCCTACCATGGCGCAACCTTCTACGCTATGAGCATCAGCGGCGCCAGTCACGAGTTTAATAATAAGATCTTTTCACCGCTTGTGCCCGGGTGCATCCAAGCGCCATCGCATAATTGCTACCGATGTGAATACAAACTCGAATATCCTCAATGCGATATCCTGTGTGTGGACATGATTGAACGTGCGATTCTGCATGAAGGGCCTGAGACGGTTGCGGCCATAATTGCAGAACCGGTCCCCGCGGCTGCTTCCATTTATCCACCACCAGCGGAATACCTTCCCAGGCTTCGTAGCATCGCAGATAAATACGGCATTCTTTTAATTCTGGATGAGGTGATAAACGGTTTCGGGCGAACCGGCCGGATGTTCGCGTGTGAACACTGGGGTGTCGTGCCGGATATTATGACCGTGGCCAAGGGAATTACCAGCGGCTATGCCGCGATGGGCGCTGCAATCACCGGCCCAAAAGTTACCGAGTGTTTTGAATCTGCACAGGGACGTGAATCCGGTTTAAACCACGTCATTAGTTTCGGTGGACATGCTGCTGCCGCGGCGGCGGCCCTCAAGAACATTGAAATACTTGAAAATGAAAAGTTGGTGGAAAACTCGGCAACGATGGGGGCCTATTTGCTCGAAGGTCTGAATGATCTCAAGAAATATTCCATTGTCGGTGATGTTCGGGGGCTTGGATTGCTTGCGGCTGTGGAGTTGGTCCGTGACAAGAAAACGCGTGAACCGTTCAGTCCTGAGGATCAAATGCCTGCTCGGGTAACGGCGCATATGCAAGAACTCGGATTGATTGCACGGACTGCTCAGGTCGTCGAATTCGGGCCACCACTGATTGCCGGTCGCGCCGAGATCGAAAAAATTATCGATGTGATGGAAAAAACTGTCATTTGGTTTTCGAAAGAAATGGGGATCGGTTAGAAGATCGTCGATGCAGCACAGTTCAACGCCGGCAGATCGCCGCACTTATCAATCTAAACCCATTCGAGGGGAAACAAAATAAGGATCAGCGAAAGCTGTTTGTCGGGGTGTACATGAAGAAGGACAGAAACGTAATTATAATCGGCGCCGGGATTATTGGATGCGCAATTGCTTACGAACTTGATAAAAAAGGCTATCGAACGATCAACGTTGACAAGAATGCGGACGTGGGGTCCGGGTCAACTATCAACTCCTGCGCGATCGTCAGGTTTTCCTATTCCACTTTGGAAGGCGTGACCTTAGCCTACGAAGGCCACCATTACTGGAAGGATTGGACTGGTTTTCTGGGTGTGGAGGATGAACGAGGATACGCCAGGTATATTCAGTGTGGGCAATTGGTATTAAAGACCAGGTCAAGTGACCGGCAGGACATGCTCGATCTTTACAGAATAGCTGGAGTAAAATTCGAGGAATGGGATATTGAGAAGATAAGAGAAAGACTGCCTATCTTTGACCTGAGTTCCTTCGGGCCACCTCGTCCGGTCGATGATCCTTCGTTCTCGACTGAGCCTGTTGCGGAACTGGCGGGAGGAATATTCGTACCGGAAGCCGGCTACATTAATGATCCACAATTAGCGGCGCATAACCTGCGCCGCGCCGTTGAGTCTTTGGGGGGTGAATTCAAATTTCGACGAAGTATCGTCGCGATAAATCAAAAAGATGGCCATGTAACAGGTGTGACCTTTGCTGATGGACAAGCGATAGATGCAGACATTGTAATCAATGCGGCTGGTCCTCACTCGTTTGTGATTAATCGCATGGCCGGAGTCGACCAGGGGATGTCAATCAAGACCCGGGCATTACGCCGTGAAGTACATCATTTACCATCACCGCAGGATTTCGATTTTGAGAACAACGGTATGGTGATGTCGGACACTGATATTGGAATTTACATTCGGCCGGAAATCGGTAACAAGATTACCGTAGGTTCCACCGACCCTGCTTGTGACCCCAAAACCTGGGTGGAAGACCCGGATGACTTTAATCGCGAGATAACTGCTTCGCAGTGGAATACCCAGGTCTTCCGTCTTGCCAGACGGACACCGGATCTGCCTATCCCTAATATGAGTCAGGGCGTCGTTGATCTCTATGACGTCGCCGATGATTGGATACCGATATATGACAAGTCAAATCTTGAAGGATTTTATATGGCAGTAGGTACAAGTGGTCACCAATTCAAGAACGCGGGCGCAGTCGGCGCTTTAATGGCTGACTTGATCGATACAATAGAGGGCGGAAAAGATCATGATAACAATCCCGTGCAACACAAATGCCGGTATACGGGTAAAACCATCAATACCGGCGCTTTTTCGCGACTGCGTAAAATCAATAGAGAAAGCAGCTTTTCGGTTCGCGGATAAGGCTCGCTATTTCGACACTATCGTCATTTGTAACTCTTTCGCCGTTTGTTTGAGTACAGGCAGGAACTCTATTAACTGCTTTTTTGATACCGTTGCGACGTTGGTAACAATATTTATTGCGGCTACGGGCAGCCCTCGGTTATTCATAATAGGAACAGCTAAAGATCTCAAGCCTTCCTCCATTTCCTGATCCACAATGGCATATCCCTGCCTGTTAATCAAAATGAGTTCCTTTCGTATATTCTCCTTACTTGTAGTACTCCAGCGAGTAAATGGGGATAATCCGTAATTTTCGAGGATTCTGTCGATCTCCTTATTTTCTTTACATGACAGCAGGACCCGGCCAGTGGAGGTATACAGTGCGTAGAATGGTTTTCCTATTGTTAAAGTAGGGGCCAACAGTCGTTGGGCATTTGCTCGTGCAATGTGTACTACCTGGTGTCCTTCAAGTATTGCAACTGCTGAAGTTTCGCCGGTTTGCCTTGTCACTTTCTCAAGATAAGGCTGCGCTATGTCGGATAACGGCATGCTCGCCATGAAAGCATAACCCAATTCCAGAACTTTCGCCGTCAAACGAAACAATCGTTTCTCCTGAGCGATATATCCCAGGTGTGCCAGGGACAATAAATACCGTCGAGCGCCTGCCCTGGTCATGCCTGTACGCTCAGATACCTCTGACACGGTCATTTGTAAATGGTTCTCATCAAAGGACCTTAGTACATCCAAGCCGTGAGAGATTGATCTGACGAAATCCCGCGGTTTTTCATCATCGGAAACCTTTGTAACTTTCATTTTTTACTCCACTTGACGCACCATTAAACGTTTTCACAATTCAACAACAGGAAAATCGGATTAATTGTGGTCGTGTTTTGAGGAATTTTCAATCCCGGTTATAATGATCACGAAGTATGTACAGTAGTACCGTTTCCATTTAATTATGATCGATTGGGTCATTCTGTTCGGATATTTGGGGTCAGAGTAAAGATATTTGGGGTCAGAGTAAAAATACTTAATGACAAAGTACCACCACCTGCCAACCCAACTGTATTTTTACTCTGACCCCAAATATCCAACCCGTCATAATTAAATGGAAACGGTACTAGTATGGCTGGGTCAATAATCATCTGGTTGCAATAAACACACGTGGGCAGGCAAACTGAACAACCGCAAAAACTGGTTCCGGTGAGTTCCCATTGGGGGAATTACCTGGCCGAGGTCGCAGATGATAAGCTGGTTGCGATCCATCCCTACGCTTCCGACCCGGATCCCACTCCAATAGGTCAATCGCTCCTGAATGCCCAGGATGAGGGCGTTCGCGTCCCACAACCGATGATCAGGCAGGGCTACCTGGAAAAACAGGATAAGAGTGATGGCGCTCAACGAGGAATTGAGCCTTTTGTCCCCGTATCATGGGACGTGGCTTTGGACCTGGCAGCCAATGCCGTACAACGCGTAAGAGAAGAGTTCGGCAATGAAGCGATTTACGGCGGTTCTTACGGCTGGGCCAGCGCCGGCCGCTTTCACCATGCCAACAGTCAGGTGCATCGTTTTCTTAATGTATGTGGCGGTTATACCCGGTCAGTGAATTCCTACTCGGCCGCGGCGGCGGAAGTAATCATGCCCCATGTGCTGGGCATGAATTTTTTTGATTTGATGCTGCAGGCGCCAACCGTTCAGGACATTCTGAAACACACCAGGCTGGTTGTGTGTTTTGGCGGTATTGCCATGAAAAACACACAGATTATGTCGGGCGGCCTGGGCGCCCATACGGCCAGGGACCAGTTGCAGAATATGAAACAGGCCGGGGTCAGGTTTGTAAACGTCAGTCCGGTAAAAGACGACATGGCTGATTATCTCGAAGCAAAGTGGTGTCCGTGCCGGCCTAACAGCGACGTTGCCATTATGCTGGGGATTGCCCATGCCCTGGTGGTGAATAACCTGTATGACAGGGATTTTCTTGATGATTACTGCACGGGGTTCGATCGATTTCTTCCGTACCTGATGGGTGATGAAGATGGTATTGCCAAGGACGCCGAATAGGCGGCACGGTTATCCGAGGTGTCTGCGGAGAGCATCACCGGGATGGCGAAACAGATGTCAAAGGAACGTTGCCTGATTGGCATCAGCTGGTCATTGCAACGCAGTGAATTCGGCGAGCAATCCTACTGGATGGCAACATTACTGAGTGCCATGCTGGGTTACGTGGGCCTGCCGGGCGGTGGCGTCGCCTATGGATACGGCTCTGTTCATAACATCGGTTTTGCCGGCCGGCGTTTGCCAAATTACAAGACGGCCTCACTACCGCAGGGAGAGAATGCCGTAAATACGTTTATTCCGGTTGCCAGGATCGCCGATATGTTGTTAAACCCGGGAGGACGATATGAATATAACGGACAAACACTGGCTTATCCCGATATCAAGCTCATCTACTGGGCCGGAGGAAATCCCTTCCATCATCACCAGGACCTGAATCGCTTACGCGTGGCCTGGGCAAAACCGGATACGATCATCATTAATGAGCCTTTCTGGACCGCGGCCGCCAGACATGCCGATATTGTTTTTCCTTCAACGACGCCATTGGAACGCAATGATATCAGCATCAGTCCTTATGATTGTTATCTTGCCCCCATGCCACGCGCCGTGACGCCTTTTGCCCAATCAAGAAATGACTACGATATTTTTACCGGCCTGGCCGAACAGCTTGGTCTGGAGCAGGAATTTACCGGGGGCAAAGATGAAATGGATTGGGTGAGACATCTTTACCATGCAACCCGGGAAGCGGCTGCCGGCGCCGGGGTATCATTACCGGAATTTGATGAATTCTGGCAGGGCCGGCAGATGACGGTACAGGAGCAGACGCCGGACCGGATCTTTGTCCTGGAGAAATTTCGTTCTGACCCGACGGCTAATCCGTTACGCACCCCCTCAGGCATGATTGAACTGTATTCCGAAAAGATTGCCGGGTTCAACTACGATGATTGCGCGGGTCATCCCAAGTGGTATGACAAACAGGAGTGGTTGGGCGCCGAACGGGTGACAGACTATCCCCTGCATCTGATCTCCAATCAACCGAAAACAAGACTGCACAGCCAATATGACCACGGTATTACCAGCCGGAATGCCAAGATCAGGGACCGGGCGCCCGCCCGGATGAACCCGCTTGACGGCGCAGATCGAAATATCAATGCCGGCGATATTATCAGGCTGTTTAATGAGCGTGGCGCTTGTCTGGCCGGAGTCGTCATTACGGATAATATCCGCACGGGCGTTATCGAACTGGAAACCGGGGCCTGGTATGACCCGCAGGACCCTTCCGACCCCATGACGCTTGAGATACACGGCAATCCCAATGTATTAACCCGCGACGCCGGCACCTCAAAATTGGCGCAGGGGCCGGCCGCACACAGTTGCCTGGTCGAAGTTGAGAAATACGATGGTGAATTGTTTGCGGTTCAGGTTTTTTCTCAGCCACCGATGGCATCATGAAGTGTCGAAACATTTCAAGATTCAGTCATGAAGACAATCATCATCGGCGCCGGCATTCAGGGAGTCACCAGCGCCTGGTAAAACCGTCCTTCCAGTGGCGCGACAACGATGAACTGGTTATCTTTGGTCAGGTAAGTGTTTACAAAGTGGGCGTCGCCGCCAAAATCTCCAACCAGGTTCAGGGGAATGGATTGACTTTAAAATGACTTTTGGCATATTCGGCTATGATAAAAAGCATGTAGAAAGACAGTTGTTGCCTGGATGAAGTCCGTAGAAGTACAATTAGCGTCCACCCGCATTTTAACGTGACTCGTCAAGGAGTGCATATATGAATGATCCAGTCGTTATAGCCGGTATGGCCCGTACCCCTCAGGGCGGGTTGCAGGGAGAACTGTCAATGGTGCAGGCGCCGGCGCTGGGGGCTATCGCCATAAAGGCGGCATTGGAGAGAGCGAAGATCGGTCCGGCGGACGTGGACGAAACCATCATGGGCTGTGTATTGCCGGCCGGCCTGGGCCAGGCGCCGGCGCGCCAGGCGTCAATCGGGGCCGGCATACCGGTCAGTACGGGTTGTACGACCGTAAACAAGATGTGCGGTTCGGCCATGAAGGCGGTGATGCTGGGGTTTGACGCCATCCGGGCCGGCTCGGCAGCTTGTGTGGTCGCCGGGGGGATGGAGAGTATGAGCAATGCGCCTTACCTGGCGCTCAAAGCACGTAATGGTTTACGTCTGGGGCACGGAGAGCTGATTGATCACATGTTCTATGATGGTCTGGAAGATGCCTATAACAAAGGTAAATTGATGGGCGCGTTTGCAGAAGACTGCGCGAACAAATACAACTTCTCCCGGGAAGAACAGGATGCCTATGCCATCGAGTCGTTGACTCGTGCGCAAATCGCCATCAAAGAGGGAAAATTCGAAGAAGAAATTGTCCCGGTGGTGGTCAAATCACGTAAAGGTGAAATCACGGTGGATACCGATGAGCAGCCGGGCAAAGCCGACATCGAAAAAATTCCGGCATTGAAACCGGTGTTTGCCAAAAATGGCAGCGTGACCGCGGCAAATTCCAGTTCCATCTCCGACGGCGCGGCGGCAGTGATATTAGTCAGGCAGGCCGACGCCCATGCCCGTGGTTTAAATGCGCTGGCGGTTATCCGCGCGCACGGCAGTCATGCCCAGGAACCGGGTTGGTTTACCACCGCGCCGGTGGGCGCCATCAAAAAAGTGCTGGAAAAAGCAGGCTGGACAGTAGCCGACGTGGATTTGTTTGAGGTCAATGAGGCCTTTGCGGTTGTTCCAATGGCGGCCATGAAAGAACTGGATATCCCCCACGATAAGTTGAACGTGAATGGCGGCGCCTGTGCCCTGGGCCACCCCATTGGCGCCTCGGGAGCAAGAATAATAATTACCCTGATTGCCGCCCTGAAAGATCGCGGGTTGAAACGCGGCGTGGCCAGCTTATGTATAGGCGGCGGCGAGGCTACGGCAGTTGCACTGGAATTACTCTGAGAGATAATGTTGCAACAACAGCCCCGTAACGATCAGCAGTAATCCCAGGATTGTGGTGAAGGCGATAGCCTCGCCGAGTATCCGGTTTATGAAGATGAGGGAAATAAACGGTGACAGGAAAATCAAGGTGCTGATCCTTGCCGTCGTCTCCGACAGTTGCAGCGCGGCGAGCCACAGGATGTAAGTGACACCCATTTCAAACAGCCCCACGTACACACCGGCCAGAATACCGTTGACACCCAGGGAGGATATATCGGATTGGAGCCAGCAGGCAGCAGCAATAAACGGGATGCTGCACAGAAAACTGACAAAAAGACCGAGCACGGGGTCGATGTTGTCCTTTGTTTTAAACAACCAGTAAAACGCCCAGATAATCGTGCTGCCCAGCGCCAGTAAAATACCCGCCGTACTCAATTCCCCTGCCGGAAATTGTCCGCCGCTGAAACAGATGACAACCACACCGGAATAACAGGTGACCGTGGCGGCATAATCAAAGCGGGTAATCCTGTGTTTCAGGATTGGCGCAGACAGCAACATCAATGTTATCGCCCAGGTGTAATTCAGCGCCTGGGCGACTTGTGCCGGCAACAGGTCGTATGCCTTGAACAGCACCAGGTAGTAGCAAAAAGGATTCAGTATCCCCAGAGCTGCCAGCCGCAGATAATCCCGCGGTCCTGCGTTCGCCAGTAATCGTATCCTGCCGGTCGCCAGAACAATTAACAACAGACACGATGTTGCCGTCACACTCGCAACCAGCAACAACTGGAACACGTCAAGGTAACGCAGAGAAATTTTAAACGCGGTTGCTACGGTAGACCATAACAACACTGCGCCAAGTGCGAGAAAATAAGCCTTATGCTGGTTGGTCAGCGCCATTAAAATTCGTCACGAGTGGGGTCAGGTCGCACAATGCACACGCGTGTGCATTGTGCGACCTGACCCCACACACACCACACACAGCGGGTTATCGCGCCTGCATTCGGATGCCGCCGTCGATGCGGATACATTCTGCGTTTATGTAATCATTTTCAATAATGAACAGGGCAAGATGGGCAACCTCGTCGGGACTGCCCAACCGTTTCGGGTAGAGGACTGAGGCTTCCAGCGCCGCTCGGACTTTTTCATCCATGCCGTTAAAAATGGGTGTATGGATTAAACCGGGAGCGATGGTATTGACCCTTATGCCCAAGCCGGCCAGGTCCCTGGCAACAGGTACGGTCATGCCCGTTATCCCGCCTTTACTTGCGCCGTATGCCGCCTGACCAACTTGTCCTTCAAATGCCGCGACGGAGGCTGTGTTGATGATCACGCCCCGTCCTCCATGTTCATCGACAGGGTCGTTTTTTGCTATTTGCGCCGCGGCCAGACGTAACACGTTGAAGGTGCCGGTCAGGTTTACCCGGATAACCTTCTCGTATAAATCCTGCGGATGCGGGCCCGTTTTACCGAGTGTCCTGGCTGCCGCGGCGATGCCGGCAAAGTTACAACATATATGAATTGCCTTGAATTTCGCCATCGTATTGTTGATGGCAACACTGACCGCCGTCTCATCGGACACGTCCACGCGTTGGTACAGAACCCGGTCCCCTGATTGCCCGGCGAGCCTGGAACCCTGTTCTTCATTCAGGTCGAATACGGCCACGTTGGCCCCGCCGTTGACAAGACGTTTTACCGTTGCCTCACCCAACCCCGACGCGCCGCCGGTAACCACTGCTGTTTTGCCGGAAATATTCATACTGCGTCTCCAGAATAATCAGGCTGACAGTGTACTTCAGAAAAGAGGTCAAAGCTCCTTTGATATGGCTGCGTTGCCACTGGTTGCAGGTGGAACAGGTTATATTTATTCGCAACACCCATCATTGACCTGACTGTTTATTCGTGGCTAAATATAACAATTGAACAGAGTGGTTAAAGCTTTTGCTGATATGAACATGATGTACGAGCTACGCGAGGGAATAATTTGATAGATCCAAACTGGAACACCATGACTTTTTTTGAAAAAGCCACTGTCAGAATGGTGCAGAAATGTATTGACTCCGGGGCTGATGCAAATGGGCGGGATGAGTGGGGATTCTCACCGCTGCATTTTGCGGCTGCGTTCAATGATGACCCGGACGTGATTAGCGTGCTGGTGGACGGCGGGGCGAACCTGGAGGCGAAGGATAAGGAGTGGGGGGCAACACCGCTGCATTGGGCGGCCTGGTCCAACGGCAACCCGGGTATCATTATCGCGTTGCTGGATGGTGGGGCAGACCTGAATGCGCGGGATGCCAGGGACAGTACTCCGTTACATGCGGCGGCCGAGCAGAGCAACAACCCGAGCATCGTGCTGACGTTGCTGGATTCCGGGGCGGACGTCAACGTGCGCGACGCCGGTAAACTGCCCTGGGATTATGCAAAAGATAACGACGCGTTGAAAAACTCCGAAGCCTTTGCCAGGCTGAACTACTAGCCCGGATATTTGGGGTCAGAGTAAAAATACAGTTGGGTTGGCAGGTGGTAGTACTTTGTCATTAAGTATTTTTACTCTGACCCCAAATATGTACTCTGAACCCAAATATGATTGTTTCACCGGGTACCGGCATCCGCCGGCAGGCCTGCTTTTTTTCTACCAGTTTTCGATTGACGTGCGCAAGTCCACCTCAAAAGTCCAGGCAGTGTTGGGTTGCCTGTACAGAAACTCGTAGGCGTCAACGATACCGTCAATGCTGATCATGCCTTCATCGCCCAGTTTTTCTGCATAAGTCGGCCACCTGGTCTTGATTTTCTCACCGTTGATAGCGCCATCCACAATCACGTGGCCGACGTGGATATTTTCCGGGCCGTATTCTTTTGCCAGCGCCTGGGCCAGTGTGCGTAATGCGGCCTTGGATGAGTTAAACGCGCCAAACCCGGGGCGGCCCCGAAGTGACGCGCTGGCGCCGGTAAACAACAGTGTGCCGCCGGACGCCTGCATTTGCTTTATTGCTTCCCGGGCAAACAGGAACCCGCCGAAACAACAGATTTTCCAACTGCGCTCAAAATAGGCGGCTTCCATATCCACGATTTTCCCCGGCGTGTTATTGCCGGCGTTATATATGGCAACCGACAGGGGGCCGGCCTGTGACGCCGCGTCAAACAGTTTTTTCACTTCCGTTTCAGCAGTAGCGTCAGCGACCCAGGCAGTTGCCTTGTTACCCTCCGCTTCGATCAGGGAAACAACGTCATCCAGTTTCCCCCGGGTCCGTCCCGCCACAAAAACGTGCAGGCCGAGACCGGCAAAGCGTCTGCATAACTGTGCTCCGAGGCCCTGTTCCGGACCCACCCCCATAATGATTGCCGTGTGCATAGTATTATATAGTTTTCAGTTTTTGGTTTTTAGTATTTGGTTATCAGAAACCAAAAACCAACAACCGACAACTAACTACGTATCCAGTGGTAACGACGTTAACGGCGTATCCCGTCTTTGGGATTGCCTGATATATTCATCGAAAACGCCACGGTAATCTTCTGCCCCATACTGCCCGAATATTTCTGCGAAAATGTTAGGCATTTTCCTGTAGGGAGAAACACCCAATTCCTTCAGCATGATATCCAGGTATTGCTGGAACCGGGTGTTGACGGCGCAGGAGCGGGACGGCTCATAGTTGATATATTTTCGTTTCCAATCCCGGGTGGCTTCAATACTCTTGAGCATCTCTTCCCTGTCAGGCAGCAATATATCCCCTTCCAGGTACGCGCACAACCAGAGCATACCAATTTCAGCCGCGGGTACGTGCATGAAACCGTGGTTATAACCGGCGCAGGCAAAGTGTGGAATATCCGGGTGCGACACGTGGCGATACAACTGCACGCCGTCGTCCTCACTTTCCAGCAGGCGCCGGTATTTATCCGGCAGGAAAGGGAACCGGGGCGATTCCGACCCCACGCACAACACCACCTGGTCGCAGGGAATTGAGCGCCCATCCTGAAAATGCACGGCCTGCCCGGAGAACCGGGATATTTCCGCGTGGTAAGGTTCAATCCGTCCGGTTGCCACCAGGCGGAAATAATCCGGGGGCGTCAGCGCAGACGCGGAACGCAGGTCGCCGGTGAATGGATGGGTCGGAATCAGTGTGTTCAACCTTTTGTTTGCGGCGTTGCCCCTGAACAAGCCCCGCCACTTGCACAACAGGATGACCACGCGTGAGATGGAATACCAGACTGTATCCACCAGGAATCCCATGTTCCGGTGGAAAAACCGCTCAAACTTTGTAGGATGAGCCCAGCAGGGCATGAAGAATGTATTCAAACGGCTAAACAGCAGGTGGGTGTAATGGACGCGGAAAATGGTGAACGGGATCATCCAGCGAGGTGTGCGAAAAACGTGGTGTACCTGCGCTGATTTATCGGCGGCCATAGTGGCGATATCGACGGCGCTTTTGCCAAACCCCACCACGACCAACCGTTTGTCGTTAAACAGGTCCGGGGATGTTATGTCTCTTTCCGTGACAAGCTCGCCCGTGAACGTATCCTGCCCGGGGAAATCCGGCTTGTGTTTCCCCTCCGTGTACTGGCCGATTGCAGATACCACGTAGTCGAACCGTTGTTCCTGGTCACCGGCCTCATTCCGGTATTTCACCGTCCAGCCGCGGGTGTTTTCGACCAGCCCGGCAACCTCGGTACTCTTGCGAACGTCCAGGCCCAGACCCTCAACGGCCAGGTTCAGGTACCTGTTTATCTCAGCGGCGGTAGGATGGCGAGCGGGTTCAAAAGGCCAGGGGAATTCCGCCAGGGTGTATTGATGGGAGGTGTTTTGCAAGCAAACCCCGGGATAACCGACTGCCCAGACGCCGCCCACATTAGCGGATTTTTCAAACAGGGTGGTTGTGTGGCCGGCTTTGTTCAGGATACTGGCCGCCGCAATACCGGTTATGCCGGCGCCGATAATGGCAATATTCATGGTTATTGCTGTTTTTTTCCTTTGCCACAGAGGACACAGAGTTCACAGGGATTTGATATTATAGTTTACCTGAATTCTTATGGAGGTTGGAAGCATGTACCTGGTAACCGGCAGTTTCATCATCAAAGAAGACCACCTGGAGCAGGCCAGGTCTGTTATGCAGAAAATAGTCGAAGTGGGTCGCGGCGAGGAGGGAATTGTGCGCTACACGTTCTATCCGGACCCGGTTGATCCGCTCAGGTATTTCCTGTTTGAAGAATGGGAGACCAAGGAACTCCACGACAAACACTTTGAGAGCGAGTTCATGCGTGAAACGGTACCCGGGTTATTCGAGTGTTTTGCGGAATATCCCGAGGTCTATTATTACGATGCTACAGTCGCGTCAAAGCTGTAGAAAAGGGACAGAAAAGGGGACAGATTCTCAGTTGAAAAACACCAGTGCTCTTAATTCAATGCTTTCTCTGGGGCGCGCATTTTCCGGGGTGGCGGGATCATCGAATGAACTGTGGGCGGTGAAGCGAGAGCGACCATCGGTAACGGAATCATACACCTTGAAAACGATGGCCTCGTCGCGGCGCATTTTCGGGAAATAGTACCAGCGATGGGCGGGGTTATAAGAAAGTGTGTAGGTCTCACCGACGCGGTTCGGATGCCGGCGTTCCGTTATGATGAGGTCTGTTTCAGCCAGACTTTGCGCGTCGCAGACCGCCAGAGGCTCGCTGACGATAGTGGCCCCGATGGGACGCCAGACCTGTACGATCATGAACCTGCGCTGCAACAGGTCTTCCGCCTCCTCCGGTAACAGGTCGCGGACCCGTTGCGGTCCCGACCGGTTGGTATAATCGTTGTGAACCTGTTTCAATGGTTCGCGAGTGCCCAACTCCTGCTGAACCACGTCGCCTGAACGCACAGTGTGATCAAAAATATGCACCCGGTCTGCCCCGGTTACCCGTTTAATCAAAGCATCGGCCTCGGGGTAGTAATCCGCTTCCACCACCGCCTTGTCATAAAAATCCGCCACTCCGGTGGCGTGGTTGACAAACACAAACCCGTGCCGGTCAAAGACAAAGTCATCGATCTCGTCGCGGCCGTTGCGAACTTTAACGGCGCGCTCTTCAAACGTACTGTTCAGGTATTCAATCCGACCACCCAATGTACGGGACAGGCTGACGGGTTTCACCCCGGTGTTAACGGTATAACGAATCGAGGCGTTGACGTGATTTTGCATTTCGGATTAAACGAGATGGCCGGCGTTACGCCGAAAAGGCAATGACGCGCTCCGGTTTGATCCTGTAGATGACGCGAACCTCGCCGTCTTCCCGAAAAGGATAGGGTCTCTTTTGCAGGTATAACTCAGACAGGTTGTCTATATGCTCATCTGCGCCGTCTTCGGTAATGTCAACCACTGTCCCGCGTATCTCAAGCCAGCGAAAGGGATTCTCAGGGTCGCCGGCAAACACCGTAACGTTGGGATTAGCGCGCATGTTACTGTCTTTCACCCGCCCCCTCGCGGAATTAATGAGAATATGAATGCCGTCATAATCGCACCAGACCGGATGTACCTGGATCGATGCATTGCTCATGTGTGACGCCAGTTGCACGCAGATGGGACTTGTCAGTAAGTCTTTATGGGTTTCGGGAATCTCGTTGTTCATGTTCTTTCTCCGACAAATTTAATTTTGTTTATCGTAGATACGGGTAATTTTCACCGGCGCGCCGAATGACACCGGTTTGATCTCAAGCTCTGCGCGGAGTTGTTGCCCCTGTGCTTCCAGCGAATATACCTCGTGGGTTGCGCCGCCATCCCGCGGTCTTGCTTCCACGTAAAGCCTGCCTCCGTCCCATGCGGCAAACGAGTAGTCCTGCCGGGCGGCGGAACCGCGGGCGTTCACTGTCCGCCCCCTCCCGTCGGAATAAAACACCCGCCGGAAGTCGTTGTCGTAGAGAAAGACAAATTCAGGTTCCACGTAGTGGAATCGGAGCACGTCGGCGTATGCCAGGTGATCGTACAACTCCTGTTCCGGCGGCCCGCCCTTGTATAGATGCCTGCCCTTCTTTTGAGGTCGCCTTATGCTTCCGCCCGCTTTGCGTACCGCTTTTTCTATCTGCCTGTCCGTGTTATCACTCAACTCTTCATTCAAGACCCAGACACCGTTGAATTTATCCGTGTCATCCGCGTGAATCAAACAGGAGATACCTGTGAGCAGGAGAAAAACCGATATTGCCCGGTATTTCCCCCTGCTGCCCCCCTCTGGCGGAAACTGGATGGCGCTCAGGCTGATACCGGCAATACCACTGGTTGATTTAAGAAAAAATAAACCATGCAGGGAGGGAGGTACGACACCTCCCTCCTGCATTTGGACCTGATTACTCGGAATGTACTACGTTCTGTTCCAGAGTTGCCCATTGTGGTGTACCTGATTCTTCCATGGACATTTCCTCCATGGACCCTTCATCCATAGCGCCTTCATCCGTAGACATTTCGTCCATTGCCCCGGCGCCGTCTCCAGCTTCACCACCGGCATTGTCCGCATCACTACATCCGGCAAACCCCAATATAGCTGCAAGGAAAATCGTTAATGTAAGATATCGCATATTCTGCTCCTCGTTGTTTTTGCTCAAAAACGCCAGACAAGTATACTAAAATTGAATCTCTTTATCAGAAAAATTTCACAAAGCGCCTTATATATGGGGTCAGAGTAAAAATACGGCTAACCTGGCAGAGGACGCGGGCTTGTTGTTGAGTATTTTTACTCTGACCCCAACTATGAGAAATATTTCACAAAGCGCCTTATTCAAGCGGGGCGGGCAGGTCTGATGCGCCCAGCAGGAATTGATCGATGGCTTTGGCGGCGGAGCGGCCTTCAGCGATAGCCCAGACGATCAGGGATTGGCCCCGTTGCATGTCCCCGGCGGTAAACACCCCGTTCACGTTGGTCATCCAGTTCCGGTCTCTTTTCACGTTGCCTCTTTCCGTCAGCTCAATACCCAGTTGCTCCAGCATGCCGGTCTTTTCCGGCCCCAGGAAACCCATAGCCAGCAAAGCCAGGTCACAGGGCAGTTTGTATTCGGTTCCCGGCACCTCTGCAAAAGTCAGCCGGCTGCCGGTATGTTTCATTTCCACCCGGACCAGTTCCAGTTCTTTTACCTGACCCTGCCCGTTTCCGACAAAGCGCCTGGTTGAAACCGCATAGACCCGTTCAACGCCCTCTTCATGGGCCGATGCGACCCGGTAAATCCGCGGCCACTCAGGCCACGGGTTGTCCTCGGCGCGGGAATTTGGGGGTTTTGGCATGATTTCCAGTTGATGTACGGATTTGGCGCCCTGCCGATTGACCGTGCCCAGACAGTCGGCGCCGGTATCGCCTCCACCGATGATAATAACGTGTTTCCCCTGCGCGCTGATGAATTGCTCATCGGGAATCTCATCGCCTTCGCAACGCTTGTTTTGCAGCGGCAGGTAGTCCATGGCGAGATGGATACCTTCCAGTTCCCGGCCGGGGACCGGAAGGTCTCGTGATAAAGTGGCCCCGCCGGACAATAAAACCGCGTCGTATTCTTTGCATAAATCACCGGCGTCAAGGTCCACGCCGATATTGCAACCGGGTTTAAAGATCACGCCTTCCTGTCCCATTTGCTCAAGCCGCCGGTCCACCACCCGTTTCTCCATCTTGAATTCCGGGATGCCGTAGCGTAACAGGCCGCCGATACGGTCGTCCCGTTCAAACAGCGTAACCTCATGGCCGGCCCGCGCCAGTTGCTGGGCGGCAGCCATTCCCGCCGGGCCGGAACCGACGATGGCCACCCGTTTACCGGTTTTCTTCTCGGGCGGTTGCGGTTTGATCCAGCCGTTCTCCCAGGCCTTGTCGATAATGGAAAGCTCCACCGCCTTGATGGTCACGGGGTCATCATTAATTCCCAATACACAGGAACCCTCACAGGGCGCCGGGCACAGGGTACCGGTAAACTCAGGAAAATTATTAGTGGCGTGCAGACGATGAATAGCTTCCAGCCATTGGTCCCGGTAGACGAGGTCATTCCAGTCCGGGATCAGGTTGCCCAGGGGGCAGCCCTGGTGGCAAAAAGGAATACCGCAATCCATGCAGCGGGACGCCTGGGTCTTCAGGGGTTCGACCGGCCAGGGCGCCATGATCTGCCGCCAATCGCCCAGCCTTTCTGCAACGGGGCGATAGGGTTGTTTTTCCCGTTCGAACTCGATAAAACCGGTAATCTTACCCATGCGCCGCTTCCATAATGGCCGCCTCGATCGACAGCCCTTTCTCCCGGCCCTTCCTGATGGCGTCAAGAACGATCTTGTAATCTCTGGGCATTACCTTGACAAAGCGTCCCTGGTAAGCCCGCCAGTTGCGCAGGATCTCCCGGGCGACACTGCTCTGAGTGTACTGTACGTGCCTGGTCAGGAGGTGTTTGATAGTTGCAACGTCTTCGTTCTCCTCAACGGCCTCCAGAAGTACCATCTGCTGATTACAGCGAATGTGAAAATCCCCGGTATTATCAAGCACGTAGGCAGTACCGCCCGACATTCCAGCGGCAAAATTTCTGCCGGTCTTGCCGATAATAACCACCCGGCCGCCGGTCATGTATTCGCAACCGTGGTCGCCCACGCCTTCCACCACGGTGTGAACGCCACTGTTCCTGACACAAAACCGTTCGCCGGCGATACCCCGGAAATAGCCTTCGCCGGCGGTTGCGCCGTACAGGGCGACGTTGCCGATCAGGATGTTTTCTTCAGGGACAAACGTCGAGGCCCGCGGCGGATAGACGATGATCTTGCCGCCGGATAATCCCTTGCCCAGATAATCGTTGGAATCCCCTTCCAGGGTCAGGGTAACGCCCCGGGGGACAAACGCGCCGAAACTCATTCCGGCGGAGCCGTTGAAATGCACTCGTATCGTGTCATCCGGCAACCCCTCGGCCCCGTACCGTTTGGTGATCTCGTAACCCAGGATAGTGCCCGTCGTGCGATTCGTATTTCTGATGGGCAGGATGATATCGACCGGTTCACGCTGCTCCAGCGCGCCTTTACACAGGGGCACCAGCGTCGTTACATCCAATGATTTTTCCAATCCGTGATCCTGTTCCCGTGAATGGAAAATACCCACCTCAGGTCCCATTTCCGGTTTATACAGGATATTCGAGAAGTCCAGGCCTTTTGCCTTCCAGTGTTCCACTGCGCTGTTCATATCCAGGCTGTCACTGCGACCGATCATTTCCTCGACCGTCCTGAACCCCAACTGCGCCATGGACTCCCGCATTTCCTCGGCGATATACCGGAAAAAGTTTTCGACAAACTCCGGCCGGCCGGTAAATTTTTCCCGCAGCTGTTTGTCTTGCGTTGCCACCCCGACGGGGCAGGTGTTCAAATGACAGACGCGCATCATGATGCAGCCACTGACTACCAGGGGCGCCGTGGAGAAACCAAACTCTTCCGCGCCCAGCAACGCGGCGATGATCACATCCCGGCCGGTTTTCAGTTGACCGTCCGTCTGTACGACAATACGGTCGCGCAGCTTGTTCTGTACCAGGACCTGTTGCGTCTCGGCCAGGCCCAGTTCCCAGGGTAGTCCGGCATGCTTCAGGGAACTGATGGGAGAGGCGCCGGTGCCGCCGTCATAGCCGGAGATCAGCACCACGTCGGAATGCGCCTTGGACACCCCTGCCGCCACCGTACCCACACCGACTTCCGCCACCAGTTTCACGTGGACGCGCGCCTCGGGATTGGAGTTCTTGAGGTCGTGGATCAACTGGGCCAGATCCTCGATCGAGTAAATATCATGGTGTGGCGGCGGCGAGATCAAACCCACCCAGGGGGTGGAATGTCTGACCTCGGCGATCCAGGGATAGACCTTGGCCCCCGGCAATTGTCCCCCTTCGCCCGGTTTTGCCCCCTGCGCCATCTTGATCTGCAGGTCATCGGCATTCACCAGGTATTCGCTGGTCACGCCGAAACGACCGGATGCCACCTGTTTGACGGCGCTGCGACGAAAATCGCCGTTCTCATCCGGCGTGTAACGGGACGGATCTTCACCCCCCTCCCCGGTGTTGGATTTCCCACCGATACGGTTCATGGCTATGGCCAGTGTTTCATGGGCCTCCTTGCTGATGGAACCGTAGGACATGGCGCCGGTGGAAAAACGTTTCATGATGTTTTCAACGGGTTCCACTTCTTCCAGGGGAACGGACTCCCGTGTCGGTTTGAATTGCATCAATCCCCTCAGGGTAGCCATGTTCCGGCTTTGATCGTCCACCAGCCTGGTGTATTCCTTAAAGATACTGTATTGGCCCGAACGGGTGGCGTGCTGTAATTTGAAGACGGTTTCCGGATTGAACAGGTGATACTCCCCGTCGCGCCGCCATTGATATTCACCGCCCCATTCCAGGTCCGGCCGTTTTACCGGCCTGGCCGGAAACGCATTATGGTGACGCAGGCTGTTTTCGGTGGCGACGACGTCCAATCCGATCCCGCCGATGCGCGAGGCAGTCCAGGTAAAATAATGATCGACGAAGTCCTTGTCCAGGCCGATAGCCTCGAAAATCTGGGCGCCGCGGTAGGACTGTACGGTGGAAATGCCCATCTTGGACATGGTTTTGATCAGCCCCTTATTGACGGCCTTGATAAAATTGGCCACTGCCTTGTCGAATTGCATTTCCGGCACAAAACCTTCGCCGATCAGTCCGCCGATACTCTCGAAGACCAGGTAGGGGTTGATCGCCTCAATCCCGTAACCGATCAGGACCGCAAAATGATGGACTTCCCGGGGTTCGCCGGATTCCAGCACCAGACCCACCCGGGTTCGACTGCCGTTGCGGACCAAGTTATGGTGTACGCCGGCGGTAGCCAGCAACGCCGGGATGGGCGCCAGGCCGGTGTCAATGCCGCGATCGGATAGAATAATATAACTGTATCCCTCCTCAATGGCACGGTCGACACGGGCATACACTTCAGCCAGTGCCTGGTCCAGACCCCGGCCTCCCTCGGCGACGGGATACAGGATGGGGATGGTCCTGGTCTTGAAGCCCGGTAAATTCATATCCCGGATACGGGCCAGTTCGGCGTTGGTCAGCACCGGCGAGGGAATGCGAATGCGCCGGCAACTGAGCGGGCCCGGATTCAGCAGGTTGCTCTCCGGACCTATAGTGGTGGAAACCTGGGTAACCAATTCTTCACGGATCCCGTCCAGGGGCGGGTTGGTAACCTGGGCGAACAACTGTTTGAAATAATCGTATAACAACCGGGGACGGTTGGATAGAACGGCCAGGGCCGCGTCCGTACCCATTGAACCAACAGGTTCTTCGCCCTTGTTCGTCATGGGCGCAACCAGGACGCGTAATTCTTCATGGGTATAGCCGAATGCCTGCTGGCGTCGCAACAGGGTATCGGGATCAGTGCCATGGATATTTTTCGGGTTGGGCAGATTTTCCAGCGGTACCAGGTTCTCTTTCAACCACTGCTGGTATGGGTGTTCATCAATGTATCGCTGTTTCAATTCATCGTCTTCAATGATACGGCCCTCTTTGGTATCCACCAGGAAGATGCGGCCGGGATGCAGCCGCTCCTTGAGTTTGACGTTTTCCGGCGCGACGTCCAGCACGCCCACCTCAGAGGCCATGATCACCATGTCGTCATGGGTGACGTAATATCGGGACGGCCGCAGACCGTTTCGATCCAGTACCGCTCCGATGACCTCGCCGTCGGTAAACGCGATGGAAGCCGGCCCGTCCCAAGGTTCCATTAAACAGGCGTGATATTCGTAAAATGCCTTGCGCTCTTCAGCCATAGTTTCGTGGCCGCTCCAGGCCTCCGGGATCATCATCAGCATGGCATGGGCCAAGGGTCGACCGGTCATGTGTAGAAATTCCATGACGTTGTCGAAGACGGCGGAGTCGCTGCCCCCCTCGATGACAATGGGAAAAACTTTCTTCAGGTCATCGTCGAACAGGTCGGAGTCACACAGGGCTTCTCGGGCGTGCATCCAGTTGATGTTGCCGCGCACGGTATTGATCTCACCGTTATGGCACAGGTAGCGGAAGGGGTGAGCCAGACGCCAGGACGGGAAGGTATTGGTGGAAAATCGCTGGTGGACCAGGGCCAGGGCGGATTCGACCTCCGGGTCGGTAATGTCCGGGAACATGGGTTCAAACTGCGACCCGGTCAGCATGCCTTTGTACACAAAGGTGCGATAGGACAGTGAAGGAATATAGAACAAATCCTGCTGGCTTAACTCCGAATTCCAGATCGCATGTTCCACACGTTTGCGTATTACGTACAATTTTCGCTCAAAGGCAGCCGCGTCCTGAATGGTCTTGTCACGCCCTATGAATATCTGTTTGAAAGTCGGTTCGCCCGCCAGGGCCGTGGGGCCTAACAGGGAATCATCTGTGGGGACGTCGCGCCAACCCAGTACGGTCTGACCTTCTTCGATGACAATGCGCTGGAAGACATGGCGGCACTCCTCCGCCTGGGCCGGGTCCCGGGGCAAAAATACCAGCCCGGCGCCATAGTGTTTTTCAGTCGGCAACCGGAAGCCTGATTTCGCGCACTCACGCAGGAAAAATTTATGGGGTTTCTGAATCAGGAGGCCCACGCCATCCCCCGTATTCTCCTCACAGCCGCAGGCGCCGCGGTGTAACAGGTTGTTCAGGATGGTCAAGGCATTGTCGACAATATCATGTGACTTGCGTCCCTGTATGTCCACGACGAAACCCACGCCGCAGGAATCATGCTCCCGGGCCGGGTCATAAAGCCCTTGCGCAGGTGGCCCCTGCCAGTTTCTGTTCTTTGAATCTTGCATAAGACTTCGTCAATTGCCGACCTGCCGAGCGCACAAAACGACGGCCTCATCGGGCTGATAATGACCCAGACACGCGCCTGCATCTCCTTGAAGCGACACGCGTTCTTTTCTCTTTAATAATACCAAAAGAAACTGTATTATAACCCATTCATACAGGTATGTCACGACGCATGTTGATGGGGTGCAGGAATGGCAGTGTGCCTCCACAAACAGGGGACGTAAGTCCGTCCCCGGACCGGCTGCCGGATTTCGGCCCGTACTTATAGTTCTGTAGTTCTGGGCACACAATACTTAATTGATAAGTGCCAAGACATCGTGGACAGAAATCAGTGCCAAGACATCGTGGACATGACGCTGTCACACTCGATTAACCAAGTCAATTGTATACACTGACGGCATTTTAACTGATTGGAGGCAATGATAAATAGTTCTGGGGACACAATACTTAATTGATCTACAGTAGTTCTGGGCAGTAGTTCTGGGGACACAATACTTAATTCACCAAGAGTTCTGGGGACACAATACTTTGTAGTTCTGGGGACACAATACTTAATTGATCTAAATAGTTCTGGGGTAAATAGTTCTGGGGACACAATACTTAATTAATAGTTCTGGGGACACAATACTTAATTTTATCTAATTTAGATCAATTAAGTATTGTGTCCCCAGAACTACTCCACTCCCCAGAACTACCATCTAATTTAGATCAATTAAGTATTGTGTCCCCAGAACTAGAAGTATTGTGTCCCCAGAGCTAGAAATCCGGGCTAGAACTACCCAGAACTAAGAACTACTCTGATAAGCAGTTTATTATGAATACTGCTCATAACCACCGAGTTGGGTAAATTAGGGAAGCCCTGATTAATGACATTCCTGGATCAAGCCTGCCCCGTACCCCGTATCAAGTACGGGGCAGGCTTTGATACGGGGTCCAGGACAGGCTCTGTCATTATCAGGGCACGCAAAGCAAAAATGCAATTTTTGCTTTGCTCACAAAATCAATGACATAACGTCATTGATTTTGACGGTACATCCCTGTACCGTAGAAAACTCTGAATAAATCAGAGTTTCCTTAGATATAAGTCATTATTCCCCTATTAATAACAGATATTTATGAAGCCCTGGAAATTCACGACAGCAGCGTTTTCGGAGCATGAGCAGGGCCGGGCGTGGCGTGATGCCATGCAGCGCTTATGTCTGCCGGTCGGTGAATTGCCGGAGAAAGCGGGATTCCGCGGCGAGATCTTTTGCATCAACTCACCTCTGGGAATGGAGTTCGCCCTGGTTGATGCTGAACCCCATGAGATTTCCGGCCGGTATCTTAACCAGGACGCGGCGATTTGGTTAACCCTGCTGCTTGAAGGTAAGGCTTCACTCAGCTATGAAAAGCAGAGGATTGATCTCGCGCCGGGTGATATCGTATACGGACCTACTTATGTAGAAGCGATCCTGCGTTTTACCCGGGATTTTCGTCAACTGTTCGTGAAAGCGCAACGCCTCACACTCAGCCCTCGCGTATTTGCGCCCTTGTCTCTGAAGCTTGGCCACATGCCGGCGCGATCCGGAATAAATCACGTCTTCTCCGGCATGTTGCAATCTTTAGCTGAAGTTCTCGAAGAGATTTCCCCTGAACAACTGCGCCCGGTAGAAATGGCCCTGACCGAGTTTCTGATTACAGGTCTCGGTGATGAAAAGTCGGTATTCAGTCTCGGCGGGGTATCCGGCGCCAGAGCCTATCACCTGCAGCGGATCTGTCAGAGGATAGAAACCATCCTCAGCGAACCGGACCTGACAATCGGTATGGTCGCGAAAGCGGAGGGGGTGTCCACGAGGTATTTGCAGAGGCTCTTCACGGAAGCAGGAAACAGTTTCATCCATTACCTGCGTACGCGCCGGCTGGAACGCTGTCGTGCTGACCTGGCCAGTTCCCTCCATGCCAATTTGTCAATTTCAGAAATTTGTTTTCGCTGGGGGTTTAACGGGTCCGCGCATTTCAGCCGGGCATTTCGAAAAGAATACGACATGTCTCCCCGGGAGTACCGGCAGCAGCAGGCAGAAAACAGGACTGTATGATGGTGGAACAGGTCGATACGCTCATCAAGGGCGCGGTCATCGTTACCCAGGATAAGGAGCGGCGTATTATCAGGGATGGCGCCCTTGCGATCCGGGGCGATCGGATCGCCGCGGTAGGCAAACAGGCCGAGCTTGAGAACAAGGTGAATGCGGCCAACGTGATCGATGGCAGGCGGTTCGTCGTAACACCTGGGTTTATTGACGCGCATATTCATATCACCGGCGATCCGTTAACCCGAGGCTATATGCCCGACGACATAAGCAACGGCTTTGGCGAGACACTTCGTCGCTGGGTAATTCCCCGTTACCTGGCCCACACACCTGGTGACGAGCGGCTCTCAGCCCGGCTTGCCGCCGTCGAGATGCTGCGCGCGGGGACCACCTGTTTTCTGGAAGCCGGCACGATCCGCTACCTGGATGAAGTGGCGGAGGGCCTTGACCAGGCCGGGATACGCGCCCGTATCGGCGCCTGGGTTGAAGGGCGAGCATCTGACCCGAAAGACAACGAAGCAGAGCTGACCGACAGGGCTATTCGCCTGTTGGAAGAGGAAGTGACGCGTTTTCCGGCGAACTCAGGTAAAAAAATAGCGGCCTGGCCCATTCTGATAGGTCACTCAACCAATACTGACGAAGTGTGGAAAGCCGCGAAAGCGATTGCCGATGCAAATAAACTCGGCGTGTCCGCTCATATAAGCCCTTATCGAACGGATACTGACTGGTATCTTGAAAACCTCGGACGTCGGCCCGTTGAGCACCTGGCGGAAATCGGCGTACTTGGTGACAACCTGTGTTTGACCCACCTGGTTCATATCGACGACCACGAGGCGGCGTTACTGGCTGAAACGAAGACCAATGCCATTATTTGCCCGTTTGCCGCGCTGAAAGGCGCCTTTGGCATAAGCGCGCTCGGCCGTTCTCCTGAAATGGCGAAGGCGGGCATCAATATAGCGATCGGAACCGACGGTTACGGCTCCGACCTGATGCAGAAAATGGCTCTGGCCGCCGCGCTATTCAAGGATGCCCGGCAGGACACAAAAATCTTTCCCGCCAAACAGGTGCTGGACATGGCTACGCTGGGTGGCGCCAGGGCATTACAAATACAGGATGAGACAGGCTCAATCGCAACGGGCAAGAAAGCGGACATCGTCCTGCATGATACGGACCGACCGGAATGGCGGCCCTTGTTAAACGTGCTGCAACAACTGGTCTGGTGTGCTGACGGCAGGAGCGTACACAGTGTCTGGGTGGACGGGGTGCGCGTGATAGAAAACTACCGGCATACCCTGATAGATGAAGATGAACTTTACACTGCCGCACAAACTGCAGGTGAAGCGATTATCAAACGTTCCGGCATACCGGACGTTCACACCTGATCTACCTGATTTTTTCAACCGGCACGCCCAGCAGGCGCACGAACTGGTGCCGCCATGCGGCAGACGGTTTGTCCGATTGGGAGTTGGCCAGCGCAAGGGGTGAAAAAGGCAGGACGCCTGGGACTCTCTCAAGCATCTGTTTATCTTCTTCACCTATCATGCGGTCGAATGTAATGATATTTTCGGAAGATACGCTGAAGTCGTCGTTGCGCCATACGACGAAAGTAAAATAGGACGTGACATCGTCAACAGGTGTGGTCAACAGCAGCATAATGTGATGCAGCCCCGAGTCATAGGAGATCGTGCTGCACACGGTAAACGGCAGGTGAAAGCCGGTTGTCATCTGCCGGCTGACCACTTCGCTGGTACGGCCCGAGATGAGATTGGCGCCGGGCGGGTTATCTGCTTCAACCTTGTATTTATAGCCATAGTAACCCCCTTCCAGCATTTCCAACTCTATCTCCGGGACGAAACGCCGTTGCCTGTTGCCGAAGGTGCCGGTATGAACCCAGGGGAAGTGTGCGATATCGAGGAAGTTGTCCGTCATGCGCATGGCGCAGACCTGCCACACCTCAACGGGGTTATTGATGCGCCGAAAAGACTTGTCTTGTTCCTCGATAATGCCCGGCATCTCTTTCGGAGAGTTGCCCAGGCAGACCCAGACCAGACCATATTTTGCGCGAGCATTGAAACAGTGCAGGTGGGCATTGTCCGGGATCGGGAAGTCGGGAGCGGCGGAAGGGATGGATACACACATTCCATTGCCGCCAAATGACCAGCCATGATAACAGCAGGTCAGCACTCCCTTTTCTACGGTCCCGGCTGAAAGGGGCGCTTGGCGATGCGGACACCTGTCAGGCGCGGCAATGACGCTGCCGTCCGGATCCCGGTAGATGACCATTTTCTCGCCAAGCAGGGTTCGGGCGACGGGCTGCCCGGTGATCTCCGGCTCCGTTGCCACGGCATACCAGTAGTCACGCAGGGCAGGATTATCGTAGAAGATTGCCAATTCTCTTTACCTGTATATGTCCGTCAGTGGTTCAACAACTTTATATTGATGGATAGTTATGCCGATGATGCAATAGCAACACGCTGAATAACCGTCATTCCCGTGCAAGCGGGAATCCAGTCAAACCCACTTTCCTTGTAATGAATCATTTAATCGACTGGATTCCGGCTTTCGCCGGAATGACGACAATATGGTAAAAATAACGGTGTCGTACAGGGCTGTCTTGCACTGATGCGCCCACAGACTTTGCAACCAGGCAGTTACCAAACCTGGAAAGTAATGATTAATCCGAATATTATCGATGAATATGACAATATCGAAATTATTTAACACGCCGTTGTTCACCCGACGTGCCGGCGTCGTCGTCGCCTGTACCGTAGGTAACGGGGTCAGTGTGACGCCCATGGTCTATACGGTCTTCGGTCTGTTTTTGATCCCCATTGCGACGGAATTCGATTGGCCCCGCGCCAGTGTGTCATTTGTCCTGCTTATCATCGCAATCGCCGGGGCGATAGGTTACCCCATCGTGGGTCGGTTGATTGATCGTTACGGCGCCAGACCGGTTATCCTGACGGGTAACGTACTATTCGCTATCTCGGTCGCGTTGGTCTCTCTTACGGAAGCCAGCCGTTTTCAGTTCTATACGCTTTACGCGTTAATCGGAATTACCGCCGCCATTCCCAGTTCCGTTATGTTTACCAAGGTGATAGCGGGCTGGTTCGATCGAAGGCGCGGCCTGTTCCTGGGCATTGCGGGCGGCCTGGGTAACGGTATAGGCGCAGCTTTGTCGCCGCTGTTTGTGTATATGTTAATCAGCAATTATGGCTGGCGGGCCGGCTATCTGGGGATCGGCATTGCCATTATCCTGATTGGTTTTCCGGTATTGTATCTGCTGCTTAAGGATCCGCCGCAAGGCGCATCCCGGACCGCGACGGAAACTCTGGAGAAGACAAGAGGGTTAACCCTGACGGAGGCATCGAGGACCCGTACTTTCTGGATCATCATGGCCGCAATAGCCCTGGGCGCCGGGTGCATGACCGCGATTTTCGCCCACGTGGTGCCGATGCTGCTGGACCGTGGCGTGCCGGCAGGGCAGGCCACTACCGTATTGGCGACGTTTTCCCTGGTCACCGCCGGGTGGCAGATCGGCATGGGCTATATGCTTGATCGAATTCCCAGGCCATGGATCGCAGCGCCGTTTTATTTACTGGCGCTGCTTGGCCTGATCTTACTGGAATCAACGTCCAGTTATCCGTTATTGCTGTTGTCCGGCTTGCTGATGGGGCTTGGTCTTGGGACTGAATACGGTGTATTGCCTTATTTTCTCTCCCGCTATTTCGGCATCAGGCATTATGGCGCGATATCGGGGAGTATGTATTCCGTGATCGTCCTGACTCAGGGCCTGACACCATTCCTGATGGACCTGGTGTTCGACGTGACCGGAACTTACGATAGCGCGATTATCGCGATCTGTATCGGTCTGGTGGTGGGCGCCATACTGATAACCAGGCTGCTTCCGTTCCACACCGTACTCAGCGCGCGCAGGAATCCATGATATTTGGGGTCAGATATTTGGGGTCAGAGTAAAAATACGCAATAGTAAACCTACAGCGCCCGCTGAATTGACTGTATTTTTACTCTGACCCCAAATATCAAATATCGATTTTGTCAACTAAAAAGGCGCATTTGTGCAAGTCCTTTTGTAGTTTTTGTCACAAACTTAAACAAAAATACAACTGTTCACAACATGGGGGTTGATTATGATCAAGTTCGAGAAAGATGTGTTTCGGTTGCTACAGGTTTTCGTCGCAGGGGCTGTCGCTTCAACCATGATTGCACCGCTGCCTGCTCTGGCGCAAACATCGCTGGAGGAAATCGTGGTGACGGCGCGCAAACGCGAGGTTTCGCTCCAGGATGCGCCCATTGCGGTATCGGTATTATCCGGCGCGGACTTCGATAAATCCAATATCGTAAGACTGGACAACTTTAACGGCTACGTGCCCGGGCTCGTTGTTGCGAAAAACGATGGCGCCGGCCGTGTCGTGACCATTCGCGGCATCGGTTGGGAAACGGCCCAGAACCTCACGACGCAACCCAGCGTACTGACCTATATCGACGGTATCTACCTTGCCAACCCGCTGGCTATGGGCCTGGACCTCGGCGACCTGGAGCGGGTCGAGGTCTTTCGCGGCCCCCAGGGTACGGAGTTCGGCCAGGGCACCACGGGCGGCTCTATCAACCTCGTGACTAAAAAACCCCATTTTGACAAGCTGGACGGCTCCGTCGAACTCAGTTACGGAACTTATGACAATATCCGTGGACGCGCCTCCATAAACGTGCCGCTTTCCGATACGTGGGCGTTCCGCGCCGCGGTTCAGAAGTATGAACGCGATGGGTTCGCGGAGATTGAGGGCGGCGAACTGGACGGTTACGACCTGGATGATGCCGATTCCTTCACCGGCAAACTGGCGGTACTGTGGCAACCGTCGGAAGACTTCTCGGCGCACGCACAGGTCTTCATGCATGACGCCGACCACGGTGCCGCGGCGCAGAAGAACGTGAATGATCCCAACCCCGACCGTCGTGAACTGTCACAGGATTACCCCGGTATCTTCGCGCTGGAGAACTACAGCGCTTCGCTGATCATGGAGTGGGCGACCCCCCTGGGCGTATCAGTCAAGTCGCTTACCGGCTGGCAGGTACTCAGAAAGGAGCAGTCGGTGGACGGTGACCGCCTGAATGAAGATCTCACTTTTACCAACAACTTGGGGTTTGTGTTCAACAACTGGGACATATTGCCGTTCTGGGACAACGATTCCGACGCGGTAAGCCAGGAGGTCAGCATCAGCTACAGTGGTGAGCAACTCGAATGGGTCATCGGCGGTTATTACCTGCACCACGCGAACTTCAATGACTTCCTGGAGGCCACGGGTCCGGGGCCGTTCTCGGAATCACCGGCGTCCCTGCCCCGTTCCGAACTGAATGCTGGAACCCTGCCGCCGTTCGCGTCCCATTTGAATTTTACCGAAGTTCGTACCGTGACCCGTGAGGATTACGCCTTCTACGGGCAGGCCACCTACCGGCTGAACGATATGTTCGCCGTCACCGCGGGAGTGCGTTACCAGGACGAAGACCAACTCGATGAAACGTCCCAGTTCTTCGGCATTTTTGGAGATGGTCGTCGGACAACGAACGCCTCGAAAGTGACCTGGAAGGCAGGAGTGGACGTGCATCTCACCGAGGACAATCTCGTCTATGGCCTGGTATCCACCGGCTGGAAGAACGGCGGTTCTGGTAGTCCCGGTATATTCAAACCCGGCCAATTCGAGCCCGAGGAGGTGACGGCATTCGAGTTGGGCACCCGCAACACCTTCCTTGACGGGCGCGTGCGTCTGAACGTCACGGCCTTCTATTACGACCACGAACACCTGCAGTTCACCTACGAGGACCCGGCGCCGTTTGCCGGGGGCACCTGGACCATCCCCGAGACGGAGGAATACGGTATCGAGTCCGAACTGAGCTGGTTGGTTGCAGATGGTTGGCAGCTCGACGGTATGCTGGCCTGGCAGGACGGCAAGGTAAAGTCGGACGTGTTCGCCCTTGACGTGGAGGATTTCCGCGCCGCGTTGGTCCCGTTCCAATTGGGTCTTTTTACCTCAGGCGCAGTTGAGGAACGCATCAGGATGAACAACGCCAATAATCTCAACGGCAACGAACCACCGAAACTGGTGGATCTCAGCGCGCGTGTCGCCCTGACGAACACTCACACCTTCTCCGACGGTTCCGAACTGAGTTCGCGGGTGGAGTATGTCCATAGGGGTGACTTCCAGGCCCGTATCTTCAATCATCCCCGGGTGGACAGCGTGCCCAGCTATGACCTGGTCAACCTGTACTTTGCCTATGATGTCGGCAACATGCCGCTCAGTTTCAGCCTGAGCGTAACCAATATTTTCGACAAGAACGGCATCAATAATATCTTCACCAACCCGTACGGACTGTGGACGACGAGTAATGAGTACATCCCGCCGCGAGAGGTTATCGGTTCGGTCAGGTACAGTTGGAACTGATTTGGATGTTGGGCTGTGCCCTGCACCGAAAACCCTGTTGCACCCGGGTTGCCTATCATTAATCAGGCATGAATAGCGATCGGCCACAGCACGAACTTCGTCCGGAACGGGCCACGTGGACTCACCTGGCCTTGCACGTAAAGGATATCGACAAGGTGATCGCGTGGTATGAGGAGTTCACACACCTCAGTCTGCTGGACCGGGAAGAGGACGAGGACGGATACTCTGCCTGGCTCGGAGACATGACCCGCAGCGACAGCCCTTTTATCCTGGTGCTGGGCCAGTTCTTCCCCGGACATGATCCGTTTGCCCCTCTGGAGCATCCACCACTGGGACCGTTTGCCCACATCGGTATCGAGGCGCCGGATAAACAAACCGTTGATGAGATAGCCGCCAGGGCGAAGCAGGCCGGCTGCCTGGCGTTCGGACCGCAACAGATGCCCAAACGGATCGGTTACATCTGCTTTTTGCGCGACCCCGAGGGGAATATAGTGGAGTTTTCTTACGACCAGGGCGTCTATGAGAAGGCCCGCGAGGTCTGGGGCAGTAACGTATAAGACGAAATCATATTCGCGTCATTCTGGCGAAAGCCAGAATCCGACTGGGTACCGGATATTTGGGGTCAGAGTAAAAATGCTCAGCAATAAGCCATTACCACTTGCCAAACTAACTGTATTTTTACTCTGACCCCAAATATCGCATTTACGGTTCGAGCAGGATCTTGCCGATTAATTCGCTGCTGAGCATCTTCTCCTGGGCCTTCCCCCCCTCGGCCAGGGGGAATACGCTGTCCACGACCGCCTGGAAGTCGCCCGCACAATATTGCTCCCAGGCCGGCCCGAATTCCTTATAACGGTAGGGGTCTGATCCCAGGATTTTCAGGCCCATGTTGTACAGGTAACCGAGGTTCGGGATAACCGGTGAATTTCCGGAGGTGCCGCCGCAAGTTACCAGGCGCCCGCGTGGTTTGAGCGCCGTCAGTGAGGCTTCCCACAACGCCTCGCCCACGTGATCGAGTACCAGGTCAACGCCGGCGCCACCGGTCATATCCCGGGCCCAGGCCGCCACATCGATCGTGCGGTTATTACAGGTGTCTTCGGCGCCCAGTTCAAACGCTTTTGCACATTTCCTGCTGCTGCCGGCAGTAGCCAGGACCGTCGCTCCCGCCTGCCTGGCCCATTGAATGGCGGCACTGGACAGACCACTGCCGGCGGCGTGGATCAGCACCGTCTCGCCGGCCTTGAGCCGGCCTATCTCGAACAGGGCGTGATGCGCGGTCATCCAGCAGGTGGGGAAGCCGACGGCATGGCGCCATGACAGGTTATCGGGAACCGGGTAAAGGTGGGTCTCCGGCGCCAGGCATTTTTCCGCGTAGCCACCGGCTACTGTGCCGCCTATGACGCCGAGTATGCCGTACAGGTCGTCCATACCCGCCAGCTTCGAGCCATCGGGCACCTGGGACATGGAAGGGTTGACCAGCACCCGGTCGCCCGGTTTGACGCGAGTAACCCCCGACCCCATCTCCATCACCGTGCCGGCAACGTCCATCCCGGAAATGTGCGGCAGGCTGAACCCGGGAATGGTGAACCAGCCATTACGCTGCATCACGTCCAGGTAGTTTATCGTCGTTGCCGCGACCTTGATCACAGCGTCCCGCGGCCCCGGTTCGGGGTCAGGCACATCCCGGTAGCGGAGCACCTCCGGCCCGCCGTGTTGTTCGTAGATCAACGCTTTCACAATGCCTCTCCCGCAGCTGGTAACAAATAATCCGACATACTGGTATGATAACCATGTCATATTAGTCGTCAAAGCCCTTTCTTTGGTAGACGGAGTGGTACAGGGGACAGATTTAAAATCTGTCCCCGTTGTCATTGGGATAGATGGCGGTTACCCATACACCTGGAGAGAAACCATGGCAGCACACAGCCCGGTAATGGTAATGCCGGATACAGACAATCTTGACGCAAACCCGGGTATTTTGTCGGATGGGGAAGTGAGTCTGCGTTCCTGGTTACGGCAGTTGCAGGCGGCGGATCAACTCAGGCAAATCCAATGTGAGGTGGATTCCAACCTGGAGTTGGGCGCCATTACCCGCATCAACCTGGGCCTTGCAGGACCGGCCCTGCTGTTCGGGAACATCAAGGACTACCAGGATACCCTCTCAACCCGTTTCGTTACCTGTGGGATGGGCAATAAACGACAGGTGTGCGCATTATTGGATTTACCGCCGGAAACCCGCGATAAAGATATTGTCCGCCACTTGAAAGAGACCTACGCCAACCCGGTAGAGCCGGTTATCGTCGACAACTCAGCGGTTAAACAGAACATCCTGACAGGTGATGCCATTGACCTGAATCAGTTCCCGGCGCCTGTCTGGCAGAAACTGGATGGGGGGCGGTACCTGGATACTTTTTGTGGCGTCGTGACTAAAGATCGGCACACCGGCCGGGAGAATATCGGCCTCTATCGCGGGCAAATCGTCGACAGGAACCACATCGCCAAAGTCATGTTGCCGACCCAGGGCGGCGGCGGACACCTGACCGGTTATCGCCGGAACCAGGAAAAAATGCCCGTTGCCATCGCCTACGGCGCTCATGACGTAGTGCCTTTTATCTAGCCCGCGTTTCTACCCGTTGCGCAGTTGTGCGGTTTCGGCTTCTCCGATGCTGTAACCGAGGGCGGCGCCGTCGTGGCGGATGGTAACACCGTATTTTTCCCGGGCCGCTTCGATGGATACCAGGCCGTTGCGCACGTCTCGCAGCACTACTTCCGGGGGGTTGTCTGGGGCTACCGAAACCGCCGCCGCCACTGGAGACGATAGTCATGGTATCCCCCCGTTTCAGGGTGTACATGCGGTTGCCGTCTATCTCTTCCCTGTTGCCGTCGGCGTGTTCCAGGGTCATGACATGCAGCCGCCGTTGGACTGCATGATGTTCAGCACGCCCCGGAAACCGTTTTCATTTAACCGCGCTTCCAGATTTTCCAGGTAGCGGGCCAGGGGCGGTCCCGGGATATATGGGGTCAGAGTAAAAATACGGCTGATCTGGTAAGGGACGCGGGCTTATTGTTGAGTATTTTTACTCTGACCCCAACTATGATACGCTGAATATGGGAGTTGCCCCTGGATGGTGTTGATATGAGTCATCGCTTATTGCCGCCGGCTTTCGCTGAGCTGGAGCCGTTTATAGATTGGTCGCTCGCGAGCGAAGCGGAACGTTTGCAAAAGCGTCTCGATTCTTCCATGGATGAAATCCACGCTTTCCATTCTGCCATGCTGAGCCGTATCGAAGAGGCGCTTGAATACCTGAACGGGTTTCCCCTGGATCAAATGCATGAGCCTGGGCAACGATTAATGAATATGGCCCTGTCCCTGGCGGAGGTCTGGGTTGCCGTGGAATTGTATAACCGGTCGGATCACCCGTTCGGTTTGGACATGCGACGCTTTGTCCCCGGTGAGGCAACCTCGGTTCCTTCGCCTTGCCCTGACTGACAGGAATGAACACGGACCGGCGCATTAATCGATGTACGTGAGAATAAGCACTTGGAACTGACCCATAAGACCCATACGACAAGATTCCCCGAACTGGGAACGGAGCCGCTCCCCATCAAGCCATGCGTTGACCCTGATGTATTCAACGCGGAGCGGGAGGCGGTATTTCGCCGTTCCTGGTTAAACGTAGGCCGGGTCGAACTCATACCTGAACCAGGTGAGTACTTTGTCAGGGATATTGAGGTGTGTTATACCTCGGTGCTGGTGGTGCGCGGCCACGACAACGTCATCCGGGCCTTCCATAATATGTGTTCGCACCGGGCCAACCAGGTGGTCTGGCAGAAGCGCGGCAAGTGTCGAGCCAGTTTCGTCTGCCCTTTTCACGGGTGGGCCTTCAATACCCGGGGCAAGTTGGTCAATATGACCGATAAGGAGAACTTTTTTACTGACGCCGACACCAACCTGGATTTAACGGAAATCCAGACGGACGTTTGGAACGGGTTCATATTCATCCGCATCAAGCCGCAGGACGATCAATCATTGCAGGAATACCTGGAGCCGGTCGCTACCTCCCTGAAGGATTATCCGTTCGCCGAATTGACCCGGCGTGAATGGTACAGCGTGGATGAAAAAGTCAACTGGAAGGTGCTGCTGGACGCGCAACTGGAAGGCTGGCACGTGCCCTTCCTGCACAAGAACAGCCTGGCCCGGTCTACGTCCGCGGCGGGCATGTTATTGCGCCACAGTATATTGGAAGTCCTGGGCCCGCACGGCCTGGTGGGTACGGAACCACCCCCGGTATTTAATCCCACGCCGGTGGGACAGGTGAGCCTGAAATACGGGATCGGCGCCTTCGATGCCTTTGCCTTTACCGAACCGCGCCGGACCAATGCGAAAAAATACCACCTGAAAGGCGCCATGAACCTGTATTTCATCTTTCCCAACGTCATCATGGGCCTGATGCGTGACAGTTACTGGATGTACAACGTATGGCCGCTGGCCGTCGATCGCACTATCTGGGAGATCGGGGTGAATACCGTTCCACCGCGTAACGCCGGAGAGTTGTTTTGCCAGGAATACAACAAGATCGGTTTGCGCGATACTTTGATGGAAGACACCGTTACCCATGAGAAGGTACAGCAGGTATTAAAGTCCGGCGCCAAAGACCATTTCCATTTTCAGGATGAAGAACTGGCGTTGCGAAATTTTCATTACACCGTTGATGCCTGTCTGCAGGCCGCGCAAAAAGGTGAATCCGCATAGTGCTGTTTCAATGACGAGTCAACCTCACGGATGATCGCCAACACTTCAGAGAGCAGCAGGAGGTAAGTGATGTACAGCGTGAGAATTGTTTACCCTAAGAAAACAGGGTCCTCGTTTGACTGGCAGCATTATTATGACGTTCATTTGCCGCTGGGTATCCGCATCCTGCAGGAATATTGTGGTATCTCCCCACTGAAAATTGAAGTGGATCAACATATTACCGCGGATGGTAAAGACGGGAACGTGCCTTATCACTGTATCTGTACCTTGTATTTCAACAGTAAGGAGGAAGTGGACGCCATGACGGGCCTGTTCAATATCGAAGAAGCACGGAGACAACTTGCGGAAGACTGGCCGAGATATACGGAGACCGACCCGGAACTCATGGTCAGTGAAATTGTTGAGGCAGACCCGGCCACAGGCAGGCGCTGATCATGCTTTTTTCAGGGTAGAGTGCTTTATCGCAGGATTTTGTCATGTATACTGTCCGCTGTTGAGAGCAGAAGAGCCTCCGTAAACCGACATTTCGTTTTTCCTCCGTTTGAATAATATTTATTTATGAAACGCACGCGCGGCAAAAAAGGCCGTATTCAGGGTCGAACCACGCCCCATAAGGCGCTGGCTGATATTCGCCGTCTTCTCGGAGATGCGCCGCGTACCCGCGACCTGCTGGTAGAGCACCTGCACAAACTCCAGGATCACTATCAGCACCTGTCCCACCGCCACCTCCTGGCCCTGGCGATTGAAATGGAATTGCCCATGGCCGAGGTGTATGAAACAGCCACCTTTTATCATCACTTTGACGTATTGAAAAGCAACGAGTCTCCGCCCCCGGCGACAACGGTCAGGGTGTGTGACTCGCTGACCTGTGAGATGTTCGGCGCCAGGGAACTAATGGCGGAGTTGCAGGCGGCAACGGATGGCGGGCAGGTCAGGATTCAGCCCGTACCCTGCGTGGGTCGTTGTCAGGCTGCGCCGGTTGCCGTGGTAGGAACCAACCCGATTGAACACGCGGATCCGGCCACGGTTACAACTGCCATAGAAAACCGGGAGACGGTGTGTCCCGAACCGGATGCCGTTCGTTATGCCGAATACCGGGAACAAGGTGGTTACACGTTGTTAACGGAATGCGTGACGGGAAAATACACCCGTGATGAGATTATCACCCTGCTCGAGGACGCCAACCTGCGCGGGCTGGGCGGCGCCGGTTTTTCTGCGGGAAGGAAATGGCGCATCCTGCGCGGACAACCTGCCCCCCGACTGATCGCGGTCAACATCGATGAAGGTGAGCCGGGGACGTTCAAGGATCGCTATTACCTGGAACGTGACCCGCACCGTTTTATCGAGGGCACATTGATTGCGTCCTGGGCCATTGAGGCGGAGGCCGTCTATATTTACCTGCGGGATGAATATGCCGGTTGCCGCGCCCTGCTGGAAGGGGAGTTGGCAGCCCTGCAACGGGACCCGCCCGTCGATCTTCCGGCGCTACACCTGCGGCGCGGCGCCGGGGCCTACATCTGCGGCGAGGAATCCGCCATGATTGAATCCATAGAAGGCAAACGGGGGATGCCGCGTTTAAGGCCTCCCTACGTGGCGGAGGTGGGCTTGTTTAACCGTCCCACCCTGGAGCAGAACATGGAAACCCTGCATTGGGTGCGGGAGATCGTGGAAAGAGGGGCTGACTGGTTTAACTCCCACGGTCGACGTGATCGCAAGGGCCTGCGCTCGTTCTCCGTGAGTGGTCGCGTACAACGCCCCGGGGTCCACCTGGCGCCGGCCGGCATTACGATTCGGGAACTCATCGATGAATACTGTGGCGGCATGTTACCGGGGCATGAGTTTTACGGTTACTTTCCGGGCGGGGCATCCGGCGGCATATTGCCGGCCTCGCTGGATGATGTTCCGCTGGATTTTGATACCTTGCAAGCGCATGGCAGTTTCATCGGCTCGGCCGCGGTCATCGTGTTGTCGGACCAGGACAGCGCCAAGGCCTCGGCCTTGAATGCAATGCGTTTTTTCGAGGCTGAATCCTGTGGCCAATGTACCCCCTGCCGGGCAGGGACGGCCAAGGCGGTCAAATTGATGGAAAAAGACGAGTGGGACCGGCTGCTCCTGGAAGACCTGGCGCAGACCATGGAGGACGCCTCTATCTGCGGGCTGGGGCAGGCCGCGCCGAATCCGCTGCGCTGTGCCATGAAATATTTCCCCGGGGAGTTCGTTTAATGGCAGCCAGTGAGACAACCGTCCGATTTTCCTTAAACGGGAGGGAGATTGACGCGGGCGCGCAGGAAACGATCCTGCAGGCGGCTGAACGTCACGATGTAGCTATTCCCCGTCTGTGTTACAAGGAAGGCTATCGCGCCGATGGGAACTGCCGGGTTTGCATGGTGGAAATAGAGGGTGAGCGCGCCTTGGCTCCGTCGTGCTGTCGCAAGCCGGCCGCCGGCATGAAGGTCAACAGCAATACTGATCGGGCCCTGCATTCACAGAAGATGGTGGTGGAATTATTGCTGGCCGACATGCCGCAACAAGGCGAGTCGATCTATCGGCTGGACTCGGAACTGGACCTCTGGGCGAAGGAACTGAATGTATTTTCTCCCCGGTTTGCGTCACGCGAACCGGTTGCCCCGGACTTGTCTCATCCGGCCATCGCGGTGAACCTGGATGCCTGTATCCAGTGTACCCGTTGCGTGCGCGCCTGCCGGGAAGAACAGGTGAACGACGTCATCGGGTACGCCGCGCGCGGCAAGCATTCCGAGATCGTATTTGACATGGGTGACCCCATGGGGGAGAGCACCTGCGTGGCCTGCGGCGAGTGCGTACAGGCCTGTCCTACCGGGGCCTTGATGCCGGCCAGAAACGTGGGCCTGGTGACGCCGGATAAACGTGTGGAATCCGTTTGCCCTTACTGTGGCGTGGGTTGTCTGTTGACGTTCAACGTGAAAAACAACCATATCCAATACGTCGATGGCCGGGATGGGCCTGCCAACCAGGGTCGCCTGTGTGTCAAGGGGCGTTACGGGTTTGATTACGTCCATCATGCCGGGCGGTTGACAAAACCGCTTATCCGGAAAGAAGGAACCGAAAAAACCCCGCAAATCATTAATCCGCAGGCGCTGCACAGGTACTTCCGGGAAACGAGTTGGGAGGAAGCATTGGACGTAGCCGCGACCGGATTGCGTCATATCCGCGACAACGAGGGCTCACCGGCCCTGGCGGGATTTGGTTGCGCCAAAGGCAGTAATGAAGAGGCCTACCTGTTCCAGAAACTGGTGCGGACCGGATTCGGCACCAACAACGTCGATCATTGCACCCGTCTGTGCCATGCCTCTTCCGTTGCCGCCCTGCTGGAAACCATCGGTTCAGGGGCAGTCTCCAACCAGGTGGCTGACGGCACCCGGGCAGAGGTCATCATCGTGATTGGCGCCAGGCCGAACGATAATCATCCGGTGGCTGCCACGTTCATGAAGAACGCGGCTGAACGCGGAAGCAAGTTAATCGTTATTGAGCCTTATGGTTCCGAGATGTATTTGCATGCCCACAGATTTTTGCAACTGTGGCCGGGGACGGACGTACTGTTATTGAATGGCATGATGCACACGATTATCCACGAGGGATTACACAACCATTCCTTTATTGACGCGCATACCGAAGGATTTGCCGCGCTTGAGGAAACGGTGCGTGAGTACAGCCCGGAAAAAGTGGCGCCGATCTGTGGCATTGACGCTGACACCATCAGGGAAACGGCGCGCCTGTATGCGACGGCAGAGACGGCCATCATTTTCTGGGGGATGGGCATATCCCAGCACGTACATGGGACGGATAACGCCCGCTGCCTGATTTCACTGGCCCTGATGACGGGGCAAATCGGCCGTCCCGGTACCGGGTTGCACCCGTTGCGAGGCCAGAACAACGTGCAGGGCGCTTCCGATATGGGGCTGATTCCCATGGTGTATCCTGATTACCAGCCGGTCAATGATCCCGGGGCAAGACAGCGTTTCGAGGCCCTCTGGGGGACAAAGCTGGACCCGGATCCCGGTAAGACTGTGGTTGAAATCATGCACGGCATCGACGCTGACGAAATCAGGGGTATGTATATCATGGGGGAAAATCCCGCCATGTCAGACCCGAACCTGAACCATGCCAGGGCATCGCTCGCCAAGCTGCAGCACCTGGTGGTACAGGATATTTTCTTTACGGAGACCTGTGGTTTTGCCGATGTCATCCTGCCGGCTTCGGCTTTTCCGGAGAAAACCGGTACTTTTACTAATACCGATCGGCGGGTTCAACTGGGACGGCAAGCCGTCACCCCGCCCAGGGATGCGCGTCAGGACCTGTGGATTATCCAGGAACTGGCCCGGCGTCTTGGGCTGGACTGGCACTATACCGGCGCGGAGGCGGTATTCGAGGAGATCAGGCAGGCCGTGCCGAGTATGGCCGGCATGACCTGGGCCCGTCTGGAGGAGACTGATTCACTGACATACCCGTTGGAAAAAGAGGATGACCCGGGCGAACCGATCATCTTCAAGGATGGGGTTTTCCCGACGGACGACGGCCGCGGGCGTTTTGTTGCGGCTGACTATATTGAGGCCGACGAATTACCCGATGAAGAGTATCCCTTCATCTTCATGACGGGACGGCAACTGGAACACTGGCATACCGGAACAATGACGCGCCATTCCAGGGTATTGAATACCATAGAGCCCTGGCCCTATATCCTGATCAACCCGAAAGACTTGCAAGGTCTGGATATGGAGTCCGGCGACCTGCTGGTGATCAAATCCCGCCGCGGCAAGGTGACCGTGGCCACCCGGGTTGATGAGGGAATGCAACAAGGTGTCGTCATGATGCCGTTTACCTACCACGAAGCCGCGGCAAACCTGCTTACCAACGACGCGCTGGACCCTGTTGGCAAAATCCCTGAATTCAAATTCTGCGCGGTACGGGTCGATAAAAACAAGCCGGGTTAACCTGAGATTTATCTCATGTGTCTACAGGGCTTGCGTCAAATGGAGGTAGGCCCTGGTTTTTCCCCTTCAACACTCCACTCATCCGCAAAAAACTCGGCCTGCTTCAAAATATTCTCCGTTGCCAGTTTTTGCTTGTCGGGCGGGTAGCCGTATTTCTTTAAAAGTCTTTTAACAACAGTTCTCAGTTTCGCCCTAACGCTTTCTTTTATCGTCCAGTCAATAGAAGTGTTCTTTTTTACATTCGCCACCAGAATTTGTGCAAGCTCCCTTAAAGTTTCATCACTCATCACTTCTTTCGCGCTCTCATTCATCGCCAGCGCGTCATAAAACGCGACTTCATCCTCCGACAGCCCCATATCACCGGCTCTTTCGTCGGAAACTTTTATTTCCCTGGCAATATTGATCAATTCATCAATTACCTGCGCCGTCGTCAGCAGGTTGTTCTGATATTTTCTAATCGCCTCTTCCAGCATTTCGGAAAACTTCCTGCTTTGGGCAAGATTCTTTTTTGTCCTGGTTTTTACTTCGTCATTGAGAATTTTCTTGAGTAGCTCCAGGGCAAGGTTCTTACGTTTCATTCCCTGAATTTCTTTAAGGAAGTCATCTGAAAGAATTGATATATCCGGTTTTTTAATTCCGGCAGCGTCAAAAATATCAATGACCTCATCCACAACGACCGCTTTGTCAACTATTTGCCTGATTGCGGTTTCTACCTCGACCGCGCTTTTGCCGCTTCCTTCCGGTTCAAATTTTGTCAGGCGCGCTTTGATCGCCTGAAAAAACCCGACGTCGGCTTTTATTTCCATCGCTCTCGGGTCGGGAACGGAAAGCGCGAATGCTTTGGAAAGCAGAGCAACCTCTTTTGTCAATCTTTCCTTGCCGTCTTTCAGACCAAGGATATATTCTTCAGCTTCCAGGATTAATGTCATTTTTTCTCCGGTTCCCGCAGAGAAATATTGTTTGTAATCAAACTTGTCAAACATACCGGCGACTACGTCGTATTTTTCCAGCATTTTCTCGATCGCTTTTTCCTGTTCAAATGCCGGCGTTCCCTTGCCATCGTTTTTCGTGTAAGAAACAAGGGCCCGTTTCAAGTCCGAAGCAATACCGATATAGTCAGTAACAAGTCCACCGGGCTTGTCCTTGTAGACCCTGTTTACACGGGCTATGGCCTGCATCAGGTTGTGACCGCGCATTATTTTGTCAACGTAGATAGTGTCCAGACAGGGCGCGTCAAACCCGGTCAACCACATATCCCGCACAATAACCAGGTGTAACGGGTCCGCCGGGTCTTGAAACCGTTCCCTGAGTGTTTTCCTCTCCTGTTTTGTCGTCGAGTGTTTTTGCCACTCTACGGGATCACTTGAGGATGAGGTCATAATCACCTTTATAGCGCCCTTGATTTTATTGTCGTCATGCCAATCCGGGCGTAAGGCGGTTAGCTCGTCATACATGGCAACTGCGATACGGCGGCTTGTGGCTACTATCATTGCCTTGCCTGCAAAAACTTCCCGTCTGGCCTCAAAATGTTTGAGAATATCCGCCACAACCGTTTTCCTGCGGTCTTTGTGTCCGATAATTGCTTCCTGTCTTGTCCATTTGGCTTTTGCTTTCTCCGTTGCCGTTGCTTCTTCATTTTCAGTGATACCCTCAACTTCGGCATCCAGTTCTTCTTTTTCTTCCTCTTTCAGGTGTACCTCAACAAGGCGCGACTCATAATAAACCGGCACGGTCGCCCCGTCTTCAACCGCCTGTTCTATATCATAAACGTCTATGTAATGACCGAAGACCGCCGGGGTCGATGCGTCTTCTTTTTCAATCGGCGTTCCAGTAAATCCGATAAAAGAAGCATCGGGGAGGGCATCCCTCAAATACTTGGCAAAGCCATAATTTGTTTTCACTCCGTCTTTAATAAAAAAGGTTTTCGCGCCGAACCCGTATTGGCTGCGGTGCGCCTCGTCCGCGATAACAACGATGTTTGTCCTGTCTGAAAGCAACTCGAAGTTTTCACTTCCATCTTCAGGCAAGAACTTCTGGATGGTTGAAAACACAACACCGCCGCCCGCTGTCTTCAAAAGTTGTTTCAAATCGGAGCGGCTTTCCGCCTGCCTGGGCTCTTGTCGCAGCAGGTTTTTGCCCGCAACAAACGCGCCGAATAACTGGTCGTCAAGATCGTTACGGTCAGTAATAACAACAATCGTCGGATTTTTCATTTCAGTATTAACGACCAGTAATCCGGCATAAAAAACCATGGACAGGGACTTGCCGCTCCCTTGCGTGTGCCAGACCACGCCTGCCTTGCGGTCTCCTTTAGGCTGACTTTTGACACCGGGCAGGCCGTATGCCTCGGGGTCTTCCTCGATTTTCTTTCCATAAGACGCTCTTATCGTGGATTTAACGGCTTCCTTTACCGCGTGATACTGGTGGTAAGCCGCTATCTTCTTGACGGTTTCAATCCTTATCAGCCTGGTTGATGCATCTTCTGTTTTTGTTTTCTCAAAGACCGTAAAGTGGCGGATAAGGTCAAGTAGTACGTCCGGGCGGAGCATCCCCCTGATAAGGGTTTTTATCTGAGGCGTTGTTGAAGGATCTTCCATTTTCCCGTCCACGGTTTTCCAGGCCATAAAGCGGGACCAGCCCGAAGTCAGAGAACCGGCCCTCGTGTCAAGACCATCCGAGGCAACCAGCACCCCGTTATAGCAAAACAGGCTGGGGATCACCTGCTTATAGGTCTGTAATTGATCAAACGCCTTCTGCACCGTCGCGTTTTCATCAGTCGGATTTTTTAGTTCGATCACTACCAGGGGCAGCCCGTTTATGAAAATCACAACGTCAGGGCGTTTTGTAATGCCTGTCCCGTACCCCGATACGGGATTGTTTTCCGTAACCGTGAACTGGTTGCATACCACGAAGTTGTTATTCAACGGATTGTCAAAGTCGATTAAACGCACTTTTGCGCCGACCGTTTCGCCATTCTTTTGATATTCTTCCGCCACTCGCTCTATCAGCATTTGGTAAAATGCTTCGTTACTTTCGATCAGGTTTTGACCCGAGAAAGCGACTACTTGTCGCAGGGCTTGTTCTCTTACTTTAGCGGGAATAGTCGGATTGAGACTGTCAATCGCAGTTTTGAGACGACCGCGCAGGACGACATCGGAAAGATTTTGTCTTTCAGTCTCCTGTTTTTCCGGGGAGAGGTACCGATAGCCCTGATTTTCCAAGAGTTCTATGGCTAATTGTTCGACGTCGGATTCGTAAAGAGAGGCCATGGATTTTTATACTTTAAGCCAAATTTAAGATTTATCTTATCTCAACAGGGATCATCCCACAGTAACTTTTTCGAAGATTACCAGTAAATTCGGGTTATTATGTCACTATCAAGATGCTACGTTGGACATACGACAACTGTCGAAGGAAGGAAGCAGATAAAACATCCCCCAAAGGGACTTATGTGATTCTTCGCCATACAAAGACAAAATGAATACTTATGACTTTACATTGACCTTTGCATTATCCGAAAACAGCAGTAATCCAGAGAACTACCTGGACGCTTTATTTGAAGCTGGTTGTGATGATGCGCTGGCAGGAACAGGGATGCCGGGTTCAATATCTCTGGATTTTTCACGTACTGCAAAGTCAGTAGAGAACGCGATCCGACAGGCAGTCCGTGACGTGCAGAAAGCTATCCCTGAATCAGAATTGATAGACTTAAAATCTGACCTGGTCGATATTTCTGATATTGAATGAACAAGTAACCCTCACCATGAACATGCTTGGACTGGAGCTTAATCCATGATCGGTATTGGGATTCAGGTCGACAAAGCCACATCCTGTCAGAGGGGTCTCAAATCCAGCGCTCTAACTTATAGCGCCCACCTCCCTTATAGGAACAACATACGTAAATAGGTGTTCACGTTCAACTAGAATGAGTGTTCACGATTGGCCGGAGTATGCACTGAGGCAGGGTTATTCAGGGCCGACTAATTAGGAAGCACCTTGAATATGACGCCTATAAAAGTAACTAACACGACAAATATAATACCAATTTGCCATTTCAGCGCAGTGGATTGCTTTTCCTCAATGAGTGTTTTCAGGCTTTGAATATCTTCTTTTTTGGCTACATACCCCAGATGTGTTTCCAGCCTCGTCAAGCGATCCTCGATTGCCCGAAGCCGAGCATTTATTCCGCTGCCATTACCACCTCCGGCGGTGTTTGGCGCTGGTGGGTCCTGTGAGACAATGTCTACGACCACGTTGGAAGAATTCATTGTCTATTCTTCAGTGGCGAGCCAGTCCCACAGGGAAGTTTGGGAATACCCGGCGTAGGCGCCATTCAGTTTGAAAACGGCGCCAGTTACCTCCTCAACCCGGTCATCGCCTTTTATTCCTACGTTGATAGCTACTTCCTCCGAGATGTTGTCACTACGCACCAAGTAGAAAGTATCATTCAGTCTATAACGTTTCGGGTACTTATTTTGAATTCGTTCATCAACTTCAGCATTCGCTTCAGTCAATACAATGGCGTGGATAATCATGACACTTCCTCTATCTTATTTCGCAATCATATTAACAGTCTAATTGGAATTATATTAGCTGTTTTCTCTCTAATGTGGCAAAAGTCACAATTGCTGATACGCCTCGTGCCGGGGGTACTCGTGGCGTTGATCAGCCGGGACTCTGTATAACGCCTTACTCATTTATTATTCATAGATGAGAAATTTTCAACTGGTATTGGCAATAATGGTACCGGAAAGGTTTTCTCTTTAACAATCATTACGCTATAGTCCTGAACCAACCTTTCACTGTAAGTACTAACTTATCAACTTTATCTTCCGCTATTGGGTGACAATGGTCTATTGTCCCTCTTATTATATTTAGGCTGCTCATTACTTTTTCAACTGATCTGTTGATCTCCCCCTAAGTTGCCTCCGGGTACGAAGTTGGGGTGAGGTCACCCTCAAGGGGAAGATTCATAGATTTTATAGAACGAAATCCAAGTATTTGAACTGACTCAAATTGCATAAATATCCCCTGATATTTTTAGTGTTTCACCCTTACTTTTCCACTTATCAATTTTGGCAACAAAGTGTCGCGCAGGTTTTCGAGCATTTGGATTTGGGATTGGTTATAAATAATTTTTTCATCTATTCCCTGAGAGCTGTCTTGAAAGCTTTGAATTAAGTCATAAGGTGGCAGGACAATTTCTAACTTTTCAAAATCGCTTTTGCTTATTGAACCGAATACTGTTCCTTCCTGGTTAAATTGTTTGATTTCATTCATCAGCGATTTCATCTTGTAGTAAGTGTACGTGTAAAAATCCTTGTTTTTTTTATGTCTGAAGGACGCAACGCCGCGCCCGATACAACATCTTTCTTGTGCCATATTTTGTTCGCCGACCGGAGCGCGAACGCTGATCAAGGTGTCGAATTTTTCCGCAAACCTTTTAGGTTCGGTTGTATAGACCCGGTTGCTCGGAAAACGAAAGCCAAAATCCGCATTGCCTTGGAACAGTGGTGTTCCTTGTTTCTCCTCGTTATAAGATGCTCCGGGGGGAGATTGCCCCATTGTGAAATCAAACTCATCAGATAATGTACCGATATCCCACTCCTCGCTTCCCGCATCGGCAAACCACTTTCTGAACAACGCCTGCGCCATATCTTCAAGTGTTTTGTTCTGGCGGGTGAGCAGGTCTATTTTGTCGTCGAGTGATGATAGTACTTCGGCGATGGCTTTTTGTTCAGGGAGGGAGGGGAGGAATATTATTATTCGTTCAAAATCAGCCTTATTCAAAATCGGAACCGCCGTTCCTGCCGTACCGTAAACTCTCAATAAATCATAAATACTAATTAGAAAGTAATAGAGAAAGGCTGGCTGAACAACTTCTGGATAGGTGATAATAGAGTTAATTTGTTGATTTGTAACTACTTGAAATTTATTCATTACCACCTTGCCCATATCCGAACCTATACATGTAACCATCACTGATTGGAAAGGTAACACTTTGTTTTTAAGCCTAATAACGCCTTCATTTGATAACTGCCGACTACTAGAATATGCGAATTTTCCATAATTCTTATAATCAGAAGGCGTCACAAAAAGCATTTCATTGCCCCAATCTTCTGGATTTTTCTCTGAAGGGGTTTTACCAGTTATAACTTCGCCAACCTCCCCCAGTTTTACCTCCCGCCAGCCCGCAGGCCGTCTTGGCTTTTCCTGCAATACAACATATCTTCTCCTGATATTTTCTTTGAAGTTTTCAGGGATGCTTTCCCAATCCATAACATCGACCGAGATGAGTAAATCACTTTCTTCCAATGCTTCTCTCAGGTCGAAAATCTCTGTTGAATCGCAGTCGAAAACAGCCAGGTCCAAGTCGGATGTCTCTCCGGCTTTCCAGGTTACGCGAGAGCCATAAGCCCAAATTGTTTTATGGGGGATATGACGCTTAAGGATCGCCTCAAGCAATCCGAGTTGTTCCTTGTCTAAATCTATGAGTTTTTCTTTACTCATTCTTCCTGGATCATTGCTCCATAAATTTCTACGGTGTCCTGAATAAAATCTTCTATCTTGTCCAATGCTGCCATTGCTTTTTCTATGCTGTAATCGTGAGTGGCATCGTTTCTGATTTTGTTGTAATGAACAAGCCGTTTGTGTATTTCTTTGTCGAAGAGCAGATTTTCATGGGCATCGCGGAAAAGTGGTATGGGTGAATTTTTCAATTCAACCAAACCGTTTTGTTCTTGCAGATATTTTTTTATATGTTTCCATAAGGTGTCATAGCAAATTTCAAAACATTTTATGACGGAATTTTTAACCGCTCTTTGATTAACTTCGGATAAGCCCTGCTCATCCAGCGTTAAAAAGCTCTCGTATTGCTCTTTCAGTTCATCAAGAGATTTTTTTAGTTTTTCATAATCTGCTTTGTTCATTTGGCTTCCTCCCATTTCACCTTTTTCAGATTTTTCAAAATCCTCTCGTTCAGTTTTTTCTCTTCATCAAGTTGTGCTTCGAACTCCGCTTTTAATTCGGTGAATCTTGTTCCGAAGTCAAAATCGTCTTCCTCTTCTGACAGTCCGACGTAACGACCCGGGCTTAGCACATAGTCCAGTTCCTTGATTTTTTCAATCGGTGTTGAATGGCAAAAGCCGGGAATGTCTTCGTATTTTCCGTCTTGCTTGCGCCACTGGTGATAGGTGTTAGCGATTTTACTTATATCTTCATCAGAAAACTCGCGTGTACGCCGATTGATTAAATGCCCGAGTTCGCCCGCATCTATGAAAAGAATTTCGTCAGTGCGCTTCCGGTCACCATTGTATCCGTGCCGTTTATTGGAGATAAACCACAGGCAGGCGGGAATTTGGGTGTTCAAAAAAAGTTTTGCAGGCAGGTTGACGATACAATCCACAATGCCTTCTTCTATGATGCTTTGGCGGATCACGTCTTCGTTTGATGACTTGGAGGTGAGCGAGCCTTTTGACAACACAAAACCGGCAATGCCTTTGGGCGCAAGGTGGTGTATGAAATGCTGAACCCAGGCAAAGTTGGCATTGCCTGTCGGCGGAATGCCATAAGCCCACCTGCCGTCACTCTCCAACTGTCTTCCACTCCAGTCGCTGTCGTTAAATGGCGGATTGGCGAGGATAAAATCCGCTTTGAGGTCCGGGTGCGCATTATTCAAGAATGAACCCTCTTGATTCCACTTGACTTGTGAGCCGTCTAGATTGCGAATGGCGAGGTTCATCCGGCAGAGGCGGTAGGTGGTCTCGTTGCTTTCCTGACCGTAGATGGAAATGTCGTCGATTTTCCCCTGGTGCTTTTCGATGAATTTTTCACTCATCACAAACATGCCGCCGCTGCCGCAACACGGGTCAAAAACTCTCCCTGTGTATGGTTCTATCATTTCCACAAGCAGTTTTACAATGGAACCCGGAGTGTAAAACTGTCCGCCTTTTTTACCTTCGGCGAGAGCGAACTCGCCAAGAAAATACTCATAAACCTTGCCGAGAATATCTTTTGATTGCGCGGTTTCCTTGCCAAGCGTGATTTTGCTGATAAGGTCGATCAGTTCTCCAAGCGTTGCGGAGGCCACGTTCAGTCTTGAAAATACCTTCGGCAAAATGCCTTTCAGGGTTTGATTTTCTCCTTCAATGGCTTCCATCGCCTGGTCCAGGATTTCACCGATATCGGGTTGTTTTGCCTGTGATCGGATCTGGGTCCACCTTGCGTTTGACGGGACCCAGAAGACATTTTCTGCTCTGTATTCGTCCGGGTCTTCCGGGTCTGCGTATTTTTCCGTTGTCAGCTTTTCGCGTTGGGCTGCAAAAGAGTCCGATATATATTTGAGGAAGATCAAGCCGAGGACGATGTGCTTATATTCTGCCGCGTCAATATTCTTGCGCAGTTTGTCCGCAGCCTTGAAAAGCTGGGCTTCAAGTCTTTCCGGTTCGGTAGAGTGCTTTTTTACCATAGCTATTTCATTAAATCATTATTCTATAATCATCATGATACACCTGCCTCAGCTTGAGGCTAAGAAAGAAACTGTATAGCGCCTTTATTCACAAACCAGGGACACGATCAACTGACTGGTTGACCTCTATCCTATCGTATTCAACTGACATTTTATCCCGCAATCTTTGGGGCAGCCCCTTTAATTCCGCTTCGTTCAATTGATATTCCGGCAGGTATTCCTTGAGCAGGCGCAAAACGGCAATACCCTGCTTTTTATCCCTGGTTTTCTTCCTGGGGTCGCGTCTGTCCTGTTCCGCCAGCCATAGTTTATAAGCGGCAAATACTCTTGGGTCCGGCACGTCGAAAACCACCGGGAAACCATCGTTTCCAATCACGATGGCATTTGCGGGGGGGGCAGCATACAGCCAGTTCAAATTCTCTATTTCAGCCGCGCTGAGGTCGTTTTTATTTCCTGTGATGGATGGCAGGGTGACTTTGTGAGGAGGCGAGGGCATTGGCTTTATCAAATCAACCATGTACCCTTTATCGTTGGCGGCGCAATAGGTGACATTTGGTTGTCGTTCAAACGTTCTGTCTGCTTTTTTCAGCAATGATATCAGCCCTTCATTCGGTTTTAATCCCATCAGACTCAGTTTTCTTTCGGCGTCCCACATCAGGTCTAGATCACGGGTTGCCAATATTTCCGTATCAAATCTGACGCCTGCCATGTTTTCATAAGCAAACAAGGCATTGGTTCCAACCACAATGAGAGCGTCAGGATTTGATTTTGCCTGGTGGATAATACGAATGATATCTGCTGCAATTTTCGGGACGCGATTGATATTGGCAGCGATACAAAATTTACTTTGCCGTTTTAATTCATCGAGTAACGATTTCTGTTTCCCGGCCAGTTCAGATTTTCGGGTATGGAATTGGGCATATAACTCTTCAGTCTCTTTATTCCTTATGCCCAGGCTTTTCCCGTCACCACGATTGTTACGTTGTCTGAACAGGTATTCTTTCCCGCTTCTTTTAATCCACTTCATCCCGCCCCGGTATTTCTGTAACTCACTGACGACATCCAGGTAAGTCTCGTATACTTGGGAGATATCAATCAGGATTCGTCTTGAATTTTCATCTAATGCGCTGAAATACATTATTTTTACCTTAAAATAGAGTATTCAGGTAATTATAAGGTAAAAATAAATAAAAACAATAGGCTACCGAATTTTCCTCTTAATCGGTAACTCAATCAAAAATTGTGTTGAACAGCAGTTCACCTCATCCGGGCCGGTAATTTAATTGTGATATGACAATTCAAAAAAATCTGGACGTCCAGCGAAGTCGCTACCAGACGCTTATCAACCAATGAAAACGACTGTGGGTTGAAGGGAATCGTTTTTCAATTACACTTTCTTTATTTTCTATGTATCAAGTGCTTGAGGCGCTACCGGTTTTTCACCATCCTGAACAAGGGACTTCACCAGAGTAACAATTATGGCATAATGTCAGGTTCGTTTTCATTAGAACCGGATCGATGACTGATTTCTTTATAAGTAACGCATGGGCTCAGGGGGCTTCGCAAGGAGGGGGCGGCTCTTTCCTGTTTATGATGGTTTTTTTCTTTGTCATTTTTTATTTCTTTTTAATCCGTCCGCAGATGAAGCAGGCCAAGGAGCATAAGCAACTGGTCAGCAATTTGACGAAAGGGGATGAGGTGGTAACCAATGGTGGTATGTTGGGAAAGATTAACCAGGTGGGGGATAATTTTATCGTGCTGGAAATTGCCGGGGAAACTGAAGTCAAGGTGCAGAAACAGGCCGTTTCCGCCATATTGCCAAAAGGGACGCTGAAAACGCTCTAACCCGGATATTGCGCCCTATCGCTTGTTATAAATTCTGCTGTCCATGAACCGTTACTCACCCTGGAAGTACCTGTTAATCATCGTCGTTATCGCGGTCGGTGTTCTCTATGCGTTGCCCAATCTCTACGGCAAGGACCCGGCGTTGCAAATCTCCGCGTCGCGTGCGGTCGAGATCAGCGAATTAACCCGGTTTTCCGTCGAAGACGCCCTGGATAAGGCCGGTATAAAGTATGGCAGTATGGACCTGGGAGCAAATAACCTTTTGGTCCGGTTCCAGGATGAGGAGACCCAGCTTAAGGCTCAAGAGGCTGTAAAAGACGCGTTGGGCCGTTCTTATACCGTGGCGTTCAACCTGGCGCCGGCAACGCCGGACTGGTTGCAGGCGTTCGGCGCCGAACCCATGTTTTTGGGTCTGGATTTGCGCGGAGGCGTGCATTTTTTAATGGAAGTGGATATGGAAGCGGCTGTTGTCAAGGCGGAAGAGCGTTATATTTCGGACATCAGGACGCAACTCAGGGACAACCGGATTCGCTATAAAACCATTACCCGCAGCAAGGAAAAGGGTCTGCTGATCCGTTTTCGCGACGCTGACCACCGGCAACGGGGGATTGTTGAAATAGAGGATAATTTTCCTGATTTGGAGCTTGAGCAGCCGCCGGCGGACGCGGGAGAATTCCACCTGGTAGCCAGGTTAAGTGAGAGTGCCGTAAGGAAGACCCGGCGCCTGGCCTTGCAACAAAATATCACTACGTTGCGTAAGCGGGTAAATGAATTGGGTGTGGCTGAACCGGTTATTCAGCAACAGGGTCTGGAGCGGGTAGTCGTCCAATTGCCCGGCGTACAGGATACCGCCAGGGCAAAAGACATCCTGGGCGCGACGGCAACGTTGGAGTTCCGCATGACCGACCAGGACCACGATGTACAGGATGCCCTGGATGGCCGGGTACCGGCCGGCGCGAGACTGTATTATGAAAGAAACGGCACGCCGGTCCTGCTGAAGAAACAAGTCATGTTGACCGGAGACTATATTATTGATGCCGCAGCCGGTTTTGATTCCGTCTCCGGCAGCCCCAATGTATCCATCACTCTGGACGGCAAGGGCGCCAAGCGGTTCACCGATGCCACGGCTGAAGAAGTGGGCAAGACTATGGCCGTGGTGTTTATTGAGAACAAGACGGAAACAATCGAAAAAAACGGCGAAATGGTCAAGCGCAAGGAAACGATTGAAGAAGTGATCAACGTGGCCACTATCCGCGAACAACTGGGTAAACGGTTTCAAATTACCGGGCTTGATTCCACCGATGAAGCCCGCGACCTTGCCCTGTTGCTCAGGGCCGGCGCCCTGGCGGCCCCCATTGAAATCATTGAAGAGCGGACCATCGGTCCCAGTCTCGGCCAGGACAATATCGACAAGGGCTTCATGTCGGTAAAGATCGGTTTTATCCTGGTGCTGATCTTCATGGCAGTCTGGTACAAGGCATTTGGTCTGGCTGCGGACGTGGCCCTGGCGCTGAACCTGGTGCTGATTGTCGCTTTGCTGTCAATGCTACAGGCTACCCTGACCCTGCCGGGCATTGCCGGAATCGTCTTGACCGTGGGCATGGCGGTTGACGCCAACGTGCTTATCTTTCAGCGGATCCGGGAGGAGATCAAGAATGGCAATTCACCCCAGGCCAGTATCCATGCCGGTTATGAAAAAGCGTTTACCACCATCGCCGATGCGAATATCACAACGTTGTTTGCCGCCATTGTCCTGTTCAGTTTCGGTACCGGGCCCATTAAGGGTTTTGCCGTAACTCTCTCTCTGGGGATAGCCTGTTCCATGTTCACTGCCATCGTGGTAACCCGAGGCATTGTGAACCTGGTGTACGGCGGCAGGAAACTGAAGAAACTGGTTATCTAGTTTTTGGTTTTAAGTTTCTAGAAACTAATCAGTAACTACTAAAATTGATGACCGAAAACTAAAAACATGGACAATCCGGCGCAACGGTTTAATTTTGACTTTATGGGCAAACGCAAAATCGCGTTCGTCTTTTCCATGCTGCTTATCGGTGTTTCCATCGTCTCCCTGTTGACGCAGAAACTCAATTTCGGAATTGATTTTACCGGCGGCACCCTGGTTGAGGTGGGCTACCAGGAGAGTGTTGAGCTGGACCAGGTAAGAAGTGTGCTGACTGCCACTGAATTCAGCGATGCGGTCGTACAATACTTTGGTTCGGCAAAGGACGTATTGATCCGGGTTGGGCAGGTCCAGGGGAAAAACAGCGCGGATATCAGTAATGAAATTATTGAAGTGTTGAAACAGTCCGGTCAGCCCGTTGAAGTCCGGCGGGTTGAGTTTGTCGGCCCCCAGGTGGGTGAGGATTTGCAGGAAGACGGCGGCCTGGCGATGATCTATGCCTTGATCATGATTTTTATTTATATCGCATTTCGTTTCCAGCGCCTGTTTTCCGTCGGCGCCCTTGCCGCGCTGGTGCATGACATCACGATTACCATTGGCTTCTTTTCCATTCTGCAGTTGGACTTTGATTTAACCGTCCTGGCGGCGTTGCTGGCGGTTATCGGTTATTCACTCAACGACACCATTGTCGTTTTTGATCGCATTCGGGAAAATTTTCGCCGGATACGCAAAGGCGCGCCGGTTGAGATCATTAATGCTTCACTGAACCAGACCTTGAGTCGCACCCTGGTGACGTCCATGACGACCTTACTGGTATTGGTCGCGCTGTTCTTCCTGGGTGGTGAGATCATACGGCCTTTCTCTACTGCTCTCATCATTGGGGTTATCATAGGAACTTATTCCTCCATTTATGTTGCCAGTCCGGTCACCCTGGCGCTGGGCATCAACAAACAGGATTTAATGCCGGTTGAAAAAGAAGAGTAAAAGAGGTGAGCCGGAATAAGAAAAAGACACTTAACGTGTCTTTTTGATGTGCGCCATCCCTGGCGCACACCCTGCGGGCGCTCTCCGAGCGTCCAAATCTGCTCCGGGCAGATTTGTCCCGGTGAACGGTGAGCCAGGGATGACAGAGATAGCATAACCGGCGACAATAATGAAAGTAATCGCTGATAAAGCCATCCCATACGCCAGGCGGTTTTTTTCGACTTTGGGTGACGTTGTACTGCTTGACGGCAGGGACATCACGGCTGCATCAATCAGGGATGCCGATTGCCTGGTTGTCAGGTCCGTGACCCGGGTTGACCGAAGCTTACTTAACGGTTCACGGGTAAAATGTGTTGCCAGCGCCACGAGCGGGATCGACCACGTGGATCTCGACTACCTGCACGTCCAGTCTATCCCCTTGTTTAATGCAAAAGGCTGTAACGCAAACGCAGTTGCCGAGTATGTTTTGAGTTGCCTGTTTGTATTGTCTGAACAATACGGCATAGAACTGGAAGGCAAAACGGTGGGTATTATCGGCTGTGGAAACGCAGGCGCGCGGCTTGGATACTTGCTGCATATCATCGGGATTGAAACACGGGTTTATGATCCGTTTATCAAGGATGAGAACAACTGTTTCATTTTCCGGGAATTGGATAGTGTGCTGTCCTCGGACGTTATTACCCTGCACGTCCCGTTGACAACGACGGGTGAATATCCCACGGCACAGATGGTTGAGCGCAATTTCCTGAACAGGCTTAAGACAGACGTCATATTTATCAACGCGGCAAGAGGCGGTGTCGTGAATGAGCAGGACCTGATCGATTTCGCCACACAGAATAAGGCCAGCCGTCTGGCGCTGGACGTCTGGGATAACGAGCCTCACATCAATCGCGAATTATTCAGGTTGGCGGCGCTTGCTACTCCCCATATCGCAGGTTACAGCGCCCAGGCCAGACTGAATGCGACGCGCCTGGTATACGAGCAGGTTTGCGAGTGGTCCGGTTCATGCGCGCAAACCGGGACCGGGATAGTTATCTCCGATGACAGTATCGAATTAAACCTCTCTGGGTTTGACCGCGCTATTGAGGCAGTTCAAATGGCGGTCCTTACCAGTTATGACGTGCGCAGTGATTGCGCGGGGTTAAGGGGGATTAGCGAAGTTGAGCCTGATAAGCAGGGCGCTTTTTTTGATTCGCTGAGGGCAGATTATCCGTTAAGGCGGGAGTTCGCAGCGATGCGGTTGGTTTTGCCGGATGATACCGGCCCATTGCATGACAACTTTTCACGGTTGGGGTTTACCGTGGCAAACTGAGTGAAGCAAAGATGAATCTTGGGTTTCTTGCCTCCCATAACGGCACCAATATGCAGGCCGTCATCAATGCCTGCCGCTCGGGCAGACTCAGCGCCGTGCCCGTCGTCGTTATCAGTAACAATAAGGATTCCGGGGCCTTGGAACGCGCCCGCAATGAGAAAATTCCCTGGTTCCACCTGAGCGGCAACACCCACCCGGACCCGGCGGACCTGGACAGGGAAATTGTCGACGTTCTGCTTCAACATGACGTTAACCTGGTCATCCTGGCGGGATATATGAAAAAGATCGGCCCGGTGACACTGGCCACTTTTCCGGGACGTATCATTAATATCCATCCCGGCCTGCTACCGGAATATGGCGGGCAGGGCATGTATGGCCGGCGCGTGCATGAGGCCGTCATCGCGTCAGGCAATAAGGTAACCGGTATAACCGTCCACGTCGTAGACCCGGTATACGATAACGGCCCGATCCTGGCGCAGACAACAATCCCGGTAAAACCGGGAGATACCGCAGACAGCCTGGCCGAGCGCGTGCTCGCGGTCGAGCATGAATTCTACGTGGATACCATCAGCCGGATTATCAGCGGTGATATCAAACTGCCGGTATAAGATGCGCAGCCCCTTTCTTTAGTCACAGAGGCCACAGAGTACACAGAGAAAAAACAATCCGTCAGGAAGTTGAGAGACGAAGAAAAGGATTTTGATTATAAAATAACAGAATAGTTATATTTGACATTAATAACAGTACTGTTATATATTAAAAATATAACTAAGCTGTTATATTCTGAATATTAATCAATTCATAGGAACAAGACCATCATGATACCTGTCACCTCACCTGAGACCCTGGGTAAAGTCCTGCGACGATGTAGAAAAGATCAGGGATTATCGCAAAGTGAAGCGGGCAGGAAATTTAACCTGCCCCAAAAGACCGTTTCGAGGATAGAAACCGGAGTTGCAGCCATTCAGCTCGACTCTGTGTTCAAATATATGTCAGCTCTTGGCTTGGAAATGCACCTGGAACTCAGGGACCGGTTATCCGGAGATGAGGCGCTCTGGTAGTGACCTCGCTGTTTATTTACATGAACGGCTATGAGGTCGGTGAATATATCCGGCGGCGCAGTGGTGCATACGAACTCATTTATAATGATTCCTGGCTCGGGCTCAGGGGAGCGGTTCCCCTCTCTCTTTCATTGCCGATTACGGATAAGACCCATAAAGGCGACATGGTGTACAACTACTTCGACAACCTGTTGCCCGACAGCATGGATATCCGAAATCGAATCCAATCCAGGTTCGGTATTAAAACCAACCAACCTTTCGATTTGCTCTCATGTATCGGGAAAGACTGCGTTGGCGCTATCCAACTCTTAAGCGAACGGACAGAGCTTGATGTAAAGAAAATTGAAGGCATACCTCTGGATAAGAATGAAATTGCAGAAGAACTGAGGAACTACAAGTCACTGCCATTGGGCATGTCAAAATACAATGACTTCAGGATATCAATTGCCGGCATCCAGGAAAAAACGGCCTTGCTCATGCGTGAAGGGCAATGGCAACTCCCCGTAGGTACAACGCCTACGACACACATCCTCAAATTACCGATTGGACGAATTGAACATGCCGGCATCGACCTATCGGACAGTATTGAAAATGAATGGTTGTGTCTTGAAATACTGAAAGGTTTTGGTTTGCCGGTTCCTGCTGCAAGTATTGAAAGGTTTGAAGATATCAAAGTGCTTGTGGTCAAGCGGTTTGATCGGGAGCTTGCCAAAGATAACTCATGGATCATCCGTCATCCCGTAGAAGATATGTGCCAGGTAAATGGGATTGCGTCTGCTTTGAAATATGAAAATGACGGTGGTCCGGGTATTACGAAAATCATGGAAAAACTCAGGTCTTCACTTAGACCGGAGGACGATCGGTTCCAATTTATGCACACCGTCTTCCTGTTCTGGTTGCTGGGCGCTATTGATGGCCATGCCAAAAACTTCAGTATTTTCTTAAGGCAAGGCGGACGATTTGAATTAACTCCTGTTTATGACGTTATCTCGGCATATCCCCTGGCTGAGAAACGTCAGGTTGAATACAACGATTTAAAAATGGCAATGGCCCTGCGAGGTAAAAATACGCATTATGCGTGGCGCGAAATTATGCCGCGACATTGGTTCAGTCATTCGGCAAAAGTAGATTTTCCCAAGTCAAAAATGCAACAAATCATAAACGAAGTAGCAGACAGGCTTGAAATGGTAATTGAAACAGTATCAGCTAACATTCCTCCCGATTTTCCGAGAGATGTTGCCGAGCCGATTTTTTCCGGTATGAGAAGGTGTATTAAAAGAATATAAGAGGGCTTTTACTCCTTAATACTACTCAACGGTTATCGTGATCTGCTCGGACTTCACGGCAGGCTCATGAGGGATATGGGCGAAATCACCTAACAGGAGTTGCAATGTGTGGACACCGGGGGGCAGGTCCAGGGTGGCTTCCGTTTGGCCTTTGCCGAAATGGCGGTGGTTTTCATCATTGATAATCGACAGGTCAAGGGACGGGAGATCTGTGTCGACGAGCAAGTGGTGGTGACCCGCACCCTCGTATTGGATACCGGCGGGCGCGACTCCCATGTTCTTCAGGCCGAAGCGAACGGTGACCGGATTTGACAACGTAGCGCCGTCCGCAGGTGAGATAAAATAAAGTTCTACATTGTCAGGCGCAGGTGTTCTGGCAAACGCAGGACTGGAGAACGTGATGGATACCAAAATAAGGAAAAGCAGCTTGTACATTTGTGGCGCCTTTATCATTCGGATTTTCCGGTAAGTCTAGCATGATCTTAAATCCGTTATAACTCTTTGTTTCCCCATTCCATAATATGAAGTTTGCCATATCCTGATTTATTTACTAGCATATTCCGACAGACTACCAATATCATTATGCTGATTAATCAAATAGCTGCCGTATACATTCAATATATTCTGGGACGCCCGAAAATCGTTCTGTTGGCGCTCCTTGTCGTTTTTTCGTTCTTTGCCTGGCATTCCAGGGACTTCAAACTGGATGCCTCCACCGACACCCTTATCCTGGAAAGCGATAAAGACCTGCGCATATTACGCGAAACGAACAAGCGCTACGATACGCAGGAGTTTCTGGTCGTGACGTTCACTCCCGGCGCGGACCTGTTTTCAGACTCATCGCTGGAAACGATTCATCAGTTGCGGGAAGACTTGAAACAGATACCAGGTGTTGAATCGGTGTTCTCGTTAATTGATGCGCCGCTGGTAAAAATCATCGGCGGCAAACTGGCTGAGGTGGTCAAGAACTATCGCACCCTGGAGGACCCGAACGTAGACCGGGACCGGGCGCGGGAGGAACTGTTGGCCAGTCCCATATTCCTTGACCTGCTTATCAGTGATGATGCCCGGACAACGGCGCTGCAGGTCAACCTGAAAAACAAGGTAATCTTTTCCGACGCACAGAAAAGAAAAAACGAACTCCTGAACAAGCAGGAGAACGAAGGCCTGACTGAAGCGGAACAACTGGAGCTGGCAGATACCCTGGAACGATATGATGAAGCCAAGGCGGAGATCACCAGGATCAATCACGAAATCGTAGCGGCAACGCGTGAGGTGATGGATCGCTACCGGGATCGTGGGACCCTTTACCTGGGCGGCATTCCCATGATAGCGGATGATATGATCACATTCATCAAGAACGACCTGATGGTATTCGGCGCCGGCGTGTTTGCCTTCCTGGTGATCATGTTGTCGATCATCTTCCGGCAACCCCGTTTTGTCCTGCTGCCCCTGTGTAGTTGCATATTCGCAGTGGTCATCATGATGGGACTGCTGGGCCTCATCGGCTGGCCGGTCACGGTGATATCGTCCAATTTCATTTCGCTGATGCTCATTCTCACCATGTCGATGAACGTGCACCTGATAGTACGTTACCGGCAATTGAGCCGTGATTTTGCCGGCCAAAGCCAGACGGAACTGGTATCCGGTACGGTCAGGCGCATGGTCTGGCCCTGCCTGTATACCGCGCTGACCACCATGATCGGATTCGGGTCCCTGGTGGTCAGCGATATCAAGCCCGTGATCGATTTCGGCTGGATGATGACCCTGGGCCTTATGGTGACGTTTCTGACTTCTTTCCTGTTATTTCCGACCTTACTCGTGTCCCTTGATAAAAAGATCTCCTCTCCCGGGAAGCAGGAAGTGTCGTTTACTGCAGCCCTGGCAAGGATCACTGAAAAATTTGGTAACGGCGTGGTTGTGATCGCGCTGCTGCTGGCCTGCCTCAGTCTTTACGGCGTATCCAGGCTGAAAGTCGAGAACAGCTTTGTCAATTACTTCAGCGACACTACGGAAATACATCAGGGCTTGAAATTGATCGATAATGAACTGGGCGGTACCGCGCCCCTGGACGTCATCCTGAAATTCGACCCCGTCAAGGAGTACGGGGAAGAAGAAGAGCCGTTGGAAGGAGATGATGAATTCGACGACCTGGACGCGTTGTTTGGCGGCTTCGAGGAAGAACCCGCGGACCCGGCGGATGCCTGGTTCACTGCGTACAAGATCGACCGCATCAAGGCGGTCCACGACTACCTGGACAGCCTGCCGGAGGTAGGCAAGGTACAGTCACTGGCTTCTCTCCTGCGCCTGGCCGAAGACCTGAATCAGGGCGAGGAGTTCGATGCCTTTGAACTGGCGGTCATCAACAAGAAATTACCGGAGGAGATAAAAGAGCAACTGCTTGATCCATATATCTCCATTACCAACAACGAAGCCCGCATCAACATGCGTATCCTGGATTCCCTGCCGGATTTGCGCCGCAAGCAGTTCCTGGAACAAATCGACGCAGACCTGCGCACGAAACTGGGATTGGCTGAGGATGAGTACCAGGTCAGCGGCATGATGGTGTTATATAACAACATGTTGCAAAGTCTGTTTACCTCCCAGATTGAGACCCTTGGGGTCGTGATGCTGGGCATTGCGCTGATGCTTCTGGTGCTGTTCAGGTCTGTTTCCCTGGCCCTCATCGGCATTGTCCCGAATATCCTGGCCGCGGGTATCATACTGGGCCTGATGGGCATCCTGGATATTCCCCTGGATATGATGACGATTACCATTGCCGCCATCACCATCGGCATCGCGGTGGATAACAGCATTCATTATATCTATCGATTCCGGGAAGAATATCCCGGCAAATCCGACTATGTGGCCACGCTCTATTATTGCCATGCCAACATAGGCCGGGCCGTATTTTATACGGCGATTACAATCATCATCGGTTTTTCAATCCTGGTAATGTCGAATTTCATCCCGACCATCTATTTCGGATTACTGACCGCCCTGGCCATGTTCATTGCCCTCCTGGCAGCTCTGACCCTGCTGCCAAAGCTGATATTGATATTCCGGCCGTTCTGATATGGAATAGTCAGTTTTCACGGACGAAATCGGATTTGGCGAAAAAATGTATGGAAGTTGGGGAACTTTTGATAAATAAATCCTTTCTCTATAGTCAGGTTATCTTTAGAATATAGAGCAAGGGGGTCGGGTCTTGAATTTTGATTAAGGGAGCCACAGCGTTCCGGAACCTGATTTCTGATAATCAAAATTCAAGACCCGACCCCCTCTACTTATTCATTTAAATTGGAGAAGCAAAATCATGAAGTGGCGAGTTGGTTTATTGATGATATTACTGTTGCCTTTGTCTTCAATGGCGGTGCCTTCGGCTGACATAGGTACGCCGGAAGACGTCATCCTGTCCAGGATCAATAATGTGATTGAGCGCCTGGACGCGGAAAGAGAACTGCTGGATGCGCATCCGGAAAAAGTGTATGACGTGATTAATGACCTGATCATCCCCATCTTTGATTTTTTGAATATGTCCAAGTGGATATTGGGCAAGCATTGGGGTCAGGCTACCGAAGAACAGCGCAACATATTTACCCATGAATTTCAAACCCTCCTTGTGCGTACCTATGCAAAGGCGTTGCTGGGGTTTAGCGATGAGAAGGTCAGTTACCTGGAAACACTGACGGGCTCCAAGCCCAATATCGTCATGGTCAAAACCAAGATTGGTTCAGCGTCCGGCGACCAGTCAACCCCGGTAAATTACACCATGCATATCAGTGGCGGCAGTTGGAAGATAGTGAACGTTGCTTTTGAAGGGATAAGTCTGGTTGAGACATATCGAAAGTCTTTTGCCTCCGAGATCCGTAATAATGGTCTGGCGTCATTAATACAAAAACTGGAGGACAAAAACAAGAATCTGGTCCAGACATTGACCGAGTAAACCGCCATTTACAAGTAAACCATCTTGAGGTGTCCCGTGCAGGTTGAAGAGATTAAAAAATTGATAGAAGTCGGCGTCCCGAACAGCCAGGTTGAAGTGGATGGCGACGGAACTCATTTTACGGCCATTATCGTCAGCAATGTGTTTGCCGGCAAAAACATGGTTCAGCAGCACCAGGTGGTTTACCGGGCCCTGGGTGACAAGATGGGGACGGACATCCACGCACTCTCCATTCAGACTCATACGCCGGAAGAATGGGAAAAGAAAAAATCTCTTCGTGTTTTATAACCCGTTCCGACATTGCCCGTGGATAGATTGACTATCCGGGGAGGGGTCCCTTTACGCGGAGAAATCAGGATCTCCGGCGCCAAAAATGCGGCGCTGCCTATACTTGCAGCTACCTTGCTGACGGATGAGCCGGTACTCATCGGAAATATCCCTCATTTGCACGATATTACGACGACCATGGAATTACTTGGTCTGATGGGCTCGGAATTGATGCTTGATGAGCGCATGAATATCGAAGTTAACAACAGGGACATCAACAGGTTATATGCGCCACACCAACTGGTAAAAACCATGCGCGCATCAATTCTGGTTCTGGGTCCGTTACTCAGCCGCTATGGAAAGGCCATGGTCTCACTGCCGGGCGGATGTTCAATCGGTTCAAGACCGGTTGACCTCCACCTGAACGGGTTGTCCGCCATGGGCGCCGACATTGAGGTTGAAGATGGTTACATCAAGGCAAGCGCCAAGCGCCTGAAAGGCGCGCGTATTGCCCTGGACATGGTTACCGTTACCGGTACGGAAAACCTGATGATGGCCGCTACGCTGGCAGATGGAGTCACCGTTCTTGAAAACGCCGCGCGGGAGCCGGAAGTAACGGACCTGGCGAATTGTTTAAACTGCATGGGGGCAAGAGTTACCGGCGCCGGTACGAGCAGGATTGAAATTGAGGGGGTAAGCCAACTCAATGGCGCCCGTTACAATATATTGCCGGACCGTATTGAAACCGGGACTTATCTGGTCGCGGCGGCCATGACCGGCGGCGAGATCAAGCTGAAAAATACCAGGCCGTCGTTGCTGGATTCAGTATTGTCGAAGTTAAAAGAGGTAGGGGCGGAGATAGTTGTTGATGAAAACACGATTTCTCTGAAAATGGAATCCGGCCGGCGACCCAGGGCAGTTGATATAAATACCACCCCTTTTCCCGGTTTCCCCACGGATATGCAGGCGCAGTTTACCGCAATGAACTGTATTGCCGAGGGCAGCGCGACGATTACCGAAAATATTTTCAATAATCGTTTTATGCATGTGTGGGAATTGCAAAGTATGGGGGCTGATTTAACGCTTGCGGGCAACCAGGTTAAGATAAATGGCGTCGATAAGTTGACAGGCGGCAGCGTCACGGCAAAAGATTTACGGGCGTCGGCCAGTCTTATATTGGCCGGCCTTGTCGCAGAGGGAGAAACTCTGGTTGAGCAGGTTTATCATATTGATCGGGGTTATGAGACTATTGAGGAAAAGCTGATGCAACTTGGTGCGAGCATAAAGCGTCTGCCTTGATAAAAATATTTTTACTCTGACCCCAAATATCCCAAATATCTTGACGATGAGAAAAAGATCGGAAATGAACGACAGAATTACCATTGCGGTTTCCAAGGGGCGTATCCTTGAAGAGGCCCTGCCTTTATTGGAACAAGCCGGCGTTCGTCCGTTGGACGACCCGAGGGCGTCGCGCAAACTGATTTTCGAAACTAACCGCCCCGGGGTGAAACTGATTGTCATTCGGGCGGCCGATGTGCCTACTTATGTTTTGAATGGCGGCGCCGATCTTGGCATTGCCGGGAAAGACGTCTTAATGGAATGTGAAAGCGACAACCTGTATGAACCGTTAGACCTGAAAATCGCCTGTTGCCGTATGATGTTGGCAGGGCCGGAAGACGCGGCTGAGACGGGGGGGCGTTTACGCGTAGCGACCAAGTATGTCATGACTACCCGAAACTATTTTGCCGAGAAGGGACAACAGGTGGAGCTTATAAAGCTGTATGGTTCCATGGAGCTGGCTCCCGTGCTGGGATTATCCGACCGGATAGTTGACCTGGTCAATACGGGCAATACCCTGAAGGCAAATGGATTGGTCCCGCTTGAAAAGATCGCGGATATCAGTTCGCGTCTCATAGTCAACAAGGCATCCATGAAGATGAAGCAGGAGATAATCAAACCTTTGATAAAACGTCTCGCCGAAGTCATATCCCAATGATCCGGGCTAACCCGCAAATGGCGGTAAAAATCCGGTGCGCGCTACGCGCTCACAGGTGAGATATGCGGGTCAATAGATTAACCAGCTCGGATCTACAGTTTGAAGACCGGTTTTCACAACTGTTGTCCTCCAGTGACGCCCTGGACCCGGAGTTGACAGCGACTGTCTCCGCAATCCTGAAAAACGTGAAGGATAATGGAGTCGCGGCCCTGCTGGAATATACCAACCGGTTTGATAAGCGCACGGCGGAGTCCGGCGACCTTGAGGTGAGCAAAGCGGTTTTACAACAATCCCTGGCTGCAATCCCGCCGGACTTTCGACAGGCGCTGGAAAGCGCGGCTGAGCGTATTCGTGAATATCATGTGCATCAAAAAGCCCGGTCCTGGACTTACCGGGACCGGGACGGTTCGACTCTGGGCCAGCGTGTGACGGCACTTGACAGGGTGGGAATTTACGTGCCCGGAGGCAAGGCGGCCTATCCGTCATCCGTATTGATGAACGCGATACCGGCAAAAGTTGCCGGTGTGGCGGAAATTATCATGGTCGTTCCCGCGGTAAATAATGAAATAAACCCCATTGTCCTTGCCGCGGCGGCGGTAGCGGGTGTCGACCGGGTCTTTTCCGTCGGTGGGGCACAGGCGATAGCGGCCCTGGCATACGGCGCCGGTCCGGTCCCTGCAGTCGATAAGATCGTCGGGCCGGGGAATCGTTACGTGGCCACAGCCAAGCGTCTTGTTTTTGGCGTAGTCGGCATAGATATGATCGCCGGACCGTCCGAGGTGGTGATCGTCGCGGATGAGAGCGCAAATCCGGACTGGGTTGCCATGGATATGTTTGCCCAGGCCGAACACGATGAAGACGCCAGGGCTATTCTGGTGACGACTGACGCGGAACTGGTTGATAAGGTTGAAGCCAGTATGAACCGGCAGATCGCGCTTATGGAACGCGCCGATATTATCCGGGTTGCGATGGAAAATAACGGAGCGTTGATCCGTGTCGAGAACCTGGAACAAGCCTGTAATATTGTAAACCGGTTGGCGCCGGAACACCTGGAACTTGCCATGCGTGAACCCGAGACGTTCCTGGAGGGCATCAAACACGCCGGGGCAATCTTCCTGGGGCATTTTACGGCAGAGGTGTTAGGTGATTACTGCGCAGGGCCGAATCACGTCCTGCCTACGGGCAGAACCGCAAGATTCTCATCTCCGTTGGGGGTTTACGATTTCCAAAAACGCTCATCGCTGATTGAGTGTACCCGGGCCTCTGCCGCCGGACTCGCACGAACTGCAACAGTGTTGGCACAGGGTGAGGGACTGTCGGCCCACGCCCGGTCCGCCGAATTGCGCTCAGGGAAGTAGACAGAGTCATCAGAGACAGGTTTGCATGGGCTTTACAAGACACGCCGAGGTCATTGTTTCTATTCATTCCTGCCATCCATGGCGCGGCTTTAACGGCTTTGATAACCCCCGGCCACAACATCCTTGTTGTGTCGTTCGCCGGGAAAAAGACACGTTAAGTGTCTTTTTCTATTTCCGGCTCACCCCTGTTAGTGGATATGTGCAGGACGTTCGGCTAATTGCGCCATCAAGGTCTTTCTTTCCCAGCCGCGCAGGATTTCAATATCTATGTTGCTCCCGGGCACGAACTGTGAAACCATCTTGATGCCTTGTTGCGGATTGAACAGTGGTTGGTCGTTGATTTTTATCATAATGTCGCCGGGTCTGATGCCTGCTTCCGCAGCCGGGCCGCCGCTGAATACGGCCACAACCAGGATGCCGCCTTCATCCAGTTCCGCCGCGTCGGCGATATCCTGGGGAACGACCTGTGTTTCAACACCCAGCCAACCGCGTATTACGTAACCATATTCAATAATTTGCCGCATGACGCCCAGGGCCGGGTTGACAGGAATGGCAAAACCGAGGCCTTGAGAGCCGCCGCTGCTGGAAATAATGGCCGTATTGATCCCGATTAATTTTCCGCTTGCGGAAACCAGCGCCCCGCCTGAATTACCCGGATTGATGGCAGCGTCGGTCTGGATAAATTCCTCGAACGTTGTGATGCCCAACCTGTTACGACCGGTAGCGCTGACAATACCCTGAGTTACGGTATGGCCGAAATCATAAGGATTCCCTATGGCCAGGACAACGTCTCCCACCTTTGTCCGGCTCGAATCGCTGGTTGGCGCAACGGACAGATTGTCCAGTTCTATCTGTAATACGGCGAGGTCGGTTTCCACGTCTATGCCCACTATTTTTGCGGCCGTTTGCCGGCCATCATGCAGTGTAATGAGAATTTCATCGGCATTGTTGATGACGTGGGCGTTGGTGAGCAAATAGCCTTGACTGTCCATAATCACCCCGGAGCCAAGACTGTTGTCGCGCCGTTCTTTTGGAACCGGACGACCGAAAAAGTGTTGAAACAATGGGTCGTGGAACAGGGGGTGAATTGTTTCTCTCCGGATTTGTGTGGCATAGACGTTAACCACTGCCGGCGCGACTGCGGCAACCGCCTCACTGTAGGATACGACGCCTGCCTGGCCTCCGATCTGCGAATCGGTTGTTGCCAGGCCATTATCGGGCTGGGATGAATTTCCCGACAATAAACCTGGAAACAAATACAACAGGATAAATGCGCCGGCCAGCCCCGCGATAACGGATTGGGCAACAAATTTCAGTAAACGCGAAGCTCGGCTGCTATTCATAGGCCTTCATATTGATTAACCGATTGATTGTAAAGATATTTGTATCATGAAACATGATATTACTCAATCCCCTCATGCGGGATAACCCTGCTCATGATATACTAGTACCGTTTCCATTTGGATATTTGGGGTCAGAGTAAAAATACTTAATGACAAAGTACCACCACCTGCCAACCCAACTGTATTTTTACTCTGACCCCAAATATCCGAACAGAATGACCCAATCGATCATAATTAAATGGAAACGGTACTAGCCCGCATCCACTGGTGCAATATGCGGGCTGGCATCTGTCCCGGTTATAAGAGGTAAAGATGATTTTGAGGGTTTATTATAATGGGTGTTGATGGAATCAATAACGAGCGACGGCGCTTTCTTACCAACACCGCGACCGTCGTAGGCGGCGCCGGCGCCCTGGCCACTACCGTACCTTTTGTGTCTACTTTGACCCCCAGCGCCCGCGCCAAGGCAATCGGCGCTCCGGTTGAAGTAGATATCACCGACCTGGAGGTCGGGGAGCGAAAAATAGTCAAATGGCGGGGTAAACCGGTCTGGATCCTTCGACGTAGTGATGAAGCCGTAGCCGATCTCAGTAGCCTGGACGATGTAGTAAGGGACCCGGAATCAAATGCCGGGCAACAACCATTTTATGCCCGAAACGAGTACCGGTCGCAAAGAGCCGAGTACTTGATCGTATTGGGAATATGCACCCATCTCGGCTGTTCACCCGTTTATGCCAAAAAAGGAGAAGGGGAGGCCCACCTGCTTGGTGATGATTGGCAAGGTGGGTTTTTCTGCCCCTGCCACGGCAGCCGGTTTGACCTGGCCGGCAGGGTTTTCAAAGGAGTGCCTGCGCCTGCCAACCTGGTAGTGCCGCCGCACCAGTACCTGAGTGATACCCGGGTATTGATTGGCGATGATTCGAGCGCCGTTCAGTCATGAGTAAGCTGGTCAAGTCCTTATCCCGGTTGCGCGACTGGGTAGACGCACGGTTTCCATTACTGCAACTGTGGAATGATCACCTGGCCCGCTATTACGCCCCGAAAAATTTTAATTTCTGGTATTTCTTCGGTTCGCTGGCGCTGTTCGTCCTGGTGATCCAGATTATTACCGGAATATGGTTGACCATGAATTACAAGCCGTCCGCGGAGCTTGCTTTTGCCTCGGTCGAGTACATCATGCGCGACGTGGAATGGGGTTGGTGGATACGTTATATGCACTCGACCGGCGCGTCCGCTTTTTTTATTGTGATCTACCTGCACATGTACCGGGCATTGTTGTACGGTTCTTATAAAAAGCCCCGGGAGTTACTTTGGATCATCGGTATGCTGATTTACTTTACCCTGATGGGCGAAGCGTTTTTTGGTTATTTACTGCCCTGGGGACAGATGTCTTACTGGGGCGCCCAGGTAATCATTTCATTGTTCGGCGCCTTGCCGGTAGTCGGAGATGAACTCGCCTTATGGATACGGGGTGATTTTGTCGTGTCCGACGTGACCCTGAATCGATTTTTCTCCTTGCACGTCATTGCTTTTCCACTGGTGCTGTGTGGCCTGGTGGGCGCGCACCTGATTGCCCTGCATGAGGTCGGCTCCAATAATCCTGATGGAATTGAAATAAAGGATTACAAGGATGCCAATGGTATCCCATTGGACGGGATCCCTTTTCATCCTTACTACACCGTCAAGGATATTGTCGGCGTCGTGGTCTTTTTGATCATTTTTTGTGCGGTCCTGTTTTTTACCCCTGAAGCGGGCGGCTATTTTCTTGAAGCGAATAATTTTATTCCCGCCGACCCGTTAAAAACACCGGAACATATTGCTCCGGTCTGGTATTTCACGCCGTTTTACGCCATTTTGCGGGCGATTCCGAGCCAATTCGGCGGTGTTGTCGCCATGGGCGCCGCCACGCTGCTGTTTTGTTTTCTGCCCTGGCTGGACCGGAGTCCGGTAAAATCCATACGTTACAGAGGGACGAAATACAAGACTGCCCTGGCTTTGTTTACCGTCAGTTTTGTCGTGCTTGGCTGGCTGGGCCTGCAGGTCGCCACATCGGCCTACACGTGGTGGGCAAGATTTTTTACGGTGATTTATTTTCTGTTTTTCCTGTTGATGCCGTTTTATACCAGCTCCGATAATGATAAACCCGTACCGGACAGGGTGACATGATAAAACGCGCAATATATTTCATTACATTACTGCTGCTGACAAGCCCATGCTGGTCGGCCGGCGGTAATGGATATATGCAGCATGTTGACGTTGACCTGTCCGATAAAAAATCATTACAGCGTGGCGCCCGCACCTTCGTAAACTATTGCCTCAGTTGCCATTCGGCCGCGTTTATGCGCTATAACCGGTTGGGCCGCGACCTGCACATAAGCGAAACCGTCATGAAGGAAAATCTTATGTTCGGTACGCACAGGATGGGCGATACCATGGTGGTTGCCTTGAACAGACTGGAGGCGGAGAAGTATTTCGGCGTGACTCCCCCTGACCTGTCCGTAACCGCTCGTTCCCGCGGCGCGAACTGGTTGTACACTTATTTAATGACGTTTTATCGTGATTCGTCCCGTCCGAACGGCGTGAATAATCTTGCTTTTGAAGATACAGCCATGCCCCATGTGCTTTGGCAGTTACAGGGTTGGCAGGAACCCGTGTATAAGGAAGTAGTTCATCGGGACGGTAAGGTAAGCAGGGTGATCGACTATCTTGAAGTCGTGACCGAAGTGGCTTACAAGCCGGAAGTATACCAGGATGAGGAATATGAGCAGACAGTTCGTGACCTGGTGAATTTTATGGTTTACCTGGGAGAGCCCATTAAGCTTAAACGCAATACCGTTGGCGGCTGGGCTATCGCCTATCTCCTGGTGCTGTTAGTCATCGTCTACCTGCTGAAGCGAGAGTACTGGCGGGATGTACATTGAGTATGTTAATCGGCAGCAGACGAAAATGGTAAGCCTGGACAACAGGGGTTCGGTCATGATCCTGTATTCTGACTCAACCGGTCCGATGGGACATTCTGTCCGCATAGTATTAGCGGAAAAAGATGTCAATGCAGTAGTCAATTATGTCCGTGACGATACCCATCCCCAGGAACTGGCGGATTTAAATCCATATAATACGGTTCCAACCCTGGTTGATCGCGATCTTGTATTGTATGACGCACGCACCATCATGGAATACCTGGATGAGCGTTTTCCCCACCCGCCGTTATTGCCTGTTGACCCGGTATCCCGCGCCGCTAACAGGCAATTGAGGTTTCGCATTACCCAGGATCTCTATGCCTTGGTCAATGACCTGGATAGTGACAATGATATTGCCGCGGCAGGCGCCAGGAAGAGCCTGCATGACAACCTGACCGCAATTGCGCCGACGTTTTCTCAATTACCTTATTTTATGTCTGAAGAATATACCTTGGCGGACTGTTGCCTGGCGCCGCTGTTATGGCGATTGGAAACTTATGGCATCAAGTTGCCCGCCGGCGCCGCGGCAATACACAAATATGCTGAATCACTGTTTGAACGTGACGCATTTCAGACCAGCATATCTGAGTCCGAACGCGACATGCGGGCCAAGTAGGAACCTCTAACATTCCCCGTTATTCCGGAGTTCGGAATTCTGGAGTTCTGGGGACACAATACTTTGGAGTTCTGGGGACACAATACTTAATTCCACACTGCGGAGTTCTGGGGACACAATACTTAATTCCACACTGCGGAGTTCTGTGGGGACGGAGTTCTGGGGACACAATACTTCGAGTTCTGGGGACACAATACTTAATTCCACACTGTAGCTCTGGTAGTTCTGGGGAACTTCTCGGAGTTCTGGGAGTTCTGGGGACACAATACTTAATTCTGGGGAGTTCTGGGGACACAATACTTAATTCCACACTGTAGCTCTGGTAGTTCTGGGGAACGGAGTTCTTGTGGGAGTTCTGGGGACACAATACTTAATTCCACACTGTAGCTCTGGTAGTTCTGGGGGAGTTCTGGGGACACAATACTTAATTCCACACTGTAGCTCTGGTAGTTCTGGGGAACTTCTCGAATTAAGTTTTGTGTCCCCAGAACTCGGTGTCCCCAGAACTCGCCAGAACTCCGGTGCCCAGAACTCCGGGTCTACTCCATTGATGCGTCTTCAGCAGCAGGTGGTTGCTCTGTTTCCATTTCTTTCTCCGGTTCCCTGTACTCAAACAGCTTGACTACTTTTTGTACGCCACCGGTCTGTCTGGCAATTTCCGTTGCCTTATCGCCTTCCTCCCGGGAAACCAGCCCCATCAGGTAGGTGACGCCATTCTCGGTCACGACTTTTACATGGAAGCTGCTCAGATCTTTTTCCGCTACGAATTTGGCTTTGACCTTGCCGGTGATCACCGAGTCTGCACTGCGGGAGAGCAGGGAACTGGGCGCCGCAATAGTGATTTCATCGTATACGTTGGACACCTTCTCAACGGTTTTTACGAGGTCAATCACGGCTTGCCGGTCCTCTTCCGTCGGCGCTTCGCCGCTGACCAGAACCGAGGTGTTATAACTGGTAACGTTGATATGAACCCGTTTGTTCAGTTCTTTTTCCCCCGACAGCGCCAGTCCTGACTTAAGCTCGATGGCTTCGTCTTCGATCACAGTGCCGGTTGTTCTCCGGTCCGATGCTATGGTCGTGACGGCTGTCGTGGCTCCGGTGATTACAATCGGGGCGCAACCTTGTAACATAAGCAAGGTTAAATACAGGACGCATATCAGGGTTAGTGGTGTTTTCATGTTTCTACTCCGAGTAGTTTTTGGTCGATCAAGTCACAAAGTGAATGGATAATCATCAGGTGCACCTCCTGGACCCTGGCCGTCGAGTGTGAAGGCACTCGAAGTTCAATATCAGGCTCCAGCAGCATATCGGCAACCCGTCCTCCCTCACGGCCGGTCAGGGCTATGACGTGTATGCCTTTGTCATGGGCGGCATCTATTGCATGAATAATATTATGGGATTCCCCACTGGTGCTCAGCACAAGCAAGGTGTCATCCGGTTGCCCCAGCGCACGGACCTGCCTGGAGAAAATATCAGCGTATTGGTAATCATTGGCAATCGAGGTTAATACGGACGAGTTCGTGGTTAACGCGATGGCCGGCAAACCCGGTCGTTCCATTTCAAAACGATTGACCATTTCGGCGACAAAATGTTGTGAGTCCGCAGCCGACCCGCCGTTGCCGCAACTGAGTATTTTATTACCGGTCAGCAAACAGGCTGTCATTAATTCAGCCGCAGAGATGATTAAGGGGGCGAGACGTTCACAGGCCTCCGTCTTTACCCGGATGCTCTCGGCAAAATTATCTCTAATACGTTGAAGCAAATCCATCAATGTTAGTTTTCAGTTGTTAGATGCTAGTTTTTGGTTGTTAGTTTTTAGTTGTTAGAAACCAGAAACTAACAACTAAAAACTAGAATGCGGCTTTGATCCACTCGATTTTCATATTATGACCTCTTCCCGTCAACGTGATGACGTCAAAACGCCAGTCAAAATGGTTTGAAGAAGACGTATTCTGCATAAAAATCTGACTGGTTTTGATGATTTTATTCCTTTTTGAGTAGTCTATGGTTTCTATCGGGTCCAAAAAAAAGTTATTTTTTCTTGACCTGACTTCTATAAATATAATGGTGTTTTTATCCCGCATGATCAAATCAATTTCACCGAACCTGGAGCGAAAATTTCGTCTGACCAAAGTCAGGTTCTGTTTTTGTAAATACTGCAATGCCAGATCCTCGCCGGTCCTGCCTACTTTAGTTCGTGAATTGTTTGTTGTCATCCTTGTCAAGTAACTCCGGTTTGCCGTCAATGATTTTCCCCCAGGACAGTTTTCTGATGATCCTTCCGTCCCCGGACATGCTGAGTTGCCCCGTTTCCCCGCTGAAAACGGCATTGTCCTCAAACGCCAGGCGGGGAAGGTGCGGGATAAGTCGAAATGCATCCACTCCCAACGCATATAACCGCTGGTTGGCGGATTCATCCGCTTGAAAATTAATGTTAATTACGGAGTGTATCGATGATCTTATACCACCCGGGAATAAAATCCAGGGCATATCAGTAAACATAACGCCGTTCATATCCAGATCAGCCTGTGGATTTACATTGCCGGTAAAGATATGCGAGGTAGCGTACACGGGGATCTGCTCAGCCTGGTGGAAGCGAAATTGCGGGATGAGTTGACGTGCGGCAATTGGTGCCCCCGCCATAAAAATCATATCCACGTCCCGCCGCCGACGTGCTTCATCTTCCAGTCTTCTGTTCACCTTCCGCCGTAACTGCTCCGCTCGAAATTCACTGCTGTCGATATTCAGCAATTCTTCGACCGGGGGGGAATAATCTTTGCCGCGGGGGTCGTAAGCAACTGTTTCCAGTATCCTTCCACCCAGTGCCAGCCAGGTCTCCCGGAAGGCAGCGTGCAACCGTTGTCCCCAATTGTCATTTGGTATGATGACCAGGGCTTTGTCTGATCCGTCGGCATAAGCCTTTTCTGCAATTTGCCGGGCCTCGTCTTCCGGGGGCAATCCAAACTGCATCAGGTCCGGGTAGATATTCCCGTTATTGTCGGCTGTCGCCTCGGCTACGGCCCGGACCTGGTTCAAGGCCAGCGTGGACACGGGCAGGTCGGTCGATGCGGACAATTTTTTTATTGCCTGTTTTTCCAACGGTCCAACGATGAAATCCGCGCCTTCTTCGATGGCCTGCAAGTATACTTGCTCAATATTTAATGAGTTTGCATCGTAGATTTTAATAAGCGGTTTGAATTTATCCGAGTGATACCAGGCGGTAATAAAGCCGTCCCTGATCGCCGCGGAAGCTTTCCCGTAGCCCCCGCGGAACGGGAGCAACAGGGCCACTTGCCGGGCTTGTACGTTGAACCGTCGGCTATCGTCCAGTATTTGTCCGGTTATGGTGGAGTTGGCCGGATGCGATGGATATTTCTCCTGCCAGGTTGCCAACGCTTTGCTTAATGCCGCAGGGTCAGCCGGCAAAGTCCGGTTGATAAGCGCAAGCTCCAGCCAGCCGGACAAGGCGTTTGGGTTCGATTGGTGAAGTTGCCGCAGGGTGTCTTTTTCAACCCGGTTTAAAGCCTCCCAGATTTTCGTTGTATTGGCCTGTACGTCGGCGGCCTGGTTTAAATAGCCGTTATACTTGAGACGTTCCTCAACCGCTTTGATGAAGTCCAATAGTTGCCGGTATGCGAGCGCCCTCAATCGATGCCGCCGTGCATGGAGAGAGGCCGAGACATTGTCCGGATAATCCGGCAACAGTAGCGCCAGCATTTTTTCGGGTTGATTGTCCTGTAATTGGCGCTCAGCTTGCAATAGTGTCTTTAACGCGGTGGCATCGGCCTCCTGGTCAACCCGTATTTCAGGGTCATCGGGTTCGACAGGTTTCTGCACCTGTGTTGTACAGGCCGGCAGCAGTGCAATTATGAACAGGAATTTGACTGGATTTCGCATTAGCTTATTGTATAAGTTTATTGTTATATGACCAGTACTAAAAAAGCGGAGTTCAGCGCGATGGACAAACCAGGCACTTTATACATAGTCGCAACGCCTATCGGCAACCTGGATGATATAAGCCGGCGCGCGGAGACAATCCTTGCAACGGTCGACCTGATCCTTGCCGAAGATACCCGCCACAGTCGCAAGTTATTAAATAAGCTGGGTATTGATGCCTCATTGCTCTCCTACCATGTAAATAATGAGGAAAGGATGACGCCGAAGATAATTACCCGGCTCGCTTCGGGCTGCAACGTTGCCCTGGTTGTCGATGCCGGGACTCCGCTGATAAGCGACCCGGGTTTCAAGCTGGTTAAACAGGCCCACGCCGAGAATATCCCCGTATCTCCCATTCCCGGCCCGACGGCGCTGATTGCGGCCTTGTCAGTCGCCGGTATCCCGCCCGGCAAGTTCCTGTTCGAGGGGTTTGTCCCGGGAAAAACAGCAGCTCGACAAAAATACCTGCAAACGCTGGCTGGCGAAAGTCGCACCCTGGTGTTTTATGAAGCGCCCCACCGGATAAAGGCGTTTTTAAATGACGCAGTATCGATCTTCGGCGGGGAAAGAGAAGCGACTATCGCCCGGGAGTTGACAAAAAAGTTCGAAACCATCCGTCATGGAACCCTCAGCGGGTTAACCGAATGGCTGAATAGTGATGTTGACCAGGGTCGCGGTGAATTCGTCGTCATTATTGCCGGCGCTGTGGATGAACAAACAGACCAGTCTGATTTAACAGCTATGTTAAGCACGCTACTTAAATCCCTGACCTTGAAACAAAGTGTGCAGATAGCAACCGAACTGTCCGGAAGAAGCAGAAATGAGATATACGACCTCGCCGTGGCTCTGCAAGAAGAAATCCCGTTATCTGACCGGGAGCCAACGTCGAATTAATCCGGTTGCTGTAACGGATGGGGTCAGGTCTTTGATTTTTGATATCAAAAATCAAAGACCTGACCCCATCCGTCAGGCCTGTCTTGTTCTATCAAATTCGACAGCCACCGGGAAAAATGCTGCCATGGAAGCGCGATATTGTTATTTGGCATTGTTGTTTGTCTTGCTACGCGGCAAACCAGCAAGCCGGTTTCGGCGGCGTCCTTTTTTGCCAATGCCTTGAACCGGTCCAATGGTTCCAGGTGCTTTAGCGTGGGTGTGGCGGTCAACTTGATTTCAATGGGATACAAATATCCGTTTGCTCGAATGATTAAATCCACCTCCAGCCCATCATGCGAACGCCAGAAATAAAGCTCAGGAACCTTACCTTGTCCGGCAAATACTTTTACCGCTTCACTGACGATCAGGCCCTCAAGGAAACTGCCGCCCATTTGCCCGGCGACGGCGGCGGCGCCGTCAGGTTGTCGGGTTAACGCGCAAGCCAACCCGGAATCAATGAAATAGAGTTTCGGCGTCTTGATAACCCGCTTGCCGTAATTCTTGAAATAAGGCGGCAGAAAATGACAGACGTAAGATGCGCTCAACAAACCGGCCCAGGATTTAACGGTGGGTTCTGAAACACCGCTGCTGCGCGCCAGGGTCGCCTTGTTGAACACCTGCCCATGTCCGGCCGCGCAGAGGGCTATAAAAGCGTCAAACGCGCGAATATCCCGGATATTCTGTAGTAACCGTATATCCCGTTCTATATAGGTTCGAATATAGGAACTCATCCAGAGATCCCGCTTTTCCGGTTCCAGCGCCGGCTCCGGGTACCCCCCCGACCAGACGTATCGGGGCAATTCATCTCCGTCGCATTCCAATTCCATGAGACTGAACGGCAGAAGTTCCAACAGAGCAATCCGCCCTGCCAGCGATTCATTCACGTTCTGCATCAGGACAAACTGCTGCGATCCGGTCAATATCCACTGCCCGTAAACATTTCGATTATTATCGATTCGCAGCTTCAGGTAGCTCATAAGCTCCGGAACATATTGAATTTCATCCAGGATGACGGGACTGCCTCCAAATTGATCCAGGAAACCATTTGGATCCTGAATGGCGAAACTCCGGTTCAGCGGATCGTCGAATGAGGCATAGTGGTATTTTTTGCCTAGCTCAGTCGTCAAAAAAGTAGTTTTGCCGGATTGCCGGGGGCCTGTCAGCAAAACCGCGGGAAACTGCGATAAAGCGAGTTTGAGCGATTTGATCAGTTGACGTTTTTTATACATCTGACAAATCTAATTTTAAATTTTAGATTTGTCAAGAGTACATTGTCAGCGGATGCAGCGGATGGGGTCAGGTCTTTGATTTTGGGTGTCAACCCTTAAAGCTGAAAAAAGGTCTGGCATAAATCAAAGACCTGACCCTGACCTCCCCCATGCAGTTAAAAATTCCAGCCTTGCTGCTGCATAAATTGCTCAAGATTTATGCAGGGAATATCAAAATACTCACAAACATTGGGAATTTTGGCAGCGTTTTCTTTGAATTTCTCTTCAGTTACCACTGTCCCTTCGGCGAATTTAGCAAGGGAAATTACAAAAGGGTCGGCTACTGGTGTGCCTTTAAGTGTCTGCTTTTTCCCGATCAAATTCTGGAAGCGTTGAACATCGAAAATTTTGGTGACAAACTGTAACTCCTCATTCACCGGCACCTTAAAAATATGTTTGCGGTCCTTCAACCATCTATTTACATGTTGCTCTGGATTACCGCGTTTTAATTCATTCCATACTTCACGAGTAGAAATTAGCCTTCCTCCCGTTATGAGTTGCTCTAACCCCTCCCAAACAGAACCAAAAATATCCGGATAAAAGTGTTTCAGATTGCTTAGTGAACTTGTATCAAACACATAGATCATGCACTCGTTCCTTGTAGTATCTTTTGCTCCAGGCCGTCAAAATTTTTAGTGTTGATACCCAATAAATCTACGGCCTGCTCCAGGGAAATCCTCTGATTATAATGTTGGCTGATCACCTCCCGGACAAAACGTGGGCTGAAATACATATTTGTTGTGTTATACCAATTTCCTACTCTTTTACTGTCATTATTCTTCGGCTTTTGTTGTTCTATCCAAAGTCTGGCTTTTTCTTTATAAAAATCAGCACTGACTCGACCCTGATTAAGAAAACGGCGCAAAATAGCTTCCCGGCTAACTTGATATCGATGTGATAGATTTTCTATTTCACTGTCGCTGATGTTTTCAACATTGGCCAGGAGTTGCTTGCTTTGTTCCTGAAAATCATCGGTAGGGATGAGCACTTCAGCGGCTATGGCATTACAGAATTGCTCTAATCTGCGCCGGTCATCCGGCAATTTATCAATGTAGGACGGATCGCCTAGTTTGCTCATACCGTTAGCGTCCATCAACAGGTGTGCCAATTCATGTGCAAGACTGAAAACTTGCCTAGTTTTGGGTGTGCTGTTGTTAATGTAGATAAGCGGGAAATGCGCGTCGGTCAGGCAAAATCCTGATATTTCCCCTTGCTTCAAAGTGTCTTTGAAAATAAAAACACCATTATCCTCAATGGCGTAACGCCAGCTTTTCAGCGCAGCATCCACATCCTTCCATTTCGATTGCTCACTTATGGTAATGCCAATGTGCTCTCTTATCTTTTGCGCCTGTCTAGCAACGTCTAGTGGATTGTTGCTATAAACAAGTGACATTCGTTGCCAGATTTTGCGCTCTGACGGATTAACATTTTCAAATACTTCTCGCAGTGAAATCTGATATGCATGCGCTTTGCGGATCTTGAAACGGGTATCAGGGATAAGATTGTCCAGTTCAGCATCCGGCAAGGTTCTGAATTCCTGTTTGGGAGTTGACTCTTCTGGTGGTTTCGGCAGGAAAAAAATGGCAATAGGTCTTTTATAGATCTCATAGGCCAGTTTTTCGAGTTGCGGATAGGTAGGAGCTTGAGTACCCGTTTCCCAGGCACTTAACTCCTCAGCGGAACGCTTTATTTTTGCTGCTGTATCGGATAGCGTATAACCAGCGGTTTCTCGCGCCCAACGCAAAATACCGGGTTGTATTCCAGCAACAGGTAAGCCTCTCATAATGTTTTCCGTGGCTTTTCAGAGATCAATTAGATCGGGTCTGGTAGACTTCAATACACCTTGTTGATATTCAACTCAATTATTCTGGTCTGTAATTTTAAACGTAAATTAATTTACAGGTGAGTATATATCACTTTACTTGTCATGAGTTTGAATTTTTTTAAGGAATTCTGGGGACACAATACTTAATGTTGCAATCCTGTCAGGATGGTCAGGCTGGTATTGAGGATGTCGACAATAGAACAGATTTAAATCTGCCCCCTGTTCTATTGCGTTGTTTAATATTCTTCCAGCGGCGGGCAACTGCAAATTAAATTCCTGTCTCCATGCAGGTTGTCCACCCGGCCCACCGGGGGCCAATACTTATCATCCCTGATGGTGTCCACCGGATAGAACGCTTCCTGTTTACTGTAAGGCATCGTCCAATCAGGTTCCAACAGCAGCCGGTGTGTATGGGGCGCATTTTTTAACGGATTGTTTTCCTCGTTCCATTCACCTTGTTCGATCAATTCGATTTCCCTGCGTATGGATATCATGGCGTCACAGAAGCGGTCCAGTTCCCGTTTGTTTTCACTTTCCGTCGGTTCGATCATCAGGGTGTCGGCGACCGGGAAAGACATGGTGGGTGCGTGAAAACCATAATCCACCAGACGTTTGGCAATGTCATCCACGGTAATGTTGCAGCTTTGCTTGATGGGCCGCAGGTCGAGAATACACTCGTGGGCAACCATGCCGTTCCTGCCCGTATACAGTATCGGGTAATGCCCGCGTAACCGTGCGGCGATGTAATTGGCGCTCAGAATGGCAACCAGCGTCGCCCGGCGTAAACCATTCGCCCCCATCATGGCGATATAAGCCCAGGAAACAGTCAGGATGCTGGCTGAGCCCCAGGGTGCGGCCGAAACCGTACCGACGGTGCCGTATTTACCCGCTGCCGGGTTGACACCTTCCACCAGCGGGTGACCGGGAAGGTAAGGAGCAAGGTGCACTTTCACGCCTATGGGTCCCATGCCCGGCCCGCCACCGCCATGGGGGATGGCAAAGGTCTTGTGCAGATTAATGTGCATCACGTCGGCGCCCATTTCCGCCGGACGGGCAATACCGACCAGGGCATTCATGTTGGCGCCGTCCAGGTAAACCTGGCCGCCGTGCCCATGCACCAGCGCGCAGATGTCATGAAACGCCGCTTCATAAACGCCATGCGTGGACGGATAGGTGATCATCAGGGCGGACAGGCGCGCCGAATGCTGTTTGACCTTAACCTGTAAATCATCCCTGTCAACGTTACCCTCATTGTCACAGGCAACCACCACGACCCTCAGGCCGGCCATGACCGCGCTGGCGGGATTCGTGCCGTGGGCCGACGCCGGGATCAGACAGACATCGCGTTGTCCCTGTCCCTGAACCTCCTGATATTTGCGGATTACCAGCAAACCCGTGTACTCCCCCTGGGAACCGGCATTGGGTTGTAGTGAAAAGGCATCGAACCCGGTGAGGTCGCAAAGCATGTCCTCAAATTCTTCAAACAACTGCAAATAGCCTTGCGCCTGGTCCAGCGGCGCAAATGGATGTATGGCATTGAAATCCCGGTATGACAGGGCTTCCAGTTCCGTCGCCGCATTCAGCTTCATGGTGCATGAACCCAGCGGTATCATGGCGCGATCGAGTGAAATATCACGGCGCGCCAGCCAGCGCATGTAGCGCATCATTTCGGTTTCGCTATGGTACAACTCGAATACGGGATGCTGCAGTATCTCGTCAGTACGTAACAATTGAGCCGTGATACATTCGTCCACAGAAGCATCCAGCGCATTGATGTCCGGCCTTTGCCCGGCAGCCGTTGCGAACACTTCCCATAAACTTACCAACTCTTCCCGGGTCGTCGTTTCATCCAATGCTATTCCCAGGCAGTCCGCGTCATAGACCCACAGGTTGATTTGCGCTTCCCTGGCCTTGGCGGCAATGCGCCGCGCCCGGCTGGGGACGCATACCTTTATCGTATCGAAATACTGCCTGTTGACGACTTCAAACCCGAGCATGGTCAAACCGGCGGCCAGTACCTGTGCCAGACGATGTACCCGTTCTGCGATCAGTCGCAACTCTTTCGGTCCGTAATAAATGGCGTAAAAGCCTGCGATCACTGCAGGCAGCACCTGAGACGTACAGATATTGCTGGTGGCCTTTTCCCGGCGGATATGCTGTTCACGGGTCTGTAAGGCCATTCGCAATGCCTTATGACCCTGGTTATCGACGGATACACCGATGATACGCCCGGGCATGGACCGGACGAATTTATCCCTGGAGGCGAAAAACGCCGCATGAGGGCCACCGTAACCCATCGGCACTCCGAAGCGTTGCGAGTTGCCCACTACGATATCCGCGCCCATTTCACCGGGAGACGTCAACAGCACCAGGGCAAGAATATCCGCTGCAACCGTGACGATAGCTTCCTGTCGATGGGCCTGCTCGATTGGCCCCCGTATATCTTTTACCTCGCCGCTGCTGCCGGGATACTGGATGAGCACACCGAATACATCACTATCTTCCAGATCGGTAAAGGGGTCGCCGACAATAGTCTGATAGCCGAAATAGTTTGCCCGCGTCTGCACGACCGCGATGGTTTGCGGATGGCAATCCCGGTCAATGAAAAACAGGCTGCTGTTTTTTCTGCCGACACGTTTTGCCATGCTCATGCCTTCGGCCGCTGCCGTGGCTTCGTCGAGCATGGAGGCATTGGCGATTTCCATACCGGTTAAATCCGTAATCATCTGCTGGAAATTCAGTAACGCCTCCAACCGGCCCTGGCTGATTTCAGCCTGGTACGGCGTGTAGGCGGTATACCAGGCCGGATTCTCCAATACGTTGCGCTTGATGACGGCAGGCATGATAGTGTCGTGATAACCCATGCCGATCATGGAGATAAAAACACGATTTCTTCTCCGCATCCTGCGCAGTCGTATGCTGACCTCGCGTTCGCTGATGGTCTTGGTCAGGGAAAGGGGTTGACTTGAAATAATGGATTCAGGGACGGCCCTGTCGATAATCCCTTCCAGTTCATCCAGGCCCAGGTAAGACACCATGGCGCGGATTTGATGCCTGTCCGGACCGATGTGGCGGCGGGTGAAACCGCCGCGCATTTCGAGTTGTTCCAACGCGTTCATGATTGATAATAACGATGTTTTACAAACGGTAGTTTCACCACCCGGACAGGATGAAATCGTTGACGAATTTCCACCTGTAATTCAGTGTCCGGATCCGCATAAGCCTTTTCGATATAACCCATGGCGACGGGATGGCCGACGCTGGGGCCAAAACCACCGCTGGTTATCCTGCCGATACCCTGTTTCTCTTGATTCAATATAATGGCTCCTTCCCGCACGGGTATTTTACCTGGTACCTGGAAACCGCGTCTTATCAAACCGGTTCCTGTTTGCAGTTGCCGGAAAATGTTATTCGCCCCGGGAAACAATGCCTGGGCGGCGCCGTCTCGGTATTTTTTAGCAATCACCCAAGTTAGACCCGCTTCGACCGGGGTCGTTCCTTCATCGATGTCGTGACCGTAAAGACACAGGCCCGCTTCAAGCCGCAATGAATCCCTGGCGCCTAACCCGATAAGCTCCACGGCCTGATCTTCCAATAATAATTCGGCCAACTGCCTGGCATCTTTGGAAAGGACAGAGATTTCAAAACCATCCTCACCGGTGTAACCACATCGATTAATCAAACAAGGTATGCCGTCAAGCTTAATCTCACGGGCAGATAAAAATGGCAGCTTTTTGCACTCAGGATGTAAGTTACCTAATACGTTCACCGCTTCCGGCCCCTGCAGCGCGAGTAAGGCCCGATCGCTCAGCAATTCCGCCCGGCTGGGTGGTCCCAGGGACTCCTGCAAATACACATAATCCGATTCTTTACAGGCGGCATTGACGACAACGAACAGGTAATCCGGTGTTCTTGTCAACATCAGGTCATCAATGATGCCGCCCCGTTGATTGGTAAGCAGCGTATAGCATTGCCGGAACGGTTTTAAGGCGGTGATGTCGCCGGTTACCAGCCGTTCCAATGCACATTCGATATTTTTACCGGACAGGCGCAGTTGCCCCATGTGGGAGACATCAAACAAACCGGCGGCGCTGCGGGTATGGAGATGTTCCGCCCTGATCCCCTTGTGATACTGTACCGGCATGTCATAACCGGCAAAGTCAACAAACCTGGCGCCATGTATTACGTGCAGGTCATGTAATGCCGTTTTTTTTAATGTACTGACCAAAATATCGTTAACCAAATTCTGGGGAAAGAGAGCAGGTGTAAATCTGTCCGGTCATATTTGGGGTCAGAGTAAAAATACTGAAGATTGAACTGGTAACGCCTGCCAGTGACTGTATTTTTACTCTGACCCCAAATATAGCAAAAGTATGCGGTTGCCCTGTTCTGCGTAAAAGAAAAGGGTTTTGACCCCTATAACATTCTAACCTAATATATTAACGGGTGTCAGCCGGATATTCGCTGTTGAAACAAGGTTGATTATTGATCAACTGTCTGGTTTTGGCAGATGAAAGTCCGGCCCGGGCATTATCACCTGCTTGCCGACCCGGCATTAAATCTATGGAAATATCACTGGATAAAAATACGCTGGAATGGCAGGCCAAAGCCCGCAGTTTTGCCGAACAGGAATTACAGCCCTGGGAACTGGAGGCGGAATTCAACAACGGCATTATCCCCGCGGAAATAAGCCGGCGCCACGGTCAACTTGCCATTGAACTCGGTTTCAGCAGGATGGACGTCCCTGAACGCTACGGCGGGCTGGAACTTGGTATGACCGAACAGGTTGCGGTATGGGAACAACTGGGGCGCGTGACCAATGCCTTATGCTGGTGTTTTTCCGAGGCCCAGCAGTGGATGTTTGCAGCCTGTAACGAGGAGCAGATTAACGCCTATGTACTGCCCCTGGTGGACGGCTCCCGGAAGGAGTGTTATGCCATCACCGAAGCCGAATCCGGTTCCTGGGAGGTAATCGATACCCTGGCGACCCGTTGTGACGGTGGCTACCGGATCAACGGTGAAAAACGCTACGTTACCAGCGCCAACCACGCGGATTATTTTTTTCTCCAGGCCAGGTTGGAGAATGGTGAACATGCCTTGTTCTTTATGGACATTGATTCCCCCGGAGTTGAAATGACGGACAACCCCAGGTTCAGCCATACTTATGCCGCGCACCACCCGACATTTCATTATCACGACGTTTTTGTACCCGGGAAGAACCGGATCGGCGCGGCTGGAGAGGGCATGGAATATACGCGTAGCTGGTTTCGGCATGAACGTATGATGATCGCAGCGCGTTGCTGCGGCGCGGCGGCGCGGTTAATTGAGGAGGCAACGGAATTCGCCAAAAACCGCCGTATCCGGGATGAGGCCCTGGCGGACAAACAGGCGATCAAATTCATGCTGGCTGATAGCGTTGCCGAACTCTGGGCTGCCAGGCTGATGACTTTCGAAGCGGCCCAGGCCCATGATCGGGGTGAGGACCTGAGCGCGCTCCATGCCCGTTGCTCCATGGCCAAGCTCTATGCTTCCGAGATGGCTAACCGGGTTGCCGATCGCGCCTTGCAGGTGTTCGGTGGGCGCGGTTACATGCGCGAGAATGTCGCGGAAAGATTTTTCCGGGAATTGCGCGTTGATCGGATCTGGGAAGGACCGAGTGAAATTCAGCGCCTGATCATCGCCAACTGCCTGCTCAAGCGTGGCCTGGACTCGATGTAACCGGATGACAAAATAATAATGGCCCGTGGATTGACAGTCGTCGGAGGAATCATAGCGTTACTGATGCTCTTTACGCTTCCCTGTACCCTGTCTGCGGAAGAAGAAAAAATTGTCAATATGTACAACTGGGCGGATTATATCGGCCCGACCACCATCGCCGATTTTGAGCGGGAGTACGGCATCAAGGTCAATTATGACATCTACGACACCACGGAAATCGTGGACGCCAAACTCATGGCCGGCAGGACCGGTTATGACGTTGTGATACATGCCGCCTCTTATTCGGCGCGTCTCATAGAGGCCGGGGTATACCAGCCCCTGGACAGGAACCGGCTCGATAACTGGAAACACCTGGACCCGGACCTTGTACAAATCATGGCGGACTTTGATCCCGGCAATCGCTATGCGGTCCCTTATATGTGGGGCACGACAGGCATTTCCTATAACGTTGACATGCTCAGGGAACGACTGCCTGACGCGCCCCTGGACACGGCAGATTTCTTTTTCAAACCGGAAATCATCTCGCATTTTGCCGACTGCGGCGTCACCCTGCTGGACGGCCCCATTGACGCCTTGCCCATGTTCATGAGTTACCTGGGTCATCCCGGCAACTCCATTGATCCGCAGCACCTGCGCGAAGTGGAACAGGTGATGAAATCCATTCGCCCTTACATCAGGTATTTCAGTTCCGCCAAAATGCTGATCGACATGCCGAATAAGGAAATCTGTGTGGCCATGAGCTGGTCCGGGGACTATATCGTTGCACGCACCCGCGCCGAGGAGGCCGGAATCGATATCAACCTGGGTTACGCCATGCCGGAGAAAGAAATTCCCGCCTGGGTTGACAGCATGTTTATCCCCGGTGACGCACCGCACCCGGATAACGCGTATCTCCTGATCAATTATCTCCTGCGACCGGAAGTGATTGCCCCTGTTTCCGATTTCACCGGCTACGCCAATGCCAATCGTTCCGCCACGACCCTGGTGAACCCGGCCATCGCCGGGGACCCGGCTATCTATCCCGACACTGACGTGCGCAGCCGCCTGGTTCTCTCCCTGGTCTATTCGCCGAAAGTGGAAAGGCCGCGTTCCCGCACCTGGACGCGCATAAAATCCGGTCTCTGAATATAACTCCTGATTGCCATGCCTCCGCAACTTCCCGAAGATCGGCCGGAAACAAAACCGGCCTGGCTGGATCCGACGGCAGAACCGTTCATTCAAATCGAAAACGTCTCAAAGAATTTCGACGGGTTCATGGCCGTCCGCAACGTAGACCTTGACGTTTATAAAGGGGAGTTATTCTCCATCCTGGGTGGGTCCGGTTGCGGCAAGACCACTTTGCTGCGCATGTTGGCCGGGTTTGAGCGACCGTCCTCAGGCAGGATACTGATCGACGGCATTGACATGACCGAGGTTCCCCCTTACGAACGGCCGGTCAACATGATGTTCCAGTCCTACGCCATCTTTCCCCACCTGACCGTCGAGAAAAACGTTGCCTATGGCCTGAAAAAAGAAGGCATGCCGAAACAGGAGATCAACGACCGGGTGGCGGATATGCTTGAGATGGTGCAACTGACGGCATTTGCCGGACGCAAGCCCCGCCAGCTGTCCGGGGGACAACGGCAACGTATTGCCCTGGCGCGGGCACTGGTTAAACGCCCCAAAGTGTTGTTGCTTGACGAGCCGTTGGCGGCACTGGACAAGAAATTACGCGAACACACTCAATTTGAGTTGATGAACATCCAGGACCAGACCGGCGTGACGTTTATCGTCGTTACCCACGACCAGGAAGAGGCCATGACCCTGTCGACCCGTATCGTGGTCATGCACGAAGGCCGGTTTATCCAGTGCGGAACGCCAAAAGAGATCTATGAATACCCGGTGAACCGTTACGTCGCTGATTTTTTCGGCACCATCAACCTGTTCGAGGGGACGGTCAGCAGTATTGACGAGGACACGATGGTGGTGGAATGTGAAGGAACGGATACGACTATCAAGGCGAAATCGACGGACGGGATACGGGCCGACAATCGCTTGACGCTTGCCGTGAGACCTGAAAAAGTGTCGATCAGTAAGGAGCCGCCCGGGCCTGAGGCCGCGGCAGTCCTCAAGGGGGTGGTTTGGGACCTGGGGTATTATGGGAATCTATCCATCTATCGCATTAAGACGGATGCGGGAATGACTGTACAGGTCAGCACCCAGAACCGGATTCGTTCAGCCGAGCGAACACTGGAATGGGACGACGTCGTTTACCTTTCCTGGGATATTCAGAGCAGTGTGGTATTGACCGAATGATTTCAGGAAACCTGGATAACCTGTGGCGCCGGTTCGTGATCGTGGCGCCATACCTGTGGCTGTCGATATTTTTTCTGCTGCCGTTCCTGATTGTTCTCAAGATCAGTTTTGCCGACCCCATTGTCGCCCTGCCGCCTTTTACGTCACTGTTTGATTTCAGTGAAGAAAGGGATGGATGGTTCCGTATCACACTGGATAATTACCGGTTTCTATTGGAGGACGACCTGTACTGGATCAGCTACCTGAAATCGATCAAGGTTGCCTTCATATCCACCTGCCTGTGCCTGCTTATCGGCTACCCGATGGCTTACGCCATTGCCCGGGCCTCACCGGCCTGGCGCAACCTGTTTTTATTCCTGGTCATCCTGCCGTTCTGGACTTCATTCCTGTTGCGCGTATATGCCTGGATGGGCATGTTGAGCACGAATGGCCTGATAAACAACCTGCTGCTTTCCATCGGCCTCATCGATCAGCCGTTGAAGCTGTTATATACGGACTTTGCGGTTTACCTGGGCATTGTGTATTCCTACCTGCCCTTCATGATCCTGCCGCTGTATGCAAACCTGGAGAAACTGGATTTTGACCTGAACGAAGCGGCCTCCGATCTGGGCGCCAGGCCCCTGGTGGTTTTCCGTGATATTACCCTGCCTCTGTCCCTGCCCGGGATCATTGCCGGCAGTTTACTGGTGTTTATTCCGGCATTGGGAGAATTCGTCATCCCGTCGTTGCTGGGCGGGCTCGACTCACTCATGATAGGCCGGACTCTTTATGATGAATTTTTCACCAATCGCGACTGGCCCTTGTCCTCGGCAGTCGCCATCATCCTGTTACTTATCCTGGTGGCGCCCATCATGGCTTTTCAACATTACCAGGTCCAGGGGACGCGGGGCGAAGAATGAACGGACAACGTTCCACCTTCCTGCTTACCATGCTCTGCTTCGGCTATGCGTTTCTTTACATACCGATCATCATGGTCATGGTTTACTCATTTAACGACTCCCGCATCGTTTCGGTATGGGGCGGTTTTTCCTTGCGCTGGTACGCGGCGCTACTGGAAAACAGGCAGATTATCGAGGCTGCGTTGCTCAGCCTGCGCATTGCCTTTATCAGCGCCACGGTGGCGACGGTGCTGGGCGTCCTGGCCGGTCTTGCTCTCGCGCGGATGCGAAAATTTCGGGGCAGGGTGTTATTTACCGGGATGATCGCGGCGCCGTTGGTCATGCCGGAGGTCATTACCGGTTTATCGCTGTTGCTGCTGTTTGTGAGTTTACAGGACCTCATCGGCTGGCCCGGCGGGAGGGGAGCCGTCACCATTACGCTCGGCCATATCACCTTTTCCATGGCCTATGTTGCCGTCGTTGTGCAATCAAGGCTGGTATCCATGGACGCCTCCCTGGAAGAGGCGGCCATGGACCTGGGGGGTCGACCGTTCCGGGTTACGCTGGATATCACCTTGCCCATCATCGCCCCGGCCATGTTGTCCGGCTGGCTGCTGGCCTTTACCCTGTCACTGGATGACCTGGTCATCGCCAGTTTTGTATCCGGGCCGGGCGCCAGCACCCTGCCTATATGGATATTCTCCAAAGTCCGCCTCGGTGTAACCCCGGATATCAATGCACTGGCGACCATTATCATTACCATCGTCAGCGCCGGAGTACTCATCGCCGGCTGGATCATGCTGCGACAGGACAAACAACGGCGTCAGGACAGGCAACTTTCCCATTAAGCCGAAACCTGAAGTCGCCCGGGTCATGGCCGGTGATTATGCCTGATATGCCGCTCTACTGATGCGTTTGCGGTACAAGCATGTTCGAGGCCCAATCGTTTGCTTCAGCTTCCCGGGCTTTGCGCAGCCTGTAATCGGTCTCAATATTGAGCGGAACAGGAGGCAGTATGACTCTGGATTGAGTGTTCTGTGTCCGGGTTAAGCGAGTGAGCCGGCGTAATAAAGCGGGATGAAGCGCAGTTTCTGCTCAGGGAGTTCCGCCCATGTGCCACTGTAAAGTACCAGTCCTTCACTGCAATCCGGATAATTATCCAGTAACAGGTGCAGGCTTCTAAGGCTGCCGCCTTTACCTGATTTCACCTCGACGGCATAAATCCGTCCGTCTTTATTGAGCAGGTAGTCAACCTCCGCAGTACTGCCCCTGGCGGCTCTCGCCCAGTAATAAAGCTCGCTGTTTTGCGCCACAAGTAACTCCTGGGCGACAAACTGCTCGGCTAATTTTCCGCGATAAATGGCCAGCAAGTCTTGCTGTCTTATCTCAATATCAACCGGCAGACGATTTAATCGCTGCATTAACCCGATATCGATCAGGGATGCCTTAAATTTTTTGTTATTGACGCCTGCTCCCAAAGGCTGTCCCACCGTCTTCACCGCAGAGATCCTGTTAATGACTTTTGCCATACAAAGCAAATCAAACGCTTTGTGAATGGTTGGATTAGAAAACCCTTCGGCAAGCCGGGAATATTTGATCTGTTCCCCCACTTTTGCGGCACAGTTGGCAAGCACGCGATCCAGACAGTTTTTGTCAGCTCGCAACGCATATTTTGCGAAGTCCTGCCGATAGGAATCCAGAATTTCCAACTGCACCTCAAAGGCGTCCAGCATAGACAAATGTTCATAGTAGGCTTGCACAGCCTCCGGCATGCCCCCTACAAAGAAATACTGCCTTAGCTGGTTCAACAACAGGTGATGTACGGCATTATCCAATTGAACAGGCGGTTTCTGCAATATCTCCACCAACTGTTCCTGACCGCCTGCCAATAGAAACTCGGTAAACGTCATAGGGTACATATTGAGAAACCGGACGCGGCCTACCGGGAATGAAATGTCACTCAGCGCAAACTCCATCAGGGAACCTGCCGCAATTACATGCAGGGCAGGCAGTTCTTCGTAAAGATAGCGTAGCGCCATCAGCGCTCGTGGACAGGCCTGGATCTCATCCAGAAAGAGCAGTGTTTCACCCGGGACTATGCGTTGTCCGGTAATAAGGGCCAGTTGCGATAAAATGGTCTTACTACTGAGATCCCCGGCAAAAATATCATGCAGGTCGCGTCGCTTTTCCAGGTCGATTTTGACAATTGAACTGAAATAATTTTTCCCGAACCTGTCGACAGACCAGGTTTTCCCGGTTTGGCGTCCCCCCCTGATAACCAGGGGTTTACGCCGACTTGAGGTCTTCCAGCGCAGTAATTGATCGTCTATCAAACGTCTCATCAAATCATCACCTTTAATATAACAAGCAATTAAGACAATGTAATATTTAAATAATCGGGTTTATTTTAAAGTTACTCCTTTAATTATTCAAGGATAATTGTTGACAACACCGTATCCGGTCACTTGTTCCTGCATCAAAGAGCGAAAAGCTGTCAGCAACAAAGAGAGCGGCGTAACTCCCGCCAGACCGTCGTGCGGTCCCGGCCCATGCCCTCGGCAATCGCCGTGTTGGAATAACCTTGTTTCTTTATCGTGTAAATATGGTATCGTTCAGTCTCAGTCAATCGCTGGGGTATTAATTATGTTTATATTGAACAAAGCAGGCAAAACCGCATTTAAGCCGGTATTTTATCTGGCGTCTAGCGCCATGATTTTATTCAGTTTATCAGTGTCGGCAGCAGAACCTATAGAAGAAATAGTGGTTACCGCTCTTAAGCGTTCCAGTACTTTGCAGGATACGCCCATCGCAATTTCCGCATTGACCAGTGAAGGTCTGGAGCGAGTAGGCGCAGACGATTTCGTTGATTTTGTCGGGTCCGTTCCAGGCCTGACCTTGAGGGACAACGGTCCCGGGGCGACCCGACCGACCATCCGCGGTATCGCCAGCCCCGGTGAACCACAGGTCGGCGTCTATTTCGACGAAGCCCTGGTCGTAGGCGCTCCCGGGACGACCAATGATGCAAGTCTCAGATCGCCCGAATTAAAACCGTTCGACCTTGAGCGTGTGGAAGTATTGAAAGGTCCGCAGGGAACACTCTATGGAGGTGGTTCCATGGGCGGCACTCTACGCTTTATCACCAAGAAACCCAATGCCGAAAAATTCGAAGGCAAGATCAGTGTCGAAGGATCCACAGTCAAACACGGTGATGCCGGTTTCCAGGTCAATGGCATGGTGAATATTCCCATTATCGAGGATCAGTTGGCGCTCCGCATAGTCGCATTCAAGCGCGACGATCCCGGCTTTATAGACAACGTCGCTTATGGAGAGGATGACATCAACGACGTAGACATGGAAGGTGGTCGTGTGTCCATTCGTTGGACGCCCACTGACAGGTTTATGGCAACCGGAACCGTCTATTACCAGGATCAGAATGTCGGTGGAGGCTTCCATTATAATCCCGGCATAGATGATGACAATCCGAAGACGAACGCCATATCCCGCGAACCCTATAATGATGAGCAGGTGCTGTATAACCTTACTCTCGAATATGGTTTTGATTGGGCGGATGCCCTGTATTCATACTCCTGGTTTGATCGTGACGCGGTTTTCCGGTTCCACAATGGTTTTACCGGTTTCCCTTTCCCGCCTGTGCTATCCACCCAACCGGAACCCCTGCAGGCTCTCAGTCATGAATTTCGTTTGTCTTCATCAGGCCAGAATGTTATCGACTGGACAGTGGGGGCGTTTTACTCCGACCGGAATGCATTCGTAGACAGCCGCGTGCAGTATCCCGACGCGGACGGCAGGATAGCCGACGATAACGTATTTTTGTTCAGACGCACGGTGAATTCAGACCTTATCCAGAAGGCGGTTTATGGAGAGGCAACCTGGCATGTCAATGACAGGTTTGCGCTGACAGCGGGTGTCAGATATTACGATGTTGAGAGTGGCAGTGACGTGGTCAATCGAGTCAACGTACCTGGCCTTGGGTTGCCGTCAGGTACGCCTGGTATTTCCCTGCCGCATCGAATCAACGTCACTCGTGGCGCGGAAGACGGTACGATATTCAAAGTGCATGGGGCTTACAATCTTACCGATGACCTATTGGCGTACGCTTCTTTTTCACAGGGTTTCCGTCCCGGCGGCGCCAACCAGAACACCTCTTCTATTGCCCTGACCGATCCGGGCAACGTGGGTGTTCCGGAGGAGTTCCGCTCCGATACCCTGGACAGTTATGAGATCGGTATTCACTCACAGTGGCTTGATAATCGGCTGACCCTGAACGGTGCGGTGTATTACATTGATTGGTCCGACATCGTGCTGGGCGGCAGGTCGGCTACCGGCCTGTTTGGTTTTCTCAACAATGCCGACAGTGCCCAGGCAACCGGATTTGAACTGGAAAGTATTTTCGACCTGGGCGACGATTTTCGACTGACCGCGGCCTTGAGTTATGTTGATGCAGAACTTGACGCCGATGCGCCTGTTAACCGGGCCGGCCGCAACCATAGCCGTTCCGGACTCAAAGGCGATCCTATTCCCAATGTGCCTGAATGGACTTTCAACGCATCCATGGAATATGGTCACCCCCTGCCCTGGATGGATCTGCGTGGCTATTTCTACCTGGATGTCAACTATGTCGGCGAGAATTTTGCGGATTTCAATGAGTTTTTACTGGATATCAACACACTGGAACCGACAACGCGGCCGAATGTGACGTTTAACCGGCAGGGTGACTATGCGATCGTTGATTTGCGTGTAGGCGTTGAAGGAGATAATTGGGGAGCTGCGCTGTTCCTGGAGAACGTGTTTGACGAACGGGCGATTACCCATATATTCGAAGACGGTACTTTCAGGCGGGACCCGGGCCAGAACTTCCTGGAAAAACCCCGAACCTTCGGAGTGACGTTCAGCAAAGACTTTTAATTTCTTCACATTACTTCATCTCAGTCGGAAATTTCGTATCGGACACGACATTATGTATCATGCCGTGTCCGGATATAAACGGTTGGAACTGCAGAATGGATTCTGGTTCCTGCCTATGGTTAGAATCCGGTAATCAGAATCGCGCTGCGCCCGTTTTAAATAACGCGTTGTAAGAATATGAAATACCCAAAATATATCATCGGTTTTTTGTTCTTGCTCCTTATATCGGTCAGCGTAGCGCACGAAGAGGAACAAGAGGAACAAGAGGAACAAAAGACAACAGCGGTGGTAATCCATGCGGGAAGTTTACTGGAGATTCCCGGCACTTCTCCCAAACGCAACCAAACGCTTGTTATCCAGGCAGGCAAAATCGTTTCCATTCATACAGGGCATTTGTCACCGTCGCAGCTCGATCTCGCTTCCGGGGATGCAAGCGTCATTGATTTAAAAGATAAATTCGTTTTACCCGGTATGATCGATGCGCATGTTCACATCACCCACAGGTATGGTGATCGATTCAGAAACCCGGCACTTTCCGGGGAAGAACAGTTGATAGCAGGAATCGTCAATGCCGGGGCGACCCTGGAAGCGGGTTTTACCACAGTTGCCGACCTGGATGCCGGGGCCAATTCCTGGCCTGTCATCGTCCTGCGTAATGCCATTCAGTCGGGAGAAATTGCAGGGCCGAGAATACTGGCAGCGGGTTCTTCCGTTTCCCCGACGGGCGGTCACGGCGATTTTTTGGACCGCCCGGACCAGGTATTGGAACTATTCACGTCTTCAGGTTTGTGTGACGGTGAGGATGAGTGCCGCCGTGCCGTCCGCCGGCAATTCCGCCAGGGTTCGGACCTGATCAAGGTACACGCGACCGGGGGCGGCAACGAGCGTACCGGAGGGAAACATCATGCTCCTTCTTTTATGCAGGACGAGCTACAAGCCATCGTTGAGACGGCACATGGCCTGGATATGAAAGTCACCGCCCATGCCCACGCGACCGCCGGTATTAATTCAGCGTTGAACGCAGGCGTGAACAGTATCGAACATGGTTCCTTCCTGGACGGAGAGTCTATTCGATTGTTTAAAAAAACCGGCGCATACCTGCTTCCTACCTTGAGTGTGCAGGATATGATCGCCGACAGGATAGGTTCCGTCCCGGCGCATTTACAAGGGCGCATGATACTGTTTCAGGAAGAACACCCTGTCAATTTTACCCTGGCTTACAAGGCCGGAGTAAAGATTGCGCTCGGATCTGATGCCGGTGTGGTTCCCCATGGAAAGAATGCCCGCGAACTGGAATGGCTGGTGAAGGCCGGCGTCAGCGCAGCGGAAGCAATCAAGATAGCGACAATTAACACTGCGGATCATCTCGGATTGGCAGGTGAAGCAGGAAAGCTTGAACCGGGAATGAACGCGGACGTGATTGCCGTCTCAGGCGATCCCCTGCAGGATATTACCGTTTTGCGAACAGTCATATTCGTGATGAAAAACGGTGTTGTCTTCAAGCATGTAAAATAAACGACAGGTCAGACTGTGCCGGCTGAATTTAAATCATCAGTTTCCCTGCTTATCCTCCTGATGGTTTATTCACCTTTTATTTTATCGGCTGAAACGCGGCCCAATATAGTTTTGATTGTGTCCGACAACCAGGGCTCTTCGTTACTGGGGACATACGGTAATGAAGAAATAAAAACACCGAATATTGACAGCCTGGCAAGTGAGGGAATCAGATTTAATAACGCATTCGCCGTAAATGGTGTCTGCTCTCCGACCAGGGCTACCCTGTTAACCGGTTTGATACCGTCACAAACGGGCATACATGTCGCATTGCCGTCAGATATCAACGTGCCCGACTGGTCCGCGATAGAGGAATTCCGTTCTCTTCCCCAGACCCTTTCGGAGGCAGGTTATAACACCGGGCTTGTGGGCAAGTACCATTTAGGCATGCCGGATAAACCGCAATTGGGATTCGAATACTGGGTCACATTTCCCTCCGGACACACGACCACCTTTTACGACCAAACGGTAATCGATAACGGCAAGACTTATGTAGTCGCCAAACACCTGACTGATTTCTGGACGGAAAAGGCGGTGCATTTTCTTTCCAAACAAAAACAGGACAAACCCTTTTTCCTGTATCTCGCTTACAACGGCCCATATAACTTGCCCCCAACGGTTACCATGGAACCGAATAACCGGCATGCCGCGTATTACACGAAAAATACTCCGTCCATGCCCCAGGAAAAAATACACCCTTATCTGAAAAACTGGGCACAGGGAGGGCGAGGTCCGACGAGCTTGATGGTGAAGGAAGGCACAACGGCATGGACGGCTATAGAGGCGTTGAATAATAAAACGGCAATGATAAACGCCGCTTCAGAGACGGCCATGGTGGATGATGGCGTCGGTACCGTCATGCAAAAACTGAAAGAACTGGGAATGGATCACAATACCGTAGTGATCTATACCTCGGACCAGGGCGCTTCCTACGGGCACCACGGTTTGTTTGGAAACACTTCCTGGTCTTTTCCGTTTACTGCCCACAACATAAATATGCAGGTACCGCTGATCATTCGTCATCCCAACAGGGTTCCCCGTGGCATTGAAACTGACAGAATCATCAACCAGTTCGACCTGTTTCCGACATTACTTGGTTACATCGGCATGGGCGACAGGAGAATCGCCAATACACCGGGAAAAGATTTTACGCCGATGTTGAGCGGTAAAGACGTTGATAACTGGGATGACGCAGCGTTTTTTGAATTCGTCACGGTCAGGGTAATCCGTACACCGGGGTGGAAATACATGAAGCGACTGGATGATGAAGAACCGAATACGCTTTATGATCTCAAGAACGATCCTGAAGAACGGGTAAACCTGATTGATAATCCTGCTTATATCGACGTCGCTAAGGAACTTGACGCACGTCTTACGGCGTTCTTCGATAAATACAGTGACAAAAAGTATGACGTATGGAAGGGTGGCACGGCCAAGGGTATATTATTACAAAAATACTATGGCCGTAACGATATCTTCAGGGATAGATTCCCCAACTGGAAAGAGCCATCTCTCAAGAAGGCGCCTTTTATATTTACCGATCTGAAATGAGGATGCCCTGTCATGATTAACAGCCATATAACAAGACTCTGTACTTTTGTGACAGTGTTGCTCGTTTGGCAACTCTTCAATCCTTCATGGTCTGCACAATTACCAAATCCCTATGCGGTAGGCCCGGAAACAACCATTATCCATGCCGGTATCTTATTGGATGTCCCCGGCAAAGCGCCAAAACAACAACAGACAATTGTGCTGCGGGATGGAAAAGTTGCAGCTATTCATTCAGGTTATCTAAGCGAAAACGACGTTCAGGGAAATGATAAAAGGACTATTGATTTAAGTAACCGGTTTGTCATGCCGGGGTTTATTGACCTGCATGTTCATATCAGCAAGCAATACAGTCGGGATAGTAAACTGGGAACCGTGACGAACAGTGATGCGGACAATGCCCTGGCCGGCGCAATGTATGCCCGACGTACTCTCATGGTTGGCTTTACTACAATTCGGGACCTGGGCTCCCGAGGCGATTCTATCTTCGCATTACGTGACGCTATTAAAGCAGGAAAGATACCAGGACCAAAGATCCTGGTTGCAGGTGATGCGATTACCGCTACCGGTGGGCACGGTGACGTGCATGGTTTTCGACAAGAGGTACTGAATGTCATCCCATCTACCGCAACCTGTGATGGCCCTGATTCCTGTCGTGCGGCAGTGAGGCGACAAGTAAAGCGCGGCGCTGACGTGATAAAAGTCACAGCTACCGGAGGCGTATTAAGTGAAACAGCGACAGGAACCGGCCAGCAGTTAACGGATGAGGAATTAACAGCTATCGTTGAGACGGCCCATAGCCTCGGTCGTAAAGCTACTGCCCATGCCCATGCCAAAGCGGGTATTGAAGCTGCACTACGGGCAGGTTTTGATTCCATCGAGCATGCCATGTGGGCTGATAAAGATACAATGCGATTATTTGTGGAAACCGGCGCCTGGATGTTACCGACAATTTATCCGATTACTGCGGTTGGTGATACGCCGGAGAAAATGAAAAAGGGTCCATTCGGTCATTTACCACCGGCAATAATGGAAAAATTGCTGCAACTGGGTAGACAACCAAAGGATATGGGGGCTTTGGCATACAAGATGGGAGTCAAGATCGCACTGGGAACGGATGCCGGTGTTTACCCCCACGGTGAGAATGCGCATGAGTTTGTCGAGTACGTCAATATCGGTATGTCAGCTATGGAATCATTGATGGCCGGTACGGTACACGCGGCTGAAGCTGCCGGGATAGAAAAGCAGACCGGTTCTCTGGAAGTTGGCAAGGCTGCGGATATAGTGGCCATGCCCGGGAACCCGCTTGATGATATAAAGGCAGTATTAGATGTGGTTTTTATAATGCGTGATGGCGTAGTCTTTAAACACCGCTAATTTTCAAATCAGCTTCCATGAAAAAATTAAATCTTGTCTGCATTTTTTTATTGTTGATTTCAGAGTTGGTCATTGCAGACCAATCTTTACTGGTTATTGAGAATGTGACAGTGATTGATGGAACAGGACGTCCACCTTCAGAAAAAACAAGTGTCATGATTCAGGAAGAGCGTATCAGCCAAATAAAACGAGGACGGTTTTCACAAGCGGAAAAAGCGAAAGCAAAAGTAATAAACGGGAATGGAAAATATTTAATACCTGGTTTAATAGACGTCCATATTCACCTGGTGGGGAGTGTCAATATAACAAAAGATGGTTTACGCGAAGTAGACATCGACAGGGAAAAAGGTATTCGTGCATTACATGGTTATGTCTATAGTGGTGTCACGACAATTTATGATTCCGGTAACGTTCCCGATTACATTCTTACTTTACGCTCACAGGAACGTGCCGGAGAAATTGTTTCACCAAGGATTTTTGCAACGGGTGGGATTGTTACCTACCCGGGTAGTCATGGCGGCTACGTCGGTGCAACTTTGGTGGATGACTGGCCGGAAGCTATACCAAAGTTGGATGAGCATATCAAACGTATGCCCGATATTTTAAAACTGACCTTGGAAGAGCGGGGATGGGGCGCACGGCCCATGATCCCGAAACTGCCGTTGCCGCTGATGGAAAAAATCATTGAATACTATAATAATCACGGTATTCGGACCACGGCACACACCGCCAGTGAAATACGGGCACGGCAGGCCATTTTTGCGGGGGTAGATGCTTTGTCCCACCCGGTCATTACCGGACCGATTAGTGAAGATTTCGCCCGCCTGATGTCAGCAAAAAAGATCCCGATGGCAACGACATTAACCATAGGTGAAAATTACAGTCGTCTTGTGGAACAGCCGGAATTCTTACAACAAGAGCTATATCAGGCAGTAATTCCCCGCGCTGAGATAGAAGAGTTGAAAACCAGGGCACAGGAAGACTACGCGCAAAGCACGTGGACCTCATGGATGAAACTGATGACCCCCATAGCCCAGGAAAACATTCGGCAAATACATGCTGCAGGAGGTGTGATGGCCCTGGGTACTGACCGAAGCAACGGGCCATCAGTACACAGAGAAATGGAGTTACTGGTTGCGGCCGGTATCTCAACGTCTGACGTCATACGAATTGCGACCTTGAATGGCGCCAAATTTCTGGGGATGGAGGATAAATTGGGTTCAGTCACGGAAGGTAAACTTGCTGATTTGGTTTTATTACGCGCCAACCCACTGACAGATATCAATCATGCCAAACAGATCGACAAGGTGATTAAGAATGGGAAGGTAATCGACAGGAGTAAATTAAACCTCCCGGTAAACCGATAGCGTTTATGAATACTTGTCGAGCTAAAAACAGTTCCAGGCGTACATTTATACAATTTACTTCGGCTGCTCTGACTTCTTTGTTTCTTGGGATCGAGCATAGCCACGCCGCGTTGACTAAATCCGTTGATTTGGAAAAGATGATTGTGATTAACGCATTGGGCGCTATATCGAATCAAAATCTATGGGTACATAGTCTCACAGGAGACGACGAAAGACTCGGGGGAATAACTATGAGGCGTCTTCGCAGTATCGACGCCCGTGCAATCCGTGATGCACGTACATCAGGCACAACGGCCATCAATGTTACTTTAGGGTATGTAGCCGGATTGGAAGATCCCTACGAGTTTACTATTAACGATATAGCTGAATGGAACAGGTTAATTCGAAAACATCAGGATCACCTGCTTAAAGTCTTGTCCGTACGCGATATCCTGAATGCGAAGGAAGAAGGCAAGATTGGCATTATCTTCGGGTTTCAAAATGCAGCCAGTGCAGGTAACAAAGTTGAGCGTATAAAGACATTTGCAAATCTTGGAGTGCGAATCATTCAGTTGACTTATAACGGTCATAATCAACTCGGTGATGGCAGCATGGTCAAAGACGATCAGGGACTAAGTTCTACAGGTTACGAAGTAGTGGCATGTATGAATGAAAACAAGGTGCTGGTGGATTTAAGTCATAGTGGCGAGCGTACTTGTCTGGATGCTATACGAGCATCAAAAAGCCCCATAACAATTTCTCATACTGGCTGCCGTTCCCTGAGCGATTTACCCAGAAACAAAACAGATAGGGAACTACGCCTCGTTGCAGATAAAGGCGGGGTAGTGGGTATTTACTTTATGCCGTTTTTGCGTCAAGACGGACAACCGGATATCAACGACGTTGTTCGTCACATTGAGCATGTGCTCAATGTATGTGGTGAAGATCACGTAGGCATAGGCACTGATGGCGATACGACGGATATCGACGATATGGAAGCGTATCGTAAAGCTATCGGTAAGGAAGTCAGACAAAGGCAAAAGGTTGGTGTCAGTGCTGCGGGGGAATCAAGTAATGTCATTCCTTTAATTCCTGATCTCATGGGGCCAACCCAGTTTCAAAAACTGGCTGACTTGTTGTCCTTAAAAGGCCATCGTATCGGTCGAATTGAAAAGATATTGGGAACCAATTTTCTATCGCTATATGATGATGTATGGTCGTAATCAGGCAAACGATCCGGTGATAAGTGCAGGCTGAGGTCCAAGCGTCAAACAATCCATTAAATAGACGGTTTTATGAAGCAAGCATTTGTTTTTAACATAATCGCAAGGTTTCCATAAGAGAGAGTCATTTTCATGTCTACGGTAAAGCTGGTTGAATACGATGAAGCGGGTGATGAGGTGAGAGCCGTTTATGATGATATAAAACAGGTTCGGCAGACCGATTACATTAATAACTTCTGGAAGGCCCTGGCCAATGACCCGGCTACGCTGAGACGCGTCTGGTCCGGCGTAAAGGAGGTGATGGCGCCGGGGGAGATCGACGCGGTTACCAAGGAGATGATCTATATTGCCGTCTCGGCGGCCAATGCCTGTGAATACTGTGTGCATTCCCATACGAGCGCAGCCTTCGGCAAGGGCATGAGTGAAAAGCAGTATGGCGAACTGCTCGCCGTCATCGCACTGGCGCAACAGAATAACGGGCTTGCCAGCGGTATGCAGGTACCTGTTGATGAGATTTATCTGAAAAAATAATCTATAAAAATAACGCAAATAGAATACCGCCCAGGAACAACCGGTAGATGACATAAGGTAACATCCCGGTGCGTTCCACGAGTTTGAGGAAATAATGTATCGTCAAATAGGCGCTGATAAACGAGACGGCAGTGACCGTGAACAGGGCGGCCCAATCCACTTGTACTGTGGAGAAAGTCACGTTGAGCAGTTCATAGCCTGATGCCAGCAGTATGGTTGGAATGGCCAGCAAAAAGGAAAAACGACTGGCGGCTTCCCTCTTCAAGCCCAGCATCAATCCTGCGGTGATTGTGATACCCGAACGTGACGTGCCGGGGATCATGGCTAATATTTGAAACAGGCCTATTATCACGGCGTCCCTGAGCCGGAAATCATCCAGGCCTCGTTGGCGTTTGCCATAGCCGTCCGCCCACCAGAGGAGCAAGCCGAACAATACCGTCGCGCCGGCAATGACCAGTGGGTCGCGCAGGTGGTCGGATACGCGCTGGAATAACAAAGCGGCCAGACAGATCGGGATGGTGGCAATGATCAGGGACCAGACCAGTTTTGAGTCGCTGTTCTGCCCGCCGCCGAATGAGTTTATCCAACCGGCAATCATCTTCTTCAGGTCTTTCCTGAAATAGATGAGCAGCGCCATCAGGCTGCCGAAATGGGCAGCAACGTCATATAGCAGCCCCTGGTCAGTCCAGCCCATCACCTCCGGCAACAGTATGAGGTGGGCTGAACTGCTTATGGGCAGGAACTCGGTGAGCCCCTGAAGTAACCCCAGGATAATTGAATGTAAGGTATCCAACTTTCTGCTTTTATCTCATTTGATTATAAATGGGGTCAGGTCGCACATTGCACATGCAAAGAAATAAGTGTGAAGATGTAATAAACCTCTGTATGTGCAATGTGCGACCTGACCCCATAGTTACATAGTTACCACAAACGTTCCTGTTGATCCATGAACCGGAAACCAATCAAATTTTCAGTGTAATCCCTGCTAAAGGCAATAGCTTTGAAACGTTCGCCCATTTCTCCCGGCAGGGTCAGTCGCTTTATTTGGCCGGAGACGGCCGGATCAGGATAATCTTCCCCGGTTTGAAACCCCGGGGCAATTTCCGCCAATCCGCAACCTATGAGAAAATGGGCCTGGCTGGTATAACCTGCAACTTGCATTTCGTTATCCAGCGCGGCCCGCGCCAGTGCGGTAAAATCCACTGACGCCGTTATATCCTGTAAACCGGGGTACAAAAACGGATCGCTGTGGGAACGGTGCCGGTAATGGCAAAGCAATGTGCCCTGGTCCCTTTGCGGGTGATAATATTCATGTTGCGGATAGCCGTAATCGATCAACAACATGACACCTTGCTGCAGTGTCTCCGATATTGACCTGATCCAGGCATTGACCCGCAGGTTTACTTCAGTTGTGTAGGGTTCTGGAAGTGGTGCTTGCAGGTGATTTGCGATCTGTTGCCATGATGCGCTGAGCCGATCTTCCGGCGGGGCCTCAACCCAGTGAAATTCATCCCCATCGTGACCCACATACAACTCATGAAATACTCCCTTATCCAGCACCACCCGTTTTACCGGCAGGGCGTCGACTACTTCATTGGCGATTATCATCCCGCTGACGGGTTTTGCGGGCAATGAATCGAGCCACTGTACGCGTGACAGCAGATGGGGGATGTGGGAGGTAAATAATTCCTGCTGTTTGATGCGTAAATCGGCGCTGGTTTCCAGAATCAAATAATGGTTCGGCAACGCATCGACAGAGTCCAGTTCCAGCAAAATGTCTTTTGCCATAACGCCTGACCCTGCCCCTATTTCCAGAATATCGCCTGAGGACGTGGACGATAATATTTGCGCACACTGTCTGGCGACACAACGGGAAAACAGGGGAGAGACGTGGGGCGCCGTAATAAAATCACCTGACGGGCCGAACCGGCTGGCGCCGGCGCTGTAATAACCCCAGCCGGGCTCGTACAAGGCCATTTCCATATAACGCTCAAAGCTGATGTTCCCACCATTTTTTTCAATTTGTTCCCGGATAAGCCCGGTTAACTGTTGACTGTGCTCCAGGGCGTGTTCTGCCGGGGCAGGCAGGCGCAAATCCCGAGCCAAATCGTTTATTCGGCTATCATTCATTTGAATCTGATATTGATATGTTGTCAAATACCTGAATAGGTTTAATGACATCATACCCAGACAATGACAGGTAAAACAGTACTGATTACCGGTGGCGCGCAACGCATAGGCGCGGCTATTGCGCGCTATTTGCACGCAAACCGGTTCGACGTGGTCATTCATTACAACCGGTCCGCGGCGGAGGCAAACCACCTGGCAGGTGAACTGAATCATATTCGAGCCAACTCGTCTTGCGTCGTTCAGGCCAACCTCTTGGATGTATCCTCCTGCGACCGGGTGATCGATACGGCGCTGGAGCTGAATGGCAGGCTGGATGCGCTGGTCAATAATGCCTCTGTGTTTTATCCGGCGTTATTGCCGGATATTAACGAGAATACCTGGGACGAAATCGTCGGCACAAATCTAAAAGCGCCGCTTTTTCTGGTCAGACGCGCCGCCGAACACCTGGAAAGAAACCGAGGTTGCATCGTCAACATCACAGACATTCACGGGAGTCGGCCATTGAAGGGACACTCCGTGTACAGCGTGGCGAAATCAGGTTTGAGCATGCTGACCCGGTCCCTGGCAAAGGAACTGGCGCCGGACGTGCGCGTCAATGCCGTCTCTCCCGGCGCCATATTATGGCCTGCCGGGATGGATGGTGAATTGAAAAATACGATCCTGTCCAAAATACCGTTACAACGATTGGGAGAACCCGTAGACGTTGCTAAGGCGGTGCATTTTCTTATTGCCGAGGCAGATTATGTCACCGGCCAGGTACTGGCTGTGGACGGAGGCAGGAGCCTGTATGAGTGAGCGGGCCAGGCGTTTTTCACGTCCCTGTCACTGGATACCGGACATTCCCTGTCCGGTATTACGGTGTATTCTTTCCGGTAGTGCGGAGTGCTTTATTCCAATTCCAGGTCAAGCTCAACGGGCCATAATTCCTGTCCTGAGCGGTCAAATTCAGACCATAGCTGCGCGTAGGTTTTACCTGAGAGAGGGTGACGTAGCTCACCGGCGATTTCCGCCAGGGGGCACAGCGCAAAAGCATACCTGTCGATGTCGTCCCGGGGCAGTTGAACAGACTCATTCTCAATGATGAGGTCATCGTACAGCAGCAAGTCCAAATCGAGAGTTCGGGATGAAAAGCGGGGCTGGCTCCGATCGCGCCCATGTTCATCTTCAATACGGTGGAGCTTGCCGACCACCTCATCCACCTCCAGGTCGGTATCACAACTAATCACGAAATTATAAAAATTATCGCCATCAAACCCTATGGCCTTGTTTTCATAGACCGTTGATGCCTGTAAATTAAGAAAGATTCCCTTCAGTGCCCGTACTCCCGCCCTGATGTGTTTTTGCCATTCCAGGTTACTGCCGACACCAATAAAGATTCGCGCCATCTTAACCCCTGTTTCCCCGTTCTATGACAATGCCCACGTCGCGCACCCCGCGCACCGCGCCTCGCTTATTCAGTCTTAATCGGCACCAGGGCACCTTGAACTCATCCAGTATTATGTCGGTTATGCTCTCCGCCAGGGTTTCAATCAACTCGAATTCCGTCGTGCTGACGTAGCTGATCAGCCGTTTCGCCACCGTTTTATAGCTCAGTGTGTCATTGATATTATCGGACCGGGCTGCTTTCCTGATATCAGTCGCCATTTCGATATCCAGGATGACGGTCTGCTTGGTCCGGCGCTCCCAGTCATAGATGCCTATTACGGTATCAATGCGCAGGTCGTTCAGGTATATGATGTCCATGTGTCAGGGATAAAGTGTGTTAGTGCGGACTTTATCAGATATTTGGGGTCAGAGTAAAAATACAAATATTTGGGGTCAGAGTAAAAATACAGTTGGGTTGGCAGGTGGTAGCACTTTATCATTAAGTATTTTTACTCTGACCCCAAATATCAAAAACCACTTGACCGGACGAAGTTTAACCATTGCAATAACCCCATGTTCATCAATATCGGACTTGTAATCCTGGCTTACCTGGTGGGTTCTCTTGCCAGCGCCGTTATTGTTTGCAGAGTATTGGCGCTGGGCGACCCGAGGGAGCAAGGCTCCGGCAACCCGGGCGCCACCAATGTGTTGCGGTTGTACGGTAAAACAGCAGCCCTGCTGACACTGGGCGGGGACGTGCTGAAAGGCCTGCTCCCCGTCCTGCTCTTGCGGTATGTTCAGGCGCCTGACGTATTTATCGCCGCCGCCGGCCTGGCTGCATTCTCGGGACACCTCTATCCGGTGTTTTTCGGTTTTCGCGGCGGCAAGGGCGTGGCGACTTTAATTGGTGTATTGCTTGCTTTCCATTGGTTGCTCGGCGCGGCATTCATTATCACCTGGTTGCTCACTGCGCTGTTATCCAGGTACTCTTCTTTAGCGGCCATTACGGCCAGCGCGCTTTCCCCCGTATACTGCTGGTTAATCGTGCCTTCCCCATTTCATATTGCCGGCGTCGGCCTGATATCGGTCGTTTTAATCTGGCGACACCGGTCAAACATTAAAAACCTGCTGGCGGGAGAGGAAGACAAGATCGGTAAACGCACACCCTGAGCGTAGTCATAACTCCATGAATCCCCCTTGTCAGGGAAGATCGTTGTAACCCGTTCGGGGTTTACGGGTGTTATGGCAGGTATGGTTAATCCGTCTTATAATAAATGTCGTGTTCAGGCAGATTCAATTGGCGTTACAGTGAAATTTTTCAATTTTGCAAAAGTACGTTTCAAACTTGGAGAAGATTGCAAAGCAGTATTCACATCCCAGTGCTTCATCACAAATTCTCCAAGTTTGCCGTTGTAGTCAGGTCCCACCTTGCTTGTTGAACTATCTTGAGGGGCAATGTCATTCCTGATAGTACTGGAGCGAGATAGCCTTGCAAGACGAATCAGAGCCTCTTTCGGCTGGGGAATGGTGTCAGTATTATGGGGAATTTTGTTCAAGGGGATTGATAAAAATTTTGAAATTGCTTTTCGATGAGCCAAAACCCACGATTCTATTTCCATTACGGCAAACCGGTATAGAAGATTGTGGTGTATCGGTTCCCGCAGCTTCTCCATCTCTACAGGAGGGCAATTGTCGTCAGTATCCTGGTCTGTTAAAACAAAAAAAACATGACCTTTAGCTGATTTGTTTATCTCGCTAATTTTATTCCTTATTTTGTTTTTATCCCAAAAAAAAGTATTTACAACTTTATAGTTTTTGTCAGTCTCTTCAAATATTTTCTTTGCAACGGTTTCGCTGAGCGTGTCTTCAACTATTAGAATAAGATGGCAAACGGATTGCATCAGCCAAATATTTCTATCTGGTTGATATTTTCAGGTTTCGTGCGGGGGATTACCACCTCACCTACTGAAGTGTCTTTTACAGTAGAGAGGAGATTCCTTACGTCATGCAAATCAGAAGCAACTTTTGCTTCTGTTCCTTCATTTGTGGGGTTGAGTAGTAAAACCTCTTCCCCGCCGATTCCTTTGTCAGAAAGAAGTTCTGCGCTGTGTGTACTGATGAGTACCTGGCGATTTTTTCTCTTTTGCGTTCGATACAGAAGAGCTGCCATTTTTTCTACGATTCCCGCATGTAACGACAGCTCCGGCTCTTCAAGCAACAACAGAGAGTCACTTTCCAGTAGAGACCAGATTAATGCCATCAAGCGCAGAGTGCCATCAGAAAATTGATCCTCTCGTTGTAGTCCTGCCTTTGGTCGCCAATGGGAATACAATGCGGTTATATGCGGTCTTCCGGTATCCTTATCACGTTCAAATGTTATTTCCTGTAATCTCGGCACAGCGACTTTAATGATGTCGTTTATTTTCTTCAATCGGGAATTTCTGGCTCTGGGGGCTGCTTTTGCCATGCTTTCCAGGAACCCTTGCCCAAATGGATCATCTTCTAATACCCTGCCCTGAATATCATCGGAATGGCGTAGAAGTTGAGGAACCAGATGCATGTAGGTTATTTTGTTGAAATACTGCGCTATCTCCCTGAAGGACTGATTGTTGTTCACCTGTTCAAGGTAGGTTTGTTTCAGACGTTCCACGTCTTGCTTGTCTTCCTTATTGGGTCGGTCCAGTATTTTTTTGCCTTTGTGATAGACTCTCTCACAAGACACGTAAGGCAATCTGTATCCCCTCGGTTCTTGTCTTATTCCTATTTCGTACAGCCATTGAGAATTATTATCCTCAACTGAATCAGCTAATGAAATAGCGATACGAATTTCCGGGTCGCTTCGTGCGCTCAGACAACGTATTTTTGACAGACCACCTCTTTTTTCAATGGCCTGTTGCAGCCCCCCGCCTCTTTGTTTTGCAATATCGCGTAAAAATCGAAAAGAATCCAACAAATTGGATTTTCCGGAAGCGTTCGGCCCCACTATAAATTGTCGCTTTTGTAAAGCGACATCCACTTGCGTGAAATTACGCCAATTTTTCAATTTCAAATGGTTGATCAACATCAGTCGGATACCTCAATAACCTTCAAACTATCAATCTCTCTGTGCTCCTCCATTTTAACCATAATCCAGGCATTTTTGCCAAGATTGGAGGATTTATAGATTACTGCTATACGCGTCTTTATTCAAACATCCAGTATCAGGAAAGGACTAGCCCGCATATTGTACCAGTTCGCTTGTCATTAACGGAAAATCCTTTTTTGTCAATGAGTTGTCCGTATTTTATCGCCGCCATCCCAAACTGCGCTGGATTCACCCTCGCTTACCGATATAAAACCTAATACCTAATAGGAGGCCAGGGACCAGCGGGGATGTGCCGCAAACTCCAGGGGTTCGCGCCGGCCGGCGTTGAGCTTGACGTAGCCTGTGTAGGCGATCATGGCGCCATTATCCGTACAATATTCCGGTCGTGGATAAAATACCTGCCCACCCATAAAATTCGTCATTTCCCGTAGTTTCAGCCGTAATTGTTTATTGGCGCTGACCCCACCGGCTGCCACCAGTTGGGTGATCCCCGTCTGTTTGATGGCCCGCTCACATTTCATCGCCAGGGAATCAACCACCGCTTCCACGAAAGCGCGGGCCACGTCGGCGCGGGACTGTTCGTCATCGTCGAGTTCTTTAACGACGAGCGCCACGGCCGTCTTCAGACCGCTGAAACTGAAATTCAGTCCCGGTTTATTGCTCATGGGTCTTGGAAAGGTGTATTCCCCGGCGCGGCCTTTTTCCGCCAGGGCGGATAACCGGGGACCGCCGGGGTAGCCAAGCCCCAATAATTTTGCGGTTTTATCAAAAGCCTCACCGGCCGCGTCATCCAGCGATTCCCCTAGAATCGTGTAATCTCCGGCTGACCTGACTTCCACCAACTGGGTATGCCCGCCTGAGACAAGCAAGGCCAGAAACGGATAATCAGGCCGTTTCTCCTCAAGCATCACCGCCAGCAGGTGCGCCTCCATGTGATGCACCCCGACGGCGGGCACGTCCCAGGCATAAGCCAGACTTCTACCGACACTGGCGCCCACAAGCAATGCCCCGATCAGCCCCGGTCCGGCGGTATAGGCAATACCGTCAATATCTACCGGTTCGAGACCGGCTTCCCGGATGGCTGCCGTCAGCAACACCGAAATTCTCCGAATATGATCCCGGGATGCCAACTCGGGCACCACACCGCCATAGGGGTCGTGCAGGCGCACCTGGCTGTGCAACTGGTTTGCCAGCAGCCCTTTTTCCGAATCGTATATGGCGATACCGGTTTCATCACAGGAGGTTTCTATTCCCAGGATGCGCATTGGATCTCCTGATTTGTCAAGATGGTACAGGGGAAGATTATACTTCCATGATATTAGCTATGAAATTATAAAGCTACATTCCAACCCTCTCCGTCATCGTATGTGCCGATTATCTCGACGAACGCCATCCGAACAGTGTCGTCCACAGTGTTTTGCCTGTGGCGCAGACTCTGTGCCACTACTCGGGTCAAGCCCGGAATGGCGAATGTGTCCCCACTGCCATTTGTATGTTGATATTACCTCACAAGCAGGCCAATTTGTGAGGTCGGCGCGAGGGGCGCGTCGAACGCCATTAGCTGGGGCCATGTGTCGGCACCGAGCGGAAGTTGGGCGTACAAAGAATTCATGGAGGGAGTAATCAGCTACGACGAAGGCCGCGCAAGGCGTGTTCACATACCGCCTGATTTTTGGCGTGAAGCTGGCGTAAGGGCCTGCGCTGGCGCGAGGTTTGACTGAATGGGCGCGCTTATCCGGGTTTCTGCGCGCAGTATCTCCTTACCTCGAAGCATCTGCTTTTCCAGGCGTCGCGAAGCGGTTTCAGTTGATCATTAAATTTGCTGATTCCGGCCGGGGCGACGATTACCTCTATCATGCGTTCCACGGCTCGCGCAACCCCTGGCGAATCTTTTATATGCTCGCTGTGCCTGGGACATTCCCCAGGCTCGAACACCCCCAGATGAATATGATCGGGGTTCCATCGGAGATAGAACCCTCGGGTCATACTGTCGTAGTGGCCCTGGACCAGGCGTTCGTGATCCGATATGGGCGATTCATGGGCTTTGTTCAACGCCAGTACTCCAGGTTTGGGATTAATTCGGACCTGATTCAACACTAAATATGATTAAAAATCGCATAGCTGCCTGATAATAGCATTGATTCTCTGATTACGGGACATTCTGTCCGGATTCAGTCATTGTATATTTTCCTTGCATTTTGTGTGTTTCATACTAAAATTGCGTGTTCTTTTGAATAAATAAAGCAGGAACTACATACTATATGCCCTCTGTAAAAGTAAGAGATAACGAGCCGTTTGACTTCGCATTGCGACGTTTTAAGCGAGCTTGCGAGAAAGCCGGCGTGCTGGCTGAAGTTCACCGCCGTGAATTTTACGAAAAACCCACCCAGATGAGAAAAAGAAAAGCCGCCGCTGCGGTAAAACGCCACCAGAAACGCCAGTCGAAAAATAACCTTCGTCTAGTCAGACAGTACTAGCCCACATTTCTCACATGCTCCGGTGGTATTTTCATGAGCGACCTGAAAAATCAGATCAGTGAAGACGTTAAAACCGCCATGCGCAGTAAGGAAAAAGACCGCGTTGCCGCGTTGCGGTTTATTACCGCCGCCATCAAACAACGGGAGGTGGATGAACGTATCGAACTGGATGACGCCCAGGTCATGGCCGTCCTGGATAAAATGGTAAAACAGCATCGTGATTCCATTGCGCAATATGAAAAAGCGGAACGCCGGGATTTAATCGAAAAAGAACAGTTTGAGCTGGATATTGTCCTGGCTTACCTGCCCCAACCACTCGCCGAAAGTGAAATCAATGCCCTGGTTGACGCGGCCATAGCCGCAACAGGCGCCGCCTCAATGAAAGACATGGGAAAAGTCATGGGGCAATTAAAACCCGGATTACAGGGACGCGCAGATATGGGCAAGGTCAGCGGACTGGTAAAAACCCGGCTTAGTTCGTAGTATTCGGGCTGGACAAATGGCGGGGAGAATTCCTCAAAGTTTTATTGATGATTTACTGGCGCGGGCTGATATCGTCGATGTCATCGATACCTATGTCCCCTTACGCAAGGCGGGTAAAAACCACAAGGCCTTGTGCCCGTTCCATGAAGAGAAAACACCCTCGTTTTCGGTAAGCCAGGACAAACAGTTCTACCACTGTTTTGGCTGTGGCGCCGGCGGCACGGTGGTGTCCTTCCTGATGGAATACAGCGGCCTGGGTTTCATCGAAGCCATAGAAGACCTGGCCGGGCGTTACGGCCTGGAGATCCCGAGAGAGGCAGGTTATCAGCCGGAGTCAAACCGGTATGATGAATTATACGAACTACTGGAACGGGTCACAAAGTTTTACCGGAGCCAACTTCGTGAGAAGGGCGGCAATGCAATCGACTACCTGAAAAAACGGGGCATTACCGGCGCGCTGGCCAACGATTATGAAATCGGCTATGCGCCGCCGGGCTGGCAGAACCTGATTAATGCCCTGGGGAAGTCCGACCTTGAAAAAACCCGGTTGGAAGAGACAGGCATGATAATACACGGGGATAAGGATGGGTACTATGACCGTTTCCGTGACCGCATCATGTTTCCAATCCGTGACCAACGCGGACGCGTCATCGGTTTCGGTGGTCGTGTAATGGGTAATGACACCCCCAAATACCTGAACTCGCCGGAAACGCCCCTCTACCACAAAGGTCGTGAACTGTACGGTCTCTACCAGGCGCGGCAAAAGTCAAAACAATTGGAACAACTGTATATCGTTGAAGGTTATATGGACGTGATCGCCCTGGCCCAGCACGGCATCAGCAATGCGGTTGCCACCCTGGGGACTGCTGCGACGGAACATCACCTGGAAAAACTATACCGGGTTTCAGACAAGGTCATATTTTGTTTTGATGGGGACGAAGCAGGGAAAAAGGCGGCAGAACGGGCGTTGGAAATCACCATCCCCCACCTCCGGGAGGGGAGGCAGGCATTGTTTAATTTCATGCCTGAAGGGGATGACCCTGACAGCTTTGTCAGGCAGCATGGCCCGGAAAAATTCCGATCCGGCGAAAATACCGTTCCCCTTTCTGACTTTTTGCTGGATTCAATAAAATCCAAAGTCGGGATATCCACCCGTGAAGGCAGGGCAAATTTTCTGGACCGGATACTTCCTTATATCGCCAAAATGCCGGGAAGCGGTTTGCGTCAGCTATTGCTGCAGGACGTCGCCGGTATAGCGGAAATTGACATCGGCAGTGTCGATAAGCTGTTACAGGACAACCTGCGTGGTGAACAGGTCAGGCAGAGAAAGCCTGCTCTTCGGATGCAGAAAGAAAAAACAAGCCTTGTAAGCACGATAATCTCATATATTTTGAACAGGCCCGACCTGGCCCAGAAGGTGGAAGACACCGCTGAACTGTCTGACGCTCCGGTTCCCGGGGTTGAGTTTTTAATCGAGCTTATCGACCTGATTCACTCAAACCCCGAAATAAATTGTGCCGGCATACTGGAGCGCTGGCGGGGCTCCCGGTATGAGCGGCGGCTGAATGAACTTGTGTCTGCTCCCGACTTGCTGGGGGAGGAGTCCTTTGACCTGGAGCCTCAATTTCTCGACGCTATGGATAAGCTGAAAGCGATTAAAGCCAGACAGGACATTGAAAGGATTGCCCGGACCAACCTCAAAGACTTAACCGAAGAAGAGAAGGCAAAAGTACGCCGCCGCTTCTCAAAAAAAGGGAATGACGAATGATCCAGGTCTTGCCTGTTGAAATGAGAGTAATTTTAACCTGTCATCTGTTCTCTTTTGTGCTATAGTAAAAGATTATTTTTGCCTGAACAAAACTGATACTAAAACCAACTTAACTGAGAACCGGATTCAGACGAATATGTCGGAAATAGAGCCACTTGTCGATCACGAGCTCGTACACGAAGAAGAAGACGAATCGCAATTAAAGTTGTTAATTGCCAAAGGTAAGGAGCAGGGCTTTATTACCTACCATGAGGTGACTGAACATTTGCCTGATGAGATTGTCGATCCTGAACAAATCGAGGATATCATCAGCATGATCACCGATATGGGTATCGAAGTACATGAATTCCCGCCGGACCTTGATCAATTAATCACGAATAATGCGGTTCCGACGCCGGGTGACGCGGCCGCGGCACTGGCCAACGTTGAAAACGAATTCGGGAGGACCACAGACCCGGTTCGTATGTACATGCGGGAAATGGGTACGGTTGACCTGCTGACCCGCCAGGGCGAAATAAAAATCGCCAAACGTATTGAAGCAGGCATTAACCAGGTTCTATTCGCGCTCTCATTATATCCAGGCACTATCGACATGCTTTTGGAGGCCTATTCGCGGGTCCAGAAAAAAGACTTGAAACTGGCTGACGCCATCCTTGGATTTAATAACCAGGAGGACTATCCCGATATCGGAATGCCGCCTTCAGCCAGGAAACAAGCGTCCGCCGAGAACCAGGATGATGATGCCGACACGGAGGATACGGTTGACCTGGAAGAAGTGCGTAAGGCTGTCACCGCGCTGGATGATCTTTACAAGAAACTGGTTAAAGCCATCAAACGCTATGGCAAAGAGCATGAGAAAACGATTGCGGTTCAGACCCTCATAACGGAAAAGTTTCTCCTGCTGCGGCTAACCCCTAAATTTATCGAGGCATTAACTTATAATGTTCGCCGGTTGATTGAATTGATTCGGGGAACGGAACGCGAAGTGATGCGGCTGTGCGTCAAATCGGCAAACATGCCTCGCAAGGACTTTATTGCCTCTTTCCCGGGCAATGAAAAAAACCCCGAGTGGATTAAAGGGCAGGCTGAAAGCAACAAACCATATTCGGAAGCCCTCGCAGAAGTATCGGACGAGGTAATCAAATTCCAGAACAGGTTGGCCAACGTGCTCGACAGTAATTTACTTACGGTCGCGGAAATAAAGGAAATCAACAGGAAGATCTCCATTGGTGAGGCAAAAACCCGGAAGGCAAAAAAAGAAATGGTAGAGGCCAATTTGCGCCTGGTTATTTCCATTGCAAAGAAATACACCAATCGCGGTCTACTGTTTCTCGATCTCATACAGGAAGGCAATATCGGCCTCATGAAGGCGGTGGATAAATTTGAATACCGTCGCGGTTATAAATTCTCCACCTATGCAACCTGGTGGATCCGCCAGGCCATCACCCGCTCGATCGCGGATCAGGCCAGGACGATTCGGATTCCCGTACACATGATCGAGACGATAAACAAGTTAAATCGAATCTCACGGCAGATATTGCAGGAGAAAGGACGGGAGCCCACGCCGGAGGAATTGTCCGAGAAAATGGAAATGCCCGAAGAAAAGGTCCGTAAGGTACTCAAGATTGCCAAGGAACCCATTTCCATGGAGACGCCCATAGGTGATGATGATGATTCCCACCTGGGTGATTTTATTGAGGACCTTAAAACTCAGGCGCCGGCCGAGTATGCCAGTTTTGAAGGGTTGCGCCAGACGATGAGATCGTCACTCAGTGGATTAACGTCCAGGGAGGCAAAAGTATTGCGTATGCGTTTCGGCATTGAGATGAATACTGATCATACGCTGGAGGAGGTAGGCAAGCAATTTGACGTCACCCGTGAACGGATACGGCAGATCGAAGCCAAGGCATTGCGAAAACTGCGTCACCCCAGCCGTTCGGAACAACTGCGGACTTTTATTGACGGCAGTTGACAGATAAACCGGCCTGTCCCCCCTTTGATTTTATGGGCTTGATGTATTTGCAAACCATGTATTGAAGGTATATTATCCGCATTAAATCAAACAGGAATCACGCTGAGGGAGGAGACAATGAATAACGTCGATAGCAAAAAGCCAGGCTGGCAAACATCTTTGGAACACCATGAAGATCTGTGTACCGAACGTTATCAAGCGGTATATAAAGAGATGCAGTTTTTAAGGGAAGATATGCGTGAAATGCGCATCGAAATGCGTAGCGGCCAACGCTGGATAATTGGAATAGTGCTGGCATGGCCGCCGTTGTTGATCACTGCGATGATCGCTGGCCTGAGATGGATTGCTTGACATTGAATTCCCTGTTTTGGTTTTTTTGTAATTATTTGGGCCTGTAGCGGGGCCGCGTAGCGGCAAGGTTAGAGCAGGGCAACCCGCTAGGGTTGCGTATATAATCTGCCGTAATATATCTGATTAATTTGTTTTTTGGGCCTGTAGCTCAGCTGGTTAGAGCAGTGGACTCATCACTAATGGTGCGTTCATATTGAAAAATATGAAATGAACGGGATGAATTCAGGGAAACCTTAATCCGCCCGCCTCACAAAGCGGACGGAATGGCAACCCTGAGCCAAGCCGGGGGTACACCCCCGGAAGGTGCAGAGACTACCTGGGAACTGGAGTGTTCTTAATAACAGGCTGGAGCGTCCCGTACCCTATCATTCGGTTGAGGGTAATGAGATAGTCCGCTCCTTTTAGAAATAAAAGGGTAAAGTGAATCCATTGGTCGTAGGTTCAAGTCCTACCGGGCCCACCAAACACCTCTGTGAATAACGCGGGCGACGTCCCTGGACTGCCGGACCTTCTTGCCTGTGCCATACTTTCCCTGGTATGAATTTTAATCCGATCACTGCGCGGGAAGACATGCGACGGCTTGGCATCACCTCACATGCGCCGGCCTGTTAAATGCAGTCCTTGAGGACGGCGACTGGCTGGCGACCACAGTCCTGATGCTGGCCGGGGTCCTGGCGCTGGTGCTCGGCAACCTGGAGCAAAACCAATGAATGTAACACTGCTTATCGCCGGGGCAATTGGCCTGGCCGGCGCACTCCTGCTGAGCTGGCTGGCACATCGACAGACGCGCCGCGACAAACAATCCTGAGCTTCCCGATAAATACGGCCAGAGACCTGGTCAGGCAGCAGCAACAGTCAGGGGACGGACTTAAGTCCGTCCCCTGCGTCCCTGTTCCTTTACCACGGCAGGGTCGTGCGCAGCATCAGGGCGTGCTCCGGCGCGGCATGGCCGGTCTCCCGGCGCTCACCGTCCAGGCTTAAGATCAGGGTCTGCCCCAGGGTGAAGCGCCAGCCCAGGCGCAGCGTGCGCCGGCCGCCGGCCAGCTCCACGCCGCTGTACGGCGTCAGCATCCCGTAGGTCCAGGGCACGTCCAGCCCATAGCCCATCTCAACCCGGATGCGCCCCGGCGCCGCCCGGTTGTGCTGCGGCGCCAGTCCCGCCGCGGTCTGACGCTGCCACAACGCCTCGGTACCGCTGTCCGTCAGCCCCCAGCCGGAGTCCAGCCGCAACGCCAGGCCGCGGCCCAACCGCCCCGGGTCCAGGGCCAGGCTGCCGCTTAACCCCCATTCCTCATAACCGCCGTCCGCGTGCGCCACCAGCGTGCGCGCCGCCGTCGCCACGGTCAACCCCCACACCGGGTCCGCATAACGCAGCCCGGCGCCCAACTCCATGCCGAAGCCGGTCTCCGCAGCGCCGTCGTCATAGCGTATCCCCAACTCAAAGCTGGGCGAGAGGAGCGCCGCATTGGCCAGCACCCGCCGGTGGCGCCCGCTCAGCAGCAGGCGCAGCCGGCTGCTATCCGCCGCCACCACCGCCCGCAGGTCCGCCGTCTCAGCCGAGGCCGTGCGCACCCACATCGCATCTGACTTCAGCGCCAGCTCGGTGTGGGCATTCGCATACACCACCCCGCGCAGGCCCAGGGCGCCCATGCCCATCTGCATGTCGGTCTCGATGACGTCCCCGGCATGTCCGTCCCCGGCATGTCCGGCAATGGTCGGGGACAGGCGCAATGTGCCCGCTGTGAGCCTGAGTTCGATGCTGGTCAGGTCGGTGTCGGTACCGGCCCTGAACTCCTGGGCAATGTCGAAGGTGGTTCCCAGTGTAGTACCGCCGGCCGAAGGCTGCCCGATATTGCTCACCAGCACGTCGGCCTGTGCCGGGGCGGGGGCGGCGAGCAGCGCGGCCAGCGCGAGCAGGAGCGCGGCCGGGAGGCCGGAGAAGGAAGCGGCAGGACGGACGCCACGCGGTGACTGCGCGGCCGGGGAGGACTCAGGCGGTCGGCTTGACCTGCATCGGCTCAGCCGGGGCAAGACGCGCCCCGGCGGATGGTATAATAGACAGCGCTCGGCGCTTCAGTATACGGGCCAAGGCCCGAAAATGTCAGGATTCTTCTCCGCAAACAACCGCCAACCGTGTTATCCGTTTTATTCTCACTTATCCTCTCCCTACATGATATAAAGAGCTACCGCGATGATGGCGCAAACCAGGCGCTGCGCGCAGCAGGGCGATGGCGCCCGCGCCGCGTTCAGGCGTTTGACTGCCTACCCGGTCAAGCCGGACCTGACGTTGCATTGCGTCCCTTATGTGCGAAACAGGGACCCCTCATGTGCCGGACCCGACCACTTTTCGATTTATCCATTCACCCGGGTAACCTGTTCAAACTAAATCACTGTCATTGTATGACGTTTTATGTGAACATGTTATTCTTTATAAGAACAAAAAGGTGATTATTATGCGAATATCAGCGGTTCTGTGTCTCCCGCACCCGCACTGTCCGGCGAATCTACGTCCTGCCGGGCGCACATTGCCTGCGGCGCGGCACGCTGCGAGGGCGGACCGTTGACCAGTAATGGCGAACTGCTGCGGGAGATCGAGGCACTACGACGGCGCGTATCCGTCCTGAGTGCGGCCAGCCTGCGCATCAGCGCCAGTCTCGAGCTCGATACGGTGCTGCACGAGGTCGTGGAAAGTGCGCGGGCGCTGACCGGCGCGCGCTACGGCTTGATCATTACCCTCGATGATGCCGGGCAACCCCAGGACTTCGTCAGCTCCGGCATGAGCGCCGAGGAGCACCGGCGGCTGGTGGAGTGGCCTGACGGGCCGCGGCTGTTTGAGCATTTCCGCGACCTGCCGGGCGTACTGAGGCTGGCGGACGTGCATACGTTCGTTCGTGCGCTCGGCTTCAGCGCCGACCTGCTGCCGTCCCGGACCTTCCAGGGCACGCCGATGCACCATCAGGGTGTGCATGTCGGCAACTTCTACCTGGTGGATAAGGCGAGTGGGGAGGAGTTCACCGGCGACGATGAAGAGGTCCTGGTGCTGTTTGCCTCACAAGCGGCCAGCGCCATCGCCAACGCCCGCACTTACCGCGCCGAACGCCTCGCCCGCGCCGACCTGGAGGCCCTGGTGGACACCTCGCCGGTCGGGGTCGCGGTGTTCAATGCGAAGACCGGCAGTCTGGTCTCGCTCAACCGTGAGGCGCAGCGGATCGTGGCGAACCTGCACCTGCCCGGCCGCTCCCCGGAGCAGTTGCTCGAGGTGATCACCTGCCGGCGCGCCGACGGGCGCGAGATCGCACTCGACCAGCTCCCGCTTGCCGGAGAACTGGTCAGCGCGGAGACGGTGCGGGCCGAGGAGATCGTGCTTTCCACCCCCGACGGGCGTAGCGTCACGACGCTGATCAATGCGACACCGATCCGTGCCGAGGACGACGGCGTGGTGGAGTCGGTGGTCGTCACCCTGCAGGACCTGGCGCCACTGGAGGAGATGGAGCGGATGCGGGCCGAGTTCCTGTGCATGGTGAGCCACGAACTACGGGCGCCGCTGACCTCCATCAAGGGCTCGACCGCCACGGTGCTCGGCGCCTCGCCGGTGTTCGGTGCGGCCGAGATGCTGCAGTTCTTCCGCATCATCGACGAGCAGGCCGACCGCATGAGCGGCCTCATCGCCGACCTGCTGGATGCCGGGCATATCGACAGCGGCATGCTGTCGGTTGCCCCTGAACCTTCAGCGGTGGATGTGTTGGTGGACCAGGCGCGCAACACGTTCCTGAGTGGTGGCGCCAGGCACACCGTTCTCATCGACCTGGCGCCGGACCTGCCGCGGGTCATGGCCGACCCGCGGCGCATCGTGCAGGTATTGAACAACCTGTTTTCCAACGCCGCCCGGTACTCTCCGGAGTCATCGCCGATCCGGGTATCCGCCGTGCGCGACGGGGTACACGTGGCGATATCGGTATCCGATGAAGGCAGGGGCATTGCGCCCGAGCGCCTGGCGCACCTGTTTCGCAAGTACGCCGGCGGCGCGGCCGGCGAGCGGGAGTCCGGGCTGGGCGGCGCCGGGCTCGGCCTGGCCATCTGCAAGGGGCTGGTCGAGGCCCACGGCGGGCGCATTCGCGCGGAGAGCGGCGGGCCGGGCCGGGGCACCCGGTTCACGTTCACGGTCCCGCTGGCGAAACAGGTCGACGCCGTGACGGGTACTGATTGGCGCGGGCCGGGTTCGCACGCGACAGGGCGCGAACCGGTCCGTATCCTGGTCGTGGACGACGACCCGCAGATGCTGTACTACGTGCGCAATGTGCTCAGCGAGGCGGGCTTTGAGGCGCTGATGACCGGCGACCCTGATGCGCTGTCGGACATCATCACTACCGAGAAGCCGGCACTGGTGTTGCTGGACCTGATGCTGCCCGGGACCGACGGCATCAAACTGATGGAAGAGACGCCGGAACTGGCCGACCTGCCGGTCATCTTCATCTCCGGCTACCGCCGGGACGAGACTATCGCGCGCGTGCTGGACAGCGGCGCCACCGACTACATCGTCAAACCCTTCTCACCGACGGAGCTGATGGCGCGCATCCGCGCGGCGCTACGCCGGTGGGCGGAGCCCGACCCCTTCGTGCTGGGGGAGTTGAACATCGACCACGAACGGCGCCGGGTGACGCTGGCTGGCCGGCCGCTGGAACTGACGGTCACCGAATACAACTTGCTGCGCGTGCTCGCGCTCAACGCGGGACGGGTATCGACCTACGACACGCTGCTGCGCCAGGTCTGGGGCGGGCGCCGCCGCCAGGGCGATTCGAAACTGGTGCGGACCTTCATCAAGAAACTGCGGCACAAGCTCGGCGATGACGCGAATGAGCCGGCTTACATCATGACCGAGCGCGGGGTCGGCTACTACATGGCCCGGCCGGGCGGGGGGTGAGTTGGTAATTGGGAGGTGACGGGATTGGCCCCGTTGTATCGTGCCTGGTACCGGTGGTGGAAGCCAAAGCCGGCGTACGAGGATCTGGACGGGGAACAGCTTACGCTTCTTGATAGCTTTGCGGATCACGCCGTTCAGGGATTCGATAACATTGGTCGTATAAATCGCCTTACGAATATCTTCCGGATAGCGGAACAGGGTGCTCAGGTTGTGCCAGTGATGGCGCCAGGTTCAACTGATATGCGGTTTACACAGTTTTTGTTACAGTCTCCAGCAAATTGGGCAGTTTGTCCGCCTATGCAGCCACTCTGGCAATCATTTTTTCAATATCATCCGTGGTGTTTATACTCGTAATTAATATTTCCGGATGTCCGGACTTAAATACCCGGAAAATCTCATCCGCAAAAGCTTGCCCAATATATGTAATATCATTGAAATCAAGCTCCACCTCTTTAAATTGATCCACTCTTGCAAGTAATCGCTTTGCTTGTGACCTGGAAAGCAATTTTTCACCTTCATAACGCAGTAACTTCAGAACCACATGTGTTTTAGTGAACCCCCAGTCCTCATGTTCAGATGCAAATTCATCAAATACTTCCTTTATTACTCGCTCACTGTTTTCTGAAATATGCATACCTATCATGGTTCCCTTTATAAACCCCTTTTCACCATCAGTATCTGTTAGCCATTGGCCGCCTTGAAATCTTTTTGAAAAAAATAAATTTTCTGACCAAATATTGAATTCATCAAACATTTTAGATGTAAAAAAAATTCCTTCACCACTATGGCTGGATGCATCAGATGTGAGCTTGCCCTTGCTGAGTTCCAGTAGTGAGTGACGAGGATCATGCAAATTGAAATCGTTTTGTATTTTTCTAAAGATACCAATTCCTTCATCAAATACAGTCAGCTTTGTTTCCACTGCAGTACGCCTGATACTCACCATTAAATCTTTAGCGCCGGAATGGGAAATAACATTATTTGCCATTTCCGTGAAGCCATAGTGGCAAATATCCAAAACGTTCTCTTTTAAATTTTCTAATAACGGTTTAACTGATTCTCTCCAAATGACATCTTCTGCAATATCCTCAGTCACCTTGAATACCATGTCTTTTTCAACATATTCGCGTAATTCAAATTTTCGATTCCTCGTGTTCCCGCTTACTGTAAGCAAACCTTCCTCTACAAGTTCATTGAGATGTCTTGAAATTGCCTGGCGTGAAATATCAAACTTTCGCGCCGTTATTACGCCTATACCCTTCGGATGTTGAGCTACGTAATTTAAAATAAATTCACGCAGCTCCTTTGTTTTTCTGGATTTACCTCTCACAATGACCTCTATAAGAAATATTTGAATATTAGATTGTCAACATAAACTATGTTAATTCTAAATATTTAAATGTGTTTTGTCAACATTAGCTGAACGGCTGATACATAACGCTCGTCGGATATCGCTGAATGGGAAATACATCAGGGAAAAGTGGCGGAATTGGGTAGTGTCTCAGTTTGAAATTAAAAAGTGCTGGAACCTTTTTATTCTGAAATATGATAATACCCCTTTTTTTATTTTATTTGACCTGTCGCGAATAAGGGTTAATCTTACTTTTATCAATGTTGAACTTATAGGATCAGATGGTCATGAAAACCGAAGTTGTGGGGTATGTTGCTGAAGAAGGGGGTTATTGGGCAGAGGTGGTTTCAATGCCGGGATGTTGTACCCAGGGGGATACCATTCCAGAATTAGTTTCTAATTTGCAGGAGGCTATGGAGGGGTGGTTATCTGTTTTGGCTGAGGATACAAAAAATCAATTACAACAAGGAATTTATATATGCTTATAAATATATTGTAATTCAATAGGATACAATAAATGTTATAGTCCTGCCGGGCCCACCATTTTCGCTAATTTTGTAATTCCCATAATTACTGTATCAATCCGGTAGTATAGCCAGTGTAGACTCATCGGCTATTTCTACCGCAAGCATCTTTTGCCGGTCTCTTTCAGGTGGCCATCTGACGATATTGGCGTGCAGTGGGTGCAGAGTAGTTTCCGGGACGATTTCCAAATCGGTCTTCATAATTACGGACGCCACAGTATCCCCCCGTGCATGGAGGGTCCGACCACGAGGTTTTGCTACATATCCCCAGCCAATGTCCCAAATCTCTTCTCCGGAAATACTGGATGTCCGGTAAACCGAGGTTTCACCATTTGGCGCGGGTAAATAGGCGCCGTATTTCACAGTATTATCAGATGTCCGAAAATGGCTCCGAGAAAAAATGTAGTGAGTGACCTGCTCATCGAACGCCAGATTATCTGGCGGCGTCAATTTTTGGTCGGATCCGTGAAATATGGTTAATAACCGTTTGAGGAATTGAACCATCAAATACCTCTGTTCCATGGGTTTTGTTGCCTGTCCCCAAGAGACCGGCATAAGTAATGATATTTGTACCGTTAATACTTACAACAAATATTTGGTTTTTGCCGAAATTCCATTCAAATCCTATGTCACCCTCAGGTTCAGGCCCGATTTCCGGAGCAGGTAACCACCACAAAGGTAGCGCTTCAAGGAAACGAACTGCTTCATGGTATGCTTCTTGACTGATAGGAAGCGCAGCGTATCCATCCCAGTCCTTTTCGGAACATTCCTGATATATTTGTTTGAGTTCAGAAAAAACTCTACCCAAACGATCCCACGTCTCTGCTTTACACAATCTGATGACGTCGTCCTCATAAACCTTCTGGAGGCTGTGAGATGCCTCGCTTGCACCGGTGTTATGTAGATAGAATGATGGAGTTATTCGATTTGAAATAGCAATTGCTGTCATTGGAAAAGCTCCAGCGTTTTTTCAGTTACACTCTCGAAAAACACTTTATTTTTAAAGTCTCTCAACTGGTCAAGATACCGCCAGAACTCTTCTTTGCCGGGTTCGAAGTGTTTAACCGTAAAGACATCGATATCCAGCACAATGGGGGCGTAATTATCTTGAGCGCCCTCAAAGGCCTGAGTCAAAAAACCCTGTGCCTCAAACGCAGGGGCATGGATATCAAGCCTGGTCAGAAAACTGCCTAATTTCTGATCCAGTCCGGCAGGAATGTTAGGAGGCGCCGTCAAATATTCTGCAAGTTCCGTATTTAATGGTAGTTTCAAAACATTGATGTACCGAACACCCACTCGTGTGATCGGATTAGGGGAGACTGCATCAGCATAAATCTTCCACAGCTTGGCAGCTTCCGCTTTCATCTCATCCCACGTATTATAGGGTTCAAGCCTGCTGAATGTAAAACCATCCATCCGGAACTGGGCTATATTGCGTTCGTCTTCCGAGCTATAACGATATCCCGCAACCGTTTGCCCAACCTTCACACCAGACGGTTGACCATCCTCATTATGTAACCCGAATTCAAATTCCTTTCTATGCAGTGTTTGACGCTTAGGGTATCTCTCGGCTATCAGTGCATCTTTTGAGTCTAATGCTTCCGCCGCGATCTTCTTTGGAAATGCAACCTGTACATCAATCAACGCTTCCTTGATTGGAGCGTGGGGCAGATGCCTCTTCTGGACCATTCAGTTGATCTCTTTGTGCTGTATTTGGAGATTGATACCGCCTTTACACCATTGCGGCGAACCATATCGGATTCTCGGAAAAATTCTATGTATGAATATATCCCAAGTCAACCTAATTGTCCTACCGATTTAGTCGATAATCGTTTTTGAATCATTTATTCAGGGCGCCAGCCTGACGCGTTTCCAGTTGTCATTCTCCCTGGTATACAGCAGGCGATCGTGCAATCGGCTTTCCCTGCCTTGCCAGAACTCGATACACTCGGGCGCGACCCTATACCCGACCCAGGTAGCGGGCCTGGGTACGATATCCCCCGGATACCGCTCTCCAATCTCGGCCATCCTGTTTTCAAGAAATGCCCGACTCTCAACCAGGCTGCTTTGATCGGCGACCCACACGGCGAGACGGCTGTCGTAGGGCCGGCTGTTGAAGTAAGCATCCGTCTCCTCATTCGAGAGCAGGTAAGCCTTGCCTTCCACCCGCACCTGTCTGTGCATTTGCGACCAGTAAAACACCAGGGCGACATCCGGGTTTTCCGCTATTTGTCTGCCCTTCACGCTGACGGAATGGGTGTAAAAGGAAAATCCCCGCTCGTTTATATCCTTTAACAGGACATACCGGGCCGTGGGTTTTCCGTCCCTTGTCGCCGTTGCCAGCGCCATGGCATTGGGCAGCGGCACGCCAAATTCAACGGCCTGGCGGAACCAGTCCTTGAACTGCTCTACCGGATCATCCATCGCATCCTGCTCATTCAATGCCACGTGACGGTATTCCCGACGCAGGTCTGAAAAGTCACTATCCATGTATTAATTATCACACAAACTCCACCAACCCGCAGGGAGCTTTATCAGAGTTGGTATCTTCATACAGGCATTGTGGGGTGGTTTAATCCTCATCAACAGCCCGCCAGGCTATGAGGCCATACACCAAAAATGAGGACAGCTTGAGTTTTCACCGAGTTGGGTTTTATACCTGTTGGCCGGAAGTGTGAAAGAACCTGACCCTTAATAAATATTCTATGATGTTTGGAGAACAGGATATGCTGATCTCATGAGTAATTTTTATTTTTTTGCTTTCTCTGAGAATATGTTGGGCGGTCTAAGAGTGCCTCGGTTGACAACCAGCAAGTATCAAAAAATCTGCTATTCAAGGGAATAAACGTATCGGCAGCTCTGGATATTTCATTCCCCGGTATAGGAGAAGCTACGAATACTTTCCGGCCTGTATAGCGTACTTTTTTAATGGCATGGGTAAAATCGCCATCGGCGCTTAACAGGTAGGCAATATCGTATTTTTCTTCGTAAGCCATAGACACCATGTCTGTCGCAATCATCACATCCACTGCCTTTTCAACCCACTGCACGCTGTCAATGCTGGCAACTCTGCGTAATTCTTCAACAATTTCGGGAGATATTGACACATCGGGACGGTTTGGCAGGGCGTCCAGCCACCCCTTGAGCTTTTTGGCGGAGCCTTTCATTTGGCGGCGTTCTAATCTGCCCAGAAAATAATTAACATTCTCAAAGGTCTTCAGTCGATGCAAAAACTTTTGCTGCTTTTGATAGCGGGTAACGTCTCCTTCCTGCTTCACGCGGCCGACATAGTACCGTGTTTCTACCCACTGCCTGTCGAGGACCAATTTTTGCGAGAACCGCGCGTAGTCCAATTTCATGGAAGATAACTGCTTTTCTTTCATTCCATGATAAAAGTTGTTGCCATCAATAAAAATTATGGCTCTTGCCTTTGTGTTAGCGACAACCATTTTTCCAACCATAAAAAAGAAAACCCCGGCGTTCGCATGGTATTTCAGCCATGCGAACCCCGGGGGGATTAACGCCTTTTAGGCGCGTTTAATTCAACACTCGCAAGTAATAATAAACCAATATGGACAAAAGTAAATATTTGTAAACGATATTAGATGGCTCCCGCTGATTTTATTTTCAAACAAACTCTGCAATCTCGCAGAAAGCCCTGCAAGTGGTATTCTCCTCATATACGTATCAGTGTATGTGATTGATAATTACCTTTGGTAACCAGTAGCTGAATACAGCTTCTTCCAATGTCTGTGGCAAGATGTGGAAAAGTTCAGGCTGTTCTCCAATTCGATCCGCTGTTGGAGTTTCCAGATACTCTATAATTGCTGTCAGTGTAGAAATTCTTGAAACTTTACACTCCCACAAACCCCTATTGTCCATCTCACCTTCATGAAGCCTGATAGGTTTTCGCTCTTTGTCATAACAAACCTGGCAAAAAGGACCATCTTTATTGTCATCCTCAACGAGCCAATAATAAGGCTGTTCATATCGGAGCTTCTCCCTAACAGCAATTTGTTCATTAAGTTCATGAAGTTGTTGATCCTTTTCCAGCAATTGTTGTTGGATGTTTGTTATCTCCATTTTTGCATCAGCAAGCGCACTGATTAATTCTGCAAGTTGAAGGTCCCTTTCAGCCTTTTCCAAGGAATTATCACTACTCTTAATGTGTCTGGCGATGTCAATGGCGCTGGTCAGAATGGTAGTTATTGATGTTATATCCATTATTGCTCCAGATTATAAATAATGAGTTGATGGTATAAAGTGTAATTATTTACTGTCAACCATCAATAGTTTTGATGGTTTCATCACCGGCGATGTTGCGGATTTTTATTCGTAACGGTTTTTGCTTTGAAACGATAGCGCCATCCCAGAATTTCTTTGTTTTCACGCCATCAATGATCGTATAACCCAGTTTGTCTATTTTAATTTCGCTGCTGCTGTGCCACGCGCCCGTAGTGTTTTTACAATCAACCGCCAGCCACTCAATCAACTCCAGCCCTTCAGCGCTGATCAGGACAGGTTTTATCTCGTTCCTGTTCGCCGTTTTCAACTGTCTTTTGTCATTGAACTCGGTTATCTTTTGTTGCAGGCGGTCGCTGTGAAATTCGGTGATGTGAGTAACAAATTCGTTTTTCTCTTTACTGATTTTGAAGTCGAATTCATCGTTACTGACAGTATGAGCCAATAGAGTTTTCAGGTCGCGCAGTTCTATTTCGGTAACAACAGGATTGTTTTCACGTATGAATTGCTCCAGCTCCTTACGGTCATCAATATCGACAAAGTAGGCGATTGCTTTTGCGGGAATCGGATCCAGCTTCTGTAACTCTTCGTTGATAATGCGGTTGACGACCGGCACGTCCAACACCTTTTCACTACTGTCGATTAAATCCGGCACATAAACGGGAATACTGCCCAGCTTGCTGTCCTGAATAGCGCCGAACCAGAAATTACCGATGCCTTCAACCCGTCGTTGCAGTCCTGGAATTAATTTTGCCAGCTTGTCCATGGTTTGTTGCGGGTTACGGAACAGGCTGACGCCGTCTTTAATGTCCATTACCTGAAAGTCGGCATTGGCTTCTTTCAAACGGTCTCGGGTGATTTGCAGACTGTTGGCGCCCACGTCGCAGTGGATGAATTTTCTGTTCAGGTCGTGGGCCACCTTGGCGGTGACGCCGCTGCCACCGAAGAAATCAGCTACGATCATATCTTCATCGCTGCTGGCTTTGATAATGCGTACAAGCAGGGCCTCGGGTTTTTGAGTGGCGTAGTCAACCCTCTCTTTAGCCATGGGGTTTACAATAGGAATGTCCAGCCAAATATTTTGGATTAATTGACCTTTATAAGAGTCTAAGTAAATTTTTCGATAAATTCTGCCATTGCCATTTTTGGGCATAACCAACTCATTATTTTTATATAGCGCCTCTAATTTTTCTTTTTTATAAAGCCATCCGTTGTATGGAGGCTCAACACCATGAAAAACATACTTTAAGTTGGGCCTATAAAGTGAGTTAACCAGCGGTGATTTCATGTATTGCCTACCATCATCATCACGAAAAATAAATCTCTCCTCTATGTATCTTTCCGTATTCTCACCTTCAAGTGAATACTCAGGATTAAATGTGTATTCATCCCCTTGGCAATACCAAAAAATACTATCGGTGGTCACACCAAACTGTTTTGAAGCGAAGGATGTCGCAAGTTTTCTACGCCAAACAACCTCATTAACAAAATTCTCCTCCCCAAACACCTCATCCATCAAAACTTTCATATAATGCGCAATATGCCAGTCCAGGTGTACATAAATGCTGGCTCTATCAGACATCACGGATTTAATCGCCATCAGGTTTTCATACATCCAGTTCAGGTAATCTTCCTTTTGCCATATATCCCCATACATGGTTTCCTCAAAGGCCTGTAGTTCTTCCAATTCCATTTTCTGTTCACCCTGAGTGATTATTTCCTCCAGGCGCGGGTTGCGTCGGATATAGACTTGCTTGGCATAATTGGCGCCGCTGGCAAAGGGCGGGTCGATATATACCAGGTCCACTTTGATGCCTCGTTCCTTCAGGTAAGCGCAGGCGGACAGGCATTCACCGCGCAACAACAGGTTATTCCAATCTTTGCCGGCCTTGCCCACCTGTTCAACCGTTTCCACTTCATAGTACGGCATACCGCGCAGTATTTTTTCAAATACCTGGTCGTTGTCACGATAGCGCAACAACCGTTGACTGCGCGGGATATTATTGAGCAGGGCCTGCCCCTTTATGGGGTCGGGTGTATAGGGAATGTATTTAATCGGCATGGCGTCAACCAAAGAACCCGGTTATTTTGTTATTCAATTTGGCAATATTTTTGTCTATTCCATCATCATCCTGAAGGTACAGGAAATCGAATTTATCGTAGCCGAATTGCCGGTTATTCTGTTGCAGGAACTGGTTTTCGACAAACGATTTTCTACCCTGGAATTCAGGAGCATTGGCATAACCGCTACCCTTGGTTTCTATCATTAACACTTTGCGAATTTTATCCTCGTCGCGCTGGATGATTAAAAAATCGGTGGTGTAGCGGCCTATGTTTTGCCAGCTTTGTCCCTTTTTCCGAAAACAATGGATCACAAATCCGGTTAATCCCTGTTCGCCATTGTAATAAATCTCCAGTGGGGATTGTTGGAATTGATCCAGCGATAATACTTTCCGGAGTAGTTCCAGTTCAAAGCCGCTCTGGATAAAATTGTATGGCAGGTAATGAAAACTCTTGTCGCGCTGCTCTACTGCCGTTGAGTGCTGTTCGTCAAGCTGTCGCTCAAGGTTATTGGTATCCATACTCAGTTTCTTGAGACTTTCTATGGTCTGTTGAATTTTCAGTTTATCCTGTTCCGTTCTTGCTTCCGGCGGTTTTTCGTCAAATTGCAGTATCTTCTTTGTATCGTTTTTATCCGGGTATAGCTTTTCATGGAAGTTTACCGGAGTCAGTTTATTCACCAGCAGCAATTCCGCGGTTTCAGGGATGATCTCGTCACTGGTCTGTAGCTCACGCCTGGGGCTAAATGCCAAGCGGATACGACTCTCAATCGTTTCCCTGTCGTAGAGTTGGTTCCAATAACTGATTCCCGGTCCCTGTATTGTTATCCGGTCAAAAATGGCTTGTAACTGTTCTTCAAACTCATATAGTCGAGCAGTTGAAATTGTATGGAAACTGGTTTTCGCTATATCGTTCAACCATTGTTTAAAACCGGCCGGCTCCTTGGCGTCAGTTTCTCTGATATGCAATTTCCCCTCTTCCATATCTTCAAAATCAGTAGTAATGACTGAGGAAGAAGCCTGATAGTTCTCCAGGTTTTCGTAAACGTTCTGTAATTTTTTCTGTGTTTGCAATTCAGCCTCAACAACCGTCTGGTAATGCACTTTGAGTTGATAAAAATCCAACGCGGGAAGTTCCAGTTGTTCTATCCTGGCATGTCGCTGTACCCGCTGTTCGCCACTGCCATTGCCCGCTTGGTTGATTTCCTGAATAGACGTTTGTTGTTGCTGCTTTAACTGCGCGTTGAGGATTTTTGCATTGCCGTCATTGAGCCATATCAAGGCTTCTTCTTTTTCTGCCGCGTTGAGGTCAACCTGGCGCAGACAGCGGCAACTGGTTTGCAGGATCATGTTTTTTTTGCAATCTCCCTGCTGGGACAAAATGATTCCCGTGAGGCTGTGACAATCCCACCCCTCCTTGCCAATCTGCACCAACAGGATATAGCGTTTCTTTGAAGCATGAGGCGTGGGAAGATCCAGTGAGCGGAAATCCAGTTCGGTGCCCTGCTGTTGCGGGTGCTCTTTATTGCCTCGATGAAACTTCAGAATTTCATTAGCCGGAATGTTCAGTTCTCCGACCAGGAAAGGATAAACCTGCTGCTCCAGTGTTTCTATGTTGCTACAGTAAATCGCCAGTTTGGCGATGCTGCCATCGACGTAGCATTTCTCGCCAAATTGCTGTTGAAAGTCGGTTATGCCCAGACGAATAATTTCCAGCCTGTCCTGCATTCCTTGCGCTATCTTCACCTGTGGTTTCTTCAGGAACGAGTTGATCGCCGTGATAAGCGGATAATAATAAACGGTGTTCGTAATCCGGGAGAACTTGACGTTGGTTGTTTCATCAATGGAAACCCGGTCCGCCGTACCCAAAAAAGGCGTGCCGGAAAAACCCAGGACTGTTGTGATATTGCCGCCCTGCTGCCACTTGTTGACTACTTGCCGCAGTTTAATATCATCCGTAGCAGCATGATGAACCTCGTCGATCAGTAGGGACAGGTGAGGTATTTTCCCAATCTGGTTGCGCAGTTCATTGGCTGTCCGGTCCCGTTCATCTTCACTTTTTCCTATCCAGTCTTGAGCTTGCCGCGCATTGACGTCGAGCCGGTCCAGGATCACTTTCTCTGCATTGACGACAAATACGGTTGCAAAGGGATTGGGGAAGCACTGGCTGACTTTTTGAACGTTGGGGTTCCTGACTCTATTGCTGCTTTTCGCGGACTTTTGCTCATCCAGGATTTCAAATGAAAGTTGTCGTTTAATCTGGTCGGCGGCGGGGTTCGGAATAACCCATTCAGGATCAAAATTTTCTATGGTCCTCAGGCTTGGAACAATCGATGATTTCAGGCCCGATGGAACCAATACCAAAAAATTATGGGCGAAGGTGGTGTTGTCCGGCTCATTTTGTGCAAAATACAAATCCAGGTAAATGATTGCCGCCATCAGGAATGTTTTGCCGGCGCCCATCGGCAGGCTCATCAGGTAGTCGGCGTAGCTGACCTGATAAAAAATATCCTTGATAATTCTCTCGTAATCCAGGGCAGACGGGTTGTCAGTGATCAGCTTTTCCAGTTCCGGCAACAATGATTTTCCATCCTGCTGTTTTTGAATGGATAAACCATACAAGGCCATTGCAGCGGTGTTTTTTTGCAGAAACTTCCTGGTTTCCTGGTTGACATTCAGCTTGTTGAGATCGATATCATCGGTAAAGAAGTTTTCAGAAAACAGTTCCCACAGTGGTTTATTGCCTCCTTCGATTTTCAGGTACAGGTAGGTTTCAATCGCTTCCACCTGGGTCTCTCGCAGGTGGCCTTGTTTCCTGATATAAGCTGACAGGGCGTTGATGGGACAGGTATCGGACCTTAGCCATTGATTTTTCTTCCTTGTAATCAACTTATTTAGCATGGTTTGAGCTAGTGTTCGATTTTTTTGAAAAGCAGTATGATGTCGATAAATAGCAAATGAATTTTACTGAATTAAATTTTATACCCGTGGCCCGGAGAATATGGTTACATAGATACAGAATGCATTGTACCACCTAGTACCGTTTCCATTTAATTATGATCGATTGGGTCATTCTGTTCGGATATTTGGGGTGATATTTGGGGTCAGAGTAAAAATACTTAATGACAAAGTACTACCACCTGCCAACCCAACTGTATTTTTACTCTGACCCCAAATATCCAATCGATCATAATTAAATGGAAACGGTACTAGTGACAGCGGGGCATATTACGTTTCAGCATGTAAAAATTGACGGGATAGGCACAGATATATCCGGCCACCAGGGCGGCAGCGAAACCTGTCCAGAATATTGTATCGATGACCGAGGCGGCGGACATGCCGCCGACAAGATAATCCGTGGCGTTCATTGCAATTTCCATTACGCCGATTGAGATCACTTCGCCCAGCCAGACGGTCTTGAACGCCAGCGCCAGTGACATGGATCCGTGATATACCAGCGGGATCAACGTCAACGCGAATCCCGTAATAAACGCAAGTGCGGTAGCCAGTACAATGGTAACGGTTACCGATAAACCGAAGTGTACCCCTATAGCCAGACCGATAAACTCACCGATAGAGCAACCCGTCAGGCAATGCAGGGTCACTGTCGCGGCCGTTGCGGCGGTGCCTGTTTTCACCTGGTGATGCTCGCAATGTTCCATGGAACAAGACTCCTCTATCAAATTGCTTTTTACTTGATGTATTATACGCAATCTTTTTGTATAAGTGGTGAAAGCTCTTTTCTTCTTTCGTCATTCCGGCGAATGCCTGCCCAAAAAAAGAAAAAGGTTTTGACTGTTTATGCGCCAATTGGAATAAATATCGCCATGACTGAGACAATTTTTTCAAAAATAATCAGACGGGAAATTCCTGCCGACATCGTTTATGAGGATGACAAATGCCTGGCGTTCAGAGATGTCAACCCGCAGGCTCCCGTACATATCCTGATCATCCCGAAACAGCCCATTGCCAGGCTGATCGATGCCGTAGATGATGATCAGTCCCTGCTGGGTCACCTGCTGTTAACCGCCAATAAGGTGGCGGCGGAGCAGGGCGTCGAAGAGGCTTTCAGAGTAGTCGTGAACAACGGCGCCGGCGTGGGCCAAAGCGTGTTTCATCTTCATTTGCACATACTCGCCGGCCGGTCGTTCACCTGGCCGCCGGGGTAGACTCATGATTCCCACCCACACCTGACGAGGACGCTGACAGTTATGTACGAAACAGACGATTTACGGATTTCTTCCATTAAGGCCGTTACGCCACCCAGGGAGATTTGTGAGGAGATCCCCATTACCGAGGCCGCGGCTGGAACAACCTGGCGAACCAGGCAGTCAATCACGCGATTACTGAACCGGGATGATAACCGGTTAATGGTGGTAACAGGGCCGTGCTCCATTCATGATGTGGACGCGGCAAAGGAATATGCAGGCCGGCTCAAGGCGCTGGTTGAAAAATATAAGGACGAACTTCTGATCGTCATGCGGGTATACTTTGAGAAACCCAGGACGACCGTGGGCTGGAAAGGATTGATTAATGATCCCGACCTGGATAACAGTTTTCATATCAATAAAGGGCTTCGGCTTGCCCGCGGGTTATTACTGGATTTGAACGAAATGGGAATCCCCGCCGGCACTGAATTTCTCGACATTATCACTCCCCAGTACGTCGCGGACCTGGTGAGTTGGGGCGCCATCGGGGCGCGCACTACGGAAAGCCAGGTACACCGGGAACTGGCCTCGGGTTTGTCCTGCCCGGTGGGATTTAAAAATGGAACGGACGGCTCAGTGAAAATCGCCGTTGACGCTATCCGCGCGGCAAGTAACCCCCATCACTTTTTATCCCTGCGCAAGGAAGGAAACTCGGCAATTTATACCACTACCGGCAATAATGCCTGTCATGTCATTTTACGCGGGGGCAAACAGCCTAATTTTGATCGCGCCAGTATTAATGCTGCCGCTACCGAGTTGTCTGCCGCGCGCCTGCCGCCTTGTATCATGGTTGATTTCAGTCATGCAAACAGTGAGAAAAAACACAAAAATCAATTACAGGTCGGCGCCGACGTGTGCCGGCAAATCTCCGACGGTGAAGACAGGATATTCGGTGTCATGATTGAAAGTCACCTGAAGGGAGGCCGGCAGGACATTGCCGCGGGGAAAGAGTTGGTCTATGGACAGAGCATTACCGATGCCTGCCTGGACTGGGACGACTCCGAGAAACTAATCCACGCCCTCGCGGAAGCCTCCAGGGCGCGCCGGTCCCGCTGAGAGACCCCTGCCTCCACACGTCAGTCAGAACGACGATGGATTGGATAGTCGATAAAGACACGTTTCACTGCTTTTCAAAGACACCTATTCGAGAGTCCAGTTGTCAATACGCAAGCCTGGTACTCGTTTAAACTCTTCAATATTATTGGTAACCATGACAAGCCCCAATGCTCGGGCATGACCGGCAATCATTTGATCATACGGGCCTATCGGTTTTCCAGCGCTAGCTAATTCGGCACGAAGCTGTCCGAAATGTAGTGCCGCCAAATCATTGAATGGCAATACTTCAAGCCTGGCAGTCATACCTTCAATATCTTTCAGATTACGTTCGGTTTGAGATGATCTTTCTGCGCCATAAATTAATTCGCCAAGGGTAACGGCAGAAATCGCCATCTGTCCTGAATGACGTTTAAAAGCATCTCTTACTCTCGCCGGTCTATTTTTAAGCGTATAAATAACAATGTTGGTATCCAACATGTATTTGAGCACTATAAGGACTCTCTTGTTTGAATTACCGGCTGACCCCGATCCGGCATAAAATCATCTGAGACTCCCGGCTCATCAAACCATTCGTCCCAAATTCCCCCCGCAGGTGTAATCAGGCGGGCATTACCCAGCTTAACAATATCCACCTTTTTCACAGAATCAGGTAATGCAACCGGCTTAGGAAGCCGCACAGCTTGACTTTTGTTACTTCTAAATACAGTAGATTGTTCCATAAGAACCTCAACTTATATAAAAAAACATATTGTTATATTTTAGACATATTCAGGGATATACCAATAGTATATCCCATTAGATAAACCCGGGCAACTGAAGATTCACAGCTTCTCAGGTATAATCCGGAGAAAAATAAATCTGTCCTCTTTTTTCAAAGTCCGGAATGGCAGAGGAGGCACTACCGCCACTCCAGGCTTGACCCGGAGTCCAGTTGATAATGTGTCGCCGAAGCCTGCCCCGGCATGTCGTAAGCAGGGGGCGACTCTTTGTTTCGTTAAGTTAGTGTACCCGGCAATATCAAATTGATAGACTGCTGATGTTATGACAAGGTCTTGGTCCCGACGGGAATTTCTCAGGTTCATGGGCAGGACGGTGGGCGCCACCGCGCTCATGTACCCGGCTACAGCTTTATTGGCCGCCGGGGTGGGTCCTGCCGCCAGCGGCTTTCGCCCCGTCAGGCCGACCACAGCCGATGAGGTCGTCCTGGCCGATGGCCTCGATTATGACGTCCTGGTTTCATGGGCGGACCCGATCAACCACAGCGGCGCGCGCTTCGGGTTCAATAATGACTATACCGCGTTCTTCCCCATTGACGGCAATCCATACGACGGCCTGTTATGGGTGAATCACGAGGAGATCCTGTCAGCCTATTTTGCCTCGCCCCGGGATGCGGCGGAAAAATCCAGGGAGGATATTGACCGGGAAGTCCTGGAGGTGGGTGGCAGCATCATCAGGGTCAGCAAGACGGACGGGCGCTGGCGCATGGTCCGGGATGAGCAATATAACCGGCGTATTAACGCCGAAACGCGGATACGGATTATTTCGGAACAGCCAATCCAGGGAAAGTATGAAGCCGTCGGCACCCTGGCCAATTGCGCCGGTGGAGTTACTCCCTGGCAGACCGTGCTCACCTGTGAGGAAAACTACCAGTTTTTTTATGGTGACGTTACCTTTGATTCCGGCCAACGCCGGCATGAGAAGGGCAGTCTTATCGGTTGGGAGCGTTACCTTGATCGTCCTCCCGAACACTACGGCTGGGTGGTGGAGATAGACCCCTTCAACGGCGCCGCGAAAAAGCTCACGGCTTTGGGCCGGTTTGCCCATGAAGGCGCAACGGTGACCCAGGCAAGAGACGGCCGGCCGGTGGTCTACATGGGGGACGACAAAACCGATGAATGTATCTACAAATTTATTGCCGATGAACCCGGCTCATTGGAACGCGGCGCCCTGTATGTGGCTGCGACGGATAAAGGCCGCTGGCTGTCGCTGGACGTGGGGAAAAATAAACAGTTAAAAGACACATTCAAAACGCAAACGGAATTACTAATTCGTACCCGCGAGGCTGCAAAACTGGTCGGCGGCACGCCCCAGGACCGCCCCGAAGACATAGAGCGGGACCCGCAATCGGGCGCCGTGTTTATTTCCTTAACCAAGCATGCAGACCGTCCTTACGGTTCCATCCTCAAGCTGGAAGAGAAGGGGAATGACCCGGCTGCGCATGAGTTTACCGCCGCCACTTTCCTGGCAGGCGGTCGCGCCAATGGGTTTGCCTGCCCGGATAACATGATCTTTGATCCCAGAGGCAATCTCTGGATGTGTACGGACATCAATTCTTACGACATCAACCAGCCGCCTTACCAGGCATTCAAGAACAATGGTCTTTTTTATATCGCCATGTCCGGCAAACACGCTGGAATTCCGCGGCAAGTTGCCTCGGCGCCTCCCGGAGCCGAACTGACCGGCCCCAGCTTCAGCCCGGACGGGCGCAGCCTGTTCCTGTCGGTGCAACATCCGGGCGAAGATTCCGCATCCGCTGACGCCTTGAGCAGTCACTGGCCCGATGGTGGTGATGCGCTGCCAAGACCCAGTGTGATCAGCATATCAGGCTCACTACTGGACGAGCTGACCGCAGTGTGAAATATTTGGGGTCAGAGTAAAAATACCGTTAATGTATAAATATTTGGGGTCAGGGTAAAATATTTGGGGTCAGAGTAAAAATACCGTTAATGTATCGGGAGGTATTGATTTATTGCCGGGTATTTTTACTCTGACCCCAAATATTCAAATATTCTGTTTTATCCGGCTAATCATTGTTATGCTCCTCGTTATGTGTAATCTTACCGGGCATTACAAAAATTTTTACATCGCACTAGCGCTCCTTCAATCCCTGATTGCCTGTAATCCGGCGAGGGCGGGGGAAGACCCGGATAAGGCCTATTTCCAATTAGTTACCGCGACCTGTCTTACCTGCCACAGCGATGACAGCCGCGATGAGGAGGCGATATCGGCGCTTGACGACTTGTCCGCCGCTCGGATAAAACAATTGCTGATCGCATATAAAACGGACCAGAAGCAGACAACGATCATGAACCGTATCAGCAAGGCCTTGACCGATGAGGAAATCGACCGGATCAGCGCCATGTTTAATCAAACGGCCAGGTGACATGCTACTAACGCGTCGCCGGTTCCTCTCCAACGCCATCAGAACGGGCGCGCTGACGGCGTTCGGCGGGTCGGTCATACCGGCCTGCTCGAAACCGGCCGATAAGGGCGCGCCACGGGTCGTTATCATCGGTGGTGGTTATGGTGGGGCTACCTGCGCCAGGTATATTCGTCATTTTGACGCAGGTATTAACGTAACGCTGGTCGAGGCCAAGGCGCGCTACAGCACTTGTCCGTTCAGTAATGCCGTACTCGGCGGAATAATGAACGGGGCCTCAATCACACAGGACTACGCCGGTTTGAAAAAGGGTTTTAACGTCAATGTTATCCATGCCGAGGCAACGGCTATTCATCCTGACAAGCACACCGTTGCGCTGGCAGACGGGACCATCCTGCCCTATCACCGACTGGTCATTTCGCCGGGAATCAGTTTTCGCTGGAACCATATATTTGCCGGCTATGATGAAAGCGCCAGTGCCGTCATGCCCCATGCCTGGCAGGGTGGAGAGCAGCTCTCATTACTGAAGAAACAACTGGTAAGTATGCGAGACGGCGGAGTATTTGCCATTGTCGTCCCCAGTCCGCCTTTTCGTTGCCCGCCTGGCCCCTATGAACGAGCCAGCCTGGTGGCACACTACCTGAAGCAGGCCAACCCGCGTGCAAAGGTATTGATCCTGGATGCCAATGAAAACTTTTCCAAGCAGGATTTATTTGAGGAGGCCTGGCATTCGTTATATCCGGGTCTGATTGAACGTATTCCGATCTCCGCCGGTGGACTCGTCAGCGGCGTCGACCAAAAACGCATGGTGCTCAACGCGGAAGCGGGGGACTTCAAAGTTGACGTGGCCAACGTGATTCCGTTCCAACAGGCCGGTCGGTTGGCTGTTGACCACGGACTGACTGATGACACCGGCTGGTGCCCGGTTGATCACCAGACGTTTGCATCGACCCTTGTTCCCGACGTCCACGTCCTGGGTGACAGTTGTCTAGCCGGCGCCATGCCCAAGTCGGCTTCCTCCGCCAACAGTCAGGCCAAGGTATGCAGTCTTGCGGTCATATCCCTGTTGCGCGACCGCGAACCCGGTGCGATGCTCTACCACAACACCTGTTACAGCCTGGTCGCGCCGGGTTACGGTATTTCCGTAAACGGTATGTACCGCTATGAAGACAACAGGATCAAGTTGATTGAAAAAGCGGGAGGGCTGAGCCCGCTCAAGGCTTCAAAGGAGTATCGCGCCAAGGAGGCTGCTTATATGCACAGTTGGTATGCCAGCATCAATAAAGACAGTTTTGGGGTATAATCCATCGAATTTGCTTGATGGTTATGATTGCGGCGACCCCAGGCCCCGCCATTTTATCAATTTTGAACAACCGCTATGTTTCAACTGACAGATGATTTAAGGATCGGCGAATTACGCCCTTTGGCGCCTCCTGCGATACTCATGGAAGAAATACCAATCAGTGAGCAGGCTTCAAACCTGGTGGCAAAAGCCCGGCAGGCGGCCAGTGATATTATCAAGGGTAACGATGACCGGTTATTGGTGATTGTGGGACCCTGTTCCATTCATGATCCCGATGCCGCGCTTGAATATGCGGGCTTGCTGCGCAAGGCGGCCGAGCGACTACAGGATGATCTCGTTATCATCATGCGGGTCTATTTTGAGAAACCACGGACAAAGGTGGGCTGGAAAGGCTTAATCAATGACCCGCACCTGGATAACAGTTTCAAGATCAATGCCGGTTTACGCATTGCCCGCAAACTGCTGGCGGACCTGGCAGATGCCGGCCTGCCGGCCGGATCGGAATTTCTGGATACCATTACACCGCAATTTATTGCCGATTTGATTTCCTGGGGGGCAATCGGCGCCCGTACCACCGAAAGCCAGGTTCACCGTGAGCTGGCTTCCGGATTATCCATGCCCGTCGGCTTTAAAAATGGGACTGACGGCAACATACAAATTGCAATCGACGCCATCGGCGCGGCGCAGAGTCCGCATCATTTTTTATCGGTAACCAAACAGGGACTCTCCGCAATCGTCACAACAACGGGGAATGATTGTTGTCATTTGATATTACGCGGCGGCTCCGATGGTCCCAATTATGCCGGGGCATCGATAGAAGCCGCGGCGGAAAGATTACGCGCGGCAAAAGTGACCGGGCGCGTCATGGTGGATTTCAGCCACGGCAACAGTGATAAGGATCACATGCGTCAGCCCCTTGTCGCGGAAGACGTCTGCCGGCAACTGGCTGACGGCTCCCGGCTTATCTGTGGCGTGATGATCGAGAGTAACCTGAAAGCCGGGAAGCAGGCTCTGACGGACGCCGCCTCACTGGAGTACGGAATGAGCGTGACCGATGCCTGCATATCCTGGGAAATGACGGAGCCTGTACTGGCCTCACTCGCAGAGGCGGTGCGCAAGCGGCGCAAGGGATGAGCGTATGCCGGATACACAAATCAGGTTTGATCAATACCTGGACACCAAGGGATTAAACTGTCCGTTGCCCATCCTCAAGGCAAAAGTGGCGTTGAACAGGATGCAACCGGGAGAAGTCCTGTTCGTGGAGGCGACCGATCCCCATTCCGTTATTGACTTTGAGGCCTACTGCGCCAGGACCGGTCACGAGATCCTGCATATAGACGAGGGTGACGAAATTATCGGTTTCAAGATCAGCCGGGCCGAAAATCCAAGGAGTATCTGACCCCACTCGCATCGCGAAGGAGTCGCCTCCGTTGTCATTCCTGCCCCTACCGTCATTCCCGCGGAAGCGGGAATCCAGTAGATAAAACGCCGCCGAAGGCGGCTCCTTTTATTCAGTTTCCTTTATGTTATATGTGTGAGTTATCTTTGCAGTCTGACCCAGCATAATTGACGCGGAACAGTACTTTTCCGCGGACAGGTTGATGGCCCGCTCAACCTGTTTTGCCTTGACAGCGGTTCCTTCGATAATGAAATGAACGTGTATATCCGTGAATACCTTTGGATGCTCGTCCGCCCGGTTTGAAGAGATCTCGATTTTACAGTTGCTGATACGCTGGCGGGATTTCTCAAGGATAGACAGTACGTCATAAGCCGTGCAAGCCCCCATACCCAGTAATAAGGTCTCCATGGGACGCGGCCCCAGGTTCCTGCCCCCACCTTCAGGCGGCCCGTCAATGACAATCCGCTGTCCGTTTTCCGACTCACCGATAAAAGCAGCCCCACCTGCCCAGGTCAGGTTTGTATTCATTGCTAAAACTCCAACAGGTTAATCTTATCAGCAAAGGGTAACATATCCACCTGCAAAGACCGAAAAAGACTGTCGTCACTGGGTAATAAAACAGGCGCCCATGACGCAATTTTTGTTTATCTGTTATAGTCAAAAGTGTAAAATGGACTAAATAGGGCAGGTCATCGGATGAGAAAAACGGGCTATCGGGACAATGCGTCGTAAATCCATACAAAATATTCTTTACACCTCTGGAAGTTGGGCAAACACTGCTGCAATAATCCCCGCCATATTGGGAGTTTTCCCTGAAGTTGACAGTTCCCGCTTGCCATATAGTTCCTGGCCGGAAGGAATCTTACAGGCAATTAAGTATTTGAATGAGTGGTCGCTTCTGCTCTATACTCTTGTCATAGTAATGCTTATTTATGGACCACTGGCTCGAAGAGCAGGTGACCCTTGGATATGGGAGAAGATTCAATATCTGATTGATGGTATGAGAGATCGTCTTTGGGAAGATATCGAAAGTGCTCGGATGGATGAGCATCGCGTAACATTATTTCAGAGAAAGAGTTTTGTCCTGTTTCTCAGGAGACCTGGGTCATCAATGTTGTGGCCGTATGGACGGAGCTGTCACCCGTGGTCCGGCTGGCTGGTACCGGTATTGCGTTCTGGTCACACGGCGCAAGTATCGCGTTCCATATTTTTGGCGCCCAGTGGCGGCGCCAGCCATAAAGTGGAGGGAGTTGTGGGGCAAGCATGGGCGTCAAAAGGTACGATTATTGTTGATCGTCTTAAGAAAATTCATCAAGATTCTGCTTCAAGGACAAAGATGACATACGCCAATAAAACCTTTTGCGAAGCCGGTGTGGTCGATAGATATTTGGCTCAAAATCGGACCCCCCCTCGCTCCATCGGAGCAATTCCGATAGAGGTTCATGGAAAAATATGGGGAGCGCTGGTACTCGATAGCAAGGAACCGCACGGTGTAAGCAATGAAAAAACCAATCAATTCAAATTAACGACTAATCTGATCGGCCAACTACTGGAGAAAGCCTGATGAAATCCGCTTATGTGAGAATTAAAGATTCGGTCATCAATAAACCCCGTCAGGAAGAAATGCGGGGTGTTGAGGTAACGGTCATGCTGTCACCTTTTGACGTCCCTGAGAGTGTTTTATGTAAGGCGGATGAGGATACCAAAACGTTACATTTCATGTTCAAGTATCTTAGTGGCGATGAACCATCCCATGTTTTCCAATCTGACGATAACAGCAGTGTCAAGCTGGTCTTGGGCAAGAGAAGTAACCGCGTGTATGAAATAATACTTGATCCTCAAGATACTGCTGAAGAAAACAGCGTAAACATCTTGCAGTTACAACAACGTGTCGAAAACATTTTGGGAGATTATGTATCCCGGCACCCGGACAGAAAGTCGGGTAGTTTTGACGCAGTTAAGAATGTGCTGAACAACTACGAAAATCAATTGCTATCATTCGCAGAAGCGGCCGGTTAATCACTCACATGATTTTCTTGGGACACCAGTGTGAAAATAAAACAAACGCTGACGATGATCAGTTCTTCTCTACAGGTTTCTGCAGATATTCGTAAAGAGGATGATGTTTTTTATATCGGCTGTGATGCACTTGATGTGCATAGTCAAGGGAATACGGAGGAACAAGCTAATTCGGCATCGCAGATGATTGACGTTCCGTTACCACTACTGGTCGCCAATCATGTCAAACAAGCTCAAGCCCACTGACTGGCCTATACAGGTAGCAATTTTTGAAAATTAATGAGCGTCTGGAAAAAATTGATAAACGACTCGTGATTGTCGAGGCCAAGCTCGATACCACTAATCGATTATTATGGATCGTTATCGCCGGCGTTGCCGGTATCGCCATTAAGACCCTGCTGGTTTGAAGTAATTCCCTTGCGTCGAGAGGTAGAAACAACCGTTGTCTGCTGGCGCAACACGCCGATACAAGAGCTGTGTGGATAGTATGACAATCGCTGAAATACATGGAAAACTCAGTAGTTCCGGCAGTAATATTTCGACCGTCTTGAGGACCTGCTCACAGCGGACGTATTTGGTTGTTTAAGATATCTTCCATTCGAAAAAGGATTCCAGAAGATTCTTACTCGGGCGCAACGCTGTTTTGTTGATGACACAGTCCTGAGGGCATAGCCTAAATTCGTATGAATCCTTGACAATAACTGAGACAATTATCAGAATCCCATTTCTTTTCACCCCGTGGCTATGTAGCTCAGTTGGTTAGAGCGCAGCATTCATAATGCTGATGTCGGTGGTTCAAGTCCACCCATAGCCACCAGTTTTTGTTGTTTTAATAGCGATATTCAAATCCTGCCCCGGCTTTGAAATCCGAATCATAGCCGCCGGTTATGGCTGTTTGCTTGTTGATTTCATAAGAAAATCGGGCTCGATATTCATCGTCGGTATTCCAGTCCCAGTGAAATCGAAGGCGGTCCGTCAACTGAAGCTCGCTTTCCAACTCCAGCCGAAGATGCCCGGTGGAATCGATGCGTAACTCTGAATTAATCAACAACGGCAACACGTAGTTTACGCCGGCTATCCCCCTGTTCTTGCTATCGGTTTCGTCGCGTTCAAAGCCGGCGCCTGCATGCAGGGAAAAGAAGCGCGTTAATTGTCTTTGATAGATGGCATCGACGTCGTATTCAGCGCCGTAGTCATAATCATAGTCCACCTCAAAACCATTACGCCTGTTGAACGCCCATAAACGTCCGGCCATCATCCGGGATTGAAACGACATATCTGCGAAGCGGTACCAGGGGTCGTCATTTTTAACGTGGTACCGGTAGTACTTTGAATTGCGATAGTCATCTTCCCCGGCAGACCTGTAACTCACGACGCGCGCCATGCCGCTTTTCATGTGGTAAAGATTATGGCAATGGAAAAACCAGTCCTTTTCCTCATTGGCGGCAAATTCTATGGTGACCGTATCCAGCGGTGGAACATTGACCGTGTGTTTTAACGGCGCATGATCATTCTCGCCATTCAGGACTCGAAAGAAGTGGCCGTGCAAATGAATGGGATGGTGCATCATCGTCTCGTTGATTAAATTGAAACGCACGATTTCACCTTTCCTGATCCTGATCTTGTCAACCTCGGTCAGGGTTTTATCATCGAATGACCAGGTATACCTTTCCATACTGCCGGTTAATCGCAGGTCTATTTCCCTGGTTTTCCGGCCCAAATCAAAAGAAGTCGGGCTTTTCGCCCTCAGGCCGGCATATTCACTCGTACTGTGCGTGGAACCGTGCCGGCCAGAGTGGTTCATTTGAGGGCGTCCGGAACGGTGGCTTCCATGCCCAACCAGGTAAAGATTAGGTTTCGTCGCAGGAACAACGGGAACTATTCCACCCGAACCCAGGTAATAGGAAGCATAACCTGATCCGTCTTCTGCCGTTGCCCGCACTTCATACTGCTTGCCGGCAGGGACCTCAACGATAACGTCATAAGTCTCTGCCGTCGCGAGCCGCAGCCGCTTGGCGGTTTTTTCCACTACCGCTACGCCATCAGCTTCTATTAACGTCATGTCACCACCACTGAACTCGACGTAAAAGTAACTGGAAGCCGAAGCATTGATTATCCTGAGCCGAACTCTTTCACCATTTTTAATTTCAGCAGTATGGCGGTTTTGTTTTCCATTAATCAGGAACGCGTCATAACCCACGTCGGAAAGGTCCATGGGCCCCATGCGTATCAATGCGCCGTTTATCCTGTTATTAATAGCCTGTCTGCCATTTTTCAAAACTCCCCCCCAGGATTGCACGGTATCCTTTTTAAGCGCGTAATAATCAGCCTCGCGTTTAAGGTTTCTCAACACCGTTTCCGGGTTTTCATCAGTCCAATCCGACAATACCAGGACCAACTCCGTATCATACCGGCGTGCCTCGGCCGGGTTGCGAAACACAAGAGCGCCATAGATTCCCCGTTGCTCCTGTAAACCGGTATGGGCATGATACCAATAGGTGCCGGTATGAGTGACGGGGTATTCAAAAGTCAACGACCCTCCGGCGGCGATGGGTGGCGTGGTCAAATAAGGCACACCGTCCTGGTCATTCGGCAGGAGCACGCCATGCCAGTGAATGGAGGTGTCCACGTCCATCAGGTTGTTAAAGGTGATTTTGAGTCTGTCATCCAGGTTTGCCTGTATGGTCGGGCCGGGAATGTTACCGTCGATAACCATGGCGGTAACCGGTTTGCCGGTAACGTCAACGCTCAGGTAATTTATATCAAATTCATAACTGACAATGTCAGCCATGGATATACCCGGCATAGACAGGATAACCAGCCGCAACACACATAATAGAAACTTGTGCATCAATAATACCCAAATGAATTAAACGGATTGAACCCTGACAAAAAGGGTTCTCAAGATTAGCCCGTATTTCTCCTCGCAAGAGACGCGAGTTAAACATAGTATAGTAATATATGAGGTCAAAGCCCTTTTCTCCCTTATACTAAAAATTAACACAATGTCAGAAAAAAACCGGGTACTGGCTGCCAACTCAGAATTCTATACGGCTTTTATAAATTGCGATTTCGACAAAATGAATGAAATCTGGTCGAAACGCGAGGATGTAACCGTGATTCACCCCGGTTACTCCCTGTTACAGGGCCGGGATGGCGTCCTGACGAGTTGGCGGCAGATTATGTCGTCTGTTCATTCCCCCGATATACATTGCTGCAATGCCACGGCTTACGTCAATGACAATGTCGCTTATGTTATTTGCCATGAAACCCTGTCTAACAATACGTTAATCGCAACAAATATATTCATACTGGAAGACAATTCATGGAAGCTGATCCATCACCAGGCCGGTCCGGCGCCGGGCCTCCTGGATGAAACTCCATCCGGAAACCTGCATTAAAGAGTCGCCCCCTGCTTACGACAGGGGGAGTGGGGTCACAGGGGGAGTGGGGTCAGGTCTTTGATTTTTGATACCTATCTTGCGGGGCAGTGGGGTCAGGTCGCACATTGCACATATCCCCCGCCTTTCCGGGCTTAACCCGGAATCCGGTTGATTGAGATAACCTTGACTCAGGGTCAAGTACGGCCCGGCGCCGGGCCTCCTGGATGAAACTCCGACCGGAAACCTGCATTAAATTGGAAAAAAAGGGAAAGAACGTGTAATTTAGCTGTTCCCTATAACCTGTAGTGAAGATGAGTAAAAAACTGTTTATCAAAACGTTCGGTTGCCAGATGAACGAATACGACTCGGATAAGATGCGGGACGTATTAAACGTTTCGCACGGAATGGAAGAGACGCGCAGTCCGGAAGAGGCCGATTTGATCATCTTCAATACCTGTTCCATCCGTGAGAAGGCCCAGGAAAAACTGTTTTCGGAACTGGGTCGCTGGCGCCGGTGGAAACAGGACAAACCGGATTTCATGATAGCTGTGGGAGGGTGTGTCGCCAGTCAGGAAGGCGCGGCGATTTACCGGAGAGCGCCCTATGTTGACATCGTGTTCGGCCCGCAGACACTGCACCGGCTCCCCGTGTTATACGATGAGGCGCGCCAGACGGGTAAACCGGCTATTGATATTTCCTTCCCTGAAATTGAAAAGTTCGACCAACTGCCCGAACCCCGGGCGGACGGGCCTGTTGCATACCTTTCCATCATGGAAGGGTGCAGTAAATACTGTACTTTCTGCGTCGTGCCCTATACCCGCGGGGAGGAGGTGTCCCGGCCTTTGGATGACGTCATCGCGGAAGCGGCCGAACTGGCCGGGCAGGGGGTCAAGGAGGTCACGCTGCTGGGTCAGAACGTGAATGCCTATCGCGGTCCCACATACAATCACGGTATTGCCGACCTGGCGGAACTGATAGAGTATATCGCGACAATCGACGGCATCCGCCGCATCCGTTATACGACGTCGCATCCGGTTGAATTTTCAGACCGGTTGATCGACGTATACGCCCGTGTGCCCGAACTGGTCAATCACCTGCATTTACCGGTACAGAGCGGTTCGGATCGCATACTTTCCCTCATGAAAAGAGGGCACACGGTGCTTGAATACAAGTCGAAGATAAAAAGACTGAGAAAAATCAGGCCGGATATCAGTGTATCCTCCGATTTTATTGTCGGGTTCCCCGGCGAGACCGACGCTGATTTCCAGGCGACCATGGACCTGATTGCGGATATTGGATTTGACCAGTCCTACAGTTTTATCTACAGCAAAAGACCCGGTACGCCGGCGGCAAGCTACCCTGACGAGACCCCGCCGGAGAAAAAAAAGCAACGCTTGCAACTTCTCCAGGCAAGGATAAATCAACAGGCGCAGGGCGTAAGCCGGACCATGACAGGTTCGGTGCAATCGATCCTGGTTGAGGGAACATCCCGTAAGAACCCGCAGGAACTCGCCGGGCGGACTGAAAACAACCGCATTGTGAATTTTGCCGGCGCCGGCGGGCTTATCGGCGAGATGATCAATGTGAAAATAACCCGGGCGCTCCCCAATTCACTGCGCGGAGAGTTATTATCGACACACAGCAACGAATTACCCCGGCAACAAGCCGCAGCAATCTGATTCTTGAGCACCTCCACGGACAATATTCACCCCATATCCGCTGATATCAACCTCGAACCGGCCGATAATGAGAGGTTGGCCAATTTGTGTGGCTCACTGGATGCTCACCTGCGGCAGATTGAAAGACGCCTGGGAGTTGAGATAAACAATCGCGGGAACGCGTTTCGTATTATCGGCGCCCCTGAAATCGTTGACGTTACCGGCCGGCTGTTAACCGAGTTATATGCCTCAACGTCAGCCGATGTACTGTCAGCGGAAAAAATTCACCTGTGGTTGCAGGACAAGGCCGTTGACGATGCCGTTGACGAACAGGCGGAAGAAGACGTTATTATCAAAACAAAGCGTGGCGTCATTAAGGGCCGCAGCCCCAATCAACGCTTGTACCTGACCAATATCCGGGGACATGACGTCAGTTTTGGCATCGGACCGGCCGGGACGGGCAAAACCTACCTGGCCGTCGCCAGCGCGGTGATCGCCCTGGAACAGAACCAGGTCAGGCGCCTGGTCCTGGTGAGACCGGCGGTGGAGGCCGGGGAAAAACTGGGTTACCTGCCCGGTGACCTGGTGCAGAAAGTCGATCCGTATTTGCGTCCGCTGTATGACGCGCTGTATGAAATGCTCGGGTTTGAGCGGGTGGCGAAATATATGGAGAAAAACGTCATCGAAGTAGCGCCCCTGGCCTTCATGCGCGGCAGGACCCTGAACGATTCCTTCATTATCCTGGATGAGGCGCAAAATACCACTATCGAACAGATGAAGATGTTCCTGACCCGGATAGGTTTTAACTCAACGGCCGTCATCACGGGCGATATTACCCAGGTTGATTTGCCCCAGGGGAAAAAGTCGGGCCTGCGTCACGTGATTGACGTACTCAATAATGAAACCGGGATCAGCTTTACCTTTTTCAAATCCAGGGACGTCGTTCGCCATCCTCTGGTAGCGCGTATTCTGAACGCGTATGAACGGCGCGAAAATAACAACGTATAACGTGTCGCCCCCTGCTTACGACATGCTGGGGCAGGCTTCGGCGAATCATTGTTTCACTGGATTCCGGGTCAAGCCCGGAATGGCACAAGGGGGCTCTTCCGTCATTCCCGCGAAAGCGGGAATCCAGTGGATAACATGTCGCCGAAGCCTGCCCCAGCATGTCGTAAGCAGGGGGCGACTCTTTATCTGAGTGATGGGTATCGATATCACTGTTCAATTGGTATCAGTGGATTCCTCTATTCCGCCTGAAAATAAACTGCTCAACTGGGCCGGGGCGGCATTGGATCGGGGGGTGGGGGAAATCACCATTCGCATTACCGATGAGGACGAGATGCGCTCCCTGAACAAGAGGTGGCTCAATATCGACAAGCCGACCAACGTGCTTTCTTTTCCGTTGAACGATACCGGCGACTCTCCACCGGGCCTGGTCGGAGACATAGTGATCTGCGCTCCCGTTATCAGGCAGGAGGCCGCTGCGCAAGGGAAATCCCCGGACGCGCATTGGGCGCATATAATTATTCATGGTATTTTGCATTTAATGGGCTATGATCACATTAATGAAATGGACGCGGAAACCATGGAAGCAAAAGAAACCGCAATACTGAGTGACCTGGGCTTCCCTGATCCCTATTCGACGGAAATTCCGTCGGCGCGGCAGGCTGTGAGAAATCCGGGTTAATAAAAACACACTAACCGGTAATAAATGAGTAAAGACAAACCTCCGTCGAGTAAAGATAAACTATCATGGTGGAAGCAACTTGGAACCACCTTGTCAAACACCCCCCAGGATTTGCCGGCATTAATTGAAATCCTGCGCGATTCCGAATCAAGAAATATCCTCGATCCCGATGTATTGATGATGCTTGAGGGCGCGTTGCACGTGGCGGAGTTGCAGGTCCGGGACATCATGGTTCCCCGGGTGCAAATGGTCGTCGTACGTCAGTCGGCTGAGCCGGAAAGTATTATCAACACGGTGATTGAATCGGGCCATTCGCGCTTTCCGGTAGTCAGTGATGATCAAAACGACGTGCTGGGAATCCTGTTGGCCAAGGACTTGCTGTCCGGTTTTGTTGGAGATGAAGCGGATGAGTTTGACATCAGGGACCTGATGCGTCCTGCCGTGTTCGTGCCTGAGAGTAAACACCTGAATGTTTTGTTGAGGGACTTTCGCACCAACCGCAACCACATGGCTGTTGTTGTCGATGAGTATGGTATCGCCGGCCTGGTGACTATTGAGGACGTTATGGAAGAAATCGTTGGCGAGATCGAGGATGAGCATGATCTTGACGAAGAAACTGCCATTAAACAACATGGTAGAAACCGTTACACGGTGCAGGCTTTCACGCCTATTGATGAATTCAACGATTATTTCGGGACGCATCTCATTAATGACAGTTATGAGACGGTCGGGGGGTTGATCATCGATGCGTTTGATCACTTGCCGAAACGGGGGGAATTGATCGGGTTTGCCGGGTTTAACGTGAAAGTGCTCCGGGCCGACAAAAGAAGAATACGCTTGTTAAGATTTGAAAAAATCAGTACGTCAGGCACTGAGTCATAACCCGCCTGAGTCTTATTTCTCGCTGAGGGAGACAGGTTGGCATGGCCTTTTCAAGACACGCTGTGAATACGTCCATGTACGTTCATTGCGCCCATCCCTGGGCGCAACCCTTCGGGCGGCATGCGCCGTGCAAATCGTCTATCCTGACGATTTGTCATCGCCATCCCTGGCTGGCGACGGTCTTGAAAAGGCCATCCCAACCTGTCAACGGAATTATCTGTGAATTGGTGAGATATGCGGGTTAAGGTGCTGGTGGGTCTGATACCCCGGGGATTGCTGTGTCTGTTGGCGGGTGGACTGACTGCGCTTGCATTTGCTCCCTACGGGGTATACATCATCCCTTTTATCACGGTGGCGTTCCTGTTTAGTGTCTGGCGCAGGAACAGCAGGAAAAAAGCCTTCATAAACGGGTATTTATACGGTCTGGGCCTGTTCGGTGTGGGGGTCGGATGGCTGCATATCAGCATCAATCTTTTTGCCGGGGTGAACCTGGTCGGCGCTTATACGTTGACTTTTTTATTGGTCGCTTACTTATCCCTGTTTCCTGCCGTTGTCGGTTACCTGGGGAGTTGTCTCCCGATACGCTCGGATTACCGTTATTTCCTGGTGGTTATGCCGGCCCTGTGGACTTTGGGGGAATGGGTTCGTTCCTGGCTGTTTACCGGTTTCCCCTGGTTGACGCTGGGTTACACTCAAACGTCTACCTTCCTGTCCGGCTATGGGAGTCTTGTCGGGACGTTCGGCGTCAGTTTTATCATTACCTTCCTGGCGGGGGTTTGCGTTCTTCTCACCCGGTCGGACAGGAGAATGGTATTAACGTTTACCTTGCTGGCGGTTCTCGTTTCCGGTTGGCTGTGCCGGGCGTACCAGTGGACTGATGATGCCGACTCCGATATCAGCGTCGCCTTAATTCAGGGAGCGGTGCCGCAGGAGGTAAAATGGTTGCCGGAGCATAGAAATTCTACTCTCGAACGCTATCTGACTATCACGGAACCCTTCTGGGGTTATGATTTAATCATCTGGCCGGAGACTGCCGTTCCTGCTTATTTACATAATGCCCTTGATTTTCTCGGGAAACTCGATGAAGTTGCCAAGAGCAACGATTCCATCGTGTTGGTCGGCCTGCCTGCCAAAGACCTTGATACCGGTGAGTATTTCAACAGCCTGTTGTTGCTGGGGGATAAGCAACAGGTGTATAACAAACGTCACCTTGTCCCGTTCGGTGAATATGTTCCTCTGAAGTCTCTCCTTGACAGGCCGATTGCCGCGCTGGGGATTCCCATGTCACATTTCACCCCCGGCGATGGGGATTCACCCCCGCTGTTTCATGGCAACGGGTTTTCCATGGGTCTTTCCATCTGCTATGAGGCCGTATTCGGCAATGAAATCATCAAGGCTATCCCCACTGCCAACGTGTTGGTAAACGTCAGTAATGACGCCTGGTTCGGCGATTCCGCCTCGCCCCACCAACACCTGCAAATGGCGCAGATGCGCGCTGTTGAAACCGGCCGGTACCTGCTGCGCGCGACGAATACCGGCATCAGTGCAATCATCAACGAAAAAGGGAAAATCATCGGCAAGACGCGTCAATTCGAACCGGACGCCGTCGCCACGGAAATCCCCCTGTTTACAGGCAGCACTCCTTACGCTCTCACCGGAGATATGCCGATCGTATTGTTGTCACTGCTGCTGTTGCTGGTCGGTTGCTACAATCGCAACTGGTAGCGGACGTAGAAGATACGCCCACGGGGATCGTGTGTGTAGTAATCGTAAGCGCCGTCTGCGTTAACCAGCGGCGGTTCTTCGTTAAGCAGGTTCTTGATGCCCAGGGTCAACTGTGAGTCATCGTTCAGGGATGTGAAGGCCGGCAGGTCGAGCCGGTATTGCGCGTCCACTGTGGTCATGCTGTCGATGGTTTCCGCATAGCCTATGTAAGCGCCGAGAAACGCGTTCTGTGGGGTGTCGTCCTTGTAGCCGTCTATGTAACGCACGTTCACGGTCGCGCCGTGTCGCCCGCGCTGCCAGTTCAGTCCGGCGTTGCCCCGAAATCCCGGCATTGGCCGGCCGACGGAATTACCCGCATTGCGACTGCCGACCCCGTCGATCTTCTCCCCTCCGGCCAGGATGATGTCATAGTGCAGGGTATAGCTCAGGTCCAGTGAAGCATGGAACAATCCTGCCGATCCCGCGTCCCGGCCGTAGGCAAGGGCAAGATCGATACCCGACGATTCCAGGCTGGGGGCATTGAAGTAAGAGGCCTCGGTACGCACCAGGTAGCCGTCTTCCCGGCGGATGACCTTGTCCGGCAGACCGGGGCCGATACTGTAAACGGTGACTATGCCGTCGCCGTCCAGGTCCCAGGAGCCGCAGAGTGGTCCCGCCGCAGGATCATCGTTTACTCCGCTGGGGCAACGTGACGCGTTATCACGGTTAATCAATTCCTGGTGACCTTCGCGCGCCACCAGCTCGCTATAGTCATAACGATAATAGTCCAGGTCCAGTGAAAACCCGTCCAACAGGCCGCCGGGGTTCCAGGACAACCCGATATTGAAGGCTTCAGCCTGCTCCGGTTTCAGTTCCGGGTTGCCGGTGGCCGTTGATGCACGGTAAGCCAGAGCCGGTGCGTTGGAAAATGGGTCGCTGGAATTCTGGAATATGGTGCGACTGCCACCGGTCTGCAACAGGGAACCCACCCGGAAGGAAGTGCCCCAGGACGCGCGCAGTGACAGCGAGTCAATGGGGCGCAACAGCAATGTCAGCTTCGGGTCAAAGGTATCTGTGCCAAGTTTTTCAAACGCTTCGTAACGTCCGGCAATAGTCAGTTCGGCCCACTCCGTCAATGGCGCCAGCGCCTCGGCAAACACCGACCAGGAGCGGAGGCGGTTGTCCCAGTCGCGATCGCCCGTCAGGAAGGTATAGTTGAAGGCATTGGCCTGTTCATCGTAGTCAAACCGGGCTTTATCCTCGCGATACTGGAAACCCAGCGCAAGACCCATAGGACCATCCGGCAGGTCTATGGTGTCCCCGGACAACACCAGATCGAAGACGACCTGCTCGATTTCGACGTCGGTGGCATAAGCTCCCTGGGTCCAACGCAGCAGTTCGGCGGGGTTCCGGTATTTACGCGCGGCCTCGGCCACGGTAAGACGGGGGTCGGCGGCCCAGGGGGAAGTATCCGCGCTGTCCCAGCGCCCCCCCGTTACCGGGTCGTAAACGCTGGTCTGAAAGCTGTTGTAATAGTAACAATTACCCGTGCCTAGGTTGCCGGAACCGGGCGCGCCGGTCTGCGGGTCACAATCGGGGCCACCCATGCCCGCGAAGGCCAGGTCCATGCGCGAGGTAAGCGTATCCACCGGCCAGTTCAAGTCAAGCCGGTTACGTGAGTAGATGAGGCCGGTATCCAGAAACCAGCTTTGCCCGCCCAGGGTAAAGTCGGATTGCAGGCCGATCAACGCCCGCAGGTTCTCCCGGCGGGTGCTGGAAACGGTACTGATGGGTCGGTCTTCCTCTGACGAGTCTACGGTGCCTCCCAGTATGCGTTGCATCGCCTGGTAAGGTACCGACTCGAAACCACGCCGCGCCGCGTCAAGCTGCAAGCCGAAGTGATGCTCAGGTACGATAACGTAGCGGACATCGGGATACAGGGAATTGCCGCGGGAGGACTCCTGCTCGGAGTAGCTGAATGAGCCGACTATCTCCGTGCCGGAAGACAGGCGGAAGCCGCCGTTACCGTGAAACTTAATCTGCTCCTCCGGGCGCACCAGGGCGAAAAAGCTGGAAAAATCATATACGCAGATGTGGCTGAAATCCGGGTGCAGCCCCAGAGTGCCCATGGGCCCGTCATCCGCGGCCGCCTGTTCGCACTCAGGATCCGGCAGGCTGCCGGAGAAATCCGCCGGATTGGCGCCGCCTTGCGGCCACCAGAAGTTGGAAGCCACGGGTGTAACGCCTGCTGCCGGAGTTTGCGGCACGTAACGTCCCGGCTGACCAAAACTGGACAAGCCGGAACGGCCAAAGCGGTCGAAACGATCGGCGAAAATGAGGCCGCCGCGATCCAGGTAACTGGCGGCCAGGTTGACATATCCCCAATCACCGTTCATACCGGCCAGACCCGAGAGCAGGAGATCCTGTTGCTCGTGAGTTTCATCATCGCTGCTGAAATCGGCCTGCAACTCAATCCCTTGAAAATCGCGACGGGTGATGAAGTTCACTACGCCGGCAACGGCGTCGGAGCCGTACAACGCCGAGGCGCCGTCCTTGACCACTTCTATCCGCTCCAGCGCGATATTGGGCACCAACCCCTGAACGTCCACGTAACTGCTGCCGCTGTTGTCGTAACTGGTATTCACGGTGCGCCTGCCGTTGATCAGCACCAGTGTGGCGCCATTGCCGAGATTGCGCAGGTTGACGCTGGCATTGCCGGTGGAACTGTCATCCCCCGCCCAGTTGCTGGCGGAGACGCCGAGAGACCCGGAGTTGAAGCTCATACTGCCGATGATCTCCTTGATGTCTGTGGCGCCGATAACGTCCAGGTCATCCTTGCCGAGCACCGTCAACGGCGAAGCAAAATCCCGGGTTTGACGCTTCAGGTGACTACCGGTAACCACAAGCTCTTCGATTTGCGCCTGTTCCGCAGAATCTCCGGATTCTCCGGCAACGGCATTGCCGGCGTGAATGACAACACTGCAAAGCACGGCTAACAAACTGCAAAAGGTCAACTTCATAAATGCTTCCCGGAGTGGGGTCAGGTCGCACATTGCACACACAAAGAAATGAGAGCGAAGAGTGGGGTCAGGTCGCACATTGCACACGCAGAGGTTTGTTACAACTTCGCTCTCAATTCTTTGTGTGTGCAATGTGCGACCTGACCCCACTCTTCAGTTGATTGAGGCCGAGAACGATGATGAAACCGGTGATAACAAGTGCGAGCGAGATCAACACTGACTGGGATAGTTCCGGGGGGAAAACGGGATTCGCATCGATCATGCCCGGACTGCCGCCAACCGTTTCATTGATGCGTTCCCGGAAAGGCCAGATAACCGACAGTGATGCCACCAGGAGACCGGTGATGAAAAACACGGTGAGACGATAATAATGTTCGAGTATATATGACAACAGACGACTGAAAAATACCAGGCCGACCACGGTGCCGGCAGCAAATGGAAGCAATACGGATAATTTAAAATAACCGACCGCATCGAATATATAGGCGTATTTATTAAGGATCAGTAATACAAATGAGCCTGATATGCCCGGCAGCATCATGGCGCAGATGGCCAGTGTGCCGGCAATGAATATGAACCAGCCGGCCTCGGGGGTCTGCACGGGAACCAGGTTAAACAGGATGAAACCTGAAAGTATCCCCACTGATAACATGATGATTTCCTTCATACTGGTTGATCCCTTCAGTTCCGCCAGCAGGACCAGGATGGAACCGGCAATCAGGCCGAAAAACAAACCGTATATTTCTTGCGGATATTCCACTAATAATTGCGGCAGTTTCACGACCCGGGTAAAAAATAACAGGGCAGCGACAATACCCAGGAATAGCGGCACGATAAAACCAAAATGCGGCCTTGATATGGCTGTTTTGAAATCCAGCCTGAGCAGCGCCATGAGTCCGGCCAGGTCGAAGGATTTGATTGCCGCGATGAACTCGACGTAAATACCCAGGATAAACGCCATGGTGCCGCCGCTTACGCCGGGAATGATATCTGCCGTGCCGATACAGAATCCCTTCGCGCCTAAAATGACGCGTTCCTTCATATATTTGGGGTCAGAGTAAAAACTCATATTTGAAACCTCGGGCATCGTCAAAATCAGTTAAGAGTTTTTACTCTGACCCCAAATATCCTCTATTTCCGCGCATGGTATGGTTGGCTGAGTTCATGTACCGCGTCTACCAGTACTGCCACGTTATCCGGATCGATGTCGGGATGAATGCCATGCCCCAGGTTGAATACATGACCGTTGCCTGTTCCGTAGGCAGCCAATACATCGGCCACTCCTTTTCGTATCATTTCGGGAGAGGAATACAGCACTGCCGTATCCAGGTTGCCCTGTAACGCAACCTGATCTCCCGACCTTTTACGGGCGGCGCCAATGTTCACGGTCCAGTCCACCCCTATGGCGTCACAGCCGGACCCGGTTATATCCTCAAGCCAAAGTCCCCCGCCTTTGGTAAATAAAATGACGGGTGTATCGGTTCCCTCTTTTCCGGTTTTGACAGCCTGGACGATCTGTTGCATGTAGCTCAGCGAAAACTCCCTGTACGCGTCATGGGACAAGACCCCCCCCCAACTGTCGAAAATCATCACCGCGTCGGCGCCCGCTCCTATCTGGCCTTTCAGGTAATCGATAATGGATCGGCTTAATACATCCAAAAGCTGGTGCATTAACGCCGGTTGTGCATACAACATACCTTTCGCGAGACTGAAGTTTTTGCTTGAGCCCCCCTCGATCATATAGGTGGCAATCGTCCAGGGGCTGCCGGCAAAGCCGATCAGGGGGACCTTGCCATGCAGTTCCCGTTTGATCAGTCTTACCGCGTCCATAACGTAACGCAGACTGGTATCGACGTCCGGTACGGATAGTTTGCGGATATCTTCCGCGGAGCGCACAGGGTGGGCAAACTGCGGTCCCTGGTTCTCCACCACGCGCAGGCCCAGGCCCATGGCATCGGGTATGGTGAGAATGTCCGAAAACAGGATCGCCGCGTCCAGGCTGAAGCGTTGCAAGGGTTGCAAGGTCACCTCACAGGCCAGTTCGGGGGTCTTGCACAGGGTCATAAAATCTCCCGCCCGTTTCCGGGTGGCGCGATATTCAGGCAGGTACCGGCCCGCCTGGCGCATGATCCAGACAGGTGTCATATCCACGGGTTGGCGTCTCAGCGCGCGCAGCAAACGATCGTTAATCAATTTTTCGGACATAATTTCGGCACCCGGCTATTCAAGAAAAGGGGTCAGATTTAATCTGTCCCCTGTTCCGCTCCCGGTGAAACAATAAGTCGTCATGCCGGCGAAAACAAGAAAAAAAGAAGAAAAAACAGTATTGATACGCCGGACTTTGACCTCTTTTCTATAGTAAACTATGTGCATAACTTACCGAGGAGATTTCGATATGGCCGCGACGGCGCCAGTTCTGACTGAAGAACCCATCCTGCTGACCGGGATAAAATCCGGTATTGCAACCCTGACGCTGAACCGTCCGCGCCAGTATAATGCGCTGTCCGAAGACATGCTGTCCGCATTACAGGACGCGCTTGATGGGATTAGCCGGGATGAAACAGTCCGTGTAGTGATCCTCGCGGCAAACGGCAAGGCTTTTTGCGCCGGGCATGACCTGAAGGAAATGCGTTCCAGTGAAGACCGGGTGTTTCACCAGTCGCTGTTTGACCGCTGCGGGACTGTAATGAAGACCATCAATCAACTGCCGCAACCGGTGATCGCAAAGGTGCAGGGCATCGCAACCGCCGCGGGTTGTCAGTTGGTGGCTCAGTGTGACCTGGCCGTTGCCGCGGATACGGCCCGCTTTGCCGCTTCCGGTATCAACGTGGGATTATTCTGCTCCACGCCGGCGGTGCCTTTGAGTAGAAACATGCACCGCAAGCAGGCGCTGCAGATGTTGTTAACGGGCGATTTTATAGACGCGCAAACCGCAAAACAATTCGGCCTGGTTAATGAGGTCGTGTTCCCGGAGGAACTGGATGCGGAAACCGCGTCATTGGCGGAGAAAATTGCTGCCAAATCCGCGCTGGCCGTCAACCTGGGTAAAAAAATGTTTTATGAGCAGGCAGCCATGGATTTGAGCGCAGCCTATGATTTTGCCGGAGAACGCATGACCTGTAATATGGACAGCGAGGATGCAAGAGAGGGAATCGATGCCTTTATCGAGAAGCGAAAACCGGCCTGGAAAGGCAGGTAGTTTCTGGTTTTTGGTTGTTAGTTGTCAGATTTTAGTAGGATATTTGGGGTCAGAGTAAAAATACAGTTGGGTTGGCAGGTGGTGGTACTTTGTCATTAAGTATTTTTACTCTGACCCCAAATATCCAACCCGTCAGAATTAAATGGAAACGGTACGAGTATTAATCCAAAAACCAGCATGAGCGCTGAACATATCTACGAAGCCGGTCTGTATAAAAATTCGGCAAACTACGTGTCGTTGTCGCCATTAACCTTTATCGAACGGGCGGCGTCCGTCTATGCTGATTACATTTCCGTCGTTCATGGCGAGTTACGCTTTACCTGGGCGGAGACCTATGCGCGTTGCCGGCGCCTGGCGTCTGCGTTGAGAAAAAGAGGCATAGGCAAAAATGATACGGTTTCGGCTATGTTGCCGAACATACCCGCCATGTATGAAGCGCACTACGGCGTGGGTATGGCAGGCGCCGTACTGAACGCGCTCAATTACCGGCTGGATGCCGATGCCATCGCGTTCATGCTGGACCACGGCGAAGCAAAGGCGCTGATTACCGATCGCGAATTTTCTGCCATCATCAAGGCAGCCCTGGCAAAACTGGGCAGGGACATCATTGTGATCGACGTCGATGACCCTGCTTATGAAGGGGGCGAGTTAATCGGCGAGATTGACTATGAATCTTTCCTGCTGGAAGGGGACCCGGATTTCGACTGGAGTATGCCGGAAGATGAATGGGACGCGATCGCATTATGCTATACCTCCGGCACTACCGGTGATCCGAAAGGGGTGGTGACCCACCACCGCGGCGCTTACCTGAATGCCGTTTCCAACCTGATGGTATGGAATACCACCGCCCATCCTGTTTACCTGTGGACCCTGCCCATGTTTCACTGTAACGGCTGGTGCTTCCCCTGGGGTGTCGCTGCGGTGACCGGAACAAATGTCTGTTTGCGGGCGGTAAGGGCAGACGACATTTTCCCGTTAATCAGGAAAGAAAAGATAGACCATCTTTGCGGCGCGCCGATTATATTGAACCTCCTGGCCAACGCCCCCGCCGAGTTGAAACAAGGCATAACGCACCAGGTTAAAGTGATGACCGCGGCATCGGCCCCGCCCCCCGCCGTGCTGCAGGCCATGGAAGAAATGAATTTTCCCGTCACCCACGTTTACGGCCTCACCGAAGTCTACGGGCCGGCGGTGGTTTGTGACTGGCATCGGGAATGGAATGATTTACCCATAGAGAAACAGGCTGAAATCAAGGCTAGACAAGGCGTGCGTTATCCGTTGCAGGAGGCCGTGATGGTGGCTGACCCTGAGACCCTGGAACCCACGCCGAAGGACGGTGAGACCGTGGGTGAGATATTCCACCGCGGAAATATCGTGATGAAAGGCTACCTGAAAAATCCGGGCGCCACCGAGAGCGCGTTCAAGGGGGGTTGGTTCCACAGCGGCGACCTGGCGGTGTGGCATGGGGACGGCTACATAGAGATCAAGGATCGCTCAAAGGATATTATTATTTCGGGGGGTGAAAACATTTCCAGCATTGAAGTGGAGAATATGCTTTACCACCATCCGGCCATCCTGGAAGCCGCCGTTGTTGCCAAACCCGATAAGAAATGGGGCGAGACCCCCTGTGCCTTCGTCACCCTGAAAGAGGGGGAAACACTGACCGAAGCAGAAGTGATCGACTTCTGTCGCGCTAAGATGGCTCGCTTTAAAATTCCTAAAACCATTGTTTTCGGGCCGCTGCCGAAGACCTCAACCGGCAAGATCCAGAAATTTATACTGCGTTCCAAGGCACGGGAAACAGGTTAACCCGATACGGTAAAGACGATATGTCCACCATCAACAGCAATGAACTCAGGAAGATCTTTTCCGACAATAAAAGAGTGGCCATGGTCGGCCTGTCCGAAAACCCGATGCGACCCAGTTACTTCGCCGCCAAGTATTTGCAGGATCATGGCTTTGACATTGTCCCCGTCAATCCGAATTACCAGGAAATACTGGGTGAGACCTGTTATCCGGACCTGGTTTCAATTCCAGGCAGGGTTGACGTGGTTGACCTGTTTCAAAAGCCGGACCGGGTCATGCCGTTTGTCCGCCAGGCCATTGAAATAGGCGCCCGGGTAGTCTGGATGCAACTCAACATCATTAATGAGGAAGCCGCGGACCTGGCGCGGGACGCGGGGTTGCAGGTAGTCATGGACCGCTGTATGAAAATAGAGTATGCCCGTCTGTATGGCGGGTTGAACCTGGTCGGTGTGAATACCCGGGTGATTTCAGCCAAGCGTCCGTTGTTTGTCAATCGGTAATATGGGAGAAAACCATGCCTGATAAAGAATTCGGTATAGAAACGCTCTGTCTTCACGCCGGACAAATCCCTGACGCGGTAACCGGTGCGCGCGCCGTGCCCATTTACCAGACGGCATCCTACGTGTTCGATGATCCCAACCATGCAGCCAGCCTGTTTGACCTGCAAACTTTCGGCAATATCTACACGCGCCTGATGAATCCGACCACCTCCGTTTTCGAGGAACGCATGGCGGCGCTGGAAAACGGTCGGGCGGCCCTGGCCGCCAGTTCCGGTATGGCCGCACAGATGGTCGCCCTGCTGACCCTGATGGAAGAGGGTGATGAGCTTGTTTCAGCCACCACGTTGTATGGCGGCACCTACTCACAATTTGACGTGACCTTCAGGAAATTCGGCATCAACGTTATTTTTGTCAATCCCGATGAGCCGGAAAATTTCCGGCGGGCAATCACGGAAAAAACCAAAGCCATTTACGCCGAAACCATCGGCAACCCGTTAAACAATATCCTGGATCTGGAGGCCGTTGCGGCAATCGCCAATGACGCCGGTGTTCCACTGGTGGTAGACAATACCTTCGCTTCGCCTTATTTGTGCCGGCCGCTGGATTTCGGAGCGGATATCGTAACGCATTCCGCAACCAAGTTTATCGGCGGGCACGGCACCTCGATTGGAGGCGTATTGATTGAGTCAGGCAGGTTTGACTGGGCCAATGGCAAGTTTCCCGGAATGACCGAACCCTCCAAGGGGTATCATGGCGTACGTTTTTATGAAACATTCGGAGATTTCGGTTTTACCATGAAGGCGCGTTGCGAAACCCTGCGGACCCTGGGTCCCAGTCTGAGCCCGTTTAATTCCTTCCTGTTCCTGCAGGGACTGGAAACCTTGCCGGTGCGGATGGATCGTCACTGTGAAAATGCCCTCAAAGTGGCAAATTATCTTGCGGAACATGACGCGGTCTCCTGGGTGAAATACGCCGGCCTGCCGGATAATGAATATTATGATCTTGCAAACAAATATCTGCCCAAAGGAGCCGGATCAATACTTTGTTTCGGTGTGAAAGGCGGGGTTGAAGCGGGGGTTAAATTCATTGAGAACGCGCAATTTTTAAGCCACCTGGCCAACGTAGGGGATGCAAAAACCCTGATCATTCATCCGGCTTCGACCACTCATCGTCAATTGTCCGAAGAGGAACAGTTGACGGCCGGCGTCACCCCGGACATGGTGCGCATCTCGGTGGGCCTGGAGACTATCGACGATATTCTCTGGGACCTGGACCAGGCCTTGCAGAAGTCCCAGAGGTAACCGACGGAAAACCGGGGACAGATTTAAAATCTGTCCCCAATATTGATTGTTTTGTAAGCATGAAAAAGTCAAAATCCATCCAGCAGAAAACTGGTGATTTCCGGTCTGCTGCGCTCGAATATCACAGGAAAGCGCCGTCGGGCAAGCTGGCGATACACCCCACCAAACCGTTGTCCAACCAGTACGACCTGGCACTGGCTTATTCACCCGGTGTGGCCGCTGCCTGTGAAGAGATCGTACGGGACCCGGCGCAGGCGTCTTTGCTGACGGCCAAGAGGAATCTTGTTGCCGTGATATCCAACGGCACTGCCGTACTCGGTCTTGGCCCCATCGGCCCGCTTGCATCCAAGCCGGTTATGGAAGGCAAGGCGGTGTTGTTTAAAAAGTTCTCGGGCATTGACGTATTCGACCTGGAAATCAACGAAACCGACCCTGATAAGCTGGTGGATATCATCGCCAGTCTCGAACCTACTTTTGGCGCCATTAACCTGGAAGACATCAAGTCGCCGGAATGTTTTATCGTTGAACGGAAACTCCGGGAACGGTTGAGCATCCCGGTCCTGCACGATGATCAACATGGTACTGCCATCATCGTCGGCGCCGCCATCACGAATGGTCTGAGGCTGGTGGACAAGGAAATCAGCGAAATAAAGCTGGTGACGTCAGGGGCCGGCGCCGCCGCACTGGCCTGCCTGGACCTGCTGGTCGCCCTGCTGTTGCAACACGGGGACGTGGATGCCATGCTCTGTGGTACCGTGGGACCATTTATCAACCACCTGACACACGTGCGCGATATCGTGGGCAAACGGGAAGACGTCAGGGATTTTTCCTCCGTGACCGTGCTCGTGCTGCCGGAGGGGACGTTTTTCCTCTGTGACACCCACGTAATTCCCTCGCCCAGCGTCGACGAAATCGTCGCCATGACCCTGCTTGCGGCTGAAGCCGTGCAGCGTTTCGGTATCAAACCACGGATTGCCCTGGTTTCCCATTCCAACTTTGGCTCCCGCAACAACACCTCGTCCGAGAAGATGCGCAAGGCAGTAAAAATACTGCAAGAGATGGAGCCGCAACTGGTGGTGGAAGGCGAGATGCATGCCGATGCGGCCATATCAGAGACCATTCGCACCAATGTATTTCCCGACTCGAAATTGCGCGGCCGGGCCAACACCCTGATCCTGCCCAATATAGATGCGGCCAATATCTCTTATAATTTATTAAAAATGCTGGGAGGAGGGGTGACCGTAGGGCCAATGCTGGCAGGCGCTGCCAAGCCCGCCCATATCCTGACCAATGCCTCAACCGTACACGGTATTGTCAACATGTCCGCCCTGGCCGTGGTTGAAGCACAGAGCCGAACCCGGGCGTGATGAAAAAGATAAAGATAGAAAAGGGGGACAGAATTATTTTTTGTGAAGAAAATAATTCTGTCCCCTTTTCTTCTACTATTGGCGGGAAAATACGACTATTTCCGGCTTTTTCCGAACTACTACCGTCCCTGATAATTTATCGTGCCAGCCTTGTTTCCTCCTGTCGAATGCTATCCAGATAAACCCCAGCCCAAGTGGCAAAATTGATATCAAGTAGCCTACATATCTGGCGATATACCGGGGGGTGGAGGCATGTTCTCCAGTACTAACATCAACTATCTTCGCGGATATGGCCATCTTACCGGGGGTCGCTCCCTTGAAAATCCAGAACAGGATTGCATATGCCGCGGGCAACAACGCTGAGAGAAGAAAATCCATCAAGAGATCTGTCGACGCAATGTATGCAAACCCAAATATGACCGATGAAAAAGTTGTGGTGATTAGCCCGATCAAAAAACCGTCAATAAGAAATGCCCAGGCTCGTAACCAGAAGCCGGCATACTCCAGATCGTTACGTTCTTCTATCTCCACCTGGTTTATCTCCACTGCGTTTGGTAAGCTTCGATTAACGGGTAGTATAGCTCAATCGGATTCTCATTTTTATAGATATCCCAGTAACACTACCTGCTTAAATCTTGCAGAAGCGTGGGGACGTATTTTCATAAACACAGGTTGACCGGGGCGTAGAGGGACTAAGAATTATGCGCGTGTTGATTGCGGGAGGCGGTATCGGCGGGTTGACAACCGCCAAATTTTCCATAGAACAACTTTAGCAGAGACTTCCTGTTTCATTAAAGTATAATTAAAACTCACCTATCTATCGGGAGAGAATAATGGCGAAGATTGAAGGCGGTTGCCTGTGCGGCAACGTTCGTTACACGAGTGAAGCCGAACCCTTGATGGCGGTGATTTGTCATTGCATCAACTGCCAGAAGCAAAGCGGCGGGGCTAATTCGGTAAACGTTGTGATGCCGAAAGGCTCACTGAATATCCAGGGTGAAATGACGACCTACGTGGATACGGGTGACACCGGACAAACCCTGGATCGCAATTTCTGCGGTCGTTGCGGCTCGCCCATCACCAGCGAACCCTCGGTCATGGAAACACTTACCGTACTCAAGGTCGGCAGCCTGGATGATACGTCCTGGGTCAAACCGGTCATGGAAATTTACTGTGACAGTGCCCAGGCATGGACCCGCGTCAAGACGGAGTTGGAATCACACCCGAAAATGATGCCGTCCTAGCCAGCACTTTTCTTCAGCGGCCTGTCCTGGAGTTTCGTAATTCAAGTGAGGCGCTGAGAAATACGGGTTGAACCATGAGCTCCGTCGGGATTGATATCGGGGGTACTTTTACTGACGTTGTTGTAATGGGCGATGATGGTTCCGTCAGCACGACCAAATCGCCTTCGACACCGGGGCGGTTACTGGAAGGCTTACTGTCAGCTCTCACGGCGGCAGCGGAGAAAGAACAGACCGATCTGGCGGCGTTGCTCGGTCGTACCGAACGGATCGCCCATGGCACCACCGTCGCGACCAATGCCTTCATCGAACGCCGCGGCGCCAGGGTGGCCCTGTTGACCACGCGCGGTTTTGAAGACACCATGATCATGCAAAGGATGATGGGTATGACCGCCGGCCTCAGTCCCTCCGAGTTGACCGATTATTCAAACAGGCGCGTTCCCGATCCGATAGTTCCCCGTTCACTCATCTTTGGTATCCGTGAGCGGATCGACTATCGCGGTGACGTGATTGCGCCGCTGGCAGAGCAGGACATATTCGATGCGATTGACAGGATTAAGGATGCCGGTATCGAGGCGGTTGCCGTGTCTTATCTCTGGTCATTCAAGAATATAGCCCATGAAAAGAGAACCGGAGAAATCCTCGCCGGGGAGTTGCCGGGTATTTACCTGTCGATGTCTCATGAACTGGCGCCGCGCCTGGGCGAATATGAACGCACGGCGACCACGGTAGTCAATGCCTGTTTAGGTCCGTTGGTGCGGGAATACACCGACCAGCTCAGCCGGCAACTGGGTAACAGCCGGTTGTTTTTGCTGGATTCCAGCGGCGGCGTGATGACGCCCGACGAGGCCGGCCGGGCGCCTGTGCGGTTATTGCTTTCCGGTCCCTCCGGCGGTGTCACCGCGGCGAAGTACATGGGTCTGTTATGCGGTCATGACAATATCATTTCATTTGATATGGGGGGCACCTCGACGGACGTGGCCGTGATTGCAGCCGGCGAATCGGGACAACGCAAGGAAACCGTCGCGGATAAATACCACTTGCTGCTTCCCATGCTGGACGTGCGGGCTATCGGCGCCGGCGGGGGGTCTGTTGCGGGGGTCGAGGGGGGCGGCTATATCTATGTCGGGCCTGAGAGTGCGGGGGCTGAGCCGGGGCCCGCCTGTTACGGCCGTGGTGGAGACCGTCCGACCGTCACTGACGCCGACGTGGTTCTCGGCATTATCGCTCCTGACCGGTTTCTCGGCGGCAAACTGCCGTTGGATCTGGAAAAAGCGCGAGAGGCGGTAAGAATTCACGTTGCCGATCCACTCAACCTGACGATTGAAGAGGCGGCCGCCGGCATCAAACGGATCGTGGACACCCGCATGGCGGATTTACTCAGGACAGTCACCATTGAACAGGGCCATGACGCCCGCGAGTTTGTGCTGTATGCCTTCGGCGGCGCGGGTCCTGCTCATGCGCCGGCGTTTGCCCTGGACGTGGTGGATGAGGTACTGATCCCTGCCAGCCAGTCCGTTTTTTGCGCCTTTGGCGCCGTTGCCTCTGATATCACGTTAAGCGTGGGCCGCGCAGAGCCGAAACGATATGGCAGGGATGGTAAAGGCGCCGTTGAGCTTGCCGAAATGGAACATATATTCAGCAGTCTTGAGCGCCAGGCCAATGAATCCCTTGACCTGCAAAACGTGCCGTCGGAACAACGCCGATTTCGTCGCGTCGTGGAAGTGCGTTTCATTCGGCAGACCAAATCCCTGTCCGTGCCGTTCCCGGGCACGATTGAGGGTCTGGTGGAACACTTTCTGGATGCGTATAAAAAACGCTATGGCGCCGAGGCCATCCCCGAAAAGGCGGGATTTGAGTTCGTTACTTACGTTGTTGAAGCCCTCGGCAGGCTGCCGCATCCTGACTGTGCCCGCTATCCGCCGGCGGGGGCGGGCGCAGAACATGCTGAGAAAGGCCGTCGTCTCGTTTATGATACGGTCAAACGGGAATTCGTCGAGACAGCCGTATACCAGGGTGAAGCTCTGCAAAACGGCAACCGTATTGCCGGCCCTGCCATTGTCGAGTATGAAAGCACCACTGTGGCCGTTCATTCCGGACAGGTTGCCACTATTGATGAGTTCCTGGGTATTTCCATCAGGAGAGCGCCATGACTGACACAAATGATTATGTATTAGGCCCCGCCGTTGCCGATTGGGACAGGTTGAAAAAACCGCTTGCCGTGGACCCGATCACCTTTGAGATCATCCGGCACAAACTGGCGGCGATCAATGAAGAGCAGGCCCTGGCGCTGAAGGCCGTATCGGTTTCTCCCATTGTGGCCGGGGCCGGCGATTTCAATAATGCCCTGTTCACGGCTGACGGCCGGCTGGCGTCAATGGGGCCTCAAGTGGTGTTTCATTCCGGGGCCATGCCCATCATCCTCCGGCACGTCATGGAAGATTTTGCCGATGAAGAGTTTGCCGACGGCGATATGTATATCGTCAATGATCCCTATAAAGGGGCCGTGCACCATCCCGACGTGAGTATCATGGCGCCCATTTTCTTTCAGGGGCAACGGGTTGCCTGGGCCGGCGTGACCGCGCACCAGGTGGATATGGGCGGCATGGCCGTCGGTTCCGTTTCGGTGAGGGCCACGGAAAAACAGCAGGAAGGCTTGATGATGCCGCCTATGCGCATCATCGAAAAAGGTGAGTTACGCAAGGACGTCTGGCGCATGATCATGAACATGACCCGCCAACCGCAAATGGTGGGGCTGGATCTCAGCGGGTTTATTGCCTCCAACGTGGTGGCCCGCGAGCGCCTGGGCGAACTCATGGAGCAGTACGGTATGGAGACCATTCTGACCGTGATGGAAGAGTTGATCAGATATTCTGAAAGAAAGACACGGGAGCACCTGCAAACGCTGCCTGACGGCGAAGTCAGGACTTGCGGGTATCTCGATCATGACGGTAGGGAGAACAAGGTTTACCGCACCGATGTAAGAATTGTCAAAGCAGGCGATCGATTAACCATAGACATGTCCGATTCGTCACCGCAGGCGTCCGGTTATATCAACTGCACGGAGGGTTGCCTGGTGGGCGCGATCTTCGGTGGCGTGGCGCCCCTGTTGGGTTCGGGTATCCCCTGGAACCAGGGAATATTGAACAGTATCGAGGTGATTGCGCCCAAGGGCCTGATTTGTAACGCTATCTCCCCGGCGGCTACCGGCGCGGCAACCATAGGACAGGGCTGGGTGATCACACTCACGACTGCCCATGCCATATCAAAATTACTGGCGCTTTCGGAAGAGAGCCGGAAACATTCCCAGGGTGTGACCCACGGCACCATGGCAGCGTTATTTACCGGTGACACCAATCAACACGGCGAACCTTTCGGCAACCAGTTGATCGACGCGCAAATCGGTGGTGGCGGCGCCAATCCGTTCGCCGACGGGCTGGACCAGACCGGCTGCTTCGTATCGCCCAGGCCGCACATTCCGAATATTGAATACAATGAAATTCACAGCCCCATGCTATTTCTTTACCGTTCATTTTTCCCGGACACGGGGGGAGACGGTGAGCATCGCGGCGGTCGTGCGGCCGGGACTGCCTGGACCCCCCATGGAGTGGATAGATTGCGCTGTTCCCTGACGTCCCATGGTGTTGAAATCCCTATTTCCTACGGCCAGTTCGGTGGTTTCCCCGGGGTGTGCAGCAATGCCATGATTATTCATGAGTCGGAGGTCAGGGCCAAATACGCACAAGGCGAATTACCCTTGAAGCTGGAAGACGTGCGCGCGCCCATGGACCTGGATGAACTGGGGGGTCGGATGCAGGTACTCGCGGCTAAACAGGACGAATTGCCGTTATTCCCGGGTGATATCGTGCAATATACGTGGCAGGGCGGTGGTGGTTATGGCGACCCGCTGGAGCGCACACCGGAGGCGGTAGAGGCCGACTTAGCCTCAGGATATATCTCGGCAGCACGGGCGCTGGACGTCTATGGTGTTGTGTCCGGCGAAGATTCGGTAAAAACGGAACTGCGTCGCGAACAGATACGGCGCCGCCGATTGACAAACGCCAACCCGCCTGCCCAAGGGTCTGCCGCTGACCAAAAGAGAGGCACCGCGCTTTCTGATGTCTCGCTCTACCCCGACGGGCAAGGGTCTACCGTTGAACAAAAGAGAGGTGTCGCGCTTTCCCGCTTCGGCGCCGGCCTGGTTCTGGCCCGGACGGAAAAAGAAGAACTGCAATTTGAATGTGAATGCGGTCACGTGTTCTGTGGCGCCCGGGATAATTGGAAAGACCATGCCGCCTATCACAGCCTGGAAGAAGACGAGCTTCCGCCGGGGATCAGGTTACATGAGACCATGGAACTGGTCGGGTATTTATGCCCTGACTGCGGCCGGCAACACTCACTCGACGTAAAAGAGCGCGGCGTTGCGCCGTTGCACGACCTGAAGATCATCCGCTGGGTGAACCAGGAAAAACACACTTAACATGTCTCCTCCCGTCCCTGGAATATTTGGGGTCAGAGTAAAAATATAATCACTGATAGATGATGCTGGTTTATTTTTGAGTATTTTTACTCTGACCCCAAATATCTGGTAAACAATTGATTCCTTGAAATATGCGAACTCCTCCACGGTTTAGATTCTTCTTCGGTTCCAGCATCGCGCTGGCCTGCTTCGTCGGCATGACGGGGAACACCGGAGTGATCCTGTTTGCCGCAACAGGGGTGCTGATCAAACCCCTGAGCCAGGAGTTCGGCTGGGGGCGGGGGGACATATCCCTGGCCCTGACCTATCTCACCGTAGGCATTGCCCTGGGGGTGCTGGTGACCGGCAGGTTAATAGACCGGTACGGCGCCAGACGGGTGGTTTGCACGGCGATCGCCTTATCTGTCCTGGTCATCCTGACAGGACCGTTGTACGTCACGACCTTACCCCTTTTCTATACCATGATGCTTCTCGCCGCTCTGGTTGGAGCGCCGACAAACACAATCGGCTATGCGCGCGTTATTTCCAACTGGTTCGATAAACGCCGGGGACTGTTCATCGGCATCAATTCAGCCGGGGTCGGGCTGGGTTTTGCCCTCGCGCCCCAGATTTGTAGCTGGGCCGCGGGTATCGGCGGCTGGCGCGCGGGTTATTTCAGTCTGGGCCTGTTCCTGCTGTTTATCGTATTCCCCACGGTTTATTTATTCCTCATCGATAAACCCGAAGACGTGGGTTTATTGCCGGACGGCGTACAAAAAAGTGCAACAGGCGACCAGGAGGCTGCAGATACGAGCGGTCACCTGTCGCTTGGTGAGGCGCTGAGGACCCACGTGTTCTGGCTCATGCTCATCATCATGGCTTGTGTTGCCTTCTCACTGAACGGCATCCTCAGCCAGTTGGCAGCCATGCTGACCGACCGGGGTATTGATTTGACCACGGCCGCCCTGGTCGTTTCAACCATGGGTATCAGCATGGCCGTCGCTCGTGTCGTTGTTGGTTATATCATCGATAAACTGTTTGCGCCCATGGTGGCGCTAGTCGTATTTATCTTGGTATTGTTCGGTGTCGGGTTGTTGATCTACGGGCAACACCTGGCCCTTTATTTCATCGCCGCTATCCTGATGGGAATTGGTATTGGAACGGAGTCCGACCTCATGGTCTTCCTGACCGGCCGCTATTTCGGCGTACGCCACTTCGGGACGATCTTTTCCTGGGTCTTTATCGCCCACATGACCGGCACCAGCCTGGGACCTTTTATCATGGGCAGATCCTTTGATATCCACGGCAACTATATCCCCATACTCCAGGTATGCCTCGCCCTGCTGGCATTGTCCTCCGTCCTGCTTGCGTTTTTAGGGAGATACGACCAGTTCACCCGTAGGGATAAATTATATTGATTTACCACTCATCCTTGCACATTTAATTAAGGGCGCATATGATTAACGTATGGTCGTTAGTTTTAAACGTTGATTGTAACCAGATCAACAAGTTAGGCACGGCTTCACACAAAAAAACTGAGGTTAATAGAAGGTTATATCATGACGGACGCAGAAACCATCATGGATTCAGATAGTCAGCGTATCCAGGAAACACCGAGTGAAGCTGAAATTATGCAGCTTCTTCAAGGTTTGGCACAACAATATGAGCAAGTCATGCAACTGTCCGATTTTGCTAACTTCATTGATCCACCACAAAATAGCTATTCAAGATATACATGGGATAACCCGATTGGGCTCGTCGTGACAGGAAGTTCAAATGCCAGCCTGGTCTGAACTCCAGGACAAGTTGAATTCATTTGAGCCTAAAGATAGAGGCTTATTCTTGGCCGGGGAATCCCTCAAATACACTTCCCAGATCTCAGAACGCTACCAACGTAACGTCCTATTTTACGCTTCTAGCTTTCTCCAAAAACCGGAAATTCCCGGGATTTTCACTTCTATCAATATGGAAGATATAAATGGTTTCATGGCAGGTGTTCATGGCCATGATTTCAATAAAGCACTCCTCTTAATCTTACGTACACCAGGTGGTATGGCAGAAGCTGCACAAACAATAGTCGATTATCTGCGGAGCAAATTCAGTGCGATTGATATTGTTATCCCTACTTATGCAATGTCTGCAGGTACTATGATCGCATTAGGATGTGACCGGATCCTTATGGGGCGGCAAAGCCAACTAGGGCCGACCGACCCACAACTCATCGTTGGTAACAGGCCGTTTTCGGCACATTCAATTGTCGATCAGTTCGAGGAAGCAAAAACAAATATCGCCAGTAATCCAGTATTAGCTCATGCCTGGGCTCCTGTACTCAGATCATTCGGGCCAGCATTGCTTCAAGAAGCCAGAAAGTCTATTTCGTATGGGCAAATCCTTGTACAAAATTGGCTGCAAAATTATATGTTTGCAGATACCCAAAACCCTGCTGAGTTAGCTATGCATACCTCTGAATACTTCGGCAGTGATAAACATGGGAGTCATGGAAAAAGAATTGACCGAGAAGAAGCAAAGCTACAGCACCTGAAGATAATTGACTTGGAAGATGATCAGGATTTACAGGAAGAAGTTCTGTCTCTCTACCATCTATCTACTATTGCTTTTGAACAAGGTCCAGCAACGAAAACAGTTTTGAGTAGCAATGGCAGAATGTGGGTTAAGAATATGCAGATGGAAGTCGTTGCCCAAAACTCAAATTAGTCTACATACCGTTTCAACATAATCATGACTGATTGAATTATCGTGTTTAATTTGGGAATTAGCACGATAAATTCAACAGTAGCACCGCGCTCATGACTGATAATTCTGCGATAGTTTTTTTATCTAATTTCTCATTTAAGAATCTTTGATTATTCCTCTTCAAAAGTGACTTCGTCTTCTGCCCTCGGCCAGACAACCGTTAGGCCACGCCGACTTGCTGAGCGTTCGTCAGTAGTCCCTAGTTCCTTGAATTCTCTAAAGAAGCCTCTCGTGCCTAAAGCATACCTCTGGGATAATAATACAATCGAATAATCAAGGTTCATCTCCCGAACTTGTTGTAATTGACGATGATCATCCAAAGCGCGAAACGGATATACTCCGAACGGCCCCACCATTGCCGCAATACCACGTTCAAGCAATTGATCACCTATACGCAATCGAATAATTGCTGCACTTTTTGAAGACAATTCTGCTCCATTCGAATAGTGGGCATGCCCCATCCCTTTAACGACACCATCAACATCGGCAGAATACAGAACATGGGCAAGAGCCCAATAGTCGTCTTCGTTCAACCGTTCCTCCTCGGGATCCCACGCCAGAAGTGTCGTATCCCGTAAGTTGTCTTCAGTCCCCCACCTAGAAGCAATTGCCCAACGTTTGGCGGGTAGTTTCCCGCTAGAATGGCTGAAAACGGCTGTCCTTTTCGACTGTTCGATGGCGGTTTGAAGAACCTGGGGCACCGAATGCGGACCTTGCCAAGTTTGAATTCCAGTGTTGTAAGTGCCCTTAGCTTCAACGATCACGAGACCAGAGTCGTCTAATCCGATCCAGTCGGCTTCAAGCCCTCTGCCCGCAGGATGTTTCTTTATAACATAGGGTGTTCCACGTAAGCGATGTTTAGCTACATCTAACGGCACGAGAACGTGTACACTTTCGCGTTCAGTCAAATACGCTCGAGCCATGTAACGCCCTAGCAGACTTGAATAGGCAATACGCGCGTCCCGACCAATGCCGGGCCCATTATCTCGCCAACACAAGTAATGAGAATTTGGAACTATGAGACTGTGGAACAAGTCAGTCCAAATCGCCGCCATGTGCGGTGTAGCTGTGACAAGAGTTTCTCGCGCTGCGGCATTGCCAATAGCTGATAGTTTCAAGCTACATGGGTTACTGACAGCACTAGAATTTGATTGACTACCTCGGCGTAGCCAGATGAAACGACTGTCGGAGCCAGTTGGCGCTGTACTAATTTTCATCTATCTACTTTCCCTATGCTGGTGCTCTATGTATTTTGCCAAAAATCCTGATGTAGTCTGCTCATATAATGGTTAAGTTGAGAAACGTTACTCTCAAGACGTATCAGGAATTTAATTCCTTTCCCGTAAGTCTTTCTCTTCCAGCCTGGGCAACACTTCATCCCGGAAATAAGGAAACTCCCCGGCAAAATCCACGAATGACAGGGTGGCGCCGGCGCAACCGATCTCATGGAGTTTTTCCAATTCAACCACAACCTTGTCCGGCGTCCCGACCAGGGGCATCCCGCCATGTCCGCCGGCCATCCTTTCACGTAACATCTTGATCACCTCCTTGGGAAAGGATTCCGCGTTGGCGAACATCAGTTCGATAACCCGGTCAACCGCGCTCCAGTCAGCATTATCACGTGCGTAATAGTCATGGAACTCGTCCGCCTCTTTTTGCGTGGGCCGGCAGACAACGTAGGTCAGGGCAAAAACACCAATTTCACGCCCCAACTCTCCGGCCTGCTGTTTCAGTTCCTGGATGTCTTTTCTCGATTTCTCATGCTCGATTACCGGCGTAAACAGGTAGTTCGCATTCCTTGTCGCAAACGCCTTGCCTTCCCTGGAACCGCCGGCGTTGAAAATAGGAATAGTGCCGTTGACGGGTTTGGGGAAGCTATGAACTCCCTTGAGTTGGTAGAACTCGCCATCCCAGTCAAAGTCACCTGCGCTGTCCGACCAGCATTTTTTCACAATATCGTACCACTCCTGTCCCAGGCGATAGCGCGTTTCGTGGTCGTCGGGAAGCTGAAACCCCAGTGCTTCGTACTCCGGCTTGTTCCAGCCGCAGACGATATTAAGGCCGGCACGGCCGTGACCGATCTGATCCAGCGTAGCCAGTTGTTTTGCAGCAATAACGGGGTTGTGAAAACCGGTGTGCGTTGTGGCAAAAATCGTGATGTTCCGGGTTGAAGCCAGTAGACCCGCCGCCCAGGTCAGGGTTTCCAACACGTTGTGCTGAAAGTTGGTGGCGCCGCCATAACCGATCCAGCGGGCAATCGGCAACTGAAATTCCAGCCCGGCCTCGTCACTGAGTTGCGCCTGTTTGAGGTTGTTATCCCAGGAACTGTCCCAGCGCTCCTCTATTTGAGTCATGGCCTGACCGCTGGAACAATTTGCGGAGAAAATCCCCAGTTTCAACTTGTTTTTGCTGTTACGTATGGCAGACATAAAATCATTCCTTATAATGTGGAGTTATACCATATTGTCTTATGATACTCCCGGTTATCACTCTTGTTGGATGAGCGAAGTAGCGCTTTACTTTCAGCGTTGCCCTTTGTGTTGACTATCATACCCGTCTCGCCATAATACGAGTCATGGAAAGGCACTCCGTAATGAAGGTTGGCAATAACGACGCCACAACCAGCTATTCTGACAAAGACCCGTGACATTCTCAGCCTATACGAAAGCATGAAAAATCAAGTGGTGAACTTGACTCGCTCCCAGTACGCTATCCATGCTTTGGATTGGATATTTGAGCGGCCGATCTTCAGGAGTACCGATTTTGTGACTGCAGCGGGTATCCCGAGACCCACAGCGCGACGGCTTCTGGAAGGATGAGCAACGGAACACCCACAACGCGCCCCGACGATGAGGTCGTGGTTTACGAAACGCCGAACGGTGAGGTGCGTGTGGATGTCCGTTTTGATCGAGAGACCGTTTGGTTGACGCAACAGCAAATGGCGGAGTTGTTCGAGCGTGATCGTTCTGTCATAACGCGGCATATTCGGAACGCTTTCAGGGAACAAGAGTTAGACCCTGAGTCAACCTGTGCAAAATTTGCACAGGTTCAATCTGAAGGCGGGCGGACAGTCACGCGCCAAGTGGATCACTTTAACCTCGATGTGATCATTTCTGTCGGATATCGCGTCAAATCGCTTCGAGGCACTTGGTTCCGTCAATGGGCCACCCGCACCCTGCATGATCATCTGGTACGCGGCTACACCCTGAATGAGCGCCGACTCGCAGAACGCGGTCTGCAGGAAGCCCGGGAGACCCTCGATCTCCTCGCTCGGACTCTTCAGAATCAGGCGCTAGTGGACCGTACAGGACAGGCCGTGCTGGAGCTTATTACCGGCTATGCTGATACTTGGCGCATGCTGTTGGAGTACGACGAGGACCGGCTGAGGACGCCGCCCGGCGCGAGGCCATCCGTTGGTGTGCTCGATCATGACAGCGCTACCGGAGCGATTACGAAATTCAAGCGCGAGTTGATGGCGCGTGACGAGGCTTCGTCTCTTTTCGGTTCTCCTCGCGGTGATGCACTGGCGGCCATCCTCGGCAGCATTGAGCAGACCATGTTCGGCGAATCACTCTATCGCTCCCGTGAGGAGAAGGCGGCGCACCTGCTTTATTTCATTGTGAAGGATCATCCCTTCACCGATGGCAACAAGCGCATCGGCTCCCTGCTGTTCCTGCTGTACCTGAAGCAGGAGGGTATGGAGCATCGGCTCAATCCCCAGGCTCTGACGGCGCTCACCCTGCTCATTGCCGAAAGCGCGCCTGCCGGTAAGGACCTGATGGTTCGCCTCATTATCAATCTGTTGGCTTAGCCAGCAATAACAATTCCACCCCTTCATCCACCATATCATCTGTATGGTAATGCAGTGACCGAACCACGCCGTCATGGGGCGCGGTGATGATGTGTTCCATCTTCATGGCTTCCAGTACCAATAGGGCGTCGTCTTTTTTTACCTGTTGTCCTTCTGCCGCCATTACTTCGATGATCCTGCCCGGCATGGGTGAGATGAGGTTGCCGGATGTCTCTTCCTCACTGGAATGGAAGGTGTCGGAAACCCGCTCCAGCCGATGTGTGCGTCCCGCGTGGAATAATACCAGTTGTGCGTGGTCTTCAGCCACGGTTATATGCCGTTGTGCGTTATCCAGGATTGCCGTCAGCCGGCCATCCCGGTCAAGGTTGCCGGATGCGCGGATTAATTGATCGCCGACTCGGATCATATATTCATTTCCAACTTGATCCGGCCTCCTGCTTTCACTGGAATGATGGATGGCTGGATCGGCATGGTGAAGGAAGTCCCTCTGATCAGGGGGATTCCGAAGGTCATCTTGCCGGTCTGTAATCACCTGTTTATCCGGGGAGGGGTCTTTTACATGGCGGCGGGTTGCCTGAGTGACTCCGACTTCATACTCCCCGGAGCCATAATGAAACCTGAAGCGTTCTTCATTGACCAGGTTGAGTTGCCAGTTGTCCGTTGCTCGCCAGGGGGAGGTCGGATCGGGTGAAGATGCTGCATATTCATTCGCCAGTCGCTCGCGCTGAAGGACCTGGTACAGCGCGGCCAGAACGGGAATGTCGGCATCCCCGGCACCTGAACCGGGAAACAGGGCGGCCTGGTGACGTTCGATAAAACCCGTGTCGAGTTCAGCCGCCTGGAACGCTTCGTGGGAGATGACCGAGGCAAGAAAATTGATGTTGGTTGCCACGCCTGCCACCTGTGTTTGACCGAGGGCTTCATGCATACGCTGCAAACAGTTTCTGCGGTCGCTGCCCCAGGTGATCAGCTTGGCGATCATCGGGTCATAATGGACAGAGATGAAATCCCCCTGTCTTACGCCGGTATCCACCCGGATATGGGTTGATTCGGCCGGGAAGCGCAGGTGGTTTAATTGACCTATTGAGGGCAGGAAATGATTGTCGGGGTCTTCCGCGTAGATACGCGCCTCCAGGGCATGGCCGTTGATGGTGAGCTGTTCCTGGGTCACAGGAAGCTGTGCCCCGGCAGCAACCAGTAATTGCCACTCAACCAGGTCCTGGCCTGTGATCAGCTCGGTTACCGGGTGCTCGACCTGCAGGCGAGTGTTCATCTCCATGAAATAAAACGTGCCGTCTTCATCCACAATGAATTCGACCGTGCCGGCCCCCGCGTAATTAATGGCCCTGGCTGCGGTGAGGGCGGCATTGCCCATTGCCGTACGTTTTTCAAGAGTCAGGCCGGGCGCCGGCGCTTCTTCCAGCACTTTTTGATGACGCCGTTGAATCGAGCAGTCCCGTTCAAACAGGTGTACTGCGTTACCGTGATTATCGCAAAAGATCTGGATCTCTATGTGCCGGGGCTTATCCAGGTATTTCTCCAGCAACACTTTGTCATCGTTAAATGAAGCAAGCGCTTCCCGCTTGGCGGATCGTAGCGCGTCCCCGAACAACGTTGCGCTTTCTACCACCCGCATGCCTCTGCCGCCACCACCGGCTGAGGCCTTGATCATGATTGGGAAGCCGATTTTTTCCGCCTCGTTGAACAGGAATGTTTCATCCTGGTTGTCACCATGATAACCGGGAACAAGGGGAACCCCGGCATCCTGCATCATTTGTTTGGCTGCGCTTTTTGATCCCATTATTTCGATTGCCCGGACGGGTGGGCCGATGAAGACAATACCGTTGTCGGCGCAGGCCCTGGCAAAGCCGGGATTTTCCGAGAGGAATCCGTAACCGGGGTGAATTGCCTCTGCGCCGGCGTGTTTTGCAGCCTCTATCGACTTTTCTGCAACCAGGTAGCTGTCCCTGGCCGGAGCAGGCCCTATCGCAAAGGCTTCATCGGCCAGGGCTACATGCCGCGCCGCGGCATCTGCCTCCGAATACACCGCAACGGTGTTAATACCCAATCGTCTTGCGGTGCTGATAACCCGACAGGCAATTTCACCGCGATTGGCTATCAGAATCTTATCAAACACTGCTTTTAATCCACGCTGGCTTACGCTTTTCCAGGAAGGCCGACAAACCTTCTTTGCCTTCTGTCGAAGCGCGTATGTCGGCAATGCCCTCACTGGTCTTATGCAGGAGTTCTCCGGTCACCGGTTTACCCGCCACGTCAAATACCAGTTGTTTTGCTGCTTTTACCGCCTCGGCGCTGTTGGTCAATATAATCTCAATGATTTTTTCCATGGCGTCATCCAGCAGGGTCTCATCCGTGACCTCGGACACCAGGCCGATTTCCATTGCCCGTTCTGCATCAAAGCGCTCTGCCGTCTGGAAATAACGGCGCGCCTGTTTCTCGCCGATCGCGCGTATCACGTAGGGACTGATGGTAGCGGGGATCAGGCCGATCTTCACTTCACTGAAAGCGAACACGGCAGTGTCGGCAGCCAAAGCAATGTCACAACAGGACACCAGGCCGCAACCACCGCCCATGGCCGCGCCTTGCACTCTGGCAATGGTGGGAATGAGAAGAAAATTGAGCTTGTAAAGCAGTTCCGCCAGGGCGTTCGCGTCGCGGACGTTTTCTTCACGAGAGTTGTCGGCCATGCGCTTCATCCAGTCCAGGTCTGCGCCGGCAGAAAAATTTTTACCATTGGAACGCAACACCATCAGCTTGCAGCGGCTGTCTTTGCCGACGTCGTCCAGAGCCCCGCTCAGTTCCGCAATAAAATCCTCATTAAAGGCATTGTGTTTATCGGGGCGATTCAACGTAATGGTTGTCGTATTTCGATCATCGGTTGTACAGCTGATATAGGTGTATGACATGGCGGTAAAATATGTGGGTTAAGTCTGACTACATACGGAATAAACCGAATTGGGTTTGTTCGGGGGGCGCATTCAAGGCGGCGGAGATACCCAGGCCCAGGACCCGGCGTGTGTCCCGGGGTGCGATAATCCCGTCGTCCCACAAACGGGCGCTGGCGTAATAAGGATGACCCTGGGTTTCGTATTGTTCCCGTATCGGCGCTTTAAACGCGTCCTGTTCCGCCTCGGGCCAGTCCTTGCCCTTAGCCTCCAGGTTGTCCAGCTTCACTTGCGCCAGTACATTGGCCGCCTGTTCACCACCCATGACGGATATTCGCGCATTGGGCCAGGTCCACAGGAAGCGCGGGCTGTAAGCGCGGCCGCACATGCCGTAATTTCCGGCGCCGAAACTGCCGCCGATGATCACGGTAAATTTGGGTACGCTGGTCGTGGCGACTGCCGTGACCATCTTGGCGCCATCCTTGGCAATACCGCCGGCCTCGTATTTTTGTCCTACCATGAAGCCGGTGATGTTTTGCAGAAAGATCAGGGGGATATTCCGCTGGCTGCATAACTGGATGAAATGCGTTCCTTTCAGGGCTGTTTCAGAAAATAAAATTCCGTTATTGGCAACAATGCCGACCGGGTAGCCGTAGATATGGGCAAAACCACAGACGAGGGTGGCGCCGTACAAGGACTTGAACTCGGCAAATTCGCTGCCGTCCACGATCCGGGCAATGACTTCACGTACGTCAAAGGGCTTGCGTGTGTCCGTCGGGACCACACCGTCAATCTCATCGACTGCATATTCCGGTTCAACCACGTCCCGGGTCTGTAAGCTGATTTGTTTGCCGGTATTGAAGTGGGTCACAGACTGTCTTGCCATTTCCAGCGCATGATGATCGTTTAAAGCATAGTGGTCCGTTACGCCCGATTGACGCGAGTGTACATCCGCGCCGCCTAATTCTTCCGCACTGACCACTTCACCCGTTGCCGCCTTCACCAGTGGGGGGCCGCCGAGAAATATCGTGCCCTGATTTTTCACGATGATGCTTTCATCGGACATGGCCGGCACATACGCGCCTCCGGCGGTACAGGAACCCATGACTACGGCAAGCTGGGGGATGCCCCCGGCTGACAGGTTAGCCTGGTTATAGAAGATACGGCCGAAGTGGTCCCGGTCCGGGAATACCTCGTCCTGTTTTGGCAGGAATGCGCCGCCTGAGTCCACCAGGTAGATGCAGGGCAGGTGATTCATCCCGGCGATTTCCTGGGCGCGCAGGTGTTTTTTTACCGTGAGTGGATAATAGGTTCCACCCTTCACGGTGGCGTCGTTAGCCACGACCATGCATTCACGACCGGCAACGCGGCCAATACCGGTAATAATACCGGCGGCAGGCACATCGTCATCGTACATACCCCAGGCGGCCAGTTGTGACAGCTCCAAAAAGGGCGCGCCCGGGTCACAAAGTTGTTGAATACGATCGCGGGGGAGCAGTTTTCCACGGGACAGGTGCTTCTCCCGGGCCGTTTCACCGCCACCCTGAGCGATGGCACTGACTTTGTCGTTCAGGTCATTGACCAGGGATTGCATGGCCCTGGCGTTGATTTTGAACTCGTCAGAATCCGGTTTGATCGCTGTTTTCAGGATAGTCATAAACTAATTTCATCCGCAGATTACGCAGGTGGGCGCAGATAAAAAGTGATCTTTCATCCAGGGCATCCGTGAGTAAGACGTTCAATAAAGGTTCGAATTCATTTGACGCTCTCTGTAGCAATCAAATCGATTCTTCAAAGAGTTCCCGGCCGATGAGCATACGCCTGATCTCACTGGTGCCGGCCCCGATTTCATAGAGTTTCGCATCGCGCAGGAAACGACCGGTGGGAAACTCGTTAATGTAGCCGTTGCCACCCAGGGTCTGGATCGTTTCCAGGGCCATCCAGGTGGCTTTCTCTCCCGCGTAAAGAATGGCGCCGGCGGCATCTTTCCGGGCGGTTTCGCCGCGATCGCAGGCTCTGGCAACGGCGTAAACGTAGGCGCGGCAGGCGTTCATGGTTGTGTACATGTCTGCCATCTTCCCCTGCATGAGTTGAAACTCACCTATAGGCTTGTCAAATTGCCTACGCTCATGGATGTACGGAACAACCACGTCCATACAGGCCTGCATAATGCCCAGGGGACCGCCCGCGAGCACCGTCCTTTCGTAATCAAGACCGCTCATTAACACCTTGACGCCTTCATTGACCTTGCCCAGCACGTTTTCTTCCGGGACTTCACAATCCTCGAATACCAGTTCACAGGTGTTGGAACCTCGCATCCCCAGCTTATCCAGCTTCTGTGCCGTGGAAAAACCCTTATAGTCGTTTTCGATGATAAAAGCGGTGATGCCCCGTGGCCCCGCCTTGAGATCCGTCTTGGCATAAACAACCAGTGTCCGTGCATCGGGTCCGTTGGTGATCCACATCTTGTTGCCGTTAAGAACGTACTTGTCGCCTTTTTTATCCGCCCGTAACCTCATGCCAACCACGTCGGAGCCGGCGCCGGCCTCGGACATGGCCAGCGCGCCGGGGTGTTCGCCACTGATTAGTCCGGGCAGGTATTTTCGTTTTTGTCGCTCATTGCCGTTGCGTCTTACCTGGTTGACACAGAGATTGGAATGGGCGCCGTAAGACAATCCGATGGAGGCAGAGGCCCGGCTGATTTCTTCCATGGCCACCACGTGTTCCAGGTAGCCCATGCCGGCGCCGCCGTATTCCTCTTCAGCGGTGATACCCAGCAACCCCATATCGCCCAGTTTTCGCCACATCGCCGGGGGAAATTCGTTGGTCTTGTCTATTTCTGCTGCAAGTGGGGCGATTTCCGTTTGGGAAAAGTCATGTACGGTCTCGCGCAGCATATCGGTGGTTTCACCCAGCTCAAAATTCAGGCCGGGGTAGGGAGTATGACCCATAACAATTCTCTCAAAGTTACGTTAACGTTAATATAGCAGGATGATATCAGGTCTGATCCACATTTTTCAACAGTTTGTCCAGACACGCCAGCTCTACCTCATCCATCAGCTTCATGGTGGCTTCCACGTCTTTCATTTTTTCCAGTAAAGCGCTCCTGTGCTCCGCAATCTTTTGACACAAACGCAACAGCTGATGGGTGTCATTCGATTGTAAAGGGTCATACATATTGATGATATCTTTACATTCTTCCAGAGAAAACCCCAATCTTTTACCGCGTAAGGTCAGCAACAGGCGGGTTTTGTCACGTTCCGAATAAATCCGCGTCTGTCCCCGCCTGGCTGGTGAGAGCAGCCCCTTGTCCTCGTAGAACCGCAGTGCCCTGGGGGTGACGTCAAATTCTTCAGCAAGCTTTTGTATGGAATACCCGGACATCAATTCATTCAGCCTATAGTTTACGTATACGTAAACTATAGGCATAAAAATACGGAAGGTCAAGACCAACCTCTTACGTCCCGTCGTTCCGGCGAATGCCAGAAGCCGGTAAACTAAAGAGTCGCCCCCTGCTTACGACATGCTGGGGCATGCTTCGGCGACACATTATTGGACTGGTTTTCCATCCTTAGGTCCATAAACGGCACATCCATGTGTCATTTCTCGGGTCAAGCCCGGAATGGCGGGACACGATGACTTGTTTTCTGTCCTGTCTGTGACACACTACGTGGTTTGAATAATGACGATATGAGGCAAACAGGACATGACGGACTCGACCAAGTATCTCTTACAGGAAACTGATATACCCACGGCCTGGTATAACATCGCCGCGGATTTACCCGAACCGCCACCGCCGGTATTGCATCCGGGAACAGGTCAACCCATCACGCCGGATGATCTTGCCCCGCTGTTCCCGATGGCAGTGATCGAGCAGGAAGTCAGCGCCGAACGCTATATCGATATTCCGGCGCCGGTGAGGGATATCCTCAAGCAGTGGCGGCCATCACCCTTGTACAGGGCGCGGCGACTGGAACAGGCTCTCGATACCCCGGCGCGTATCTATTACAAGTATGAGGGCGGAAGCCCGGCCGGGTCCCATAAACCCAATACCGCCGTAGCCCAGGCGTTTTACTCAAAACAGGAAGGGGTGAAACGTATCACCACGGAAACGGGCGCCGGCCAGTGGGGATCGGCATTGGCGTTGGCCGGCGCCTTTTTTGACCTGGAGATTGAGGTCTATATGGTGAAGGTGAGTTTTCAGCAAAAACCCTATCGCCGCGCCTTTATGGAAAGTTTTGGCGCCACCTGTATCGCCAGTCCCAGCAATACCACTGAAGCGGGCCGCGCCGTACTGGCGGAAAACCCCGACAGTACCGGCAGTCTCGGTATTGCTATCAGTGAAGCGGTGGAGTTGGCAATACAGAGGGACGATACCCGTTATGCGCTTGGCAGCGTGTTGAATCACGTCCTGCTGCACCAGACGGTCATCGGCCAGGAGACCATGAAACAGTTGGATATGGCTGATGACTATCCTGATATCGTCATCGGATGTACCGGTGGCGGCAGCAATTTTGCCGGTATTGCATTTCCCTTTTTGGGGGAGAAGCTGCGTGGAGGACAGGACATGGACATCATCGCGGTTGAACCGGCCAATTGCCCGACCTTGACCAAGGGTAAATATGCTTATGACTTCGGTGACACGGGACACCTTACTCCACTGGTCAAAATGCACACCCTGGGGTCGAAATTTGTTCCACCCGGGTTTCACGCCGGCGGCCTGCGTTATCACGGTATGGCGCCGCTGGTCAGCCAGGTGGCGCAACTGGGGTATGTCCGCCCGCGCTCTTATCCGCAGTTAGCCTGTTTTGAGGCAGGCATACAATTCGCCAAGGCCGAAGGGATCATTCCGGCGCCTGAGGCAAACCATGCGGTTGTCGCCGCGATTGAGGAAGCAAAAAAATGCAGGGAGGAGGGCAGCAGCAAGGCGATCTTATTCAACCTGTGCGGTCACGGGCATTTCGACATGCAAGCCTACCTGGATTATTTCGCCGGCAAGCTGTACGACCAGGACTATTCCGAAGGGGAACTTGCCATGGCCCTGGCCGGGTTACCCTCCGTCGCGACCGCCGGTTGATATCCGTGAAGTGCGGGTATTGTCCGGTGGCGTTTGAGTAGTTATCGCTTTTCGGTGGCGACGCCGAGGATAATTCCCGTCGTGCAGTGATAAATCGTGCTGTTCTCCGTGCCGACACACCAGTTGATGTCATTATTGGAAAAGGCGCGATAAGGAGGGGTGTCTCCCAGGTTGTTATTACACAGGCAGCGGCTGCAACTGGTTTTACCGCAGCAATCGTTGTAGGAGATGATGTAGTTCAAGTCGTCCGCAGGATTTTTACAGGTGCCGATCCAGGTCAAGGCGGACATCGTCGTGCCGGGAGGACAGGATACGTGGGTGCCGCCGCAGCAGCTACAGAGAAAACCGTCAACGGCACAGTAGCGCCAGTAATCACAGGAGGCCGGGTCACCCGGGTCAGCGGCGGGGTTCTCACTGGTCTGTGGGGCCACCCCATGATAACCACTGCCGCCGGCGTCACCCGCGGCCCGGGCCACCGGCAGTAAAGGCAGTGAAGCGCCACCGGCCAGGGCCAGTCCTACTTTCTTCAATAAATGACGACGTGACGTGTTTTTTGCAACCCGCCGTGAATATTTTTCAACGATTTTATCCAGCCAATGCATTTATTTAGACCTGAATATGGTTTGATCGGAATCAACTTTTTCCGCTGTCTTCTCTTTGACGTCCATCATTTTGAAGCATGAATAATCATGGGCATCTCGAATGCCCTGCCACCGATGAGGCGGATCCACTCGCCACTGTCGGCGGAATAAACGTCCAGGTCCATATTGCCGTTTGTCACGACCAGGTAAGGTTGTTCGCCCTGAGTCACTTCAATGGATACTCCCCATTCTTTCAGTTTCATGCGGTCAAGCCGTTTTTTCGATTCAACGTCGTAGACCCAGACCTCACTGCCGCCGCCTTTATGGGAACCATCCGTCCCGTCGGGGTGCATCAGCACGAAAAGCCGGTGGCTGGTTTCATGGGCCGTAGCAATTTGCCAACCGCCGGGGCGCCAGTTCTCCAGCCTGTCCTGTTCCTGCAGTAACGACCAGTTAGCAGATATCCCGGGATTTGCCCCGGTCATATCAACCGGCTGTACCATGCCCTTGAATGAAGGAAAATAGTAAACTCCGGCAATGACTGCCGGCTTGGCAAAAACGGGATCCGCGTTCGTATCGAAAAAAGCCCTGGTCCGCTCCTGTTGTTTAATCTTGCCGTTCTCATCCAGGTGGGTAACCAGCATGGTGTTATCTCCACAGAGACTGCCGAAGCTGCGTTGTTGCGATGGATAGATCATGGCGCAACCGGCGATGGAGACTTCGCCCAGGAGTTGGCGTTTCTCAATATCGATAACGCTTACGGAGGCGGCCGGCGTGAAATTGTACAGCAATAATAATTTTTCATTATCCAGGAACTGTAGCGTGTTTTTATGGGTAACGATCATGCCGCGCTTGGCGCCGGGTAAAACGATCTCGTCGATGGGCGCAAGATTGACCTTGTCATAAATGGTGATCAAATCCGTTCTCTCACCGCGCAGGCGTCTGGAGTGAATTGATTCCGCCACGTACAGTTCAGCCCGGGTCGATGCCGCCAGAAAAGACGGAAAATGAGCCGATGGTATGGAGCCCTTGTAATTGCGGTTTTCAACCGCCACGTCGACCACGATCACCTTGGCGTCATTCAGCGCATAAAAGTTGGTGTCGTGGGCATATACCCAGGTGTCGGGATAACTTGACGGCAGTGTCTCCACTCTGGGAATGGTATCCACCGGCAATTCAGCCAATGACGCAGTGCAGGCAAAAATGAGTAACAGGCCGAATACGGCGCGCTTCATAGTTATCTCCGGTTTAATCCGAGTTTTATGTATATATACACGTCCCTGCCATCTCCGTGCAAGCGGGTATTCAGTCACACAATCTTTCCTGCCATTTAGAAATTATATGACACACTGCCGCCGACCCAGCGCGGGCGGCCGTAATATTCCTCGATCCATCCCAGCACCGCGGCAATATCGAAAGACTGGACCACGTAATTTTCATCAGTGATATTCTCGGCAAACACGGCTGCTTCCCATTTTCCATCAGCGCTCGTATAGGACAGCCGGGCATTGGCTATATGATAACCGTCTTCGGTAACGGCATCCGCCTGCGTCACGGAATGGTAGTGCCTGGAGCGGTAATGGATGTCGCCCCGTATGGCCATGGAACCGCCGTTGAACGCTGGCCATTCATAACGGACCAGACCGTTCAGGTTCCATTTCGGCGACTGGATGGACGTGGTCTTGCTGCCGTCCGCCAGGGTCACATCCATATCGTTGTAGGATACGCCAAAAGCCAGGTCCAGACCCTCTGAGGGAGTAACAAACAGTTCGGCTTCAAATCCCACGCTTTCAGCGTCTGGGGCGCTGACCACGTTGGTTGCAAGGCTGACGATGGTGAACGCCTGGAAATCCTTGTAATCATTGTAGTACGCAGAGGCGTTGAGCCGCGCCAAGCCATCCATCAAGGTTGACTTGAAGCCGACCTCAAAGGCATTCAACTCTTCTTCCCCGAAAGAATATTGCGCGTCGAATTCATCCTGCGACGACGATACATCTTCCGGCTGCGCCAATACCAGCAGGGGATTGAGCGGTGCGTTGAAACCACCGCCTTTCACTCCCCTGTTCCAACTGGCGTACGCCAGCAGATTATCATTAGGCCGCCAGTCCAGTTCGACCTTGCCCGACCATAGACCCTCGTCATACTCGCCGGTGAAATCAGTCCTCGACAGGGGCGGGTATCCCAAGAGTTCGATAAACACCCCTGTAGGCAAGAGAATGTTTGGGTTGCCGTTGCGCTCCATGCTGCCGTCATTGGGAAACAGGACCACGTTGCTGTCGTAATGAAAATCCACCTGCTCGTCAATCCAGCGAAAACCGCCGATCAAGGTAAACTGCTCGGTGAGCTCATACTCCACCTGCCCGAACAGAGACCAGGAATCCTTTTGCTGCCGATAGGGATTGTCAATTCCTATGTAAGCGCCGTCAGCGACCCCGAAAAGTCCTGCCGCCACAAAGGCGCTGACCTCGTTGAACCCGAAATCCACGAAGTTCTGGATTCCTATGGGGTTGCCGCCCAAACCCGAGGGATCCGCGCCAAGCCCGGGTATCTCCGCGCCGTTGGCATCGGCGATGTCGATGTCCAGATAATAGAATCCGGCCACCCAGCGAGCCTTGTCGGTCTCGCCGCTCAGGCGAATTTCACTGGACCACTGCTCTGCATCGGTACTGAGGAAGAAGTTGAAATCGGGGAGAGGGCTCGCATCGGAATCCTCGATGTAATCGCGCTCCACACCCTGGCGATCCAGGACAACGGTCAATAGCTTGTCACCCAGGTCCCACTTGAGGGTGCCGCTGACGCCCCAGGTCTCCAGATCATTATGACCCAACTTGTCATAGTCGCCGGCGAAGTTGTCTCCATCGTCATCGCAATAGCCATTGAAGTTGGTGAATCGGCTGCAATCATCTTCCTTCACGCCGTTACCCACCTCATCAAGTGAACCACTGACATTTTCAAAAAAGCCGGTGCGAATCTGCTGCAGTGAATAGCGGGCATTCAACAACAGGGAGAAATTTTCGCTGGGTTCAAACAGCAACTGGGTCCTGGCGGCATAATCATTGGCATTATTCAGGTCATCATCCGGATCAACGCGGTTTTCCACGTAGCCGCTGTTGTGATGTGTGGAGACAGACAGGCGGGCGGACAACACGTCGTTTAATCCTCCGGTAACGGCGCCCTGGAATTTTACCTGCTCATATTCGCCGACGGTTACCTGGCCATAACCACCAAATTCCTGCTCGGGTTTGCTGGTCACGTAATGGGCAAGACCACCGGTGGCGTTGCGTCCAAACAGGGTGCCTTGGGGTCCACGCAGGATCTCCACCCGCTCCATGTCGAACAGCATAAAACCCGCGCCGGACATCTGTGAGATATACACTTCATCCACGTAGAGAGAAACCGGGCTTTCCTGGTTGGCGACAAAGTCACTGTTGGCCGCGCCGCGGATTGCCAGCCCATAGTTGGCTTCACCGTTGGGTTGAACCGTGTGGACACCGGGCGCCAACGCGGTGACTTGCTGGGCGTTCGTGTAGCCGAGTTGACGCATCTGCTCACCGGAAAAAGCCGTAATGGCGATACCCACGTCCTGGATATTCTGTTCACGCTTTTGCGCGGTGACGATAATCTCTTCCAGCACCTGGGCATTGACCAGGCCGGCAAATACGAAAGCCATCAGCATCATTGTGGTTTTATGTATCATTTGACACCCCCATAGAACACTAAATTTAGAAAAACACCCCTATCCCGAAATCGGATTAATGGTAAGTTTAGGACAAACGTCTTAATAGGTCAATAGTCCTATTAAAAAAATATGAAATTTATTTCCGGTGTTCTAAAATAGCCTGATGTTTGCAGTAGAATACTGATCGAGAACACCCATGCTAATTCGTCAACGCAAGGCACTGAACCGGTCGGGAACGGCTACCCATGAGAAGGGGATATCCCGTTTAATCAGTATTCTGAACGCGGCCAGGGAGGTATTTATAGAATCAGGCTACGCTGCCTTGACCATGCGCAAAGTCGCCGCTCGCGCCGGCATCACTATCGGCAACCTCAACTATTACTACCGTACCAAAGAAGATTTGTTGCGTGACCTGCTGGAATACGTCATCAATGATTACCTGGAAGAATTTGAACGACGCCGGCATTTAGCCGGACACTCTCCTGAAAAGCAACTCCAGGCCGTACTCAATTTCTGGATTGAAGACCTGACGACTCCGGAAACCACTGTTTTCTTCCCGGAACTCTGGGCATTGGGGAACCATGATCCCCATATTGCCGAACTGGTTGATGACCTGTATGCAAAGGCCAGGTTGCCTTTGAACGAACTGATCCCGCAAATCAACCCGACCCTGACCAAAAAAGAAGCCGAACAGATCGCTCTCTATATGTGTGCCGCGATGGAAGGCCTGACCGTTTTCGTGGGAAACAGCAAGTCCTGGACCGGCCAGATCAAGGAAATAAGACAGATGACCATCAGGAATTTCATGGAACTGATTAAGAACACGAAAGGCCGGCGCAGGCAAAATCGTCAACCAGGGAGCGAAGGTTAATATTTGTTAGGGTAAGATTAGCTGGTTGATATTTTAAACAGATAGTAATCGAAATATTATTATTAATCGTCATCGATGTCCGACAAGCTGCAAAAATCTTCGGTAGAGAAAAGCTTCGCAGAGAACGAAAGTGCACTGAAACGGTTTCTCGAACGTTTCTTCTACAACACACATGATGTGGAAGATATTTTGCAAGAGACCTTTCTGCAAACGTGGAGCATCGAAAAAAGGCAAGAAATTCAACTGCCTAAATCCTACCTGTTCAGAGTGGCGAGGAATATGGCCCTGAAAGAACTGAGAAAAAGGTCTAAGCAAATTACTGTATATATAGAGGAAGTTAACCAGGATGAACTCATACGTAATGAAACTTCCATAGAAAATGTGGTCGATTTTAACGAAAGACTGATCCTGTTTGAGAAGGCACTCACCACATTATCACCCCGGTGCAGGAAGGTGTTTGTATTGCGGAAAGTATTTGGCTTCTCTCAAAAAGAAATTGCTCGGCGCATGAATATCTCCGTAAGTACAGTGGAAAAGCATATCGCCAATGGCTTACAGCGGTGTAACGTTTATATGCAGGCATACGCCATTGATGATCTGTTTATATCAACAAAACACAATCACCCGAAAAGTACGAAAGACCGGGTGAAAGAAGCGAAATGAAAAATCTGGTTGAATTTCCAGACTGCAAGACCATCGAAGCGGAGGCGGCTGCCTGGATTGCTCGACTTGATCGCGGTGGACTGTCTGAGGAAGAATGCGTTGCCGTTCGCGAGTGGATTGGTCGTAGCCAAGAGCACTATGCGTCAATAAGCCGGCTTGCCGATATCTGGAGCGATTTGGACGGCCTGGCTGAAATTCTGGACGAGGTGGAACCGCATGCCTCAGTCCGGGAAGTCCACCGCAGTCCACAACTCACTATCCGGTTTACACCGGCAAGAGTGATGGTATCTGCCGCAGTTGTTATAGCAGTCGTGATCGGTGTACTTTTCAGTAACAGCAATAATTATCAATCCGTTCCTGTTCAGGGGTCCTCGTGGCAAGCATCTTACCTGACAGCCATCGGTAAGCAACAAACGGTTGCCCTCCGGGACGGTTCCCGGGTTCAGTTGAATACGGATACGATTATCGATATCGATTTCGACGACATGCGGCGGAAGGTGCGCCTGGTTAAAGGTGAGGCCCTATTCGAGGTCGTCCATGATCAGTCCCGACCTTTTCTGGTCTATGTAGGCACGAATGTCATCCGAGCTGTTGGTACGGCGTTTGTCGTTAAGCTGATACAAGATGAAGTCGAAGTGACCATAAAGGAGGGGCGGGTCGAGTTCAAATCGTTAAAGGATGATACGCAAAACCGCTTGAAAAAAGAATTGACCGTCGCCTCGGCCGTGATCGACGCCGGACAAACGATGAGACTCAATAAGGAAATCCAGACCCTAAAGAAAATAGCAACAGAAGAAATAGACCGCAAACTGGCCTGGCGAGACGGCTTAATCATTTTTAGTGGCGAGCCGCTCGGTTACGTCGTTGAAGAAATAAATCGCTATACACCCATCAAATTAGTCATTACTGACCCTTCACTCAGCACGCTTCGAATAGGCGGCCGTTTTAAAATCGGTGAAACCGATGCCATGCTCGAAGTTTTGGAAACGGGTTTTGGTGTCACTATCAATCGAGTCAGCAACGACCTGGTTTATCTAAGCGCTGACTTCCAGGAATAAAACAATGGCAGTCCGCCACCGGCCGACTCGATTCGTGTCATTGTCATATTTTTTTCAAATGTCCGTGTTTCAATACCACGACTGGAAATCTCATCAAAAACATTAAAAACTCTATGGAGGAATTTCCGTTCTCATATCTCTTAATGTGTGGAACCGGGCTAAATAAGAAAGATTTACCGGTTCCCGGGGCGAAGAGAGGACCGTTAATGAAGAACTGGGCGATATCACGATTATTCGCTATGCTCTTCACTTCAGTCGTATTTGCAAGTGCCGTATCTCCGTTGGCAGCCGGTGAGCAGACATTTTTGTTCGATGTACCCAAGTCGTCTGCTGATGTCGCGCTTAATGCCATTGCACAACAGGCAAATGTGCAGGTTCTCTTTCCTTTCGATAAAGTCAAGTCGATTGAGGCGAACGAACTGCAGGGCGAGTATACGCTTGTGGAGGCGCTACGATTGGCGTTGGAAGGCACCGGGTTGTCTGCAGACTTCACCAATAGGGGAGTCATCACAGTGGCGTTCAATCCGGGCCAATTGAAATTGAACGGGGAGGGTAGTACACCCATGAAAAAAGAACAAAAATTGTCTCTTCTGTCGAAAGCGGCGTTATTTATATTCGGTACCCTGACTGTTCAGGGCGCTGCCGGGCAGGATGCTACGTCTGACCAAGAGACGCTCGTGCTGGAAGAAGTCATTGTAACCGCACAATTACGTGAGCAGAACCTCCAGGATGTCCCGGTGTCAGTAACGGCTTTCAGTGGCGAGGACATGGAAAATTTCCGTTTATTTTCTTTACAGGATATAGCTCGTTTCACCCCGGGATTTACCGGTTCAAGCTTCAACAGCTCGAACCCCATTTTTGCAGTACGCGGCGCCAATAATACTTTCTCTCAGGCAGGCGCCGGCAAACCGGTGGGGGTATTTATCGATGAGGTGTTTATCCCCAGGAACAGTGCCGCCAATTTTGATTTATTCGACCTGGAGCAGGTTGCCGTCCTGCGTGGCCCACAAGGTACCTTATTCGGCAGAAATGTCACCGGCGGCGCTCTGCAAATCACTACGGCTAAACCTTCTCTGGAGAAGCCCGAGTTAAAGTTGAAGATGGGCGACGGAAATCTGGATTATATCGAAGCCGCCGGGTTAGGCAGTGTACCTTTGTCGGATAATGCTGCGGGGAAAGTCTCTTTCAGCTATAAAAACAGGGATGGTTACATCACGGACCGTTTTAATGACCTCGATTATAATGATATCGAAACCCTCAGCATTCGTGGACAGTTGCTATTTGAGATTTCGGAAAATCTTGAAGTGATTGCTTCAGCCGATTACACCAAAGATGACACAAAGAGCCGCGGTTATACCCTGGTATCAAACTTGGCTGGTACGGATTTTTCCGATAATGACGGCGACATTGAGACGGCAGAACTGGATGTGCCACAGGATTTTGATCGGGAAATCTGGGGTGTTTCTTTACGGGCATATTGGAATTTGGCGCAGGGTACTGTGTCATCTATTACGGCATACCGGGAATCCGATGCAACAGAGTTCTATAGCCTGGGCGCGGGTGCAGTCGCACTGCCGACAGTAGCAACCCAATTCATTAAAAATGAAATTGATGATCCGAAAATGTTCAGCCAGGAGTTGCGTTTTGTCAGCGCCAGGGGGGAAAAGTTCGATTATATTTTAGGCTTTTACTATTACAGTGAGGATACGGATCGCGTAGTTGGTGATCTGTTACTTGGGATTAGTGGGTTCGTAACCTTTGTCGACCGCAGCTTTGATGTCAATGTTGATACGGAAAGTTATGCGTTTTATGCAGATGCAACGATTCATCTTTTCGACACACTCGACATAAGTTTCGGTGGTCGCTACACCAATGAGGACAAGGAAGTCATGGTTAACTATACCGACAATCGTAATATGGCAAGTAATTTCCTGGTAACACCACAGGCTGATTTCGATGAGTTTACGACGCGTGTTGCCGTTAACTGGCATGCGAGTGAAAATATCAACCTGTTTGCCAGCCGTACCGAAGGTTTTACCGCAGGCGGATTTAACACGGAAACAAATTCGGCAACAGCGATTACACTTGGTTTCAACCCCGAAACGATTACCGCTTACGAAGTGGGCGCAAAGACCCAATGGCTTGACGATAGCCTCATTTTCAACATAACCGGCTTTATCCAGGATTTTGAAGATAAACAGGAAGGCTTTTTCAACGTCGCAGAAAGGTTTTTCAGTATCTTTAATGCCTCGGAAGCGAGTATGGATGGTGTCGAAATCGAAGCTGCCTGGTATCCGACAGATGGTTTGGCATTAAATTTCAGCTATTCCTATCTGGATACTGAATATGAGACGTTCGTTATACCCGGCGGGGCCGATTTTACCGGCAACCGGCTGCAGACTGCACCGGAAAATACTTTTTCTGCCGGATTTAATTTTAGGCATCCCATTAAAGATATGGGGAACTTATTGTTAAATGCCAGTTACTCATGGCAGGATGATTACTTTACAGGCGCCAGCAACAGTCCGAATTTCCTGATTGACAGTTATGGTTTGGTTAATGCGAGTATCGGCTTTGAAACCGATGATGGTCGCTGGCGTATCAGCCTCTGGGGCAACAATCTCTCTGATAAAGAATACGTATTGATTCGCGGTACGAGTGGCGCAATTGGCGAATATTATGGTGCGCCACTCACCTACGGCGCAACACTTACATTTAATTATTGATGTATATGCAGCAGATACAGTTGTTGTAGTTCTAAATTCGCCGAATGATGTTTGTTTCGGAGTATTCGTTATCCCGGCATATTTTTACCTCTCATATACAGTAAACTTGTGTCATGTTGCGTAGTAAAAACAAACTTTCGCGCAGACAATTGCTTGAGTATGCCTCGGTACTTGCCATGTATTCTTTTGTTAGCCCTGTGAGGCATACCTATGCAAGCCAGTCCATAAATTTTATCGATTATCCTTTTAAGCTTGGGGTCGCATCCGGCGATCCTGACACGGAAGGATTTGTGTTGTGGACTCGCCTGGCGCCTGCTCCGTATGATTTGAACGCATTGCCGCAAGAGTCAATCCCGGTTGTCTGGCAGGTCGCCGAAGATGAAAAAATGCGTAAGGTAGTGCGGTCGGGTACCAGTTTTGCCCATACTGAAAACGCACACGCCGTGCATGTGGAAGTTCATGGTCTTAAACCTGACAGGGAATATTTCTATTGTTTCATTGCAGGTAAGGAAAGAAGCATGGTGGGCAGGACGCGTACCTTACCGATGATGGGTATGCGCGTGCAGGACTTTCGTTTTGCATTTGCTTCCTGTCAGGATATTACAAACGGCTATTTTGCCGCTTATAACGATATGGTCCGTCAGGACCCCCGACTCATTATCCACACTGGCGATTATATCTATGAAAGTATTTATAGAGGCGGGGTGCGCCGTATTCCCGTGCCGGTGGCGATGACGCTGGAGGACTATCGGCTATTGCATGCCCGCTATAAGCTGGATCCTCATTTGCAACGAGCACATGCTGCTGCTCCCTGGCTGTTGATCTGGGATGATCATGAAGTGGAAAACGATTGGGGCGGGAGCTATTCTGAAAGTATTCGCGACCCGGAACAATTCCTCAAACGAAAGACAGCAGCAATAAAGGCCTATTACGAGCATCTACCGCTACGTCTGTCGACTAAGATGCAGCGTGGCCGGTCGCGTATCCATCAGCGTACGGTTATTGGTGACTTGATTGAATTTAATCTTCTGGATTGCCGTCAATACCGTGACCAACCACCGTGTCAGGATGAGGCCGGTCATGTTCCTCTTCAGATCAAGCCCTGCGAAGAAGCGTTATCCCAGGACCGCTCCATGCTTGGCCACGAACAGGAACGTTGGTTACGGCTGGGTTTTGGACACGCGGGCGCAAAATGGAATTCTTTGGTACAAACAACCTACATGGCGCCGTTCGATTATATCAGCGGCACGGATACCGGCTACAAAACCGATGGCTGGGACGGCTATGCAGCCACACGCCAGCGAATATTGGACATGATAGTAGAAAAACGTGCTGTCAACCCGGTAGCAATAGGTGGGGAGATTCATGCATTTTATGCCGGTGTGGTGAATGCCAATGCCTTTGACTTCGATTCGCCGCCCGTGCTCAGTGAATTAATCTGTACATCAATCACATCTGGCGGTGGTGAGGATAAACGCTATCACGAAACGCTGGGTCTGTTTTCCGAAAACCCCTTTGCCCGTTTTTTTGAGAATCGGGTTCGGGGTTATGCATTATGTAATGTAAACCATCAGCGCTGGCATACATCATTGCGCATGATAGATGATGTACAGGATCCGAATTCGCCTGGCTCAACCCTCAAGGAACTGGTAATAGAGGCAGGCAAGGTTGACGTGTTATCAGCCTGACTGATTTACATGGCTATGCAAAATAAACATGGGAAACAGCAAGTCCTGGGCCGGCCAGAGCAAGGAAATAAGACAGATGACCATCAGGAATTTCATGGAACTGATCAAGAACACGAAGGGCCGGCGCAAGCAAAATCGTCAACCAGGGAGCGAAGGTTAAACAGGGAGCAGACCCTGTTTTTTCCGGTTAGCCACAGGGGACACAGTGGGCGTGGAGAAAAAATGCTACATTAGTTCGCGATATTCCGGTAAAAATGGCAACTATGTACACAAAATTACGAATTTTCACTGCCTCGTGACATCTTATTCCCATTAGACGACGGAGTTAAAGACTATCTCAAGCTGGAGTCTCCAGAAATATATCATTTGAAAACCATTCCGGTCTGAGATAAATAAAATTGTTGACAGCCTTTTTTAACTCATAACCGCTGGCGGGAGTAGCGGCAAAAACCTTCTTGCCTGTCTCTCTGACTGTCTCAACTGCTGGAATAAAATCACCATCCGCAGATACAAGATAAGCCACATCAAACTCATCTTTCATCGCTGTTGATACCATATCAACAGCAATGTTTACATCCACTCTTTTTTCCGTATAAGAATATGTATCCCGGAATGTAAGTTTTTTCAGCTTGTCTAAAACAGCTGAATGCTTTATTAAATGACCGTAGGAAGACAGAAGTTCATCAAGCTCTTTTTGAATCTGATTATTTTCAGGTCGGACCCGCTTTTTTTCCACGCGACCCAAAATAACCTTCACGCCCTGCTTTTTGATTATGCTTAAAAAGTTTGCTTGACTCCTGGAAAGGTTCAAATCTCCTGATATCTTGCCGATGTAATATCTGATTTCAACAACTTTGCGATGTTCCTGGGAGAGTTTTCGGGCAAATTTACCGTAATCTATCGCGGAAATATTTATTTGGATCTTCTTCGCGGCATGATACCAGTTGCTTCCATCTATGAAGAAAACAGCTCTTTCCTGTCGATTGTCCTTAATCATAAGCAATAAAATGCCCCCGGGGAGCCGCAGGCGGCATAGTCCCGGGGGGGGTTAGATACTAGTCGCTGATAATACTATCTAACTCATCTTTCTGTCAAACGTTACTTTACACCCTCACGGCATTCACTGGTGCAATGCAGACTAATCAACTACACAATAACGCGTTGCGCGCCCCTGTCCAAGTCGTTTCAGCTTTTTCATACCGAGTAGTTTTTTCGACATATCTTCCACTGTCCGCGGTGCAAAGCCAAGTGCGTCAACGGCGGTTTTTCGTGAAAACACGTCCTGTTGCCTGACCCATTGCCAGAACCGTAACTGCTTTTCAGACAACAGATATTCGAACTGCTCATTCTCAAGCAATAGCTGCGCTTCTCTTGCCTGCTGCTGGAAAATATCAAAGATGTAAAGCAGCCAGGGAGAGATGTTTTCATCATCAGTTTTCCAGCTTTTTTTATTCAACGCAAGATAGTATTCTGCCTTACTTTGTTCCACCAGCTTCTCATGAGATACCAGGGATGCGAAGCTGTATCCCTGTTGCAACAGCATCAGGTTCGTCAGCAGGCGGCTGGTACGGCCATTGCCGTCCTGGAACGGATGGATCGCCAGATACTCAAAGATAAAATTGGCAATCAGGATCAGGGGGTGCCTGAACGACTCTGTCATAGCCCAGTCGTACCAGCCCACCAATTCCTGCATTTCCTTCTTCGTCAGATGTGGTGGCGTCGGATCAAAGATAACGCCAACGACGTTGCCACTCTGGTCTTTGGCTTCCACGTGGTTAGGTCCAAATTTGTACTGCCCTGTATGCCGTTGATCCTCTTCACTGAAAGCCAGCATCATGCTGTGAAGGTGTAATATTGTAGACTCTGTAACAGGTATCTCGTTATAACTGTCAAACACCGTCTGTAGTGTTTCAAGATAACCTGCTACTTCCTGCTCATCGCGAGTTTTAAATGATTTGATCCGCATGGATTTATACAATGCTTCCACGTCATCATCGCTGAGCCGGTTCCCTTCAATCCGGTTCGAAGCACCGGTAGATGTGATAATTACGGACTGCGTTAAGCGTTCAATCGTTTGTGGTAGCAGGGTATGCGTTAAACGAAAGGTATTTTTAACTCCATCGATTTCAGCTATTCCGGAGTATAGGGTCTCCACTACCTCTCCCGAAAGATGCAACCGCGTGCTTAATCGAAAATTTTGCCAATCCATCTTACTCTCTCACTTTTACGTGAGATAGTGTGATAAAACGTGAGATTTGTCAACGAAATTTTACATATTTACTGCACCCACTGGCGCAGAATACAGCTTGACCGCCCTTGTCTTAAGGCAGTATACCCCAGGTAACCAGGTAATCGGGGCTTGTTGCAGGTCTGCTCATGTTGGTCGTGATTACCTGTTTTTTTCTTCCCGCGGCGTTGTATATATCCGTACTTAGCGCGATTGCCATTGCGCTGCTCCAGTTTTCCGCGGGGTTTGTCTTTTCTATGCTTGTAGCCGTTAATTTCAACGTGTGTTGTATTTTTTTTCCGGGCAGGTAGCGATGCTCACCGTATATCAGTATTTTACTTCCCTCTCTCCGCGCCAGTTCACCCATGACAAAAGCCGCAGCCCCTTTGGTGCAACCAAGTATGACAGTACCGGTATGACAGGTTTCAGATAACTCGCGGAAAGTCTCCGCCGGGTCCTGTTTGAGGATATGAATACCGGACGCGCTGTTCTTCAATGTATCTGTGGTGAAGATAGAAATATTCTCTTTTCTCTCGTATCATACTGGGAAAAAGGAGCAACGGAAAGTCTATATTTGACATCTGATGTACAGTTGGTTAACATCATGCATCATGCGTACTACCATCAACATTGCAACGCCGATTCTTGAGGAACTGAAGAAGATCCAGAGTAAAGAGAGCGGTTCTCTGGGCGAGCTTGTTTCCAGGCTGCTGGCCGGGGCGCTTAAAGCACGCCAATCTCACGGAATTGACTCCAGGCTTGAGTGGGTCAGTAAGCCTATGCGTGCGCGTGTAGACATTGTTGACAAGGAAGCCGTTTACGCGCTCCTTGATGAAGATTCTCCTTGAGCTATACGATCGACGTCAACATTCTGCTCTATGCCTCAGATCGGACCTCACCGTTCCATGCGGCAGCAGCTGACTTCCTGCGCAACCGTTCGGATGACCGGGAGATCTTATGCCTGACATGGCCAACCATCATGAGCTATATTCGACTGGCGACCCATCCCTGGATATTCGAAAATCCCATGAGTCCGCAGGAGGCAATCGATAATATTGCCCGATTGATGCAAATGCCGCGCTGTCGAGTCGTGGTGGAGAATGAGGATTTTCTGACCAGCTTTCGTGAAATCGTTGCAGAGGTTACAACCCGCGGGAATCTCGTGCCTGACGCACACCTTGCTGCGATGATGCGTGTCCACGACATTCGTACTATTTATACACATGACCGGGATTTTCTGAAGTTCACTTTCTTGAAAGTCATCGATCCAGTCTCTTGACTACTGTCAGATGAATACACGGTTCAGCTTTGTCAACGGCGCCAGTACAAAGCCGCTGATTTACCAGACTATCGGCAATACCTTGCAGGTGACCGCGGAGACGCTTCCGCAGCAGGAAGCACTGGTGGTCTGCCACCAGGACGTTCGCTGGGACTATCAGGAACTGAACCGCCGCGTTGACGAGTTTGCCGCGGGTTTAATTGCCCTGGGGTTTGAGCCTGGTGACCGCGTCGGAGTCTGGGCGCCCAACTGTGCCGAGTGGGTGCTTACCCAGTTTGCCACGGCCAGGGCCGGTCTCATACAGGTGAACATCAACCCGGCGTACCGTACCCATGAACTGGAGTACGTGTTGAATAAGGTGTCCTGTAAGGGACTGATCACTGCTGCCAGGTTCAAGAGCAGTGATTACATTGCCATATTGCAGGAGTTGGCGCCGGAGTTGGATTCAGCCGAGCCCGGAGGGTTATCCTCGCGCAGGCTGCCCCACCTGAAAGCCGTCATTCGGTTGGGTGAGGAGAAGACCCCCGGCTGCTATAACTTTGACGATATCCCTGCAACAGGTGGCGTTGTCGAAAAACAGCAGTTGCGCGGGCTGACAGCCGTCCTGCAACCCGATGATCCCATTAATATCCAGTTCACCAGCGGCACAACCGGCTCGCCCAAGGGAGCCACCCTGACCCATTTCAATATTCTCAATAACGGCTACTTTGTCGGACAGGCCATGAACTTCACGGAACGGGACCGGCTCTGCATCCCGGTGCCGTTTTACCATTGCTTCGGCATGGTGATGGGCAACCTGAACTGTATTACCCACGGGGCCACCATGGTCATACCCGGTGATGGTTTTGACCCCGCCCTGACCCTGGCGGCCGTGAGCGAAGAGAGGTGTACGGCCTTGTTTGGCGTCCCCACCATGTTTATCGCCGAACTGGACCTGCCCGGCTTTTCTGATTATGACCTTTCCAGCCTGCGTACCGGCATTATGGCCGGGTCGTCCTGTCCCATCGACGTCATGAAGCGGGTCGTCGCCGGGATGAACATGAAAGAAGTAACTATTGCTTACGGCATGACGGAGACCAGTCCGGTCAGCTTTCAAAGCAGCACCGATGATCCGATGGAACGCCGGGTATCGACCGTAGGCCGTATTCATCCCCACGTCCAGGTCAAGATCATCAACCAACAAGGCCAAACCGTACCCATAGGCGAGAGAGGGGAGTTATGTACCCGCGGTTACAACGTGATGTCGGGTTATTGGGATGACCCGGACAAGACCGGGGAAGCCATTGACGCGGCCGGCTGGATGCACACGGGTGACCTGGCCACCATTGATGCGGAAGGTTACTGCAATATCGTCGGGCGCGTGAAAGACATGGTGATTCGCGGAGGTGAGAATATCTATCCCCGCGAAGTCGAGGAGTTCCTGTATGGTCATGACAAGATCCAGGATGTTTCAGTATTCGGCGTCCCCGACGACAAATACGGCGAGCAACTCTGTGCCTGGATAAAACTGAAAGAGGGGCAGAAGGCCGACGAGGCAGAAATCAAGGCGTTCTGCAAGGACAGGATTGCCCACCACAAAGTGCCGTACTACGTCCGTTTTGTGGAAGAGTTCCCCATGACGGTCACGGGCAAGTTACAGAAGTTCATCATGCGCGACAGGATGATCGAGGAGTTGAGGCTGAGGATACGGGAGACTGCCTGAAAGGCCACAGAGGACACAGAAAACACAGAGAAAAAGACAGGTTGACCATATATTAAAGAGGACTCAACGCATACACTCTGTGATCTCTGTGTCCTCTGTGGCAAAAGACAGAGAAATTCCGGTCTGTCTCCTATCTTCTCAGTCTCTCCGACAATAGCTGGTTGACCTGTTTCGGGTTGGCTTTGCCTCTGGATTTTTTCATCGCCTGTCCGACGAAATAGCCGATCAATTTACCCTGTTTTTCCGGCGGGGCGTTGCGGTACTGCTCCACTTGCGCATCGTTTTCGGCGATGACCTCATCAACCAGCCTGCCGATTTCACCAGTATCGGTTACCTGTTTTAATCCCTGCTTTTCGATAACGTCATCGGCGCTGTCCTCACCCTGCCATAAGGCTTCAAATACCTGTTTGGCAATTTTGTTCGAAATGGTGTTATCGGCGATTCGAATCACCAGCCCGGCCAGCTTTTTCGCGCTTACCTTGCTCGCACTGATGTCGATATTGTCCCGGTTCAGGGCTGCGCCCAGTTCACCCATGATCCAGTTTGCGACCAACTTGGCTTCACCCCGGGCGGCGGCTACCGCAGTTTCAAAATAATCGGCCGTGTCCTTGCCGGCGACCAGGTAACTGCTGTCATATTCGGACAGGCCGAAATCCTGCATGAAGCGCTGCTGTTTCTGTTCCGGCAACTCGGGCAGTTGTTCCCTGACGGCTTCAATATAATCATTATCGATCACTACCGGCGGCAGGTCGGGGTCGGGGAAATACCGGTAATCGTTGGCCTCTTCCTTGCTGCGCATCGGGCGGGTTTCGTTTTTGTCCGGGTCGTACAGCCGGGTTTCCTGCACGACGTCATTACCGGATTCGATGACGTCGATTTGCCGTTCAATTTCATAATTGATCGCCTGTTCGACAAAGCGAAAGGAGTTGATGTTCTTTATCTCGGCCCGGGTCCCCAGTTTGGTTTCACCTTCCGGCCTGATCGATATATTGGCGTCACAACGGAATGAACCTTCCTGCATGTTTCCATCGGAGATTTCCAGGTAACGAACCAGGGAATGTATTATTTTCATGTAGGCAACCGCTTCCCTGGCGGAACGCATATCAGGCTCGGAGACGATCTCAATCAACGGGGTGCCGGCGCGATTCAGGTCAATGGCGGTTGACCCGGAAAAGCCTTCATGGATGGATTTGCCGGCGTCCTCTTCCAGGTGCGCGCGGGTTATGCCGATTTCCCTGGTGGCGCCGTCGAGCTGAACCTGTATTTTACCGGCGTACACAATGGGTAATTCATATTGACTTATCTGATAGCCCTTGGGCAGGTCCGGGTAAAAATAGTTTTTTCTTTCAAATACCGAGCGTTTTGCGATAGTCGCGCCGACTGCGAGGCCGAATTTTACCGCCATCCGCACCACTTCTTCGTTAGTTACGGGCAATACGCCGGGGAGCCCCAGGTCAACGGCACATGCCAGGGTGTTAGCGGTTGCACCGAACCGGTTGGCCGCGCCCGAGAAGATTTTACTCTTCGTCGCCAGTTGCACGTGTATTTCAAGACCTATGACGGATTCCCATTTCATTGTCTGTTTTTAGTTGTCTGTTTTTAGTTGTTAGTTTTTAGTTGTTGGTTCTTAGTTACTAAAAACCAAAAACTGAAAACTGATAACTAACCACTAGCATAGATTATTGCCAGCCTCCAGGTATCCGCTTATGCCAGTCAGTCATCCGTTGATATTGATGGGCGACGTTTAACAATTTACCTTCATGGAAGTAATTGCCGATGATCTGCATACCGATGGGCAGACCGTTACTGAACCCGGCCGGGACTGAGATGGCCGGCAGTCCGGCAAGATTGACAGAAACGGTGAAAATGTCAGACAGGTACATTGACACGGGATCATCCATGCGGGAGCCAAGGGGGAACGCGGTTGTCGGTGTCGTGGGAGTAATGATCACGTCAACCTGGTTCAGCGCGCTGCGTAACTCATCCCGCAATAACCGTCTTATCCGTTGCGCTTTCAAATAATACGCGTCGTAATATCCCGCTGACAACACGTAAGTCCCGATCATTATCCTGCGCTTGACTTCATTGCCGAAGCCCCCTCCGCGGGAGCGACAAAACAGGTCGTTGATGTCTTTCGCGTCATCACAGCGATAGCCGAATCGTACGCCATCGTAACGGGACAGGTTTGAAGAACACTCAGCCGATGCTATCACGTAGTAGGCCGGGATCGATAATTCTGTGTGAGGCAATTCGATGTCAATGATCGATGCCCCTGACTGCTCATATAAATTCAACGCGGCAGTAAGCGCGTCCGTAATGGACCGGTCAAGTTGCCCGGAAAAATATTCCCTTGGGATGCCGATTTTTAATCCTTTGATATCGTTGTTTAACCCGTCCATGTATTTGTCGACCGTTACATTGGCGCTGGTGGCGTCATTCCGGTCAAATCCGGACATGGCTGTCAACAACAGGGCAGCGTCCTCCGCGTTCCGGGTTATGGGACCGCCCTGGTCAAGGCTGGAAGCGTAAGCGACCATGCCGTAACGGGATACGCGTCCATAGGTGGGTTTTATTCCGGTTACGCCACACAGGGCTGCCGGTTGCCTTATCGATCCACCCGTATCGGTTGCGGTGGTCGCCGGTACCAGCCTGGCGCTGACCGCGCTGGCCGAACCGCCGGAAGAACCGCCCGGGACCCGGTCGTTATCCCACGGATTTCTGACGGGGCCGTAAAAACTGGTTTCACTGGATGACCCCATGGCAAATTCATCCATGTTGGTTTTCCCGATCATGACACTCCCCGCCGCGTTCAGTTTGTCCGTGACGGTGGCATCGTAAGGGGCAACGAAGTTATCCAGCATTTTTGACCCGCAACTGGTTTTGAAGCCGCGGGTACAAAATATATCCTTGTGGGCGATGGGTATCCCCGTCAGAGGACCTGCCTTGCCGGCGGCAATCAATTTGTCGGCGCGCCGTGCCTGTTCAAGCGCATGCCCGGGGAACAACGAAATAAAACAATTCAGGTTGCCATTGAATTGTTCAGCCCTGTTCAGGTAAGTTTCAGTGAGCTCAATGCTGCTGATTTCCCGTTTATGCAGCAAGCGGGATAACTCCACAAGCGTGTATTTGAACATAGGTTAAAACGGCCCCTGGTACACGCTATTCTATAAATTTCGGTACAATGTAGTGGCCGTCTGCCGTCACCGGCGCGGCTTCCTGAAAATTGTCTCGTTGATTGTCTTCCGTTACGTTGTCCGGACGAAGTTGTATTTCGATTTCCAGCGGGTGCGCCAGGGGTTCAATACCGGACGTGTTGATTTCTTTCATCTGTTCCACCAGGGCCAGGATGTCGGCCAGGTCCTTTGTATAACCGGTTATGGCCTGGTCTTCTATGGTCAATCTTGCGAGCCAGGCAATATCCCGTATCTCTGTCTTGTCGAGCGGCATCAAAAAACTCTCGTTTAACATTGAACTAAGGAAACTCTGACTTATTCAGAACTTCCCGGATATGCAATCTATCATATTTCCCGGCTTGCCCAAAGTATACGTCACTGCTAAAGTTACGCTTTTAACCGGATGTAATAAATAATTTGTGAGTGAGTCGTAATGTTAAACAGGATAAGGGGTTTCTTCTCCAGCGATCTGTCCATAGATCTGGGTACGGCTAATACCCTGATTTATGTTCGCGGGAAAGGCATAGTATTAAACCAGCCTTCGGTGGTTGCCGTCGGGAAAACCGAGCACGGCGCAGTCAATATGAAGGCGATACGGGCCGTCGGCAGCGCGGCCAAGAATATGCTTGGGCGAACACCCGATAATATCAAGGCGATAAGACCGCTGAAGGACGGAGTGATCGCGGATTTCGTGCTTACCGAAAAAATGTTGCAGTATTTTATACATTCGGTGCATGGCGATACCATTTTTAAACCCAGTCCCAGGGTATTGATCTGTGTGCCCTGCGGCTCGACCCAGGTAGAGAAGAGAGCGATTCGCGAATCGGCCATGGGCGCGGGCGCAAGAAAGGTATACCTGATAGAAGAACCGATGGCCGCAGCAATGGGCGCCGATATGCCCGTGAGTGACGCACGCGGCTCAATGGTATTGGATATAGGAGGGGGCACCACTGAAGTTGCCGTTATATCCTTAAACGGAATTGTCTATTCCGCATCAGTCAGAATAGGAGGAGACAGGTTTGATGAAGCCATCATAAACTATGTAAGACGAAATTACGGCACCCTGATTGGCGAGGCTACCGCGGAAAATGTAAAACACGGAATAGGTTGTGCACTTCCCCCGGATGAGGTCCGCGAAATGGAAATCAGGGGACGCAACCTGGCCGAGGGCATACCGCGCAGTTTCGTACTGAGCAGCAATGAAGTATTGGAGGCATTGCAGGAGCCGATAGCGGGTATTGTCGGCGCGGTGAAAGACGCCCTGGAGAAAACACCGCCCGAATTGGGTTCTGACGTGGTCGAGCGCGGTATCGTGCTGACCGGAGGCGGGGCCTTGTTACAGGACCTGGATCAACTGTTAATGAAAGAAATAGGGTTATCTGTTATTGTCGCCGATGATCCCCTGACCTGTGTTGTGCGCGGTGCCGGCCGCTTCCTGGATATGATCGATGAACTTGGTGAAGAGATACTGGTTTTTGAATAGTTTCAGGTAAAGAGGAGCAGATTATTAAAGCATTATTTCAGAAAAGCCTTTCATCCCACATCAGGATAATTATTTTCGTATTGGCATCGATAGTCCTGATGACGGTTGACCACAAACAAGGCCACCTGGAATTAGTGCGCGCGGGAGTTTCAACGTTTGTTTATCCATTGCAATACGCGGCGAGTTTACCCGCCGGTTTTTTCCGGGAAATCTCCGCGTCCCTGGTTGCAAGAACAGCGTTGCTGGAGGAGAACGAAAAGTTACGCCGGGAACAACTGCTGTTACATTCCAAGCTGCAGCGGTATTCAGTTTTACAGGAAGAAAACCGGCGCCTGAGAGCATTACTGGAGTCATCGGTTGAGTCTCATGATCAGGTGTTGGTGGCGGAACTGGTTGAGGTTGAATTAGAGCCATTCCGCCAGCAGATTATTATCAATAAAGGGCTGAAAGAAGGTGTTTACGACGGCCAGCCCCTGGTTGATTCAGGCGGTATTATGGGTCAGGTAATACATGTGGGCCCGTTTTCAAGCACAGTGTTGTTAATCACTGACCCGACCCATTCAATACCGGTACAGGTAGATCGTAATGGCCTGCGCTCTATCGCTGCCGGTATCGGTCAGGATAATATTTTATTGCTGGAGAATCTCCCGACTAACGCGGATATCAAGGAGGGAGACCTGATTGTCTCATCCGGTCTTGGCAGGAGGTTTCCCAGGGGTTATCCGGTAGGGACGATAGCAAATATATCCCGCACCCCGGGAGAACCTTTTTCCAATGTGAGCGTATTAACCAGCGCCAAGTTTGGCCGCAGTCGGGAGGCTTTGTTACTCTGGCCTTATACCGACGAGCAGCAAAACAAGAAAAACCCTGATGTGGTAACGAATTAATACCTGGAGAAATATGCAGACTGTTCGACATAAAGCCGGGTGGGTGATCATTCTCAGTTTCATTATTGCACTATTGCTGACTGTGGTACCGCTGCCGGGATGGCTGACCGACTATCGGCCGGCCTGGGTTGTGATGGTGCTGATCTATTGGTGTATGGCTTTGCCGGACCGGGTCGGTATCGGTATCGCCTGGCTGCTTGGGCTTGTACTGGACGTGCATACCGGGGCCTTGCTGGGTCAAAATGCCCTTGGACTGTCTGTGATTGCCTACCTTACAATTCGGATGCATGAGCAAATCAGGGTATTTCCCCTGGTACAGCAGTCTTTGCTCATCTGTTTTTACCTCATAATATTTCAGTTTTTCACATTATGGATACGCGGTATTATGGGAGTTCCACCCCAGCACTGGTCATTCTGGACGCCGGCTGTTACCAGCATGTTATTGTGGCCGCTGTTGCTTGTGATCATGCGTGGTATTCAGCGGAAATATAATGTTATTTGAAGGGAAGTCGGTGAGCAGGACGCGGACGTTCCATTACAGAATCTTGAACTCACCCGGATATCCGTATTCTCGATGGCAATACTTACCACGGTAAAAAACCTGGATTGGAAAGAAGCCCTGGTTCATCGACGAATCTACGTGACCGGCGCGCTTGTACTGCTTATTACCGCGGTAATCGTCGTGCAAATTTTCTATTTGCAGGTAGCCAAACACGCTCATTTTACAACCTTATCACACAGCAATCATATAAAGATTTTACCCGTTCCACCAACCCGGGGTCTGATATTCAGCAGTGATGGCATTTTACTGGCTGATAATCGTCCCACGTTTACGCTGGAGGTAGTGCCGGAGCGGATCGCTGATTTGGATTCCGTCATCGGGCGATTAAGCAGGCTGATTACGATTACCCCCGCTGATGTTGAGCGGTTTAAGGAATTACAGAAGAGAACAAGGCGGTTTGACGGCGTTCCGCTCAGGTTCAACCTGGATGATGAGGAAATAGCGTTGGTTTCAGTTAATCGACACCTCTTCCCGGGAATCAGCGTTGCGGCGCAACTAAATCGACATTACCCCCTTGGCAAGAACCTGTCACACACAATCGGTTACGTGGGAATCATCGATGAAGACGAGTTCAAAAAATTAAACAAGTCTAACTACAGGGGTACAACCCACGTGGGTAAATCGGGAATCGAGAAGGCTTACGAGGACCTGCTGCACGGCCACGTCGGTTACCAGCAGGTCGAAGTAAACGCCCAGGGAAGAAAAATCAGGCAAATAGATAGAAAGCCGCCTGAACCGAGTAAAAATTTATATTTGACTATAGATGCCTCCTTGCAAATCCTTGCCGTACAGGCACTCAACGGAAGACGCGGCGCAATCGTAGCCCTCAGGGCGGATACCGGCGCCATTTTAGCTTCCGTCAGCTCACCCGGTTATGACCCCAACCTGTTCGTTAACGGGATCGACAGAAAATCCTATAATGAACTGCTCCAATCCAAAGATACCCCGTTATTAAATCGATTTTTACAGGGTAAATACCCGCCTGGTTCGACGATTAAGCCACTGCTGGCCCTGGGTGCATTGAATTATGGCCAGCGCGAGCCGGACGACGAGACCTGGTGCCGTGGCTGGTACTCGCTGAAAGGCAGCACTCGCCGCTATCGGGATTGGAAAAAAGAGGGTCATGGCCACATGGATATGGTTGGCGCCATCTCCCAATCCTGTGACGTGTACTTTTATGCGCTTGCCCGTGACCTGGATATTGAACGAATTCATCAAACGTTAACGGATTTCGGTTTCGGCAAGCCCACAGACGTGGATATAGGAGGTGAAGCCGCGGGTCTGGTTCCCTCAACACGGTGGAAAAATGAAAAGTTGGGACAACCCTGGTATCCGGGTGAAACCCTGATTATGGGGATAGGCCAGGGAGCAACCCTCGTCACACCCATCCAACTGGCCGCGGCAACGGCAGCCGTAGCAAACCGGGGAAAACTGGTGCGGCCTTACCTGCTGTCGGAAGTAAGGGATTCCATTACCGGGCGACAAGTGATCAAAACGCCTGTCCGTGAGGGCAAACAGGTTATATCCGCCAGCGACGCGCACTGGAACCTTATTATTCATGCGATGCAGGAGGTCGTACACGGCGCCAGGGGGACGGCGCGGCGATCAGGCGCCGGTTCAGAATATCAATTTGCCGGCAAGACCGGCACTGCACAGGTAATCAATATCGCGCAGGACGAAGAATATAACGCAGACGAGATACCGGAAGAGTTCCGTGACCATGCGTTATTTATTGCATTTGCCCCCATTGAAGCGCCGGAGATCGCACTGGCAATTATAGTTGAGAATGGCGGCAGCGGTTCAACGACGGCCGCGCCCATAGCCCGTGCATTGCTCGATCATTATTTCAGCAGGCAAAATAGAGTTAGTGGTTTAAAGGGATGAAAGAAACAGACTTCACACAAAAAATTCATATCGATGTCCCACTGTTGTTGGGGATCATCGTCTTGAGCGCGATTGGGTTCCTGGTGTTGTACAGCGCCAGCGGCCAGGATACCGGATTGATTCTTCGTCGTTCAATCCACCTGGTTGTCGCCCTGGTAATGATGTTTGCCATTGCCCAGGTATCCCCTGACCGGTTATCTCGCATGTCTGTCTGGATTTACCTGGCCGGCCTCACCCTGCTGGTCCTGGTTTTATATTTTGGCGAGATGGGTAAAGGCGCACAGAGATGGTTGGGGGTTGGAATATTTCGCTTTCAACCCTCCGAGATTATGAAACTTGCCCTGCCGATGGTAATCGCGTGGTATCTCAGCAGAAAATCGCTGCCCCCCAATATCATACAGGTATTTGCCGCGCTAATCCTCATCGTGATCCCCGTACTACTGGTAGCGATACAGCCTGATCTCGGTACGGCATTACTGCTGGCCGTCACCGGCTTTTCAGTCCTGTTCATTGCCGGTATCAGTTGGAGATTGTTGGCCGGATTTGCTTTCATTGCCGTATCGTCAACCCCCGTGCTCTGGTACTTCATGCATGATTACCAGAAAAAGCGGGTGTTGACGTTTTGGGATCCGGAGCAGGACCCGCTGGGCGCCGGCTACCATATCATTCAATCCAAAATAGCAATCGGGTCAGGGGGGCTGTACGGCAAGGGCTGGTTAAACGGAACCCAGTCTCACCTGGAGTTCCTGCCCGAGAGGTCCACGGATTTTATTTTTGCGGTTTTTTGCGAGGAATTCGGACTGATAGGCGTAGTAATCCTGGTCAGCATCTATTTGTTCATCATTGCCAGAGGTTTGTATATTGCGATGCAGTCACAGCAGGTCTATGGCAAGTTGCTCGGCGTGGGAATTATATTGAGTTTTTTTGTCTATATATTCGTCAATATGGGGATGGTGTCAGGACAACTACCCGTTGTCGGGGTGCCATTACCGTTAATCAGTCATGGGGGCACCTCAATGATGACGATTATTGCGGGGTTCGGGATACTCATGGCCATACACACACATAGAAGACTACTTTCAGGTTAATATGAAATACACTGCTGCTTTTTTCGTTTTACTGTGTTTGTCTCTTGCCTCGGCCAGGGCGGACTTGCTTGTGCGTGACGAGGTTGCCTCATTTATCCGGAACATGGTAACTGAGCATGGTTATGACGCTGATGAACTGAATGACGTTTTCACCGGCGTACGAATTTCCGAAAAAGTGATTGCTGCCATTTCGAGACCCGCGGAGGCCCTGCCGTGGCACCGGTACAGGTCGATATTTATCAAACCTGAGCGTATTCGGGGAGGTGTTAAATTCTGGCGGGAGAATGAGCAGGAACTTGAACGCGCCGCCGGGTTATATGGTGTCCCGGCGCAAATTATGATCGCTATTATCGGTGTTGAAACAAAGTACGGGCGTATTAAGGGCAATTATAAAGTCATCGATTCGCTTGCAACCCTGGCATTTGATTATCCGAAACGGAGCAGTTTTTTTGCCGGTGAGTTGGAGCATTACCTGCTGCTGACCCGGGAGCAATCCCTGGATCCCCATTCGTTAAAAGGCTCTTATGCCGGGGCAATGGGTATCCCACAATTCATATCAAGCAGTTACCGTGCGTATGCCGTTGATTTTGATGAAGACGGACTGACTGATATCTGGCAAAATCCAACGGATGCAATCGGCAGTGTCGCTAATTATTTTAAACAACATGGATGGCGGGAAGGCAACGATATTATAAGCCCCGCGCGCGTTCCCGACAGTGATTTTTCAGCCCTGCTTACCACAGGGCTCAAGCCGGTACTGACCATGGCGGATTTATCGGAAGGTGGAATTACTTCACCGGAAGCTGTCGATGCCTCGGAAAAAGTCAAACTTCTACGTCTTGAAAACCGGGAAGGTTATGAGTACTGGCTGGCGTTGCATAATTTCTATGTGATTACCAGATATAATCACAGTGCGCTTTACGCAATGGCGGTATACCAGTTGGCTGAGGCAATCAAGGCTGAGTATCAATCCGGATCGTAAAATCCTTATGAGCCACAGAGGGCACAGAGGACACAGAGAAAAAACAATATGAATAACGGTCAAGGTAAATTGCTAACTATTCAGGTTGCCCAGGCATCAAAAAGATTCCCGAATCACTCTGTGATCTCTATGTCCTCTGTGGCTTCCCTCAAACAGTTTTTGGTAGTTTTGCTGCTTTTGGGGTTGTCGGCCTGTTCTTTCGTCTCTGAAAAAGACAGCGCGCCCGGGCGGGCAAGGGTGGATGCGGCAAAAGTGCCGGATGCCGTGCCCAGGGTTGAGCCAAGAAGCGAGCTTGGCAACATGAAGACATATGAGGTATACGGAAAAAGATATTACGTCCTGGAGAGCGGTAAAGGCTTCGAGCAAAAAGGCATCGCTTCATGGTATGGCACAAAGTTCCATGGGAAAAAGACCTCAAGCGGTGAGCCTTATGACATGTATGCCATGACTGCGGCGCATAAAACCTTACCGTTGCCATCGTACCTGGAAGTGAAGAACCTGGAAAACGGCAGGAGAATCATTGCCCGGGTCAATGATCGCGGCCCGTTTCACGATAACCGGATAGTCGATCTGTCTTACGTGGCCGCCAGTAAACTGGGCATGATGGAAAAAGGAACAGCCCTGGTGAAAATACGCGCGATCGACCCGGTCGCCCCGGTCACCCGTAGAACAGGAGGCGCGCCCGTTGAAACCCGGTCCAGGACGTCAAAAAAAAGCAAGTCTCTGGATTTTTATATCCAGGTCGGAGTCTTTTCGGATTTGATCAACGCGGAAAGATTGAAAGATAATTTGCAACAATTGGAAACGCCGGTCCGGATAGAGGAGATCAAACTGCATGGCAGGACTGCTTTTCGCGTCAAAGTCGGCCCGCTGAATAATATCGAGTTTGCGGACGAGATTGTCAGTCATTTAGTGCAGTTTGATATCCACGAACACCGCATCCTCCTGGAATGAGATACCCCTTGATATAACACGATGATGAAATATCCGATGATTAAACTGCTTATATTGTTTTTTGGAATCTGCCTGAATATAGCTTCCCTGGCCGTCACGGTCGTGCCGGCCGCGCCGGAGGTTCAGGCGACTTCATACCTGATCATGGACGTGGAGAGCGGCGCCTACCTGGTGGAGGAGAATATAGACAGGAAGGTGGAGCCGGCCAGCCTGACCAAGATGATGACCGCATACGTTGTGGCAAGTCAAATCGCCGGCGGTCTTATTGCCATGACGGACCAGGTGCTGGTCAGCGAGAAGGCATGGCGTATGACGGGCTCGCGGATGTTCATCGAGGTGGGTAAAGAGGTGAGCGTTGAAGACCTGTTGAAAGGCGTGATTATACAGTCCGGCAACGATGCGAGCGTTGCGCTGGCAGAACAGGTATCCGGCACTGAAGAAGCATTTGCCCAGCTCATGAATGAATATGCCGGTAAACTGGGAATGAACGGCACACATTTTATGAACAGCTCCGGATGGCCTGAGGAGAACCACTATACAACGGCCCGGGACCTCGCAACCCTGGCGCGACACATGATCCGGGATTACCCGGAAATTTACGCGTTACATGCCGTAAAGGAATTTACCTACAACGATATCAAGCAGAGTAATCGAAACAGCCTGTTATGGAGAGATGAAAGTGTGGATGGGATAAAGACAGGCTATACGGAAAGCGCCGGATATTGCCTGGTGGCTTCCGCGGAGCGGGACGGAGTGCGGTTGATCTCCGTAGTCATGGGGACGGACGGCGTTCGGACCAGGACCAGCGCCACGCAGGCTCTATTGAACTATTCCTATCGATTTTTTGAAACAAGAAAGCTGTATACCGCCGGTGAGACGATAACCACCGTCAAGGTCTGGAAAGGAAAACAGGAGAACCTTGAGCTCAGTATTGAAAATGATCTTGTGTTGACCCTGCCGAGAGGGCAATACCAGCAACTTCAACCGGTGATGGATATTGAAGAAGAACTGATTGCGCCCATTACCGCGGGACAGGAACTGGGGCGGCTGGAGTTGCTGTTGGAAGACAAGGCGATCGCAACCAGGCCATTGGTCGCGAGCGAAGCCGTAGCAGAGGGCAGTATTTTTATTCGCCTGAAAGATCACATCAAACTTCACTGGAAGTCTCAAGAGTGATATGTCAATGGCCCTGTGACAACGGTATATTTAAACGGCAGCTTTATCCCGCTGGAAGAGGCGAAGGTATCGGTATTAGACCGGGGGTTTACCTTTGCAGACGGAGTTTATGAGGTCGTCCCGATTTTTTCCGGACAGGTTTTCAGGTTGTCCGAGCACCTGAAAAGACTGCAAAACAGCCTCGCGGCGATTTCATTATCACTGGATTATGACGAAGAAAAGTGGCAATCACTGACCGGTGAGTTGCTTAACCTGAATAAGGTTACGGAAGATTCTTCCATCTATATCCAGGTCACCCGGGGAACGGGTGAGAGAAACCACTTATACCAGTCTGATTTTACGCCCACCGTCTTCATGATGTGCAAACCATTGCCGGCAACGGATTTCAGCCTGGGCATCAGCGCAATACTGCACGAAGACATCAGGTGGAAATATTGCCATATCAAGGCCGTGGCATTACTCCCGAACGTCTTGTTGAAACAGTATGCAAAGGAAAAAGACGGCTCCCATGAGGCAATTTTAAGCAGGGATGGGTATATCACCGAAGGCGCCGCCAGCAACGTTTTTATCGTCTGGGATAATACCGTTATGACACCGCCCAAGGATGGCCGGTTGTTGCCCGGAATTACCCGCGATCTGGTGGTGGAATTAATCGGGGAGTCCGATTACCAATGCCTGGAAGCTTCCGTTACCGAGGCGCAACTGTTACAGGCCGACGAGATTTGGCTGACCAGCTCCACAATGGGCATTGCCCCGGTAGTTAAACTCGACGGTCAGCCGGTGAGTAACGGAGAATCCGGACCGGTATGGCGTGACATCAACGATATTTATCAGGCGTTCAAGAGACCAACCGAGAGATAATAAACCACCAGTATCATCAAAGTGTAAATTCGATTTATCGGGAGCCCATCAATAGGCATGAAGGGTGTATCTATCTACAGTGAACTCATCAGGGAATTCACCCAGCGAAAATAAAACGGGCCAAGGGCCAGAAGTAAAAATGTCATGGTAACCATCAGCGCGCCGAGTTTGATGACGATTTTATCTTGAAGCGTTACCATTGACTTTTCCAGCGCCTCGAACTTGAGATCTACTCTGTCGAACCGGTTATCTACGGATTGCCCCAGTGATCTCATATCAGCTTTTGTAGCAGCTCTGTGTAATTCCATATCAGCTTTTGTGGCTGCTCCCAGTGATTCCATATCAGCTTTTGTGGCTGCTCCCAGTGATTCCATATCAGCTTTTGTGGCTGCTCCCAGTGATTCAATATCGGCTTTTGTGGCTGCTCTCAGTGATTCAATATCGGCTTTTGTAGCAACTCTGTGTAATTCCATATCAGCTTTTGTAGCAGCTCTGTGTAATTCCATATCAGCTTTTGTGGCTGCTCCCAGTGATTCAATATCGGCTTTTGTAGCAGCTCTGTGTAATTCCATATCAGCTTTTGTAGCAGCTCCCAGTAATTCCAAGTCAGCTTTTGTGGCTACGGTTTCACTCATTGCTTTATTGATAGTGGTTACTACTGCATCGGCCTGTCGGTCTTCAAATCCGTTATTTCTCAACTCCTTTGCCGCTTTCAGTGTATCGAATGTGACTGTTGTTGCGCTAGCCCAAGTTTAACACTCGAACCCCGAATTTTGGCTGATTTTGGCTGATTTTCGCTTGTAGTCACCTCTAAGTAATTGATTTTTCATAGTTGGATGAGGGATTTTATGAATGTAGTGCCATAAAGTGATATTTCTTCTTGACAGCCCTCTTCCGACACGCTATCCTGTCCCCCATGTTTATCCGTCGCACCCGTACCCGTCGCACCGACACCGGTCAGGATTATTTCACCTACCGCCTGGTGCGCGCCGAACGCGTGGGGGAGAAAGTCCGCCAACGCACCCTGCTCAACCTCGGCAGCCACTACGCCATCGAGCGGACGCAGTGGCCGACGTTATGTGCCCGCATCGAACACTTGCTGTCCGGCCAGACCGAGCTGCTTGATCCGGATTGTCCGGCGGCGCTGGAAACCGAAGCGCAACGCATCGCCGCGCAACTGCTGGCCCGCGCCCCGGCGCCGGCCGCGGCGGCCTCCCCGGCCGAGGACGTACACAGTGTGGTCGCCGCTTCGCTGGCGCTGCTGCGGCCGCGCGCGGTGGGGGTGGAAGCGGTGGGCCTGTGGGCACTGCAACAACTGGGCGTGCCGGTGTTACTGGCACGGCTGGGGTTGACCGGACCGCAACAGGCGGCGGCGCTGGGATCGATTATCGGGCGCCTGGCGGCGCCGGGGTCGGAACGGGCTGCCCATGCCTGGCTGGGTCAACGCAGCGCCCTGGGCGAGTTGCTGGGGGTGGACTTTGAAGCGCTGAGCGCCATGCAACTGTATCGCGCCTCGGACGTCTTGCTGGCGCACCGGGACGACCTCGAACACCACCTGTTCCGGCAGGTGAGTGATTTATTCGACCTGTCCCCCCCCGTGACGCTGTACGACCTGACCAACACCTATTTTGAGGGTGAGGCCGGGGCGCAGCCCAAGGCGCGCCGGGGACACTCGAAGGAGAAACGCAGTGACTGTCCGTTGCTGACGTTGGGTCTGGTACTGGACGGCAGCGGCTTTGTGCGCCGTTCGCAGGTGTTTGCCGGCAATGTGCGGGAAGACAGCACCTTGGCAGACATGCTGACGGCGCTGGGCGCGCCGGCGGCGGCGCTGGTGGTGCTGGACCGGGGGATAGCGACCGAGGCCAACATCGCCTGGCTGCGTGAACAGGGCTACCGTTACCTGGTGGTGAGCCGTGCCCGACACCGACAGTTCGACCTGGAGCAGGCCATAACGATAGACACCGCCTCCGGGCAGCCGGTGCAACTGTCCCTGGAACAGGACGAGGGTGAGGCCCGCCTGTACTGTTATTCGGCGGCCCGGGCCGAGAAAGAGAAAGGCATCGCGGCACGCCTGCAACAGCGTTTCGAGACCGGGCTGCAACGCCTGGCCGACGGCTTGTCGCGGCCCCGCACGCGCAAGAGTTTGAACAGTATCCACCAACGCATCGGTCGGCTGCGCGAACAAAGCCGCGGTATTGCCCAACATTATGTTGTTGACGTCACCGCGGATGCCAGCGACAAGCAGGCCGCGTCCCTCAGCTGGCAATGCCGGCCCCATAGCGGCTCCCTGCTGACGCATCCGGGCGTGTATTGCCTGCGCAGTAATCTCACCGACTGGGATGCGGAGACGCTCTGGCGCACCTATACCCTGCTGACCGATCTGGAGGCCGTGTTCCGCGCACTCAAATCGGAGTTGGGGCTGCGTCCGGTGTTTCACCAGACACCGACGCGCGCCGAGGGGCACCTGTTTATCACCGTACTGGCCTATCAGGCCGTGCAGTTCATCCGTCGCCGTCTGCGGGCGCACGGAGAGACGGCCAGCTGGACGACGTTGCGCCGTATCCTGGGGGGACAGCAGCGGGTGACCGCTACCTTCCGTTGTGCCGACCAACGTACCCTGCATATCCGTAAAGCCACGCGCCCGGAGGCGCAACAGCAGGCCCTCTATGCGGCGTTGGGCCTGGACGAGAACCCCGGCGGCACGCAGAAGACGGTCGTGTAATAGGTTAAACGACGGATAAAAGGCACTTTGTAGTGCCAGACGCCGAATTTATCAATTCTAACTGATTGAATAATAAGAACTTATAAATATGGGTGTTAAACTTGGGCTAGCGGTTGATGTCGCTTCATTGGCTGCTTTCATTAGCTTCCTCCTGAGTTGACGGTGGGAAACCAACTGCTGTCTGGTCAGCCTGGATTTCTCACCGCGTCCTGATAGTCCAGGTCGTAGCCTGAGAGGCAACGACCTCATGAAACTGCAAGGTAGCATAGCAGGATTAACGTTTCAATGGCAGATCGTATTTTACAGATTTTTCGGATGCAAATGCGTGTCCTGGTTCAGTACCTGCTCCCGGGAGCGAGGGCGCTCCGCCCTCGACGAGGACAGGATATCCTCGTTCCTGAAGACGGGGAAAGTCTCATTTGTTCCTGAACCCGTACAATGTGCTGTTTACGGCTGCACTTAACCCGCTGTATTTTCTTCCGGTCTTTTGATTTCTATAGAGTTTATCTCACACCACTCTCGCAACGCTTGTTCTCGTGCGTTTGTTTCAAACTCGTACCATTTTTCAAGAAGCCCTTTCCTGTCCAGGAGATATTTGAACCTTGAGTAGGCGCCCGCCTTTCTGAAAATTCTATAGATATAGTCTAAATCATCAGGTAATTCCTGATCGGCAAACCTCAGAACAAGCTTTTTGCCCAAGTCGAGCTCAATCTTATTCGGGATTTGAATATATTTTTCGTTATCATCAATATCATCAGGCAGTTCGTCAAGTTCATAGTTTGTATCTTCGTTATGATAGTAGATCTTGCCTGTCTCCTTACAGAGGAAAGCGATATTTTCGTGTGAGCCTCCGAAACTTGTCAGTTCATAAGCTTCTACTATATCCTCAAAGTTAATGACTGCCAGGGTTCGCACCTGTTTAGCCTGTCACCCGTCCCGGGTTCAGTATGCCTTTCGGGTCCAGGGTTTGTTTCAGCAGTTTCATCAGGGCTATTTCTTCATTGCTCCTGGATTGATGTAAATAAGCCCGTTTTTGTACCCCTATGCCGTGTTCGGCGGAGATTGACCCGCCGTATATCCCGACCTGTTGATACACCACGTCATAGATGGTTTTTTTATCTGCCTTCCTGTTCACCTCGAAAATCAGGTGGAGGTTACCGTCACCGATATGTCCGAATACCAGCAGCGGGGTACCCGGCAGGCGCGCTCCGATTTCCGTATCCAGTTGCGCCAGAAAATCTGCCATTTTATTGATGGGCACGCTTACATCAAAATTGGCGTTATCTTGAATCAGGGTTACGATATCGCCCACGCCGTCCCTTATGGCCCAGACAGCCTGTCTCTCGCGTTCGGATTGACAGATAACGGCATCCACTATCCGGCCTGTCTCCAGCGCGTTCCCCAGGGCATTTTCAAACGCGGTTTGACCTGACGTATCGCCGGCACCCTGTATTTCGGTCAACACGTAAACAGGATACTTTTGATCAAAAGGATTGTTGATAGTCGGCACGTGCTTAATGATGTAGCTGTAATAACTGTCCCACATGGCTTCAAACGAACTGAGTGACCCGCTGAATTCCCGATGCATGAAATGCAGGAACCGGACTACGTCGTCAAACGACTCCAGTGCAACCAGTGCGGTACAACGACTTTCCGATTTGACAAACAGCCGTAATACGGCGCGGGTGACGATACCCAGGGTCCCCTCGGTGCCGATGAACAGGTGTTTCAGGTCATAGCCCGCGTTATTTTTCAGCATTTTATTCAATGAAGTGATGATAGTGCCGTCAGCCAGCACCACCTCCAGGCCCAGTACCAGGTTACGGGTCATGCCGAAACGGATCACTTCATTGCCGCCGGCATTAGTCGAAATATTGCCGCCGATATTGCAGGAACCGCGGGCGCCCAGGTCCAGCGGAAACAGAAACCCGGCCTCCTCGGCCGCATCCTGAATGGCCTGTAACGGGGTCCCGGCGAGGACGGTCATGGTCATGGAGGTGCGATCCAGTTCTTCAATACCGCTCAGGCGTTCAAGCGACAACGCGATTTCTCCTTCCTGAGGGGTGGCCCCGCCACACAATCCGGTAAGACCTCCCTGTATGACTATTCTTTGGTTGGCGGACGAGCAGGTCCGTAAAATCGCAGAAACCTGTTCGGTTGATGAGGGACGGGCAACGGCAACGGGCGCATGGGCCGTTTCCCCTGAGCCGTCGGCGTAATATTTTTCGGAAATATCGGGACCGGTCAAAACAACGTCCGGACCTAATTCTTCCGTTAACTGTCTGATTGTATCGTTCATGTAACCTGCTTGGATTTTAAAGAATGCAAGCCTGACATATTCCGGCTAAAATCGAAACCCTTATACTTAAAACAGAGACACAAAGACCGATGACTGCAAAAGCCCCGTTTCGAGCCGACCAGGTAGGCAGTTTATTACGGCCGCCCCGCTTGAAATCCGCCCGCGCCGATTTTGAAGATGGCAAAACGGATGCGGATACCCTGGCATTGATCGAAGATCAATGTATTCGTGAGGTTGTTGCCAGGCAGGAGGCCGTCGGCCTGCAAGCGGTGACTGATGGCGAATTCAGACGCGCCTGGTGGCACTTCGATTATCTTGCCGGGCTGGATGGCGTTGAACTGGTCGAGAGTGAGAAAGGCATCCAGTTTCACGGGACACAAACAAAATCGAAAAGCATCGCCGTGACCGGCAGGGTCGGTTTCGATCAACATTATATGCTGGACCACTTTCGCTTTCTTCATGATATTGCCAGCGTCACGGCAAAGATGACCATTCCGGCGCCCTCGGTCCTGCACTTTCGGGGTGGCAGGGCCTCCATCAGCAGAGACGTTTATCCCGGGCTGGATGAATTCTATGCGGATACGGCGGAGGCTTATCATAAAGCCCTGCACGCGTTTTATGCCGCCGGTTGTCGCTACCTGCAGTTCGACGACACGGTTTGGGCCTATCTTTGTTCCGCAAAAGAACGCCAGGCCGCGCGTGACCGTGGCGATGACCCTGAACCACTGCCCCGTATCTACGCCGACATGATCAATCATGCCCTCAAAGACAAGCCGATGGATATGATGGTGACCACCCACGTTTGCCGTGGCAACTTTCGCTCAAGCTGGATCGCGGAAGGCGGCTATGAACCGGTCGCGGAGACCCTGTTGGGGGAAACCGCTTATGACGGTTATTTCCTGGAATACGACACGGATCGCGCCGGCGGATTTGAACCGTTGAGCTTCCTGCCCGGGGGTGACAAACGGGTTGTTTTGGGCCTGGTTACGTCAAAGTCCGGTGAACTGGAAGACAAGGACGCCATTAAACGGCGTATCGACGAGGCGGCGCGGTTTGCCGATATTGACCAGTTCTGTCTCAGCCCGCAATGCGGGTTTGCCTCCACCGAGGAAGGCAATATACTGACCGAAGACCAGCAATGGGGAAAACTCGAAATGATTGTCGAACTGGCCCGGGAAGTGTGGGGTTAGCCGGAACGCAGGTATAAAAAAAGCCGCCAAGGTTGCGCATTGCTAAGAGGCGTGGCGGCTGTGTTAAGTAGAGTATGGCCCAATGGGAGATTAAAATGAAGCAGGCACCGGCGGTAGTTCGCCGTTGGCGTAGCGTTTTTCCAGTCCCGGCGTCAGGTTCTCCCAGACCAGCAGCATGGAGCGTTTCGGGGAAAAACCGCGATGCCGGATATCCGCCGGCATACAGGACACGTCCCCCGCCTTCATGGTCACCACGGACATCGGGGCAGCGGTATCTTTATCCGCTACCTTCCAGGTAATTTCATCGGACATCTGGATAAACCATTCCACCCTGTCGTTGCCGTGGTCCACCGGCAGGATATGCTCTTCCGACGTCGGGCAGTAAGCGCTGCTTCTCACCACGGAAACGATAGACGGGTTCCAGGTGACCGGTGAACGGGACAGGTACCTGAACAGGTTGAAGGCTGCCAGTTGCCCTTCAAAAGCGGTTTCGGCATGTACTTCCGGTTCAGACTGGTCCACGTCGGCGAACTGCCGGTTGACCGGCCGCCCGTTTTCATCGGAGCGAATCGAGTTGTCACCGGGCAGGCTGACGAAACGGTCTGCCAACTCCCGTTGGAAATTGACGGCTTCATCGTTGTTGCCATTTTTGGGCCCGCGGGCGCTGCCGGTTTCCAGGGGAGCGGCAAAGGGGTCAAAACCGGCATTGGTCCAATCCGACAACAAGGCTTTGAAACAGGCCAGTATCACACTTGACTCGAACCGTTCGGTAAAATCCGTGCCGGAATCCTTATAGCCCTGGTTATAGGCGCCCATGAAGACGTCAACACTGTCGTAATTATTCACGGTGCCAAAGACCTCATCAAAGTTGACCCAACCGTAAAAAAACCCCCAGGCCACGTCCCGCATCATTGAACGCATAAAATTCTCCACGTCCATCACGTGGGTGCTGGTCGGGCACTGGATGCGGACAAAATACTCATCCCGTTCAAACCTGTACGAGCCGATTTCAAAGCGTTTGTAGCCGTTGATCGGATGCGGCGCGCTTTCACGGTGCGCTTCGGTAAGAACCGGTAGTTCGGTCATTTGTTCTGCTGCGGCTGCCATAGTTATTTCCCCCTGATATCAGTGCTGGCAGATTTCCGCCCATTTTTCGACGGACTCATCACCAAGCAAGGTTTGCAGTAAAATTACGCTCAATTCGCCGGCGCGAAACTGGTAGGCCGCGCCGGCCGGCAGCAAGACCATGTGGCCCCTTGTTGCCTTGATATGTCCCATGACCCGGCCTTCCGGTTGACCGGCCAGCTTAACGGATCCCTCCTTCTCTTCGGGTGGAGCCAGTCCGCCATCTGCGGGCTGAATAAAATGGGTTTCCATGCTGCCCTGCATGAGTAACGCGGTCTCATCATGGCTACAGATATACCAGGGGCTGTCACCTTCCGCACGAATACATTCTACGGTGTTCTCCAGGTTTATGGCGATGACGGTACGCTCCCAGGGTTCTGCGTTGCCGGCCACCTCGAACATATTGGAAAACAGGTAATCCCGGGCTTCCTCGTTGCCGGTAATCTCAACGCCTCCCTTGTTGTAGTTATCGATACTTCCGAATACGGTTGTTACGGACATAGTCTTCCCCCCTTGAGACAGTAATTCAATATTGATTTTAAGATTGGGGTCAGTGTAAAAACTTACCGCTAGTTTTTACACTGACCCCAAAATGATCTAATAACATCATACCGGATCGTATTATTCGACGTAAATCGCGTCAATAGATGACAGATTCTATAATAAATGCCGTTCATGAGGCGCGTCGGGATTAAGCTCAGGCCCTATAGGCACAATGCCGGTCGGGTTCACCATGGAGTGACTGCCAAAATAAGACTTTTTGATATGTTCCATGTTAACCGTATCCGCAATACCCGGCTGCTGGTAGAGATCACGGGTATAGGCCCATAAATTCGGATAATCGACCAATCGTTTTTTATCGCATTTAAAATGGCTCACGTACACCGGGTCGAACCGTATCAGCGTAGTGAACAGGCGCCAGTCCGCTTCGGTGATCCGACTGCCGGTCAGGTAGCGCCGGTTTTGCAGCCTGTCCTCAAGCCAGTCCAGGGTATCGAATAACGGGTAAACCGCCTCTTCATAAGCCTCCTGGGTGGTGGCGAAACCGGCCCGGTACACGCCGTTATTCAAGGTTCCGAACACCCGGTTGTTGATCGCATCGATCCCATCCCTCAGATGTTCGGGGTAATAATCGCCAGGTTTGGCTCCGACGTCATCGAACTCGCTGTTGAGCATACGGATGATCTCCGATGATTCATTGGAGACGATGGTATTTTTCTGTGTATCCCACAAACCCGGTACGGTAACCCGGCCGGTATATTCGGGGTCGGCAGCCGTATAGATTTCGTAATAATAATTCGCATTATGCACCGGGTCGGGGATAACGCCGTCACCCGGTTCAAACGTCCAGCCGTGATCGCCCAGGTGCCAGTGGACCACTGAAAGGGAAATGATCCCCTCCAGACCTTTAATGCTGCGGTAGATCATGGTGCGGTTGGCCCAGGGACAGGCATGGGAGACATACAGGTGATAGCGGTCGGCCTCCGCCTTAAAGCCTCCTGTACCGGAAGGCCCCGGTGAACCGTCTTTGGTTATCCAGTTGCGAAACTGGGATTCAGAACGTATGAACCGTCCCTTATTTGACTCGGTGTCATACCATTCATCCTGCCACTTGCCTTCGATTAATAGCCCCATTTTATTTTATCTTCAACACTATCTGCGGTTTTCTTATTCAGTCCTGGTATCTGTTAAACTTACTTTTGGTGGGAAAAAATTTATATTAACGCAAATATCATCCACATACTGGTTACAATATAAAATATATGAGTATTAATCAAAAATTGCACCGGACAGTTCAGCAAACAGCTCCTCCCGTTGTCAAAAAAATGCGCAAGGACGGGATACAAAAGCGTCACTTACAATCCTCCCCGGCAGCGGGGACTACGGCTGGGCTATAATTTCTGAGCCTGTCGTCGTGGACTGATGAGAATTTTACCCCGAGAGATTATCTACGGGAAATTCCAAACTTATTTTTACTGAGTGGAGAAACAGCATGTCCGAAAAACTACCAGGCACTACATTGACCGGTCATCACCACATAACGATTGGTGTTGGCAATGTACAGGAAGACTTCGATTTTCATACCAGGGTACTGGGCTTGAAATGCGTCAAGCGCACATTATTCTTTGATGGAGCAACGCCGGTTTACCACATATACTATGGAAATGATGTCGGTGAGGAAAGTACGCTACTTACTACTTTTCCGTTGGCTCACATAGGCGTAAAGGCAACAGAAGGCAGCGGGCAGGTCAGTTATGTAAGTCTATCCGTGCCTGAATCGTCGTTGCCTTACTGGGATAACCGTCTCAAAGAACATGGCTTTGATGTGACAGAGACCGAACGTTTTGGTGAAAAACATCTTGATTTTCGTTCCCCGCATAACATTCGCTTATCCATCGTCGGGGTTGACGACGATACGCGAGCGCCACATTCCGCCGGACCTGTGCCTGCCGAAAACATGATCCGTGGTACCCACGCGGCCGGTGTTTCTACTCGCGACATGGAATTCATGGGAGAATTTTTAGAGGTAGCATGGGGTTCCAGAAAGGAAGCAGACGACAGCAATATGGTTCGTTACACTATGGGTGAGGGAGGTACCGGCACCTATACGGATTTTGAAATTGAACCGGACCGTAAACCAGGCACCTGGACTGTGGGAGAAGGCGCCATACATCACATGGCGTATAATGTGCCTACCCGGGATGAGCAAGACGCCATTAAGTTTTTTACCGAGGGCCTCGGTTATACGGATTTTTCTGACGTGAAAGATCGTGGCTATTTCGATTCAATTTATATTCGTACACCTTCAGGCGCTTTGTTCGAGGCTTGTTGCTCACACAATCCTTCTTTCCTTTGCAATGAGCCATTTGAAACGCTTGGGACAAAGCTGATCATGTCACCGCAAATTGAAGCCAATAAAGAGGAGGTATTGAAAGTAATAGGTGAAATCAGGGATGATTGAGTAACTGCCTGCTGACCGATGATGAATTTTGAATATAAAGCCCTTCCCTGGAACATCATTTTCGGCATCGGCGCCCTGGAGCGGTTGCCGCAAGAATTGGACAAGCTCGGCTATTCCCGCGCCCTGGTCCTGGCGACGCCAAACCAGGCTGAGACCGGACAGGAGATCGTCAACCTGCTGGGCGACAAGGCGGTGGGCCTGTTCGACCGGGCCGTGATGCACGTGCCCGTTGAAACTGTCGACCAGGCTATAGCAGAAGTAAAACGACTCGATGCCGACTGTTCCGTTTCCGTCGGCGGCGGTTCGACCACCGGTCTGGGCAAAGCCCTGGCCTTCAACCTGAACCTGCCCAATATTGTTTTACCCACCAGCTATGCCGGTTCGGAAATGACCAATCTCTGGGCGGTGACGAAAAATAACCGCAAAATCACGAGCCGGGATACTGTCGTTGTTCCCACGCTGACCATATACGACCCGGCATTGACCGTAACCATGCCGGCTGCCTTTGCCGGCGCCAGTGGCCTGAACGCGATGGCCCAGGCCGTGGTGAACGTCGCCGCGGAAGACGTTAATCCCATCACCTCGGTCATGGCACTGGAGGCCATACGCGCCTTGTCACACGGCCTGCCGCTGGTGGTCTCCGAACCCGACAACATGGATGCACGCGCCGAGGTCATGTATGGCGCCTGCCTGGCCGGCGGCGCATTGGGGACCGGCACGACCAGCCTGCATCATCGCTTGTGCCATACTTTCGGCGGCACGTTCAATACGCCCCATGCCGAGACCCATACTATCCTCCTGCCGCACAGCGTTGCCTACAACGCCGGCGCCAGGCCGGGAGACACGCGCAGGATTGCCGAGGCCATGGGAGTTGATGACGCCGCAACCGGCTTGTTTGAGCTTGCCGGGGCAGTGGGGGTTCCCAGGGCATTAAAAGACGTCGGGGTAAAAGAGACCGATCTCGATGAGGCTGCCGCAGTCGCTACTGAAACACCCGTCAATAATCCCGAACCCGTCACCAGGGAACGAGTGCGCGCCTTGCTCGAAAATGCCTACCACGGTTATTCCCCACAACCCGTGTAGCGATCATTATGAAAACCGTTCAGCAAATCACATTGCAAGAGGCAGCCGCAAAGATTCGCTCCGGCGACGTGCTTATCGTAGGCGGATTTGGCATGACGGGGAACCCGACTCACCTGATGCATGCGATTGCCGAGACCGGGGTGACCGATCTCACCTACATAGGCAACAACGTGGGGGAGCCCGGATTAGCCGGAGGGCGTTGCCTGCGAAAAGGGCAGATTAAAAAAGCCATCGGTTCTTTTTTTACCAGCAATCGCGAAGTGGTCGAGGCAGCCCAGTCCGGGAAAATGGAAGTTGAGCTCCTGCCTCAGGGTACCTTGGCTGAGGCTATCCGCGCCGGCGGGGCCGGTCTCGGCGGATTCTTCACGCCGACCTCCGCCGGCACGCCGTTGGCGGCAGGGCGCGAGACCAGGGTTATCGACGGGAAAGAGATGGTATTTATTCCTCCGATACGCGCCGATATAGCCATCATCAGGGCCTGGCGAGCGGACACTTCCGGCAATTTACAGTACCGTATGACCGAAAATAATTTTAACCAGGCGGCAGCGACTGCTGCCGACCTGGTGATAGCGGAGGTCGAAGAAATTGTTCCAGCCGGCGCCATGGACCCTGATTTTATCCATACGCCGGGTTGTTTCATTGATTACCTGGTCCAGGCCGATCTAACCCTGGAGGATTTGGGTTCTTCGGCGTCAGTGTCAGTGAGCCTCAAAAAGGTGGATGAAACCCGTATGTTGATGGCCAAAACGGCGCTGGCCGAATTGAACAGGGGGGATATCGTCAACCTGGGGGTCGGCATACCCACCCTGGTGGCGGACCTGATCGGGCCGGAGGACGGCATTATCCTGCACTCGGAAAACGGTATGCTGGGAGTGGGGCCCGAGCCGGAAGCCGGCGGCGCCATGGACTACCCGGTCAATGCCGGCAAGATACCGGTGACCGCATTGCCTGGCGCCAGTTACTTCGACAGCTCAACCTCGTTTGCCATGATCCGGGGCGGCCACGTGGACGTAGCCGTCATGGGTGGGCTACAGGTGGATGAACAGGGCAACCTGGCCAACTGGGCGGTACCCGGTAAACCGCTGCTGGGCGTCGGCGGCGCCATGGACCTTGCATCCGGCGCAAAAAAGCTGATCATCACTATGACCCACTGCAACAGGGACGGCGTGTCCAAGGTGGTGCCCCGTTGTGATCTGCCGTTGACGGCGCGCCGTGCCGTGGGCATACTTATCACGGACTTGGCGGTATTCCATTTCGACGAGAAAGGTATGCGCCTGGTAAAACTGATGTCCGGCGTCACGGTAGACGAGGTAAAGGAAAAGACAACCGCAAATTATATCGTTACACTTTGACGATAACTCATGATTTTCGACCCGGCTGTTAACCTGATCGCCGCGCTGATACTCAGCTACGTGTTCGTCCTGGCGGGGTTCCACAAATGCCGGGCGCCGAAGGAGTTTGCGGCCACCCTGGATAATTACAAAATCCTGCCGGAAGGACTGGATCGGCAGGCTGTTTACCTGATCCCCGTAGTTGAAATCATGACCGGGGTTGCCCTGTTGATACCGGCCACGACCCGGCTTGCAGCGCTGTCTGTGGGGGTATTGCTGAGCGTCTATATAGCGGCAATCGGTATTAACCTGCTGCGCGGCCGCCGGAATATCGACTGTGGTTGCGGCGGCCCGGAACAGAAACAAACCCTGAGTGAATGGATGCTTGCCCGCAACGGCCTGTTGCTTTTCCTGGCATACGTCGCCGGCTGCCAGGTTCAACCACGGGCGCTGCTCTGGTTCGATTGGGTGATTGTTATCCTGGCAACCGTGATGGGTTGCCTGTTTTACAACGTCATCAACCAGTTGCTGGTGAATAATGATTTGTTAAAAGCGCTGAGGCAATACCATGCTTGAAACGTTAATTATCTCCAACCTGGTACTCTGGATCATCGTGTTGATCCTGGGTGTTATGGTCTTTGCATTGGTACGGCAAATCGGTGTCCTGTATGAACGGGTAGCGCCGGCCGGCGCGCTGATGGTGAACCAGACCATACGCCCCGGGGACGTTGCGCCCGAACTCGATCTGCTGACCATTGAGGATAAAAAGATCCATGTCGGTGGAGCGCAGGAAGCGAGGAGTATGCTGTTGTTTTTTCTCGCGCCCGATTGCCCGGTATGCAAGACCTTGCTGCCGGTACTGTTTTCGGCGCAAAAGGAAGAAAGCGAATGGCTGGATATCGTGCTTGCCAGCGACGGCCCGGTTGATCAGCACAGGAAATTTATTGCGCAGCATAAATTAACGCGGTTCGATTATGTGTTGTCGGAAATACTCGGTCGCAGTTACGGGGTGGGTAAGCTCCCGTACTCGGTCCTGATCGATGAACAGGGGAAAGTCGTGACCATGGGTATCATCAATTCCAGGGAACACCTGGAAAGCCTGTTTGAGGCAAAGGAACAGGGTGTGGCCTCCATCCAGGAATACGTGAAAAAGTATCATGCAAGTGAAGCCGACGTGCAGGCGCAAGAAGGGACGATTTAGCCCGCATTTCTCACCAGGTGGTGCGATGATCGCGCAAAAAAGACAAGCGAGGGCGCATCAAGCGCAGTCTGTAATGATGATATAGTCAACAGATTACCATAACCCATTGACAGCAAACATGTATTCGATAGCAACAAGCGACCTGGTGAGAAATGCGGGCTAGTCGTTTCGTGCAGGCGGCGGCGTGTTATACCGGGACGTTCCTTGCGCTCGGTTGTGGCGCTGTTGAACAAATGGACCCTGCCTCCGTACAGCGCGCTGAAATGAACTACCTGCTCAATTGCGCCAGTTGTCACCAGATCAATGGCAAAGGTTCTCCGGGCAGTGTTCCCGGTTTGGAAGAATACCTGGGTAAATTTGCTCAACATCCCGCCTCCCGCGCATTTCTGGCGCAAGTGCCCGGCGCCTCTTCCGCGTCTATCTCGGACCAGGAACTGGCAGACGTGTTGAACTGGATCCTCTACACCATGAACGGCGCGCAGTTGCGGCCGGATTTCAAACCCTATACCGCGGAAGAAGTGGGTGAGTATCGTCAATTCCCCGTAATCGATATAGAGAAGACCCGGCAGGCGTTAATCAGGGAAGTCGTCGGTAACTACATGGGGTCAGAGTAAAAATACGGCTAATCTGGTGGAAGACGCGGGCTTATTGTTGAGTATTTTTACTCTGACCCCAACTATGACCCCAACTATGTGTATTGTTCACAGGCTGGTGTTCAGGACTTGCGGGATTTAGTAATATATTCCAGTACCTCATATAGCACGTCAGTATCACCGACGTGATTGGCAAGCATCAATATCACTTTGGCATTGACTTTGTGGCTTTCCTCGGATGACAGCCCCTCGTGCAACTCAATTAACCGGGCGTAAAAGTCATCCGGGTTTGCAACGCCGGGTTCAGTCCGGAGTTTGCCGGCCATAAGACCTGACTCTACCCCGCCAGCGCTGCCCACATTTCGGCATCCCGTTCGGCTGTCCAGATTTGCGGGTCGCTGATACCGGAGGCTATGTCGAATGCGCGGGCGACGTCAAAGGGCAGGCAGTGGTCAAAGATTACCCATTGGCCAAAATCCGGTTGCAGCGTGGCGTAGGTTTCCTGGTAAATTGCCTGCAAGTCTTTCCCCTGTTTTTTCCCGGCCTCAACTGACTGGTACATGGCCGTAACAAACGCACGGGTTCCGTCTATGCCTTCTTTAATCGTCTCAGGCGTCATCAAGGCGTCACCCCGGCCCGGGACCACGGCAAGCGGGTCCAGCGCCGTGAGGTTGTCCAGGGTGGTGGGCCAATCAAGCAGGTAAGCGTCACCGGTGTATGGCGTTGCCCCGTACTCAACCAGGTCACCGCTGTATAACACCCGCTCTTTGGGCAGCCAGACAACGGTATCGCCCTTGGTATGGCCGCGCCCCAGTTGCATAATCCTGATTTCCGTCTTCCCCATCCATAGCGTCATTTCTCCCTGGAAGGTAATGGTCGGCCAGGTCAATCCCGGGATGGTTTCGTAGCCGTTGAATAATCTCGGGAACCGCTCAAATTCAGACTGCCAGTCCTGCTTCCCGCGCTCGACAATCAAGTCGTAGGTATCCCGGCTGGCAATGATATGTTCCGGTTCATAGGCGCTGGCGCCCAGTACGCGCACCGCGTGATAGTGGGACATGACCACGTACTTGACGGGTTTGTCCGTCACCGAACGTATTTTTTCCAGCACCTTTTCGGCCATGAGTGGCGTGGCCTGTGTATCTATGACCATGACGCCGTCATCACCGATAATCACACCGGTATTCGGGTCGCCTTCCGCGGTATAAGCGTAAGCATTGTCGGCCAGCCGGCTGAATGTGACCTGTTTCTCACCCAGGTCCGCCTTGGAAGCAAATTCTTTCATTTTTGTTGTTTAACCTCTTTATCGATTTAATAAACCTCTGATTAAGTCAGAGTTTTCTTAACTTTCAGGCCGTATGATAGCAGATATCTGCACCGCCTTATGTCTCAGCCAGCCGCTTCTGCTTCAATACGGGCGGTAATATGAATACCAGGGACAGGGCAAACAATAACATGCCCAGGGAAATTACCCTGGAATAATCGCCAGGTGATATGACTGTTGCCGCAATAGCCGGACCCAGGGCCAGCCCCAGCATTTGAAATGCTACGGCGTAAACGACCACCTTCCCGGTCCTGTCGAAACTGGCCATTGAGGCTAGCAGGTAAGGATGGGTTACATTCCAGGCGTAGTTATAAACACAAACGGCAATGGTATAAACCAGGATCTCCACTTGGCCGAATAAAAAGGCAAGCGGGATAATGCCGCCGATAATCGCCAGCGTCAGCGGTTTTGCCCGACCGAAACGCGCGCCCACCAGCGCTGCAGTCAACGCGCCGACAATGCCCAGGAACTGGGAAAGCGTCAATCCGTTTGCCACCTGTTGTTCGCTGGCGCCGCCGGTAAGTCCGACCAGGAACAGGTAGGCCCAGACCAGGCCCTGCGCCAGGAAATAGCAAAACATGGCAAGTAGCGCCAGGACCTTGAAATTCTTTGGAAGATTTACGGCATCTGCTTCCACCTGGGCATGCTCCTCACCGGAAACGGGGAGGTGTTTGACGAGTAACAGGCCAAATGCCGGGAGCAGCGCAAAGAATATGATCACCCCTTCCATTCCAACCAGAGAATACGCCGTCGGCAGGACCAGCAGGCCCAGTGCGCCGTAGGTCAACACCCACATGATGTAATAACCAAAGTTGCGATCCGGATTATCCGTCAGCCCTATCACCGCGAAACTCAGCGACACAAGTCCGCCACAACCGACACCGGCAAGAAATCGCCAGGCGCCAAACGCATAAAATTCCGTTGTCGTCAACGAGGCCATGTTGCCGACCACGACCAGGACCAGGGAGAAGGCAATCACATAGCGCCAGTTGAAGCGACTGGACAAGAACGTCATGGCGATAGTTGTCAGCGCAATGCCCCACATTTCCGCAGAGGCGATATAGCCGGCCTCCTGCTCGGTAAACTTCAGGTATTCGACAAACCCCTGGACAATGCCTGGCTGAATAATGAATACCTCGGGACCGACGATACCCATGTAGAATGCCGCAAACAACGACATCCGGCTGTTGATATCAACGGCCGCGCCGCGGCTGCAGGTAAAGATAGAAAACACCAGATAACTCCTTTTTTATTCTATTCTGAAAATGACAACGTACCGATGTCCACGATATGACCGCCGCCATCCGCGACAAGCGTGGCCCCGGTCACAAAAGAGGCGTCATCGGATGCCAGAAATTCTACACAGGCGGCAATCTCGTCAGGCTCCCCCATGCGTTGCAACGGCGTATATCGGGTCGTCAAGGCCCTGGCTTCGTCAATGGTCAGGCCTTTGCGTTCGGCCAGACTTGCCATTGCTCCGTCGCTCATCGGGGTTTTCACCCAGCCGGGGCAAAGGGTATTCGCCCTGATCCCCAGCGCCCCGTAGTCACAGGCCAGAGTCTTTGTCAGACCGATAAGCGCGTGCTTACTGGTAATGTAGTCAGCAAAGCCCTTTGATGAGCGGATCCCGGCAACGGAGGAAATATTTACAATAGCGCCGCCGCCTCTACCTGTCATGGCGGGGATAGCCGCCCTGGCCATCTGCATAACCCCCGCCACGTTTACGTTCATCACCTCCTGCCAATCGGTTACATCCAGTGTTGTCACACTTCCCCCCGTAGACAATATTCCGGCATTGGCGATTAATATATCCAGGCCGCCAAATTCGCTGATCGTTTGTTCAACGGCAGCCGTACAGTCATCCGCATTGCCGGTATCGCCCTGAACGGCCAGGCAGTTTAACTCAGCGGCAATCCCGGCGACAGGTTCCCAGCGACGACCGGTTACCGCTACAGATGCACCGGATGCGACAAAGCGCCTGGCTATGGCAGCGCCGATCCCGGTGCCGCCACCCGTGATTAAAGCAACTTTACCCTGTAATCTTTTACTCATTAAGAAGTCTCCGTCGTTCCGGCGCAAGCATGCCCATCTGCACATGGCTTCCTGCTCCCCCTGCTTACAGCTACAGAGGCAGTCAGCCTATTGCTATGGGGTCATCTCCGGTGAAGAAAATGAAGTGTGTATCCGCTAAGTCTGTTTCGTTGAAGTCTTGCAGCGTGATCGCTCCGCCACCCTGAGCGGACAGGTTGATGACGAGATCATCTCCCTGCTGTTGCAGCGCCAGGTCGTCGGCAGAGGCAAGCTCCGCAAACGCGCTGAGGTCGATTTTATCCTCGCCGGCCTGGAAATCCATGATATGGTCGCTGCCGTCGCCGGGGGCAAAGAAGAACACATCCGCGCCCGGACCGCCGGACAGCCGGTCATTGCCACCGCCGCCGTTAATCCAGTCAGCGCCTGCGCCACCGGACAAGGTGTCATCTCCCCCGCTCACCAGCACAGTAAGCAATGACGGGTCGTAACCCGTGATCACCCCGTCATGGTCAACACCCGTGATGGGTTCGTTATCAATGGCGCCCGTGTAGAGTTCCACTTCTGCACCCATGAGGGCCGCCTCGCCAGTGTTATTGTGTTCACCAGCTTCGCCCTCATCCAGTTCAAAAAGGAGGAAGAATGAGAAATCATCACCGCTGAGCAGGTCATTACCTTCTCCGCCTTCCAGCTCATCGTCGCCGTCACCGCCTTCAAGCCAGTCGTCACCTGTTCCACCGGCCAGCTGATCCTCGCCGGCGCCGCCTCGAAGATAGTCATCACCCGGCCCGGCGCTCAGATCATCGTCGCCGTCACCGCCTTCAAGACTGTCGATACCTGTTCCGCCCACCAGCTCGTCATTGCCGCCGCCGCCTTCAAGCCAGTCGTCGCCAGCGCCGCCGTCCAGTTTGTCATCCCCCGCGGTCAACTGGTCAATGATAAGCATCAACAACAGGTCTTCAAGCGTCTCGTCCAAGTCGTCACTCTCCAGGGGAAGAGACATGCCGGCGGTGTCCGGGTCGCTGTTCGCCACGGCCACCGGCAACAGCAACAGGCCGAAGTACATCAATAACGAGCTATCGCCTACCAGCAAGTCATCATCATCGCCGCCGAACAACTCGTCGTCACCGGCGCCGCCTTCGAGCCAGTCGTCGCCAGCGCCGCCGTTCAGCGTGTCATCCCCCGCGTGCAACCGGTCGGTAAGGAAGGCCAACGGGTCGACAGCCGGCAGCCTGAAATCAGGGGGAGGATCATCGGGGAGGAAACCATTGCTGCTGTCACTGGCCCGGCCATCGTCGAGCAGGAGCCACGGCGCGGCAAAGAACGCTAACGCGTTGTCTCCCAGCAACAGGTCCGCGCCGTCTCCGCCGTCCAGCAGGTCGTTACCGGCGCCGCCCTCGATAGCATCATCGCCCGGCCCGCCGCGCAGGACGTCATCGCCGTCTCCACCTTGCAGTTGAATGTGGTCGTCGTCGCCTTCAGCTGTGCCGTCAGACTCCGGGTCAACCACCGTCAAGGTGTAACGGCCGGAGTGGTCCTGCGTGGGGTTGCCCGCATAGACGCCGGCGCTGACGTAGTAAACGCCGCTGGTCTCCGGGGAAAATGTCAACTTCGAGTCAAGCTGTCCCACGCCGAAGTCTGCGTCATCGTTAGCGGCAAGCTGCTTCCCCTCCGCATCATAAATCTTCAGGATGGTATCCGCATCGCTGTTGCTCCCGCTACCGGAGAGGCTGATCTCATAGGTTCTTCTCGCAACCAGGTCAATCCTGACCCAGTCTTCGTCGAGATTGCCGGTAAACAAGCCGCTGAAGTTGCCGCCGACAAACAGGGTGTATGGGGTTTCTACGCTGGCCGGCGCATCTTTGGAACTCTCTTGTTCATGGGCCATGAGTTTTTCTCCTTCCTGGTACAAAAAACGGAACGAACTGTTATACCCTTATCTGCTCCGGGTAAAACCACGGGTCGATGGCGTATCACTCCTGCTGACCCAGGCCATAAGGCGGCTTGTGACCAGCAAGGCTTTGTTTTTCGAAGCCACAGTATAGTTTGATTGAACCGGAGGAAACAAGTTCCGGCCCTGTGTGGAAAACGTCATGACACCTTCCCGGTCGGCGCGCCCCTCTCGCCTACCTTACAAAGTGGCCTGTTTGCAAGGTAAATACAACATACAAATGACGGGGTAATTATTTATTGACTCAATAGGCGGTTTGACTAGACTGAATCCAGTCTTCACGAAAAAGAGGTGGATAACATGGGGAACGGCAAATTACTAAACAAAGTCGCTATCGTAACCGGATCCGGACAGGGTATCGGCGCCGCGATAGCCGGGGTTTTTGCACAAGAAGGCGCACGTGTTATCGTGGCGACGCGCACGGAAAAGACAGGCAGGGAGACAGTCGAGCAAATCAAGACCGCGGGCGGGGATGCAACCCTGATCTGCGTGGATATCGGGTCAAATGACGCCATTAACAGGGTAATAGATAAAACCCTGCAGGCCTACGGCCGTATCGACATCATGGTGCATAATGCCGCCTCATTCCTGGGTGGTCTGATCGAAGAATACAAGGATGAAGACCTGGATACCGTGCTGGCAGTCAACCTGAAGGCCTGTTTCCGCCTTACCCATGCCTGCATTCCCCACATGAGAAAACAGGGTGGAGGCCGGATTCTCATCACCTCATCGGTCACCGGCCCGCGGGTCGCCATGCCGGGCACCTCCTACTACGCCGCTTCCAAGGCCGGAGTCAACGGGTTCATCCGCACCGCTGCCGTGGAGCTTGCCACAGACAACATCACTGTCAACGGCGTTGAACCCGGTTTTATCCTGACGCCGGCCATGGACCTCCTGGCCGATGAGAACGCCAGGGCTGAAATGGCAAGATATATTCCCAAAGGTCACCTGGGCGAACCGAATGACATTGCCTATGCCATGCTTTACCTTGCCAGCGATGAGGCCAAATACGTCACCGGCCAGACCATTGTAGTGGATGGGGGGTCAACGCTGCCTGAAAGCCCCGTCTACATGAATGAGACAGAAGGGGTGCAGACACTGAAAGGATCGTGACACCCGCTCCCCGGGCATCCAGTTTTAAAACTGCTTAAATGAACGACGAATTCTGGATGCGGCAGGCGCTGGCCCTGGCTGAACGCGCCCAGGCGGAAGGTGAAGTGCCCGTCGGCGCCGTTATAGTCAAAGATGACGAATGTATCGGCGAAGGCTGGAATCAACCGATCTCGACCCGGGACCCTTCGGCCCATGCAGAGATGGCCGCCCTGCGCGCCGCAGCCGGACGCCTCAAGAATTATCGTCTCCCCGGCGCCACTCTTTACGTCACCCTGGAACCTTGCGCCATGTGCGCGGGCGCCGTCGTCCTGGCCCGTATCGGCCGACTGGTTTATGCCGCCGCCGATCCCCGGAGCGGCGCCGCCGGCAGTGTTTTCAACATATTGCAATCCGGGCAGCTTAATCACCGGGTCGAGTTGACAGCCGGGGTGTTAGAGCGGGAAGCAGCGACAATGCTGCAAGCGTTTTTCAAATCCCGGCGGGGTTAGAAGAACAGGTGGCAGATTTCAAATCCTCATCGTTCCTGGTCTGGCCCTGGAATAGAGCATCCCCGGGCAGGTCGGAATCCATTCAGGCGATTAACGGAATTCCGGTCATCCAGCGGTGGATAACAACGAAAAACAGCACATATATGCCTAAGCCTGTCAGTACGGCTATGAGGTCGTTATCAGGCGCTGCAGATACCCCCATTACAGGACGTTGTTTACGTTGCTTCATCGATATGCGCCCGGCCACAGCCCATGCCAGAAAACAGCCGAATAACAGCACATCGGCAAGCCTGCCGTTAACGAGCAAATGGGCGAAGGCCCAGATTTTAATTGCCGCGAAAGTCGGGTGTTTTACTGTTGTCCTGATCTTTCCCGGTAAATAGGTGGCAATTAACAATGGAAAGACAAACAGCATCAATAAAAAGTTGACATAGCGTAACCAGGAAGGCGAAGTGTACAGAATAACAGGATCGCTTCTTGCCATGCCGTAACCCCAAATCAGCAATACCAGACCGCCCAGGGACATCAGTGAATACAGGACTCTCCAGGGCGCCAGACCAAGCCGCTGCGCCATGTTGTCGCGCCAGCCGGCATTGATGATTGAAACGGAGTGAATGGCAAAAAACAGTACCAAGCCGATAACCAAAAACAGCATAATCCATTACCTCTCGGAATTGGATTCAAAATTCTTAAGTGGTCTCACTATATAACCCTATAATGAAGATAGTAAACCACATTTGGAAGGCCTGCATGGTTTGGAGTAAAAGAAAGCAGACTGATTTTCTTCCGTAGTAAAAAGAACAGTGTCTATGTAAAATCTATTCCTCTTTAACTCCTGTAGTATACGGTAGAATAACCGGAGAAAAGAATGGAACAAATTGCCAATTTACATATCGAGAAACTACCGGAAGGTGTTTATTTGGCTACCAGTGAGGATATTCCAGGTCTGGTTGCCCAGGGACGTACTATTACTGAGACCCTGGAAATTGCCCGCGACGTAGCAAAGAAGCTGTTAAAAGCAAATGCCGAACACCACCGGCAAGCCAACCTGAGATCAGCAAAAGATTCATTTGATTACCTGCTGGTCCTGGGGGCCTGATGGGCCAGTTGTCAGGATTTAAATACCGGCAAATTATCAGAAAGCTTAAAAGCTGGGATTTGAGTTTGATAGGCAGGCTGCCGGCAGTCATGAGATTTGGTTTAATCCGACAACCAATCAATACACCACAGTTCCCAACCATCCAGGCGATATGCCGGAAGGGACATTGAGGGGAATTCTTAAGCAGGCTGAGGTTACAACCAGTCGGTTTTTGGAAACATGATGTGAATAGCTGTGCAGGTTCGCTACCGCGCTCGAATGCGGTTTCAGGCGGGCTGGCGACAAAAAGAAAATAAATCTATGTCCGTTTCTTCCGATAAGCTTGGTCATGGAGAACAGTTCATCCCCACGTGTGTGGGGAACACGACGGCGGCTTCGCCCGCAGCGAAGACTACTACGGTTCATCCCCACGTGTGTGGGGAACACCGCGACGCGGTAGGGGACTCTGGCCGCTATGACGGTTCATCCCCACGTGTGTGGGGAACACTTCTGCGCTCGTGAGGTTTTCCCTTCGGCGTCCGGTTCATCCCCACGTGTGTGGGGAACACGCCTGGGTAGGACGTAGCCGGTGTCGCACGACCGGTTCATCCCCACGTGTGTGGGGAACACGATGCCGATGCCGATGCCGGACCCGCTTCGACCGGTTCATCCCCACGTGTGTGGGGAACACATTGTCCAGAGTTTCATAGGTTCGCTGTGGACCGGTTCATCCCCACGTGTGTGGGGAACACACCTCGCGGTCGGTGTAGTCATACCCAATTTGCGGTTCATCCCCACGTGTGTGGGGAACACGCCAGCCTGAGCCGCGATATCCAGAAAACCACCGGTTCATCCCCACGTGTGTGGGGAACACCCATTCGTTGAAAATGCTTTCTGCCCCGTATGCGGTTCATCCCCACGTGTGTGGGGAACACCCAAGTTATTTCCTGGATGCGGCACGTAATAACGGTTCATCCCCACGTGTGTGGGGAACACTCGGCCTTCGCCTCATCCCGGTCTTTCTCGGCCGGTTCATCCCCACGTGTGTGGGGAACACAGTAATAAGTGGCGCTGGTTCTGGCCCGTCAACGGTTCATCCCCACGTGTGTGGGGAACACACCTGAACGAGCCCTCTACAGAGAACGTTTCACCCGGTTCATCCCCACGTGTGTGGGGAACACTACCGCCATGTCAAGTGCTACCGTGTTATTGCCGGTTCATCCCCACGTGTGTGGGGAACACACCTCGCTTGCTTTCTTAAACGCTTCCAGTACCGGTTCATCCCCACGTGTGTGGGGAACACTGATATGCTCGCGCTGTGAATGGCCCCGCTGCCGGTTCATCCCCACGTGTGTGGGGAACACAGCATATACAAGGTCGTGCCGGTCAACCTGAGCGGTTCATCCCCACGTGTGTGGGGAACACTGCCATCACTTTTCCCTCTTCATCTCCAACGCCGGTTCATCCCCACGTGTGTGGGGAACACTCAACCGTTTTCATTTTCCCTCTCGACTTCAACGGTTCATCCCCACGTGTGTGGGGAACACACCAAAGCGTTAAAGGTAGCGCCGCGGTTAGCCGGTTCATCCCCACGTGTGTGGGGAACACAGGCAAGCTGTCGGTGGGGCGGTATGACTCTGCGGTTCATCCCCACGTGTGTGGGGAACACTTTTACAGCCTCCTGTTTTATCAAAGTTATGACGGTTCATCCCCACGTGTGTGGGGAACACATCAGCCCGACTGACCTAACAACCAGAAACATCGGTTCATCCCCACGTGTGTGGGGAACACCTTGGGTTCGATGTCCGTGATCAAGCTGTAGGCGGTTCATCCCCACGTGTGTGGGGAACACGAATTGGAAATGGCAGCGAAGAAGTATCCAGGCGGTTCATCCCCACGTGTGTGGGGAACACTGCACGTTTTAACATCTCTTGCCACGTACTCCCGGTTCATCCCCACGTGTGTGGGGAACACGAGAAATGGGATCATGACTTCTTTTGCACTCCCGGTTCATCCCCACGTGTGTGGGGAACACTTGTTATTGTTCTGATTGAATGTGTCGGGATACGGTTCATCCCCACGTGTGTGGGGAACATGCGATCCACTTGTCCTCCCACATATATTCTGACGGTTCATCCCCACGTGTGTGGGGAACACGCATATCTCCACGACACAATAAAACCACTCACCGGTTCATCCCCACGTGTGTGGGGAACACATAATGAGGCTTTCCGCCTGCGCAAGCGCGCTCGGTTCATCCCCACGTGTGTGGGGAACACCCTCATATCATCATGCGCTGTTGATATCGTGGCGGTTCATCCCCACGTGTGTGGGGAACATGACCGGGATATGAGCAGGGATTTCCCGAACGTCGGTTCATCCCCACGTGTGTGGGGAACACTTGGTCGCAGTGCGGGTCGTCTGCATCATATACGGTTCATCCCCACGTGTGTGGGGAACACGAACAGTGCGTTGAGGGGATGGCGTTTGATAACGGTTCATCCCCACGTGTGTGGGGAACACTATTACCGTTTGTTTCTGTTAACGGGAGGTATCGGTTCATCCCCACGTGTGTGGGGAACACTTATAATTACCCCGAGGTAAGACTCATCTACTCGGTTCATCCCCACGTGTGTGGGGAACACCGATTTTCCACGTCGTTAATGCGCCTCCGTTGCGGTTCATCCCCACGTGTGTGGGGAACACGCAAGGGCGGCGGTTTCGGCGGTTTCTGCAATCGGTTCATCCCCACGTGTGTGGGGAACACGCGGCGTACAGAATGCCGAAGCGTTGTGGCAACGGTTCATCCCCACGTGTGTGGGGAACAGCGCACGACCCGCTTCGGTATCAATAATAAATACGGTTCATCCCCACGTGTGTGGGGAACACTATTGACGTTGGCACGGGCTTGATAGTGATCGCGGTTCATCCCCACGTGTGTGGGGAACACCCTTCCAAAACTATAGCGTGCGCAGCCTCGCCCGGTTCATCCCCACGTGTGTGGGGAACACACTAAGTCTATTTCCTTGTTTTTAAAGAGCAAAATCAGCAGAGAAAATTCTACCGATTATTTCACACAAATTCATACTATGGATTTTCATTATCGATGGGCAGGAATTTTACTAATCGTAATCCATCCAAATCAATAGGCATACGGCGGTTTTCACCATAAGTAACAAAATCGAAGCCAGATTCTGTATTAGTCGCCCAAGCCATGACCACATTACCTTCATCGGCCAAGAAGGTAATCTGCTCCCAAATCATTTCCCTGATACGTTGTGATACATCTCCGACATAAACACCTGCGCGTATCTCAAGCAGCCATATGGCCAATCTTCCTCGTAATCGAGGAGGCACATTTTCGGTTACTACTGTAAGCATAGACATTGACTAACCTGTTCGATGACCGCTATCGCCGATAGTTTCCGGTTCGGGTATTGCTGGAGGTTGAGCGTCTTCCGGAATTGCGGGCGGGACAATCTCTCCGGCAGCTAATACTTCTTCGATCATCGGTATCAGACTTTTGAGCAGCTTACTGGAGCGAAATATATCGCGGCATGAGATACGTACCTCCCTTTCAGGAGAACGCGGGTTTTTAGCTGCAACTTTGAAAGCGACGGGTACCACGGTGTCAAACTTCACGATGTCAGCGATGTCATAGACAAAGCTTAAAGGCTTCCCGGAATGAAGAAAGCCGATTGCCGGCGCGTATCCTGCGGCTAGAATAGCAGCTTCGGTAACGCCATAGAGGCAGGCTGTTGCGGCGCTCAGGCACTGGTTGGCAACATCTCCTTTTTCCCAATCCTTGGGGTCGTAGCGCCGCCCTCGCCAATTGACCCCACATTGTTTGGCCAGCAGTTCGTAGATTTTACGCACCCGCGCGCCTTCGATGCCGCGCAACTGTTCTATGCTGCGTCGCGCCGGCGCCGGTTCACCAAAACGCAATTCGAACATTTTGCGGACAACCTTCAGCCGTAAATCATCGTCGAGTGCCAGCTTGGCTTGATAAAGCAGCTTATCGGACCGTGCGCCGCCTGGTTGCCCGGAAGCATACAACCTGACACCGGCTTCACCAACCCATATAAGCAATGTGCCTACAGTAGCTGCCAATTTAACAGCTGCATGGCTAACCCTGGTACCCGGCTCAAGCAACAAACAAGCCAGCGAACCTACAGGGATCAACATTCGTTCACCGTTGACCTCATCAACCACACAAAATGCACCGTCCTTGACGTCAATACGCCCCATTCCGACAAAAATCATGGAAGTGCGATTTTTGATGGGGATGGGTTTTAAGGGAGCGAATGCTTCATTCACTGAAAGTCAGTTCGAAATGCGCTTAATGAGTAATAGTCCACAGCCGAAAGCCTTGGACTTACCGATACCGGAAAATAGAGCTTTTCTGAAGAGGTCAATATCTGTAACAGTAAGTATACCCTGGAAATCCACCGTGCTATAGCGAATGAGATGCTGTTGTTTGTTGATGCTGCTTCGGTATTGCTGATAGCCATCTGCTATTACTTGCTGAGGTTCAAGAGAAAAGCCATTAATACCCATACGTGCGGTTAACCATTTCATGCTGCTTTGCTGAACCAGTTGTTGTAACGGTTGACGCTCTTTCTCCGGTATTTGTTTGTAACCAATACGCTTTTTCTCCTGCATCACGACATCATGCCGTTGCTTTTTCCCGTCGACTGTAGCAACTGTAATAACAGGATTTGCTCGCAGCATGAAAGATAATTTTTGTCCTTCTGAAAGCCGGGGGTTATACACTTTTGGCGGGTCAATACACCATATTCCGGTTTTGTCAATCGGCATCCTCCTAGAAAGAACGTAATACTTAACACGCCCATGCTCAATGACCTGGCGGTATAAAAAATCGCGCTTTGCGTCTGGGTCGCTATCAAACAACTGCCATAACATTTGGTGCTCCCGGTAGCTGTTATTACACAGTGTTCTTGCCAGTTGTTGATGATCAACATGGGGATTGAACATAATCCGGCTAAAATACATAATTACTTCTCTGCCTCAGATTCTGCATAGTAATACTCATTCCGAGGGGTAAACTGCCAGCGTTTACGGCTGATCACAAGATCCCGGCGCGGGTAAGTCATGCTGGGGCTCATGCCTGCTTCCTCCATTTTCAGACCGTTTTGTTCCCAAAAATAACTGGTCAGCCCAGGAGTATCCAGTATTTCAGTCCAAGGTTTAGCTTTATCAAAAGGATAATCATCAAATGCCTCTTTCAGTGTATTTTTCGACATGATGACAGGGTACAACGGCAAACTGACCGGACATGATTTACGACCCAGATACAGACTATATTTCGGTTGTTGCAACGCCTGCTTCAGTTCTGTCAACGTGGGGAGCGCAACAGGCCCCGGGACAACCCATACCGCGACTTGATAGAAAGCATCGGTACGGTAGTCACGCTGCGACAAAATCGTATTCAAGTTGACTTTGTCAGTCAACAATTCTTGACGACGACTGGCATATCTTCGTTTCCCGCCCGGGACCTGTGTCGTGTGATAATCGCGTAGCAATTCGCCCGCTGCCCGTACACATACTGCAATCCTGTAATGCTGTCCCAATTTTATATGCATGGCATCGTCTTCACGATCAATACCCAACGCCGCAGCCAATAAACCTGTAATTGCTGATTTGGATGGTTGTCCTTGGATGGGACGATATCCACCTACCGCGATATCTCCCCATGAAGCTAAGGCGCCATATAGCTGAAAAACCAGGAAATCCGGCATGGCTTATGCCTTCTTAGCACATTCAATGATGTCTTGTAGACTGCCTTCACCCTGTAGTACATTCATGGAGCGGCGTTCATCGGCACATGCGTCATAAACTTTATCCATATTCTCCATTGTCGTAGATAATTGTTTAATGGCAATACTAAGCATATCGCCTTTCTGCACTGGCTTGAGGAAGGCAACGGATAAGGAACGTGGCTGTTGGTTGCCGGTTTCGCATAAAATGTATGATGCGCGAGCGCGTGAACCAAAGCTGTTCTGCTTGCCGCTGGGCGCTACAGTTGCCGCACTTTCAATTAATGCCGCCAGCGTTTTATGGGCCAGTTCTTTGTCACCGGATAAGTTCCTGATCAGCAATTCCTTGTCGATACAAACGTAGAGGTAAAATAACCCGGCGGCAAATTCAGTTTCTCCCAGATGGGCTGCTCCAGCGTCATCTTCACCACGATTGAGATCATCTACTGCTGTGAAATAGTCATCCTCAATCACGACCGAATGAACGCTAATGGCATGGGCGACTTGTGCTGCTGCCTCAGTATTGAACTTTGGGCTGGAAGCAAGCATTCGCCCAAATAATGCAATATCAGCGGCAGTATGCATTTCACGAAGCAGGTAAAGTTCACCCTTTTCGGGTTTACGTTTTTGTTCGGCAAGAGCAGTAACCAGACTATCAATCAATTGCTGTTCTTCTGGGCTAAAATGTGCTAATTGCTCAATTTCCGTCTCTTCCAATTCCTTCTTCAGACGTTCTTTCTCATCCAATTCCTTGAGTTTCTTTTTCTCATTTTCCGGTAGCGTTTTGAGTTTGCCAAACTGTCCCGCTATGAGTCTTGTCCATTCCATTGCATCTTTCTTATTAATTCCTTTTTTAAGCAAATCATTAAAAATCTGTACCCCCATTTCCTTGGTGCGTATACCGATATGCCCTTTTAAAGCACTTTCAAAAACATCCGAAGTTCGCCATGCTCGCTTTAGGCTTTGAGACGAAATGCGCAGACGTGGTTCGCTGCCCATCATGGCTGTTTTAGGGCGCCCCAGATCATCACGATTCAAGTTGGCTGGGGGATAGGAAGTCAGCAGGTGTAGCTGAACAAAACGGCTCATGGTAGTAATCTCCTAATAGCGTTGAATTAAGTTGATATTTTGTTGGGCGTATTGGGGAAATAAGTAAACGCCCATTCATGTTTGGTCCTGTCACCCCAGTAATAAACGGAGTTTGCCAGGTTATGCAGGTTGGCTTTATTGTCGAGCATGCGCAGGACGCGAATCATAGCAATGAATAATTCTTTCCTGTCTTTTTGAAGCAGGCGACGAAAACGCAACTCGCTCACAACTGGAGGGTTTCCTGCCATTTGCAATGCAATCTCTTGGACTGTAGTCGTCCGCACATGTGCTAATAAGCCCATTACCGCGGCCACGCGGAATTCCCAGTTTTCCTCATTCTCAAAAAAAGGTCTGAAGCGCGGACAGGCGTGCTGGAATACAGGCAGTAAAATAATGTCATCAACGCTTTTTGCCCGGCGTAATTCAGCGCGATCACCGCGATTTCGTTGTAAGTCTTCCCAGAATTTTTGTAGTGCTTTGCCTAATGGTTTATCTGAATCAAATTTAACCGTCATGCTGACTCCTTGGTATAATCAGGTAGTTGTAAACTTCCCAGAATCTTTTTGCTGTAAATTCGTTTCTTTAACTCCTTTCGTGCGTCCGCAATCCGTCTTGGATTGGCTTGTGTAAAGTCGCCACGTGTTGTCCAGTAATCGAATAAATTTAATGCGGCTTTACATAAAGTTCTGTGCCACCCCTGCAAGACTTCCTTATCCGTTTCGTTTAGTAATTTGGTTAGTAATGTTTTAGCTGCTTGATAAAAAGCACCTTCCGTTTCCTGATAAAAGCACTGTCTCAAAAATGTGGTATCACCTTTGGCATCCCCCGGACGTTTGAACCATGCTTCTTTCACGTATCGCTGGACAAAACCAGCAAATTCAGTCGCAGTTTCCGTTAGTGTTTGGACGCGTTTAGGGAATGTGATTCGAATTTGCTCAGGGATTGTGTACAGTGGAAGAGTCGTTTCATACCAGCACCGGACTTTCGCACTTTTGGTATCATAACCAAAAGCGTACAAACGGAATTGTTCTACCCACCCATCTTCTCCCCACCTTCTTACCAAACTACTATAACGTTTAACCACTTTTGCACTGAAATGGTTTTCACCATCCTCAACCATACTCAGCCAATGTTGGTAGGTCAGACCTCCCGGTTGGGCATGTTGGGGTAATAATTCTTCAGTTCTGTTTAATCTATAGGGACTCAAAGGATGTTGCCAGGCTCCCGTATAATTGATTCCATAATTTTGGGTTTGGTAGTGAGTTATTATACGGTCTGATGCTTCACCGCAGAGATCACAATACTCTACATTATTCGTTTGATTATCAGGTTGCCATTGAATTCTGATTCGACGCGGCATTCCCCAATACATTTGTAAAGGATTAACGTCCATTGGCGTTGTTTCTTTACCGGTATTTGTTTCGCTTGTCCTGGTTTTTGCCAACCAAGGAAATATATCAGTTGGCGCAGTCTTGTTTTTAGCGCCTGTTAAAGTTTCTAATTCCGACTGCTCCAACATATTCAGCCACAGGTTCCCCCACAGGTCATCAGGCAGGTCACTGTTACTATCCAATATCACCAGTGTTGTGAGCGGTCCGCCGCCGCGTAGTGAAGTTCTATGTCCTACACCGCCTTCATGCGCATTCACCTGCAAGGTGAATAGTGCTGTCGTTGTACAACTTGGGCATAATTGTTTGACTCTCTCCCGCTTAACGAAATGGTCCGTATTATCTTGAAGCGTTTTTCCTCCAGGTGAATCAATCAATAGTTTTTCGATTGGCTGGGTGTCGGTATCCAATTCATTAAAATCCTGCATGAAAGCGCCTTGCTCACCGTGCAACTCGAAGGCATTTACATACTGCTCGAAACAGGCTTTCAACTGTGCTGGTTCTGGTGGCGATTCCAGCCAATCCAACCAACGATCATGGTTTTCAGGTGTCGCTGTCGTTTGCAATAACCCAATGAGGAACTGCATCAATGCACCATTAAAATCAGGTCTTGGTGTATTCAAAGCAATAACCGGATCATTATTTTCCGTCAATTGCCAAGGAGCAATAATATCTTGTGTGCCGCTCTCGCGTCGTACGGGTATCCAAGGGTCGTTAATCAGGTTCATACTGTATGTCTCTTGTTTGGCAGATCAAGTGTTTACCACCAAACCTAATTCTTCATTGTAAATAAAATGTACTACTTCTTTTTCTTTATTTAATGCCTTACCACACCAGTTACGATCCGCCCCTTCAATCAACGGCAATAACACGCCCCATTTGCCCTTGGCAGGCAAATCAGCCTTACACTGTTCAATATGTACTTGAGTAATTTCTTCATTTAATACTTCCGCGTCTATCCAGTAGGTACGCATGGATACAGAGCTTAACTGCCAAGCATGATTTGTGTCGTTTCGCCACGGCTTTAATGTGTCGTCCTCCCACTTGGCGAGATAAACCATTGTTGTTTCCTCACCCAGTCGTGTAGGTGTTTTGGCTTCGTCCCACCAACGGTTTGTTGAAAAATCAGTATAACCAACTTTGAGCGAGAGCGCATTCAAACGGGCAATACTGGCATCCGCCCTCTCGTTTCCTTCTGCCTCGAAACTGCGATTGAGTAAGGCATCTGGAATATCATTTTGTGCTTCTTCACTGTAAACACTTTCGATCAGGTTGCGGGCGTCTTCCGGCATCTGAAATTTACCCTGCTTGTGCAAGAGATGGGCGGTCAGCCAAAGCTGCCCATGATTGTCATACACTTTACTTGCGTTTTTCAAAAACCCGCCATACCAGTTCTCTTCTGGCGTTTCCGTCACTTCAGGCGAATAAATATACAATTGGACTTCACCACGTTGGTCTTTAGTTGCAATAGGACCTCCGGCTTGGTCACGCGTATGGCGGCACAATCGTCCCGCTCGCTGAATCAGTAAATCAACTGGAGCAAGATCAGTAATCATGACGTCAAAATCCAGATCCAAAGATTGCTCAACAACCTGGGTAGCGATGAGAATTTGTCTTCGGCGAGCGTTAGATGTACTGTTCTTGCCAAAACGTCCCACTATTCGTTTTTCGATATCCAAACGATCCCCCAAAGCGTAGCGGGCGTGAAATAAATCAACTTGCCAGCCAGGGTGGCATTTTTTAATCCATTGATACGCTTCAACGGCATCCTTGACCGTATTGCGAATCCAACAGCCACATTGTCCTTTGGCAACAACGTCAGCCAGTACCTGTTCAATCGCTGCTTCGGCGGAAAGAAATTCCACCTTCACTGTGCGCTTGACCGTAGCGCGGGTAGCAACGATTTCCTCACGCAATCCATTCGTATTCAAACAGGTTGCCAACGGATAAGATTTCTCGTCAATTTTTTGTAATTCCGGTTTAGACCATCCCCGTCCGGCGGCATAAGCATCCAAAAGCGCCTGACGTTGTTTCTTCGGCAAGGTTGCGGATAGCAGGATGACACTGCCTCCCGCAGCAGCATGCGCCTCCAGCAGTGCACATAACAGTTCGTGCATGTAAGCATCGCAGGCGTGGACTTCATCAACCAGCAGAATCTTGTTGACCAACCCGAATAATCGCAACGATTGGTGCCGGGCTGGAAGAATGGCCAGTAATGCCTGGTCAACGGTGCCGATCCCCACATCCGCCAGCATGGCTTTCTTGCGGTTATCCGCCAGCCAGGCATTACAGTGAGCCCCCGCCTCTTGAGTGTCGTCTCCATAACCATCCATCGCCGTTTTTATCTCCGGGAGAATTGAATGACGAAACTCAGCAGACATATCGCTGGCGCCGTGAGCCAGGACCAGTGAAGGCAAAGAACCGGCTGAAAACAGTTTACGATAAACCTTTGCCATGCGCGAATACATGGAATTGGCAGTTGCCATGGTCGGCAATGCAAAATACAGGCTGTTACCTTGACCCGCCTCCATGAGTCGGTGTGCCGATAGCACTGCCGCTTCGGTTTTGCCGGAGCCGGTGACATCTTCCAGGACAAACAAGTGTGGGGACGTTGGAATTTCCCATCCGGAAACCAGCGCCTGCAAGGGCGTTGCTTCAAGAGATTCGCCTTGTCCGGCTTCAAGCAGATCAGGCAGCTTCAGCGGAGGCGAAGACTGACTGCTTAAAATACCTGCTTCAATGACTGCTTGTTCAGCCTGTTTTTTTGTTTCTTCCCAATAATCAGTGAGCGGCATCGACTCATCCTGATAGGGAAAAAATCGAGTATTGGAACCAAGCCAGTCACACAGAACCGCCAGGCCTGCCAGCCACCAGGAGGCAAGCTGAATCGTTGCCATATCATCAATTGGGAAACTGGTTCTCTCGGGTAAGAGAAGGGGGATTAAGTCATTTAAAAACTCAGAGGCCGCGGCAAAGTCAGCGGTTACGTCGAAGTCATCAGCCAGGATGCGGTCAGAAGAAGACCTAGGGGGTTGACCGTGATGTCCAACCATTGCGCTTATCCAGATATCTATCGGTTGTACGGCAGCGCGACGGCGATGCGATCCCTCTGTTTGCGGGATCAAGCCCTGTTCCTGAAATTGTTGTCGTAGATGCTTTTCCCAGAGTATTAACCCGAGAGAATCATGTCGTAGCCCATATTGACGTTCACTGGTGCGCCCTTGCAACACCTGTAATACCCCAGGGGCCAGATTCTGAAAGCTGTCGGCAAACTTGCCAATATCATGTAACGTGAGCAAAAACGTATACCATGGAATGAAGTTTCTGCTACCCAGCCCGGTCAAACGAGTCAGATTTTCGCAATAAGGCTGATTTTGCTCCAGTAGAACATGTCCTACTGCCGCGACATCCAGGCAATGGTAAGGTAACAAGTGGTAACTCGGACCTGGGTGGTCCTGGCTTTGTTGGGCTTTTCCCCAGTATTTGAAATAGTTGGCTGTCAATTTTGGCTCCATTTTTTCAATCTCAGAAAATGTCCTTTGTTATGAAAATGTTGTCAACAATTAACTTCCTAATTGACATTACTGACGTATATTTTAAATCAAGAACTGGGAATATCCCGGTCGATAGGCGGGTCGGAGTTTTCTGTCTCCTTTTTGTTTTTTGAATCATGGAAACTCCTTCGTTGTAGTGAGTTTGGATTCGATTGCTTCACTCGGCTGTGCGTTGAAGAACTACCGAATCGATGACAGAACCCCAATGTAAAGTATTGCTCTCGCGACTCACTTAGGGGTTTGTCGATGATCTAAGATAAAAAACAATCGAGTCTGACGCTATTGATTTTATTCCCATTACTGCGCGATTGGAATGGCATTGTCCGGGTTCAATAGAGTTATAGTCAAATCTGGTGTATGGCCTCATAGTCAGGCGGCCTGTTTATGTTGTTGAATGGTCTCCTCATTCACGCCATCAATAAACTTCACATTGTGGATCACTTCCGCCAGTTGGCGGAATCCTCTCAATCTGCGCCAGTTCTTCTCCGCACTCAAGCCTAACTTGAAGACCATCGTCAGCAGCGTCAGGCGGCTGACACAGCCCCGCGTCCTGGCGGTACGCAAACGCACCGTCGCAAAAGTCGATTCAATCGGGTTGGTGGTGCGAATAGACTGCCAATGCGCCGCCGGGAAATCATAAAACGTCAATAAGGCCTCCCGGTCTTTCGCCAAACACGCCGTGGCCTTCGGATACTTGTCCTCATACAGCCGGATAAACTGCTCAAACGCTTCACGGGCCGCCGCCCGCGTGTCCGCCATCCAGATGGCCTGCAAGCGTTGCCTGGCCTTGGCTTGTATTCCCTTCGGCAGCTTGTTCAACACATTCCCGCTCTTGTGTACCCAACAGCGCTGGGTGCGCGTCTCGGCAAACACCTCCGGCAACGCCGACCAGAACCCCAAGCCACCATCGCCCACGGCCAGCGCCGGCGCCTGAAGACCCCGCTGCTTCAAGTCCAGCAGCACCTCTTTCCAACTCTGCGCCGACTCCCGATAGCCGTCTTCCACCGCCAGGAACTCCTTAAAACCCTGCTCATTCACGCCAATCACCACCAGCAGGCACTGTTTGGCTTCTTCATTACGGACATTAAAATAAATCCCATCCACCCACACATACACATAGCGTCGCCGAGTTAAGTCCCGTTCACACCAGGCCTGATAATCCTCTACCCAGGTCTGTTTGAGCCGACTCAACGTCCCCGCCGACAACCCTTTGGCCTCGTCCCCCAGCAGCGCCGCCAGCGCCGCACTGAAATCCCCCGTGGACACCCCTTTCAAATACAACCAGGGCAGCACCGTCTCTACGCTCTTCGTGCGTTTGATATACGGCGGCAATAACGTCGAGCGAAACTGCCGGCCCAATCCATCCCGGTCGCGGGTCTTCGGCACCCGGATAGGCACCTCGCCCAGTCCTGTCAACAACGACCGTGCCGGTAAATACCCATTGCGTACCACACACTGACGACCGCGCGCATCGCGCACCGCCTGGTACTGTGACAGAAACTCCGCCAGCTCCGCCTGCACCGCCTCAAACAACAACGTCCGGGCGCCGTCGCGTAACAACTCAGTCAAGGTGTCTGAATTCTCTCCTGGCTTTTTCAGTGAAACTACATTATCTTTTTTCATGGTGGTGTACTCCTCTTATGTTGCTTGTTGTCTTAATGAAAAAACAATTCTACAACACAGGATGCACCACCTCACTATTCATTCCATACACCAGAAATGAGCATAACTCGGTTCAATACCTATGAGACTCATCAGGCAGTCTGTGTGAGTTGCTGATAATACTCCATCGGGGTGAGCAAACCAATCCCGTCATGAGGTCGATAGGTGTTGTAGTGGTCCTGATACTCCGCCAGTTTCCGGTTCATCGCCGCCACGGTCAAGGAACCCTCATAGAACGGACAGGGCAAGATCATACTTTTTTTCATAAGAGAGGGGATTTATAGTCCAACAAGTTATAAATAATGGGGGAACTCATCGATTTAGCGGGGATCACAGTACTATTATCCCCAATAAAGGAGACAGAGATGAGTTTTATAGCGCATTTTACGACGATTGAGGACCCGCGTAGTCACATCAATATGAAACATGACTTTCTGGACATTCTGTTTTTGACGGTGAGTGCGGTGATGTCCGGGGCGGAGGGCTGGAAAGATATCAAGGAGTTTGGTGATGAGAAACTGTCCTGGTTACGGCAATACCGGTCGTTCAGTAATGGGGTTCCGGTGGATGACACGATTGCGCGGGTGGTGCGAGCGATAGACCCGGTACAGTTCAACGGTGCGTTCATTAACTGGGTGAATGAGATACGCGGTGAGCACGGTCAGGAGCAGATTGCGTTGGACGGTAAGACCTTACGACGTTCCCATGATGGGGCGGGGCAGCCGGCCTTGCACAGTATTACGGCCTGGGGTCATGAATGCGGGTTGGTGTTGGCGCAGTTGAAATCGGCGGGCAAGAAGAACGAGCAGGCATCGGTGCTGGCGATGCTGGACCTATTGAACATCAAGGGAGCGCATATCACCGCTGATGCGATGAATACGCAAAAGAAGATAGCGCGGAAGGTTCATGCTAGAGGTGGGGATTACACGCTGTGTATGAAGGCCAATCATAAGACCCTGCATGAGGAAATAAAGGCGTATTTTCATAAGGTTAAGCGTGATGCTGCGGATAAGTTGACGGTGCATGAGGAGGTGGATGCGGATCATGAGCGGGTGGAGAAGCGTAGTTGCCGGCAGTTGCGGGTGACGGAGTGGATTAGTGAAGCAGAGAAGTGGTCGGGGCTGCAAACCATCATTGAGATGGAACGGGAGCGACACCTGCCGGGGGAGCAGGTCAAGACCGAGACACAGTACTATATCAGTTCCCTGGGGTTGGCTGCGGCCCGGGTGGCGCAGGGGATACGCCGTCATTGGGAAGTGGAGAATAAGGCGCATTGGGTGCTGGATGTGGCATTTAAGGAGGATGACTGTCGGATTCGCACTGGGGATGGGGCGGAGAACGTGGGGATTATCCGGCGCTTCTGCCTGAACCTGGCGCGTTTGCATCCGCAGAAGAACAGTATGCGGGGAAAACTCAAGCAGGCTGGGTGGAGTGATGCGAGGCGGGCTGAAATCCTGTTTGGGCAAAGTATATAAAAGTATGCGGTTGCCCTGATAGAACGGATAGAACTCATAGCGGCTGGTGCCATTGGCGCGCTCGACACAGCCGTTGTATTCGGGTTTTTTCGGGGGCAGCACATACAGGGGGATACCCAGGTCCTGGCAAGCCTGCTCAAACTCATCCCGAAACTCGCTACCGCCATCCACCTGGATGGAACGGATAGGAAACGGCGCCTCTTTGCACAAGTATTCCAGAAAGCGTTTGGCATTGCGACTGGTGGCCCGGCTGTGTACCTGTAGCCCACTCCATTTGCTCACCGGACAGGTGGCCTTGAACTCTTTGACACCTACGCCTTCACTGAAGTTGATGCTCATGTGGTCAGCCTGCATCAACTCCCCCGGTTCTTTTGCCTTCATCCCATAACGCCAGCGTTTTGCGTGGTGTGTGAACTGCCGACGGCGTTTGGGTTTGGCCCGGCCATAGTAAAAGGCCACCGGTTCGACCCGGCCCAGGCGCACCAGCTTGGCCACGATGCGTCCCACCGTGCTCTCGCTTAACTCCCAGCCCCGGTCGCGCACCAACACCCGCCAGAGCTTGCGCTTGCCCCATAATGGAAAGCGTTTGCGCAGATGCAATACCTGCTGCTCCTGCTGCTTCGTCCAGTGGCAGACACGCCGCCGTTGTGGGCTACGACTGCCACTCTCCAAACCGTCTAAACCAGCCTCGCAATAACGCCTCTTCCAACGGTAATACGTCGCCCTGGACCAGCTTAGCGCAGCCAGAGCTGTCACCTCACAACAGCCTTCCCCCCGTAACCTCTCGTATAACGCCAACTGCTTCAATCGGACCCGCGCCAGCGTACTGGCATTGTCATTTATTTTCCAACTACGATATGATTTTACTCGCAGGCTTTTGATCTGCATCGGGTAGTCCTCCTGTGTCACACATTGAAATGAATTCACACACAGACTACCCGATTTTTTATCCAACAAAAGTCTCACATGTTTCTGAACCCAGACATGGCATGGAGGTTGTTTCCAAACAGTATTTCTTCGACGCCGGTATAGAGGACCACCCCTTGGATAAAGCAGGACTTTGCAACGTCTCGGAGTGCATTTAGATCGCGGAAGTCCTTGCTTGTCAAGATTACTGCGCATTTGATCTCTACCCTCACTCCCTATAGTAGATGATGGCTGATAATTAACCATCGGATGGTTGATTATCAGCCATATAATTCCCCTGTTATATCTTATGGAGTGATGGCTATATGCGTGTTGTCAACAAATAGGTGTTAGCAACAAATAGGTGGACAAGTACTACTAAACGTAGTAGTATTTATCCGTGGGACGCGAAAAAAGGGAAGGATACATTGTTGAATGGTGGATTGGCGATCACTCTCCAAAGCATGTTCATGTTTATAGAAAAGGGCGGCAAGTGGCAAAAATCGTTATACCCGATATGAGGGTATTAAGCGGAAGGTTGGACCGGAAACTCAGGAAAATTATCGAAGAACTCGTTGAAGAGAGCAAAATATGAAATTCAAATCAGTAACGTTTTCCAACAGGAAAAAAGAAATTCGTATTGTTTACACCTCGGGGAAAAAAGCGGTGGTTCATTATGGCTCTCTTGGGATTACAGACCCGGTAAAACATATCCGGGTGGATGAGGAGACTTCGGGCAGAAGCCTGAAAATCGAATTTGTCAATGGAAAAACGGATTACATGCCTTACGATCAACCCCTGTTTCTCATTAAAGATCCCGAATATATGCTTCGCAACCATATTGAAAATATTGTTGCACGGATCAACGAAGAAATAGGCCACAAAAAAATACCCAAAAAATACCTGGCGAGACAATTGAAGACTTCAGATAATCAAGTGCAGAGATTACTCAACCCCCAGATCGTGAACAAAAATTTAACTCAATTATATAAACTGGCCTCGCTACTCGGCCTTGAATTTGAAGTTTCTGTAAAAGCAGCCTGATTTCCTTGCAGGAAAGCCCCTTTTCTACTTTGCAAAATCACGGGATGACAGATACCCGCTGTGAAGCGTTGCTCTTGCAACTGAGTAACCGATTAATACAACAGGATAAAATGCTGGTGACGGCAGAGTCCTGCACCGGTGGGGGTATTGCCTATACGATGACCGGTTTGCCCGGCAGTTCCGGGTGGTTTGAACGTGGGTTCGTCACCTATTCTAATTTTGCCAAGCAGGAACAGTTAGGCGTTGCTGATGAACTCATAACCCGATTCGGAGCCGTTAGCGAAGACGTTGCTGCGGCCATGGCGGTCGGCGCCATACGGCACAGTCATGCTGATCTCAGCGTTGCGGTAACCGGTATCGCCGGACCTGGTGGCGGCACGGCAGAAAAACCGGTCGGCACAGTTTGTTTTGGCTGGAGTGTACGTGGCGGCGATACCAGGACCACCCGGGTTCTGTTTGACGGTGACCGGCAGCAAGTACGGGAACTCTCGATATTGACAGCGTTACAGGGATTACTGGATATTGTGGAGGGGTCCGCAGATGACGCAGATTAGCGCTGATGCAAGACAGGTCTATATATTGTTATCTGAATTCACCTGTATCATCTGTGAAGATGTAACTGTGTGGAGACGCAATTATGCGTCTCTACAACGCGGTAGGCGATATTTCTGATAATGTTCATTTTCATAGCCCCCATATTGTTTTCATCTGCGTTAATCTGCGTCATCTGCGGACAGAAATGAAACGATTGTTTTTCGCGCTTTGGCCTGACACCAAGGTCCGCAGTCAACTTGTCGAGATCGTTGAATTATTGCCGGTTCATTCCGGTCGCCGGATAACCCCTGAAAACCTTCATATCACCCTGGTATTTCTGGGCAATGTACGGGAGCAGGTGATCCCGGAATTGACCGCTGGAGCGCAACGATTGAATATTCCGGAATTCTCATTACGGATCAATCAGAATGGCTGGTGGAAAAGGCCTGAAATAGCCTGGTTGGCCCCTGAATACGCACCGGCCCCACTGCTGAATTTGGTTGAACAGATCAACCAATTAGTTAAGCAGACAGGACTGCCCGTTGAGAAACGGAGCTACCAACCCCATTTAACTATTGCCCGCAAGGTGAATCGTCCGGTTGATAGCCTGCGCTATGAACCGATTGACTGGAATATCAAGGATTTTTGCCTGGTTGAATCCGTTACCCATGAACATGGTGTAAGATATCAGGTGAGACAATCCTGGCCTCTGGTGAGAAATACGAGACGGGAGGGTTTTAAGGGGTAGTACTTACTTTATTTATAACTGACTAATGACGAGAAAATCAATGGATGAGAAGAAAAAACAAGCTTTAGACATCGCCCTGGGACAAATCGAAAAGCAATTCGGCAAGGGCTCGATCATGCGTATGGGGGACGGTACCGTTGTCCATGACATTACCGCCGTATCAACGGGATCACTGGGACTGGACCTGGCGCTGGGGGTCGGTGGCTTGCCCCGGGGACGGGTTGTCGAGATCTACGGGCCGGAATCCTCCGGCAAAACCACATTGGCGTTACACGTGGCTGCGGAAATACAGAAAGCCGGCGGCACTGCTGCGTTTGTGGACGCGGAACATGCCCTGGACCCGAGCTACGCGGGAAAACTCGGGGTGAAGATTGAGGACCTGCTGGTCTCGCAGCCGGATACGGGTGAACAGGCGCTGGAGATCACCGACATGCTGGTGCGTTCCGGCGCGACCGACCTGGTCATTATCGACTCTGTTGCGGCATTAACGCCCAGGGCGGAGATCGAAGGCGAAATGGGTGACAGCCACATGGGATTACAAGCACGGTTGATGTCCCAGGCCCTGAGGAAACTGGCGGCCAACATCAAGCGTTCCAATACGCTGGTCATCTTTATCAACCAGATCCGTATGAAGATCGGTGTCATGTTCGGCAATCCCGAGACCACCACCGGGGGTAACGCGCTGAAGTTTTATTCATCCGTGCGTCTGGATATCCGCCGCATCGGCGCCATCAAGAAAGGCGATGAGGTTGTGGGCAACGAGACCCGGGTCAAGGTGGTCAAGAATAAAGTGGCGCCGCCGTTCAAGGAGGCCATTTTTGATATCCTGTACGGTCAGGGCATTTCCCGCGCAGGAGAAATTATCAGCCTGGGCGTAAAGCACGATATTATTGAAAAAGCCGGGGCCTGGTATGGTTACAAGGGCGAACGGATAGGCCAGGGAAAAGACAATGTGCGTGGCTTCCTGTTGGAACACCCCGAGATTGCCGCGGAAATTGAACGGTCGGTAAGAGACAAGGTCATGCCGCAGACCGTTGTGCCGGAAACACCGGAGGAGACCGAGACCTGAGTCACAGTCAAACAAGCGAAATCAGGAATCGGGCATTGGGCCTGCTCGCCCGGCGCGAACATTCCGGGCGGGAATTGCAACAGAAGCTGCTGGCGCGCGGTTTTGCTCCGGATGACGTTGAAGAAGTATTGGCCGTTCTTAAAACGGAAGGATTGCAGGATGACGTACGTTATGCCGAGGCGTATATCTGTCAGCGGACGGCAAAAGGATACGGGCCTGTACGGATCGTCCGGGAACTGCGTGAACGCGGAATTAAGGAGGAACTGGTTGAACAGACGCTGGCGGCAATGGATATGGATTGGGACGAGCGGTTGCAGGCGGTCCGGCTTAAGAAATTTGGCAAACATGCGCCTACGGATATCAGGGAGCGGGCAAGGCAATCACGCTTTCTGCAATACCGCGGTTTTACCTCCGAGCAAATCCGGGGCGTATTTAACAGGAATTTCTGATAATCGATCACAGGGTGATGTACACCAAATCTAACGACATCCGCACGCAGTTCCTGGATTATTTCAGCCGGCGTGATCACGAAGTGGTGCCGGGTTCACCACTGGTCCCGGCCAATGATCCGACCCTGTTGTTTACCAATGCCGGCATGGTGCAATTCAAGGAAGTGTTTCTCGGGATTGAGCCGCGCGCCTGCCCGCGCGCCGTCACCGCCCAGCGTTGCGTGCGCGCCGGGGGCAAGCATAATGACCTGGAAAACGTGGGCTACACCGCCCGCCACCATACCTTTTTTGAAATGCTGGGAAACTTCAGTTTTGGCGATTATTTCAAGGAGGAGGCCATTCACTATGCCTGGGAATTTCTGACCGGGGAGTTGGCAATACCCAAAGAGAAACTCTGGGTTACCGTCTACCGGGATGATGCCGAGGCCGAGAAGACCTGGTTGCAACAGGTCGGTGTTGACAAAAACCGGTTCAGTCGTTGTGGAGAGGATGACAATTTCTGGTCAATGGGGGAAACAGGCCCTTGTGGGCCGTGCAGTGAGATTTTTTATGACCACGGCGAGGAGGCGCCGGGCGGTCCGCCGGGAAGCGCCGAACAGGATGGCGACCGATTTGTGGAGATATGGAACCTGGTCTTCATGCAGTTCAACCGGGACTCGCAGGGCAAGCTGCATCCCCTGCCGAGGCCGTCCGTGGATACGGGCATGGGCCTGGAGCGGACTGCGGCGCTGTTACAGGGTGTTCGCAACAACTATGATACGGACTTGTTCCAGCCCCTGGTCGACGCGGTACGTTCCCTGGCGGACGGGGATGAGACAGACCTCGTTTCGACCCGGGTGATCGCCGACCATATCCGTTCCTGCGCTTTCCTGATTACCGACGGCGTTATCCCGGCTAATGAGGGGAGGGGTTACACGCTACGCCGCATTATCCGCCGGGCGATACGGCACGGAGTCAAAACGGGGTTTAATGAACCTTTCTTTCACCAACTGGTGGAACCCCTGGACGCCGTCATGGGGGGCGCCTATCCCGAACTGACCAGGGCAAAAGAGTTTGTGACGAGCACCTTGAAACAGGAAGAAGAGCGGTTTGCGGAAACCCTTGAGCAGGGGCTTAAACACCTGGAGTCAAGCATCAGTTCGCTTGCCTCTGCCACCATCCCCGGCGACGTTGTCTTTAAACTGTATGATACCTACGGTTTCCCGGTGGACCTGACCGCCGATATTGCCCGTGAGCGTCAACTCCGACTGGACCAGGCGGGCTTTGACAGATGCATGGAGGAGCAACGCCAACGGGCGCGAGAAGCGAATCAATTCGCCATGGATACTTCTGTCCTCCATGATTTGAAAGACCATGCCTCCGCTTTCAAGGGTTATGAGTCCCTGCGCGTGAACGGACAGGTCGCTGCCTTATTGAAGGACAACGAGATTGTCCCGCGGCTTGAAGAAGGTGAAGCCGGCGGGGTCGTCCTGGATGAGACCCCGTTCTATGCGGAGTCCGGTGGCCAGGTCGGGGACCGGGGTGAACTGGTTTCAGACACGGGTATATTTACCGTTGATGACACACAGAAACAGGGCAATACCCACGTCCACCTGGGCAAGGTCACCCGGGGAACGCTGGAAACCGGTCAGCAGGCAGCTGCAGAGGTGGACCCGGTTACGCGCGTCGATACGATGCGCAACCATTCGGCCACCCATCTATTACATGCCGCTTTACGGGAAGTGTTAGGCGAGCACGTGGTCCAGAAAGGCTCCCTGGTGGCGCCGGACCGATTGCGCTTTGATTTTTCCCATCCCGGACCGGTAGCGCACGAGCAACTGTTACAGATAGAGCGGCTTGTCAACCGTAAAATACTTGAAAATATCGATACTGAAATTAAACTGATGTCCCTGGATGAGGCGCTAAAGTCCGGCGCCATGTCGTTATTCGGTGAGAAATACGACGAACAGGTACGCGTATTGAGAATTGCCGGTGATTTTTCAGTGGAGTTGTGCGGCGGCACGCACGTACTACGCTCCGGGGATATCGGTTTGTTCAAATTGATTGCGGAGACGGGGATTGCCTCGGGAATACGGCGGGTTGAGGCCGCCACCGGTTTGAACGCCCTGGCCTTGAATGAGGCGGACGAAGCGCAACTGGCCTATCTTGCCTGGTTGCTGAAATCAGACCAGGACACACTGACGGTAAAACTGGAACAGGTACTGGAACGCTCGAGGCAGTTGGAAAAGGAACTGGAACAGGTCAAGGGAAAGCTGGCCGACTATGTCGGTGATGACATGAGCAGGCAGGCTGAGGTGATTAACAGCATTCATGTCCTTGCCCGCGCTATGGACGGGGCCGATCCGAAAACACTGCGGGAAACGGTAGACCGGTTAAAGAGTAAACTGGGCACTGCCGTTATCGTATTGGGTACGGTCAGGGACGGCAAAGTCAGCCTGGTGGCGGGAGTGACAGAAGACAGTACGGATAAAGTGAAAGCAGGTGATTTGGTGAATTACGTGGCGCAACAGGTCGGTGGAAGGGGAGGCGGCCGCGCCGACATGGCGCAAGCCGGCGGAAATAATCCGGCCGCCCTGCAGAGTGCGCTGGCAAGCGTAACCGAGTGGGTAAGGCAGAGAGCAGACTGACATGTCCCTCATCATTCAAAAATTCGGCGGTACTTCAGTCGCTACAATCGAGCGGATCAAGGCCGTTGCCGATACCGTCATCGCAACGCGCAAGCAGGGGCACCAGGTGGTGGTGGTTCTGTCGGCCATGGCCGGCGAGACCGACCGGCTCATTGAACTGGCCGGGCAGGCAGCGAAAGATCCGTCTTCCCGGGAGTTGGACGTGTTACTCGCAACGGGCGAGCAAATCACCATCGCCCTGTTAAGCATGGTGTTGCAGGACAAGCGTTATCCGGCTGTTTCCTATACCGGTGGACAGGTTCATATATTGACTGATAACGTCCACAACAAGGCACGTATTGTTGATATTGAAGCGATGCGAGTTAAAAAAGACCTGGCCGACCACAAGATAGTCGTTGTTGCCGGTTTTCAGGGTATTGACGAACAGGGTAATATTACTACCCTGGGGCGCGGGGGGACGGATACTACCGCAGTCGCCATGGCGGTGGCGCTGAATGCCGATGAATGCAGGATATATACGGACGTGGACGGGGTATATACCGCGGACCCCCGGATTGTCCCCGAGGCAAAACGTATGGACAGGATTTCCTACGAGGAGATGCTGGAAATGGCCAGCCTGGGGGCAAAGGTGCTGCAGATACGTTCAGTGGAATTTGCCAATAAATATAAAGTACCATTACGCGTCCTGTCTTCTTTTGAAGAGGGGCAGGGCACGCTGATTACAGACGAGGATGAAGAAATGGAACGGGCACTCATATCGGGTATCGCCCATAATCGCGATGAAGCAAAACTGACCCTGGTGGGAGTGCCGGATAAACCCGGCATTGCCGGCGCTATTTTAAACCCTATCGCCAATGCCGACATTGAAGTCGATATGATCGTGCAGAACGTGGGGGTGGATAAATCCACTGATTTCACTTTCACCGTGCATCGAAATGATTTTAACAAGGCTTTGGCGATACTGAAAAAAACCGCCAAAGGTCTGGGCGCAAAAGAAGTCATGGGAGATGATCGGATTGTCAAGATTTCCGTAGTGGGGGTGGGTATGCGCTCTCACGCCGGCATTGCCAGTAAAATGTTTGCCGCATTGGCCGCTGAGGGTATTAATATTCAGATGATATCCACGTCTGAAATCAAAATTTCAGTTGTTGTTGACGAAAAGTATTTGGAATTGGGTGTAAGGACGTTACACTCTGAATTCGGTTTGGAAGGCAATAATGACATAATCGATGACGCTGCAGGATAAACTTAAGCCGTATTGCACGAAGATTGATCAGCAATAATCGTCTGAAAAAGCTAAAATAGTTACTACCTAGGGAAAATAACAGGAGATATTGAGATGTTGATATTAACACGCAGGATTGGCGAGTCTCTGATGATAGGGGATGATGTCAATGTGACCGTACTTGGAATTCGCGGCAATCAAGTGCGAATCGGGGTAAATGCTCCCAAGGAAATTGCGGTACACCGGGAGGAAATTTACGAACGTATCCAGTTGGAGAAAGTAAAGCAGGCCAAGGCTCAGCTTGCCCAGGAATATGAGGATGAGGATGGGGATGGGGATGGAGATGCAGATGCAAATGCAGATGCAGATGGAGATGAGGCAGAGGACAGCGAAGGGAACACGTAAGCAGTAAGTTAAGAAGTCAAGTATTAGGGGTTAATTTTACCGGAGCCGGAAACGGAGAGGTGGCCGAGTGGCTGAAGGCGCTCCCCTGCTAAGGGAGTATGGGTTGAAAGCCCATCGAGGGTTCGAATCCCTCTCTCTCCGCCAAATATAGATAACCACCTGTATGCCTGTGTTTAACGGCATTAAATCAGTGTTTTGTCCTAAGCAATATTTCTCACCATCGTTCCCGCCTGATCTGAGGGAGGATAACAAACCATGAAGCAAGAGGAATTACAGTTCGCGGTTCGCGGCGCCATGATTCACGCACCGGCTGCAGGTGATATTGAGGTCCTTGAAAACGCATTGATCGCGGTAGACAACAGGGGCCAAATCGCCGCTGTAACAAGTCCCGGCCAGCCGGACCACGACAAACTGGAACAAACGGCGAGAGATGCCGGCAAGCTGGAGGAACTATCACCGAAGGAATACCTGTTGCCCGGCCTGGTCGATACTCACGTTCATGCCCCGCAATGGCCGCAACTCGGCAAGGCCCTGGACCGGCCATTGGACGTATGGTTGCAGACATACACGTTTCCCTTGGAGGCCAGGTATGCCGATCTGGATTTTGCCCGGCGCGTGTACGAAAATCTTGTCCATACCCTGATTGCCAATGGAACGACGACGGCGATGTACTACGCCACCGTACATCTTGAGGCGTCGGAACGCCTGGCAGAGATCTGCCTGCAAAAGGGACAACGGGCGCTGGTTGGGAAGGTCACGATGGATAATGCTGAGCAATGTCCGGACTATTATCGTGATGCCAGTACCCGGCAAGGACTCGATGATACGGAGATCTTTATAGAACACGTGCGGGGCATGCCCGGCAATTCGAACGAGTTGGTGCTGCCGGTCGTTACGCCGCGATTTATCCCCAGTTGTACGGATGAAATGCTGCAAGGATTAGGTGAGATAACGAATCGCGCCGATTGTCACGTACAGACCCATTGTTCCGAAGGTGACTGGGAACACGCATATGTACTCGATCGTTACGGGAAAACCGATACGCTCAGCCTGGATGGATTCGGCTTGTTGACACCACAGACGGTTCTGGCTCATTGCAACTTCATCAATGACGATGATATGGGGATCATTAAAGAGGCAAAAACGGGGATCGCGCACTGTCCCCTGTCGAACCTGTATTTTTCCAATGCAGTCTTTCCGGTGCGCAAAGCACTTGACAAGGGATTACAGGTTGGGTTGGGCACGGACATAGCAGGTGGCGCGAATCCCAGCATCCTGCACAATTGTCAAATGGCGGTCACAGCTTCCCGGGCGCGGGAGGACGGTGTCAGCCAGGATCTCAGGCCGGACGAACGCGGTACGGCGGGGGCGCGGATCGATTTCCGCGAAGCCTTCTGGATGGCAACGGCAGGAGGGGGCGAGGCCCTTGGTCTGAAAGTGGGTAAATTCGTCGAAGGTTACGCCTTCGACGCCATCGTTGTCGGGACCGATGTAGCGGATACCAATCTCATTATCTGGGAAGAGATGGATACTAACGATGATATATTGCAGAAAATCATTTATAACGCCGAACGTCGAAACATCAAGCAGGTCTGGGTGCAGGGGAAACTGATAAAAAGCTCTTTAACCATGTGAATGATGTGAAGTGTCGGGGCAGCGGGCACGTGATCAGTAAAGACGAATGGAACGGTTGGATGAAACGGATCAAATATCGAAATGACAAAGTACATCGCCGGTTTTCTTTTCCCGTGAGGCTGTGTAGACTTCTTTTAATAGAGAAATATTCATTGCAGTAGGAGAAACGCCGGAAGAGACGGACCCGGTCGGTAAAATTGAATGTTCCGCACTTCTGATATACGCAAATGTCTGATCATAAAAGCAAATTCGATGTACGCGGACACGGTCTGCTGGCTGAATTCAAACATACGCTTCTGTTTGCGGCCTATGTGGTATTAACTTTCCTCGCATGGCTGCTATTTGGGTGGATAGTACGTCGGGCCTATAGGAAGGCGCTTAAGGAAGGCCGACCTTTTTATGTTGATCGGTTACCGTCCGGCAGAAACAACCAGTGAGACCCCTGAACCCGCCACCACCGGAATACGGTTTTACCTACCTGAACCCGCCCCGTTCCGGTAATGAGATCAACGGGGTTGGCGTGAAGGAAAAAATTCCACCCAAAAAGATTGCGCCGGACGACTTTACCATTCAGGACTATGACTATAAGGCCTTGTTCGATTTCTTTTTTATGACCATGCCATGGTCAATATTTAAAGAATTTATCCTGGGCATGTTCGAAAGCAGAAAGGCCCGCGGCCGGATAGCAAAACGTCGTACCGAAGTCGATGATCCGGCAGTGATGGGGGAACAAATCAAGCAAAAAGCGAAGGACATTGGATTTGGCAGTGTCGGTATTACCGAGGCCAGAGATGATCTATTGCTTTACGAGGACGATCAACCTTACCAGTATCGATACGCTGTATGTCTGGGGACGGAACAGGATCGCAAGATAATGGAGCAGGTTCCCCAACCGCAAGCAGGGTTGGAAGTGGTCAGGACCTATCGAAGGAGTTCCACCTATACCAATCAACTGGCCGCACATATTCGCTCTCTTGGCTGGCCTGCCGAGGCCTTCGGGGTTGGCAGGGATATCCTGATGATGCCGTCGGCCATACAGGCCGGACTGGGGCAGTTAGGGAAACATGGTTCTTTAATCAGCAAGGAATTCGGATCAAATTTTCGTCTGACAATGGTCTTGACGGACCTGCCCATGACGACGGATGAGCCGGTTGATATCGGTGTTGAAGATGTCTGCGCCACTTGCCTGGCATGTACCAAATATTGTCCTCCGGATGCCATTCATGATGAAAAGACGATGGTCAGGGGCGTTGAAAAGTGGTACGTGGATTATGACCGCTGTGCCTGGTATTTCTCCATGACCACCGGTTGTTCCATTTGCGTTGAGGTGTGCCCCTGGTCGAAACCGGGCTCCGGACCGAAGCTGTCGGAAATAGTGCTGGCCAGGCGGGATGCAAAAGTTTAGATTTGATCCGGCAGTTACGCGGTGCGGTGAATGGGGCCAGGTCGCACATTGCACACGCAGAGGTTTGTCACAGCTTCACACTCATTTCTTTGCGTGTGCAATGTGCGACCTGACCCCGTTCAGTGCTCTTGTCTTCACTAGGCACTTTTTCTCTTGGAATTCGGTTTATGCGCGATGCCAATGAGGGCGTCTATCGAAAGGTCTTCGTCAATCAAGGGCCAGTGAATGCCATAGCCGGAAGGAGAAATTTCAAATGTCTGCTGTTCTTCTTCCTTTGCGGTTGCCAATAACCTGGAAGTTTCTTCCAGCTTGTGTTGGATGGGCCTGCCATCTACGACCAGGCTGATGCAGCCATGTTCTATACGAACACTTTCCACCCTGTGATATTTATTCATTATTGCCGTCTCTCTTGAAACTCATACCATTGCTCCATAATGTGATCATAATGTTCAAATATAATTTTCCCGATCTGTCTCTTGTCTCGGGGAGATAACCCGAAAGCGTAATCCTCCTGAATATTAAAAGTGTCTATATCAATCCAATACTTACATTCCCTTCCGCCTTTTTGGCAATGAATATGGACGGGCTCATTTCCTTCATTCGCGTAAAAGAAAAGTCACCATCCTGATTGCATTAGTATTGTTGGCATTAATCTTCCTTAATTCACCAGTATTGAATTCCTGTCCCGCCATTTTAGATCTACTACTATATCATGCTTTATTTTCCATGCAGGACAAACCTGCTTGTTGACAGGCGGACCGCAGACTATTTCAGGCTTATTTTATATTGGAAAACACTCTCCTTATACTTAATTCCCGTCTATGGATATAATATGCCATTGACAGGAAGACAATAACTACCATTGAGGACTATTTCGATGTTATCAGACATAGAGATTGCCCAGAAGGCAAGCAAAAAACATATCATTTATCTGGCCGCGGAACAGTACGGCATAGGCAGTGAACACCTGGAGCCTTACGGCCACTACAAGGCCAAGCTGTCACTGGATTACATCGACAGCCTGAAAGACAAGGCCGACGGCAAGCTGATCCTGACCACCGCCATCAGCCCCACGCCGGCGGGGGAGGGCAAGACCACGACCACGGTCGGCCTGGGTGATGCCATGAACAGGATAGGCAAAAAGACCCTGATATGCCTGCGCGAACCTTCTCTCGGTCCCTGTTTTGGCGTCAAGGGCGGCGCCGCCGGTGGAGGTTATGCCCAGGTTGTGCCGATGGAAGACATCAACCTGCACTTTACCGGTGATTTTCACGCAATAGGCGCTGCGCACAACCTGTTGTCGGCGATGCTCGATAACCATATCAATCATGGCAACCGGTTGAATCTTGACCCTCGGCTGATTGCCTGGAAGCGGGTCGTGGACATGAATGACCGGGCATTGCGTAAAATCGTCATCTCCCTTGGCGGTACGGCGAATGGTTTCCCCCGGGAAGACGGTTATGACATCACCGTTGCCTCCGAAGTCATGGCCATCTTCTGCCTGGCGACGTCCCTTGCCGACCTGAAGGAACGGCTTGGCAATATTGTTATCGGTTATACCCGTGGAGACAGACAACCGATCCACGCCCGCGACCTGAATGCCCACGGGGCAATGGCGGCGTTGCTGAAAGATGCGATCAAACCGAACCTGGTGCAAACCCTGGAAAACAACCTGGCCTTGGTGCATGGCGGGCCTTTTGCCAACATTGCCCATGGTTGCAACAGTGTGACTGCGACCAAGACAGCATTGAAGCTGGCGGATTACGTGATTACCGAGGCCGGGTTCGGCGCGGACCTGGGCGCGGAGAAGTTTATTGACATCAAGTGCCGCATGGCGGGACTGAAGCCCGCGGCCGTGGTGCTGGTAGCCACCATCCGGGCCATGAAATACCACGGCGGCGTCAACAAGGAGGATTTAAACGTGGAGAACCTGGAGGCGCTGGACAAGGGCCTGGTCAACCTGGAACGGCACCTGAATAACATCCAGACGCATTATGGGCTGCCCTGTGTCGTGTCCATCAACCATTTTACCAACGACACCGACGCGGAGATTGAGATGCTGAAAAGCCGGGTGGAGGCGCTGGACGGCAAGGCAGTGGTTGCCCGACACTGGGCCGACGGCGGCGCCGGCGCCGAGGAATTGGCAAATACCGTTGCGGACGTTGTCGACAACAATCCCGGCAACCACAGTTACGTCTATGAGGACGGTGTTTCCCTGTGGGAAAAGATTGAGGCAGTCGCCGGAAAGATATATGGCGCCGGCAGCGTCACCGCCAACAGCAAGGTGCGAGCGGAGATTGATAAACTGGGTCGGGAGTACGGCAGTTTTCCGGTATGTATGGCAAAAACCCAGATGTCCTTTACCGCCGACCCCACGGTACGCGGCGCGCCGGAGGGACACAATGTGGAAGTCAGTGAAGTCAGGCTGTCAAACGGAGCGGGCTTTATCGTGGCCATCGCCGGCAACATGATGACCATGCCGGGATTGCCGAAAGTCCCTGCCGCCGAAAAGATCGACGTGGACGCCGACGGCAACATCACCGGGTTGTTCTGAGCCCCTGCCGTCGTCCCGGCACTCCGCCGTCCCGGCACTCCGCCGTCCCGGCACTCCGCCGTCCCGACAGTCCGTCATCCCGACAGTCCGTCATCCCGGCGCAAGCCGGGACTCAGTCAATACAATGTCCTTATAAACAGTAAGGAAGGTTGTTAACCAGGTTCCGGCATTCGCCGGAACGACACGTCTAGAGTACCAGCACTTTTGCGCCTTTTACCGGCTTGAATTTCAATTCCAGTAATGCCTTGTTGGCATCCTCAAGCGGGTAGCTCTCGGTCTTTGGCCGAATCGGAATGGCTGCGGCGATGTCCAGGAACTCCCGGATATCCCACCGGGTAATGTTGGCGACGCTCTTTATCTCTTTCTCACGCCACAGGTGTATATTATAGTCGAGCCGTATCAGAGCATCCTTGTCGTTATCTTCCTTGCGAATGGCGTTAATCACCAGGCGTCCCCCCGGTCGCAGGTTCCTCATCGCATCCACCACCGGTTTCCAGGCAGGCGTGGTATCGATAATGGCGTGTAGAGGGGCAGGGCAGGTATCGGAACTGTCACCGGCCCAGGCCGCGCCGGAGTCCAAGGCAAATTCACGGGAAGATGCGTCCCTGGCGAATACACAAACATCCGTATTCGGGTACAGGTAACGGGCCAACTGCAGAACCAGGTGGGCCGAACCACCAAACCCCGTCAGACCCAGTCGATCGCCATCGTTGATACATGCCAGCTTCAATGCTCTGTAACCGATGGCGCCGGCGCACAATAGCGGCGCGGCCTGTTCATCGGTGAAAATATCCGGGATGCGGTAAGCGTATTGTTCGGGGACGGTCATATACTCGGCATACCCGCCGTTGACGTCTTTCCCAGTTGCCCGGAATTCGGGACTCAGGTTTTCATCCTGCCCGCCGCTGGAATGATGGATCCAGCCGACGCCGACGCGTGCACCCGGTTCAAAATCCCGGGCATTTTTGCCGAGTTTATCAATCACACCGACAACTTCATGACCCGGGACGACGGGGAGCCTGGGAGGTGTGAGTCGACCCTCGATCTCATCCAGTTCCGTATGGCAGACGCCACATGCGGATACCCTGATAAGTATCTCACCCGGACCTGGTTCCGGCGCCGGCAAATCCACCAGTTGCAAAGGATTCCTGCTGGTTTCCAACGTGGCGACTTCAGCTAATATCATTGCTTTCATGGAGGTGAGTCATTATAGTAGGAAACTCTTGCCTGTGCGCCCGTAGCTCAGCTGGATAGAGTACCTGGCTACGAACCAGGCGGTCGGGAGTTCGAATCTCTCCGGGCGCGCCAATTAAACTGTACAGGAATTCAGGGGTTGTTTACACGGCTCTATAAAGACGACTATTTATTCTTAAAATATTGAGGTAAAGAAGTTACTCGTGACTAATCCCGGACAGCGGCCTTTGATCTACTTCAGTACTCTTGAGTTGGAGAATGTACGCTGTTTTAGGGAGAAACAAGTATTGGTACTTACGGATGATCAGGGCCGGCCTGCTCGCTGGACATTGCTGCTAGGGGATAACGGTGTAGGTAAGACAACGTTGCTCCAGTGTTTGGCATGGATGCGACCTGTTCCGCTCGGTACCGGCAAGGAAGATAAGCCTACAAAGATCCAACCTGCTCTTGCGAACGAAGAAAACGAGGTTCTCGAATCTTTATTGAGAGCAGGAAATAAAGTTACTCTTAATCTCAAAGCAACCCTGACAGTCGATCGAAGTCTTGAGGGGGCGGATACAGGGCAGTCTGGACTAGAAACAGGGGTGGATAGCATAAAAACAGGCATCTGCATGGAGGGAGAGGATAGTCGATTGCAAGTTTACAAACTAGTGACAAATCGGGTCACTGGTGACTTAAATGATCTTGCCCTCATCGACCTACCTTTATTTGCCTATGGAGCGGCGCGTCACATGGGCGCCTCAAACTTGGACAATAGCGAGCTTGCTGACCCAGTTGTGTCGTTGTTCTCAAGTTCAGCAGAACTGTACGATGCTGAAGAGATTCTATTGAATCTCGACTACCTTGCGTTGAAAAATAAGGGGCATAAGAAGCGATTACAGAAAATAAAACAGCTTTTTGCGGCCGTCCTTCCCGACGTTTCAGATGAAAATAGCGTACGAATTCTAGGACCAAAGGTCATGGGTCATGCTGGTGAGCAAAGTGGTGTTCGGTTTAATACTCCCTATGGTATTGTTCCGCTCTCCGGCCTGAGCCTGGGCTACCAGACAACGTTAGCCTGGGTGCTTGACCTTGCCATCAGACTTTACGAGCGCTATCCAGAGAGTAAAGATCCTTTGGCTGAACCAGCTGTCGTACTGGTGGATGAGATCGATCTTCACCTCCATCCCCGTTGGCAACATCAACTTGTGACGTACCTGACTAAGCACTTTCCTAAAACACAGTTTATCGCCACTGCGCACAGCCCTTTGATGGTGCAATCTGCTACGGACGCCAATCTTGTGGTACTCCAGCAGAAAGATGGTCAGGTAGAGATTGAGAATCGACCCCATTTTGTAGAGGGCTGGCGTACGGATCAGATTCTTACCAGCGAACTGTTCGGCGTACCTGCACGCAGCCCTCGTATCCAAGAGTTGATTGATGAACGGTATAGTTTGTTGAACAAAAAAAAGCGGACCCCATCGGAAGAGCAACGGTTGCAAGCATTGAATGTGGAATTGGACAATCTACCGACCGGTAGCCATGAGGATAACAAGGCCATGGAGATTATTCGACAGGCAGCCACACTTATTGAGGAACAAAATTCTCAGGAGCTATGATACGGATAGAGAAGCCATCTAAGCTTCCAAATACGCTTTTGAAGCAAGGCGCTGCACAAACCAGGAAAGATGAAGTTGCTTATGACAATGACCCTGCTGGATATCGTTCCGGCGAACAAAAGTTTCAGGTCAAGAACACAATCTACAAGAGCGTGCAGCAAGTTCAATTTAATGCACAACATGGTAAATGCTGTTATTGCGAAGCAAAGTTTGGCGCTACTTCCTATAGAAATGTAGAACATTACCGTCCAAAAGGGGCAGTAAAGCAGTCTGATACATCAAATAAAGAATATCCTGGATATTACTGGCTTGCTTATGATTGGGACAACTTATTGGTGAGTTGCACTGTCTGCAACAACAATAAAAGTACCTTGTTTCCTCTTGAGGATGAAACCATGCGCGCACGTAGCCATCATGACAACATTCAAGACGAAAAACCGCTTATCATCAATCCTGCGATAGATGATCCACGAGAACACATTTTTTTTCACAGGGAAGAACCTAGACATGTTACAGAGCGGGGACTAAAAACAATCGAAAGTTTGAAATTAAGAAGGCCTGACTTACAGGAGTCTCGGAGAGAACGGTTGACTGTTTTAGAAGTTCTCCGCGATCTCATTATTGCAGAAGAGAATTCCGATAATCCAAATATGCAAGACCAGACCAAGAGGGCCAAAGAATACCTCAAAACAGCCATCGGTCCTAAAGCCCAATTCAGTTCGATGACCCAGGATTTTCTGAGGTCATGAGTCTCCGCACAAATTCAGAGCCTGATGTCGAGAGTGCCGGACATTCCTTGAACTTTCCGATCTCACTAATCTGCCGAGAGATTTCTTCACGCCGGTTGTTTATATAACTCACTTCAGAGACAGAAAGCATGGAAAGGGTCTGCAATCGTTCGTAAAATCTATCGATGACCCGAAAAACGTACAATGCATGCAGCACTCCTTGAGAGGGACGGAACATATCTTTCCAAGGAGAAAAATGGGTAGAGGAAAACATATCAACAAGAGGTAAGTCGAACTCTATAAGCGTTAATTGTAAATGCATCGCTTCATGTACGATGGATTCGGCAACGCGTAAAACATCGTTTGATCTGCGCTCCTGGGGAATGGATACGAATATGGAAAACGGTATTTCAGGGTCGCTGTGGCTCACATCGTAATCATCGTTTCCGGGTTTCAGAACGTGACAAACCCTTACCAGGGCCGTAATCGTTGTTTGTAACGTCGGCTCATAACGCAAGAGATTGACAGCTTCTTGCAAGCAGTTGAATACAGCAGGATGCTTTGTTTCATCCGCAGTATAGAAATCGAGACCTATATCGTTGTATCGATGTCTGTCTTCTAGCGTTAGAATTTCTATCAACATGGCTGGTGTGTTCTTTATATTCGGACATATTGGCAGATATGCTGTGATATAGCGTGGTGTATCAGATTGACCAGCTAACACGCGCCCCGTTCCGTAGCCTGGAGCCGAAATGCCTGTGCGAGAATGTAAAGTTTCCTCGGCGTTTTCTACGAGCGTAGGCGTCAGTTGCGGCAACCAAGGAACTGATTGTAGGTTTGTTAGAGAAGCCTTGATCCTATCAGGAACGCTATACAATTTTTTTCTGCGCATAAAACGAAAAGACAAGTGTAAAGCGTACACCCACATGGAGTGTGGATACGGCATGATTTGAGGTGTGTGATATAGCAAAGCCAAATGCGCTGTTGTGTAATGGTTGGAAAACCTTATGAATATCAGTCGGGTCAGAGCTGTTGAACAACACAAGTAGCCCGCCATTATTATCATGCCATTCACGGTTGAATTGGACAAATAACCGATGTGTCTCAGCACCGGGAATAAAATCGTTATGGAGGCGGATCCGTTGACCCGGAATTAGTTTGTGCGCCGTAATATCGAGTCGATCACTCAGAGATATTTCAAACAGCTTTTCAATCTTTATTTTAATTGCAGCTAAAAAACCAGGCGCGCGCAAGAATGAAAGCTCCGATGGGAGTTTAACGTCCCATAGACTGAATTCAAATTGTTCGTAAAAGTCAGTTTCTACCAGTGTCCAGAGTTCATGGGCTTCAAGCCATTCCAGTACACTGTGACTCACGTCAGGGCAGAGGGCTTCTGGAGAGACCAAGTAGCGAAATGGTTCAGAAAATACGTTAACGGTTGATAACCGTAATGGTATATTCATGCAACTTATGCAGCCATAAGAGCAGTGAGCCGGTTGCGAATGTGGCCGATCAGCAAGAGTTGGTCAGCACAATATACAGAAGGGTTATCGTAACCATTGCTGTTCTGCCAGCGGGTTACAGGCATACCGCCTCCGCACACGTGCAATTCAGGACAGGAAAGACACGCAGAAGCGGTTGGGCGTTGGAGGGAATGGTATGTTTCAAACTCAACTGTGCCTGTCAAATCGGTGAAGTGATGCTTATGTACTGACCATCGCTGTTCAAAATGATCAGCGCCATTAAAGTTACTCTTGAGGGTGTCGTTTTTTCTTATCGAACCATCTGTATCGATGATGACAATACCAAACTCAGCGTTTCCCATCCCTTCCTTTGTTCCTCGGCCACCTAGGATGAGTTTTATCATATCGTCAAGTAGACGTATGCGGATGGGTGTCGGATCTGCGAGATAGACGTCCAGCAACTCGGCAAGCCACAGGCCATACTCCGTAGATTGAAACGACGTTTTGCCATAAGGCAACTGAGAATGATTTCCGTCGCGATAAAGAAAGTCGATGCTTGGCGCTCCAATAGCTTTGAAGAAATGGTATACCTCACTAGGACTGGAAGTCGGGTCAATGACAGCTAACAACCCTGCATAAAGCTGTTCCGCGGCCCGATGTATTCGCAAACATTCAATACCTGCCAAAACTCTGTCGAACGTACCCTCACCCTGATGACCAACGCGGTGACGGTTGTGAAGGTATTTCGGTCCATCAATGCTGATACCTAGGTTTGCATGGTAGGTGGAACATACATCAAGCATTTCTTCGGTGATCAACATACCATTAGTCTGGATGCTCAATGGATATTCAACTGGCAGAACAGAACGCAGTCTTGAAAGTAGAAAAGCAAGTTTTTCCTGACCTAGCAATAGAGGCTCACCACCATGGAGCACCACAGCAAAACGACGTTGTTGCGTGCGTGCTAATTCACTGACAGCCAGTACTGTCGCTTCGATCGTCTTTCGAGACATGTACTTGGGTATATTCGCCCAGTTCGTATCTCCCATATTGTAGACGTAACAGTAGCTGCAATTGATGTTGCAACGGCTCACGGCTTTAATGAGAACCGTATCTATTTCTATCACTGCTGGCGGCCCACCCGAGATTTTTCTAATGCCTGTGCTTTTGGTCGCCACGCCCCGTCCATATTAAAGCCTGTGCTGGCGAGCGCCAATAATCTGGCACGATTATAATGTCCTCTGTGAGATATACCGGCTAGCGGCCGCGGTTATGCCGATTATGCGTCCTATTGTATAGCTGTGTTGCCATTGTCACTTCTTCATTACGTACTTCCTCGATCAGTTCGACAAGCACGGGACTGGAAATTTTGCTGATGTCTATCTCTTGAAATTCACGAATAGTAGCAAGCTCTGCCGTTTTGGAGCCTCTCTTTGCAATCATGGTATTTTTCTCCCGAGGTTCAGTAAGTTAATGTAAACTCACTGGATATTCAATTATAGGGAAAATCGGTCGAACTATCAAATATATAGGGATATATATAGCTAGTTGATTTATATCAGATTTTATATCATTGTCCAACTGCCGCAAGCATGGAAAACGAGACAAGAAAATATGATTTCTTCCTTAAGGTAAGTAAAAACAATAAGTTACAAAAATACCCCATCTTGAAATATAACAAAAATAGGTTGATGTTATTATTTGCTCCGTAAATTCCAATAGACCTCCTGTTTGAGTATGCCGACAATTTCAAAATCGTTATCTTCCTTACAAGTAGCGTTAATCACCAGACAGCCTGCTGATGTCATAGATAGGTTAAGTTGTTTAACGCAACAATCGTTCCCAAACTTCCTGCTGCGGCCTTTGGTTGCCTTCTACTCTTCCTGAAATCGGCGCTTTCGGCATTGCATCATCGCCCGGCTCTATAGTAAAAGTGAAATCCAGGGAGAACCAGGGTCCGGTGACTTCAGGGTCCGGCGCCGTTTCGTTTTCGTGATAAACATAATCACCGATCAGCGCCCGGGTGACGCCGAACTGCGCATCGGTTTCCAGGTAGGGGTCACCATTGACATACACCTGTGAAATATGTGTTTTATAACCTGGTTTGTGAATAAGGAAATGCATGTGCGCCGGCCTCATATTGGCGCGACCCTGCACTTTGAGCAGGTCACCGACCGGGCCATTCACGGGAACCGGATAAGCCGCGGGTTTCACGGTGCGAAAATTGATTTGGCCGTTTTCATCCGTGTGCAATCTGCCGCGTAAATTCATATCAGCCTGAGTGGGGTCCTGATTCTCGTATAAGCCTTCTGCTGACGTATTCCAGACATCAATTTCTGCATCGATGATCGGGTTTCCAGCGCTATCTTTGACCGTCGCAGTCACAAAGAGCGGCGTTCCGATTGTGGGCGAACGTACGATTGACCCACCGTTCTCTGTCAGTGGCGAGTGTTCACGCCAGAATGGGCCTAACAAATTGGCCGTCGTTTCAGTCTGCCCACATCCGTTGTTCAGGAGACACACCAATGACGATATACCCAAAGTACCGGCCAGTAGTACCACTTCATTATGGCTTACGTCAGTCAACTGCCCTGCTTTCGCGATAACAGCGCAGGCCTGACGAAATTCTGCCTCCGTCAGTTGTACTTCACGGGCGAGCTCATGCAAATGCCGTACTACGGCAGATAGAAGTTCCTTAAGACGAGGCTCCTCGATACGTTGCAGTTCGTTTAGTACGACCTGAGTGATTTGTTCCTGGTTTTCAATAATCATTCTGAGTACCGGTTGGCGTAGTGCGATATTGGTTGAGCCATATTATTCGCTGGCTGCAATCAGTTTAGCCACATCTTTTTTGGAAGCGCCAAGACTTAATAGAGATTTCATTATCAGGTCGAAGGATACAGATGGATCGCCTGCTTCAAGCTTGGCTACGCGTGATTGACTGGACGAAATTAACTTTGCAAATTCATTTTGGCTAAGGCGCTTTTTCATTCGTCTCAATTTGACTGAATCACATAATGCCAGTTTCATTTCAATATAGGCTGATTCCGCAGGGGAAAGGGACAGAAATTCATCAGCTGAACCAATCCTCCAACCCGCTTTTTCAAGTTTTTTCTGTTTACCTGGTTTCATCGTCATACGCCTTCATTCGTTTTATGCACACATCAATTATTTGTTTTGGAGTTCTACCAGTTTTCTTCTCAAAGACTTCAAGCAGTACAATGATATTTGGGGTCAGAGTAAAAATACCCGACAATCAGTCAGCGCTATCTGGCAAAGCAGCCGTATTTTTACTCTGACCCCAAATATCTTATTCGTCGTCTATCTCTTCCAGCAACACGTCTCCCAGGCCGTAGTAGGTGCCGTTGTAGTGGTCGTAAGCGTAATGGAAAACGGGCGCCAGGGAGGTCATGCGTTCCTTGGCGGGTATGTTGTGCAGGCCCGTATCGACCCGTACTGCGACGACTTTCCCGTGTATCACTTCACCCAACCAGCGGTGTTCTTCTACCCGGAGTAGTTCACATTCGTAGTTAACCGGACATTCGGCCACGGCCGGCGCGGTTATTTTTGTCGAAGGCTCGGGTGTCAGTCCTGAAGCCGCAAATTTATCCGGCGCCGGGAACACGGTGGTGTTCAACTGGTTGACTATTTTCGCGGAAGGCACGTTCACGACGAACTGGTGTGTATTCGTGATGTTTTGATAGGTCCGTGATTCTTTGGCGCCGGCAAAGGTATCGTAATCGCCGATGACCAGTGAAATGATCTTGGGCGTGTCATCGTCTTCGGCAACGTTGGTATAGGATGGAAAGAACACCAGGCTGTAGGGCGCCAGGTGTGGCTTGCCTTCAGCATCTGCCGTGGAAATCAGGAAAGCAGGCAAGGCCGGCCAGTATTGCAGGCCGAACAGGTCTTTTACCGACAATTCGGTTTTATCAGTCATAACCAATCTCTTCTCATTGTTATAGATTCACCAGGTTTTCTTCGGGTCGTAGTTGTTGCCGTCCGGCGACCAACCCCGTGTCCCGGCCCAGCCCTGGCGTCGTTGTATGCCGCGCATGCGCTTGTTGGCGAGCAAGCGCCATTTCGACACGGTAATGTCGGGACGTATCAGTTTTTCCTGGTGCCAGAAGTCTTCATATTGATAGACGTGGTGGATCTGTTCCCGTCCGAAGGCATCGAAATTGTTAAAGCCCCATTCAATACTGTCCCCCATGGGCGCTACCTGATCCGTTGCCGCCTTCCAGGTGACGGGGATGTATTCTTCCCGGCAAGTCTTGTAGAAGGCCTCTTCTTCCTCCACTGAGTTTACCTCGGTGGCATGGCAGATCATATAGCTGTGATGATCCTCATCAATGGGCGTAAACCATTCAAAGTGCAGCACCCCAGGGGCCGGCCACCAATCTACTTCCAGGCCGCAGGGGAGAAACATGCCCACGATTGTTTCCTGGGGAATATCCGCTGAAGGAATATTGTCCGGGTCCAGGTTCACCGCGTTGACTGTTGTACCTTCAATTTCCGTTGTCCATATTGTGTGGTCGTCCAGCTTGACAATACCCCAGGGGCCTTGGTCGTTATCGATGATCTCCAGTGAATCCGGTGTCTTTGGAAAACTGGAAAGAGGCATGCTGGCGTCGGTAAAATCGAAGACACCGGCGTTACGATGGGCGTACAAGTGGGCGGCGTCAAAACCGTTTTCCGCGGCAATGCGCCAGTTCGCCCGGAATTTATTGCGGGCAACCGGGTGGAAAGCAAGTTTGGGCCGTAAAAATTTCGGTTGCAGGTCCTGCTCTATGGGGGGCGGAGGGTCCATATCGCCTATAAAGACAAAGATAACCCCGTTGATCTCCCTGACCGGATAAGTCTTGTGTTTGAGTTTGCCGATCAGCTTACTGTCCGGGTCGGTAATGACCTGCACCAGCGTTCCGTCACGCACGTCGATGGTGAAGCCGTGGAACCAGCAGGTCACCGTGTTTTTTGTGTAACATTCAGGCCGAGCGGAAAACGCCGCGCCGCGGTGAGGGCAGCGGTCGGCGATGGCGTACACATTGCCGTCAACCCGTTTAAACAGGATGCGTTCGCCCATCACCATTTCACCCTGACATTTCCCTTCTTCCAGTTCCTGGCCGAACAAAGCGGCATACCAATGGTTACGCAGGCCCAGTTCCGCCTTCAGGTAATCGGGATACGGCTCCAGGCGCTTGTTTGAGCCGTCTATATTATCTTCCATCTCTTTGATTGATAGATCAGGTGTGTCAGCCATGATTTTCAGCCTCTGTTTTAACTAAACGCTATTTCAATGCAGAAATCTATCCCGCGTCCAGCCCTCCACGGGGTGGTTGTAACCGGGAATGCCTGTTCACAAATGCCCTTTCCCCAGGCCGATTGCCGCCAGGTTTCCCATCAATGACAAGGACAGGAACACGGCACAAACAATATATACCCGGGAGAAACCACTGACGAGAAGGCTCGCGGCAATAGCCGGCCCTAATCCCGACCCCAGACCGGCAACGGCATTAAGCAGCAGCATGGGCCTGCCGTCTTTGTCAAACGCCGCCAGCAAGGCAAATTGATAGGGAACATACATATACCAGCCAAAACAAAACAGCAGGCTCGCGACAATAAAGACAGGATAGTTAAATTCCTGGTAAAGAATTAACAATGCAACCAACTGCATACCCAGTGACACCGTCAGCGGCACGACCCGGCCGATTTTTACGTTCAACGCCGCGGCACAATAAGCGCCAATCAGACCGCCAAAAAGACCCGTACTCACCGCGTTGCCGGTTTGCTGCTTGGTTAGCCCCGCATCTATGCCGATTGGCGCAATATAGGTCCAGAAGCCTCCTATGGCCGTGAAAAAAAAGATGATCCCCACCAATACCAGGATACACATCCCCCAGTGAAATTTATCATTACCCTTACCCGGCGCGGCGCTTTCCCAGCGTATCGGAGGAATGAAGCGGGAGACGAGAACCAGGGCCGCCAGTTCCAATATACAAAGAATAATAAAAATTCCATCCAGACCGGCCAAGTCGAGTACGGATGGGAAAGCAAATCCGGCGATGATGGCAAAGCCCACTTGTGTGGTGATGAAACGGGCGAAATTCCTGTCCATATCAAGGGTCTGCCCCAGGCCGTAAGCAGCGAAGGACACGCACACGCCGCCGGCAAATCCCGAACTGAACCGCAATACTGACAGGAGGACAAAATCCTCCGTAAACGTGCAGGCAAAATCACTGGCTAAAAGCAGCGCCAGTCCCAAACGCGCCAGGTTCCTCCAGTCCAGGTATTTCAGCAATATAACGCTGGCCACGGAACCAAGGCCAAGCCCAAACAACTGGAACGTTGATATCCTCCCCAATTGGCGTTCAGAGAAACCCAGGTCGGAGACAAGCCCGAGAACAATGGAAGGCAGCACCAGGAACGAAGCTACCCCGAGTACGCCGGTTATAATCAGGGCGACCAGTAGCTGTGTGGAGTCCGACTCCTGACGTAATTCCGGTGAAAGTGAATTGGTTGCCATACCGTACCTCAACAGGTGTTTTGAATAAGGGAACCTCTGATTAAGTCAGATTTCCCTTAATCCATTCCCTCTATTTTATCGCGGACGTTTTCGGCCAGCTTTTCCCAGATTGCATCGGCTTTCTTCATCATCATGCCCGCCCCGTATTTGCCGAGGCGTCCGGTGATGGATGATTCCGAACTGCAATAGACCTCGGTGGAACCGTCGTCATTGGCGGTCAACCGCACGACATTGTCCGCTGTCAACATGCTGGCCCGGGTGCCTTCCTCTCCACGGGTCTTGGAAATGATCTCCACGGGAGGCGTTTCTTCGATAATTTCCAGGTCCAGGTTGAATTTTGCCGAGATCGGGCCTACCTTGACGGCCACGCGGGCTTTGTAGTGGCTTGCATCGACCGCGCTGATCTCTTTGCAGCCGGGGATACACGGCGCCATCTTTTCCGGGTCTTTTGCAAAATCCCATACAGTTTGCGGGGACGCCTGCACAGTAAATGTCTTTTCAACTTTCATAAATTGTTATCCGCAGATTACCGCAGATTTATTTTGTTATGCCACAGAGAGCACAGAGTACACAGAGAAAAACAGGCCTGCCGGTCGTCATTCTGGCGAATGCCAGAATCCAGTATACAACTTTCCTTATTGTATAAGCCTGACCCTGGATCAATAACATTTCCAGGGCAGGCCCTGGAATGTTGGAATCCAGTGGAAGGCGCACAGCAAAAGCCCATGCAGACCTGTTGAAGATTGTATATTAAAACTCTGTGTTCTCTGTGGCTTTTTATGTTTTATTATCTGCGTTAATCTGCGTCATCTGCGGATTGCATAGCCCTCAGCACCCGTTCCGGTGTGGCTGGTATCTGGTTCACCCGCGCGCCGACTGCGTTTTTGATTGCGTTGGTGATGGCAGGCGCCGGCCCGACCGCGCAAATCTCGGCGACGCCCTTGGCGCCGAAAGGCGCTGATTCCTCCGGCGTCTCAATCAGTAACGGATGAATTTTATAAGGCGCGTCCGCCATGCCGGGTATCTTGTAATCCATCATGGTCGGGTTGACCAGGCGGCCGTTGTCCCATAACATCTCTTCGGTCAGGGCATAACCCAGCATCTGCACGATCCCGCCCTGTATCTGGCCTTCCACCGAAGCGGTGTTAATAGCGCGACCCACGTCATGGGCGGCCCAGTACTCAAGCACTTCCACCTGTCCCGTCACCTCATCCACTTCCACCTCGGCAACCTGCGCCCCAAAGGTAAAAATGCCGATACCGTCGGGCATCAGGGCAAACCCCCTGAGTAGCATCCGCTTGGGATCCATGCGGTCTTGGGGTGTGTAAAGCCAGTTATGGGTACCCATGATCGGCCCGCCCTTTTGCCACAGCGCCCTGCCGGCGATCGCGATAAACGGCAACGCCGCGTCCGGCACTCCTTTTACCCCGACTATTCCACCCTGCCTGAGTTCCAGGTCCGCTGTGTCGCACTCCAGAATTTCCCCGGCATGACGGTAAACCTGCTCCCGGACGTCTTCACTGGCTTTTTTCACCGCGTTGCCGATGACGTAGGTATTGCGGCTCGCGGACGTCTGGAACTGATAGGGTGATGAATCCGTATCCGGCGCGGCAAAATTGACCTGCTCCATATTCAGTGCCAGGGCGCCGGCCACGATCTGGGTGAAAATAGTGTCCGAACCCTGGCCGATATCGACGGCGCCGCAGTTCAATGTGACAGTGCCGTCTTCGTTCAGCAACACATTGGCCCCGGCTCCGGCCAAACCGCAGATATGGCTCATACCGGCCATGCCGATGCCGCGTTTCTTACCGGGTTTGGCTGGTTTGTCGCTTAGCCGCTTACCAGCCCAGCCTGAGGCGTCCCGCACTTTTTCCAGGCAGGCCCGCATGGTGGCCTTCTCAATGGTTTTGCCGCAGAAAAACTTGTCGTCCTGTTCGAGCGCGTTGTTGAGGCGCAGTTCGAGTGGGTCCATAGCCAGTTTGTCCGCCAGGTCATCAAGCTGTGATTCGCTGGCAAAAGTGGCCTGAGGGTTGCCGAATCCACGAAAGGCGCTGGCGCGGGAAAGGTTGGTATATACCGACCAGGCTTCCACCCGCATGTGCGGGATCCGGTAAGGACCCTGGCTGAAAAAAGCCGCCACCGGTGAGACTTCCGGGCTTTCATCGGCATAAGCGCCGCCGTCAAGAATAATCCGGCAGTCACGGGCCACCAGGGAGCCGTCTTTTTTGGCGCCGGTCTTCATGTAAATTTTGCCACCATGACGGCGCTTCATCATGGTCATGTCGTCTTCCCGGGAAAAGGTCAGCTTGACCGGCCGGCCCGTTGCCTGTGCCAGCAGCGCGGTAATCGGCTGGTTGGTAAATTCACATTTGCCGCCGAAACCGCCACCTATGCGCGGGGCGATGACCCGCACCTTTGACATGGGCAATCCCAGCGCCAGGGCAGTGTACATCTGCACGCGGGCAACGCCCTGGGTTGATGACCACAGCGTGACCTTGCCGTTGCCGTCCACTTCAGCCACCGTCGAACTGGGCTCCATGTACGCATGGTACTGGGCGGGCACCAGGTATTCGTCTTCTACGATAACGTCACATTCGTCCCAGGCCGTGTTGGGGTCGCCTTCCATAAATTCGGTGAAGCAGATGCCGTTCGGTTCCTCGGGCAATTCATACATGGTGGGATACTCGGCGCGTTTTTCATGGATAACCGGCGCGCCGGGTTTCAATGCCTCTTCTATATCCAGCACGGGTTCGAGTTCTTCGTATTCGATCTCGATAAGCCGCAGGGCCTGCCGCGCCGTCTTCAGGTCTGTTGCCGCGACGGCCGCAACAGGATCGCCACAGTAGCGGACTTTATCCCGCGCCAGTGCAAGCTGGTCTTTGACAAACATGCCGATGTAGTTATGGGGCAGGTCCGTACCTACCAAAACGGCCTTGACACCGGGCAACGCTTTGGCCTGGGAAGTGTCAACGGACAGGATCCTGGCATGGGCGTAATGACTGCCGAGTAACGCGGCGTGCAACATGCCCGGACGGGTGATGTCGTCGGAGTATATGGCCCGTCCCGTCGCTTTTTCCGGCCCTTCAATGCGCGGGACGGAGGCCCCGATAATGTGATCAACTTGCTCGTTCTCTGCTATGTGCATGCTCATGCCTGTTCCTCTTTTATTAACGCCAATACAATCAACTCTTCACCTTCACGGGATGGAAGGCGCCGTAATCCCATAAATCCTGTCTATCCACGTTGATAAACAATATACCTTCACCTTCATGAGGCGGAGGGGCTTTGTCTCCCTTCCACCAGCGCCAGGACCGCATCGGCAATCTTTACATAACCGGTACAGCGGCACAGGTTGCCGCTTAACTCGTCGCGGATTTCATCCAGCGTCGGGTCCGGGTTTCTATCGAGTAATGCTTTTGCGGCGATGATCATGCCGGGGGTACAAAATCCGCATTGCATACCCTGGTGTTCGATGAAGGCTCGTTGTACGGGATGCAGTTCGCCATCCGTCTCCAGCCCTTCTATGGTCGTGATCTCCCGGTCCGTAGCCGCCACTGCCAGCGTCAGGCAGGCGCGCATGGGCAGGTCGTCTATCAATATCGTACAACTGCCGCACACCCCGTTATTGCAACCGCATTTGGTACCGGTCAGGAACAGTTGTTCGCGCAGCACCTGAAGCAAGGTATGCCGCGGGTCTGCCAGCACGTCATACGGGTCGCCATTTATCGACAGCGTGACGGCTTGTTTATCAGTCATAAATACTCCGTAGTTTAATAGTGGATCATGTTGTCAATATCAGCTGTTCAATACTTCCCGCACCCGGTCGGGTGTAAACGACCAAGCTTGGATCAGTCCTCAGCTCCGCCGCCGGCCTGTTTTAAAAACTGCCGCCGGCTGTTAGTCCACATTTCTCACCACGACCATCATGAGAGTGCCCGCAACTCGTCAACGGTTCGCTGCAACAGTCCCGGGATAATCATGCGCCGGTACCCTGCGCTGCCGCGCACGTCATCGACGGGGTCGGCGGCCTCCATCAGACTGTCACCTGCTTGTCTGATAATCTCATCAGTCAGGGTCGAGCCGGTCAATATTGCATCGGCTTCACCCAGGCGGATGGGTGTCGGTCCCACCGAACCGACGGCTACCCTGGCGTAAGTACAGGCGTCACCATTCATGACTAACACCAGAGAGATGGAGACAGTGGCGTAATCACCGTGGGTCCGGCTGAATTTGAGGTGCCTGCCCATACTGTCGGCAGGCGCCACGGGCACTATCACCGCGCTGAGAATCTCGTCTTCTTCCAGGGAAGTTTCCAGGTAATCCAGGAAAAACTCATCAGCCGGGATCTGTCTTATTCCCGAAGAACCGGCCGCTTCCAGCACGGCATTCGCCGCGACCAGGGCACCGGGAAAGTCGGCATTAGGATCGGCGTGGCAAACGGCTCCACCGATAGTACCCATGTTACGAATAGCCGGGTGGGCAATCTGCCGGGCCGCATCCCTGACGACCGCCGCGTTTCCGGCCAGCCGGTCATCTCCGGCGATTTGCGCGTGGGTCGTCATGGCGCCGATGCGTATGTGATCGTCCGTTAAAGTAATCCCGGCAAGCTCATCGATACGGCGCAATCCAATCAACGTCGAGGGTTCGATCAGATCCGCATTCATCATTGCCACCAGGGTAGCGCCACCGGCAAGACAACGAGCCTCATCGTCTCCCGAGAGAATCTCGAGCGCTTCAGATAAGCTGGCGGGTTCAATATATTTCATGTATTGGTCTTATTCCTTTGTGTTTTTATGCTGACTTCAAATATGCTATCACAATCATGCCGGGGTTTAGAAACAGATAAGACTTTCAAACTGGCTACACTCAGGTGTCGGCAGGTACACTTTGCCGAATGTACTCGGTGGCGCCGTGAATATTTGGGGTCAGAGTAAAAATACAGTCGGGTTGACAGGTGGTGCTGGTTCGTTATTGAGTATTTTTACTCTGACCCCATATGTCCTACGATCAAGAACCGAAAAAGTTCAGTACGACTCGTTCAAACTCCTGCTGATGTTCCACCTGGGCCCAATGGCCGCAGCGTTGGAAGATGTGCATACGTGCGTTTTGCAGCTTCTTCAGCAACTGCAAGCCCACTTCCAGGGCTCCGCCTTTGTCTTCCTGTCCCCAGATCAGCAAAGTGGGGCAGGCGATTTGCGCCAGTTCAGGGTAGAGATCCCGATGCGGCAGGCCCAGCAAGCGCATCTGTCCGGGGTCCCGGCTTGCCTCGAAGCGTTCCTGCAGGGTTTCATCGGTGACCCGGGAGGAGTCGTACAACAGGCTTTCCACCAGGCGTCGCATCTTGTCCAGGCTCGGTCCCTCGCCGCCATAGTACTTGATGATGTTGCTCAGTGCTTCCTGGGGCTGCGGCTGAATCACGATACCTGCTGAAGTAGGTTGGCTGCCGATAAGTACCAGGTGTCTGATCCTCTCCGGGTCATGCAGTTCCAGCCCCAGGGCGGCCTGGCCCCCCAGGGAATTGCCGATGATGTCCACGGGGTCCTCTATACCCATCGCGGCCAGGAAACCGTCAATGATTTTGCCCATGAAATCAAAAAAGTCCTCCATTGAACCGTCGGGGAATTCAGATTTGCCGTAGCCCGGCATGTCCATCATAAGCATACGCCGGTCGGCGCCGGTAATAGCCGGAATGTTCTGCTTGAAGTTGCTCCAGGCCGTTGCGCCGGGACCGCCGCCGTGGAGACAAAGTATCGGCTCACCTTCACCGACGTCATTGTAATGAATGTTCACTCCCCCCACTGGGACAAATCGACTGGTGGAAGTTTCTGTAATATCGGTCATTGATGTGTATTCTTCCTCATTATTCTGCGTATTTTCGGATCCTCAGCCGTTTGTTTTTGCCACAGGGGACACAGAGAAATCGGTTCTTTAACTCTGTGGCCGGGATCACCGGTTTGATTCTCTCACGATTTGTTTTACCGCGTTGAAAATATTTTGATATCCGGTACACCGGCACAGGTTGGCCGAGAGCATCCCGGTGATCTCCTCATCGGTCGGTGTGGGATTATGTTCCAGCGTTGCGGCAATCAGCATGATGAACCCGGGAGTGCAAAAACCGCATTGCAGGGCGTGGTTGTCGCTGAAGGCATGCTGGATCGGGTGCAGTGTGTCGCCGTCAGCCAGGTCTTCGATGGTCCTGATTTTCTTCCCTTCTGCCTGCACGGCGAACATCAGGCAGGCCCTTACCGGCACATGGTCAACGATGATGGTGCAGCTGCCGCATACCCCGTGTTCACAGCCGACGTGAGTACCGGTCAGGCCGCACTCCTCGCGGATTACATCTGCCAGCGTCTGCCGCGGCTCCACGTTAACATGGTAATCCCTTGAATTGACATTCAGCCTGACAGGGAGTTTAGCGTTCATTATCTGAATCCCGTGCTGCTTCAAGCGCGCGTCTCACGACGGTTTTAACGATATGGCGTCGATAATCCGCCGGTGTCTGCGCATCTTCAAGCGGCGTGACCATGGCGGCGGCAAGTTCAGACGCCGCCTTTATGCTCTCCTCCGTCAGCCGGTTATTATGGAGTACTTCCTCTACCTCCGTCAGCCGCCGTGGCGTGTCCTCTGCGCCGCCAAGACCCAGGCGGACTTCCGCCATCCTTCCTTCTTCCAATGTAAACGTAACCAGGCACATCGCCAGGGCAAAGTCGCCCGCGCGACGGTTGAATTCATAAAACCCGAAGCGTCCGGCGCGTTCAGATGCGGGCAGGTGCACGGCGGTAATCATTTCCTCAGGCTCAAGCGTTGTTGTCATGGCGCCTTCGATGAAATTGTCCGCCGGAATTTCCCGGACACCGTCCCGACTTTGGGCTATGACGGTTCCGCCCAGGGTGATGGCTGTCAGGCACCACTCGGACGCAGGGTCGGCGTGGGCAAGACTGCCGCAGAAGGTACCCCGTTGGCGTATCGGATAGTGAGCAATGTTATTTGCCACTGTCGCCAGCAGTCGCCCGAGTGGCCCGGAGTCTGCGGGTTGGTGAAAATCGGCATGTCTGGCCAGGGCGTGAATCACCAGGGTCTCTTGATCTATCCCGACCCCTTGCAGGGAGGCAATCTCATTGATGTCCACCAGGTGGGCGGGCAGGGCGAGTCGCAATGCCATCATGGGAACCAGGCTTTGCCCCCCGGCGATGATGCGGCCGTCTTCCCCGGCGACCTGCGAGAGAATAGTCAGGGCCTCTTCCAGAGTAACGGGGCGATGATAGGTGAATGGGGCTGGTTTCATGGCTTATGCTTACTGCAATTCTTCCCGTTTATACGCGTTTTTATCGATGTCTGCTGAACGCCAGTGTTCGGGCGCCGTGTTCTTCGACGCGGATTGAATCAGGCCCCAGAGTACGGCCGGGGTCAGCGGGACCTGGTTGATCTTCATGCCAAAGGGCGTGAGCGCATCCTCGATCGCGGCAACAATGGCGGCAGGAGTCGGGATGCAACCGGCCTCTCCCACTCCCTTGACGCCCAGTTCATTAAACGGGGAGTTCGATTCAAGATGGAACAACCGGGTTTTGGGCATTTTATCGGCCGATACCAGAAGATAGTCGGCAAAGGTGGTGGTAACGGGCTGCGCGTTTTCGTCAAAACCCATCCATTCAAACAACGCATTGCCTATGCCGTGAGCAATAGCGCCGGTGATCTGCCCATCAACCAGCATGGGATTGATCCTGCGACCGCAATCGTGAGCGATTAAAAAGCGCAGGATAGTCACCTGCCCGGTGTCGATATCAACCTCCACCTCCGCCACGGCCGACCCGTTTGAATAAACCATGTCATCAATAATCACGCTCTCCGTGGCTTCCAGGCCCGGTTCCGTATCAGCCACGGGCAACTTGAAGCCCGGCAGGCCGGACGCGGCCCGCGCCAGTTCCGAAAACGTCAGTTTCCGGTCCCGCGTATCCTTTACAAACACGTTTTGACCGTTGATTTCCAGGTCTCGTTCCGCCGCTTCCAGGAGACGGCTCGCCAGCCTGAGCACCTTGTTTCTTACGGCCCCGGCGGCGGCATGAGCCGAGGCGCCGGCGATGACGGTCTGGCGGCTGTTGAAACCGCCGAAGCCCAGGGCCGTGGCGTCCGTATCGCCGCAGGTGACGGAAATCAATGACGGGTCGCCGCCAAGTCGTTCGGCAACCACCTGCGCCAGCATGGTTTGTGTGCTCTGGCCCATGGCCGTTGCTCCGGTTGCCACGAGAACATTTCCGGAAGGATTAATGCGTACCGTAACCGTTTCATAAGGTCCGCGACCGGTTCCCTCGACAAAATTCGCCAGGCCGATGCCGATATTCCGGCCCTGTTCCCGGGCCGATTGCTGTCGTTGCCCGAATGAATCCCAGTCGGCGTGTTTCAGCGCGAGTGCCTGGGTTGCCGGATAATCGCCACTGTCCAGGATAACTTCAGTATCACCCCGTAACCTGATGAATTTCCGGCAGGGCATCTGTTCCTGCCTGACGAGATTGCGACGGCGCACCTCGGCCCGGTCCATTGACAAGCCGGCGGCCACGCGATCCAGCAGCCGTTCCATGACGAATACCCCCTGGGGCTGACCGGCGCCCCGCACCGGCGTGACGGGGACCTTGTTTGTCAGCACCGCATATACATCGAGGTGATAGGCCGGGATATTGTAGGCCAGGGGCAGCGCGATCCCCGAGGCATAAGGGACATTCAGGCCCCGGGCCGTATAGGCGCCATGATCATGCAACAGCGCGCCGCGCACGGCTTTGATTGCGGCATCGTTATCCACCGCAATTTCGACATCCCAGTACTGGTCCCGTTCCTGAGTGGTGCTGAGAAAATACTCGTAACGATCCTGTATCCATTTCACCGGTTGTTGCAGGCGTGTCGCGGACAAGGCGATCACCACCTCCTCCGGGTAGCACACCAGCTTTGGTCCGAAACCGCCACCGACCTGGGGCGCGACCACGCGCACGGTCTCATCATTGCGTCCAAGCAGGTCGCAGAGTACACGTTTTACCCCGTGGGGGCGTTGCGTCGAGGTCCACAGGGTCAGGTGGTCTGCCACCGGGTCGTAGCGAGCGACGACACCCCGGCCTTCAATGGAGTGCGCACCGCCCCGATGCAGCCGGAATGATTCCTCGATAACGAGGTCTGCGCACTTGAACGCCTCGTCCACGTTACCGTAATCAAAATCGAACTGGGCCACCAGGTTGTGGGAGAGTTTCTCGTGGACGACAGGGCTGCCGGCGTTTAAGGCGAGGCGGCAATCGGCCACCGCGTCCAGGGGTTCGTAGTCCACTTCCACCAGGTCGGCCGCATCTTCGGCAGCGTAACGGGAAGCGGCAATCACCACCGCGACGGGTTCGCCCACGTAAACCACTTCATCTCCGGCCAATACTGCGGGATTGACCTTGAGACGAAAACTCCCGCTGGGCAGACCCGCAGCCAGTCTCGTGTCGGTAAGCCAGGGCGCCAGGTCGGACAAGGTAAACACGGCTACTACCTCCGGCGCCTGTGAGGCTGCTTCCGTATCGATTCCATTGACCAGCGCATGAGCGTAAGGACTGCGTACAAAGGCGGCGGACAGGGTTCCGGACAGTTGCAGGTCGTCAATGAACCGGGCGCTGCCCGTTAACAGCCCGCGGTCCTCAAGCCGGCGAACTGAGGTGCCCAGGACATTGTTGTGAATCATTCGCGTTTACATTTTAAAGTGTGGTCAACGCTTCAACTTCGTGCAACTGCATGACCTCTGCGTATTTCATTTTCAGGTCAAACAGGTTGGCTTCGTGTTGCGTAACGGAACGGTCTCCCACGCAATCTTCCACGATGACGGGTTTGAAACCGTGACACATGGCATCAACAGCCGAGGCGCGCACACAACCGCTGGTGGTAGCGCCGGTGATAAATAAGGTCTTGATACCATTCATTGCCAGGGATGAAGCCAGGTGCGTCCCGAAAAACGCGGAAGGGAATTGCTTGCGTATGATCAGGTCACCGGAGGCAGGGGGCAGCTCCGGGACTACCTGACTCAGGTCCGACGTTTCAGTAAATTCCAGGCAACCCGGCACCTTGTCGGTAAACACGTTCGCATCGGAACTGTCGTTCGAGTAGACGACACGGGTATAGCTGACCAGCCAGCCCCGCTCGCGGGCCAGCGCCAGCAATTTCCGGGTCTTCTCAATGGCGGGCCGGATATTCCCTCCACCGAATACCGCCGGGTCGGCGAAACCGTTAATGAAATCCACTATCAACAGGCCGGCGGGCGGCAATAATTCAAGCCCCTGGCCGAAGCCCTGGCGCTCATACACTGTCTGTTCCAGATGATTACTCATTTAACTCTCCAGTATCGGTTCAGATATTTGGGGTCAGAGTAAAAATACTGTCATTTTGGTAGGTGGCGCTGATTTATTGCCGAGTATTTTTACTCTGACCCCAAATATCGATTTAGCTTTCCAGTGATTGGCGGGCAGCACAATCACCGGCGATTTTACCGAATACTGCCCCGGACATCAGCCCCGTTCCGCCGGGATAATTGAAATAAAACAGTCCGCCAACCAGTTCACCGGCCGCGTACAGTCCCGGTATGGGTTGATAATCCGTATTCAGCACCCTGGCGCCGGTATCGATACGCAGACCGCCGAAGGTAAAGGTCACGCCGCAGGTAACGCCGTAAGCATGGAATGGCGGAGTATCAATGGTGTTGGCCCAGTTGGCCTTCGGGACATCAAGGCCGTCCGTCCCCCGGCCGTCCTTGATGTTGGGGTTAAAGGTGACCCCGGTTTGCACCGCCTCGTTATAGCCCCTGATATGGGCCAGGGCGCGGCCGGCATCCACACCATCGAGCTGTTCGACCAGATCCTCCAGCGTGTCGGCAACGGCCTTGGTAACCTGTTTAATCCGATATTCGTCCCGCAACAGGTGCAGGACTTTGCCGTCAAATACCTGGTAGGCGAAATTACCCGGCTGCTCCAGGATGACGCGGCCGTATTTTGCATAAGTGTAGTTACGGAAATCCGCGCCTTCATCGACGAAACGCTCCCCCCTGGCATTGATCATGATGCCAAACGGATAGCTGTGTTTCTGGAAGCCGTCACCTACCGCGAGGTCGCCGAATTCCGGCGCGTTCCGGTCCCAGCCCACCGCGTGGCAACCGGACCAGTTGCCCGCCGGGGAGGCGCCGATATCCAGGGCCATGCGTATGCCGTCACCCATGTTGTAACGACTGCCACTGACCTTGGCCAGGTCCCAACCGGGGCCCAGATAACGTGTGCGCCATTCGCTATTGGCCTCGAACCCGCCGCTGGCAAGAACAATGCTGCGAGCTGTAATTGTGTTTGTCTGACCATTGTGGCGTATAAGTGCGCCGTGTACCTGTCCGTCTTTGTGTAATAATTCCATGGCTCGCGTGTTATAGCGGATGTCAATCCCTGCTTTGTTTGCGGACGTTGTCCAAGCCTCTATGAGACCGGGGCCGCCGCCCCAGGCTTCTACGGTGAGACCGCCCCAAAATTTGAATTTTCCATTAACCTTGAAGGCCTGGCGACCGTAAATCGGTGTGAAGCGGATGCCCTTGGCGCGCATCCATAACAACGTGGTGCGGCTGTTACGCACCAGCAACTCACACAGGTCAGGCTCAGTCCGGTAATCGGTCATCCGGCCCATGTCATCAAAGAACTGGTCTTCGGTATAACTACCAAAATCCGTATTTGCCAACTCTTCTTCACTGAGATCGGGCATAAAGTTCTTGAGGTCTTCCACACCGTCATAGACGACACGAATAGCGCCGGCGGTAAACCGGCTGTTGCCCCCGGCTTCGTCCTCCGTCGAGCACTCCAGCATCACCACTTTTGCGCCATGCTCCCGGGCCGCATGGGCCGCGGCAAAAGCAGCGTTGCCGGCGCCGATAACCAGCACGTCACAGTCAGGCGAGGAAGTCATCGTTCATACCCGGGGTCTCCGGCGCCGGGAAGATAAAAGGTCATGGCAAGAGTCAATAAGACATCCATGAAAGTTAACGGGACTGAAGTTAATAGGACATCCATAAATGTATTTTACAGGAATTTACCATGAAACCGAACGATAGCCGTTCCAAATTCCCTGGCACTTTTTTCGCCGGGGCTTTCCTCTTCGATTCCTCGCACATTTTTCTTGTATGCCGGCCTCGGACTTGTCATAAAACATCACTAAAAACTTGTTCTCACACGGCGTTATTGACTTGTCATTGAATAACATTATATACTTGTATTTGCGCAACATTTAAAACTTGTATCTTTACGATGTGGAGAGAGATGAAATGGCGACACCAAACGAAAAACTGGCGAAATCGCTGGCCGAGTTATACAAACTTCAAAAAAACGGGAAACGGGTCTTCCACTCCCATGATCTTACGCGTGTTCATCGTGAGCGTCTGATTCGGCTGGGGTTTCTCAAGAATGTTATCAGAGGATGGCTAATCTCTTCCAGTCCCGGTACTGACCCCGGTGACACCACACCCTGGTATGCCTCATTTTGGGAGTTTTGCGCCGATTATTGTGAAGACCGGTTTGGCGCTGACTGGTACCTGTCAGCGGAACAGTCACTCTTGGTATATGCGGAGAACACAGTGATTCCGCAACAAGTCATTATTAATACGCCAAAAGGGACGAACAACACCGTGAAGTTACTTTTCGGTACCTCCCTCTATGACCTCAAACAGAAGCAAATGCCTTCCAGGTCTGATCTGGTTGTTTCCAACGGTTTGCGGCTGTTTGCCCTGGAAGCAGCGTTGATTAAGGTGCCTGAGGCGTTTTTTACCTACTGCCCGATCGAGGCGCAGGTTGCTCTGGCCGGTGTTCTCGATGCTTCCGATATTCTACGGCCACTTCTTGGTGGTGGTCACTCGGCGGTTGCCGGTCGACTTGTTGGCGCATTTCGTCACATCGACCGGGCCGACGTGGCCGATGAAATTTTCTCCACAATGAAAGCAGCCGGCTATGATGTCCGTGAATCAGACCCGTTTACGCCGCAACATACCTTCGGCGCTGCTGCCTCGACCACCGCTCCTATTGTTGGGCGGTTACAGGCGCTGTGGGAGGTTTTCCGTTCGCCCGTCCTGGAAATATTTCCGTACGCGCCGGGGCTACCCCGTAATCGCAACGCCTATCTCCTCCTCGTTGACGAAATTTACAAGAGCGATGCCTATCACTCATTGTCAATCGAGGGTTACCGTGTCACCCCTGAACTCATTGAGCGGGTGAAGGCCGGTGAATGGGACTCCGATCATGATGATCGCGATAACCGCGATGCTCTCGCTGCTCGGGGTTACTGGCAAGCCTTCCAGCTTGTGAAAGAAACGGTCGCCAAGGCCATCGGTGGCGATGAGCCTGGAACCCTCGTTCGCGCCGCGCACCGTGATTGGTACCGGGAATTGTTTCAGCCTTGTGCTGCCGCCGGCTTGATTCCCGTCTCGGCACTGGCCGGTTACCGTGATGATGCGGTTTACCTGCGGGGTTCGCGACATGTGCCGCCCAGGAGAGAGGCCGTACGTGACGCCATGCCGGCCTTATTCGGCTTGCTTGAAAAGGAGCCGGAACCTTCCGTTCGTGCTGTTCTCGGGCACTGGCTTTTCGGTTATATCCATCCTTACCCGGACGGTAACGGCCGCATGGCCCGCTTTCTCATGAACGCGATGCTTGCTTCAGGCGGCTATCCCTGGACCGTAATTCGGGTTGAAGACCGCGACGTCTATATGGCGGCCCTGGAATCGGCGAGCGTTGATACAGACATCAAACCTTTCGCGCGGTTTATCGCAGAGCGAGTGCAGTGGTCACTGAAGCAGGTCGCATGAAAACGTGAACGGCCAGATAGTCAGTTGTTACTCTCTTGGAGGGTGTGGGTTCCGGTTCGAATCCATTGCCGAATGCTCGTCACGCGAGACCATGAAAGGCCTCATTGATGAGCGCCTCCAGGTCCGTGACCTCATCATCTGTCAGTGCTTTAAATTCTCTGTCTCGGCGCCTTTTTGATAGCTCGCCCTCATTTTGACGGATAAACATAATCAGGTTTTGCGCCAGTCGGTCCGGCATCTCGACCCGGTTTATCACGGCTGCCAGCGCGGCATCAAATCGCTTCAGATAATCGGCTTCCCGGGGCAAGTCTTCTTCTATTGTCCGCTTGACGCATTCAAACAGAAATTCGGCATGAGGGGTCGCATCGAAATAGCGATAGAAGTCAGCCGTATCGTTTAGAACCTCAACATTGCCGGAGGATGTTGACTGCCACTTAATTAACGGCAAAAGTCGTTCCGAGTAGCTTTCCAGAACAGTGCGGTATTGGTCGATTTCATCAAGAATGGCGGACGAGAGCGGAAATATAACACCGGGGGGATTAAACCCGCGTTGATCCAGCACATGGTGGATCAGGTAGCGATGAATACGACCATTCCCGTCTTCAAAAGGATGGATATACACAAACCCAAAAGCAAGGATCGACGCGGCGATCACCGGATCAAGCGTTCCGGCGGCCCCCTCGTCAAAGCGAATGAGTCCGTCGATCAGGGAAGCAAGGTCGTCATGTCTCGCACTGATGTGGACAGGCAACGGCATCCGCGTTGTCCGATCGTGCGAACCTATGAAACCTCCTTCGTTTCTCAGGCCCATGTTAATGAAGCGCTTATCGCCAATGACAATATTCTGCAAACGAAACAGCTCATCCAGGTCAACAGGCCGACGACCCGCCTCGCCAATGGCGCGTCCCCACCGTTGGATACGGTCCTCAGGCGGGTTTTCCCCTTCGATAACATAACTGGACCTGGAGTCTTTTAGCAGCAGGAAGGCCGCTGTTCGCGCCAGAATGTCCCTTGGTAAAGCCGCTACCACGTCCTGAGCGCGCCCCTTCAAGTCCATGTCGACAAATTCACAGAGTGTCTCTGTCTTGAAGACCAGGGGACAGAATTCCGGGGTCCCGGGCATATTATCCCGGACACGTTGTCGGGATACCGTCGTACCTTCAGTCGCCCATTGCAGCTTCGGATCGATTACGGGCACATAACTGCCTCTATTGGCATCGGATAGTGACAGTTCCTCAGCCAGCAGCCATTCATACAAAAACCAGATGCGCCGGGTGTAGCTTCCTGTCGGGCTTGCCTTGATAATAGCCTCAATCGCCGTCGGACCGACTGCGAGGAAAAGCTGCTTCAGAACGGCAAGGTCAAGTCCCTCATATTTCAGGGCGAAGACCAAATGACCTTCAAGAGTAGGCTGTGGCTCGTGACGGGGAGTGAGAAGACGCCAGCCACCTTTCTTCAATACGCGGTGATGAGCGCCGATTGCACTCAACGTAATGGGAACAGGGACAGCAAGATCGTAGGCATCGATCATAGCGGCATAACCGACAGGCTTCGCCTTCTCAGGCAAGCGCCGCTCCTGAAAAATGATAACTGGCCCTGAAAATGGTTTCTGTGGCTTACTACTCATGAAAAATGGTTATTGTCCGTGAATTTTGATTTCAACTGACATCATATCATGAAAATTGCATATAATACATGAATTTCAATTATTTTTTCCTCTTAATATGAATATTGATTACTTTTGCTTATGATAACCACGATATTCGAAAATATTTGGGGTCAGAGTAAAAATACCTGGTAGAAAACCAACGCTAGCCCAAGTTTAACACTCGAACCCCGAATTTTGGCTGATTTTCGCTTGTAGTCACCTCTAAGTAATTGATTTTTCATAGTTGGATGAGGGATTTTATGAATGTAGTGCCATAAAGTGATATTTCTTCTTGACAGCCCCCTTCCGACACGCTATCCTGTCCCCCATGTTTATCCGTCGCACCCGTACCCGTCGCACCGACACCGGTCAGGATTATTTCACCTACCGCCTGGTGCGCGCCGAACGCGTGGGGGAGAAAGTCCGCCAACGCACCCTGCTCAACCTCGGCAGCCACTACGCCATCGAGCGGACGCAGTGGCCGACGTTATGTGCCCGCATCGAACACTTGCTGTCCGGCCAGACCGAGCTGCTTGATCCGGATTGTCCGGCGGCGCTGGAAACCGAAGCGCAACGCATCGCCGCGCAACTGCTGGCCCGCGCCCCGGCGCCGGCCGCGGCGGCCTCCCCGGCCGAGGACGTACACAGTGTGGTCGCCGCTTCGCTGGCGCTGCTGCGGCCGCGCGCGGTGGGGGTGGAAGCGGTGGGCCTGTGGGCACTGCAACAACTGGGCGTGCCGGTGTTACTGGCACGGCTGGGGTTGACCGGACCGCAACAGGCGGCGGCGCTGGGATCGATTATCGGGCGCCTGGCGGCGCCGGGGTCGGAACGGGCTGCCCATGCCTGGCTGGGTCAACGCAGCGCCCTGGGCGAGTTGCTGGGGGTGGACTTTGAAGCGCTGAGCGCCATGCAACTGTATCGCGCCTCGGATGTCTTGCTGGCGCACCGGGACGACCTCGAACACCACCTGTTCCGGCAGGTGAGTGATTTATTCGACCTGTCCCCCACCGTGACGCTGTACGACCTGACCAACACCTATTTTGAGGGTGAGGCCGGGGTACAACCGAAGGCGCGCCGGGGACACTCGAAGGAGAAACGCAGTGACTGTCCGTTGCTGACGTTGGGTCTGGTACTGGACGGCAGCGGCTTTGTGCGCCGTTCGCAGGTGTTTGCCGGCAATGTGCGGGAAGACAGCACATTGGCAGACATGCTGACGGCGCTGGGCGCGCCGGCGGCGGCGCTGGTGGTGCTGGACCGGGGGATAGCGACCGAGGCCAACATCGCCTGGCTGCGTGAACAGGGCTACCGTTACCTGGTGGTGAGCCGTGCCCGACACCGACAGTTCGACCTGGAGCAGGCCATAACGATAGACACCGCCTCCGGGCAGCCGGTGCAACTGCACCTGGAGCAGGGCGAGGGCGAGGCCCGCCTGTACTGTTATTCGGCGGCCCGGGCCGAGAAAGAGAAAGGCATCGCGGCACGCCTGCAACAGCGTTTCGAGACCGGGCTGCAACGCCTGGCCGACGGCTTGTCGCGGCCCCGCACGCGCAAGAGTTTGAACAGTATCCACCAACGCATCGGTCGGCTGCGCGAACAAAGCCGCGGTATTGCCCAACATTATGTTGTTGACGTCACCGCGGATGCCAGCGGCAAGCAGGCCGCGTCCCTCAGCTGGCAATGCCGGCCCCATAGCGGCTCCCTGCTGACGCATCCGGGCGTGTATTGCCTGCGCAGTAATCTCACCGACTGGGATGCGGAAAAGCTCTGGCGCACCTATACCCTGCTGACCGATCTGGAGGCCGTGTTCCGCGCACTCAAATCGGAGTTGGGGCTGCGTCCGGTGTTTCACCAGACACCGACGCGCGCCGAGGGGCACCTGTTTATCACCGTACTGGCCTATCAGGCCGTGCAGTTCATCCGTCGCCGTCTGCGGGCGCACGGGGAGACGGCCAGCTGGACGACGTTGCGCCGTATCCTGGGGGGACAGCAGCGGGTGACCGCTACCTTCCGTTGTGCCGACCAACGTACCCTGCATATCCGTAAAGCCACGCGCCCGGAGGCGCAACAGCAGGCCCTCTATGCGGCGTTGGGCCTGGACGAGAACCCCGGCGGCACGCAGAAGACGGTCGTGTAATAGGTTAAACGACGGATAAAAGGCACTTTGTAGTGCCAGACGCCGAATTTATCAATTCTAACTGATTGAATAATAAGAACTTATAAATATGGGTGTTAAACTTGGGCTAGCGGATGAATCCGGGGACGGAATTAAATTCCGTCCCCTGTGGCTAACGGTTTTTTTACTCTGACCCCAAATATTCCGTCCCCTTCAGACTGTGGGTCGCGTCTTTACGGCACGACTCTTTCCGGCAGGGAAACTATATGATCGTAAATTGCGCCGGGGCGGGTAAACCAGACCTGGTCGGCGTCGGGGTGGTTGACGATGTGTGACAGGATATCGCGCAAGCCGGCGAGGCGGTAAGGCTGACCGCTGACGAAAGTGTGCAAAGCCAGGCTGAATACCAGGGGCTGCTTGCTGCTCTGGCGCAGTTGTTCATCGAAATGTGCGGTGACCATGCGAGTGAAGTCGTCAGCCGTATGGCGGCGCGTCAGTTGCGCCGGGGAATCGTTGATTTCAATGTGGTAGGGGATTGAAAGTACAGGACCGGTCCGGGTGGTCATCCAGAAGGGTTGGTCATCCGCGCACCAGTCCAGGAGATAGCGATAACCGGCTTCCTTCAGCAGGTCGGGCGTACGCAGGCTCTCGGAGATCCAGGGGCCCATCCAGCCGCCGGGGGTCTTGCCCTCGTGCCGGCGAAATGCCTCGGTTGTTTGTTCGATAAGGCGACGCTCTTCGTTCTCTGAACAGGCCGCCTGTTCTTCGGAATTGGTGCGGCCATGGCCGATGAACTCATCCTTGCGCGCACGGATCCGGGCGGGGACCTGGGGCGCATAGTCGTAAACAGTGGTATTCATCAGGTGACAGGCCGGTAATTCCAATTCCTCGAACAGGTCGAAAATACGCCAGATGCCGACCCGCAGGCCGTAGTCACGCCAGGCATAATTACGCACGTCCGGCGGCGTGCCCGGATTAGTAGGGGTATGTCCCAGGCCTTCACCGAAACTGAAATGTTCGATATTCAGGGCAATATAGACCGCCAGCCGTTTCCCGTCCGGCCAGTCGTAATCCGGCCGTTCGATAATGGGGGAGTAGGTGTACCGGTTATGAGTTTTCAGTTCCAAGCCGCTTGATCCGTAACATTTTGAACTACAGAATAACAGTTTGAAAATGAATAACGCAAAAATCACAACGCATAGCGCGGCGCAGCAGCGTCAATACCGGGCCTCGGGTTTCTGGCAGGATACGACCATTTTTCAAATTGTCCAGGGTCATGTCGAACGCGCGCCGGACCGTTTTGCCGCCCGCGATCGGTATCGCCGGTTAACCTGTCGGCAGCTCGTTGAAGCGGCGGAATGCCTGGCAACGGACCTGTCCGAAAACGGGGTCGAGCCGGGTCAACTGGTGGCAGCCTGGTTGCCGAACCGGCTGGAAACCGTGATTACACTGCTGGCCTGCTCAAGAAATCGCTATACCTGTTGTCCGTCGTTACATCGTAATCACACGGTTGCAGAAGTCATGAAATTACTGGATCGTTTTCAAGCCGCCGCGGTGATTACCGAAAAAGGCTATGGTACGGGGGCGCATCAATGTGATATCGAAGCTGAACTGGCGCGGTTGACGCCGGCCCCCGGACACTATGGCCTGCAACCATCAGGCGGAGACAACGCCGAAGGCCCCCTGTTCGGGCATCTCCTTGCGGCGCGCCCCGATGCGGATACCACAGGGCCGGCTGCCCCGGACCCCGATACTCTTGTCTACCTTGCGCTTACGTCCGGCACCACCGGCGAACCCAAAGGCGTGATGCACAGCGACAATACCCTGCTGGCCAATGCCCGCGCCATTGCCGCGGACTGGCATTTTAACGACACCTCGGTTATTTATACCTTGAGCCCGTTGAGCCACAACCTGGGTTTCGGCGCCATGGTCACCGCGCTTTACGCCGGCGCTGAAATCGTGTTAAGTCATCTTGCCCCCGGTGAGTCTCTCGTGGACGACCTGCTCAGGACGGAGGCGACCTTCATCTATGGCGTGCCGGCCCATGCCGTTGACCTGTTAAAGGAATTAAGAAAAGCCGAGGCCGGAATTCCCGAAAAGATTACGGGTTTTCGAATTTCCGGCGCGCAAGTACCCGGCCACGTCGCGGCAGAGTTGATGGAGTACGGTATCATGCCGCAGACGGGGTACGGTATGACGGAGGCCCATTCCCATAACTACACATTGCCGGACGATAAGCCGCAACGTATCATCGGGACGGCGGGATGCGCCTGTCCCGGCTACGAGATAAAAATCTGGTCCATGGATAATGCAGACCTTGAAATGGCCGCCGGTGAGATTGGTCTGATCGGAGGAAAAGGGGCCAGCCTGATGCTGGGGTATTTTGATGATGAAGCGGCAACCGCGAGTTCGTTCAATTCGGACGGCTGGTTTATGACCGGTGACATCGGCAGCCTGGATAAAGACGGCTACCTGCATATCACAGGCCGCATCAAGGACGTGATCATCCGCGGCGGCCACAATATTTACCCGGCCCGGATAGAGCAGCTTGCCGTCCGCCACCCTGCCGTCGATAAAGCTGCGGCCATACCGTTGCCCGACGATCGTCTGGGTGAAAAAGTCTGCCTGGTGATTATGCCGGCCGCCGGCGCCCGTCCCGGCCCGGAGCAAATTCTCAGACATCTCGAGGCAGAAGGACTGTCAAGATACGACCTGCCCGAGTACCTTGTTGAGATAGATGATATGCCGCTGACCCCCGGCGGCAAGGTAATCAAACGCGATATACTGGCCTTAATCAATACAGGCCGGGTTAGGAGGTAAAGCGTGATGCGAGCCGTCATTGTTAATGAATTTGGAGACCTTGAAGCGACCGGACTCGGCGAGTTGCCGCAACCGTTACCGGGGCCTGGTGAGGTGCTCGTCAACATAAAGGCCGTTGCGGTCAATTACGTGGACCTGTTGGTGATAGCGGGGAAATATCAGTTTCGCCCGGAGTGTCCTTTTGTGCCTGGTAAAGGTCCCGCCGGGGTGGTTGAGGCAGTGGGTGAGGAAGTGGATCAACTCAAAGTCGGTGATCGAGTCCTGGCTATGGCGGAGCAGGGCGGTTATGCGGAACAGGTAACGGTTCCCGCAGACCAGTGTTATCGTCTTCCCGATTCCATGTCTTGCGCCGATGCCGCCGCAATGGCGCTGGTATACGATACGGCCTGGGTGGCATTGCGGGAGCGGGCGCGTATCCGGGAGGGCGAGGTCGCGCTTATCCTTGGCGCTTCCGGCGGGGTAGGTTACGCGGCCGTACAACTGGCAAACGCCTTGGGCGCCAGGGTGCTTGCGGGGGTTGCCAGGCGGGAAAAGACCGAATTTGTATTAAATGCCGGTGCCGAAGCGGTCATCGATCTCGGCGTAGATGATCTGCATGAAAACCTGCGCCAACAGGTGTATGAGGCAAACCGGGGTCGGGGCGCCGACGTTATCCTGGACCCGTTGGGTGGTGATATTTTTGACGCGGCAATACGGGCGCTAGCCTGGCGGGGCAGGCTGGTGGTCATCGGTTTTGCCGCCGGCCGGATACCAACTGTCAAGGCCAATTACCTGCTCCTGAAAAATATTGAGGTGAGCGGTTTACAGGTAAGCGATTATCGCAAGCAAACCCCGGACATCATGCATGAATGTTTTACGGAGATATTCACACTCTATGAGGCGGGTAAGATCAAACCGGCCCCGATCACCCGGTTTTCACTGGATGATTACCAGTCAGCGCTTATCCATGTACGAGACCGGACCGCACAGGGGCGACTCATCCTGTCAATCGAAGAAAACGGGGTCTGACCTGGTGTCAACACTGATATTGACGATGGTAAATTGGAGTCCTATACTTCGCTGATAGTCAATAGCACGGATACATAACAGGAGAGGGATATGAACCAGGAAACCACTGACATTACTCATCAAGACAGCGCAGTAGCGTACAAACTCGGGATACTCTCCGCTGAAGTCCGGATTCTCAAGTGGGTAGCCGCTATCGCCATTACTGCGAATTTCGCCTTTTTCAGTTTCTTTGCACAACAGGTGAACGCTCTACAAGCAGGACAAATTAAGATTATGGAGCGTTTGACAAGTGTGGAACACCGTTTGGGCGCTGTTGAAGAACGCCTGGATGGTTTTGAACAACGCATAGCCAGCAACCTACAACAAATCAACTCACATTCGCATTTATAGACTGCCGGAAAGGGCAGGGGTTGAAAAAGCGCTCTCCAGGTCTGCGATGAATTGATCGATTAGCTCCTCAGTCGTATTCCAGGAACACATTAAACGCGCCCCCCCTTCGCCAATGACAATGTGATAGGCCCAGCCTTTTTCTCGCATAAACCGGTGGACGGATTGAGGGAAGCTGACAAACACGGCATTGCTTTCAACCGGCGCCAGCAATTCGGCTTTATCAAATCGTTGCAGCCCGGCGGCCAGGGTGGTGGCGCATTGGTTTGCGTGTCGTGCGTGTTTCAGCCAGGCTTTGTTTTCAAGCAGGCCCACCCAGGGCGCGGTAAGAAAGCGCATCTTTGATGCCACGTGGCCGGCTTGCTTACAGCGATGCCCGAACTCGGCAGCCAGGGATTTGTTAAAGAAGACGATAGCTTCCCCGACCGGCAGGGCCAGCTTTGTCGCCCCGAATGAGAGGACGTCCACCCCCGCCTGCCAGGTGATCTCTTTTGCCGTTATGCCCAGGGCGGCGACGGCATTGGCAAACCTGGCGCCATCTATATGGAAGTGGAGATTGTTGTCATCCGCCACCTTCCCGATTGCCTTTATTTCATCCACCGTGTAAACGGCGCCCATTTCCGTCGATTGTGTGATGGACACGGCTTTATGTATCTGGTAATGAAAATCGAAGGGTTGTTGCAATACCCGCTCAATGTCCCGGGGATGAATCTTGCTCGCGTCGCCATCCAGTAATTCCATTCCGGCTCCACCGGAGAAAAACGCCGGCCCGCCGCACTCGGCGGTAACGACATGGGAGTGTTTGTGGCAGATAATCTTGTGCTGCGGCCGGCAAATGCCAGCCAGGGCCAGTGAGTTGGCCGCGGTGCCGGTGAAGACGAAATACACGTCACAGTCTGTCTCGAACAGCTCACGGATGAGGTCAGAGGCTTTTGCAGTCCATTCATCCTCGCCGTAAGAGGCGGCAAACCCCTGGTTCGCATTGGTCAGGGCAGCCCAGGCCTCAGGGGTTATCCCGGCAGTGTTATCACTGTAGAAGTGGTATTTCAGTTGCATGGGTAGTGTGCTTTAATCGACTGACTGTACGGGCTGCGCAAAATACCTTGTTCCGTAATGATACCCGTGATCAGGTTGTTTGGCGTAATGTCGAAGGCGGGACTGCTTACTTTTACGCCGTCAGGCGCCGTTTGATGCCCGCCCCATCGGGTGATCTCATCCGGGTGGCGTTCTTCGATGGGAATGCCCTCGCCGGTTGCGGTATCCTGGTCAATGGTCGAATAAGGGAGAGCGACGTAGAACGGGATGCCGAAGTGTCGGGCCAGGACGGCAAGTCCCAGAGTGCCGATCTTATTGGCGGCATCGCCGTTTGCGGCAACCCGGTCGGCGCCGGTAATGACAAGGTCAATCCTGTCCTGGGCCATCATGGTAGCCGCCATGTTGTCACAGATCAGGGTAACGTCGATACCGGCCTGCAGCAGTTCCCAGGAGGTTAACCGCGCCCCTTGCAGCAAAGGGCGGGTTTCGTCCACAAATACCCGGAAGTCAACGCCGTCCCGGTGGGCCAGGTACATGGGCGCCGTGGCTGTTCCTAATTCGGAAGTAGCCAGTAACCCGGCATTGCAATGGGTGAGTATTCCCATGCCTTCCTTGATCAACGGTTTTCCCGCCTCACCGATACTGCGACAGAGTCGGCGGTCTTCGTCATGAATACGGATTGCTTCCGCAAGCAGTTCTGCGTGGACTTGTGCCGGGGTTGCATCGGCCAACTCCAGGCCGTGTTTTAACATCCGGCGTAATGCCCATCGTAAATTAACGCCGGTGGGACGGGCGCTTTCCAGGTAATCCGTCTGCTTGTGCATTTCTGCGATAAAAGCATCCCGGCCCAGGTGCAGCTTGTCCCGCAACGCGATCACCAGGCCGTACGCCCCGGCGATACCGATGGCCGGGGCGCCGCGCACCTTGAGTTGTTCGATAGCAGCCCGCACCTGGGCTACGGAGTCTTGCCGTTCTTCAACGATCTCGCCGGGTAACCGGGTCTGGTCAAGCAGGTATAATTCACCATCCTGCCAACGGATTGGCTGAACTGAAAAGGAGTCGGAATGATTAAATGTAGTCACTTAGCCTCCTTTGTTCCCTTCTCTATAACAAGTAAGGTTGGTTTAACTGGATTCCCGCTTCCGCGGGAATGGCAGGGGAGGCGCCGGAATGACGGGAAGCGCAAACATAACAGGACTGACTTTGTGTTGCATATTGCTTACTCTCCTGCTTTCACCATGATTTTCGCGTAGATACATTCAATTCCCGGTGAACTCGGGTTGTCTTTTTTCCAGGAATGCCGTAATGCCTTCTTTACAGTCGGCGCTGTCGATACACAGGCGTTGCAGCGCGGCTTCAGTGGTGATGGTGTCTGCATAATCGAGTGTGAGGGTCTTTCGCATTATTTTTTTGGTCCTTGCCAATGCCAACGGCGCTTTGGTTGTGAGTTTGACCGCCCACTCCCGGGCCGTCGTCAGCAGGGCATCATCCGCGACGACCTTGTTTACCAAGCCCAACTCCTTGCTGCGCCCGGCTGACAAACGGTCGTTTTCAACGGCCATTTCATAGGCGTTCTTGTATCCCATGGCGCGGGTCAACAGCCAGGTGGAGCCGCCGTCCGGAATCAGGCCGATGGTGCTGAACGGTGAGAGCAGGAAGGCGTTTTCCCCCATTACCGATAAATCGCAGGCCAGGGCGTACGACAGGCCGATACCGGCCGCAAAACCGTTGATGGCGCTAATGACGGGTTTTTCCATTTCCGTGATGTTGATCAGGCTGGGCCTGTACTCTTCATTCAGGATATGCTCAACCTCGGCGCCGGTTTTAAAGCCTGCTTTCAAATCCGCTCCGGCGCTGAAGCTGCGCCCGGCGCCTGTGAGTATAACAGCGCGTATCGCTTCATCAGCACGGGCCTGCGAGGTCGCGTCAACCAGGTCCGACCGCATTTCTTTGTCGAATGAATTAAGTGAATCAGGGCGATTGAGCGTAATTATGGCAACGGCGCCCTCGGTGTCATATAAAACGGTATCAGTCATGTTAAAATCTCCTGCTCCAAGCTTTCTTATTATTCACGAAGTTGTCAATGAGTCCATAGCATCAGGCAATATGACCGTAGATAAACACAAGAAATCGAAAAGAACAGGGTCTTCGACGGGTAATGATCCGCTGTTGCTGACCCCCGGACCGTTAACGACCTCCATTACCGTGAAACAGGCGATGTTGCACGATTACGGGTCGCGAGATGATTATTTTATCGAATTGAACCGGCGGGTTTGTCAGAAGCTGCTGTCTCTATGTGACGCCCGGCAGACTCACCTGTGCATCCCTTTGCAGGGTAGCGGCTCTTTTGCGGTGGAGGCCATGATTGCAAATCAATTACCCAGAGAAGGAAAGCTGCTCAACCTGGTTAACGGCGCTTACGGCAATCGAGTGACTGAAATCTGTCGCTATCTCGGGAGGCAGGTCAGTGTCGTTCAAACGGAGGAAGACCAGCCCGTAGATGCAGCCGGCCTGGACCAGGTCCTGGCGGATGATCCGGGGATTACACATGTCTCATCGGTCTACTGCGAAACCACCTCGGGCATCCTGAATCCAATTGCGGATATAGCCGAAGTGGTTGCCGGGCGCGGGCGCAGTTTGTTGATTGACGCCATCAGCGCGTTTGGCGCGCTGCCGTTAAGCGCGGCTGAGATCCCGTTTGATGCCGTTGCCGCGTCCGCCAACAAGTGTCTCGAGGGCGTTCCGGGCATGGGGTTTGTCATAGCGGCAAAGGACTCGTTTCCCCGTACCGAGGGTAATGCCCACTCATTGAGCCTTGACCTCCATGCCCAATGGCAATACATGGAGGCCAACGGGCAGTGGCGGTTCACCCCGCCCACCCATTGCCTGCTGGCGCTGGACCAGGCCTTGCGGGAACTTGAAGAAGAGGGGGGCGTTACGGGACGTCGCAGACGCTATGAAGAAAATTGCAGGATACTGGTGGAAGGAATGCGCGCACTTGGTTTTCAAACCTTGTTGCCCGATGAATTGCAGGCGCCCGTCATAGTGACTTTTCTTATGCCGGGCGCCGGGACGTTCAGCTTCCCGGAGTTTTATCGGCGTTTAAGTGCTTTGGGTTACGTGATTTATCCGGGTAAATTAGCCCATGCCGACAGTTTCAGGATCGGTTGTATCGGCCACCTCAACCCGGTGGACATGGGCGCAGCAGTAGCGGCAGTTGAACGGGTGTTGCAGGAGATGGGCGTCGGACATTTGGGACATTTGGGGTCAGAGTAAAAATACGCATGGACATTTGGGGTCAGAGTAAAAATACTGTCAGGTTTGCAGATGGTGCAGGTTCATTGATGCGTATTTTTACTCTGACCCCAAATGTCTTAATTCACCTTCCAGATATCACCGTCATGGAGATGTTTGAAAAAATCCCCTTTACCTAATTTATTTTGTGCCTGCTCTATTTGATCCTCCAACAGCTCGCCGTAAAGTGGTTTTCCAATAGATCGAAACACACCCAGTGGCACCGGATATTCGGGGAGTTCCAGTTGCGCCAGCAAGAACGCAAGCGCCGTACCGGCCGTGCCGGAAGATGTTTCATCATGGACAAGAATTTCCGTCTTATCAACTTCGCCCGCGTTAATGACTTCCGGTTCCAGTAAACCGCTTGCGCCGCCGCGTAGCGAAATAGCTTTATCGTTATGCTTTCCGAAAATAATGGGTTCACCGTGGCGCAGGTAAACCGTGCGATCACTTTTTACATCCTTATGGGTAAAATCCTTAAAGGCGCCGTCATTAAACACATTACAATTTTGTAATACTTCCAGGAAGGCCGAACCCCTGTGGCGGGCCATACGCAGCAGTATTTTCCTTAAATGATTGCTATCGGTATCAATTGCCCGGGCAACGAAACTTGCTTTTGACGCAATGGCTATAGACAGGGGGTTAATGGGTTTTTCAACGGTGCCGAAAGGGCTGGATTTCGTCTTTTTGCCCATCTTCGAAGTGGGTGAGTATTGCCCTTTGGTTAAGCCGTAAATCTCGTTGTTAAAAAGTATGATTTTAATGTCGATATTCCGGCGCAGGCAGTGCATCAGGTGGTTGCCGCCGATACTCAGGCCATCGCCGTCGCCGGTGATTACCCAGACCTGTAGATCGGGACGGGTAATCCGCAAGCCACTGGCAATAGTCGGCGCCCGGCCATGTATGGTATGAAAACCATAGTTGTTCATGTAATAGGGAAAACGGCTGGAGCACCCGATACCGGAAATAAACACCACGTTTTCTTTAGGCAAATTCATTTCTTTACAAATTTCCGGCATTGTCCGTTGCATCTGGGCCAGGATTGAATAATCACCACAGCCGGGGCACCAGCGTATGCTTTGGTCAGAGGTAAAATCTTTACGGTTATAAGATGTGGCAGCCTTGAGGCCGGTTTCCGGTTGGATATCGATTATTTCACTCATTCACGTTCTCGTTGTGTCTTTGTTATAGATCAACCATATACGGCGGTTGGAAGATTTGCCCCAAGGACCTCATAAATCTTTTCTTCAATTTCCATTGTGCTCAGAGGTTGCCCCTGAACTTTATTCAGCCCAATGACGTCAATGAGAAATTCCGCTCGCAGTATCATGCGTAATTGACCAAGGTTCAGTTCAGGAACCAGCACATATTTAAAGTTATTTAATACGGCGGCCATGTTTTTCGGGAAAGGATTAAGGTAACGGACATGTGCGCCGGCTACGGATAAGCCGTTTGCCTGGGCATATTCGACGGCGTGGCGGCAAGCGCCCCTGGTGCTGCCCCAGCCCAGGACTAACAGGTCTCCTTTTTGTGGGCCATGGACGACCAGGTCGGGAATGTCGTCAGCGATGGATTGTATTTTCGCGGCGCGCAGTTGCACCATGCGCTCATGGTTTTCAGAGTCGTAACTGACATGGCCGGTAATGTCTTCTTTTTCCAGGCCGCCGATGCGATGTTCCAGTCCCGGCGTGCCCGGCACTACCCAGGATCGAGCCAGGGTTGCCTCGTCCCGTGCATAAGGAGCGAACTTTGCCGGGACAGTGCAATAATTCACTTCAAATTCAGGCAGGTCAGCGGGTTCGGGGATGCGCCAGGGTTCGGATCCATTAGCCAGGTAGCCATCTGATAAAAAGAATACAGGCGTCATGTATTTCACCGCAATGCGAAACGCCTCAATGGCCATGTTGAAACATTCACTTGGTGTTGTCGGCGCAATAACCGGCACGGGACATTCACCGTTTCGTCCGTATAAGGCTTGTAGCAGGTCCGCTTGTTCGGTCTTGGTCGGCATACCGGTGGATGGGCCTGCCCGTTGAATATTGGCAATGACAACCGGTAATTCGGTCATCACTGCCAGGCCAATCGCCTCAGACTTGAGGGCTACGCCGGGCCCGCTGGTGCCGGTTAAGCCCAGTGCCCCGCCGTAGGCGGCGCCGATGGCCATGCCGATAGCGGCAATTTCATCTTCTGCCTGGAAGGTTTTTACACCGAAGTGACGTAATTTGGATAATTCGTGCAGGATGTCACTGGCTGGTGTGATCGGATAGGAGGCATAAAACAATGATCTGCCGGACAACTCTGATGCAGCGAGAAAGCCTAACGCGGTCGCTTCATTGCCGGTGATACGCCGGTAGTCACCGGGTGGTAAAGTGGCTTTACTGACCCTGAAGCGGGCGGTAAAGACTTCAACCGTATCGGCGTAGTTGTATCCTGCCTGCAGGGCCAGCTTGTTGGCTTCGGCAAGCTCCGGTTTCTTCCTGGAGAAAAGCCGATCCACGCGATCAATAATGTCTTCGATAGAGCGATCATACATCCATGAGATAATGCCCAGGGTGAACATGTTCTTGCTCAGGGTCGCCTGCTTGCGTGACAGCCAGGATGACTCTACGGCCGCAACAGTCAAGGAGGTAATGGGTAAATCGTATACCTGGTAGCCTGATAAGGCGCCATCTTTCCTGGGGTCACTCGTGTAACCGGCTTTTTTTAGGCCCTGTTCACCAAATGCGTCATGATTCAACATCAGGACGCCGCCCGGTTTTACTTCTTTCAGGTTAATTTGCAGGGCAGCAGGATTGAGTGCCACCAGCACGTCGGGCCTGTCTCCCGGTGTGTGGATATCATAAGAGGAGAAATTTAATTGAAAGTTGCTCACCCCTGCCAGGGTGCCGGCCGGCGCGCGAATTTCAGCAGGGAAATCGGGTAAGGTACTGATATCATGGCCGGCAATCGCCGAATCATGACTGAACAGGGCGCCTGTCGTCTGGATGCCATCACCGGAATCTCCGGCAAACCGAATAATGACATTTTCGATTTCAAAAGGATCAAGAGACGAGTCTTGCACTCGTCTCTTGAGTTTTCTATTGCTCATCTGCCTCATAGAAAGCTCCAAAACATCAATATGGAAGTACTATCAAGAGAATAAACCACTACATAGTCTTATGCAAAAATTATCGCAAGATTCCCGGTCGTCCTCCGGGCGCCGTAAATGATATCGAGGGAATTACCGGGTACTTGTGAACGTTATAGACTTTCAGAATAAATGCGCCCCTGGCGTTACTTAAATATAAACGTGACTATTCCCGGTCGGGGAACAGGTTATTCAGGTTGCTTATCCACAAATATTGTATCATTGTCTGTAAAATACAGACCGGGGAAATCTCCAGAACCCAGGATCATTCCAAAGTTGGCAGGGCATCGTCGTACCGGACAGGGAATGTCCGGCATCCAGTCACAAGGACGTGAATGATAGCCCTGCTCCATGAACTGTCGTCATCCAGAGCTACGATAATGTCTGATATCACCCCGGAAAATTCGTCTGATATAGATCCTGCCCTTTTACCGGCGTCACCCGGTACAAGACCAGCATGGAACGTTTCCGATCTGCCTGCTCCACCGGACTTCAATTTCCGTAACATCATCAGGATTATCGGGCCGGGCGCCATCGTCCTGTCCATGTCTATCGGTCTGGGGGAGTGGGTGCTGGGTCCCCTGGTTGTGACGCAATACGGTTTCACCATGCTGTGGGTGGTGACCGTCGCCATTATTTTGCAGCTGGTCCTCAACCTGGAATTTGTCCGTTATACGGTCTACACGGGCGAACCCGTGATTAACGGATTCATGCGGCTTGCCCCCCATCCGCTATTCTGGGGAGGGATATACATCCTGTTATCGTTGTTTCACACCGGTTGGCCGGCCTGGGCCGCGGGCTGTTTCGTCGGCATGTTTCTGAACTGTATCCTGGCGGCGCATATTATTCCGGCAGGGACGGAAATAAGCGGGTTGTCCATCGGCGCCTTCCAGGCCGAATATCTTGCCCGGGAGGGAGGCGCTTTGCTGGGCTTTGTTACCCTGGTAAACGGCTTCTGGATACTGTTCGGCAGCCAACTGGTCACCATTGACCTGATGGCGCGTATCAACACTGATCTTATCTGGAGCATAAGTGCGCGTATCAGGCGCATCACCGGCAACGATATCCGGCGACTGTATTATTCCCTGCTGGGTATCTTTGTCCTGTGGGGGTGTATTGCGATCAACCTGGCTCAACCCAGGGCGCTGGTGCTCATCTCCTCCAACGTAGCCGGGTTTATCCTGGTCGTAAGCGCTGTTCATATCCTGTTACTCAACCGCAAGGCTCTGCCCCGCGCCGTTCAGAGCCCCTGGTGGGCGCGCAGCCTGGTCGCCTGTACCGCCTTGTTTTACGGGTTCTTCTTTGTGCAAAACCTGATTGAACTGGCGGGGAGATAGTTTAGTTTGACAGGAGGCTATGAGCCTGAACTGGTTCAGAAAAATATCAAAACGCAATTACTTGCTGCGCTTGTGATTTGAATCCGCCACTTGTGAGATGTTTCTTTGACTACTATCCGCTCATGGTGTATGCTAGGTGTATGTCACGCACTAACGTAAATATTGATGATGAAGCGTGCGCGCAGGTTATGCGTCGTTACTGTCTGACGACGAAGCGCGAGGCGGTCAACTTCGCGTTGCGGGCCCTTGCGGCGGAGCCCCTGGACGCCGATGAAGCGCGTAGGCTGCGCGGGTCGGGTTGGGAGGGCGACCTTGATGAGTTGCGGTCCAGCCACTTGACGTGATTCTGATCGATACGTCCGCGTGGGTTGAATTTCTTCGGGATACAGGGTCCGCGGCTTGCAATCGTGTTGAGGCGCTGCTCGAGAGTGAGATTGCGACCTGCGATGCGGTTCGGATGGAAGTGTTTGCCGGCGCGCGCGATGAACGACACCTTCGGAGCCTGCAGCGATTGCTTGCACGGGCTGTCGTGATTCCCATGGGGCCGGCTGACTACGACGATGCGGCTGCGCTTTATCGCCTCTGCCGCCGGGAGGGAGAGACTGTTCGCAAGTTGATCGATTGTCTTATAAGCGCCGTCGCTATTCGCGCCGATCTTCCCATCCTTCATAATGACATTGACTACGACAAGCTTGCGCGTTATACGGACTTGAGGATCGATTTGTGTCGATGAAGCATGAGTGCAGAGACGGCGCAAAGTCAAACCGCGCGCCCTTAGCTCAGCCGGATAGAGTACCTGGCTTCGAACCAGGTGGTCGGGAGTTCGAGTCTCTCAGGGCGCGCCATCTTAAAACGGTGTAGTATTCGACCCGTAACAGGAGTTTCGTCGGCGTCAGGACTTAAATGAAGTTGTATTTATCTCTATGAATACACCGATAGATTTAAAAGTAAACTCCAAAAGGTATGGGGTTGCTCTGTGGATTCTTCTGGGGCTGTTTTTGTTTCGTGTTGCAGCCCAGTTAATACAGTCGAAGTTTTCCCTTCAGTATTTACCGGCTTTTGAGGCCTGGCATAGTGGTTGTTGCAATATCATTACCTGCTCATGATGCAGGTCTTGATTATATTTGTTTATGGTTACATTTGTGTGCAATTCACACTTGAGAGAGTAGTTCCAAAAAGAACAGTCGGGAAAATATTTCTGTATTCTGGATTATTCTATGCAAGCGCCATGGGAATACGCGCATTGATTGGACTGTTCATCAGCTCATCAGTGTGGTTTCATGCGTACTTATCCATATTCTTCCACTTCGTTCTTGCTTTATTTTTGATAGTAGTTGGTTTGTTTCACCTGAAACATTTTCATTTATATGAACGGTAATTTTCTTCACAGGACATTTCCGTGGGTCATATATCCATTCGGTGTGGGAATGGCAATATACCTGCACGTTTCTATGCAGTCGTGGGGAATTGACCTGCAAATCAGCACATATACCCCGGTGTTCCTGGCAGTCGGGATGATCACTTTATTTGAAATTTATTTTCCCAATTTACAACAATGGCGTCCTGAATTTGATGACGTAAAAAACGATGTTATTTATATGTTGTTCGTTCAGGCGCTCTTGCCCAAAGCGCTGGCGTTTCTCAGCGCGTTAATTTTGCTGCGTTATACACAAAACAGCGGCCTGCCGATTTCAAGTTACTGGCCCCATCACTGGCCTTACTGGATACAGGGCATAGTTATGGTACTCAGCGCTGATTTTTTGCGTTATTGGTTTCACGTTGCTTGCCATAAAAACGGTTTTCTGTGGAGATTCCATGCGGTTCATCATTCTCCGGGCAAGCTGTATTGGGTTAATACGGGAAGATTTCATCCCATTGAAAAAGCTGCTCAATTTTTATTCGATGCCTTGCCCTTCATTCTTCTGGGAATCAGTGAAAAAGACGTTGTTGGTAAAAACAGGGATACGCGTTTTGGTAAGGAGCATAAGTTTAATGAAATCGATTCTTATGAAAAATTTACTCGACTTGTACCTGTCCAGACCTACGATTCACTACGACCTTATTTTGTAGAACAAGAGGCAACGAAAGAAAATATAATTAACGCAGAAAAACCCATAATGTATGCGGTTACCAGCGGCACAACCGGCGCCTCGAAATATATTCCTATCCTGAAAGAAACCATAAAGTGCAATAAAAAGCACCAGAAACTGTTCACCTATAGTCAATATAGAGATAACCCAAGTACTTTCAGTGGAAAAATTCTCGGTATTGTCAGTCCTGCAATTGAGGGCTACACCGAACTTGGCACTCCTTATGGTTCGGTTTCAGGGGTGTTGTATAAAAATATCCCTTCAATTATGAAGTCGAAATACGTGTTGCCGGTTGAAGTATTTTCCGTGGAGGATTATGAACTTAAATACAAGCTGATTCTCAGGATCGCGCTTGCATATAAAGACGTTACCTACCTGGTATCCGCTAATCCTTCCACTTTTCTGATGTTGCATTCCCAGATTAACCGGTATTTTGATGAATTTGTTGATGACCTGGAGCAGGGCATTTTCCGGGAACAGGACAAATTGTCTGCTGAGGTACAAAATAGTATTGCGCCAAAGCTGAGAGCAAATCAGTGGCGCGCAGAAGAATTGCGTGAGTTGTATGCACGAAAGCGCGCAATCTGCTTTGCAGATATCTGGCCTTTCCTGCAAACAGTCGTTACCTGGACCGGCGGGAGCTGCGGCATTGCGCTGGATGCCGTTCGACAAGGGCTGCCTCAAGGTACGAAGGTGGTTGAACTTGGATATATGGCGACTGAAGTGAGAGGTACTATAACCATAGATATCAATAATAATCTTGGCCTGCCGACCATCCAGGATAATTTCTTTGAGTTTGTGGAACGAGAGCAATGGGATAACGATGAGAGAGAATTTTTAACCATTGATCAGATCTCCAATGGTAAAGAATATTATGTATTCATCACCACCAGTTCCGGTCTTTATCGATATCACATCAATGACGTGCTTCAAGTTACCGGGAAAATAGAACAAACGCCAACGCTCCGGTTCAGACAAAAAGGAAAAGGCGCCACAAATATTACCGGAGAGAAATTATATGAATGCCAGGTTCTCGAAGCGGTAAACAGTGCCGAACGTGAATTTAATTTCACCAGTGTGTTCTTTATCATGCTTGCCAGTACAACAAGCGCCAATTACGAATTATTTCTGGAAATAACCGGTGAACTTAATCATCCACTTGAGACAATACGTGAATATATTGAAGCAGCGATAGGTAAATTAAATATTGAGTATGCAAGTAAATCGGCAAGCGGAAGGTTAAAAGCGTTAACCCTGGAATGTATTAAAAAAGGGACCGGAGAGGCATTTAAAAAGAAATGCCTGGAAGATGGGCAAAAGGAAAGTCAGTTCAAGGTCATTATATTGCAATACAAGGATGCCGTGAAATTTTCCTTTTATGAATACGTATCTGAAAGTGCCGGCTCGATAAAATAATGCAAGTTCGTCAGGTCATCTTAAAAAAAATAGATATTCCGTTCAATATTACTTTTAAACACGCTTCTGCCGAACGTTCCAGGACAGAGAGTGTGCTTGTCGAAATGAGGTCAGATAGCGGGTTTGTGGGGTATGGCGAGTCATGCCCAAGGCAATATGTGACCTCGGAAGACCTGGATTCCGTCAGCGCTTTTATGCGTGAAAATATTGATTCATTTAAGAACCGGGTAAACGGCTTATCGAGTCTTGCTGAATGGATGAGTAGAAATGCTGAGAATATAGACGCCAACCAGGCTGCTATGTGTGCTGTCGAATTGGCTTTCCTGGACCTTCTCGCAAAAGATTCAGGAGTATCAATAGAAAGATTGATTAACCTCCCTGAATTAACCGGCCAATTTAAATATACAGCCGTCATCGGAGACGGCAGCCCGGAATTTTTTCATCACATACTGCAAAAGTACCACCGCATGGGCTTCGATGACTACAAAATTAAACTCTCGGGAGATTCAGCAAAGGATCAAGAGAAATGTAAAATAATTGAAGAGGTTGTTGAATTTCCGGCCCGTTTCCGATTTGATGCAAACAATTTGTGGGATGATTATAAATCGGCAATTGATTACCTGTCCGTATTGGTGCTTGATTATTTCGCGATTGAAGAACCGCTCAACCCAGGTAAATTTGATGACCTGTCAACAATAGCGCAGGAATCAGGTAAGCGAATCATTCTTGACGAAAGTTTATTACGATTAAATCAAATGAAGCATTTGTTTGATCGCCCGGATATGTGGATACTTAACCTGCGCATATCGAAGATGGGTGGGATATTAAGATCAAAAGAGATAGCGGACCAGGCAAGAGATTATGGAATGAAAATAATTGTCGGCGCTCAAGTCGGCGAAACCAGCCTTCTTACCAGGGCTGCGCTGACGTTGGTAAATTACGCAAAAGACCTGGTCATTGCACAAGAAGGGGCATTTGGTACCCTGTTGTTGAAAAATGACATCTGTGAACCACCAATCATGTTTGGCGTGAATGGTAAGCTGAAAACCTCTGACTTGCCGGACAGCACAACTGGATTTGGAATTGAGTTAACCAATCATCATGAATTTGAGAGAATTCATTATGAATAGTCACTGACGACGAGTACGGATAAACCGGTAATTGTTGAACATGCCATTAACGCGCAGGAATTTTATCAGGCAGTCGGGGCTTGCACTGACTTTTACCGTAGCGGGCAAGACCTTGTTGCTTACTCCCCGTGAGGCATACGGCAGGGACGTTCCTTTTTCAGTCTTGAGCCCGACGGAAATCTCCACCCTGGAGGCCATTTGTGAGCATTTGCTGCCCGGCGCGAAAGAAAACGGCGTTGCTCATTTTGTTGATCGGCAGCTTACCCTTGACCCCAACGACAGCATGTTGTTTATCAAATGTTTTAACGTGCAGCCGCCCTACCAGGATTTTTACAAATCGTCATTAAAGGGAATCGACTTATCGAGTAAAGCCACTTATGGCAAAAGCATTACCGGTCTCGACCAGGCCGCCGCGGCGAAGTTGATTGAGGCATTGCGGGACGGGAAGGTAAACGAATGGAACGGCCCGCCGCCGCCATTGGTGTACCACATCTTACGCAATGACGCGGTGGACGTGGTCTATGGCACTATGGAAGGATTTGCAGACCTGGGCATCCCCTACCTGGCGCATATTGAACCGCCGCAGGCATGGTGACATGAAAAAATCCGAAAAAGTGGACGTGGTAATCGTAGGCAGCGGTGCCGCCGGCAGCGTCTATGCGGCAATGTTTGCCGAGGCGGGTAAAAGTGTTCTCGTGCTTGAGAAGGGTCCTGGCCGAAAACTGACCGATTTATACAGCTCACAAATCTGGGCAAGACGTTTGAAATGGGGCGCCCCCCACGTATTTGAAGAGGGCAGGGACAGTATCTGGTACAACTTCAACGCCGGGCACGGCTATGGTGGCGCCGCGTTGCACCACTATGCCGTCTGGCCCAGGTACCATCCCGAAGACATGCGGGAGCAGACGCTCTACGGCAAGGGGCTGGACTGGCCGCTGGAATACGAGCAAATCCGTCCCTGGTATGACCAGGTCCAGGAAGACGTGGGCATGTCCGGCGACGCGGAAAAGGAGATCTGGCGACCGCCGGGAGCGCCTTATCCGTTGCCACCGTTACCCGTATTCGAGCATGGCGATATCCTGGCGCGAGGCTTCACCGCCCGGGACATGCACACGTCGCCAATTCCGGTCGCCATATTATCCCGGGATTACAAAGGACGCCCAGCCTGTATTTATGACAGTTGGTGTGACGCGGGATGTCCTACCGGCGCGCTTGCCAATCCCCTGGTTGAATATTTTCCCAGGGCGACAAAGGCCGGGGCCGTGATGCAGCCCGATAGTTACGTTACCCGTGTGTTAACGGACCGGAAGGGCGTTAAAGCCACGGGGGTCGAGTACTTTGACGGGAACGGTGAACGTCACGAACAAAGGGCGGACGCCGTCGTTATCGCTGCGTTCACCGTGGAGAATTCCCGCATATTATTAAACTCGGCTACCGATCAACACGCCGGCGGCCTGGGTAATTCAAGCGGTGTCCTTGGCCGCTACCTGATGTCCCACCCGGCCGTTAATGTTTTCGGGATGTTCAAGGAGGAGACGCGTTGCTACCAGGGCGTGTCCGGCGGCCAGTTATTTAACCAGGATGGGTTTGCCAAGGAAAAAAGCAAGGATATCTTCGGCAGCCGGCAATGGGAGATCGGCCTGGGCACCAAGCCGAATGACCTGTTGGGTATTGCCATGAGCCGGGCCGACCTGTTTGGCGACGATTTACATGAGTTCGTTAAACGGGGCAGCCGTCACTTCGGCGCCATGGTGGGGGTATGTGAGTGCCTGCCCCATAAGGCCAACCGTATCGAGCTTGCCGACGAGAAGGACAAGTTCGGCATGCGCATGGCGCGGGTTACCTTTAACCTGGATGACTATGGCCGGAATCTCTGGCAACAAACCGCTGATGAAGGTCTGGAAATTTTCAAGGCCGCCGGCGCCACCGAGGCGTGGCATAGTCCGCCTGGAGGACAACATATCATGGGCGGGACGATCATGGGGGAGAGCAAGGCGGCCTCCGTGACCAATGAGTACGCGCAGTTGCACGATGTCCCCAACGTGATCATCGGCGGCCCCAGCGTCTTTCCCACCAGCTCCAGTGTGAACTCCACCTTTATGGCCCACGCGCTGGCCATGCGTTCCGCCCGGCATATTGCTGAGCACTGGGACGAATATTTGGGGTCAGAGTAAAAATACAGTCACCGGCGGGCGTTGCTGGTGTATTCCTGGGTATTTTTACTCTGACCCCAAATATCATTGATTTTTGAATTGGGATATATTTATTCCCCGGTTGTTTTATAATCAGCAGTTCTGTAATTGACCCAGTATTTTAAGGAGACACTTCATGACATTAAAACGCATCCTGTATATCGCTTTGCTTTCTTCTACGTTAACCGTTGTCAACACCGTGCCTCGAAGCGTTGCCGCGGCTGAGTACGATATCGACATCACGGGGATGCACGCGTCTATCCAATTCAGGATTAACCACCTGGGGTACAGCGTGTTAACCGGTCGCTTTAATGATTTCAGTGGTACGTTCAACTGGGATAAAGACAACCCGGGGGCTTCATCGGTTAATGTGACGATTAAAACAGCCAGTATCGATTCGAATCATGCCGAACGGGACAAACACATCAGGGAAGCGGATTTTCTTGACGTGGAAAAATACCCGGAGGCGACGTTCAAGAGTACGAAATACAACGGTGATGCCAGTGGCGGCGAACTGGAAGGGATATTGACCTTGCATGACGTCAGCAAGCCGATCACGATAGCCATGAAGTTCATTGGCGAAGGAGATGATCCGTGGGGTGGTTATCGCGCCGGTTTTGAGGGTAGTGTGACTATTCGTCGTGCGGATTTCGGCATGACCTACGAGCTCGGCCCCAGGTCAGAGACGATGGATTTGGACCTGTATATTGAAGGTGTCAGGAATTAGCAGCGCTGAGCACCTTGAGACAGAAGACGGAACAGGTGAATCGCATACCTTTGAATCCGTGCCACGTCATTCCGGCGGATGCCGGAATCCAGTTAACAAACCTGCCTTATACTATAAGGGATCATTTCTTCGACTGGATTCCAGCATTCGCTGGAATGACGAACCAGGGCTGATTCATGTTGATCAAAAACGCTCCGGATCGGTTCGGTCTGCTCAGTAAATTACTGCACTGGTCCATCGCCGTCCTCATCCTCGGCCTGATCTGGCTGGGTTGGTACATGGTGGACCTGACCTACTATGACAAGTGGTATAACGACTCGTTGCATTACCATAAGTCGCTGGGCATCCTGGTATTGGCGCTGGCGTTGGTGAAAATCGGCTGGCAGTGCCATACGCCCGCCCCGGACCCATTACCTGATTTGAAAACCTGGGAAAAGGCCGGGGCAAAATTCATGCACTACGTTCTATGGGGCATGATGTTATTGATCCCCGTCACCGGTTACCTGATTTCCACTTCCGCGGGGAAACCCATCCAATTGTTCAACTGGTTTGCAATACCCGCCGTTGTGGACGTGGATGAGGCGCTCAGGGAGCTTGCCATAGCCGTCCATTATTACCTGGCGTACGCCACCCTGTTGCTGGTTGCGGGACATGCAGGCGCTGCCTTGAAACATCATTTAATCAACAGGGACAACACACTCAAACGGATGTTGTTGGAGTAAGAGTATCCGCAGATGACGCAGATAAACACAGATAAAAACTCAGGTTAGTGTTAGATAACAAACAAAAGTAATAACAAACGCCAGTATAAAATTCAGCACTGTTCCCCCCTTCACCATTTCCTGTATGGTCACATGGCCGGTTCCGAATACAATCGCATTGGGTACGGTGGCAACGGGGAGCATGAAAGCGCAGGATGCCGACATGGCCGCCGGGATCATCATCAACTCGGGGCTTACGCCTACGGCTATCGCCGTTGCCGCGAAGATGGGCATCAGCAACGTGGTCGTTGCCGTATTGGAGGTAATCTCCGTTAAAAAAGTCACACCCAAACAGATACACAGGATGAGCAGGGGGACGGGAAACGTCGCCAGTATCGTTAATTGTTGAGCGATCAACTCAGCCAGACCACTGGATGAAAAAGCTTTGGCAATGGTAATGCCACTGGCGAAGAGCAGTAACATGCCCCAGGGAATATCCACCGCGGTCTTCCAGTCGAGCAACCGGTCACCCTGACCGGATGGAAACAAGAACATGGCTACCACGGCCGCCAGCGCCACAGTGGCATCCCCCACGTCCGGTGTCCCCAGCAGTCCCGACCAACCGCCAAAAGGTTCTGCGCGCGTTATCCATAGTAGTACGGTTATCCCAAACACCACCAGCACGCGCACTTCATTCACGCGCCATGCTTCGGCTGCGGGGAGACTCAGGGTTTCTTTCCACTTGACGTTACGGGTCAACCATAAAGCCATCAGAGGCAAGCCCAATATGACCACGGGCAGACCCGTTTTCATCCAGTTTACAAAGGTGTAGTCCATGCCGGTAAACTCAGAGTAGATCCCTGCAAATATGATATTGGGGGGCGTCCCTATCAGGGTTGCGACGCCGCCTAAGGAAGCTGAGTGGGCAAGCCCGAGTACGACGGCCACCGACAGCTCCTTGTCATCCACGCGTTTAAGCACCGCCAGGGCAATGGGGATCAATATCAACGTTGTGGCCGTATTACTGATCCACATGGACAACAGCGCCGCAGTCAACATGAAAGCAAATACGATTCGTTTTCCCCTGCCGCCGACCATATTCAGGATCGCCAGGGCAAACCGTTTATGTACACCCGATTTTTCCAGGGATTTCGCCAGCATGAAACCACCCATTAACAACAGAATCACCGGGCTGCCCAGGCCCGCTGCCGCTTCCTTGTGTGACAGGACGTTGGTCAATGGAAATGCAAAAAACGGGATCAACGATGCCGCCGGTATCGGTATGGCCTCCGTAATCCACCAGGATGCGGTCAACCAGGTGATTGCCGCCGTCATGGCAATCACGTATTCAATATCAAAGTAGCGCAGCAGGAAAAACAGCAGAACGGCTGACAGGGGCGCTGCAAACAGCATGACTGACTTGGTTTTCATTCCTGTGATTTACTGTGTTGCAACCCGCCGTCAGGAGAAACGCGGCAGGTTGAAAGGTAAGCCGGTTATTGTTCTTGTCTGCGGCGGCGTGTTTCCAGTTCGTCCAGTTGCCGTTCACGCTCGGCGGCGAGGGTATTGCCGCCACGAAGCTCAGTCCCATCCTCGAGGACGATCAGCTTCCAGTCCATTTTATGACTGCCGTCTTTGGCCGGGTTGCCGGATATGTTGATCACATCACCCGGTTTCAGGAAATCCCGTTTCCAGCCGTGCCGTTTTAAAATGCCTGAAGCATTGCCTTCGGCCAGCCATTTTTGAACCTCGCCATCGTCGCCGGCAACGTCAAAATAGATACGTGCATGGGGGTTGATCAACCTGAATTGGGTAACCACACCCTTCACGGTGACCATAAGGTCCATATCATAATGTGACGCGGGGCTGTGGTGGGCGTAGGAGGGCAGGGAGCAGAGTAGTCCTGCAATGAATAATGTTGCCAGTCGTTTAAGCATAGTTTATATCCTCAATATTCACCGGTAATCGCTTCACAGACAAACTCGTCCAGTTCCCAGTCCGGCGCGGGCAAAAAAGATCGCTGGTTTCCGTAGGGTTTTCGAAAATGTACCGGGTCTATTATCGTCAGCTCAAGATCCAACCTGCTATTATCGGCATTATGGGTATAGCGTTCTTCAAAGATAGCATCCGGGGCGGGGGCAAAGGCGCCGCCGCCCGGTACGCTGGTCACGTTCGGAATGACGTGGGTCGTTTTCACTACCAGCGTTGGGCCTTCATAATGGCCGACTGAATGTCCCAGGCGTGTAGCGGGGTTCCCTTCCGGATAAGCGCGGCCATCCAGGTATACCGTTCGTACCGCGTTCCAGTATTCATAACGGAAAATCACCCTGTCTTCCAGTTGTTCAATTTCCATAGGCAGGGGGGCGAGCATCTGGTGTCGTAAACTATCTCCCTCCGGGGTGCAATCCAGCGCGGCGCCTTCGGATGGTTTATATTCAGCCTGCTTTTTTTGACCCAGGGGCGTCAGCAAATTCTTGTTTTGCTCTTTTTCATAATCCCCCATATCAAAATAGAGTTCTTTTACGGAACGGTCCGCATTTTTTTCATCGTTCAACAGGCCTTGCAGGTAGGTGAAACCCGTTAATGAACAGCCGCCGCGGGCACAGGCAATATCCACTATTCGCCAGCGCTCATCTTCAGGGGAAAGCAGTGCGTTTGTCCATACGCCACTGATTTTTGGTGGTTCTATATCTCCGGCATGGGCAGGGTGAGCCCAGATCAAGCCATGCGCAATGATTGTAAAGACAAAAAAACGAAGAAGCGCCCTGGGGAAAGTGCAGGTATAAACTAAATCAGCCTTCATTGTTTCAAGTATATAAAATTCGACTTATTATATCCCAATCGGAGTTTCTCCGTCCGACATATTGATTCAACATGTTTCATGAGACGGCTGTTTATGAAAGTAACAAATTACATGGTCAAATTCATTCTGCTTGCCTTGGTGTCGGTTCCGTATTATCCACTCCTGGCAAGCCCGGGTTGTACGCTTGATGGTTTCGTCGAACATTATATGCAGGTCTACGAAAGCCGGGGATTACTCAACCAGTGTTACCACCAGCTTATCGACAACCTGGAGGATGCACGCGCCGCCCAGGTGAGCCTGGCCGATCACATGGCCGGTCATTATCATCATGCCGGTTATAAGGTCGGACTCACAGACAGGAAAGCACAGGAAATGTTTGCCATCGACCAGCCCATGGTCGGTGTGTTGTTCAGGGAAATGTTATTGCCGGACGGCGCGGTTATCGCACAGGATTCCGGCACCTCGTTGCTGGTGGAGCTGGACCTGCTGGTACGGGTAAAATCTGCCGGAATCAACCAGGCAACCTCAATTGAAGATGTTGCCAGGCATATCGATGCGCTCATTCCGTTCATTGAATTACCTGATGCACTGTTCCGGCGTGACAGCAACAACGCGGCCGCGTTATTGTTGGCCGGCAATGTAGGGGCCAGGTGGGGTGTGACCGGCGCGCCCGTAAGTGTGGTTAATGCGCAAGAACTGGTCGAGTATCTCCCGGCCATGACTTTTCGGATGTCAACCGATACAGGAGAGGTCATCCGCGAGGGTCGGGGCAGTCAAATTCTGGGTCATCCGTTGAATTCCGTCTTATATTTGCAGAAAGAATTAGCCCTGAGAAAAGAGACACTGAAACCAGGACAACTGATCAGCCTGGGCGCCATCGGCGGACCGGTGAGAGCAGAACAGGGCAGGCGTTATACGGCGGAATATTCCGGGTTTGAGGACAGGGTATTCACCGTATCCGTTACCATCCAATGACCTTGTCAGGTTAAATTCTTTGCAATAACTCCCCGGTTGTATTGAGTCTGGTATTCCCGATATCAGTGAAGTTATCTGATGGCAAAAGGACGGGCCGGAGAACCGGTTGCGCCCTTGAAACGGATAGCGCCGAATACAAAGGCAAATTCGTAGACCTTGTCTTGCAGCAAGGCGCTGAAATCGATATTTTCCATAATATAGATACCATTTTCCACCAGGAATTTCTGGTGGTTCCGTGCAAACTGCGCCGGGTCAGGCCCGGGCAAGGATTCAACTCCCCAGTTGTCGGTCCCCACCAGCAGAACTTTTTTCTCTACCACCCAGTCACCAGCTTTGTCCGTCAGTCCCGGCACACAATGATTGAACTTTTTATTGTTGGTTTTCCATAGGGTTCCCCAGCCGGTGTAATAGAACAGGGCGTCGCCGGGTTGGATGGAATCTTCGTCCAGCCCCTGTTTTTTCAATGCCGCTTTCAGGTCGGTAAGCGTGACTTCTTCGGTACATTCCAGCATACGTCCCTTCAATCCGGCAACGTCGATTAATACGCCGCGGGTAAATATGGGTACAACGTGTTCTACACCGAGTTTGCTGAAGCCGCGCCCGGTGCCGATGTCGGCATGGCTGTGACCGTTGTAATAACGTACCTCGTTCAAATCCCCCGGTTTGCCTGTGACCGTCGCCATGTGGCTGAGTGAGTCAAATTGCGTCCCGTCCTGAGTGATATGTCCTGAGATATAATCTTCACTCCAGACCAGCCTGTTTTCACCCATAGGACCCCAGGAAGGGGCGCCCGCGACAGTCAACGAGTATTTGCGATGTTGCGGCGTCAGGTCGAACAAAGGCATGTCCTCCTCGAACACCCGACCCATGTCATAAATTTTCCCCTGCTTTATCAGGCTCGCCGCAGCCAGCACCTTGGCCGGCGTTAATCGATTCAGCGTGCCCAGTTGATCATCCGCCCCCCATTCCGACGGCCACCATTTTTTGCTTGAGTTGTCATCGGAGTAAGACACGTTTGCTGCAAGACAACAGCAACTTATCGCAAATATACCCAGACGCCGGATGTTGTTTCTCATCATGATTGTTTCCCGAAAAAGTTGAGTTTTGATTTTCACAGTATACTATCGAAAAAGAGGGTCAGACCCCCTTTTTTGTCGGCATTTGCTGGAATGACGGATGGGGAGCTAAGTTTCTTGGAGGAAAATACTATGTATAAACGATTTCCAGGCAAGACAGTATTGATACTGGGGGCTACCAGCGGTATCGGCAGGACTACGGCGTTGCGGTTTGCGCAGGAAGGCGCCAACGTGGTAATCAGTGGCCGCAATGTGGACAACGGCAACGAGGTGGTGCGTTCCATTGAGGCAATGGATGGCAACGGTCTGTTCGTGAAAACGGATGTCACTGAACTGAGTGCCTTGAAAAATGCGGTAGACAGGACTGTCGAAGAATTCGGCGGATTGAATGTGGCCTTCAATAATGCGGGCTTGGCTGGCACCGGGAAAAAGGCTGCTGACGAATCTGAAGAGGATTGGTCAGATATGATCAATACCAAATTGAACGGTGTGTGGCGCGGGATGAAATGCCAGATACCCGCCATGCTTGAAACCGGTGGCGGGTCGATTGTCAATATGGCAGGCAACTGGGGTTTGATCGGTTTTCCTACCTACGCCGCGTACTGTGCCGCGGCCCACGGGGTCATGGGTTTGACCAAGGCGGCAGCCATGGAATACATCAGCGCCGGTATCAGGATTAACGCCGTGTGCCCCGGCGCGGTAGATGCGCCCATCCTGGACCGCATGACAGGCGGTAATGAGGAGATCAAAAATAGTTTTGCCCAACAGTTACCCGTAGGCCGGCTATGCAGCCAGGAAGACATCGCCGAGGCCGTGCTATGGCTGGCTTCTGATGCCGCGTCCTACGTCAACGGCGTCGGACTGGTACTGGACGGAGGCGGGAGTCCATGACCTGTATGTCTCACAAAAAGATACGAAGATCGCGCCGCATTATCGGCATTCGCCAGCACAAACTTTGCGCTATGGATAAGGTTATTTATCTGCTTTGGCCGTAGTATCTCTTGACACAGTTATCATTTATGATAATCTTCTCAAATGCCATGGAAGGTCACATTTTTCAATCTCAAGGTTAAGGAGGAGACATTAAACTTCCCTGATGGGATATTGTCCAACTTTCTCCACATCCTGGAAATTGTTGAAGAATTTGGTCCAAATGCAGGAAAACCATATACGGCTTCAATGGGTCATGGTCTTTTCGAAATAAGGGCAAGAGGCAAAGAAGGTATAGGTCGCTCCCTGTTTTGTACTGTCAAAGGTAAAGAAATAATTATCCTGAATTCCTTTATAAAGAAAACGCAAAAGACTCCTAAGAAAGAGATCGATATAGCCCGCAAACGTATGAAGGAAATTTAAAATGGCAAGACCAACGTTCAAATCATTCAAAACAGAAGCGTTTAAGAAAAAAGGAGTAAAAGAAGCGTATGCTGAACTTGCTCCCGCTTATGAAGTTCGCAAAAAACTCATTGCCTTGCGTCAAAAAGCCGGCTATACGCAAGAACAAATAGCAGAAAAACTCCATACCAGCAAAAGCAATATTTCTCGTTTGGAGAGCGTTAATTCTAATATTTCTCCAAAGCTATCCACCATTACAGATTATGCTGAAGCAATGGGTTACAAGCTGAAAATAGATTTTGTTCCAGCAAGGCGTTCCGAAACATAATAACCTGTTGTTCTACAGGTTTTGTTTTAAATCCTCGACCGGCTTCAGCCAGTCTTCATCCATACTGACCCGCGTCTTTCCCCAGCCTTCCTCATAGTTGCACAGGATCTGTTGGGTAAGCGCCGTATGGGTCAGTTTCCATTCACCATCGATCCTGATCATTTTGTCATCGTAGAAACCGGCGACCCAGACCGGGTCATACTCTTTCGTTCTTGAGTTATGCACCGTGGCGGCCTCGAACAGGTACCAGCGCGCCGTGGCCGATTGGCAATCATCGGCAACCTCTATTCTTATGGGTATCAGACAGTGAAACATCCAGGTGAACGGATTGATTTCCAGGAATGCGCGGATTTCATCGCGCCCCCGCAATACCGTGTCCCAGTTGGTAAATTCCATTACCCCGTCTTCCGTATACAGGTCGACGAACATGTCGATATCCATCTGGGGGTCGGCAGCGACCGCGGAACGTTGCTTAAGATGTCTGATTTCCTCCATGGCTTCCAACCTTTCCAGTCGTTTTGACAACTGATCGATTTTGTTTGAATCATTCATGGTATTTACCTTTTTTGTAATCTGGGCATTAAATGATCGGCGAAAAGCTGTTGTGTCCGCATCGCCTGTTCCCGTTTCAGGCCACCGTAATGACTGATGATAATCAACTCATCAAACCCGAATTCTTCATATAACTGCTCCAGCTTTGCTCCCACGGAATCCGGTGTCCCTACGTAAACGATGTCATTTTCGATTAATTCCTCATAGCTCATTTTGCCGATGCTCGGCATGAAGTCCATGGTATAGAACTTATAACCGGCATTTATCAGGCGCTCGCGCTCGGCGTCGTTTGACGGCATGATCGTCAATTGCGGGGAGACGTTGAAACGGACAAAATTCACTACGGCCTCCCTGGCTTCCGCGTGGGCGGTGGCTTCGTCTTCATGCAGGTAGATCGCCTTGATGAAACCCACGCTGGGGGTGGAACCGGCCTCGATACAGGCATCCCGGTAAATGTTTACGGCGTCCTTGAAAGCGGCGCTGGGCGCCGGACCGCCGACCACGATGCCCCATTCCTTCTGCGCGGCCAGGGTAAACCATTTGGCGCTGGTGCCTACCTGGAAAATTTTCGGATGGGGTTTCTGTACGGGCTTGGGAACGACTGAAACATCTTTCACGTTGTAATACTTGCCTTCATAAGAGAAGGGATCCTCGGTCCATGCCTTTTGCAGGATTTCCAGGCTCTCTATGTAGCGCCCCATGCTTTCTTCCATGGGCACGTCAGCCGGGCTGCATAACCAGGGATGACCGCGCCCCACACCACACTCAATGCGCCCCTTGGTTAATATATCAACTATCGCGATCTCACCGGCCAGGACCATGGGATTGTGCAACGGCAAGGTATGGCAAAGGGCGCGAAACCGCAGGTTTTCAGTACGTTCCGCCAAGTGGGTGAATACTGCCAACGGATTGGGATTGATCGCAAATTTTTCATAGAACGGGTGTTCCAGTGTGGTAAATACATGAAAACCGGTCTTGTCCGAATGCACGGCGAGGGCCAGGACGTCTTCGATCAATCCGGCGTGGTCATGTCCGGGGGGGCACTGAAATTCAACGTAAGTGCCGAAACGTAAGGGTTCAGTCATAAGGGTTTTTAGTTATTAGTTGTCGGTTTTTAGTTGTCAGTATTTAGTTGTTAGAAACCAACCACTAAAAACTAAAAACCAGAAACTGAAAACCATTATACTATACTGGCGAAAACGTGCGTTGAGGAGGTTGATATGTGTGCAGCCGTAATTGAAGAGCGTCGCTGGGCCAAGACTTATCCCTGGCTGGGTGAAGATCCCGTTCCGACCGAACCCTGTATCTCGGAAGATATCTATCGCCGGGAGGTGGTGAAAGTATTCAAAAAAGTCTGGCTGCACGTAGGCCGGGTCGAGGAATTACCGGAACCCGGATGCTACAAGCTCAAACGGCTGGATTTTGCCAGTACCACAGTGTTGTTGATCCGCGGCAAGGATGGCGCGATACGCGCGTTTCATAATACCTGCTCCCATAGAGGAAACACGGTCGTCGTGCCGGAGGGTGAATGGGACAACTTCGGGCAGAAGGCGGCCTTCAGTTGTCGCTTTCATGCCTGGACCTATAACGACAAAGGTGAGCTGATAGGCGCCCAGGAGGAGACCGGTATGTCGCCTTGTTTTCGCAAATCGGAGAATGGTCTGACGCCGATCAACTGCGACACCTGGGAAGGTTTCATCTTTATCAACCTGGACGAGAATCCGTCTGCAGGACTGCACGAATACCTGGGGGAAATAGGGAATCATTTTTCCGGTTTTCCCTACAACGAAATTACCTACAATTTTACTTATTACACTTACCTCAATTGTAACTGGAAGGTGGGGCTGGATGCCTTTGCCGAGGCGTATCACGTGAACACTATCCATGCCGGCTCGTTCCCCGGCACGTTTTCAACCGGTTTGCAGATGATCAAATTGCTGGGCGATCATCGTACCACCGCAGTCTGCTTCAATCCGCCGAAGGATGCCCCGCCGGTGGCCTCATTGGCCCAGGCCAAGGCCCGGGGTTCATTGGTGAACAACGTCAGGGAAACGATTCTGCCGCCCACCCTGAACGATGAAAAACGCGGGGATTATGCTTTTGAATTAAGCGTGTTCTTTCCAAACTGGCTGTTACACGTATCGGAAGGCATCTGGTTTACCCACCAGTTCTGGCCCATCGGCTATGATCGGTGTCTGTGGGAAGGGAAGTATAACGTCATGGAGCCGACCACCAACAGTGAGAAATGGGCGCTGGAACACGCCATGGTGCTGCAACGCAACGCCTGGCTGGAAGATACGGCAACCATGGAAGGGACTTTCTTTTCACTGAATTCCGGCAGCAAAAAACACATGAACCTGCATGATGAAGAGATTCTCGTCAGGCACGGTTATCACGTGCTGGAAAAATATTTGAATGGCGATTAAAGGGTAATGATGATGCAACTTTTACCTGATGGTTTTGCAGAACTGGAAACCTGGGCAAGCGGATGGGCCTTGCCGACGCAGAACACCCGCTGGGATAAACGGCTTGCTTCAACCCGGGAGGAGTTGATCGCCTTCTACGATGCCGTTTTGCCCCATCTGGAGCGCATCCTGGACCACGTCGACCAGTATCCGCTGGGAGAACTGTCGGAACGGTCTGAAAGACTGTTTGACCTGGCGCTCATGCACGCTGAGATTGCGCCTAACGTCGAATTGTATGACGGCGCCCCGGACGTGCCCCACAGTTTCGAGGAAAAACGTTTTATTGCCGCACATGGCAATGACAGGCATTAATTGATCGTACACAGATGACACAGGGTGATATGCGGAGCGTTTTTTCAGTACAGGGCCAGTCTGTGTATACATCGACATAGGGGACTTTATTCTGCCTGCTGTGGCTATTAATCCGGGAGACAACTGTAAACATGCTTACCGATCTTGAAAAACAGGTCGCCTGGCTGACGGCGACCGAAAACATCAGAAGCGTCATAGCCAGGTACGCAAGGGCAGGAGATGATCAAAACAACCCCGGGCAAATGAGCCAACTGTTGGCGGAAGACGCGATCTGGGAAGCAAAAGGATTTGGAAAATTTGCCGGCAGGGACGTCATTGCCGAAGAGTTGTCGAAAATCGGACAGGAGCTGATCATCTGGTCGTTGCACTTCCCGGTTTCTCCCATTATCGATATTGCGGACGACCTCAACTCGGCCCATGCCTTCTGGTGGTTATGGGAGTTGACAACCATGCGCGGGGACGCGGACAAGGAAGAAAGCAACTGGTTGGCCGCCACCTACGAATGCGACTTCATCCGGGCCGCCGACGGATGGAAGATCAAACACCTGGTGCTGGAAGTGAAAAAAGTCGTTCCTTATCAGGACGTACCCAGCGAAATAGCACCTTGAACTAATTTTAAAGGAGGTTCTCCCATGGCCGTTAAAGCTGACGAATACATCCGTATTGATCGATCCCGACAACTGGGTGATGAACCCGAAACGGGACACAATCGCTGGCACCCGGATATCAAACCGGCCGCAGAGGTCGATCCGGGTCAAATCATCGGCATGGAAACGCGGGATGCCTTCGACGGACAATTAAACCCCGCAACCACCGCGCAAGAGGTGGCCGCCGCCAACCTGAACCTGGTGCATCCCCTGACCGGCCCAGTTTACGTTAACGGCGCGGAGCCCGGTGATATTCTGGAAGTCAAAATCCATGAAGTGGCGCCGGAACCGTTTGGCTTTACCGTACAGATACCGGGGTTTGGCTTCCTGCGCGACCTGTTTACGGAACCGTATATCATCCACTGGGATATCGCCGGTGGTTTCGCCGTTTCTGTGGACTTGCCCGGCGTGAAGATCCCGGGCGCCCCCTTCATGGGTGTAATGGGCACGTCGCCGTCCCATGAGTTGCTGGAGGAGACCAACAAGCGGGAAGCCGAATTGCAGGCCCGCGGGGGTATGGTCTTGCTGCCCGATACGGCTGATGCCGTTCCTCGGGAACCGGGTATCGCCGCCAAAGCAATGCGTACCATTGCCCCCCATGAAACCGGCGGCAACGTGGATATCAAACAATTGACCGCGGGCACCACGGTGCGCTTTCCCGTTTATACACCGGGGGCCTTGTTCTCAGTGGGCGACTCCCATTTCGCCCAGGGGGACAATGAAAGCTGCGGTACCGCGGTGGAAATGAGCGCGACTTTTTATGGTTCGTTTGCGCTGTTGAAAGGAGAAGCGGCAAAACGCAACATAACAGATATGCAGTTCTATCGCGATGATTACTTTACCTCGCCGGAGATGGCCGTCCCGCAGCGATTTTTTGCGACAACCGGCCAATCCTGCCGGAAAGACGGGGTGGCGGAAGCAGAGGACACCACCCTGGCGGCGCGTAATGCCTTGCTGAATATGATTGAATACCTGGTCAGTGAACGGGGCTATACCGAGCAACAGGCTTATGCCATTTGCAGTGTCGCTGTGGATTTAAGGATATCCGAAATGGTGGACGTTCCCAATTTTGTCGTCTCCGCCTTCCTGCCCCTGGACATTTTTACGGAATAAACGTCATGGCGTCGGTGGCTGATCAAGTAAAACAGGCGATGCCGTTTACCACCCGGTATCCTGAACTGGGTACGGGCCGGTCGATGTCAGGCCGCTGATTGATCCGGAGTTATTCGAGCTGGAGCGGGAACGCATCTTCAAACAGGTCTGGTTATGCGTCGCCAGGGCCGAAGAGCTGGCGGAGCCCGGTGACTACAAGTTGCGCCGTCTGGACGTGGCCAATACCTCCGTGATAATCGTCCGGGACAAAAACGGCCGGGTGCATGCATTCCACAATATCTGCACCCATCGCGGCAACAAACTCATCCCGGAACAGGACGCGCAGTCACTGGGGCATGCGGATACGCATTCATTCACCTGCCGCTTTCACGCCTGGACCTTCAATACCGATGGTACGTTGCGCGGGGTTGCCCGCCGGGAGAGTTTTGCCGACCTGGATAAATCCTGCCTGGGACTGAAGCGGATACACTGCGACGAGTGGGAAGGGTTCATCTTCATCAATCTTGCGGAACAGCCGCGCCAGAGCCTGGTTGATTATCTTGACGGCATGGCGGGGCATTTCGCCGGTTATCCTTATCACGAAGCGACGTATCGATTGCGTTACTCGACCGTACTGAATTGTAACTGGAAGGTAGCCCTGTATGCTTTTTCAGAGGCTTATCATGTTCCGACCATCCACGCGGGCACGTTGCCCAGCCTGGCCAGGCTGGAACATACGGAGCTCAGGTGTTTCGGCCCCCACAGTACGTCCGGTATATATGTGCCCCCGGTCCCCGGGTTGGAACCGACTCCGGTAACGGCAAACCTGGGGGGGCGGCTGATAACGTCAGGCCGGCACCGGCCCCATCTGGAAGTGTTGCCGGAACATATAAACCAGGATAAACGGGAAGACTTCCAGTTTGAATTTCCCGTATTCTTCCCCAATTTTTTGCTCCACCTGGGCGCCGGGAACGGCTATCCGGGAATGGCTTATTTTCATCACCAATTCTGGCCCATCGCGGTTGATAAAACCCTGTGGGAGGGCACGAACTATTTCAGGCCGCCGGAGACTGTCAGTGAACGGGTTGCGATTGCCCATATCAATGCCCTGCATCGCAATGCCTGGCTGGAAGATACCTCGACCATGGAAGACACCTACCATGCCTTGTCTTCCGGCATACTGGAAGAAATGGTGCTGATGGATGAAGAACTGATGATCAGGAACACCCACAAACACTGGCATGATTATATGGGCGTTTAATTATTATGGCCGCGTTACCGGGACAATTCTCTGACTTAGAATCATTTGCCGAGACCTGGGCCTTGCCCACTGAATTGCAGCGTTCGCGGCAACGCTGGGCAGCCGGGCCGGATGACTACCGGCGATTTTATGAGGCTATGCTGCCATTATTGGACGAAGTACTGGATTACCTCGGCCAGTTCAAACCGGGTAAGCTGCCGGAGTCTGTATTACCGCTTTATCACCTGGCGCTGGCCTTTGCCGAAGCCGCGCCCCACAACGAATTGTATGATTGCAGCAATAAAATCCCGAACAGTTTTGCCGCCCACCGCTTTGTGGCCGCCCATGGGGAAATAATCGATCGCTAAAGACTGGAACCGCACCTGGTTCGGTGGTTTCCGTAATACCCCGGACCGAGGACGATTCGCCCTCGATTCCGGGAATTGCTTCGGGATTTTCTAACCTTACTGGTTAAAATTATCTGCTATAGAGGCAAGGCCGCCGTCGTAGATACCGTTGATGACTTCCATGGCCTCATCATCTGTTGCGTCCTCGGCAAGGAATGTCCCTGTCCAGGTAATCGTTGTACTCTCAGCATCTCCTTCGGCTTGAAAAGTCGAATTGTAATCCTTGACCGGCAGCGGTCCTTCGATGATTGAATAGGAATACCCGCTAGCCGTATCGCCGTTATGACTTTCCTTCAGTTGCGCACCATCTCCCAGAGTGAGAATCCGGTACGTGGTACCGTCCTCTTCAGTTATTTCGCAGGTTTCGACAGCGGGATGCCAGGTTGCGATAGCACAAAAATCTCCCGCATAGCCCCAGACACTGTCAAGATCGGCATTGATCGACATGGATTTGCTGACCTCGAGTGGTGAGGATGGTTGTTCGCTTGTACAACCTGATACAATCAATATTATTACTGCTGATAAAATAATGCTGAATATTCTCATGGTAGGCTCCTTTGAAATTTATGAGTTTAAGATGATATTCCGATCACGGGATTATAGGCCAATAATGTGGTGGATGAAATAGGAAATTTTCCCGAAGCCAACCGGAATGATATGACATCAGCTTTAAATCATTTGAATCTCGTTGAAGCCGCCAAAGGCATTGCCGACGGTGTGATCACGTCGGTTGACCTGGTGAGCGCCTGTCTGGAGCGCATTCATACAAGAGATGATCAGGTAAAGGCCTGGGCTTACCTGACGCCTGAACAGGCTTTGGCGCAGGCAAAGGCCTGTGACAGCCGGACGGCGGCAACGCCGCTGCACGGCATACCCGTCGGTATTAAAGACATCGTTAATACCGTGGATATGCCCACCTGTTACGGATCACAGGTTTATACGGATCACTATCCCGCTGAGGAGGCGGAGTGTATCCGTCTGCTGAAACAGGCCGGGGCGGTAATCATGGGGAAGACGGTCACCACGGAATTTGCCTTTTATGCGCCGGGCAAAACCGCCAATCCCCATGCTCTCGGACATACGCCGGGCGGGTCGTCCAGCGGCTCGGCCGCGGCAGTGGCTGATTTTCATGTGCCGGCAGCCCTGGGAACACAGACCTCAGGCTCCATTATCCGCCCGGCGAGTTTTAACGGTGTCTTCGGTTGCAAGCCGACCTATAACGCATATTCGCTCGATGGCGTCCATCCCCTGGCGTCGGAACTCGATACCCTGGGTTCATTCAGCCGCTCTCCGGCGGACATTGCCCTGTTGCATGGCGTGTTATCGGGGAAGAACATGCCGCCGCCGGTGGCGAAGCGCCCTGACTCGGTTGCATTAGTCCGCACCCCGGCCTGGGATAGCGCCGATGCGTCAACGCAAAACGGCATAGTCAACTTCGCCCGGCAATTAAATGAAGCGGGCATTAACGTCATAGAACCTGATGAGAGTCTGCTGTATGACCTGATGGAGGTTCAACAGGCCTATCTTGCCCGGGGCGCGAGCGCTACCCTGGGGCCGGTCGTGGATAACCATCCGGATAAAGTCAAACCGCAAACCCGCAACCTGGTTGAAGAAGGCCGTCGGGTGGACGAATCATTCAATGCAAGGTTAACGGACGCAATATCCAGAGGTGAGCAGTTTCTCACCGAAGTATTTGCCCGGGCCGACCTGATTATTACCCCCAGCGCGGCAGGTGAAGCCCCGGCGGGTTTAACCAATACAGGCGATCCCATGTTTAACCGGATATGGACTTTTTTACAGACCCCCTGTATGAATATGCCGCTGACAAGAGGCAGGCGCGGATTACCTATCGGCATACAACTGGCCTGCAACAAACGGGAAGACACACAATTATTTGCATATTCCGCATACCTGCAGAATTTAACAGATTATGATATTGAACTACCATAACGGAGAATGGAGATGACACCATTAACGACCAAAGACGTTCCATTGAGCCAGGCGCAGAGGCAGTGGTATGAGGCGGCCTGCAATAAAATTGACCCGGACCGTCTGAAGCAACTGATCTTTGACCTGACCGCCAAACACAGTCCTACCGGCGCCGAGCGGGAGGCTTGTGAATTCATGGCTGACTACCTGAACAGCGTCGGAATCAAGGCCCATTATCAACCGGTCACTGATATTTCAGGTAACTGCTACGGTCGGGTAAAGGGGTCAGGTGACGGCCCCACACTGATGCTTTATGCGCCTATTGACACCTTGCTGGAAGGGGACCCGGAAAAAGACATCCCTCACGCCGGCCCGGTGCATCGGGCCGATATGCGGCCGGAGCCTTATATTGACGGCGACCTGGTGATCGGTCTGGGCGCCTCCAACCCGAAGTCCATGATTGCCCTGCTGACCGAGGCATTGACCTGTGTGGTGGAAGCGGAGGTGGAGTTGAAAGGCGACGTGGTCATCGCCACGGCAGGCGGAGGTATGCCCTGGATCGTCCCTGAACGCAATCATGCGGGCATCAGCAACGGCGTGAACCACCTGCTTTCCCATGGCGTAACCGCGGATTTTGGCGTGATCTGCAAGCCCTGGGATGACATCTATTATGAGCATCCGGGGATGGTCTGGTTCAAGGTCACCGTCTGGGGTACCATGGGGTACGCCGGCATTCCCCGCGGGGTGCCGGGCTTTCGCAGTTCAATCATCCCCGCGGCTAAAGTCATCCTGGACCTGGAGGAATGGCTGATAGAGTATCCGGACAAACATACCAGCGACCAGGTGAAACCGCAGGGCTGGATCTCCGCGTTACGCTGCGGCTGGCCGGACAAACCGGCGTTTCCCGGCGCGGCAACTGAAATCTGGCTTGACGTGCGTACCAGTCCCTTGCAGAAGGCAGCCCAGGTTGAGCGGGAATTCGACCAGGTTATGAAAGCCATCCAGGCCGGACACGAGGACGTGGAGGCGGAATGGGAGACTATCGTGACCTGCGACGCGTCGGCAACCGACCCGGAGCACTGGGTGGTACAGTCCGCTTTGCGCGGCTGGAGAGAAGTGCATGGCAAGCCCTACGAAGGCGCCCCACATATGGCGGGACAAACCGATGCCGCCACCATTAACCGGACCGGTTTTCCCCTGGTGCGTATCGGCTATACCTGGCTGGGCGAGAAGGATATGCCGGCAGAGTTTACCGAAGGTCTGGGTGGCATGGGTGTTTCCTGCATACCCGATTTGGAGAACTCCATCAAGGAGGCGATCTATACCGTTATCGATTCCTGTACCCGTACCCGGGAAGAGGTTGGGCTGACGGATTGAGAACCTGAAATAGGAGGAGACACATGCCATTATCTGATTTGCATCATGTTGCGTTGAAAACAAAGGATCTTACAGCCAGTGAACATTTCTACACGGAAGTGCTCGGCATGGAAAAAGTGGGCCGGCCGGATTTTGATTTCCCCGGTGCCTGGTTACAGATGGGGGAGACCATGTTTCACTTGATGGCCGGTTACGCGGCTCTTGGCCCGGATGGTGAGATTTCCCGCGGAAGTGGTGCCGTTGACCATCTGGCGATTAAGGCGCAGGGTTTTGATGCGATGCGCGAGAAATTTGAGATCTCAGGGATCAGCTACAAGGAAAACGATATACGGGATTTCGGTATCTGGCAGCTGTTTGTAAATGACCCCGATGGTGTCATCATTGAACTGAATTTTCAGTGTGCCGACGAACCGGAAGGGTCCAGAGGACCCGGGCGGGCTACACTGGGTAAGACCACCTGAGAGACATTCTTATCGCCATTTGCGTAAGCAGGAATCCATATTTGGGGTCAGTGTAAAAACTTTGCATATTTGGGGTCAGTGTAAAAACTCACAAAGTTTTTACACTGACCCCAAATATCGGCCGGGGACAGATTTCAAATCTGTCCCCGGTTCTTATTCAATAGTATATAGATATACCCATCTTCCCCCAGCCGGGTTTCGTATCTGTCCAGCGGCACGACGCATGGCGGATCGACAGGTTCCCCTGTCCTGATATCAAAAGATCCTTCATGAAAGGGACAGACGATCTCATTTTCCCTGATATCGCCATCGGACAGGAACGCCTGGCCGTGGGTACACACGTCACTGGTGGCAAAATATTCCCTTTCAAGGTTGTAAATGGCAACCACGGTATCATCTTCCAGGTAGTACTGCGTGACGGAGTTGGTCTCCAGTTCGTTATGTTTTATGGTTTTTACTTCAGACATATCAGTTGGACGCATCGTAGGTTTCAAATCGAAGCGGTGAGGGTTTATCTCCATTCACCACTTCCGGCCAGGCACAGACCGATACCATCCAGGTCAGGTCCATTTCCGCCCGCAACTCAATATAATCACCCGCTTTGGTAACAGGTCTGTCAATGATCCAGTCGCCATCCGGGGAATAGATAACTGTCATGAAAATATTGAAACAGGCGACCGATTGGAGATAGTTCGGATCAAACCCGAGTTTGCGATATTCTTCCCGAATAGTGTCGCGACAGCCGTTTCCACCCGTGTTCAAATACAACCTGCGCGCGGCATTGGAGCAAAAACCGCCGCCGGTGTAGTGATTTGCGGTCTTGTCACTGGTAATCGTCCACATATCATTCATAAGGTTGCTACGAATGGTATCCCCTTCGCGCCATTGATAGCGGCCATGATGCCAGCTCGTGTAAACGCAATCCTGAAACTCGGTCGGGTCCTGTGATTTTATCGCGACGAAGTCTGCGACCTGCTGTCCTTCGACGTCGATAATTCTCAAGGACTGTCCTTTTTTTATTTCCCCATGGCCGCCATGGTGCGCCTGAATCGCGGTCGTTTCGATCAATTTCCCCGGATCATCACTCATGACTACCCCCGATTGTTTTTTTAAGGATTATAATCAATATGCATATTCAGGTTAGTATAATACCCGATTTGTTATTTCTGTGGTCTTGATATTGGAATACTGAGACATGATTATAGAAGGTGAATATCAGCTTCCCTGTGAGGTGGCAGAGGCATGGCGGGCCTTGAATGACCCTGAGACCTTAAAACTCTGTATCGCAGGTTGCGAGAGTATCGAATTGACAGGGGAAAATACGTATGAATGCCTGATTACGGCAAAATACGGGCCGGTGAAAACCCGGTTTAAAACCATCCTGGCAGTGACCAATATAAATGCACCGTACTCATATACGCTGACGGGCGAGGGTAAAGGTGGCGCTGCCGGTTTTGGCAGGGGCAAGGCAGATATTCAACTGAAACAGGACGGAGAGGACACGCTGCTCCGGTACCAGGCGGAACTTTCCGTTGGCGGTAAACTCGCCCAGGTAGGTTCCAGGTTGGTTGCATCCACGACAAAGAAGTTGTCGAACGATTTCTTTTCCCGATTTTCTGAAAAGATCTGCGGGAAATAAACCATATTGAATTTAAATAAACTGTTTATTTAAATTCAACGAATGATTATTTTATACTTATACATTCATAGTTAACGAGGTATCAGCATGACTAAGTTCAATGAGATCGCGGTGGATCTGATGAAACGCACCGCAGCTTATGTACCGGATTTTGATTTTGAGGGAGTAGTCCCCGCAACGGCTGAAAAGCCCTGGGGGAATTGGCTCAAGGCAGAACTGGGTTTCCGTAACCACTGGTATCCGACAGAGGCCAGCCGCAACGTCAGGGACGGTGAACATAAAGCGATCAAGCTGCTTGGCGAGGATATCCTGTACCTGCGCCGGGCCGGCCGCCTGTATGCGATTGAAGACCGCTGCGCTCATCGCGGCACACGTTTCTCCCAGCGACCTATCTGTTATACGGACGACACCATTACCTGCTGGCACCATGCTTTTACCTATAACCTGGATGATGGCCGCATACGTTGCCTGTTAAATGACCCGGACTCGTCCCTGGCGGGGCGCAAGGGAATAAAAAGCTACCCGGTGAGGGAAGAGAAAGGCGTGATTTTCACCTTTGTCGGCGATCTGAATCCGCCGCCGCCGCTGGAGCATGACGTGCCGCCCGGATTTTTTGATGAGGACATGGCGATATGTGTGGCGGACCCCTACGTGGTGCAGTCAAATTGGCGCTTGGGTTCGGAAGGCGGTTATGATCCGGGCCATCATTACATTCATAACTGGTCAAAATTTTCCATCAATTCACGCATACCCATGACCTTCGGCTGGGTGTCGAAGAAGGAGGCCGTTCTTGAAACCAGTATTTATGAACTGATGAAAAACGGCCCGAAGGGTTTTACCCGGTTGGCGGCAGAGACCAACATGTCCATGACCGCAAAAATACCCGGACGAAACGGCGAGGACGATACGGACGTGATTCTGCCCATCGCCAAGGGCCAGTCACCCAAGGAAATAGAGATACTGGGCCAACATGCGTTTACCACTGAGGTCGGCGAATGGTTGCCCTGTGGGTTGAAGGTCAATCCGTGGCCGTTCCCGGGGGTGGTTCACAATGAATATTACGTCCCGAGGGATGCCAATTCCCATTATTATTTCCAGTGTGGCTGGAAACGCGTAGATAATGAAGAAGAAGCAAAAGAATGGGTCGAAGGCGACCTGGGGCAAGTGCGCTGGAAGATCCCCGTGGTCGATGATTTTACCATCCAGGACGCCGAGGCCCGGGAATACATCCACGAATTCTATGCCAGTGAAGACGGCTGGAACCAGGAACAAACGGCCCGGTTTGATATTGAACTTCTGATGTGGCGAGTGTTTGCCGGCGAACATTGCCGCGGTATCCAGGAGGAACGACACACGAAGGGACATTTCAAGAGATAAATAACCGGCTATGAGTACGGTATTGCACATTGATTGCAGTGCTCGTACTGCCAATTCGGTCAGTCGTAAGTTATCCCGGGCCGTAGTGGATCAACTCTTCAGGGCAGAGTCCTCACTCCAACTGGTCCGGCGTGACTTGGGCGCCGAAGCGCCGGCGCCCGTTACCAACGGGGAAGCCGAGGCCTTTTTTACCCCGGCCCCGGACAGAACCGAAGAGCAGGTCAGGACGTTGGCTGCTTCCGATATGCTGACGGGAGAATTGTTGCAGGCGGATACCGTGGTCATGGGCGCGCCCATGTATAACTTCAATGTGCCGGCCAGCCTGAAAGCCTGGATCGACTATGTGGTCAGACCCGGAAAGACCTTCCGCCGGGTCGCCAACGGCAATATCGAGGGCCTGTGTGGAGATAAAAAAGTCTATGTCTGCACGGCAAGCAGCGGCAAATCCAAAGGTACGGAAACGGATCATTTACGTCCTTACCTGGATGTGATTTTTGCTTTTATCGGCATCACCGGCGTTATTTATTTCGACGCAGAGGGCCTGGCATGGGGGGAACAGGAGCGGAAACGAACAATCAACTCGGCCCTTGACAGGATTCAACAACACTTTTCCAAAAGCTGATATATTAAGAATATTTGGGGTCAGAGTAAAAATATTTGGGGTCAGAGTAAAAACACGGTAACTCGGTGGGTAATACTGGTTTATTATTGAGTGTTTTTACTCTGACCCCAAATATTTTTACTCTGACCCCAAATATTCCTGACGGGAGGAGAGACATAATGTCAAAAATCAAGTGCCTTGGTTATATTGGTTGTGAGGTGACCGATTTTAATGCCTGGGACAGCTTGCTGGATACCGTCTACGGGCTGGAGAGACGCAGCGATAGCGGGAAATCAATCCGGCAATACCGGATGGATGACAATCACCACCGGTTGGCGCTGCATAAATCGGAAAACAACAAATTGAAGTACATCGGCTGGGAAGTGGAATTCCAGGGAGACCTGGACAATCTGGCCGCGGAACTGAGTGATAAGGGCATTGAGGTGGAAGCCGGCAGCGCCTCGTTGCGCGAACAGCGTTCCGTGATGGACTTATTCGTCATCAGCGGTCCCGACGATATACGCCTGGAGTTCTTTTTCGGGCCGGTACAGGACTTTAAACCGTTTACGCCAAGGCGGGGCATGGAAGGTTACAATACCGGCGACCTGGGCATGGGCCATATTGTGTTGGCCACGGCAGACAGGCCGGCTGCGGTAAAATGGTATGAAGACAATCTCGGCTTTCGCCTGAGCGATCATATTTTCTGGGATGATATCGAGGCGACGTTCCTGCATTGTAACCCGCGCCACCACAGCCTGGCCTTCATGAACCCCGTGGGCGGCATGCAACCCGGCGACCTGGGTCATTTCATGTTCGAAAGCCTGTCGCTCAATGACGTGGGCCGCGCCTATGATATCGTCAATGAAAACAAGGTGCCCTTGGCCTTGACGCTGGGACGGCACACCAACGATCAGATGATGTCTTTTTATATCTATTCCCCCTCCGGCTGGTGGGTCGAGTACGGCCACGGCGCGCGCCTGATCGACGATGCGGACTGGGAACCGAAGTTCTACAATTCCCCGAAGATCTGGGGCCATGAAATGCTACCGCCTCCTGCTACCGCACAATCCGACGGGAAACAGCATAAACGGTAAAAAAGATTAATCCGCAGATGACACAGATTAACGCAGATAAAAGTCATGTCATTCCTGCTTGTGCAGGAATGGCGAGTAATTTCACCATCGATATAAAATGGACAGGCTAATTGGCATTCGTCGAAATGGAGGCTTCGAGATAATGCAGTTGTATTCATCTGCGGTAATCTGCGTCATCTGCGGATAAAACGTATTTTTCATTATGTCGGAAATTAAACACGCAAAGGTCATCATACTGGGTTCAGGACCGGCCGGTTATTCCGCGGCAGTTTACGCCGCTCGGGCGAATTTGAACCCGGTTCTGATCACCGGGGTTGAGATGGGCGGACAGTTGACTACCACGACCGACGTGGACAACTGGCCCGGTGACGTGGAGGGTTTGCAGGGACCTGACTTGATGGAGCGGATGCGCCGTCATGCCGAACGGTTTGATACCGAAGTCATCTTTGACCATGTTCACGCGGTTGACCTCACTGTGCGGCCTTTTAATTTGCAGGGTGATTCAGGGAGTTACAGCTGTGATTCCCTGATCATCGCCACCGGGGCGTCCGCACGTTATCTTGGCTTGCCGTCGGAGCAGGCGTATATGGGGAAGGGCGTCAGCGCCTGCGCCACCTGTGATGGTTTCTTCTACAGGGGTGAAAAAGTCGCGGTGATTGGCGGCGGGAATACGGCAGTGGAAGAGGCCCTGTACCTTTCCAATATCGCCGCAGAAGTTATCCTGGTTCATCGCCGGGATAAGTTACGCGCGGAAAAAATATTACAGGGCAGGCTCTTTGAAAAAGAAAAAGCAGGCAACGTCACTATTCTCTGGGACCACGTACTCGAAGAAGTGAAAGGAGATGCCGGCGGCGTTACCGGCATCCGCATCGGCAACGTGAAGTCTGATGAAAAGACCGACCTGGAGCTCAAGGGCGTTTTTATCGCCATCGGGCATACGCCCAACACGGGTATCTTTGCCGGCCAACTGGAAATGAACAATGGTTATATCGTCATCAACAGCGGTTTGAACGGTGACGTTACCGCTACCAGCGTCCCGGGAGTATTCGCGGCCGGCGACGTTTCCGACCAGGTCTATAGGCAGGCCGTTACCTCAGCCGGCTTCGGTTGCATGGCCGCGCTTGACGCGGAAAAGTTTCTTGATGAGTGAGCCGACTACCATTCCGGGCTTGACCCGAGTAGTGGCACAGGGATGTGCCGTTAACGGACCTAAGGATGGAAATCCAGTGAAATAATCAGCCGCTCAAGCCTGGATTACAACATAGGAGAGAACAATGACAAGCATCTGGAACCACCTGCAAGGAGTGGATTTCAAACAGACTTACTACAACGCCGGTGGTGTGAATACCCGCGCTATCGAAGCGGGCGACGGACCGCCGTTGATACTGCTGCACGGCACCGGCGGCCACGCGGAAGCCTACCTGAAAAACATCGAGGCCCATGCGCAACATTTCCACGTTTACGCCATTGACATGGTGGGTCACGGTTATACCGACGCCCCGGATATCAGCTATGACATGCAATGCTACGTGGACTTTATGAAAGATTTCCTCGATGCCATCGGCGCGGATAAAGCCCACATCTCCGGTGAATCGCTGGGCGCAACGGTCGCTTCCTGGTTCGCTTTGCAAAATCCTGAACGAGTTGACAAAATCGTCATGAATACCGGCATGATGCTGCCGCCGGATGAGGAAGGCGCGGAGGAATTAAAGGATTTGCTGGAACGCAGTCGCAAAGCCACCGGCTCTCCGGACCGGAATGCACTGCGCCAACGTATTCGCTGGTTGATGCACCGCGATGAGGACGTTACTGACGAGATCGTTGAAGTGCGCTACCAAATCTACCAACAACCGGGCCGCGCGGCCGTAATCAGGAAGATTGCAGAAATGAGCATCGGCGCCCTGTTGGACCCGGTTGAGCAGGAAAAATGGTACAAACCGGCATTGCTGGAACAGTTGACCTGCCCGACCCTGGTGTTATGGACTCGTTACAACCCGGGACAACTGGTGCCTTTGGCTGAACAGGGCGCCGCATTGATCCCCGACAGCGAACTGGTCATACTGGAAAACTCGGCCCATTGGCCCCAATGGGAGGAACCGGAAGAGTTCAACAGGGCGCATATCGAGTACCTGCTTAAATGACCTCCTGTCCTCCCGGCAGGATCAAAGGCTATGCGAAAAGAAATTTCAGAAAGGGCAGTGCCTCAACGGCGATAATCAGTCCAACCATCCATTTTAAAAGCAGCAACTCACCCTTAATTTCCAGGATATCGGTCTTCAGTTCAGTCTTCAGTGACATGATATCCGTCTTCAGTTCAGTTTTCAGTGACAAGATATCGGCCTTCAGTTCAGTCTTCTGTGACATGATATCGGTCTTCAGTTCAGTCTTCTGTGACATGATATCCGACTTCGTTGCAAAGTTTTGATGCATAGCGTTGTTTATCGTGGCTACTATCACTTCTGCCTGGGTGTCGTTTAATCCCGAGTCGGCAATGGCCTTGATCGCCTGGTGAGTATCAAATGTTGCCGTATTCATGTGTCCTTGCTCCTTTTTTGTCCCGGTTGACTCTTAAGAATATAGCGCCATCATTTCATGAGTGCGTCACAGGGAAGTATAGCTGTGGGGGTGATGGTGTCAAGTGATATAGCGAGTAGTACTTCCTCACTACGTGGAACGGGCCAAAGGCAAGACAGCGCGGGAGCGCAAGCCCTGGCATGTCTGGCTTGACGCGGAATGGGGATTTCGTAATTACTGGTATCCGGCGGCGTTGTCGAGTCACTTGGCTGAAGGCGACGCGAAGGGGATTGAATTGCTGGGAGAGGAAATCCTGATTACCCGCCAGAATGGGAAAGTCCATGCCCTTGAAGACCGCTGTCCTCACCGCGGGATGCGTTTCTCGGCCCGACCGTTGTTTTACACAAAGGAAACCCTGACCTGCTGGTATCACGTGTTATAACTGAATCTGGTGTTTAGGTGGTTGAAAAAAGGCGGCGTATCTGGTTGATTGGTTATCACCAAACAATCAAGCAACCAAGAGGATACGCCACCATGAACAAGAATAACGTTATTGAACTGAAAGGTCGAGAAGCGAGTACTGACCCATTGTCCGAACTACTATTATCCGGCGCACAGAAACTTATCTACCAGGCGGTAGAGGCGGAATTATATACATGCCTTGAGCAACATATTGACCGCCGAACCCCGTCTGGGAATGCAGGCGTTGTACGCAATGGATATTTACCCGAGCGAGAGCTGCAAACAAGCCTGGGCCCGGTCACAGTCAAGATACCCAAGGTGCGGGCCAAGACTGGCGAACCGGTAACTTTCCACTCGGCGCTGGTTCCGCCCTATGTCCGCAAAACGCGTTCATTGGAGGCGGCGCTGCCCTGGTTGTACTTGAAGGGTATCTCCAGCGGTGAGATGGGTGCGGCACTGGAAGTCCTGGTAGGGCCAAAAGCGAAGGGCCTGTCAGCCAGCACGGTGTCACGACTAAAGCAGGCTTGGGCACAAGAGTACCGGCATTGGCGAGAAGAACGGCTGGACAAAGATCAGTGGGTTTATATTTGGGCCGATGGTGTCTACAGCGGACTGAGAGCCGAGCAGGCAACGCTGTGTGCCCTGGTAATCATTGGCGTGAACGCGCGCGGCGAGAAGCATTTTCTCGCCATTGAGGATGGTGTACGCGAATCGACACAGAGTTGGCGCGAGGTGTTGTTGAGCCTGAAGTCCCGCGGAATGAATGCTCCCAAACTGGCTATCGGTGACGGGGCCATGGGATTCTGGGCGGCCCTGGATGAAGTGTATGGTGAGACACGGCAGCAACGCTGCTGGATGCACAAAACAATGAACGTGCTGAACTGTCTCCCCAAGTCGAGTCAACCGAAGGCGAAGGGTGCCCTGCATGCGATTTGGCAGGCAGAAACAAAGACTGAAGCCGAGAAGGCATTCGCTCTGTTTATTACTACCTATGACGCCAAATACCCGAAGGCGACGCGCTGTTTACAGAAGGATCGTGAGGAACTGATGGCGTTCTATGACTTTCCAGCCAAGCATTGGCAGAGCATTCGGACGAGCAACCCGATTGAGTCCACCTTCGGTACAATCCGGCATCGAACCAAGCGTTCCAAGGGCTGCCTGTCCCGAGATGGCATGCTTCATATGATGTTTAAATTGGGCATGTGTGCTGAGAAAAAATGGCGACGTCTACGCGGGTTTAACTACCTGGCGAAGGTGATTACAGGAATCGAATTTAGAGATGGAATCGAGGTGAAGGAAGTTGACCAGGCCGCCGCTTGATTCATGCGCCGAAACACCAGATTTGACAATAACTCTGGTATCACACCTGGACCTTTGACCTGGAAGACGGCAACCTGCGCACCATACTCAGTTCCCCGGAATCAAAGATGATAGGCAAATGCAGGACCAAGGTCTATCCGGTTGAGGAGAGAAAAGTCATTATCTTCATCTTTGTCGGCGATATGGACCCGCCGCCATTGCACTACGACCTTGCCCCCGGTCTGTTGGACGATAATGCCGTGGTCTATTGCGCCGAGCCCTATGACATCAACGCCAATTGGCGCTTGGGTTGTGAGAACGGCTATGACCCCGGCCACCAGTTTATTCATAACTGGTCCGAGATGTGCATCAACGCCGGGATGCACACGTCCTACGGTTATACATCCACCAAGGAAGACGTGCTGGATACAACCCGCTACGTTGAAGACGAGGACGGGCCGAAGGGGTTTACCCGAAAGGTGGAAAAAACGGAGTTTAAACATGAAGCGTCTATCCCGCTCCGGGACGGCGGTCGCAAAGACCTTATCCTGCCCCTGGCAAGAGGCAAGTCCCCGGAGGAACTGGCCCAGTTGACCGACATCATCCGCCTCGGCACCGTCGGATTGTGGCTGCCCTGTTCCCTGAAAGTCACCACATTCCCGGCGCCCCATTGCACCCACTATGAGTTTTACGTGCCGAAAAGCAAGGACGTGCATACCTATTTTCAATTTGGTGTGATCCATACTGATGATGAAGATGAAGCGGAGCGCTGGCTGGGTGAAGACGGTCGGATTATGTGGGAAGATCCCGGCCATGTACGCGGGATCTTTTTACAAGGGACACCCGGCCTTGGAACTGGACCCGCGTATCTATGATGCAGGACATGACCTGGCCGTGATTAAGAGCGCGCCCTCCATCTTTTTTGCAACCCCCGTACACCAGTATTTCACCAGGCACAACGTGGATACGGTCATCGTGTGCGGGTGCATGGCGGCCGGTTGCGTGCGCGCCTCCGTCATCGACAGTTTTTCCTACGGCTGGCGCACCATCGTGCCGGAGGAATGCGTGGGCGACGTGGACCAGGGACCCCATGACGCCAACCTGCTGGATATCCGCAGGCGCTATGCCGATGTATTGCCTCTGGAAGAGGTTATGGCTTATATTGACAACCTTGAATTAACTTCGTGATGAAATCTTATGACTGACAACAAAGCAAAAGTGCTGGAAGGCAAAGCCACTCCCCGAGGCAAATATCCTCATGCCAGGCGCGCCGGGGATTACATCTTCATTTCCGGAACCAGCTCCAGACAGGCCGACAACACCGTTATCGGCGCGCAGGCAGTGGATGAGATGGGCACATCTGATCTGGATATCCGGGCGCAGACCCGGGCGGTGTTGAATAACATTGTTGATATACTGGCCAGTTTTGACGCAACACTGGCAGATCTCACCGAAATAACGGCATTTATAGTCAACATGAATGATTTTGCCGGGTATAATGAGGTCTATGGGGAGGTGTTTGACTATGACGGGCCGGCCCGTACCACGGTAGCCGTCCACCAGTTGCCCCACCCGCAGTTATTGATAGAAATAAAGGCCATTGCCTATAAACCTGAATAGCTCATAGCGGAGATCCGATATGAATGACGGTCAGATTATTGCCGGATTTTTGGCGCCACACCCCCCTCACCTGGTTTATGGTGAAAACCCGCCACAGAACGAACCCCGCTCCCAGGGCGGCTGGGAACCGCTAAGGTGGGCCTACGAACATGCCCGCAGGAGCCTGGAAGAATTAAAACCGGACGTATTGCTGGTGCATTCTCCCCACTGGATCACCCAGCAAGGCCATCACTTCCTGGGGGTAAAGGATTTGAGCGGTAAATCCGTTGATCCCATTTTCCCTAACCTGTTTCGTTACAGGTTTGGACTTGAGGTGGACGTGGAACTTGCCGAGGCTTGCTGTAACGAGGCCGCGGACATGGGCCTGACGACCAAGATGATGCGTAATCCGAACTTCCGCGTGGATTACGGCACCATTACCACGTTGCACATGATCCGTCCGCAATGGGATATCCCGGTAGTCGGTATCTCCGCCAATAATTCGCCCTATTACCTGACCACGGAACAAGGCCTGGGAGAGATGGATATCCTGGGTAAGGCCACTCGCAAGGCCATTGAAAAAACCGGGCGGCGCGCGGTGTTGCTGGCGTCGAATACCCTCTGCCACTACCATTTTCATGAAGAACCGGTGCCGCCGGAGGACATGTCCCAGGAGCATCCGCAGAACTATCCAGGTTATCTCTGGGACATGCGCATGATTGACCTGCTGAGACAGGGGAAGATAGGCGAAGTCTTTGAAGTTTTACCCCAGTTCATCGATGAAGCCTTTGCCGAGGTAAAATCCGGCGCTTTTACCTGGATGTTCGCCGCCATGGATTACCCCGAATTGCCGGGGGAACTCTACGGTTATGGCACGGTAATCGGTACGGGTAACGCAGTCATGGAGTGGAACCTGATAAAAGCCGGCCTGGCCAAGGCCGCGTGATTGATATTAAACAGGTGAAAGACAAATGAGTGTCGTGTCCGCTTTTCTCGTACCCGGGTCCCCCTTGCCTTATGTGCAACGGGATAATCCGCCCTGGGGTGAAATCGCCGCTGCCATGGAAACGGCCGGCAAGGCCCTGGCAGCTTCCGCCCCGGACCTGATCGTCATCTATTCCACCCAGTGGATCGCCGTATTGGACCAATTGTGGCAAACCCGGGCCGTCCTGCAAGGGTTGCACGTGGATGAAAACTGGCACGAGTACGGCGAGCTGCCTTTCGATATGAAGATAGACGTTGAATTTGCCGAGCTCGCCCTCCAAAAGACCGCCGCGGTCGGCATCAAGGCCAAAGGCGTGGACTATGATCACTTTCCCGTGGACACCGGCGCCATTGTTGCCTCCAATTTCCTGAACCCGGATGGAGCCATCCCCCTGGCTATCACTTCCAATAACGTCTACCACGACTGGCAGATGACTGAGTCACTGGGCCGGGTCGCCGCCGAATCCGCCGCCGAACTGAACCGGAAACTGGCTGTTATCGGCGTAGGCGGCCTGTCGGGTTCCATTTACCGGCACGTGATTGACATCAGTGAAGATAAAATTGCCAGCGCCGCGGAAGATGAATGGAACAAAAAGATCCTCGCCATGATGGAACAGGGTGATACGGAGGCACTGTCAGAGGCCTGTCCCGACTATGCCGCCGCGGCCCGGGTGGACATGGGCTTCAAACACTTCGCCTTCATCCTGGGCGCCATCGGCAACCGTTTCAACCACGCCAAAGTCCACGCCTACGGCCCCCTCTACGGCAGCGGCGCCGCGGTTGTTGAATACGATTTGAATTGAACCCGCTGTCATTCCTGCGCAGGCAGGAATCCAGTGAAAATATCATCCTCCCGATACTGTAATCAACAATCTTCTGACCTTACAACCGGCAACTGGACGCTGTAATAACCGGCAATCAGTCGGGTCTAAAACCGACAAATAGTCGCTATACTAACCGGCAATTAGCCGCTATACTAACCGGCAAATGGCCGATGATAATTCCATACTTCCTCGTTTGCTGACACCCGTTATTCGTGAGGCGATGACGGATACGCCGGTGGTTTGCCTACTGGGTCCACGGCAGAGTGGGAAGACTACGCTCGTCCGGCGATTAGATCCGGAACGCGCTTATGTCAGCCTGGACGACAATAACTATTATCAGACTGCCGCCTCAGACCCAACCGAGTTCATTGCGAGCCTGCCGGATGCCGTCACTCTGGATGAAGTACAGCGAGTTCCGGCACTGCTTCCCGCCATCAAGCGCGCCGTAGATGAAGATCGCCGTCCTGGTCGTTTCCTGCTTACCGGTTCGGCCAACCTGTTACTGCTGCCGAAAGTGACCGAATCCTTGGCGGGACGCATGGAGATTGTACAGTTACAGCCATTAACGGAAGCGGAAAAAATGCGTCAGTCCGGTCTTTTCCTGAATGCCCTGCTGGAAGGGGCTTTCAATTCTGCTATCAGGCCCAGGACGCAAACCACTGAGCCGACATTGGCAGAGCGACTGACGGCTGGTGGCTATCCCGAACCATTGACCCGCTCACCAGCCCGGGCCCGGCAATGGCGCCGGCAATACCTGCACACTATCATTGAGCGAGACTTACGGGACGTGGCCCGGGTCAGAGATAGCCAGGAATTATCCCGGTTGTTGGAATTACTGGCGTTACGCAGCGCGGAACTGTTTAACGCCAGTAATCTCGCCAACAGTCTCGGCCTGCACAGGGAGACCGTAGAGCACTACGCCAGCGTGCTGGAACGACTCTTTCTCATCCGCCGCTTGCCAGCCTGGCATCGCAACACCGGCAAACGACTCATCAAGTCCCCGAAAATCCACCTGCTCGACAGCGGGCTTGCCGCCACCCTTGCCGACCTCACGGCTGCTGACTGGCTCGACAAACGGGAACGCATGGGACACCTGCTGGAGTCTTTCGTGGTTCAGCAGCTTATCGCCCAGGCTGCCTGGACCGACCCTGACCTCCGGTTCTGGCACTATCGTGACAAGGACCAAGTGGAAGTGGACGTGGTTATTACCCGCGGCCGGAAGACTTGGGGCATTGAAGTCAAGGCCGCTGCCGCGCTGACCCCCAAGGATGCAAAAGGGCTCACCCGCCTCGCAAATTATTGCGGTAACGATTTCGAACACGGCATCCTGCTCTACGCCGGACAGGATATCCTGCCCCTGAATGATAAACGCATGCTTGCCGTACCGCTCAGCGAACTTTGGGATCAATAGACAGAGATGAGTCAGGAAAAAAACAATCAAAAAAACATACCCAACCAAACCCCGGAACAGGTTGCTCGTGATAATATCGACAGTAGGCTTACCGAGGCTGGCTGGCAGGTTCAGTCAAAAAAACAGGTTGATTTGGGTGCAAGTCGGGGTGTGGCGGTACGCGAGTACCAGACGGATATCGGCCCTGCAGATTACCTATTGTTTGTCGACCGCAAACCGGTGGGCGTAATTGAAGCAAAGCGCGTAGAAGCGGGTGAACGCCTGACTACGGTTGAATATCAATCTTCGGAATATGCCAAAGCCAAACTCAAATACAACCTCAACAAAAAGCCACTACCTTTTGTATTTGAGAGCACCGGAGTACTGACCCATTTCACCGACTACCGGGACCCGAAGCCCCGCGCACGAGAGGTGTATTCGTTCTATCGCCCTGAAACGCTGACGGAATGGTTCGGCCAAGAGCAAACTTTACGCTCTCGCTTGCTTAAACACGCTGACGCCAAACGTATTCTCTTTTTGGTGGACACCAGAAATCTGGGCGAGCAAGCCGAACAGGGATTTTTGAAATTCCAGCCCAACGACGACAACAGAAAATTTATCGAGTTGTATAATGTACAACGGCTGAACTCTAGCTATATCGCCCGTGATTCACAGGTATGTATCTCCACCATTCAACGCCTGTATTCCATTCTCAAAGGCGAAGAATTGGAAGAAGGCGCCGAAGAAGACAACCCGAACGAATCAAACTGGCAATGGCAAAAGAAAGAACCCCTTCCAGTAACATATTCGACCAAAAACCCCATTGAGCAGTTCGACTTCATCATCATCGACGAATGTCACCGATCTATCTACAACCTGTGGAAGCAGGTGTTGGACTACTACGATGCCTTTTTAATCGGTCTCACTGCCACGCCTGACAAACGCACCTTCGGCTTCTTTAATGAAAACGTGGTCAGTGAATACACCTACGAAGAGTCCGTGACCGATGGTGTCAACGTGCCACATGACGTTTTTACTATCGAAACCGAAATCACCCAGACCGGCAGTAGTATCAAAGCAGAAGAATATGTGGACAAGCGCGAAAGACTCTCGCGCAAAAAACGCTGGGAACACCTGGACGAAGACTACACATACACCCCTGATAAACTCGATAGAGACGTGGTCAACCCCAGCCAGATTCGTAATATTATCAGAGCCTGTAAAGACAGCTTGCCGCGTATATTTCCTGACCGTCATAATGAGAACGGTGAATTTGAAGTACCCAAAACCCTGATCTTTGCCAAAACCGACAGCCACGCCGACGACATTATCCAGATTGTGCGAGAAGAATTTGACGAAGGTAACGAGTTCTGCAAAAAAGTCACCTACAAAACTGACGAAGATCCTAAATCCGTTCTTAACCGCTTTCGCAATTCCTGGGCGCCACGTATCGCCGTTACTGTGGATATGATTGCTACTGGTACCGACGTCAATCCGTTGGAAGTGCTGCTGTTTATGCGCGATGTCAGAAACGTCAACTACTTTGAGCAGATGAAAGGCCGCGGCACTCGCACCCTTAACTTTGACGACCTGAAAAAAGTCACCCGTACGGCCAGACATGCCAAAACCCATTTTGTAATTATTGACGCCATTGGCGCGACCAAGTCGAAAAAAACCGACAGTCGCCCATTGGAACGCAAACCAGACCTTCCCTTGAAAGATCTTCTCGGTGCCGTCGCCATGGACGTACAGGATGAAGACTTGTTCACCTCTCTTGCCAACCGCCTGATCCGACTGGAAAAACGACTCACCGATGATGAAAAAAGCCAATTAGTTGTCCTGAGCGGTGGGAAGACCCTGCAAAATCTGGCCAAAGATTTGCTTAATGCTTATGACCCTGATGTTATCGAAACTGTTGCCCGACCACTGATTGACGCTCTTCCAAAATATGTGACGAGTCCAGAGCAGAAAGAACAATTACGCCAGAAAACACAAGAGCAACTTGCCCGAGAGGCCGCCGCGCCTTTTACCGGAAGGCTCAATGACTTTATCGAAATCGTACGTAAGATCCACGAACAAATTATTGACAACATTAACACCGATACCCTGTTAAGGGCAGAATGGGACAAAGACGCGGTGAACAACGCCAAGCAGTTGGTTCAGGAGTTTGCTGACTATATCAAAGCCAATAAAGATAAAATCACTGCGCTGAGCATTTTTTACGATCAGCCCTACCGCCGTCGTGAACTCACCTCTGCGATGGTCAAAGAATTGTTTGATACTTTAAAGCAAAACATACCACAGCTTGCGCCCCACAACGTCTGGCAGGCCTATCAGCAAATACAAGAAGCAAAGAGCGACAGTCCCATAAATGAATTGGTGGCGCTGGTATCATTGGTACGCCGCGTGATCGGTATCGACAGCATTCTTACCCCTTACGACAAAACCGTGGACAGTAATTTCAAACGCTGGATTTTTGACAAACACTCCGGGGCAGGCGAGAAATTCAACGAGGAACAAATGGCTTGGCTACGTATGATTAAAGACCACATCGCTACCAGCTTCCATCTGGATAAGGACGACCTGAACTACACGCCCTTTGATGCTGAGGGTGGCCCAGGCAGAATGCACCAACTTTTTGGGCAAGAGATGAATCAGATTATTGAAGAAAAAAATGAGGCGTTAGCAGCGTGATGGGTGCGGCGACGAGGAGCAATTGGGTTGAGCTTGAATTTCATTCTGTACTTAAACAATTCAAAGAGAAATATAAACCCAAAGGAGTAGAGCAGGCATTTTATATTGGTTTAGAACATATTGAAAAAAACACTGGCAAGTTAACAGACGAAGTATGTGTTGCAGATATTAGTGCAACGAAGAGCAAATTTCGTGATTCTCAGATACTGTATGGAAAGCTCCGACCCTATCTAAACAAAGTTTACCTCTCTAATCGTGAGGGAGTATGCTCTACTGACATTTTAGTATTTGATATTTCGTCAGCAATTGAAGCTAAATATGCCCTGAATTTTATGCTTTCGAGGCGGTTCGTTAATGACATGTCGGCCAATACAAGCGGTGTCAACCTGCCTCGGGTATCAACCAGATATATTAATGCTTACCCGACTCCTCTCGCTCCTCTGCCTGAACAACGAGCCATCGTCGCCAAAATAGAGCAACTGTTCAGCAAACTGGATAACGGCATCGCCAACCTCAAAGCCGCACAGAAAAAACTCGCCATCTACCGTCAGGCAGTACTGAAAAAAGCCTTTGAAGGTGAACTCACCCGTCAGTGGCGCGAGCGGCAAACCAACCTGCCGGAGTGGGTTAGAAAAAAAGTATCAGAATTCGGCCAAGTGTTAACGGGAAATACGCCACTGAAGAAAAACGCTGACTTTTATTCCAAGAAGGACTATCCGTTTTATAAGCCGACAGACTTAGATGCAGGAGAAAGGGTTGCAAAATCAATAGATGGTTTATCCAAATTAGGTTTTGAGACTTGCAGGTCTGTGCCTGCAAATTCGATTTTAGTTACGTGTATAGGTGCAACAATCGGCAAGACTGGACTAGTGGCGCGTGAAGGTGGTTTTAACCAGCAAATAAATGCCATCCTTCCAAGTAAAGGAGTAAATTCAAAATTTGTTTATTACCAAGCTATTGGAATAGATTTTCAGGACGCCATCAAAAGTAGTGCATCTTCTACAACTTTACCCATACTGAATAAAGGCAAATTCTCGAATTTAGAAATGATAATTTGTTCTCCTAAAGAACAAGCCCAAATCGTCAAGGAAATCGAATCCCGCTTCTCCCTCTGCGATCATCTCCAGCAGGAAATCAAACAAGGTCTGCAAAAAGCCGAAGCTCTGCGCCAGTCTGTTTTGAAAAAAGCTTTTGAAGGTCGTTTACTTACTGATACGGAGTTAGCCGCCTGCCACGCCGAACCGGATTGGGAACCTGCTCAACGACTATTGGCACGAATTCAGATCGAAAAGGGGGCGAAACAAAAAACGGGAAAATCAGCCCTCTCAAAAAAGGCGATATGTCATAAGTTACGGAACATCTCATGAAAAACGAAATCGAAATTTATACCACCCCTGGTGGAGAAACCCGTATTGACGTCCGGTTTGAACAGGGTACTGTTTGGCTGGATGCACGTTTCATTGCTCAATTATTTAATATACAGCGCCCCGCCATTGTTAAACATATTGGCAACATTTATCACTCAGGCGAGTTAGATAAGGATTCAACCTGTTCCATTTTGGAACAAGTTGCCGTAGATGGCAAAAAAAGAAAAATGAATCTTTACAATCTCGATATGATTATTTCGGTCGGTTACAGGGTTAATTCCAGACGTGCGACCCAATTCCGTCAATGGGTGACCAATCGCCTAAAAGATTATCTGGTGCAGGGTTATGCTATTAACGAACAGCGGTTGGCGGAAAAGCAGCAGGAAGTACAGCACCTGAAAAATGGCATACGCATTTTAAGCCGCGCTATTGAAAACAAGGCGGCGGAGACCGACCACGAATGGCTTGGATTGTATGAAGATTATATGGGGCTGGTGGCGCAAATGCGCGCTGAGTTTGATTCCACCATTTTCGGCCAGGAACGAGATGATGGTTTCAAAAGCGCCATCGGGCAAATCCGCCAAAGTTTTGGAGAACAAGAGCTGTACCCGACCTTTGAAGAAAAGGCTGCTACGTTGCTGTATCTGATCGTCAAAAATCACGCTTTTGTCGATGGTAACAAGCGGATAGCCGCGGCGTGTTTTTTACTGTTTTTGCAGCAAAATCAACGTTTGCAATCCACACGAGACACGCCGACGGTTAGTAATGAAGCCTTGGCGAGCCTGACCTTATTCGTTGCCGCGAGCAAAAGCGATGAGATGGATACAGTTAAGCGGCTTATTGTCAGCATCTTGAACCGAAACAGAGAAGCTTAAATGAGTGACGAATCAGGTATCGTCTCCAAAGTCTGGAGCTTCGCCAACATCCTGCGTGATGACGGTGTGAGCTATGGCGATTATTTGGAACAGTTGACCTATCTGCTGTTTTTGAAAATGGTGGAGGAGTTTGCCAAGCCACCTTACAACCGTCGGATTGCCGTGCCCGAAGGCTACGACTGGAGTGCCTTAAAAGCCAAGCGTGGCTCCGAGTTGGAAAGTCATTATGCTCAAGCCCTACGCGAGCTTGCCGGGACCAGTGGCATCTTGGGACAGATTTTCACCAAGGCACAAAATAAAATTCAGGATCCAGCCAAACTCCATAAAATCATCGATATGGTGGATAAGGAGCAATGGAGCATGATGGGGGCTGACCTGAAAGGCAAAATTTACGAGGGGCTGCTGGAGAAAAATGCTGAAGATACCAAGAGCGGTGCCGGACAATACTTTACGCCGCGTGCAGTGATTCAAGCCATGGTGCAGTGTGTACGTCCACAACCGAATAAAACCATTGCCGACCCGGCTTGCGGTACTGGCGGTTTCTTTTTGGCCGCCTATGATTTCATCACAACCGGACATAGCCTTGATCTTGAGCAAAAGAAATTTCTGAAAAATAAAACTTTCTTCGGCAACGAGATTGTCACCAACACCCGTCGCCTGTGTTTGATGAATATGTTTTTACACAATATCGGCGACATTGATGGCGAGTCATTTATATCTTCTACAGACGCTTTGGTCGCCGACGACGGTAGACGGGCAGACTATGTATTGGCAAATCCTCCCTTTGGCAAAAAAAGTAGTATGATTTTTACCAATGAAACTGGTGAGCAGGAAAAAGAAGGTCTTGTTTACAACCGCCAGGATTTCTGGGGGACAACCTCGAACAAACAGCTTAACTTTTTGCAACATATCCACACACTGTTGAAAGTAAATGGTGAGGCGGCAGTGGTGTTACCTGATAACGTGCTCTTTGAAGGCGGTGCAGGTGAAACCGTGCGTAAGGAATTGTTAAAAAGCACCGATCTGCATACCATCCTGCGCCTGCCCACGGGTATTTTTTACGCCCATGGTGTTAAAGCAAATGTGCTGTTCTTCGACAACAAACCCGCCTCCCGCAATGCCTGGACTAAAGACGTGTGGATTTATGACTATCGTACCAATATCCATCACACACTCAAGAAAAAGCCCATGCGACTGGCCGATCTTGAAGATTTCATCCACTGCTATAATCCCGCCAACCGGCATCAACGAAAAGAAACCTGGTCAGAGGAGAATCCGGACGGTCGCTGGCGTAAAGTCACCTATGAAGAGATCATCGCGCGCGACAAAACCAATCTCGATATCTTCTCCTGACTTCGACGGTTTGGCCAGTTTTTCGGTGTCTGATCAAGGGAAAAGTGGTCTACTAACAAAGGGTTAGACGTTTGGAGGCGGGAAAGTTGTTTTGTTGTGCCTAGTTATATTTTATTAGTTGGCATCGGTGAACGCATCGGCTATACTTCACCCATGTTTATTCGAGTCAAAACCACCCCCAACAGCCCCCGGCAGTCGGTCCAAATTGTCGAGGGCGTGCGCGCTGGCGATAAAGTCAGACAACGCATCGTCCGTCATATCGGTATCGCCATGGATGACGATGAGTTGGTCAGACTGAAACACCTGGCCGAAGTAGTCAAAGCCAAACTGCAAGCGCAAACACAACCCGAGCTGTTCACTCCGGAAGACACGGCGCAACAGGTCATTGCCGCCCGGCAACACGCCGCGCAACAACCGCTCAAGGTCGACCTCAAGCAATTACGCGAAACCCAACGGGTGGTGACCGGCATTCATGCGGTCTACGGCACCCTGTATGAAGAGCTGGGGCTGCATCGCCTGTTGCCCCGCTATCGCTATCGTGCCTCACACCGGGCCTTATTCCACAGCGTCATGGCGCGCCTGGCCAATCCGGGCAGCAAACGCCACAGCGTGCGTCGCCTGGAAGAAGACTTCGGCGTACAACTCCCCTTAGAGCAGGTCTACCGGATGATGGACCAGCTTGATGAGAGCAGGATTAAGCGTCTGAACACCCTGGCCGGCCAACAGGCGCAGGCCTTGCTCGGCGGGCCGCTGACCGTGTTGTTCTTCGATTGTACGACCCTGTACTTTGAATCGTTCACGGAAGATGAGTTAAAACAGAAAGGTTACAGCAAAGACGCCAAATTCAACGAGTGCCAGGTATTACTGGCCCTGCTGGTGACCGAGTCCGGCCTGCCGGTGCACTATGAGGTGTTGCCGGGCGCCACCTTTGAAGGTCACAGCCTGATTCCGGTGGTGGAGTCATTACAGGCCAAATACGACGTGCAGCAGGTGGTGTGTGTGGCCGACCGGGGGATGCTCAGTGAGGCCAACCTTAAGGCCCTGGAAGAGGCTGGACTGCATTACATTGTCGGCGCCAAACTCAAGCAACTGCCCAAAACACAGCAGGCCCGAATATTGGATGACACGGCATACCAACCGTTAGGGGACGACGGCGGACGCGTCCTGTCGTTTCCCCATCAATCGCGCCGGGTGCTGGTCAGCTATTCCCCGGTACGGGCCGAGAAAGACCGTCATGACCGCCACACGGCCATCACCAAGCTCCTTAAGAAACTGGCCAAAAGTAAGAACCCCAAGGACTTACTGAACAACTACGGCTACAAGAAATATCTTCAGGTCAAGGGCGAGACCGAACTGGGCATTGACCAGGACAAGGTCGAACAGGCACAACGCTGGGATGGGCTGCACGGCGTCATCACCAACCTGCCCGACCCGGACCCGGCCCGGGTGCTGAGCCAATACCGTGGCCTGTGGCAGGTGGAAGACACCTTCCGGGTAACCAAACACGACCTGAAAGTCCGCCCCATCTATCATTGGACCCCGGCCCGCATCCGCGCCCATATTGCCATTGCCTTCATGACCTTGCTGTGTGTGCGTCACCTGAGCTACCGAATGGCGCTACAATCCCGCCCGGTCTCGCCCGAGGTGATCCGCAATGCCCTGGTTCACGTCCAGCACAGCGTGTTACAGCATCAACGAACAAAACAACGTTACGCCATTCCCTCAACCATCAGTGACATCGCCAGAAAACTCTATGCCGTGATGGGACTGACGCGTTCAACCACGCCTTACGCACTCGAATAACCTGTTCATCAAGCGCGATATAAACCCCCTGAAACCCGACATTTGTTGTGCCTACGGCTAAACTCGACCTCAATGAAATCAATGAGTTAGCGGAATATACCGTCGAAGTCGGGATGAAGAGATCATCGCGCGCGACAAAACCAATCTCGATATCTTCTGGCTGAAAGATGAAACCCTCACCGACCTCGACAATCTACCCGACCCGGATATTCTCGCTGGAGAAATCATCGACAGTATTGAAGCGGGACTTGCCAGTTTCAGAGAAATAATGGATATAGTAGGTAGTGACGTGGAAATGAAAAACACATAACCGAATATCAGTGACGTCTTTAATTCAATATGTCTGCTATCAGTTTCCAAGGAGCACGAGGTTCAAACGCAGGGGATGACTTTCATGAGTTGTGTGAAAGTTCATGGGGTCAGGTCGCACATTACACATGCAGATTTTTGTTACAACTTCTCACTCATTCTTTGCGTGTGCAATGTGCGACCTGACCCCACACTCTGCTTGACCCCACACTCTGCTTGACCCCACACTCTGCTTGACCCCACACTCTGCTTGACCCCACACTCTGCGTAATATGTTCAGGTCACGCTTGATATTTTGCTTAGTGTACTGTTTAGTATTTTGTGAGAATTATCGAATACTCATGCCGTGTGCCTCACAAATTCCTGTATCTCAGGGAGTCGCTTAGAGGACTATATTGCCTCTATGGTCAGTAGGCACAACCGGTTCAAACAAAAAGAAATCAATTAAAAGAGAGCCTAAGAATTGGATAATACTTGCAACAAAAACAGGGTGCACATTGTGCGGCCTGAACCCATATTATGATCATTTTCATCCTCCTGCCATGAACAGAAACGCAGACTATTTCAGGCTCATTTCATATTGGAAAACACTCTTGTCAGTTGGTATAACTGAGGTTATACTCAATACATGAAGACAGCAATTTCCATACCCGACTCATTGTTCTATATAGCCGAATCACTAGCCAAACGCCTGGGCATGTCGAGAAGTGAGCTTTTCCGTTACGCGCTGGAGAATTACATTCAGGCGCACAGACATGACAGGGTGCGGGAGTCTCTTGATGCAGTTTATACCGAGGAGTCATCCCACATCGACGAAGCCCTGGCTGAGATGCAATGGGCATCGTTGTCGAAGGAAGACTGGTAGTGCGTCGTGGTGAGATTTGGTGGGCATCGCTCCCTGCTCCACAGGGTTCGGGACCAGGCTATCGACGTCCGATAGTAGTTGTTCAGAGCGACCAATTTAATGAAAGTCGCATCAGTACTGTAGTCATCGCCATTATTACTTCAAATCTACGACTGGCTGCTGCTCCAGGCAATATGCTGCTGGACAGGTACGAGTCTGGACTACCCAGAGACTCCGTGCTTAATCTATCACAGGTTCTGACTGTGGATAAATCCTTTCTGACTGAGCGAGTTGGCATATTGTCAGCCCAGACCATTTCTGCCATGGATGCAGGACTGAAGCTGGTTATGGGCCTATAAGATTATTAAGGAAACTCTGAACAAGTCCTGGATAGACTTGTCCAGAGTTTCCCTTCCTATATAGGAAAGACATGCTATAAAGACCTATAAGTGGCTACTTCGTCTCCTGATCTCAACGAAACCCTGGCTGGCCAGTATCCGGCATACTTCTTTGCCAGACAGACTTTCAGTTTAGCCAACTGCTACCTCAACGTGCGTTACATACACTTCATTGTGTAACCGCTGCTGAATTTCCGATGTTGACGCTACCTCGAAAAACAATTCTAAAGCTTCCTTGAGGTTGGCTCGCGCCTCGTTGACCGTTGCCCCCTGACTTGCAACGTCCACCTCAGGACAGAGTGCGACGTAACCGTTATCTTCACGCTCAATAATTGCCGTTAATTGTCTGGTCATTTCAATTCCTCGTATCCAACCTTTACCACTATACTCGCACATTGGCTTCCTGAATGGTAAAAATACCTTTTCCTTGGCCACCTGAACCAGACTATTTCGCTTCAAGCCTGCAACAGCACCGATAATCTGTCGGGCAATCTGCGTTTCCCTGTGATTAAAGGTCGGTTCATAAAGAGTAATTTCATGTGCGGACATGCCCACGTTTCGACACAGGCTTCGCCATTTCCTGTCGATTACGTCGACCAGGTCGGTTAGGAGTGCTATGGTTTATACAGGGGTTAGAAACCAGTGGATTAACCATCCTTGTTTTATAAGGAATCATTTTTTTGACTGGATTCCCGCCCCCTGCTCAACACCATACTGGGGCAAGTTCCGCGGGAATGACGGTGGGGGCTGTCCTGACATTCCCGAGGGAGCGAGAATCCAGTCAAACTAACTCTGGCCTCGTGGTGTTGAAGCTGAATATTCCGCTTGTATTTTTTCTCATGTCCGCTATAGTTATTGATATGAATCCAAATTACTCTTCATATCCTGTTTCAGTCAGCCGTCTGTTAGCGGTAGTTGCTTCCCTGCGCTTGTTCCTCCTGCCCTGCTAAGGGCGCTTATACTACACACATCACAGCACTTGTATTTTTCAAATTTACAGGCAAGATTTATCCTGATTCAGGAGTAATACCATGACAGACAAATTAATTATCTTCGATACCACGTTGCGCGATGGTGAACAAAGCCCCGGTGCTTCCATGACCCGGGGTGAAAAAATGCGGATCGCCAAAGCATTGGAAAAAATGCGGGTGGACGTGATCGAAGCGGGATTTCCGATTGCAAGCAGCGGCGACTTTGAGGCCGTCAAATCCGTGGCCGAACTCATCAAAGACAGCACCGTCTGCGGTCTGGCGCGTACCGGTTACGGAGATATAGACGCGGCGGCAGAGGCATTGAAGCCGGCCAAATCTGCCCGTATCCACACCTTTATTGCCACCTCGCCCATCCACATGGAACGTAAATTGAATATGCAGCCGGATGAAGTTGTTGAGGCGGCGGTAAAGGCGGTGAAAAGGGCGAGAAAATATACCGATGACGTGGAATTTTCACCGGAAGACGCGGGTCGTTCGGAAGTCGACTTTCTTTGCAGGATTATCGAAGCGGTGATCGCCGCGGGCGCCACCACCATTAACATCCCGGACACGGTGGGGTACAGCATCCCCGCGCAATTCGGGCAGACTATCCGCAATATCATTGAGCGGGTTCCCAATTCAGACAAGGCGGTCTTTTCGGTTCATTGTCACAATGACCTGGGTCTCGCCGTGGCGAATTCCCTGTCTGCCGTGATGAACGGCGCCAGGCAGGTGGAATGTACTATCAACGGTCTGGGTGAGCGCGCGGGGAATGCCGCCCTGGAAGAGATAGTCATGGCGGTGCATACGCGCAAGGATTATTTTCAATGTGAAACCGGACTGGATACGACCGAGATCGTAAGTTGCTCGAAGCTGGTATCGAACGTAACGGGCTTCCCGGTGCAACCCAATAAAGCCGTGGTAGGCGCCAACGCCTTTGCCCACGAAGCCGGCATTCACCAGGACGGCGTGATCAAGAGCCGGGAAACCTACGAGATCATGCGCGCGCAGGACGTTGGCTGGTCAACCAATCGCCTGGTGCTGGGCAAACACTCGGGACGCAACGCCTTTCGCACGAGGTTGAAGGAAATCGGTTTTGAGTTCGGTAGTGAAGAACAACTGAATAGCGCCTTCAGCAAATTCAAGGACCTGGCAGACAAGAAACATGAGATCTATGATGAAGATCTCCAGGCCATCGTGACGGATAACATGCAGGACGAGGAAGAAAAAATCAAGCTGGTTTCCTTAAAGGTGACAACGGAGACCGGTGAGACACCCCTGGCGGAACTGACTCTATCTATTGATGGCAGGGAAGCGCCGGGCAAGTCCCAGGGGGACGGGCCCGTTGACGCGGTTTTCAAGGCCATAGAAGCCCTGGTATCCAGTGGCTGTGAATTACAGTTGTTTTCGGTTAACAACATCACCGGGGGGACTGATTCGCAGGGAGAGGTCACGGTGCGAGTCAATAAAAACGGGCACGTTATAAACGGCAGGGGATCGGATACGGACATCGTCGCGGCTTCGGCAAAAGCCTATATTAATGCGATTAACCGGGCTTATTCTATTTCCGACAAAATTCATCCCCAGGTATGAGTTCAACGCCCGAGCAACGACATTACCTGCATGCCCTGGGCATAGAGGTCTGGCTGGAAAGAGGGCAGGGTACGGAGGACATGGGGCTGGAGCAGAAGACGGAGGACAGAGGACGAGGGGCTGAGGAAGGGGGGCAGGGACAGGGAGCGGAAGTCGGGATTTCCGTTGCGTCTTCCGTTGATCAGGAGGTCGGTGCTGAACCCGGACGGGAAGGTTGGGAGGCATTAAAAAATGAGGTGGCGAACTGTCGCCTGTGCGAGCTGCACCGGGGCAGGACGCAAACGGTCTTCGGGGTGGGAGACGTGAATGCGGACTGGATGCTGATTGGCGAGGCGCCCGGAGCCGAGGAAGATCGGCGCGGAGAGCCTTTTGTGGGCAGGGCAGGCAAGTTGCTCGATTCCATGTTGCAGGCCGTGGGCCTGACCCGGGAAAAAGTGTTTATTGCCAATATTCTGAAATGCCGTCCGCCTAATAATCGGGACCCGAAACCCGAGGAAGTCTCATCCTGTGAGAACTACCTGGCGCAGCAGATAAACACCGTTAAACCCAAACTCATCCTGGCGCTTGGCCGGGTGGCCGCCCAGAATTTACTCAAAACCGAAACCCCCATCGGAAAAATGCGCGGCAATCGCTACCAGTATGGCGAACCTCCCGTCCCGGTCGTGGTAACATACCATCCGGCTTACCTGTTACGCGCGCCACGGGAGAAAAAGAAATCCTGGCAGGACCTGCAACTGGCAATGACGGTATATAAAGAGCAATCATGAGTGCGGTGTTAAATGATCCCCTGCTGAATTTGCGGCCCATGGCTGAGCAGGATTTAAATCATATACTGCAAATCGAGAGTAAGGCGTATCCGTTTCCCTGGAGCAGGAACATCTTCAGGGGTTGCCTGCGGGGCGGCTACTGTTGTCGGGTTCTGGAGTTGGATGGGATGATCGCGGGTTACGCCGTCATGTCCATAAACAAGTGTGAGGCGCATATCCTGAATTTTTGTATAGACCCGGGGCATCACAGGATGGGGTTGGGCGGTTTTCTGCTGAAATTTATGCTTGATTTTGCACAAAACAAGAAAGTCGCAACCACGTTTTTAGAGGTGCGGCCGTCCAATAAGGTTGCCCGGCGATTTTATGAAAAAGGCGGATTCGTGGAAGTGGGAATCAAGCGGAATTATTATCCCGCCGGGTCCGGCCGGGAAGACGCCATTATCATGGCGATAGAAACAGTGTAAGGCCATGTCTGCCATCGGCTCAAACAACGACACAGCCGGGAGTTACCCCACCATTGACACCAGTGTCGGCAATACCCCTCTGGTAAAACTGCAACGCCTGCCCGGTGAAACCTCCAATACAATCCTGGGAAAGCTGGAAGGGAATAACCCCGCGGGTTCGGTCAAGGACCGGCCCGCGTTGAGTATGATCCAACGGGCTGAATTACGCGGCGAGATCAAGCCCGGCGACATGCTGATCGAGGCGACCAGCGGCAATACGGGCATTGCGCTGGCGATGGTGGCGGCAATTCGCGGTTACCGGATGCTCCTGATCATGCCGGACAACCTGAGCGGTGAACGCCGCCGCGCCATGCGGGCATACGGCGCGGAGTTGATCCTGGTGACCAAGGAAGAAGGCATGGAGGGCGCCCGCGACCTTGCGGAGAAAATGGAAAAAGAAGGGCAGGGGAGAATACTGGATCAATTTGCCAACCCGGATAACCCGCAGGCTCATTACGAAGGCACCGGTCCGGAAATCTGGCGGGATACCCAGGGTGGCGTGACCCATTTTGTCAGCGCCATGGGCACCACGGGAACGATTATGGGGGTATCAAAATTTTTAAAGGAAAAAGACGGCCGGATTCAGATCGTCGGCGTGCAACCCGCCGGTGACGAAAATATCCCCGGTATCCGCCGCTGGCCGAAAGCCTATCTGCCCAGGATTTTTCAGAAGGAACGGGTTGACAGGATCATCGACGTCACGCCGGCGGAGGCGGAAGACATGGCCCGGCGACTGGCCGATGAGGAAGGCATATTTGCGGGGATTTCCTCGGGCGGCGCCATCTCCGCCGCATTAAGATTGTCCGATGAAATAGAAAACGCCACCATCGTGGCCGTCATCTGCGACCGCGGAGACCGTTATCTTTCGTCAACCGTCTTCCCGGAATGATATCCGATATATGGGGTCAGTGTAAAAACTCATTACAGATTTATTGACGCTTGATAGTCCCAGGATGAGTTTTTACACTGACCCCATATATCATTAACACAATGAATATTCTCGTATTTGACATCGAAACGATCCCGGATCTTGCAAGCGGCCGGCGTCTGTTCAACCTGGAAGGTCTTTCCGACAAAGACACGGCGGAAGTGATGTTCAACCACCGCCGGCAGGAGACGGATAACGCCTCTGATTTTCTGCGGTTGCATTTACACCGGGTCGTGGCCATCTCGGTCGTGCTGGCAACCAGGGACAATGTCAACGTCTGGTCATTGGGCGACCCGGATTCCGGAGAAGCGGAACTGGTCCAGCGTTTTTTTGACGGCATAGAAAAATATACGCCGACGCTGGTTTCCTGGAACGGTCGCGGCTTCGATCTTCCCGTGTTGCATTACCGCTCACTGCTACACGGCATTCAGGCGCCGAGATACTGGGAGACCGGCGATGAGGACCAGGGTTTTCGCTGGAATAATTATATAAACCGCTTCCATCAACGCCATACGGATTTGATGGACGTGTTGGCGGGTTATGAGTTTCGCGCCGCCGCGCCGTTGACCGAAATTGCCTCCATGCTGGGGTTCCCCGGTAAAATGGGGATGGCAGGGGACAAGGTATGGGACTATTACCTGGCCGGCGATATCGATGCGATTCGAAATTACTGCGAGACAGACGTCCTGAATACGTATCTCGTCTATTTGCGCTACGAACTGATTTGCGGCCGCCATTCCGAGCAGTCTTACCAGGCTGAATGTGACCGTGTCAAACAAATGTTGACCGCCGAAAACAAACCCCACCTGACGGCGTTCCTTGATGTGTGGGAGAGAAGGGAATAAACCTGCATCCAGTAGGGCAAAAGCATACTTTTGAATCGAATCCCTGCCATGCCGGGCTTGACCCGGCATCCAGTCAATAATGTGTCGCCGGAGGCGACTCTTTGTTCACTGGATTCCCGTTTTCACGGGAATGGCGGCGGAGGCAACACTGCCATGCCGGGCTTGACCCGGCATCCAGTCAAATAACGTGTCGCCGGAGGCGACTCCTTTTTCGCGGGACGGGTCAATACCTGGGATTCTTTTCCCAGTTATAGCCGGTACTGACGATAAACTCCAGGTCATCGTAACGGGGTTGCCAGCCCAGCACTTCCCTGGCGGAGTTGCCGTCGGCGACTAATTGCGGGGGGTCGCCGGGCCTGCGGTCCGTCTCCACGACAGGGATGGGACGGCCATGCACTTTTTCCACCATCCGCGCCACTTCCCGGACGCTGTAACCGTGACCGTAACCGCAATTGAGGGTAACGGAGTCCCCACCCGCTTCCAGGCGCTTCAAGGCCAGGACGTGCGCGGCGGACAGGTCGCTCACGTGGATATAGTCCCTGACGCCGGTGCCGTCCGGCGTCGGATAATCGGTGCCGTAGATATACAGTTGCTCGCGTTTCCCCAGGGCCACCTCACAGGCAACCTTGATCAGCAGGGTGCAACCGGGCGTGGATTGCCCTATGTGACCACCCGGGTCGGCGCCCGCCACGTTGAAATACCGCAAAGCCGCATATTTCATTGATGATACCTGGGACAAATCCCTGAGCATCACCTCGGTCATGAGTTTGGACATCCCATAAGGGTTGACGGGTTCCGTGGGCGTCTCAAGGGTGACCCGTCCCGTCTCCGGGATGCCGTAGACGGCCGCGGTGGAAGAGAAAATAAAGTGATTGACGCCACATTCCACACAGGCTTCCATCAGGTTGCGGGACTTGACGGTATTGTTACCGTAATACATCAGCGGGTTCTCTACGGACTCCGGTACGATGGTGGAACCGGCAAAATGCAGTACCGCGCGAACCCTGTGTTTATTCAACAGGGAAGTAAGCAGGTCCTTGTCGCCCACGTCCCCCCGTACCAGCTCGCAATCCATTACCGCCGCGGCGAACCCCCTGGACAGGTCGTCCAGGATGATGACCTCATAACCTTCCTTAACCAGGTCCCGCGCAACGTGACTGCCGATATAACCGGCGCCCCCCGTCAACAACAGTGTTTTATCTCCCATGACAAACTCTTTTAAATTAGTTCATACATCCGATCAGTGCAAACGTATACATTTGGAGACTGCTGCAAAGAGCAGGAATCCAGCCTGAAAACCACAACCTGCCTGCGAAAGCAGGAATCCAGTCGAAAAAATAATTCCTTATAAAATAAGGAAGGTTTGTCCACTGGATTCCAGCGTTCGCCGGAATGACGGGGGCGCTTTCACTCAAATAAATTCACTTCACAGCCTTCTGACACAAGTTCAAACAGTTCAACAACGTCATTGTTGCGCATACGTATGCACCCGGCTGATCCGGGTTCTCCCATCGCTACGTCGTCGGGTGAACCGTGTATGTAAATGTATCGACTATAAGTATCCACTGCGCCACCCTGGTTCACTCCGGGTTCTTCTCCCCGTAACCAGATAATCCGGGTGAGTATCCAGTCACGTCCAGGCTGTTGTCGGTGCAGCATCGGTTCATAGACCTCGCCGCTGGGCTGTCTGCCCACAAAGACCGTGTTGGCAGCACAGCCGGCGCCGATCATCTCGGCGATACTGTGTCTGCCCCGTGGCGTGCAACCACTGTCCACTTGCTCACCGGAACCGTTTTTCCCGGTTGACACCGGATATTCCCGGACAACGCCGGCAGCCCCTTGCAGTTGCAAAACCTGCCTGGTCAAATCAATGTTGATCTTGTAATCGTTACGTTCCATGGACTTTTAAACCTTACTCAAACAAGGCGATGGATTCAACGTGGGAGGTGTGGGGAAACATATCCATTATCCCGGCTGCTTTCAAGCTCAACCTCCCGTCTTTCACCAGAATACCCGCGTCCCGGGCCAGTGTTGCAGGGTTGCAGGACACGTAAACCAGTTTCTCCACCCGGCTCAAATCCAACTGTTCGATAATCTCCCGGGCGCCGCCGCGAGGGGGGTCAAGCATAATTTTGTTGTAATCACCCCCTGCAAACTCCACATTGGTGTCTCGTTTTGATAAATCACACGCGATGAACCCGGTATTAAACAGCCTGTTTTTCTCCGCATTCTTTTTTGCGCGGTTGACCAACTCTTCCGAGTCTTCGACGCCGGTTACGTTTTTTGCATACCTCGCCATGGGCAGGGTAAAGTTACCTGAGCCACAGAACAGGTCCAGGACCGTGTCCTCGGCAGACAGGTTTAATAACGAGATAACCTGGTCAACCATCAAGGGGTTAAGATCGAAATTGACCTGGGTAAAATCAGTCGGCGAAAATTCTATGGTGACGTCATGATTGTCCAGCCTGTAAGACAAGTCCCCTGTGTCCCGATCGGACAAGCTGTGTACGCTGTCCAGTCCGGCGGGTTGCAGGTAAAACCTGATCGGACGCTCTTTTTCATATTCGGCCAGGATACTTTTGTCACTGTCGGTTAATGGGTCCAGGTGCCGGATGATAATGGCCGCCGTCGCGTCGCTTATCGCCACCTCCAACTGGGGAATCCGGTGATAAATCGACAATCCCCGGAGCAATTCCTTCAACTGCCCGATAGCGCCGCCCAGGAACGGATGCAGGACTTCGCAGGAATCAATGTCGGCAACAAAACTGCTCCTTTTTTCCCTGAACCCTACCAGCACTTTTTCTTTACCGACAACATATTTCACGCCCAGTCTGGCCTTGCGCCGGTAGCCCCAGTGAGACGCTGACAAAGGCGGGATAACCCGCTCCGGTTCCAACCCGCCTATATGTCGCAACTGTTCCAGTAAAACCGCTTGCTTGTGTAAAACCTGCTGTCCGGTATCCAGGTGCATCAGGCTGCACCCGCCGCACACCGCGTAATGCGGGCAGCGGGGTTCAACCCGCTGTGCCGATGCTTCCAGGACTTCAACCACCCGGCCCTCGTCGAATTGCCCCCGCCTGCGGGTATACAGAAACCGGACTTCCTCCCCCGGCAGGGCGCCATCTATAAACACCGTTTTACCATTGATATGCGCCACGCCCCTGCCTTCATGGGAAAGGGATTCTATTGCAGCCGACAGCGGTTCGGCAAGAAGTTTTTTACGCCCGCGGGACATTGTAGTGTTAGTGGCGGGAAATGAGGACGCAGTTCATGACAAGGCGGTCGAACATGTTGGCATGTTGGGCAGAGTAGCATGTAAAGTACGCGGTTGCCCTGTGCCGCGGAGAAATCTGGGGAAAGCGTAGTTTGTTCTCTATTTACATGACACCTTGGGTTGGGCAATTTTCAGATTCTCAGCCAGGGCCGGCTGACTCTGAACCTTGGTTTTTCTTCTCTCAGCGAGCGACATTTCCGCGATGATGACCGCGGCTTTATCTCTTGCAACAGCCCGCACCTCCGGCTTAATGTTTTCTCTATGTTTATTCAGTGGCTTGGCCATGATGTACCTCCGCCTATTTGAACCCTTCATTATGCAGGTGATTTAAAAATTCATTCTCCGCCAACGGGATCATCCGATCATAAAATCGTTTATCCTTTTTACCGTCTTTACGACCACCACATAACAAGACAGCATGTCGTTTTGGATCAAAGGCATAAAAGACACGGTAGGGGTTCCCGGCGTGCTGAATTATCAACTCTTTCAGATTCTTAACCCTACGTGTACCTTTCAAGGTGTCCGCATAAGGTCGTGACAGCCAGGGACCTGTCATCTCCAATACTTCAACCATTGCCAGAACGTCTTCCTGTTCCCCATCCGTTAAAGCCAGAAACCACTTTTCATACTCTTCAGTGACCAGAATTTTCCATTTCATATTTCATACTCCATGGATAGAGCATACGCTTAACTTATATGTTGTCAAATTATAGTCAGAGAATTGTCAGGAACTGTAGATAGCGCACGGGGCGAGATCATACTTTTGTCGTATGCAGTAGATTTGAAGTGTAAAAAATTATAAGGGAACGGGGAACTCATCTTTGGGCCGCCTTACCAGAACTTGATGGTCGATACTTGAGGGTGATTACCCTTGAGGATAAACTAACCATATCAAAAGGGTATTACCAAGACTGAGTTCAAACGCGCCTACGACCAGTTAAACCGATCAGGAGAGTTCAGTCGCGAATGGTTCAATGAAGCGTTACGAGACTCCACCATTCCTTTCCTGGTCGAAGCACGCGACCGGGCGCGCCTGCCGGAGAGCTTTCACCACGAGATCGAGAGGGATCACGTGGTGTTGGCAACGGGAACTAGCGCGTAACAGGCCCCTTCAACGATTGGTGAAACCACCTTCGATACAGTTGCATCAACCTGGATCAATGGGTTACAGTGTATATCTGATGTGATAAAAACTGTAAACCAATGGATAAATCCGCTCCCATCCATCACGTTTATCCGGCAAACGATGCAACAGCTGCCTGGGCCAGCGCGCAACTTCGCCAAGCGCCTTCTTTATGGGAACCGCTGTGCAGGATTGCGCTTTGGCAAGAACCCATCGGCAACAGGCCGGTGCATAGTGAAGAATCCGCCCTGGCGTGCATCCTGAACGAGCTTACCCAACCGGAAGCACAACACCTGGATTGGGTTAAACTCCTGACCGGACGGCTGGGGACCGAGGGTATCTTACAACTGCTGTATGCGCTCGGCGCCCGTCGACTGGAGCAGGAAGCCTGGGCGTTCTGGCACCGCTACGCCGGACAGGATGACCCACACATTGACCGGCGCGTCTTTTATGATAAGCATGCCGCCATTAGCGGCGCCGTCTTAAAAAGTACAACAGAAGAAGACGAACCCGATGATCCCACTGTCATGCCCCCCACTTATCATGATGAAAACGTCATCTGGTTGTATTCTGAGCATTGGGGAGGAGTATTTCCTGTCGAAGTAGGGTAAAATGAGCCATCCTGAATCTTTGAGCCCGCTCATCGCGTATGTATGGCAAAAGTTGGGCGCCCTACCCGGTGATCAGTATGTGCTGATTGGCGGCACGGCATTAAGCTATCAAATCGGCCATCGCATCTCCTACGATATTGATCTCGCCACCCATAAGTCCTGTCATCATCCGCGCGTGATTAGAGCCGCGTTGAATGTGCCCGAACTCGGCCCTTGGCCCGAAAATCCACTGCTGGATGATCTCGCCGAACTCGTAGCCACCCATAAGCCGGCCACGATCACTTTTGCCTCACCCTACATTGAGGGTCCCGGAATTATCCCAACCATGACAAACCAGGCTCAACCAGACACCGATGTTAAAATTAATCCCAAACAATCGGATAAAGAACCTGATCAGTCCATGAAAACTTCTACATGGAAATAGTAGTTTCCGTCAAGCAGGTCGCCCAGACCACCGAGGATTGAGCCTTCGCCTCGGCGTTTGTCGCCTTCGGGGCGCGCGTTTGCCGGCGCTAAACAATTGCTTCATCAGACCTTCACTCATGATACCCGCCGCTTTAGCTCTTGCAGCAGCCCGCACCTCCGGCTTAATGTTTTCTCTATGTTCATTCAGTGACTTGGCCATGATGTACCCCCCCTATTTGGACCCTTCATTATCCAGGTGATTTTAAAAATTCATTCTCCGCCAACGGGATCATCCGATCATAAAATCGCTTATCCTTTTTACCGTCTTTACGACCACCACGTCATATTTCATGCTCCATGGACAGAGCATACATCCAACTTATAAATTATCAAATTATTGTCAGAGACTGTAGATAGCACTGTTCCTAACAGAACCCGGACAAAAGGTGGAAAAGCCAGGGCAAAAAAGTTATCCTCTAAACACAGGGCAGGAATAGCTAAAAGAGCCACTGCTGAAAGATGGAAACGTTGAAAATTATCAATATGCTAAACTCATTGATACCCTGGGTGAGAGTTATTATGCTTGAGGAAATATAAATGGCTGATCTTACTGATAAAATGAAAATTGATGATCTCGAAAAGACCCGACCAGAAGATGTCCAAAAGGCTCGTGGAGCGATTGGTTTGGCTGAAAGTTTCCCAGTTAAAGGCGGCGATATTGTGCCAAAAAAAGGTGGTGGATGGTTCGAATCATTAAGAAATAACAGTGCTGATAAAGAAGAATAGGTTTTTACAAGCAAGTACTGTTTTAACTGATCAAAATGCTTGATCAGTTAAAGGGATCAAGCATCCCGTTTTAAAGCCCTGTTGAGTGTAGAAGCAGCCACGTTGAGTTGTTCTGCAAGATAACGGCAACTCAAGCCAAAGGGCTACATATAGGTTGCTTGTATAAACTCGCCAGGGTGTGGAGGGTTATACATGGCCATTAGTGGTAATCCTCGTAGTTGACAATTACTCCATTAAAGGAATACATGATAATGTGGAATGTTGAATACACATACACCGAACGCCTTTTCTTAAAATGGATCTGAGATCGTGGGTTCTTGGCACAGTGAAGGTTGATGAGTAGCAAAATGTCGCAATCAATATCAGACCGGATTCGTAAGGAAATCCCTGAAGGTACGGTTATTCCCAAACCAAAAACGTCGGAACGCCACCGCACCAAAGGATGGGGTCGTCGCCGAGGTGAGCCTGCGCTTGTGTACTTGATCCCTAATCACGGCAATCCATCTCACCCTCACGAAAAGGGTATAACTGAGACCGAGTTCGAGCGCGCCTACAACCAGTTAAATCAATCGGGAGAGTTCAGTAGTAAATGGTTCAATGAAGTGTTAACTGGGTGCGCCAGGGAAGGAAGCTGTAACTTCACTACAATAGGCGGCGTTTTCGAACTCTTGGGCGAGGCTTCATATTCAAGTCCAGGCATCTACAAAACGCCGCCATCGCTGTCAATCTAAAAGCGTTGAGGTTGAGGGGGTCAGGGTAGCATGAGTATCAATACGGAGTTCCTCAGACGTTGTTTGAACACGCTGGAGCGCGCTCTGGACGGACTGACGCGTAGCGACCTGGGCGACGTTGCCTATGACATTTACCGCGCGGCCTGTGTCAAGGAGTTCGAAATCGTCCTGGAACAGAGCGGTAAGTTGTTGAGGAAGCACCTTGCCACCTTCTTCGCCAGTAATCAGCAGACGGATCGCCTGGCCTTCAAGGACCTGTTCCGACACGCTGCCAAGCATGGTCTGATTGAGCCGGACGCCTGTGAACGGTGGCTTGAGTACCGCGACAATCGCAATAATACCGCACACGACTACGGCGAAGGTTTCGCAGAGACCACATTGAAGTTATTGCCGAATTTCATCGATGACGCTAAAGTGCTCGCGGGCGTACTTGAAGGGGTGGTCGATGGCTGAGAGGTTACACCTGTTGCCGAGGCACCGCGCGCAAATAGAAACGTTGCTGCGCGAGCATCTGCCCGGTGTAGAGGTATGGGCTTATGGGAGCCGCGTGAATGGTCGGAGCCATGATGGCAGCGACCTGGACCTGGTGTTGCGCGGCCCTGACCTTGATAAGATCGACGCCTCACGGCTGGCCGAACTCGCGGAAGCGCTACGAGACTCCACCATTCCTTTCCTGGTCGAAGCACGCGACTGGGCGCGCCTGCCGGAGGGCTTTCATCGCGAGATCGAGAGAACCCACGTAGTGTTGATAGTGGGAAATGAGGGCGCAGTTCATGACAAGACGATCGAACACGTTGGGGAGAGCAATCTATCCTGATGCTACATATCCTATTGCCGCAGAAATTCGGTGATGATACGAGCCCAGCTCCCGTGGTTGTTCCAGATGCATATTATGACCTGAGTTATCGACTATCGCATCGCTGAAGTTCCCGAGACATTCATTGTATTCTTCCCTGATCCCGTCTTCTAGGTAACGCTTGTAAAACTTGGAGTCGCGGCCAAGTACCAAGGGTCTGCCTTATCATCTCCCCAAGTATGGACGCGATAGCTCAGGTCACATACCAGCACGTCATGGTACTGTGATTTTCTCTTTGGCCGAAATAATTCTCCCATGAAATAGTTGTTATTTTCCCTTAATTCGGGACAAAATGCCATCGCGGGAATAGCAGGACCACCATAAAAATCGTTTCTGTGTGCGATCGATATTTATCGGTTTTGAAGAAGGGATTTTGACATTTTGTTTAATATAGTCTATATTAGACTATCTAATTTGTTGAAGGAGCATCGACCGTGAACCATTCCAAACCTTATCCAGTCTGGACAGTTGCCGAGGCCAAAGCACGTCTTTCGGAAATCCTACGCCTTGCCGAACAGGAAGGACCGCAATGTATCGGCGCCAGGAAGGCTTTCATCGTAGTACCAGAGCGTACATGGCGGGACCAGACCTCGCATCGTAAGCCATTGGGCCAGTGGCTTGTCGACAATATGCCGCGCGGCGTTGCTCTTGAGGCTCCTGATCGTCGCGAACCCGGACGCGCGGTTTCTTTCATCGCGCCGGGTGACAAATGAGCGGCTATCTCATTGATACCAACGTAGTATCAGAACTGACGAAAGCGTCACCGGACCCGGGGGTTATCGCGTTTTTATCAGAGCGGGAGGACCTGTGGCTGTCGTCGGTCGTGTTGCATGAATTGGAGTTCGGCTTGCAGTGTCTTCCGCAGGGGCGTCGTCGCGACGATCTACGGCAAGTTTTGTCAGACTTCATCACTGAGTTTGAAGATCGCATCTTATCCCTGGAGCGTGTCGAAGCTGAGTGGGCCGCTCGTCTGAGAGCAGCGGCGCATCGGTCGGGCCGGGTGCTGCACCTGGGTGATGCGCTGATCGCCGGGACGGCCAAGGCTCATGGCCTCTCGATCGCAACACGGAATGTAAGAGATTTTGACGGGCTGGATGTCAATGTTGCCAATCCCTGGCAAACGCCATGACCTCCATCGCTGAATCCGATATCGAAGACACCATCCTTGATGAAATCAACAAGCAAAGCGGCTCAGGATGAATAGTGACGGCGCCCCCGAGACAAGCCTGAGCGAGCGTACGCTTAGCGGGCTTGGATGGTCTTATCTCGCTACGTTCATCAAGGCCTTGTTGTCATTGCTGGTGTTGGTGATACTGGCCCGGCTGCTCACGCCGGTTGATTTTGGGCTGCTTGGCATTGCCTGGATTTTTGTTGTGCTGGGAGCCAGGTTTGGTCAGGCAATTGTCGGGCCGGCAATCATTCAACGGCACGAGTTGACCAAGCGCCATATTCAAGTCGGTTTCACGCTCTCGATGGCGTTCGGCATCGTCATCATGGCAATAATCTGGCTGTTCGCGCCACTCATCGGTGAGTTCTTTAGTGAACCCGGGGTGTCCCGTATTCTCCAGGTCCTGTCAGTCATATTTGTCATTAATGGGATAGGCAGCATACCCACCCACTTGCTGCGTCGTCATCTCCACTTCAAGCAGTTGATGGTAGCCGATCTCCTGGCGTATTCGATTGGCTACGGGTTTACGGCCGTGGTCCTGGCTTTCCAGGGCTTCGGTGTCTGGTCTCTTGTCTGGGGCGAGATCATGCACAGGGTGATCTATACGATGGTGGTAATCGGGTACTCTCCACAGTCTCTTCGACCTTGTTGGGCGCTTCATGAAGCGCGTGAACTGCTTTCCCGCGGGGCCGGGTTTTCACTGGCCCGATTTTTCGAGTTCATCGCGCGGCAGGGCGGCTACTTCGTCGTCGGGCGCTGGCTGGGCGCAACGTCTCTCGGTTATTACACGCGGGCAGACCGGCTGATTTTATTGCCGAGGAACTACGTCAGTCAGAGTTTATTCCAAGTCCTGTTTCCTGCTATGGCGCAGCGACAGCAGGGAACGGATCGCCTTGCAACCATCTACCTGCACGGCCTGGAAGTGCTATCGCTGACGGCATTGTCGGTGAGCGTCATGCTGTTTGTGGCCGCCCCCGAAATTGTCTCAGTTATCCTGGGAGGACAGTGGAACCCGGTTATTATCATCATTCAGATCCTTGCTCTTGCTGTCCTGTTCCAAATGTGCGATGTCCTGAATGTGGCCGCCATCGGCGCCGTGGGCGCGGTGTATCGCCAGGCCTGGCGACAAGGGTTTCACGCCTTGCTCGTTGTCGGCGGCGCCTGGTTTGCAAGCCGCTGGGGTTTGGCGGGAGTGGCCGCTGCCATCGTCATCTCCCAGGTCGTCGCTTACCTGTTGATGACACAGTTGACAGTGTCACTCCTCAAGATGCGTTGGTGGGGTTTGCTGCGGTGTTACCTGCCGGCATTGTGGGTAGGCGCCTGGGCCGCCGTGGCGCTGTGGTTGACGGCAGGCCAGGTACGGGCTATGGCGCTACCGGTCGGACTGTCACTTTTTATCGAGGTCCTTGTCTGGCTCGCAACGATTATCGCGGCGGTGTATTACGCCCCGTCTTGTGCTCGTCCCTTGTCCATCCAATGGGCGATGACAAATGTGCCCTTTGAGGTCCTGGGAACCCCCGGATATTACTTGAGAAAGGGACTGAAATGGCTGGACAAGGATCATTGACATCAACGCCGGAACAGTCATACTCTGCATTTCATTATATGGTGGTCGTGGAAAGTCTTGGTCCCTGAATTATCCGGTCAAAATAATGTGAACGAAAGCATTGTCGTGCGTGATGGATATAAACGCGGCTTCGACCTGGCGTTTATTATTATTACCTATATCCTGCTGTTTCCCCTGTGGCTGATCATTTGGACCCTGGCGCCTCTTGCCATCTGGCTGGAGGACCGGGGACCGGTTTTCTATGCGCAGGAACGGGTCGGGCGGTGGGGAAAGTATTTCAAAGTCCTCAAGTTTCGCACGATGATCCAGGATGCCGAGAGTCTGACCGGGCAGGTCTGGGCGGCGGAAGACGATCCCCGTTTAACAAAAGTCGGAAAGTTATTGCGCAGGTTCCACCTCGACGAGATACCGCAGGTCATCAATATCGTAAAGGGCGAGATGAGCCTGGTGGGGCCGCGCCCTGAACGTCCGGCCCTGGCCGAACAGTTCAACCGCGAAGTGCCCGGATTTTCCGAGCGCCTGAGAGTCAGGCCGGGTATCGCAGGCTTGGCCCAGGTGCGCGGCAGTTATTGGACGGACCCAAGCTACAAACTGAAGTACGACAACCTGTATATCGAAACAATGAGTCCATGGATGGACATCAAGCTGCTCTTTCTTGCCGTTTGGGTAGCCATCAAGCGCGTACTCACCGGTTCGGAAGTCTCCGTCATTGAAGCAGGTGACGAGGAAAATCAAACCTCGTCAACCATGTAACACGGCTAAATCATCCCTGACACAGCAAAATAGTGCTAAAACATCTTGCCCATACAACATACGGCTTATCCTGTTTTTTCAGAACGAAAAATAAATTGAATCGTAAGGATATTTATCTGTTGTTACTATATTCTCCCTTTGAGCAGAAGCAGGACCAACAGGTCACTATCTCAATCGAAATCTTGACATGGAATTTAGAGCGGAAGATTGGGACGTACTTAGCTTCACTGTCTCAGGGATTGAGTGGGTATCCTTCCGAGGCTATTGTGATAGATAACGGCTCACAGGGTCAGACCTGCGCCGTCGTTTTAAAATAATCTGGCCTGAAGACGGATGGCATGAAGGGGGTTGCCGGCGTCATCCGTGAATACGGGGTGCAAGACAGCACTTTATGTCACATACCCATGAATCTGTTGACACAACTCAGCACGACATCCTTAATGCAAGTAACAATTTGTAGTAGCATATTGCTGATGAATAACACAAGCGCAAAGTTTGCTTATGGCTGTACGACGGTCACTGCCAGAGAGTTTAGCATGGGTATGAGTAATTCCGAGGGAATACCATGCAGTACGCTGGATATATATTAAAGGCGTGATTCGTGAGTCAGGATATCCCTGGTGTAAGAATTTGTTTCGTTATCCCAACGTATGATGAAGCACTGAATATCACTTCGCTCCTGCGACGATTGACGGAGCTCTACAGTCACACAAACGTGTCATTTCTTATTGTTGACGACGAAAGCCCGGATGGTACGGCTCACCTGGTTCGGGAGTTTATGGCTGAGGCCGATAGTCGTGTCCATCTGCTTCAAGGGCGGCGGCGTGGGTTGGGTGATGCCTATATCCGAGGAATGACTCACGCTCTGGATACCCTCGGCGCTGAAGTGGTCGTACAGATGGACGCCGATTTTTCCCACGACCCTGCCGATGCAGGCCGATTGCTGGCCCATATAGCAAACGGTGCGGACGTGGTGATCGGCTCTCGTTACGTCCCAGGTGGTGCGCTGGATGAACAATGGCACGTTTGGCGACGATTCCTGTCCCGTTCCGCCAACATGTTGGCCCGCTGGATAGGTGGTTTGAAGGAGGTTTACGACTGCACCGCGGGTTTTAAAGCAATTAAGGCAGAGACACTCAGGGCCGCGGAAATAGCAGAAATCCAGGTGCAAGGTTATGTGTTCCAGCCAGTATTGTTGAGCCGACTGGTGCGTTCCGGCGCAGTGGTTGTTGAAGAGCCAATCTATTTTCGCGACCGCGAATATGGGCAGACAAAGTTTGACCTCTGGAGCCTGCTGGGTGTCTTCCGAGATATCTGGTTGCTGCGCGTGGTGAGCCCCTACTGGACAGTCGTCAAGTTTGCCCTGACGGGTCTTTCCGGGGTTTTCGTCAACCTTGGTTCTTTCCACCTGATGCTTGAGTTCAGCCTGCACAAGTTCCTGGCGTCGCCGCTCGCCATCCTGCTCTCGATTTTGTCGAACTTCCTGTTGAATAACTACTGGACATTCAGCGATCGCGTGGTGCTTGGCCGCTTGTCTGTCAGGGGTGTCAAGTATATCTTTGCCTCGCTAGTGGCGCTTGCGCTCAGCTATACGATCTTTGTGGTTCTTTCAGTGCTGTTTCCTCATGTCTCACCCCTGTTGCTGCAAGCATGCGGGATTCCCCCTGGTGCTATACTCAATTATCTTCTGAATTCCCGCTGGATATTTCGTGGGGAGGACTACCTGCGACAAGCAGTTTGACGGAGGCAAACAGCAAAGCCGTGAGTGATTTGAAGCATCATTAGGGCTCTACCGTTTATATTTTTACTTGGGGTAATCTTCTGGTAGTCTTTAATGCTCAATAAAACGTGCGCTATCTGACCACGCTCAGTGATAAAACCGAGCCTTTCAAGGTATCCCTTATGGCCTTGCTTACATCTTGATTAAACTTCCTGCTTGTGATTATTGTGCAGCCCAAAGCCAAACCCAATGTCTGCATTATCCATCAGTTCCTGGATACCCGAAATATGACACCATCGGATAGTTCAACCACCAATTCCATGTACGACAGTGCTCCAATTTCGTGGAAATCGTAATCATAACGGCTGGCCCATGGCGACCAATTATAGAACCACACTATATACTCATCATCAGAGGTTGTATCTTCTCCTTCCATACGTTGGGTCAATTCATGCCATTTAAACGGGAGCTTGATACACTTCAAGCCCTTCTTGCCGGAATATATACTGGCGGGTAAATTCCAGGAGAATTCCAGTACGTCTTGGGCGGCAACGTTGAAATATATAGCTGGGGGTACATTACTGTATACCACACCACTGATATGATGCGCCTGTATATTCTGGATGATTTCGGAATGAGTCCATTTAGGGGACGCGAAGCCGCCGTATCTGCCGACATTTGACTTCTGTATAATAGCCGCATTTAAAAGAACAGCCTGATAAAGCCAGAGGGTAAGCACGATTGCCAAAATCACTGTTAATATATTTACTCTAGTAGGCACTATTGTTCCGATTATCGGCCAGTTGCTGACGCTTGGTAACAACCTTCGCTTCTCTTGATATCGAATAAATCTATCCACGGTAAATACTGCCACGAACAGAAGTGGTATATACACGGGGGACAAGAATCTATTACCTGGAGGAGCAAGGTGGGTGGTCATTTGTGACATAATAATAAAACTGATGTACACAAGTGTAAAAGTGCCAAATGTATAAAAAGGGCTGTAGTTATTCCATGTTTCCGCATCCTGATATGAGCGTATGAGGCTATAACCTGCTGCTATCATCAAGGCAAGCAGGGCAATTCCAACCAATATCACAGCGACAACCTGAACACCTCCTAGTGACAGGTCTAGAAACACCCACTTTGATATCACTCCATTTGTTTGTTCCAAAGTCTCCAGTAATATAGCCTTTGATGGACGCCTCATACCGGTAAGTGTCCCGGTGACCAGGATGTTTCGTAATAGCCAAAGTCCAAGTGGCGTTATGGCAATCAGCAGATACGCTACAATGCGTTTTACAGACTCAAGCAGCTTCACGTTACGCTGGAAGATCAATAGCAACACAATAGTCATTATTAAAGCAATTCCAGCGTAACGCGTCATACAAGCCAGAGCGGTATACAGCGCGGCCCAAATCAGTGATGAACGCTGGCTCGTGTTCAGGAATTTGTCTATCTCAACTAACGCAAGAATGGTGAGCAGGACGAAAACAGCTTCTGTCAAGGCAACAGATGCAGCATTTGTAAGCGGGATTGAAAACATAACGGCAAGACAACCCCAAACAATAAGGAAACTTGACTCAATCCGGCTTCGTAGCCATTGCCCTGCAATAAAGACGGACAGCCCAAATGCTGCCGCATTCAGAGGGCCGGCAATATCCCGAGGATCAACTGCAAAAAGGTTGGCTGAAGTCAACAGAAATGGAAATAGGGGAGGAGTGGTTGCCGGATAAGCAACAAGGAAATTTCCTGTCAGTAATTTGTTGGCTCCAGCTATGTAATTCATAGAATCCCAACTCACCCATACTCCATACGTGACCTCACGCAGCAGGATGAGGGATGCGCTCAGAACACTGAGTGTTACCAGGAACACTATGAATCTATCGGGCCGCCGGAATCTGAACAGGCGCGATATTGCAGATCCATTCAACTCTTGCATTGGTGATTTATTTGTATGGAACCAGCCGAAGATTTACATGACATATTTATTGTGACCACATAGTAGTTTATCCGTTTTGCTATCAACACGAGCGCGAAAATACCGATTTTATACCACATGTATCATATTCTCCGTAAAAAGAATGCATAGACGCCGAACACTAATTGTAAAAGTAGGTCTGAGATCGTGGGTTCCTGGCACTTTGAAAGTTGATGAGCAGCAAAATGTCGCAATCAATATTACATCGAATTCGTACGGAATTCCCTGGTGGCACAGAAACTGAAATTCCGTGAAGAAATAGTCCTGCACTCGTCTTGGACGAGAAATCAGGGAAAAATCGCTTTTTTCAACCAACCCAAAATAGAAACGCTCCTGTTTATACGAGTTAATCGGGCGCTTCGTTAGATAGAGCACGAAAATACCTGCTAATTCAGATGATGTATGGGGTAGTGCATACAGTGGTTTGTCGAACGTCGTCTCAGTTGGCATAATACACTCATGTTGGTACAGAACATCATAAGAGGCGTGTTCGAGGAAGTGCGTGATGTACTCGCGGCGCGTTTGGTATGCCAAAGTCAATCCAAACGGGAATATCTCCGTTGCGAGTTGGAGCAACTCGCGTCTCTGCCTTACCGTGAGACATTGCTGCAAGGTGATTGCTCCCGCAAGGAAACGGCAGGAACTTGCGTCCAACCTCCCAGTATCTTATGCTCCGATGAAGCGGGCCGGGCGTGTCGATAGTCGTTGATGCGTCTTTATATGTGGCATTCGTCGAGAAGCTTTATTGTCCACTTGTGACGCTTGATAGAAAGCTTAGACGAGCCAGTGGCCCTGTATGCAAAATCATGGTTCCGCCCATTCTTGGACGATAGATCCGTTCTGCTCACTGATCACAGCAAACGTATCTCACTATGCTACAGGACGCCTGGAAAATGTTGAACGTGCTTCATGTTACGCCGAGTATGTCGCCTTCATGGGGCGGGCCTGGGATTGTCGTATCGGAACTAGCCTCGGAGCTAGTCCGGCAAGGGATACATTGCGAGATAGTAACGACACATGGGCACAGGGTGGGCACTGGACAGGTATCGACTCCCGGTGTGTCCGTTTACAGCTTCCCTACAGGATTACCAGCGCGGTTTTGGACCGGTTATTCTAAGGAAATTTCCCGCTTTATAAATGTTAGGGCAGCCAGTTTCGACCTCATCCATATTCACGAAATCTGGCATTACCCCGGTTACGCGGCATTTTCCGCCGCCAGGAAATACAAGCTACCATTTGTGCTGACAATACACGGCGAACTCAGTGACTGGGGGCTTCGACAGAAAGCGCTGAAGAAGCGAATATACAGACAATATCTGTTGGACAGGATGTTACGCGAGGCCGGTGCATTACATGCAATTACCAGCGCTGAAAAAGACCAGGTTAACAAGCTGGGTTTTGAAACCCCGGTGGTCGTTGCTCCAAACGGTATTGAACCGTCCACTTTTGAAACCCTGCCATCTCCGCTCAGGCTGATACAACGCTTTCCGAAATTGAAAGGAAAACGTATTGTTCTATATCTGGGGCGGTTACACCCCAAGAAAGGTCTGGACATGCTTGCCCGGAGTTTTTCCTCGATTGTCGGGCAATTTGAAAATGCCGTTTTATTGGTTGTCGGTCCTGACAAATTCGGAACCAGGGAGTATATACAGTCTATCCTGCATGAGGAAGGTATACTGGACAGGACGGTGTTTACCGGTCTGCTGACGGGCCAGGACAAGCTAGCAGCGATGAGTTGCGCCGATATTTTCGTATTGCCGTCACACTCCGACGTTTTGGGGATTGCCGTACTTGAAGCGATGGCCGCGCGTTTGCCGGTAGTGATTACCGAAAAATGTGAATTTCCGGAGGTCTCCGAAAGCGGAGCGGGTTTTGTCGTCAAAGCGGATGAGACGTCGATTGCCGGCGCGATAAGCCGATTGCTGGCGGATGCAGCACTTCGTAAACAAATGGGTCATCAGGGATACAAACTAGTAACTGAAAAGTATACCTGGCAAGCTACCGCAGCTACGATGATAGACCTTTATAAGGACCTCGTAGCCGGTACCATTTATCGGGGATGATTCAGTTCATAAATGACCCGATCCTATTAGTCATGCGAAAAGTAACGGCACACGGCAGTCATACACCTACGTATTGCAAATCAGAACGCCAGGGATAGTAACGATGCGCGTGAGATGAGCCTGGTGGGGTCGCAACCCGAACGCCCGGCTCTGGCCGAACAGTTCAACCGGGAAGTCTCTGGCTTTTCAGCGCGTCTCAGGGTCAGGCCGGGTATTGCCGGTGTAGCCTAGGTGCGCTGAAGTTACGAGACGGATTCGAGCTACAAGCTGAGATATGACAACCTGTATATCGAAATGATGAAACCTTGGCTGGACTTCAAGCTGCTCTTTCTTGCCATCTGGGTTGCTATCAAACGAGTGCTCAGTGGGTCGGAGGTCTCTGTCATTGAAGCCACCAATGAGGAAGAGTAAATCCAGGCTCAAATTACCCATACTCACGGGATAAATTAATTAATTAATCAGAGGACTTCCAGAGATATATGCCTGCCTCGCCATCCAGGCACTGAGCGGATAGTCTTGTTTCACAAATTGCTTGCTACTATAACAATATTAATTAGCCTGCAACCCAGGTATGGTCAACCTCGTAACCTAAATCTATCAGGGTTTGTCCAGCATAACGGTCAAATATCTCTAGCGCTTCTCGTGAGAACTTGTTCTTCCAATCTCCGACTATCCCTTTGCGGACAAAGCTGTAAGCGTCTTCTTCACCTGGCTTGCGACCTGTGACGTTCTCAAATGAAAACTTTGAAATACACGCGTCGAGTTTCACATCATCGATCTTATGGGCTGAGATATATTGAAGTATTTTTTTCATCTCTCGCCTGGGATTTTCCGTCATAGCTTCATAACTTGTCTTTACGCATCCTGTCCGGTTCTTCCATGTTTCGACAAAACTTGACCACGTCATATGGAGTGGCGGCCCGTCAGTGAAACAATATTCGATGTACCTCGGCAAGTAGCGATGTACGTCGCGGGGATCTTTGATACCGAGTCGTTCCTGCTGCTTTTCCGCCCATCCAGGCATGGTTGTACGTCTGTGTAACAGGTGAAAGTAGTAGTGGGACACGATCACGTCTCTTCCGTCCCGCCACATAACAATTGTGTCATTGGCGTCGGAGACACAGAGGTAGTGACCGTGCAGGACACACCGGCGACGCGGTGGTAATCGATATCTTGGGTTCGGCAAGCCTAGGTACTCGGCAATCATCTGGCATACCCAGCTACCACCGGATTTAGGATGTTCAGTTAGCACGATCTTCGGCGGTCCGAATCCAGTTATGTTACGTACCATTGCGTGCCTTACCAGCCCATTCAGCCTGAGCCACGAGCGGGTGTTGATTCGTTCGACAATCATCCGGGGCGTCGTATAAACTGGAATGGCCTTATGGCCAGCCTTAATGCGGGGACGAATAACCCGCCCTTTAAATGGTTATGTTTCCAGGCGCGGGTCAATTCGGGTTTTGCCTTCAATACCCTCATGATCGAACTGTTGGCGTTGCCGTGAGGTGCCATGTTCACCAGTATTCGATCCAAGTATTTCGCGTTAATCTTGTATTTGAAAATGAAGCGCAACATCAGTTCGTAGTCAGCCGCAACCGGGAATTCGGGGTTGTATGCGCCATACTTGTCATAAATGTACCTGCGCACGAAGAATGTTGGGTGGGGGGGTGCCCAGCCAAAATACCAGTTTGCTCTTCTGGAGGGGCATGCTTTCCAATATCGTATGACTTTGCCTGCTTCGTCCATATATACCATGTTTCCATAACAGGCATCAGTCTTCGTGTCGCTGAATGTCTGTAGAACGTCTCGAATGACGAAGGGATCGCTATACTGATCATCGGCATTCAGTATCCCGATTACGTCACCTGTCGCCCTGCTGATACCCTTGTTCATGCCATCGTAAATACCGTTATCAGGTTCGCTTACTAGTACAGCTATCCTATTCCTGCGGGTTTCCAGCATATCCAGCGTTCCATCTGTGGAGCTTCCATCTACCACGATCAGTTCGACTTCGTGCTCGTGTTGCTGTGAGATTATGGAATCCAGCGCCCGAACCACACGCGGTTCATTAAGTACGGGGGTGATAATCGAAACCTTCATAATAATTGAACACTGCTTGCAGCACTACGTCCACATCATTTCAGGGTAGCAACAATCAAGGTATATTTCCTGAAGTTTCAACCTTTAGCGGCTTCGACCCGATCTTGAATCCACGAGTAAGTGATTTCCAGTCCATCTTGCAGGCTCATACTTGGTTCCCAATCAAGCATTTTCCTGATTAACCGGTTATCGGAATTTCTACCCCTGACGCCCAGAGGGCCGTCAACATGTTTAATCTTCAACCGCTTCCCGGCAATATCCATGATCATTTGCGCGAGTTGATTGATGGTAACCATTTCTTCAGAACCTATGTTTACCGGACCTTCCCAATCGGAGCGCATTAGTCTCAGGATACCTTCAACGCATTCACTTACGTACAGGAATGAACGGGTCTGTCCTCCATCACCCCATATTTCAATGGCGCCACCTTCTTCCGCCTCAGCGACTTTGCGACAGAGAGCTGCCGGTGATTTTTCCCTCCCTCCTGTCCAGGTGCCCTCGTCACCAAAAATATTGTGGAGGCGCGCTACCCGCACATCCATGTCGTAATTCCGAGCGAAAGCCAGATATAGTCGTTCACTGAACAGCTTTTCCCAGCCGTATTCACTATCGGGAGCGGCAGGGTAGGCTGATTCTTCGGAACAGATTGGATTATCAGGCTCCATCTGGTTGCGTTCAGGATACATGCAGGCTGATGACGCATAAAAAATACGCTTGATGTTGTGCTGGTGGCATGCCTCCAGAACATTCAGGTTGCATAACGCGGAGTTGTGCATGATTGCCGCATCGTTGTCGCCAGTGAAGACGAAGCCAGCGCCCCCCATATCAGCCGCCAGTTGATAGACCTCGTCGAAGAAGCCATCGAAAACCTGTTCGCATATACGGTAATCGCGTAGGTCACCCAGAATAAAATCGTCTGCTTGTGTCGGCGAGAATTCGGGATATTTAAGGTCTACACCCCTGATCCAATAGTGTTCTGATTTCAGGCGACTTACCAAGTGATTCCCGATAAAACCTCCAGCGCCACAGACTACGATGCTTTTTTGATTTTCGCTTTCTCCACTCATATACTCACCCGTAAGCTATACAGATTTCAGCACTAAGTAGATATTATCGCATAACAATCCACCCGATAACCCATTTCTTATCCATAACTGGTATGATGATATTGCACTTTGCTTATTATCCCTTACACTGTACAAGGAGCTGCTCACAACGGCTGATTTAACCCGACTTTAACACCCACCCGCAAGAACATTGAGGCAAAATAACACGGTCAATTTTCTCGTTGTTGGCTCCGCACGATCAGGGACAACGACGTTGTTTGAGGCTCTTAATGAACTCCCTCGGATTTTTATTCCCCAGCGTAAGGAATGTCGCTATTTTTCTTGCATGCCCCGTGATTTCGCAGGGCCCAAGACAGTATCTCCCAATGAGATAATCCAATCCTTGGAAGAGTATCAAGGTCTGTTTAAAAAGGCCAAACCAAGTCAATTCTGTGGTGATATTTCACCTGATTACCTGTATTTTTATCAAAATGCCGTCCCTAAAATTCTTGACGAGATAAATGCACAAGTTCCGATCATAATTGTTTTGCGCAATCCCATAGACCGAGCATATTCCGACTACCTCCACCATGTAAGAGACGGGTGGGAAAATTTGAGTTTTGAGGATGCCCTGAATAAGGAAAAAGAACGTCGTGCGGCAAATTGGGCTTGGGGATGGAATTATGTGGACGTCGGATTATACGCCGAACAGGTCAAGGCCTATATGGATAATTTTGAGCGGGTATTACTCCTTTTGTTTGAAGAAGACATTGTAACAGGGCGTGCAACGGAAAAAGTTCTGGATTTCTTAAACCTCGATTCTCTCCCGAAAGTTCCGGATAATGTACATGTAAATATTTCAGGTAATCCTCAAAATCGCTGGCTGCATCGGGTGATGACGGACAAAATGATCGTCAGAAAAGTCAAGAATGTCATCAAGGCAACTCCTTTATATGCCGGTTCAAGGCGAGTTTATCGAAAAATACTGGAAGCGAATTTGAAAAAAGAAGCAATGGCCACAGAGACGAGGGAGATGCTCAAAGAAAAGTTTCAGGACAATGTCACCCTGTTGACAGAGAGAACTAAACTTCCCGTTCAAAAGTTCTGGACGGATTTTCAATGATCAGGCCCCTTACGTTAGCGTTTAAAGTCATCATCAAGTCGTACGATATCGTCTTCGCCAAGATACTCTCCTACCTGTACCTCAATGATTTCCAGGACAGACTCGGTTCGATTTTCCAGCCTGTGTTTGACTCCTAACGGAATAAAGGTCGATTCGTTGACCACCAGGTCGAATTCTTCTTCTCCACGGGTGATGGTGGCCGTCCCTTTTGTCACCACCCAGTGTTCTGAGCGTTTATGGTGCAACTGCAATGAGATTCTCCTGCCTGGCAAGATGGCCAGTATTTTTACCTGGTAACCAGTACCGGCACCGATAGTTTCATACTCTCCCCAGGGGCGTTGAACAGATAAGTGCTGGTTCAGCTCCTCCCTTTTCTGGGCGTTGAGCGTAGCGACAAGCTGCCGGATATCCTGTGATTTATTTTTGTTCAACACCATGACCGCGTCTGCGGTTTCGATGACGGCCAGGTTGTCGCAACCCAGCGTGGTTACCAGCCGTTTGTCGGAGCGGATGAGTGAATTTGTCGTCTCCTCGATTATCACGTCACCGATTGTCACGTTATTATTTTCATCTTTTGCGCCAAGTCCCCATACCTCGCTCCAAGCGCCGATATCTGACCAGCCGGCGTCCAGTGGAATGACTGCGGCATTGGCGTTACCTGTTTCAGCCAGTTTCTCCATGACCGTGTAATCGACCGAGCCGCCGGGACAATCGATGAATGTCTGCTCCGCCAACCTGAAAAAATCGTTGTCCTCTTTCCCGTTTTTATACGCCATCGCGCATGCCTGATAAATTTCTGCCTGTAATTCCTTTATCACTTCCAGCCAAACGGACGCCCGTAGTATGAAAATACCGCTGTTCCAGAGATACCGGCGGGACCGCAGGTATTTCTCCGCAAGTGCTCCATCGGGTTTTTCAGTAAAATCGGCAACGTGAAAAGCATTGACAGAGCCGGGTATTTTCAATTTTTCACCGCGCTCAATATAACCGTAACCGGTTGCCGCCCGCGTAGGTTCTATCCCAAGGGTAACGATGAATTCATCCTTAGCTAATTGGATGCCTGTCTCCAGGGCTTGGTAAAAAGCGGCTTTGTTCTCGATAAGATGATCCGCTGGCAACATGAGCAGGATCGAGTCATCCCCTTGGTCAGATTGTGCCAGGGCGGCTACTGTCAAAGCGGGCGCGGTATTGCGTCCAACCGATTCCAGTATTAGCGGTTGAACACGGGTGTTTATTTCAGCCGCCTGCTCCGCTACGATAAACCGGTAGACCTCATTACAGATAATCAAGGGAGGTAATACCCGCACGTTGGTCGCCATCTCGGCGCAACGCAGCAGGGTCTCCTGCAATAGAGAACGTTCACCGAACAAACGGATAAGCTGTTTCGGATAATGCCGGCGCGACAAAGGCCACAACCGGGTTCCTTCACCACCCGCCAGGATGACCGGGCATAATGTCATTGTTGAACCCACACTCTATTCTTTGTTTGTCAGTCTATATTAATTCAAAAGCAGGATATATCGTAACCTGCTCCTTCCACTTGATAAATATCTTTTATCTTGAAAGTGGCATGATGGTATCGAATAAAAGGGGGCAGATTTAATTTTCAGGATAAACAGGGTGCGGCCCAGAGTAACGGACTGGGGGTAATAGCAACATACAAATGATGAAAATCCCTGGATTCAAAAGTATGTGGTTGCCCCGACCAATATAAATAACGCAAAATCAGGGACAACGACATTGTTCGAGACTCTTAATGAGCACCCTTGAATTTTTATGTCCCAGCGTAAGGCCTATACGGACTGTTTTGAGCGAGTTTTACTTCTTTTGTTTGAAGAAGATGTTGTAACCGGGCAGGCAACGGAAAAGGTTCTGGATTTCCTGAACCTCGATTCTTTCTCGAACAGCCCGGCTGATATACATGCAAATGTTTCAGGCTATCCCCAAAATCGCTGGTTGCATCGGGTCATGACGGATGAATTGATCGTTAGAAAAATCAAGAATGTGGTCAAGGCGACACCTTTGTATACCGGCTCAAAGCGGCTCTATCACAAAATGATGGAAGCGAATTTGAAAAAGGAAGACATGGCCGCAAAGACGAGAGCAATGCTCAAAGAAAAGTTTCAGGACGATGTTGCCCTGTTGGCAGAGCAGACGAAACTTCCCGTCCGGGAGTTCTGGACAGATTTTCAATAGGATACATTACTATCCTGAATCCCAAATGGCTCATAGCCAACGCCCGCTTGCAACGAGAAGTTCAATTCCACGACCAAGAAGACGCCAGCAGGAAACTATATGGCTTGCTTCAACCTAATAAAGTGCCTATTCTTCCTATACTAAGCGTAGGAGATAAATATGGCTGGAGAGAGACCTGTTTGTGTTTCAATGATTAACATGAAAGGCGGCGTCGGCAAGACGACTATTGCGGCGTTGCTATGCCGGTATGCATCTGCGCTTAATCTTAATGTCCTTGCGATTGACCTGGACCCACAAGCTAACCTTTCACAAACTTTTATGGGGGAAGTTCGTTATAGGCAGTTTATAGTTCCTGGAGGAGGAGTAGAAGTATACATTCAATGTACTGATTTCATTCGTATTTCTACTATATGTGCTAGGCCTTCCCAACGAAATTAACAACAAAAGAGGAGTTACACGTATGTAGAGTACATAGTTCTGCGCGTTCGTTTATCCATTATATTTGTTTGACCTTCCCCTGACCTGCATATTTTTTCTATTTGTCTTGAACAGTTTAGTATAATAAGATTAGGGACACAATCGAAGTTCAGACTGGATTTTTTAATTATTAAAATTAATTTTGATTCAATAAGCTTAGAGAGCGAGAAATATATTGTCAGATTATTTTGAGAATTCAGCCTCACTCAGGCTAAAACCTTTTGAAACATCAGCTGCTGAAATTCTATCAGAGCTATCAGCAAAAGACTCGGATTTGATCCGCGAGTTTGTTGATGATCCGACTGGTTACCTTTTATCTAGATTGACGCCACAAGCAGTTGCGGGCTTTCCTAGAAGCACATTGAGTGCAGCGAACCAATTTTTGTATTCTGCTTTGTCAAATAATGGGTTCAAACAATGGATTAATAATTACAATTATGAACTTACATCCATGATTAACAACGATGAATTTGCTCAATTCGACGATGCAAAAATTAGGATTGATGTAGCTAATGCACTTAGTGAATACGCTGATCCATCGCTTATGGAAGCGCTACTAAAAAGTTCAAGTGTAGAAATTGATACTAGCAGCATGCCGTTTACTTCAGCACTTGGTGAAAATACGCGATATCCGTTCGCACCTACTGGAAGGGTTGTTTTAGTAGCTTTGTTAGTTGTAATAGTAACTGTTGTTGTTGCGGCTGCCGATATAGTAGGGGCAAAAAGTCAATATAGTGTTAAATCTGAAAAGTTGCGCTCAATCAGACCAAGCGGTTCAGAGCTAGCAGATATTGCTGAATTGTTGATAAGCCAGGCAGAAAAACTGCGAAACGCAAATAAGTTATAGAAGATGAAACTACTTGATATTGATCGAACACTGTCGGTGTTGATCACGTATAAATGTAATGCTGAATGTTTGAATTGTGGCACTTTCAGCAATCCACGAATTCGTGGGCGTTTATCGATTGAGAAAATAAATTCGGCAATCTACCAAGCTGCCCGTATAGGATTTGCTAATGTTGTATTTACAGGTGGAGAAGCAACTCTGTACTTTAAAGAAATTCTCCAATGCATACAGTATGCTGCTAAACTTGGCCTGCCGACCCGTCTGGTTACAAATGGAATTTGGGGGTTGAAATCTGAAACAGCGATTAAGAAAGCTGCTCTACTAAAAGCCTCAGGCTTGACCGAAATAAACTTCAGCACAGGGAATGAACATGTCAGGTTTGTTCCGCCCGATGCAATTGTGAACTGCATTGTAGCTTGTCTCTCTCAGCAGATTGAATGCTACTTGATGATTGAAAAAACTAAAGCTGACTTTACCGAAAAAGACTTAATTATTAATAATCCCAAAATTAAAAAGTACAGGAGATTCACAGAAAAGAATATTGTAGAAAGCCCATGGATGCCATTGGACCCAAATGTGATTGAGCAATATCCGGATGGTGACACTGCAAATCGATATAACATTAACAAATTCAAAGGCTGCGACAGTGTGTTACAGACATACGTGATAAGCACTGACGAAACGATGCATACTTGCTGTGGTATAGGTTCACGGCATATTGAAGAGTTGCAGTCCCTTGAGCGTTTTGAACCGAATGACCCTGATTCGCTTGCAAAGATTATTTTTGAGGCCGAGCAAGATCTACTGAAGTTATGGATACGAAATGAAGGCCCAGAGAGAATTCTTAAATGGGCTTCAGAAAAAGAAGAAGATATTCAATGGGAAAATATGTATGCGCATAGGTGCCAAGCTTGTCTTAGGCTTTATATTGATCCTAATGTAAGACGCACTATTGCAGCAAAATACAAGGAGAAAATTCCAGATGTGCTTGCTAAAGAACTTGTTGTTGAGCATCTTAGTAGAATGATCTAGAAAAAATAGAGAACCCAAGTGATGCTCGCGAGATTGCAGATAGTTTGACAGTACTGGAAAACTCATATTTATTCACAAGGCTGGAGGTTGTAAATCATTCTGTGTAGATTTCTGATTAAACAATGGTGACCCTCTCCCCGTTCTTGTGTCACGAACCGTTTAGGAAAATTAATCATTGAGCCTCACCCCGGAACTAGACACCTGTAAATTCAAGATTTCTGGCTTGTTGATGTTGCTGGTAAAACTCCTCCGGTGTCAGATCATTCAATGATGAATGGGGTCGATACTGATTATACTCCATTCGCCAGGTTTCAATTTTCTCTTTCGCATCGTCCAGGGACAAGAACCAGTTCGTGTTCAGACCTTCATCCCGGAAACTGCCGTTGAACGATTCAATAAACGGGTTATCCGTGGGTTTTCCGGGTCTTGAGAAGTCCAGCGTCACCCAGTTCTCATAGGCCCATTTATCGAGTGCTTTAGAGATGAACTCACTCCCGTTGTCCACCTGGATCCGTAAGGGAATACGCAGCTCACTCAGTTTAAGCTGTTCCATAATGTCCACCACGTGTTCCCCCCTGATGGACTGCTCCACGTGGATCGCCAGGCATTCCCGGGTAAAATTATCGACTACAGTTAAGGCCCGGATCCGGCGGCCATTGAACAGACTGTCCGCGACAAAATCCATGCTCCAGCACTGGTTTACCGCGCGGCTCTCGGGACGGGCACGGCGGTGGGCGGCAGTCCGGCGTCGGCGCGGCCGTTTACTGCGTAAATTCAACCCTTCCTCGCAATAAATACGGTACACCCTCTTATGGTTAACCTGCCAGCCCTCACGTCGCAACAAGATGTGGAGCCGCTGGTACCCATAGCGTACCCGGACCGCCGCCAGCTCGTTGAGCCGGTATCGCAATGCCGCGTCCGTGGGACGAGTGGCTTGATAGTAATACGTCGACCGCTGCAACCCGATCACCTCACAGGCCCGGCGGGTACTCACCCGGTAGGCGGCCTGTAACACACTCAACTGCCGGCGCTTCTGCGCCGGCTTTATAGCTTTTTTGCGAGTACATCTTGTAACATCTGCTTGTCCAGACTCAAATCCGCCACCATGCGCCTCAGTTGCCGGTTCTCCTCTTCCAATTGCTTCAGACGCCGCAGCTCCGGCACACCCAGACCCCCGTACTTCTTCTTCCAGTTGTAGAACGTCGCATCGGAAATGCCCAGCTTCCGGCACACCTCGGCCACGCGGGTCCCGGTCTCGGCCTGGCGCAGGGCAAAGGCAATCTGCTGTTCGGTAAACTTGGTCTTTTTCATGGCAAAATCCTCCTCTCGGTAGTGTGATTTTGCCAGAAATCTCTTGTTTAGATCGGTCCAGTTTTGTGGGGGGAGGTCAAACAGGCAAGTAACACGAGCTACAGCAGAGGGTTTTGAAATACTCTCAACTAAGACGAGAAATCTGGTAAGGTGATGATGATGGTCCTGCATGAAATTCTCAAATGGTCTAAAGACCGCCCAGCTTGGCAACGTGATGCGCTGAGACGTCTCATTCAGAAAGGCGAACTTTTTGAAGATGATATCCGTGCTCTCGTAGAAATTTGCAAAAGCGCACATGGCCTCGCCGAGCAACAGACCGTTACGCCGCTTACTAGTGAGCACGTACCAGATAAGCGCCGCTCTGCCATACCCATCTCGCTTGTTTCAATATTTCATCACCGGGGCGTAAATGCTCTTGCGGAAGACCAGACACTCAAGTTTGCACCGAACCTTACCGTAGTCTACGGCGACAACGCGACAGGAAAGACCGGCTACATCCGGATTCTCAAAAGCGCGTGCCGTGCTCGCGGACAAGAGAAAATTCTTGGAAATGTCGTATCGGGGACCACGCCGCTAACACCTGTCGTGGCAATCAAGTATAAAGTCGAGGCAGAACACGAGCCACGAGAATGGTCTGGGCAGGGGGAGGACGAGTTTATCTCACGCGTAAGCGTGTTCGATACGCAATCCGCCGCCGTTTACCTCACGGAAAAAACCGATGTCGCCTTCCGGCCCTTCGGACTAGACCTTTTTGACAAGCTGGTCAGGGCGTGCAAGGCTGTCCGGACTCAGCTTGAAAAAGAGCAGCGTTCCCTAGCTTCAAACGCCCTTACCAGTGTTCAAGCACATATACCAGAAGGAACCGCTGTCGCGAATCTGCTGGCGAACATCACATTGCTCACTAAACCTCAGACAGTAAAGAAGCTTTCACATCTCACGCCGGACGAGGCATCCCGTTTCGCGCTGCTGGAAAAATCGCTTCTCGACTTGCAAGCAAATGATCCAGAGAAGCTGGCCCGCCAGCTCACCCTTCGTGCTGGGCGTGTCCAGGCGTTGGCCCGACATATTAAGGACGTAGAAGCAGCACTTTCGGTGGAAGCCGTCGATGCGGTGTTCAAGGCTCGAGCAGAAATTCGTAGCAAGAGCGAGGCAGCTAAGAGACTCCGGCTTGCTTCGTTCCCGTCTGGAATGTTGACTGGTACAGGCATGGAATCTTGGACCGTGCTTTGGGAGTCGGCCCGTAAGTTCTCTGAGGAACTCGCCTATCACGGCCAGTCTTTTCCAGTTGTGGAGAACGGTGCACACTGTGTACTCTGCCAGCAGGACCTCGATCACGCCGCACGCCACAGGCTTCAACAGTTCGAACAGTTTGTCACTTCGACCACCGAACATGAACTCCGGAAGATCAGAGAAACCCTCACGCACCTCTGTAGTGTTTTTGCCGATCTCAAGGTCACGACAGAGACCATAAGTGAAACGCTCAAAGAGATCTCCATCGAGCATGAGGTAGTGTCGAATACTATAGCAGCCGCTCTTGCAGCTGCCGAAGATCGTCGTAAGGCTATCACTCTCGCACTGAGCGATGATCGGGACACACCAGAGGATTACCCCACCTTGATATCAGTCGCAGCCGAGGTTGACGCTTTCGCGGTCCAGATCGCGGAGAGGATCAAGACGTTGCGGACCACTACCACCGATGAAACATTGAAACGCATGACTGATGAGGTGCAGGAGTTACGCGCCCGCAAGTTGCTGTCACAGCACGAGCAGATTGTCCTCGATGAGATCGAACGTAAAAGCAAAATTGCCGCTTATAGCCTTTGTATCGACGACACCAAGACCCACGCGATCACGCAGAAGAGTACTGTTGTCACGCGCAATACGGTAACGCAGAAACTCAAGCAGAGCTTTCAGGACGAACTTTCATATCTCGCTTTCCGACATGTTGAAGTTGAACTACAGGAAGTCGGCGGCACAGAAGGTGTTCTGTACCACAAGCTTGTCCTTACGCGTGCTCCCGGAGTAGAATTGCCAAAGGTGGTCAGCGAAGGTGAACAACGTTGCCTTTCGATCGCCGCATTCTTCGCCGAACTCAGTACAGCCGACGATCCTTCAGGCATTGTGTTCGATGATCCCGTGTCTTCGCTTGACTATAAATGGCGAGAGGGGGTCGCGCGCCGATTGGTCAAGGAGGCGAAAAAACGTCAGGTCATCGTCTTCACGCACGATGTTGTTTTCCTACTCCTTCTCAAGCAATTTGCCGAAGAGGAGGACGTTGCACAGTTAGATCAGCATGTACGGCAACTCTCAAAAGGCGCTGGAGTCTGCGCTGAGGAACTGCCGTGGGTGGCTCTCAAGGTTTCAAAACGCATTGGCCACTTAAGGAAGCTCCTGCAGGATGCTGAGAAACACCACCGTCAAGGTTATCAAGATGCATACGAAAGGGACGCCAGCCTGATATACGGTTATCTCCGGGAGGCATGGGAGCGTGGCCTCGAAGAAGTGCTTCTAGGTGGCGTCGTGGAACGCTATAGGCCTGTCGTACAAACACAGCAGGTTACTCTGCTAGCGGACATTAAACCAGCAGACTGCAAAATTGTGGAGTCTGCTATGACAAAGTGCTCGAAATGGCTGCCTGGCCACGACCAGGCCGCGGCGGCGCGATCTGATATCCCGGAACCTGCAGCCCTCAAGTTGGATATCGAAACGCTTGCAGATTGGGTTACTGCGATCCGTAAGCGTCGCGAAAGTAGCTAATAGGTAACGTCAGTAAGAGTAACGTCAATATTAAGCGCACCATCCAGAACATCCGGGCTAATACTACTGTCTAGACACCTGCTGTTAAGATGATTTTCAACGCCATTTAGGCGATTGACGAGCCTGGCGGAAAGGACGGGATGGTTTCAGTCCGCGTACTGCGGGACAGCTAAACCAGACTGATACCGCCTCATAAACAGTAGGTGGTAAGTGCCAGGACATCGTTTACACAAATAAGTGCCAGGACATCGTTAACATGACGCTATCATTCTCGATTAGTCCGGTCAATGGCATACACTGAATGCATTCTAACTGATTGGAGGCATTCATGAAAAAAAACACTGGAACAGGAACGTCAGTCGGCGGTTCAACGGTATCATGCAGGAGAACGTCCCGCCAGCATTTGTCTTTCCCTGGGTCGCACCCGGCCCTGGTTGTACAAGTGGCTGGATCGCTACGACCCCTCAGACCCGTCCTGGTATCGGGATAAGTCAAGGCGGCCGCTGACGAGTCCGCAACGCACGGTTCAGGCGGTCGAGGAGCAGGTGAAGCTGACCCGTCTCAGTCTGGACCGGCAAGCCTTATTCTGTGGCGCCCAAGCTATCCTGTGGGAGTTGGAGGACCAGCACTTGCAGCCGTTACCCTCTGCTCGAACAATCAATCGGATTCTGCGTCGGCATGACCTGACCCAGCGGCGTACGGGCCGTTATAAGGCCAAAGGCACGCCCTATCCGCACTTGCCGGCAGTCGCCCCCAATGACCGGCACCAGGCCGATTTCGTGGGACCGCGTCACCTCAAAGGGGAGGCAGAACCAGTGCGCTTCTACAGCATGAATGTCGTGGACTTGGCCACCCGCCGGTGTGCTACACAACCCCTGTTCAGCCGTAGCGGCAACGCCGTCTATGCAGCATTCTGGGCGATTTGGCAGCGCCTGGGGATGCCCCGACATCTCCAGGTCGATAATGAAATGGCCTTCTATGGCAGTCCCACCCATCCCCGGGGCATGGGGCCGCTCATCCGCTTGTGCCTGCATTATGGCATCACCCTCTGGTTCATCCCGCCCGCCGAACCCTGGCGCAATGGCGTGGTCGAAGGGTTCAATTACCACTACCAACAGAAATTCCTCGACCGGGTGCCCATGCAGACCGAAGCAGCATTGCGCACCGGCGCCTTGACCTTCGAGCACCAACACAACAGTCGCTATCGCTACAGCCATCTGAAGGGGAAAACACCCCTGACCACACTGGCACAGTCCGGCCACAAACCACTGCGCTTACCCCCTCACGAACCTGTCCCTGAAACCCCATTGGCAAAACCCAAGTCAGGCTATTATCATTTAATCCGATTAATCCGCAGTGACTGCCAACTCAACATATTCAGCGAGCGCTTCCCGGTTTCCCCCACGCTTCAGTACGAGTATGTGGTGGCCACCATTGACGTGACAGAGCAAACACTCAAACTATTCCATGAGCAACGTCAAGTGGATGAATTTGAATACCAATTGCGTTGACACTACATCCCAAAACAGACATCACAACCTCAATCCTGATAAACTGTCTACGATGTCCTGGCACAAAAACTTGTAAACGATGTCCTGGCACTTACCAAGTAGGCAATACAAAATAGGGAGATCGTCACTTAATATTACTGAACTAATCACCGCGCCAAGAGACGCTGGCGTACCCGCCCGGAGCGGGTAAAAGGAGGGCAGGACAGTCCGCCCTTCATAGGGAACTCCGGGCAGGGAAAGCCGTTCGGCATAGCCCTTACGATTAGGCTTACTTGCGAAATTTCTCTGACCATTTCAGGATTTTCTGTGACGATATTGAATGTCGCGCACCAAACATACGCATCAGTTTGGAAAGCATTTCGGCCGTTATATCCACCCAGCGGGAGGTTAAGTAAGTAACAGGCACCGTCTTGGTAATTACTCGATTGTCGATATTAGCAGGCTGCCCCTCATATCTCAGTGAAGGATCGTCGCGGTCTTTAAGAATCCTATCCTTGAGGCCATGCCATTCGGCACGGAAAGAAACACTTTCCACAGTTTCGAAACGTATCGCAAAAGCGCGAGCATGTCGGATTAACTCGGCAATCTCACGGGCCATAAGAAAAGGCCACAACCACCCGACTTCGACGGTATATTGCGCTAACATATTGATTTCATTGAGGACGAGTTTTGCCCTAGGCACTACAAATGCCTGGTTTCAAGCGGTTTATGGAGGGGATTAGTCGAGTGCGTAAGGTGTCGTTGAGCGCGTCAGTCCCATCACGGCATAGAGTTTTCTGGCGATGTCACTGATGGTTGAGGGAATGGCGTAACGTTGTTTTGTTCGTTGATGCTGTAACACGCTGTGCTGGACGTGAACCAGGGCATTGCGGATCACCTCGGGCGAGACCGGCCGGGATTGTAGCGCCATTCGGTAGCTCAGGTGTCGCACACACAGCAAGGTCATGAAGGCAATGGCGATATGGGCGCGGATGCGGGCCGGGGTCCAATGATAGATGGGGCGGACTTTCAGGTCGTGTTTGGTTACCCGGAAGGTGTCTTCCACCTGCCACAGGCCACGGTATTGGCTCAGGATGGTCGCATTGTCCGTATCCGGCAGGTTGGTGATGACACCGTGCAGCCCATCCCAGCGTTGTGCCTGTTCGACCTTGTCCTGGTCAATGCCCAGTTCGGTCTCGCCCTTGACCTGAAGATATTTCTTGTAGCCGTAGTTGTTCAGTAAGTCCTTGGGATTGTTACTTTTGGCCAGTTTCTTAAGGAGTTTGGTGACGGCGGTGTGGCGGTCATGACGGTCTTTCTCGGCCCGCACCGGGGAATAGCTGACCAGCACCCGGCGCGATTGATGGGGAAACGACAGGACGCGTCCGCCGTCGTCCCCTAACGGTTGGTAGTGCGTGTCATCCAATATCCGGGCCTGCTGTGTTTTGGGCAGCTGCTTGAGTTTGGCGCCGACGATGTAATGGATACCAGCCTCTTCCAGGGCCTGCAGGTTGGCCTCGCTGAGCATCCCCCGGTCGGCCACACACACCACCTGCTGCACGTCGTATTTGGCCTGTAATTGTCACGGCAACACACTCTCCACACTTGTCGTCCGCTTGATATACGGCGGCAACAAGGCCGACGTGAAATGCCGACCCCGGCCGCACCGGTCCCGCGTCTTCGGCACCTGAATACGCACCTCGCCCAGCCCCGTCATCACTGTGCGCGCCGGCAAATAACCGTTCCTGACGATGCGCCAGCGACCGCCAGCGTCCCGGTCGTCCTGGTACTGGGACAAATAGGCTGCCAACTCCGCGTCCACCGCCTCATACAATAACTGTTGCGCGCCTTCGCGTAACAAACTTGTCAACGGATCGGATTCCGCTACTGGCTTTTTCAGTGCAACTACAGTATCTTTTTTCATGGTGGTGTTCTCCTTTGTTGTTTGTCTTCTTCGTCGAAAACAATTTTACAACATCAGAGGCACCGCCTTTTTATTTAACCTGTACACCAGAAATGAGCATAACTCCTGGGGTTTCGCACTTGCAAGAAAAGAAGATCCTGACTGGGACGGGGCTATAGAAAAGTTTAGGAAGGTTATCGAAATAAATCCAGGCCATGCCAACGCCTACGTCAACTGGGGTTACGTGCTTGCAATCAAGAGAGAGCCCGACTACCCCGGAGCCATTGAGAAGTATAAAAAAGCAATCGAACTCGATCCGAACAATGTCACCGCCTACCAAAAATGGGGATATACACTTGCCATTCAAGGCGATTCTATCAATGCAGCTAGATTATTTGAGTGTGCGAACATACTCGACAGTGGCATAAAGAATTATGTCTGCCGTTAGCTAGTGTACTGTTCCATAATAAATGGCACTATGGGCATGAACCGCTTCGCAGAAGGAATTGTCATATATGCGTATTCCGGTAAAAATGAACACTGATTCCGGTCGAACGTGAACACCGAATCCGGTTCATTGTGAACACCGATTCCGGTTGAACGTGAACACTTTTCGGTCTTGACCGGAATCAGTGTTCACGATCCCGGATTACGCACCAGTGATGGTTGCCAAAAAGTGTCAAGATATTGGTTTTCTATGAGGTGTCTTTCGAAACTGATAGCAATATCCTCCGGCTTGGTGCTTTACAGCCTTCTACGGATGACATTGCAAGCGCCTTGGCAGGTCGTGACGCCACCCGTTTGCAAGCCTCCGGGGCCTACGCGGCTAATCTCCTTGGACTCTCTACACAAGGTCGTTTATTTAACAGACAGCCGTACGCGGACAGTCAAGGTTGGTAAGCGCCAGATCATCCTGAAAAATACCACCCCCCGCAATATGGCTACCGCGGGGAGAAGCAGCGAGCTGGTGATCCAGACCCTGCGCCACTTGGGCCGTAAAAACGTTGATCAACAAATCATTGCACAGCCTGATCGTCGTCTTGATGATGCAGTGTGCCTCCACCGTCGTGTACCGGAAGAGACGCATTGCCAATACGCCAACATTTTGGTTTCATAATTGTCCGAATACGAGGTTCATATTCGAAATCTTTCTTTTTCGAATCATTTTCAAGGAAGTACTTACCAATCTGGATCTGATCGACCAGGAAACGGTTTTCCTGATCCCGGAGATGACGGAACCGTTGTTCCTGTAATTTTTAGATACACCTTGATTTTTTAGCCGAAATCAGACATATTGCCACCACTTATAATTAAGTGGAAGCAATATGTCCGGGAATGGAGATGAAAGAACGGCCTGAAGAAATCTTCCGCAAGCACGGTGGCCAACTTCGAATGAGTGAGGCTATCAAGCACGGGATCACACGCTACACCCTTTATTCGCTTAGGGACAATGGCGTTATTGAGCAGGTTAGCAGAGGTATTTATCGTCTACTGGAACTGCCTCCGGTCGGTAACCCGGATCTGGTGACGGTGAGCCTTCGCTTTCCCGACGCCGTTATTTGTCTTGTCTCCGCACTGGCCTATCATGATATCACGACCCAGATTCCGCATGAGGTTTCTGTGGCGGTGCCAAGGGACTCACGGGCGCCGGTCCTCGACTATCCTCCTATCCGGACCCATAGATTCTCGAATGAAGCATACCAACCCGGCATCGAAAAGCATCTGATTGATGGAGTGCCCGTCAAAGTTTACAGTCATGAAAAAACTCTGGCTGATTGCTTCAAGTTTCGTAACAAGATTGGAATGGACGTGGTGCTGGAAGCGCTGAAACTCTACAAGACGCGCAGGAAGTTCAACCTGGGCGACCTGCTCATATACGCCAAGATCTGTCGGGTTGAAAAGGTGATGCGGCCATACCTGGAGGCGATGATATGACGTCTCCCAGAAATATCCCCGCGTCGGTCCGACAACGTCTCCTCAACCGAGCCAGGAGTGATCGACGTTCCTTCAACGAGTTACTACAGTACTTTGCCATGGAGCGATTCCTCTACCGGCTATCCCAATCACCTTACGTAGACCGATTTATTCTCAAGGGCGCTTTGATGCTGAGAGTCTGGGGTTCACCGAAATTTCGTCCAACCATGGACATTGACCTGCTGGGAAGAACGAGTAATGAGGAAGCCAGCGTCGTCGCGCAAATCCGGGATATCCTGGCCGTTGATGTGGAACCGGACGGACTTGTCTTTGATCCGGATTCCATTCGGACCGAACGAATCGCCGAAGACGCGGACTACAGTGGAATCAGGATTCGGTTCCAGGGTGGATTGAGCACCGCGAGGATCACTTTACAGGTTGACATCGGCTTCGGTGATGTCGTGTATCCGGAGCCTGAGGAGTCGAACCTTCCGACTATGCTGGATTTCTCAGCTCCACGATTGCTTTGCTACAGTCGCGAGAGTGCCATCTCGGAAAAGCTTGAAGCCATGGTCAAGCTGGGTATGTTGAATAGCCGGATGAAGGATTTCTACGACATCTGGTTACTGTCCCGGCAGTTCGACTTTGATGGAGCTGAACTGGCCAAAGCAATTCAGTTAACCTTTGAGCAGAGGGATACGACGCTTCCTTCGGCAATCGAGGCATTCACGGAACCTTTCTTCAACTCCAAGCAGATCCAGTGGGCGGTTTTCCGGAAAAGGCTTGAGCAGGATCACATACCGGCCTCATTCGAAAAAGTCACGACTTCGGTGAGTGAGTTTCTGTCACCCATAGTCGCGGCGCTTTCCTCCGGAAAGCCAGGTCCTGCAAACTGGGCAGCTCCTGGCCCATGGACCTGAGTCGGTATGTTTCCATCAAGGACATGACATCTCAACCTGGTGAAAGTCTTGTCTATGTAGACAGTCAGTATGGTCAGGCTGGCATTGAGACGGGGTTGGGCCGGGTGGTGAGAAAGATAAAACCGGGGGTAAAACAACAAATTAAGTATTGTGTCCCCGGAATTCCCGCCCTTCTAATATCTACACTTCCGGGCCTCCTCCAACGTAAGTTGCTGACTCGGGGAATCATAAGGGGGATCGAAAATGCGATCAAACGCCTGTCGTGCTTGCCTCTCTGCCTCACGGCTTCCTCTTCCCGTTGCGGCCCAACAGAATAACCAACAGATACTCTGTTTTGTCGCATGTGCCTGTCCATTTTTGTCTGTATACGTCCGCCAGTGTTTTGTCTTGCCTCGTTGAAACGTGACATAATCTGTATTCGTCTGTGAAAGTATGCGGTCCGCTTGTTGGGCGGACACGTTCATTTGAATCATCGTATTATCTCCTTAACCCCTTACGTTGCTTCTATGTCCAGTAGCTTCTTCGCCAGGTTAATTGTCGTCAAACACCCCTAATTGAAATCGGCTGCGCGAAGCGCACGCACCACATGCCGATAAACATCATTATATGGCGGTAACTCGCTTATCTGATGTGATAGACGCGCACTCCAAAGTCGACGCAGATGTTCTTCTTTCTTGGTGACAGCTTGTAGGATATTTTCTGTATCACGTTGACGGAATACGCAAACAAATAATCTGAGGAGATACGCTGCTATGAGCCAGCATAACGTTGTCAGGTTCCAAGGTCGAAGAGAATTTTCCGACTCCCTGACCAAGATGTTGAGGGAAGGGGCAAGGCAATATATTCTTGTTTTTCTCATGGTTTTTCTCTCTGAAAACGTTCATATGCTTCAAGATGGAAAACACGAGCAGACACTATTTCAGGCATGGGGATGACGATTCGAAAATCTTTATGGACTAAGTCTGACGACTTTTCGAGAGATTCCTTGACCGTGGCAGCGTAGTTAGTCGTGATTTCTAACTTGTGATCCATCAAAGTTGATTTAAACCCTTGGTTGTTACAATTCTGAGAAAAAGACGATGACCCCGAATCCTGTATCTCCTATTGCTTAGGTGATAAGTGCCAATACATCGTGGACAGAAATCAGTGCCAAGACATCGTGGACAGTTTATCAGGATTGAGGTTGTGATGTCTGCTCTCAGCGGGAACATCAACGTAATATGTATTCAAACTCATCCACTTGACGTTGCTCATGGAACAGTTTGAGTTTTTGCTCTGTCACGTCAATGGTGGCCACCACATACTCGTACTGAAGCGTGGGGGAAACCGGGAAGCGCTCACTGAATATGTCGAGTTGGCAGTCACTGCGGATCAATCGGATTAAGTGATAACAGCCTGATTCAGGTTTTTTCAAGGGGGTCTCAGGGACGGGTTCATGGGGCGGCCAACGCAGTGTTGTATGGTCTGCTTGGGCGAGCATGGTCAGGGGTGTTTTGCCGTTCAGATGGCTGTAGCGATAGCGACTGTTATGTTTGTGCTCGAAGGTGAGTGCGCCGGTGCGTAATTCGGCTGCGGTCTGCATAGATACCCGGTCGAGGAACTTTTGTTGGTAGTGGCGATTGAACTGTTCAACCACGCCATTACGCCAGGGTTCGGCCGGCGGGATGAACCAGAGTGTGATGCCATAATGCAGGCACAAGCGGATGAGCGGTCCCATGCCGCGGGGATGGGCGGGACTGCCATAGAAGGCCATGGCATTATCGACCTGCAAGTGACAGGGCATCCCCAGCCGCTGCCAAATCGCCCAAAACGCTGCATAGACGGCATTGCCGTGACGCCCGGACAGGGGGTGAGTAGCACAGCGGCGGGTGCTCAAGTCGACGACATTCATGCTGTAGAAGCGCACGGGTCCACACGTCCCTTTGAGATGACGCGGCCCCACGAAATCGGCCTGGTGGCGGTCATTGGGAGCGACTGCCGGCAAGTGCGGATAGGGCGTGCCTTTGGCTTCATAACGGCCCGTACGCCGCTGAGTCAGGTCATGCCGACGCAGAATCCGGTTGACCGTTCGAGCAGAGGGTAACGGCTGCAGGTGCTGGTCTTCCAACTCCCACAGAATCGCTTGAGCGCCACAGAACAGGGCTTGCCGGTCCAGCTTGAGGCGCACCAGCTTCACCTGCTCCTCGACCTCCCTGACCGTTCGCCGGGGACTCGCCAGGGGCCGTCTTGACTTGTCCCGATACCAGGCCGGGTCTGATGGGTCGTAGCGACCCAGCCACTTGTACAGCCAGGACCGGGGGCGACCTAAAGAGAGACAAATGCTGGCCGGACGTTCGCCTGCATGGTACCTCTGAACAGCCGCCTGCCGCACCTGTTCCAGTGTTTTTTTTCATCATTGCCTCCAATCAGTTAAAATGCCGTCAGTGTACACAATTGACTTGGTTAATCGAGTGTGACAGCGTCATGTCCACGATGTCTTGGCACTGATTTCTGTCCACGATGTATTGGCACTTATCACTTAGGGGGAGGTCACTGTCGCCCGAACGTCATGATTGCAGGACGATCATATTCCCTGATGAAAACCAGGATGTTTGCAAGTACGCAGACTTGGCGCTAGAATACACATAGTTACCCGCCGGCAGCGTGCTGTCGGCTCAAGGGCTGCTTCTTCGGAGCGGCCCTTGCTTTTTCCATCCACGGACGACTATGCGAACCAGGGTTTACGTTGACGGCTTCAACCTGTACTACGGAGCGCTCAAGGGCACACAATTCAAGTGGCTTAATCTTGTTGAACTCGCTCGCCATGTGCTGCCGGCTGATCATACAATAGACAAACTCATCTATTTTACCGCTCGAGTATCAGGGGTATCAGACCGCGGGGCCCCTGCCCATCGGTAGTTATCCGACGAGAGACGCGGGGAAGAAAAAACGACACAAGACTGCCAGACCGCTGCCTGACGCTGTGATTACCGAGGTTCATACGATAGAAGAGAAAGGCTCGGATGTGAATCTCGCGGTCCATCTTTTGAATGATGCCTGGAAAGAAATGTTCGATGCGGCTGTCGTCATCTCGAATGATACGGATCTCGTGACACCTATACGCATGGTGACCACTGAGAGAAAAAAACCTGTGTTTGTCATTTGTCCCGGACGTTGGCAGATAGCCCCGAAATTGAAAAATGTCGCAAGTCATGTGCGGCATATCCACCGGGCAATGTTGAAAGCTGCGCAGTTCCCCGACCATCTTCCCAATACGAAGATCTCAAAACCACCTGCGTGGTGATCATTTGATTATGGTCTGTCTGCAATGTACGTTGAGGTGTCTATTTAAAATAGGGAGAAAAATATGAAGAAATTACTGGCTACGATTATTCTGGTGATGATGATCATGTCGGCTTATGCAGAAAAAACATATACGCCCAGTGAACTTAATCGTATGGTGAATAGTGGTCAGTATCCAGAACAGGGACCCGTCAGTAATAAAGAAACAAAATCAATATCATTTAGCGACTGTATAGTTGCAGTAGAAAGTATCATGTCCCAAATTCGAGATCTTTATCCAGTCGAGACAATTGTCGATACAGGTCTTGTATACATGGTAAAAGCTTGGACAAATGATGGTGCGATCACGGCTACCTGCTCGAAATCAGACGAAAAGATGGTCATTACCGTGGCACCATACAGATAAACGTTTTTAACGCGGCAATATTACAGACCTAAAAAACCACTACCGGGTTTCATTTTTGCTGGTGGTTGGCAATTAATAACAAAAAAGGAAAATGACTATATTTTGGGATTCCGTGTTTGCTGGCCTCAGGGTTCTCACGTACTGGGAAACATATGTCGCAGGTGTTGAGTACCTTGCTATTTTCTTCATCCCAATGATCATCGTTGGTACTTTTATGGAAAAAAGTCAAGACTCAGGATGGCTGATAGGCTGCCTTAGTATGCTTTTATTGCCTGTACTTCAAGTAGCGGCCATGACGGTAATGATACTCACCATTTCTCCTATCATTTTCGGGTTATCTGAGGATTTACAGTAACATTAATTTGCATATTAACATCTGTACTGTTAATATGCTAAATTATGTTATATAGAGCTCTACAATCATCCGGCGCGAACGATTTTGTGGAACAACTCCGTACCTATGTTGAGACCACCCTGCACCAGCCTGTGCAGTTGAACCGCTGGAATGGTGTAGCTGGGTTGCCCACATTCTTATCACAACGATATGATTTTTTCACGGGTTCGATCTCCCGCCAGCCCTGTTTGTTTGCCGTTGACCGGGACATTATCAGCGCAACACCAACGGAGGTGGCTAAACACATTGCATACATCAAGCGTCTGTTCGATGGAATTGTCATCTATGCGGCACAACGTCTGTCCGCCGACCGCAGAGCGCGCTTTATTGCCAACGGCGTACCCTTCATCATACCGCGTAATCAGCTTTACATCCCGCAGCTTGCGCTCGACCTGCGAGAGTATTTTCGCGCTCGGCCCAAACGAAAGCCGGAGCAACTTTCCCCCGCAGCTCAAGTGCTGCTGTTTCATCTCCTCTTGCGGCGCCCCCAATCAACTAAAGCGCTCCGTGACTCATACTCAGCGATGTCCATCTCGCGCGCATCCAGAGAACTGGCACAACTTGGGCTGACCAAGCTTATGAAACATGGTCGCACTAACAGAGTTGAATTCAGCGCCGAACCCCGCCGTCTGGTCGATATGGCCCGCCCGTACCTGTTTAACCCGGCGCGTAGCCGGCAATATGTTGTTGCAAATATTGTATTGCCCCATATCAAACAGGCAGGCGAGAGTGCGTTATCAATGCTTACAGACTTATCCCCTCCCCCGGTTCCTGTCCATGCCGTTCATTATAAGAAATGGAGCAGCCTGATCGAGACATCTGGGCTGACGGCGGTAAAATACGTCGAAGATGCTACTGCGGTGATCGAACTGTGGCGCTACGACCCTGAGATTATTGCGCACGCTGACGTTGTTGATCGCTTATCATTGTACGCACAATTCTGGGACAATCCCGATGAACGCGTGGCCAAAGCGGCAGAAGATCTCCTGGAACAGATTTCATGGTAAGCGGTATCGAGAAGTTTCGGGAGCACTTCGCCGGTTACGAAGAGCAATATGCGCTGATTGGCGGCGCTGCGTGCGATCTCATCTTCACCGATGCCGGACTCCCATTCCGGTCTACCAAAGATCTGGATATCGTCCTTTGCATTGAAGTCGTTGATACGGAGTTCGCGGGCGCATTCCAAGGTTTCCTTGAAGCTGGCGGCTATAAAGCCAGGCAAAAAAGCGATGGACGCAAAGAGTTCTACCGATTTTACCAACCCAAGGATGTTTCTTACCCCTCCATGATCGAAGTGTTTTCTCGTCAACCGGGAGGGTTTGAACTACCTGACGAGCGTTCCATCACCAAGGTTCCCGTTGATGAAGGCATATTGAGTTTGTCGGCTATCTTGCTTGATGAGTCCTACTACATTGCGCTACAGAATTCCCGAATTATCAGAGAAGGGATTTCTCTGCTGAGTGAGGAACTGCTTATCCCCTTCAAAGCTAAGGCGTTTCTTAATCTGATCCAGCGCAAAATCGATGGCGATACCGTGAATAATACCGATATTAAAAAGCATCGCAATGATGTGTTTCGTCTGGCTCAATTGTTATCTCCTGATCATCATGTCGACGTTGCCGAACCTATCAATAACGACCTGCGCAAATTCATGGACAGCATCCGCAATGATGATGCCTTCAATCCGGAAGCGTTTGGTGTCCCACTGTCTTGAGCTGAAGGGATTGCGCTATTGGAAAACGTCTATGGTTTGCGGGCTCTCGGCTAAGTACTGAGTCTTACGAGTTCTGGAGTTCTGGGAGTTCTGGAGACACTTGGAGTTCCGGGGACACAATACTTAATTTTGCTATCCTGTCAGTATGGTCAAGCTGGCATTGAGGCGGGGTAGGGCCGGGTGGTGAGAAAGAAAAAACCGGGTGCAAAACAACGAATTAAGTATTGTGTCCCCGGAATTCCCCTAAAATTCTATTCGTATTATGATCTACTGTAGAAAAGCAGCACCAATTTAATACCAAAAATTAAACTAATATTAGTATCTAATGTTGATTATTGTTCTATTTTAGGCTATTTTTGCCAAAAGTGTTAGTTTATTTTGATAATTATCATGCTTATTGAGTTCAGCGCTAAAAATTTTTTCTCTCTCAAGGATGAACAAACTTTGAGCTTGACCATGGCAAAAAAAGGGGAATTGGTAGAATCCAACACTTTCAATTCTAATTTGCCTACCCCAGCCAAATTACTCAAAACGGCAGTTATTTATGGTCCCAATGCGAGCGGAAAATCCAATTTTCTTGCAGCTGTGGTGGCTATGCGGCGCATAGTTCTGAAATCCGCTACCGAATGGCAGCGGGGTGATAAATTGCCTGTTACACCTTTCCTGTTGGATGATACGTCAGCAGGGTTACCTTCAGAGTTTGAAGTTGTTTTTATTGCTGATGGAATTCGTTACCAGTATGGTTTCGCCGCCACTTCGGAAAGAGTGCATGAGGAGTGGTTGCTGGCGTTCCCAAAAAGCAGACCTCAACGCTGGTTTACTCGCATTTGGAACGAGGAAATAAACGTTTATGACTGGGATATGGGTAACTCGTTCAGTGGCCAAAAACAAGTCTGGCAGAATTCCACCCGGTCCAATGCATTATTCCTTTCTACTGCAGTAAACCTTAACAGCGAACAGCTACAACCCGTATTCGACTGGTTTAATAATAACTTAAGGGCTTTATCCATTGGAGGGGATTATCCAGAATTTACTGCATCATTATGCAAGGATAGTAATGAACGTAAAAAAGTACTGAAGTATCTTAAAGTGGCCGAACTTGGTATCAACGACATATCAGTCGAGTCGGAAAGAATATCAGCAAAACACCTGCCGGAGGATATGCCGGATGAACTCAAGTCCCTTTTCCTTAAAAATGCGAAAGATGCTGATGTATTTAATATCCAAACGATACATCGAACAAATCAAGGTAAAACTGTATCATTCAACTTTGGTGTTGAGTCAGCAGGAACACAGAAATTCTTCGCTCTGACTGGCCTTATTCTTGATACGTTGGAAAACGGTTATGTGCTTTTCATTGATGAATTGCACTCAAATTTTCATCCAAAAATGGTACGGTTTCTGGTGGATTTATTTCATAATAGTGAAACCAACCCTAAGAACGCCCAGCTGCTCTTTACCTCCCATGAAACATCTATCCTGAGCCAGGAGATTTTCAGACGCGACCAGATATGGTTCTGTGAGAAAAATGAACAACAGACAACTATACTTTATCCTTTAACTGATTTCAGCCCGCGCAAAGGTCGTGAAAATATTGGAGCAGGTTATTTATCGGGAAGATATGGAGCATTGCCTTACCTGAATACAGCCAATTTACGCTAGGAATATCTTATGGGAACGGATAACCTTTTTCACAGGCGCAAGGCAAAAGGGACACGGGAACTGGAGCGTAAGAAAGCCAAACGAGCACCCTACGATAAAGTATTAATTGTCACTGAAGGAGAAAAAACGGAACCTCAATATTTCAAAGAACTGAAGAACCATTACAGAATAAACAGTGCAAATATCGAGATAGACGGTAGTAGTGATTCAAGCCCGGAAAGTGTAGTTGAATATGGCAAAAAACTTTATGAGAAGGAACGTGGTACAGATGCTCCTTTCGATCGTGTTTATTTTGTCTTTGACAAAGATACTCACCACACTTACCAACAAGCTTTGAATAGAATTAAAAGCCTCAGACGTAAAAAAACTTTTTTCGCAATAAATTCAGTTCCATGTTTCGAATACTGGTTATTACTGCATTTTACTTACACGACTGAACCTTTCAGAGCGACGGGGAAATCAAGTGCAGCAGATGCCGTAATACATAAATTAAAGAAACACATACCGGACTACGAAAAATCCATTACCGGTATATTTATAAAGCTATATGACCACCTCGAACAGGCTAAAAAAAATGCTGAATTGTCCCTTGGAGAGGCAGATAAAACCGGGACTGATAACCCCTCAACCCGCGTCCATGACCTTGTAATTTATTTACAAAATATTAAAGTAAGTTAATCCGCCTTCCAGACCAGGGGAAAGGCATTTGAGTTCTGGGGAGTTCTGGGGACACAATACTTAATTTTGCTATCCTGTCAGTATGGTCAGGCTGGCATTGAGACGGGGTTGGGCCGGGTGGTGAGAAAGATAAAACCGGGGGTAAAACAACGAATTAAGTATTGTGTCCCCGGAATTCCGTCCCCGGAATTCCAGAGCCGACAGTACCGATCACTGTTGCGCCGATCTTACTTGCCCATTGGCATAGAATCCTCCCCACGCCGCCGCCCGCGGCGTGGACCAGTGCCATCTCTCCTGCCCTCAACTCATACAACCGGTGAGTCAGGTACTCCGCGGTCAAGCCGTGGGTCAATGTGGCCCCCGCAACCTCATCGGAAATGCCATCCGGCAAAGGTACGAGCAGGTCTGCATCTATACCCGTTCCTCCGAGTAGGCGCCAAGGGGTTTCGAGGCATAAGCGGCCCGGTCCCCGGGTTTGAATTCAGTTACACCGGCGCCTACAGCTTCAACGACAGCGGCAGCCTGGTCGCTGGGTATCAACGGTAATGCAGCCGGGTACAAGCCGGAACGGTAATAGGTATCGATGTAATTTACGCCGATGGCCGTATTACGCAACAATACTTCACCCGGACCCGGTTGGCCTATGTTGTAATCCTGGTATGAAAGAACCTCCGGCCCGCCACATTGATTGACAAAAACCGCCTTACTCATCTTTATTCTGCTTTGAGTTATTCTGGTCTTGTTCCGGCGCCTTACTCTGAGGCACATCGCAATCAACTAATACTTGTTCAGGATATTCACGATGTTTGTCAGTGATCGCATCAACGATTCCAAAATCGAGAAAGACAGCACTAGCAACAATCTTGGCACCTATCCGGCTTTTTGCGGTCATAAGATACCTCTTGCCCTCCGTATTGGAACATTCAACACGAAGCAAATCATCTGAGCGCCGGATCATGGCGCTACCGGGAAGTTCTACTGTCCATGACCCTCGTTTATTCGACATATTGCAACTTATTGTCTGATCCTGGCAATTTATCTGCATATTCCAGATGAAACCTGCCACTAATTCCATAGCAAGCCTGCCACCCATTCCACGCGAAAGCTGCCACCCATTCCAGAGCAAGTCTGCCACCCTGTAAAGCAGGATTAGGGAGACCTGTCGACGCAGGATAACATCACGGTATCCTGAGCTTTTCTCAACCAGGGGAGGAGTTCAGATGCCAGCTAAGAGGTTATCCATGCGCAAGATAAAAGAAGTACTTCGCCTGAAATGGGCAAACCATTGCAGTAACCGCCAGATCGCCAGGATCTGCAGTATCAGCCGTCCCACCGTGGCTGAATATTTACTACGGGCACAAACGGCCCAGCTTGGCTGGCCACTAGCGCCAGAGCTGGATGATGGTGAGTTGGAACAACGCTTATTCCCCGCGACACCCAACCTGCCTGCCAGTGCACGCGGGGTGCCGGATTGGCCCGGCGTCTATCAAGACATGAGAGGCAAGAGCGTCACCCTGTTCCTGTTGTGGCAGGAGTATCGGGCAGGGTACCCGCAAGGGTATCAGTACAGTTGGTTCTGTCAGCACTATCGCGACTGGTTGAACAAACGGGACCCGGTGATGCGTCAGCACCATCGCGCCGGTGAGAAGTTGTTCGTGGACTATGCCGGCCAAACCATCGGCGTGGTTGACAGCAGCACCGGTGAAATCCGTGATGCCCAGGTCTTTGTGGCCACGCTGGGCGCCTCCAACTATACCTATGCGGAAGCGACCTGGACGCAGACATTACCGGATTGGATAGCTTTCCATCAACGGGCCTTTCAGTTTATTGCGGGCGTGACCGAGGTCGTGGTCCCCGATAATTTACGCGCCGGGGTATCCAAAGCCCACCGTTACGAGCCGGACATCAATCCGACTTACCAGGACATGGCTGCGCATTACAACGTCGCCGTGGTACCTGCCCGTGTCAGGCGGCCCAGGGACAAAGCCAAGGTCGAAGTTGCCGTACAGGTAGTGGAACGTTGGATCCTGGCGGCGCTTCGCCGGCATACATTCTTCTCACTCGGTGAACTCAACCAGTGTATTGGACAACTGCTGACAGAGTTCAATGAACGGCCCTTCCAGAAATTACCGGGTTGTAGAAAAAGCGTGTTTGAAGCAGTGGATAAACCCGCACTGAAACCACTACCGACCAAACCCTACCAATACGCCGAGTGGAAAAAGGTGCGGGTCCACATTGACTACCATGTCGAGGTCGATGGCCATTACTACTCGGTACCTTATACGCTGATCAAACAACAACTCGAGGCACGTATGACCCACTGTACGATTGAATGCTTCCATAAAGGCCAGCGGGTGGCCAGTCATCCTCGCTCCCGGATAAAAGGGCGGCATACCACGGTGAACGAACATATGCCGACAACGCACCGGCAATATGGTGACTGGTCGCCGCAACGTTTGACTGCCTGGGCAGAGAAGATGGGACCGGCCACTGTCAACGTGGTGACCCACATCCTTTCGGCCAGAGTACACCCGCAACAGGGTTACCGCGCCTGCTTAGGGATCTTACGTCTGGGTAAGGCCTATGGTGAGGCACGATTGGAAGCCGCCTGCCAACGGGCCGGACAACTCGGCACCTACCGCTATAGAAGTATTGAATCGATCTTGAAACACCGTCTGGAGAACCAACCCCTCCCGGCACAACAAGAACAGAACCTACCCCAGGACCACGGCAATATCCGTGGTGCTGATTATTATCAATAAACCTGAAGGAGAGCGCGATGTTACACCATCCCACCCTGGAGAAATTAACCACCCTGAAATTCACCGGCATGGTCAAAGCCCTGACGGAGCAAACAGCCTTACCCGACATTGAGCAACTGAGCTTTGAGGAGCGGTTAGGATTGCTGGTTGACCGGGAACTCACCGAGCGGTATGACCGCCGCTTGCAGACCCGCTTGCGCAAAGCCCGGTTAAAACAACAGGCCTGCATTGAAGATATTGACTACCGCCATCGCCGCGGTCTGGATAAATCACTCTTCACTCGCTTGAGTCAGTGCCAGTGGGTGAAAGAGCGCCTCAATATCCTCATCACCGGTCCGACCGGTGTCGGCAAGACCTGGTTGGCCTGTGCCCTGGCACAAAAGGCCTGCCGGGAAGGTCATACGGCGCTCTACCTGCGCCTGCCACGCTTACTGCAGGAACTCCCCATTGCCAAAGGTGATGGTAGTTACTCTAAACGGATGGCCGCACTGGCCAAAACCGACGTCGTGGTACTGGATGACTGGGGCCTGGCCAAACTTATTCCAGAACAACAGCGTGATTTACTCGAGCTACTGGAAGACCGACATGGCACCCGCTCTACTTTGGTCACCAGTCAATTACCTGTCGATAAATGGTACGATATCATCGGCGACCCCACCTTGGCAGATGCCATCATGGACCGACTGATCCATAACGCATACAAAATCAATTTGAAAGGGGAATCCATGCGAAAACAAAAATTAAGTTGACGATGAGGACTGAAAGCGAGTAAAAGTAAAAAACACCCTGCGTCGCTGCGCTCCGATAGGTGGCAGCTTTGCCTTGGTTCAGGTGGCAGGCTTCACGTGGTTTGGGTGGCAGACTTCGCTGGAATATGCAAATTTATCCCTACAAACTGAATCTGCTGGTTTGGATCGTTCGTCAGTGTTGCACATGAACTAACAGTTACTGCAAATACGAGTATGCTTAAATGTGTTCTGAATTTCATTACTTTTTCCTAATAGTTTATGATAAGACAATCATATTTAAAATTTGGGAGTTATGTACGATACTTGACAAATTTTCCCTACTAATGGGACATACAAGAGAAGCAAGAACTATTTTTTTGTTCGCTGCCCTTCTAATATCTACACTTCCGGGCCTCCTCCAACGTAAGTTCTGGGGACACAATACTTAATTTTGCTATCCTGTCAGTATGGTCAGGCTGGCATTGAGAGGGCGTTGGGCCGGGTGGTGAGAAAGAAAAAACCGGGGGCAAAACAACGAATTAAGTATTGTGTCCCCGGAATTACCCAACGGATGATCAGCCAAACCGGTCAGGAACCACGCTAACACGTAGTCTCGTTCGATCACAGCTTCAGGAAAGCATAAAAAGGACACCCATAATTATTATTCTATGGGTGTCCCAATAGCACCGTGTGGATAGACAGGAGATTTGGTTGATGTAGTGTTATAAGATGATGTTTTTACTGTTGTCAATAAAAGCCTTGCTTGTTTGTAGTCTACAAACTACAATAGGTCTGTGAAAAAGATTGAATCCGGTAAATTCAAACAGTAGCTGAAAAAACTCAAGGACGAAACCGGGAAGGTTAAAATTATCGCCCGGATTAACCGATTAATGGAAGGTTTGCCGGGTGACGTTGCACCTGCCGGCCATGGAGTGAGTGAATTACGGATTCACTATGGGCCGGGATACAGGGTCTATTTTCATCAACAGGGAGACAGGGTTATCATCCTGCTTTGCGGTGGTGATAAGAGAACGTAAAGTCGAGACATTGAAACTGCCCAGCGGATTTTAAACGAGTGGAGGCAACTATATGACTGAAACATTTACTGAATTTGATCCGGCTGAATACCTGACCAGTCCGGAAGCGATAGCGGAATTTGTCACTGACGCCCTGGAAACCGGAGACGCCGTATACATCGCCAAGGCGATGGGCGCAGCTGCTCGCGCCAAGGGCATGACGGAGCTTGCCCGGGAAACAGGACTGTCACGCGAACAGCTTTACCGATCTTTCAGCGAGAAGGGGAACCCGACCCTTAAAACCATGATTGCAGTAATGAAGGCCCTGGGTGTTGATATGATTGTCCAGCCTCACGCTTTCTAACGCTGAAATGGAGTCAGGCCATGAACTTGGAATTCCCTGATCCGTTTTTATGCAGAATTGATAATAACTCTGTTGGTCACATTTTATTTTGTTGCCGACATCTCTTCCCGGATGACTTTGCGCATGGTTTCCTCGTCAAGCGGGCGGGCGTTGATACGGGCGCGTAATGTCTGGTTGATAAGCGTTTGATAACCCAGCCCTTCCCTATCGGCTCTTTGGCGAAATTCCTCCAGCACGTCGTTATCAAGCATGATGGTTATTCTGGTTTTGCCCCTGGACTCGGCTTGCAGTCTGGCCAGGTGGGGAACATCTCCGGCTTTCCTGGCCTTGGAAAAATCATATTCTTTGCGCATAGTAGTCACCTTCTTTCCGACTGGACTTTCTGGCAGATATCAAACGAATACAGTCTTCACCACGGAGTGTATATACAACCGTAAGAAGTCGTACCCTGTTACTCATCCCTATCAGAATCCACCTGCTTTTCCCTTCCGAATCAAAATCTTCCAATACCAGAGCATCAGTATCCAATAATGAGTTGAACGCTTCCTCAAACGAAACTCCATGTTTCCTGAGGTTTGAGTCGGCTTTTTCCTGATTCCATTCAATCTCCATTATTGCAATATACATATATTATATGCATAGTCAAATTTTATATCAACGCAATCATCAGGAATAAATAAAATGTCTGCTACTGTCCCTGGATTACACCATTCCAGGGTCTGCCCCGGAATGGTGTAATCCAGGGGCAGGTTCAAGGAATACGATACTTAATTTTGCTATCCTGTCAGTATGGTCAGGCTGGCATTGAGAGGGTGTTAGGCCGGGTGGGGCAAACTTTAAGATCGTCCTGATTTGTTCCTGACAATATGCTATCATTTAATCTATTTCCTTGTTATAATGCCGTTTTTTGATATTATGTTATCAATACAGACACCTGACGAATTACAGCACTCCCTGGCAAGCTTACTCAGGGCAAGGCGCAAAGGTCAAAAACACAGTCGCAAGGAAGCAAGTATAAGGAGTGGCGTGCCCGAGGCGACCATTCGACGGTTTGAGACGACCGGAGAAATCTCACTGAGGCAATTGCTGATGCTCTGTGCCACCTATGGCGACCTGTCCGCGGCAAACGCGTTGTTTCCACCACCGACTGCTGTCAGCATGGATGAGTTGGTCGCATTGAGCGAAGAGCAGAAATGAAAGTCCTGCGAGTGCTGTTTCACGGGTTTGATACTGATAGTCCGGTCCTGGCGGGGCGTCTGGCTTATCGCGAGCGACGCGGTTATTTCGAGTACGCCCCTGAATTTCTGCAACGCGGTGTCAATCTCTCGCCCCTTAATCTGCAATGGGAACCGGCTTTACAGCAAGCGCCGATTGACCCCTTCAATGGATTGCACGGCGTATTCAGCGACTCCCTGCCGGACGGTTGGGGTCTTTATCTCATGGACAAAGTGTTCCGGCAGAACCAGGTAGATCCCGCATCGATTACGCCGATTGATCGGCTGGCATACGTAGGCACACGGACGCTGGGCGCGTTGTCGTATGCGCCGGATGAGGGCGCTCGCTTCGAGGCGGTTCCCTGTGCCGCGCTTAGCCTCAGTATTGTTGGCCATGAGGCCACCGACCTGTACCAGGGCTCTGTACACGACGTGATGGCTCACCATGCCGTGCATGGCACGCCATCCGCCGGCGCGCGTCCCAAGATTCTTATTGGTCTTGATGGTGACGCTGCCATCACTGGCTCAGGCAACTTGCCGACAGGGTACTCACACTGGTTGGCGAAGTTCCCAACCGGGCAAACCGACGAGCAGAAGTCGGAAGGAGCAATAGAATATATCTATGCAGAGTTGGCGCGCCGGGCCGGTATCAATATGGCTCCTTCACGGCTGATTCCGGGGGACAATGGCAACGCTTACTTCCTGAGCCGACGGTTTGACCGCAAACCGGACAATCGACGACAGCACGTTCATAGTGTGGCTGGCCTGGTGCACGCCGATTTCCGATTGCCCGACTTTGACTACGGTGAGTTGCTGAAGCTCTGTGGTTTCCTGACAAAGTCTCACGCAGAAAAGACCGAGTTGTTTCGGCGTATGGTATTTAATGTGATGAGTGGTAATCGGGATGATCACAGCAAAAATTTCGCGTTTATGTTAACCGACAACGGGGAGTGGATAAACACGCCGGCCTTCGATATCACCTGGAACACGGGTGTTGCCGGCGAACACAGTATGACCCTCAATGGAAAAGGGAAGCACATCTTACTCGACGATGTCCTGCAGCTGGCCCGAAGTGCCTCGATAGACCGCAACGCGGCACTACGGATAGTTGATGAAACCGCGAGTACACTGGGTCGCTGGGCAAGCCTCGCGCGCCAATACGCCGTCCCCACGGACCAGGTGCAGGACATTCAACGTTACCTGACGAGGCAGCAAGCTGCACTGACCCCGCGGCTCATCTGAGTCAGGTCGCATGGCGCCTCACATCCGGGTTAGTTATCGGCTCCTGAAATATCAGCGGGTTCAAGCTTATCCTGGGTCCGGGTATCAAAGTCACTCGCATCATGGCGTTCCCGTAGCTGCTCTTCGGGTTCGCCCCAAGTTCGATTCACCATACGACCGCGTTGGACGGCAGGGCGTTCTCTTATTTCGTTCGTCCATCGATTCAGGTGGGTATAGGACGTGGCATCGAGAAATTCGGCGGCTCCATAGACTTTGTTCAAGACAAGGTTTCCATACCAGGGCCAGATAGCAATATCGGCGATGCTGTATTCATCTCCGCAGAAGTATTGATTATCAGCCAGATGACGGTCGAGCACGTCCATCTGGCGTTTCACTTCCATGGCAAATCGATTGATGGGGTATTCTAATTTTTCCGGTGCATAGGAATAGAAGTGCCCAAAGCCGCCACCAAGATAAGGCGCGCTGCCCATTTGCCAGAATAACCAGGACAGGCATTGCGCACGCAGGGCCGGATCTCCAGGGATCAACGCGCCGAATTTCTCTGCAAGGTAAAGCAGGATGGCTCCTGATTCAAACACGCGTACAGGCTTCTTGCCGCTACGGTCCATGAGGGCGGGGATCTTGGAATTCGGGTTAAGCTCGACAAAGCCGCTGCCGAACTGCTCACCTTCACCAATAACAATCCGCCAGGCATCATATTCCGCCCCTTCAAACCTCAGGGCCAGGAGTTCTTCCAGCATCACAGTGACTTTTACGCCATTAGGTGTGGCAAGTGAATAAAGCTGCAAGGGATGCTTGCCGATGGGCAATTCCTTTGCATGCGTCGCATCCGCAATCGGTCGGTTGATGTTTTCAAATTTCCCACCACTTGGTGCATCCCAGGTCCAAACCCTGGGCGGACTATATGAGGATTTGCAGCCCAAAAGACCTGTTATTGTTGTCCATAAACGAGTTAACATAGTAATCTCCTTGAAATTTGGTTAATGATAAAAATAATAAGTTTGGTTGCTTAAACTATCCACGCCAAGCTGGATTAATTGTCGCCGTTACGGGTTTCATGAAAAAGAATAACATCGAATTTCAGAGATTTCGAAAATGGAAATAGACAAGACTAATTTCAATAAGGCATTCCGTTAGGGTTGATCTGTCACCCCATATAGTGTACATTTTACATGTACATGTTTTGATATGGGAGGTGATAAAAATGAAGACAATCGGAGCAGCGAAGTTTAAGGCCAGGTGCCTCCGCATAATCGGACAATTGAACAAGGACCACGAACCGGTGACGATTACCAATCGCGGTAAGCCGGTCGCGATATTATCGCCACTGCCGCCCCTGAACGAGGCAGCGCCGATTATCGGAGCCATGCGGGGGTCGGTGCTGGTCTACGACGATCCCTTCCGACCTGCAGCCGATCCATCGGACTGGGCCAGCGCTCGGTGATTGTGCTCGACACACATGTATTGATCTGGGCCATGAACGACGATGCACGGCTCGGAAACGCCGCGCGCGCCACGATAGAAGAGACGGCGCAAACAGATATCATAGGGATTTCGGCCATCACACCTTGGGAAATCGCCCTGCTGGCTGAGAGAGGTCGCTTGCGCCTCGGGCATGAGGTGGGAGTGTGGCTCAAAACCGCGTTGGACCTACCGGGTATCAACCTGGTGCCGATCGACCTGACGATAGCGATCGACAGTGTGCGGCTGCCCGGCAATTTCCATGCTGATCCTGCCGATCGCTTCATCGTGTCTACCGCCCGTCATTATGATGCTTCGCTTGTCACCGCCGACCGTGACATCCTCTCATACGCTGCCGGCGGATACGTGCGAACGATTAATGCGGCAGAGTAGGGTTGCCGGCTTGACAAATCGTTACAGGTGAAACAGTAATATAACCGAAAAAACAAGATGTCCCTGGGCCCAATCATGCTGGACCTGCGCGGCGCTGAGTTGGAAGCGGACGAGCGGGAAATATTATCGCATCCGCTGGTGGGTGGGGTCATTTTATTTGCCCGGAATTACCGGGATCCGGAAACATTGATTTCGCTCACGGCACAAATCCATGGGTTACGTAATCCTCCGTTGTTAATCGCGGTGGACCACGAGGGCGGGCGGGTGCAACGCTTCAGGCATGGATTTACCCGGTTGCCTCCCAGCCGGTGTTTTGGCGATCTCTTTGACCGGGATGAGGCAAGGGCCCTGGCGCTGGCTGAAAATACCGGCTGGCTGTTGGCTGGTGAACTGCTTTCCGTTGGTGTCGATCTCAGTTTTACCCCGGTACTGGATCTGAATTCCGGCGTCAGTTCATTTTTAGGCGATCGCGTCTATCATCGTTCCCCGGTTGTCGTAGCGCGCCTGGCGCAAGGGTTAATGAAGGGTATGCGGCGCGCCGGCATGATGGCGGTGGGCAAACACTTTCCGGGCCACGGTAACGTGAAAGGGGATTCTCATCATGAGGTTCCGCTGGATGACCGCAGGTATGAAGACCTGGCGATGGGTGATTTGTTGCCGTTTGAACGGTTAATCAACGCAGGTTTGGCGGCAATCATGCCGGCGCATGTCATTTATTCCCAGGTGGATGATAAGCCTGCCGGTTTTTCTCCGGTATGGTTAAAGCAGGTACTGCGTGGAAGACTGAATTTCCAGGGTGTGATATTCAGTGACGACATCAGCATGGCCGGCGCCGAGGTTATCGGGAGTTATCCGGAACGGGCTTACGCTGCGCTTAACGCCGGCTGTGACGTCGTGCTGGTGTGTAATAATCAGCCTGCGGCCGTATCATTGCTGGATGAATTGGCGATCAAAACTGATCCTGCGTCACAGGTAAGAATGATGCGCATGCATGGCAGGGAACCCGAACTGTCATATAATGAATTGCTCAATAATGAGAAACGATTAATGATCGTTGATGAGATAACCGAGTTGGATGTGGCGCCGGAACTGGAACTGGGTGATGACAACGTTGCGTGATAACTGCCTTTCAATCCTGTTCCTGCTCTTGCTGCCGGCAGGTCACGTTGCGCCTGCGGATTTTGTCGCGCCTGAGTGTCGTCCGTTGCAGGTGGATGATATTCCCTATCCGGGCCCTGATGAATTCGGCCAGGGGCTGTTATGGCGAGTGACGAAACAGGGCCTGCCGCCAAGCTACGTGTTTGGCACCATCCACGTTGCGGACCGGCAAATCATGACACAACTGGAGAAAGCCAGGAACGCATTGGCCGACAGTGACGTTTTTGTCATGGAAGCATTGCCTGATCCGGCTCACATAGCCCTGTTGCGACAGCTGATGTTCTTCGGTGACGGCACAAGATTAAATGACATTATTTCACCGGAAATATACGCAAAAACGGTTGAGGTATTAAGCGCGTACCATCTCACGGAAGAGATTGTGTCAGCCATGAAACCCTGGGCTGCGTACCTGACCATGAGCTATCCGGCGGACCTGGGAACCGTGCTGGACGTGCAATTGCTGCAAATAGCCCGGGAGTCGGACGTCAGGACCGGCGGACTTGAATCACTGAAAGAACAGGGCGACCTGTTCAATAGTTTTCCCCTCGATGATCAGGTACGATTGTTAACGGATACCGTCTGTCACCATGAAATGCTGGCGAACGATTTTGAAAAGATGATCTCATTATATCGGGACGAGGACCTGGCGGGATTATTTTCTTACGGCCAACGTTATTCGTTTGCCGATAATACGCTTTACGAAAACCTGACTGAAAAAATACTGACCGAACGAAACTACACGATGGTCGAAAGAATGCAGCCCATATTGGAGACAGGCGCGGCGTTTATCGCCATGGGCGCGTTACACCTGCCCGGAGAAGAAGGCGTGCTGGCCTTGCTGGAAAAGCATGATTTTGAAATCACCCGGATATTCTGATGTATAAACCAACGAGACGATAATGGATTACAACCAGTTATTCACCTACGTCCAGGACTATTTTGAAGATGGGTCATGGCTCATACAGATTTTCGCCGTCGTCTTCATGGCATTGCTCATTGACTGGGCGCAAAAACGCATTTTAAGAAAGTTACAGGCCAAATCCGGCAAAACACGGACTTTCTGGGACGATGCCCTGTTCGAAGCGGCAGGTAAGCCTTTAAGCTTATTGATATGGGTTCTTGCCATTACTTTTGCCGTTGAGATTGCAAAAAATGAATCCGGAGCGGCCATTTTTGCAGCCGTTGGCCCCATTCGCGAATTAGGCGTGATCATAGCCGTCACCTGGTTTTTAGTCAGGTTTGTGACGCGAGCGGAAACACACGTCATGAGCGCGCGAGCAAAGGCGGGACAACCTTTTGACCGCACTACCGCCGATGCCATTGCCAAGTTATTACGTATATCGATTATCGTTATCGCGTTCCTGAGCGTCTTACAGACCCTGGGCTACAGCGCTTCCGGTGTGCTGGCCTTTGGTGGCGTCGGCGGTATCGTGGTCGGGTTAGCCGCCAGGGATTTACTGGCTAACTTTTTTGGTGGTCTGATGATCTACATGGATCGACCTTTTGAGGTGGGCGATTGGATCCGCTCGCCGGATAAGGAGATAGAAGGCACGGTGGAAAATATCGGCTGGCGATTGACCCGCATCCGCACTTTTGACAAGCGGCCGTTATACGTCCCCAATGCTGTATTTACCAGTATTGCCGTAGAAAACCCTGAACGGATGACCAACCGGCGTATCTATGAAACTATCGGAATTCGCTATAATGACGCAGGCAAGATGTCAGCGATTACCGCTGACGTGAAAAAGATGTTACGTGAACATCCTGAAATTGATAACAACCAGACCCTGATAGTTAACTTTGTCAAGTTCGCGCCCTCATCATTGGATTTTTTCGTTTATACATTTACCAAAACGACTGAATGGATCAGGTTCCACGAGATTAAAGAGGACGTGATGCTCAAAATTATAGACATTATCGAACAACACGGCGCTGAAAGCGCGTTTCCCACCTCAACAATTCATCTGGCCGGTGAAAATGGCACTGAGCCAAAGCCCGGTTTGTAACCTGTTCTCCCATGTTATTGAAATTCACAAAAATGCACGGGCTTGGCAATGACTTCGTCGTGGTCAACGGACTGGAACAGACCATTGAGTTTAACAGGGAACAAATCCGCATGATTGCAGACCGCCGGCTTGGAATCGGTTGCGACCAGTTATTAGTGATTCATCCCGGTAGCCATGAACAGGCAGATTTCCGTTATGGAGTTTTTAATGCAGATGGCAGTGAGGCAGAGCATTGCGGCAACGGTATACGCTGCGTAGCGGTTTTCCTGAGGGACAACGGTATTGTCAGTAAAGAAGAGTTGATTGCGGAAACCGGCGCCGGGTTGGTGAGGATCTATTTTGAAGATGATCTTGTCAGGGTCAGCATGGGGCTGCCAAGTTTCGAGCCGGGGGACATACCGCTGGCTGCCGTTGAGAAACAACAATCCTACAGGCTTGAGTTGGCCGGAATGAATATTGACGTGGCGGCCCTGTCTCTGGGCAATCCCCATGCCGTTTTGTCCGTTGAAGACGTTGACCGGGTGGCCGTCGGTGAAATTGGCCCGCAGGTTCAACGACACGCCCTGTTTCCAAACGGCGTGAACGTGGGCTTTATGCAAATCCTGGATAGTTCACATATCAAGTTGCGGGTATTCGAACGCGGCGTCGGTGAAACGCCGGCCTGTGGCAGTGGAGCCTGCGCAGCCGTGGTGGCCGGAATTAAAATGCATCACCTTGACGGGAATATCGATGTATCATTGCAGGGTGGCCACCTGACGGTATCATGGGCGGGTAATGGCGAGCCGGTTTGGATGAAAGGGCCGGCTACAACAGTGTATGAGGGTCAAATCAATCTATGAATATGACGCAAAAGTTGTCTTCCGTAACAGCCGCAGAGGTTGAAGATTATCTCAAGGATCACCCGGATTTCTTTTCCGGCCGGCTGGAATTGCTGGCGGAAATAACCGTGCCCCATACGTCCGGTGATGCCGTTTCCCTGGTGGAAAAACAAGTCAAGGTGTTGCGTGAACAAAACGAACAGGCCCGCAAGCGACTGCATGAACTGATAGAGATCGCCCGGTTGAACGAAGAGCTCGCGCATCGGATGCATCACCTGGCGCTGACTCTGATAGACGCGGACGGTCCCGGAGAGATATTTAAAACGCTATATGAAAACCTGAAACGCAACTTCAGGGCCGACCGGGTGACGTTGAGACTGTTTGCGGAACCGGCGCCTGCCGAGGCTGACGCCGGAGATGAATTTGCCGGGAAGGAAGTGACTGAGGCAGCGCTGTTTGAAACGCTGATTGAGAAACGTCTGCCGAGAAGTGGGGCCCCGGACCCCCGACAACAGGCGTTTTTGTTCGGAGAGGATGGGGATGAGATCAAGTCCGTCGTGTTAGTGCCTCTGCACGGGAGTAACTGGGGCGGTGTCATGGCGATCGGCAGTCGGGATCCCGATCGATTCCAGGAGGGTATGGGTGTTGAATTACTGGCGAATATGGGAGAGGTGCTCAGTTTCATTTTGAAACCCTGGATAGCCGGATGAAAGAATCCGAAGTTGCCAGGATTGATGCGTTCCTGGAAACCTTGCTGCAACTCTCTGAACATACGCGCAAGGCCTACTCCGGCGACCTCGGTAGTTTCCTGCGTTACTGCGATCAACTCAACGTGAATGAATGGCGGGATATGGATGGACGTCAGTTACGAGGTTATATCACGCAAAGACACAGGCAGGGAATAAGTGGGAGGAGTTTGCGGCGAAACCTGTCTGCAATCAGGACATTCTATAAGTATCTGTTAGACAAGGGAACGGTAAAACAGAATCCGGCGGAGGGACTCATTACGCCAAAGACTGAAAAAAGATTGCCGAAAACACTTGACGTAGAGCAATCAACCCGGCTGGTCGACATCAAGGATAATAAGGGATTGGCCATACGTGACCGGGCTATCCTGGAGTTGATGTACTCGTCAGGTTTGAGACTGTCGGAATGTGTCGGCCTGGACCTGCATAGTATTGATCGAGCGGACGCGACCGTTACTGTCCTGGGAAAAGGGAACAAGGTACGAACTGTGCCCGTGGGAAAGTATGCCTTACAGGCAGTGGCAGAATGGTTGAAATTAAGACCGCAGTTGGCGGCGCTGGGTGAAATGGCTTTGTTTGTCAGCACCAGGGGCAGCCGGCTGAGCGCGCGTGCCGTCCAGCAACGGTTCCGTCACTGGGCGATAAAACAAGGCCTGGATACCCACGTGCATCCGCACATGCTGCGTCATTCATTCGCAACGCACCTGCTTGAATCAAGCAGCGATTTGAGGGCGGTACAGGAATTGCTGGGCCACGCCGATATCAGCACCACGCAAATTTACACCAACCTGGATTTTCAACACCTGGCGAGAGTATATGACCAGGCCCACCCCCGGGCCAGGAAAAAATAATATTTGGGGTTAATATTTGGGGTCAGAGTAAAAATACATTCAGCCTGGCAGGTGTTGCTGTTTCATTAATGCGTATTTTTACTCTGACCCCAAATATTCTTTTTACTCTGACCCCAAATATTCAGTGGCTCTTCAGCAGGCGTTGTTTTTGCAGTTTCCAGTCCCGGTCTTTTTCCGTTTGACGCTTGTCATAATCCTTTTTCCCTTTGGCCAGGCCGATTCCCAGTTTAGCCCTGCCGTTCTTCCAGTACATCGTAAGCGGGATAACGGTATATCCTTTCCGTTCGACTGCGCTAATCAGCCGGTCTATTTCGGCGCGGTTCAACAATAATTTCCTGGTTCTTTGCGGATCGGCTTTGACATGGGTCGAAGCGGTAGGCAACGGCGTAATCAGGGCGCCGAACAGGAACGCCTCCCTGTCTTTCAGTAAAATATAACTCTCGCTTATCTGTATTTTCCCGGCGCGCAGACTTTTCACCTCCCATCCCTGCAGGGCGATGCCTGCCTCGAATTTATCTTCGACAAAGTAATCATGCCGCGCCTTTTTATTCAGGACGATGGTGTTTTCCGGGATTTTATTTTTTTTCGTTGCCATCAGCCGGAGTATATCAGCCAGTGGTTATCAGAACATCCACATTACCGATGGGTGTCCTGGTAACTCTGTGTTCTCTGTGCCCTCTGTGGCTAAACTGACTGCTATCGGGACACCCATAATTATACGGGCTTGTATCAGCCTGGAAATTCCCGCAGAATCGATGAGAAAAGGAGAATCAAATGGCAACTAATCGTACTTCCGTTCACGGCCTGTGGTCGTCAAGATGGATGTTTATCCTGGTGGCCACCGGCTCTGCCGTCGGCCTGGGTAATATCTGGCGGTTTCCTTACGCTACCGCCGAACACGGCGGCGGGGCTTTTGTACTTATCTACCTGGTCTGCATCGTCCTGGTAGGTTTGCCGATCATGATGGCCGAAATAATGCTGGGGCGCCGCGGGCGCCAGAGCCCCATCAATACCATGAAAACCCTGGCCGAAGAAGAAGGGCGGAGCAGGCACTGGCGCCTGCTCGGCGTAATGGGGGTATGCGCCGGTTTTTTAATTCTTACCTTTTACAGTATTGTGGCAGGCTGGACGCTGGCGTATATCTTTCGCGCCATGTCAGGCGTTTTTACCCAGGCAGACGCCGCACAAACACAGGATATTTTTGCCGCGCTCGTATCCGATCCGGAACGCCTGCTGGCCTGGCACACCGTGTTCATGATCATGACTGTGTTCGTCATATCAAGAGGGGTAAAAAAAGGGTTGGAGCAGGCGGTGCGTTACCTGATGCCCGCGTTGTTCCTGCTGTTGCTGATCCTGGTTGGTTATTCTGTTAGCACCCCCGGTTTTTCTGATGCCATGTCATACCTGTTCAAGCCCGATTTCAGCCGGATTGGGCCTTCCACCATCCTGGTTGGGTTGGGACATGCCTTTTTCACTTTAAGCCTGGGTATGGGCGCCATTATGACTTATGGCGCTTACCTTTCCGACCGTACCTCGATTCCCGCTACGACCGTCACCATAGCGGCGCTGGATACAGGTGTTGCATTGCTGGCCGGTATCGCGATATTTCCCATCATGTTTACCTACGGGCTGCAACCTGAAGAAGGCGGGCCGGGGCTTATCTTCAAGGTATTACCGATTGCTTTTGGCCAGATGGCTTACGGCCGCGTCCTGGGCGTGATTTTCTTCAGCTTGTTGATGTTTGCCGCCTGGACCTCGGCCCTGTCTTTACTTGAACCCGTTACCGCCTGGCTGGTGGAGAGAAAAGGCTATACCCGTGTGCGCGCGGCGGTATGCTCCGGGATGGTAGCCTGGGTCCTGGGATTGGGTTCTTTGTTGTCCCTGAACGTCTGGTCGGATGCAAAATTATTCGGGATGACTTTCTTTGAACTGGTGGAATACCTGTCAGTCAATATCCTGCTGCCCGTCGGCGGCTTGTTGATTGCCGTGTTTGCCGCCTGGTTTATGTCGAGATCATCCACCTTTGATGAACTGAAATTAGGCAGGCGCAGCTATCTCGTCTGGAAGGTGGGCGCCATGGTTGTCGCACCGGCCGGGGTAATTTTGATCCTGCTGCATGAGTTGTTTGGTTTTCTGGGCTGAGGTGAGTCACGTAAAAAGGACAAGCGTCGTCCCGTTCACGCCCGACCAGATGTTTGACCTGGTGAATGACGTTGAATCGTATCCCCGGTTTTTACCCTGGTGCAGCGGCGCTGAGGTTGAAGGCGCCGGTGAAAACAACCTCATTGCCACGGTCATCTTGTCCTGGGGCGGGATAAAACAATCAATGACGACCAGGAATACATTACAACCGGGCCGGCGGATCGATATGCGCCTGGTCAGGGGGCCGTTTAAGCAACTGGCGGGCTGTTGGCAGTTTGACGAGGTTGCCGACGACAGTTGCAGGATTTGCCTGGAACTGGACTTTGAATTCAAGAACAGAATTCTCAAGCTCGCATTGGATAAGGTGTTTGAACATATAATGTATTCATCCGTTGACGCTTATCAAACCCGGGCGGCGCAAATTTATGGAAAGCGCTGACCCGCCTGTTTCATTGTCCCCATCTGTCAGGGTGGAAATCGTTTATGGCAGTAAGACAGGCGACGTGCGGGTTATCAAGCAGGAATTAAAAAATAATGCGTCGATAAAACAGGCGATAGAACAATCGGGGATCCTGGCAATGTACCCGGAAATTGATCTTGATCGAAATAAAGTCGGAATATTCAGCAAAAAAAAGGAACTGCAGGACGTGGTGCAGGATGGTGACCGCATTGAGATTTACCGGCCGCTACTGGTTGATCCCAAAGAAGCGCGCCGGCGCCGCGCGAAAAATAATTGACCGGCCCGCGTCATGGCGTTACTGGATATCAACCTGCACTCTACTCCCCGGTATAAGATAGTTTTACTTTTCACCTGTTTATTCGTTATTGCCGCGCTAACCGGCCTGGTTTCACTGACCAGTGGTTCGGTAGCCGTACCGGTACGGGAAGTCATCGATATCCTGTTTACCCGTCCGCAAGGGGTCAACTCACAGATCGTCATGGAAATCCGCCTGCCCCGGGTGGTTGCCGGTTTCATCGTCGGTGGGATGCTGGCGCTGGCGGGGGCATTGATGCAGATATTATTACGCAACCCACTGGCTGAACCTTATATTTTAGGCATATCCGGCGGCGCATCCGTGTTCGCGCTGGTGACGATCAGCATTGGTCTCGCCGGGACATGGCTCACCCTGGGCGCCAGCTTCGGCGCTTTATTGACCATGTTCATGGTATTTATATTTTCACGCTCCGCCGGTGGCTGGAATCCCTTGAGGGTGCTGCTGACGGGTGTTGTCATTGCGGCCGGCTGGGGCGCGGTGATCAGTTTTCTCCTGGCCGTCAGCCCGGCTGCCATGCTCCATAGCATGTTGTTCTGGTTGATGGGTGATTTAAGTTTCAGCCAACCCGGCAACTGGTATTTTCTGGTATTAATCGTGGCCGTGGTCCTGGCCATGATTTTTTCCCGGGCCTTGAACTTACTGGCGGTCGGTGATCTGCAGGCCGCGGCTCTGGGAGTCTCCGTCAACCGTTTGCGCATATTCATTTATTTCCTGGCGTCCATATTAACGGCGGCAGCCGTCGTGCAGGCGGGCAGCATCGGTTTTATCGGTTTGATTATCCCTCATGCAGTCAGGCTGCTGATCGGGAATGATAACCGCCTGTTATTGCCGGCATCGGTATTGGCAGGTGGGATACTGCTCGTGGCTGCGGACATGCTGGCCCGGACCCTGCTGGCTCCCCGGCAGTTGCCCGTCGGCGTTTTGACGGCAATGATCGGTGTGCCTGTTTTCCTCATACTGCTGCAATCCACTTCGGCAAAGCAACGACCATGACATTATTGAGGACCAAAGGACTAACCGTCCGTATCGGGCAGAAACTGATTTGCCGGGATTTCAACCTGCAAATCAGCGCTGGAGAGTGTTGGGGAATCCTGGGTGGAAACGGGGTTGGAAAGACAACGTTGCTGCATACCCTGGCCGGATTGAGAAAGCCGGTCAGCGGTCAGATAATGGTGGATGAAGTCGACCTGCAACGCTATAAACGTTTGCACCTGGCCAGGAAACTCGGCGTATTGTTTCAGGACAGCCAGGATACGTTTCCGTCAACGGTGAAAGAAACCATATTGACGGGGAGGTATCCCTATCACTCGTTCTGGCCCCCGGGACAGCGCGAAGACGTTGCCCTGGCAGATACGGCGCTGGAACAATTAAAACTGCTGGAAATGCAGGACCGGCAGGTGGACACCCTGTCGGGCGGAGAGCGGCGCCGGCTGGCCATTGCCACATTGCTTCTGCAGGACCCAAGAATATGGTTGCTGGATGAACCAACCAATCATCTTGACCTCCATCATCAGATTCAAGTGCTTGACCTGATAGATAAACGCGTCAGGGACCGGGATGGGGCCTTATTAATGGTGCTGCACGACGTTAACCTGATCAATCGTTATTGCAGCCACGCGCTACTGATGCCGGACCGGGAACAGACGCTATGCGGCCCGGTTTCAGCGATAATCAACAAGGAAAACCTGGAAACATTGTACCAGCACCCGATCAATCAATTATCGAGTGGGGGGCAGAACTTCTATTTCCCTGCATGACATTGTGCAGTTAATCCAGTCCCCGCTATTCCTGCTTTCGCTGGAATGGAAGATGTGCCCTCACCGCTATTCCTGCGGAAGCAGAGAAGTGGCACAGGGATGTGCCGTTAACGGACCAAAGGATGGAAATCCAGAGAAACCAACCTTCCTTATATTCAAAGTATCAAGGTGCGTCTGCACCATCATCAACTTGTGCGTCTGCATCGGCAGTTTCTCCATCTTCCGCTTTTTCTTCGGTTGCCGGCGCTTCATCATCACCGGTAAATGGCAACGCGTTGAACATTCTGCTAAAGAAACCCCGGTTTTTCTTTGTCCTTAAAGGAACGTCAATGGTCTTCGTGGGCTTGTTTGTTATTTCATCGGGCCTTTCCAGGCCGGGGATGACGTCTCCATCAATATAAACCAGCTTTTCATCCTTGAAGTGCAGTGTAATGTGACGCTGCTCGCGTTTCCCGCCCCCCTTGGAATAGGTATAGATGTACTCCCACCGGTCCGTGTGGAAAGGGTCAACTATCGCAGGCGTCCCCATGACAAATTGCGCCTGGGTTTTATCCATCCCGGGTTTCAGCCTGAACAGCATTTCCTCTTCAATAATACTACCCTGCTGAACGTCAATTCGATACACGCCCGGCAGCTTGAACCCTCCCTCATGACTGCATGCCGCCAGGAAAAATGCAAGCGATAATAAAAAAAATCTCATCCCGTTTATTGCCTTACAGTTAAACCGTACAATTAAAATCTGTGGTGTTACCCACCACTACCTGCGACATCTATGTAAACATACAGTATACTTAACGATACGATAATTTTTCTGATTTATCTTCACAACGCTAAAAAATCCTATGGACAGTCAATCTCTGAAAGAAGCGGGCTTGAAAGCAACGCTGCCCCGCATCCGGATACTGGAAATTCTTGAAGCGTCACAACAAAAGCACGTGAGCGCCGAAGACGTCTACAAGGCGCTGCTTGATGCCGGAGAAGACGTTGGCCTGGCCACCGTCTACCGGGTACTGACACAATTCGAAGGGGCCGGACTGGTGATCCGCCATCATTTCGATTCGGGTCACTCGGTGTTTGAACTGGACCATGGTGGCCACCATGATCACATGGTCTGCATCAAGACCGGCAAGGTTATCGAGTTTGAGAACGAGGAAATCGAAAAGCTGCAAAGGGAAATAGTAGAAAAACACGGATACGAACTGCAAGGCCACAGCCTGGTTCTCTACGTGAAACCTAAAGAATAACAGCTTGCTTGTTTCTTGCCGCTTGCAGGGTTTCGCACATTTGGCGGGCGCCGAGTAGTATCCGGGCAGTGTAGCGTTGAATGATGTCGGGATTGATAAAAAACAGGTTGCCCTGTGCGACTGCCGCAAGATAAGACCATTGCTTCCAATCATCCAGCCAGTCCGGTCTTTTCCCGGTCATTCCACTGGCGATAATCACTTCTGGATTCCTGGACAAAACGGCTTCCTTATTTATCTGCGGCGTAGGCGTATCCAGGTCAGAAAATACATTTCTGCCGCCGCACAGTTGAATAACGTCCCCGATCACCTGTTTATTCGTAACCGTCATCAGCGGGCTATTCCATACCTGGTAGAAAACGGATATTTTTTCCAGTTTCGAGTATTGATTTCTCAATAGAGCCAGTTCATCGACAAAATTTTGCGCAAGAGTTTTCGCTTCATATCCCTTCCCGGCAAGGAGGGCGAAGCGGCTGATGTCCTCCGCTATATCTTCGAGACTCCTGGGTTCGTTAACGTAGATAGTGAGTCCCAGTTCCTCCAACCTTCGCACCTGGTGGTACTGGTTGCCTTCTTTCCATGCGATAACCAGGTCGGGTTGCAAGGACAGGATTAACTCAATATCGAAATTATGATAACTGCCAACGGACAGGATTGCTTTCGCCTCGGCGGGATAGTCACTATGATTGACTGTACCCACGATGAGGCGCCCAACGCCTGCTGAAAACAGGTTCTCGGTGATGTGCGGCGCCAGGCTGATAATCCTTTGAGCCGGCCTTTCCAGCTTTACTGTCCTGCCGATGTCATCAACCACCTCAATCGTCTTTGCATCTGCCACCAATGCCGACAGGGAAATGACGCCGGACAGGATATATCCGCTTATGTTTCTCATTAATTTTTCCGACCTCTTCCAACCTCGGGGAATAAAACAATTATGCCTCTTTTTTTATTGCATATTCCAGGAAGTTGTTTATAGTTCGCAACTGTATGCAGGTTTCCGTCCGGTAGGGTTACCGGATGGATTAACGGGAAGTCCGGTGAGTTCTTTTGAACAATGCCGGCACTGCCCCCGCAACGGTGATCAGCATAATTCCGGGCGATACCACTATGTCTCGGCATGGGAAGGCGTCCGGAACCCTGACTGGTTTCAGTCAGTGCTGTCAGTCCGGAGACCGACCTGGATACATTAGTCCGGGTCTGTCCCGGTTTGTTCAGTGACATGTTGCGGAGGGCGACATAGGGCATTTTCTTTGCTCCGTTTCCCCTCTTCGCTACTGCCTGAATTCATTTACATGAAATTCTGCGGGAGTGAAGAAATGAAAAATACTGCCTTATTGGCCCTGCTTGTCAGCGCCGGTCTTTATGCGCCTGTTTCCCAGGCCGCTTCTTATGAAGAAATTGTGGTTACCGGGACGCGCACCCCGATGGCGGCGGATAAATTGCCTGCCTCGGTTACAGTGATCAGCCGGGAAGACATTGAGGAACTACAGGTAAATTCCCTGCCTGAACTATTACAGGGAGTGGCCGGTGTTGACGTAACGGTCAGCGGTGGTTACGGGAAAATTACCGGCGTGCGTATGCGCGGCGCCGAATCCGACCACGTACTGGTATTGATCGATGGGGTCAGAATCGGGTCGGCAACCGCGGGAATTACCGCGTTCGAGTATCTGCCGCCTGTCCAGATAGAACGGATTGAAATTGTCCGCGGACCGCGTTCCAGTCTTTGGGGTTCTGAGGCCCTCGGCGGGGTGATTCAGATATTTACCCGCAAAGGATCGGGTGATCAGCCCCGTTACAGCCTGGACGTGGGCGGCGGCTCATTCAAGACCTTCGAGGTGACCGGTGGCGTCAGTGGTGAATACAAGGATTTTAATTACAGCGCGGCCGTCTCCTGGTTTGATTCCGGGGGGATTGATGCAAGACAACCCGTTCCCGGTCCCTTCGGTTTTGATCATCCGGACAACGATGGTTATGACAATGTCTCCGTGCATTTTCGCGGGGGTTATAGTTTTGGTGAGACAGGGGAGATTGATGTCTTTGTCTTGAGAGCGGAAGGGGCTACCGAATTTGACGGGAATTTTCAGGATGAGAGCGATTTCGTTCAACAGGTGGCGGGCGGTTCGCTGCTCCTGAGGCTCATGGACAACTGGCAGACACAACTGCGTTTGAGTGAAGCCCGCGATGAGTTGCAAAGCTTTGCCCCGGCCGGCGGTTCCGCTTCGCGTTTTGATACCAGGCGCCGGCAACTCTCCTGGCAGAATGACATATCGCTGACCGATGAACACAGGGTAACCGTGGGCGTGGACTACCGGGATGACAAGGTTGACAGCTCTACGAATTACGACCGGTCCACAAGGGATAACCTGGGTATATTCGGGCAATACGATGCAAATTTTTATGGTCACCAACTGCTTGCCTCAGTACGCTGGGATGATGATGAGGCGTTTGGCAGTAAAACTACCGGCAACGTCGGTTGGAGTTATGCCTGGGGGGGATGGCTGAAGTTGTATGCCTCTTACGGCACGGCCTATAAGACGCCTACGTTTAATGACCTGTTTTACCCGAATTTCAGTAATCCGAACCTGGGGCCGGAAACGGCGACCTCCTATGAAGCCGGTCTGGAGGGAAGGCATGACGGTTTCTGGTGGAGTGTTCGGGCCTATCGCACTGACGTGGACGACCTCATAGTTTTTGATTGTGACCCGGTCACTTTCCGGTGCTCCCTGGAAAATGTCAATGCGGCGAGGACCACAGGCGTGGAAGGCGAACTCTCCGTTCAATGGAATGACTGGGATGCGTTATTGGGTGTCGAGTACCTTGACCCGGAAGATCAAATCTCAGGCAACCGCCTGCCGCGCCTGGCGAAAAAAAGGCTGTTGTTCGATTTGCGGCGGGATATAGGCCGGTTTTCCCTGGGCGGGCGCCTGGTTGCCGAGGGAGACAGGTTCGATGAAGCGAGCAACAGCACGCGGGTCGGCGGTTTTGTCACGGTTGATTTGTCGGGAGAATATCATTTCAACGATCGGATAACGCTACGGGCAAAAGTGGCGAACCTGCTGGACAAAGAATATCAGACCGTAAATACTTATAACTCGTTTGATCGAAATTTTTTCGTATCGGTTCATTATCGAAGCCGATAAACTGAAACATTTGGGGTCAGAGTAAAAAATTCATAAACATTTATGGTCGGAGCAAAACATCCCGATGAATTTTTTACTCTGACCCCAAATATTCCAAATGTTTACTCTGACCCCAAAACATCATTTGAGGTAGAGAAATGACTGAAGAGCAAATCAGCGCTGCAGAACATAAGGCCATAATGCAGCGCCAACAGCAGGAAGTACGCGCGCGGATCGCCGAAGCGAAGATCAAGCGCGGCGTAATCATTTACCTGTACGGCAATGGCAAGGGCAAGAGCAGTTCCGCTTTCGGCACCTTGGCAAGGAGTCTGGGGCACGGTAAGAATGGCGCCGTCGTTCAATTCATCAAGGGTAAGTGGAAGACCGGAGAACATGCGTTTTTTAAGAAGCTTGTCGCGGAATACCACGTGATGGGAACGGGATTTACCTGGGATACCCAGGACCGGGAGAAGGATATCGCCGCCGCCGAGCAAGCCTGGGAGAAGGCAGCCCCTCTTTTCAAGGACTCCGACCTCGATATTGTGTTACTGGATGAGATCACCTACATGTTCAAATACGGTTACCTGCCCGTCGAGAAAGTCGTAGCTGCCCTGCTTTCCAGGCCGGAAAAACAGAACGTCATAATCACAGGGAGGGACGCTATACCGGAATTACTCGAAATTGCCGACACCATCAGCGAAGTCCGGGAAGTCCGCCACGCCTTCAACCAGGGCGTCAAGGCTCAGAAGGGAATAGAATTCTAGTGGGGTCAGGTCTTTGATTTTTGATAGGGTCAGGTCTTTGATTTTTGATATCAACCATTGAAGCTGTGACACCGTTCCCGAGTAACCTCAATCCCCTGCGCATAATAATCAATTCCATATCAAGGCCATGCGTTCGCATAACTCACTATAATCCTTGTGTTTGGCGCTGAATTTTTTGAGTTGAAGTTTGATTTTTATAATCCCGGCTTTCACCTCGTCAATGCACTGGTTCACGTCTTTTTTACGCAAACCACAGGCGTGCAACCCAAAATCTGCCAGCACTTCAAGATCAGGCCATTGTTTCTTTCCCGCAAGAGTCAGGGCTGGAACGTCTTTGGGCAGGTAGATGGTGGTGCACACCAAATCATAGACAGGCGCCAGCCATTTTCTGTCCGTGTTGTCGTATAAGACGCCAAAATTTTTCAAGTGAGCGTCCCCGTTTTTTAACATCATGCTTAACAATACGGACTTGAACAAATCCCGCCGAGTTTCCCTCAGGGGTTCACAAGGAGCTTTTTGGATGGTTTCAGCAACAGCTTCATAGCTGCTGCCGTATTTTCCATGACTGGACAAATGATGCAGAGCACAGACTTCCTCGAATGCCAGTTGATGATTTTTTTTATCAATATCAAAACGTTCAACCACCAGCATTTCTCCACTATCGGTCAAATGAAAATCAGATGTCGTCAAGCCACAGGCCTGTGCAGCCTTAAGACAGAAATATTCGTTTACTGCCAGTCCCGGGTAATCGTGCCCCGCTGATTTCAAGATGTATCGACCTGCCGGGAATGCAATTTTCTTACCGGAGTCATTCCATAACACTTTTGGTTGTACTCCCGACACACCTGAACGGGGCGCCAGTTGCTCCATCAGTTCCTTGAACAAGTCTTCAGTTTCCGGGTATGTCAATAATTCAGTCAGTGAATAGCGGGATTGTGCGCTCGTATCCAATATTCCGCCTGCCTCAGTAAAACGCACCCGCCCGATGGTGTAATTGCCGATCAGCTTGAGAAGCAGAATGTCATTACTGATATTCATCACTTTGGCAAAACGCATACGCAAGTTTTCCAGCAATGCGCCTTCCGGCAAAACCATCTGCAAGGGGGGCATTAAAATTTGTGTTTCATACTGTCTCGCCCGCACGGGCATAGTGAGAGAAACCAGGTCCTTGCGCGGATCCAATGAGGCAATATCCCGATACTGAAAAATGTATGTATGGTCTTCCTGGGTCAACTGTCCGACTCGTTTGCCGCCTACCCACACATCCAGGGTTTCTATACCCATTATCCCTTGTCCCCTAATACGGTAATGCCGCTCACCGGAATGTCGGTCACCGTAAGGGTCAAGTGCAGTTCCGACAGGATCGCGGACAGGATTTTGAATTGAATATCACCGGCCTGACCATTTTCCAATTTAATAAGGGTATACCGACTAACGCCGGCGCGGTCTGCCAGTGTTTTTTGTGTCAACCCATGCGCTTCGCGGTTGGCGAGGATGGTCTGTCCTATCTCAGTCAGGTTCATAAGCCCATTAAATGTCAATAATTATTGACATTTAATACATTATTGATGCTATTGTCAATCTATTTAGGCAAATAGATTGCTGACTCCATTTAGCCAAGCATCTCCCTGGCGTGTCTCAGAGTCTGTTCCGAGATCTTGAGGCCGCCCAGCATACGGGCGATTTCCTCTATTCTTTCATTGTCATCCAGTTCATGTACCCTGGTTTCGGTTGTTTTTTTATCGGAGGTTTTTAATACCCGGAGATGGTTATCCCCTTGTGAGGCTACTTGGGGGAGGTGGGTGACGCAGAAAACCTGTTGGTCTCCCGCCAGCCCGTGTAGCAGGGTTCCCACAATTTCCGCGATCCCTCCTCCGATACCTGCGTCCACTTCGTCAAATATCATGGTTGACACGTCGCGATCCTGGTTTGCGCTGACCCGGACGGCAAGGCTGATACGTGACAGCTCCCCCCCGGAGGCAACTTTTCTCAAGGGTAACAAGGCTTGTCCGGGGTTGGCGGAAACAAGGAATTCAACCTGGTTATTTCCTTTTCTGTGGGGTTTTAAATCCGGGTTGGGATTGACACTGACCTGGAATTCACCTTCAGGCATGCCCAGTGTGCGGATTTTACCGGTAATGGCTGCCGCCATTTCAGCCGCGCATAGACTCCGGCATTCACCGAGCTTTTCCGCGGCCAACCGATATTCTTCGAGTGCCTTGGCCTGTTCCTGCTCAAGCTCTGTTACCCGTTCACGATTATGCTCCATCGATTCCAGTTTTTGCGTTATAGATTGAAAATGCTCAAACAACTGCTGGGGTTTTACCCGGTGTTTGCGGGCGGCGTCATGCAGACGGTCCAGGCGCTGTTCCACCTGGTGCAGGCGGGCGGGGTCCTGGTCAAGGTTATCCAGGTAAACCCGCAGTTCATCGGCCGTCTCTGAAATTTGTATCGCCGCATTTCCCAGCAGTTCGGTGATGCTCGCCAGACCGGAATCAAGTCGTTCAATGGCTGCCAGTTCCTTTTTGACGGTATTGATCCTGTCGTTTACCGTCTGGTCGCCGGCATATAAATCGTGCAGCGCTTTTTGGGTGACTTCCAGCAGGTTGTTTACATTGGCCAATCGTTTATATTCATCTTCCAGCAGGCCCAGTTCATTCTCACCCAATTCCAGTCCCCGTAATTCTTCCACCTGGTATCTGAGTAATGATAACTCGGCGCCAAACTCTCCGCCGGCCTCGGTCAGCAAGCGCAGCTCCCGGGTTGTTTTGTCCCATTTTTCATAAGCCTGGTTTACCTGGTCCAATATATCGCCATAGCCTCCGAAACTGTCCAGTAACTCTCTCTGCTCGTCCCTTTTCAACAAGGACTGGTGCGTTTGTTGCCCATAAATATCGATCAGGAATCTGCCCGCGTCGCGAAGCAGTTGCGCCGGCGCCGGGGTAGTATTGATATAGGCGCGGGAGCGCCCGTCTCTGTTAATGACCCGGCGCAGCAGAAGTGCGTTGTCTTCAACGTTGATCGACTGCTCACCGAGTAATTGCAGTAACCGTTCATCACCCCGGACGTTAAATTCGGCGCTGATCTCGGTGCGCTCACACCCCGTTCGTATCACGGAAGTATCCGCCCGGTCACCCAGTATCAGGCCCAGGGCGTCTATTAATATGGATTTCCCGGCGCCGGTTTCACCTGTCAGTACCGTCAGACCTTCCCTGAACGATATTTCGATATTGTCGATTACAGCAAGGTTGTTAATACAAAGATGCTTTAACATTTATCTTTTTCAGTTGTTCACCAAGTCTGGCGTCTGCCGTCCATGGCGCGACATCATTCACTTCGATAAGCCCCAGCCTCGCCATCCCTGGCTCACCGTTCGCCGGGAAACAGACACGTTAAGTGTCTGTTTCTGTTTCCGGCTCACCCCCAGTCCAGTTTATCCCTGAGTATCTTGAAATGATCGTGGTCCGCGGGATGAATGAGTCGTATTTTTTTATTTTTCTTTTGAACGATTACCTTGTCTCCCGTAACCAGTTCACAGACGATTTCGCCGTCACAGGTCAGGTACGCCTTATCGATCTGTGGCGTGCCTATGACGATCTCCACCACGCTGTTGCCGTCAATGACGACCGGTCGATTACTGAGCGTATGCGGGCAGACCGGCACCAGCCCCAGGGCATTCAGGGCCGGGTGTATTATCGGTCCGCCGCCGGCCAGGGCGTAGGCGGTTGACCCGGTGGGAGAGGTTACGATCAGGCCGTCAGAGCGCTGGCTATGGAGAAAATTACCGTTAACGAAGGTCTCCAGTTCAATGAGTTTGGCGATATTGCCCTTCTGTATGATAACGTCATTGAAGGCGTGGCTTTCGAGTAAGGTTTTACCCTTGCTTTCAATTTCGCAATGCAATTGAAAACGCTCATCTTCAACATAGTTCCCGCGCAGGATTTCGTCCAGGCGCCGGGTCATGGAATTGGCGGGAATATCGGCCAGGAAGCCCAGCCGTCCCCGGTTGATCCCGAGTAACGGCACATTGTAATCTGCCAGTAAATGGGCAGCTCGCAGCATGGTGCCGTCACCGCCGATCGCAATGACAAGATCACAGTTCATACCAAAATCTTCCGCGCTTCCTTTACTCAGGCCCGTGTTCGGTATCAGCCCGGCGGAGGACTCATCCAGGATCACTTCTACCTCCCGAGTTTGAAGATATTCTATAACCGCCTGTAAAGTATAAATTATTTCGGCAGTGCTATTATTGGTGATTAAGGCTATAGTCTTGAACATGGTCGTATTTTATATTTGTCGGACGGTCAAGTTATCATGCCCGGCCCAGTCCGCCAATATGGTTTTGCACTTAGATGAATAGAGTGCTAAATTTTTCACTGGGGGGAACAGGTAAACTTTGCCATATTGAATGAAGGTTAATCAATGCCAAAAAAGCATCCTCAGTCTGTTTTTGAATTAAACGAACGCAGTTTATTCCTGTTTAAATCGCTGGTTGAACACTTTATTCATGATGGCCAGCCGGTTGGTTCCCGGACCCTGGCTCGCGATACCGACCTGGCTTTGAGTCCGGCCACCATCCGCAACGTGATGGCTGACCTGGAAGACATGGGATTATTGCATTCTCCCCATACTTCCGCCGGACGTATTCCCACGGTGCGCGGATACCGTCTGTTTGTTGACAGCCTGTTGCGCATTGAGAAGCTGGGAGAGCGGGAAGTGGAACGTATGGCCCGGGAAATTGCCGCGGAGGATGACGTCCAACACCTGGTCACACGCACCTCCAGCCTGTTGTCCGATATTACCAAATTGGCCGCGGTCGTCATGCTGCCCCGGACGCGGCAAAATTCGCTGGAACAGATTGAGTTCATCAGGCTTTCCGAGAATCGTATTCTCGTTATACTGGTGTTAAGTAACAAGGAGATACAGAACAGGATCATACACACGGCAAAAACCTATACTCAATCACAGCTGCAACAGACTGCAAACTACCTTAATGCCACCTGCCGCGGCAAGGATCTGGCTACCATCCGGTCCGAAGTGCTGACTGAATTGAGAAAGTTGAAAGAGGACGTCAATGAACTGATGCAGACGACTATTGAAGTGGCGCAAAAGGCTTTTGTTGCCCCGGCTACCCATGATGACGTCGTGATATCGGGCCATACCAACCTGATGGACGTGGCAGACCTCGGCGATCTGGACAAGTTAAAACGGTTGTTTGAGAGCTTTAACCAAAAACGGGACATCCTGCACCTGTTGGAAAATGCGGTTAATGCCAAGGGCGTTCAGATATTCATTGGTGAAGAAGCAGGTTATGAAGTACTGGATGATTGCAGTATCGTCACTTCCCCTTACCGGATGGATGGGGAGGTTCTTGGCGTATTAGGTGTAATAGGTCCAACCCGCATGGATTATGAAAGAGTCATTCCGATTGTGGATGTTACCGCCAGAATATTGGGTTCGGTCTTGAATTCCGCGGATTAGTCCTTATATGTCTTATCTGCAGATTGCGCAGATAAACACAGATAAATAGAATATCTTTGCCCTGGCGTGGTTTTCAGGCTGGATTCCTGCCCCTGCGACTGATATCGATATTTTTTATTTTATGAGATGAGTTATGGTTGAAGAAAAAAAACAAACAGGCAACGGAGCGGGCGCCGGGGAGCATGAAAATCCCGGCAACGGAGAGACGGGCGCCGAACAAGTCGTGAATGGAGAGACCGAAACCGTAGAAACGGTAGCGGACGCGGAAGCAGGCGAGGGCGCCAAAGAAGCCAAGAATAATGAAGACGTGACGCGCGCTGATGATACGAAGGTTGACGAGGTCGCAAACCTGTTACAGGAAAACGAGCGACTGAAAATGGAAGTTCAGGAAAATATTGAAAAGGCGCTGCGCGCAACCGCGGAACTGGATAATATTCGCAAACGTACTTCTCGCGATATCGAAAACGCGCACAAATACGCGCTGGATAGATTTGTCAATGAACTATTGCCGGTCGTTGACAGTATGGAACTGGGCATTAACGCTTCCCAGGCGGCGGAAGATATCGAGAGTCTGCGGGAGGGAATGGATCTCACCTTGAAGAAGCTCCTGGGTTGTCTGGATAAGTTTGGCGTAAAGTCCATTGACCCGGCCGGTGAGAAATTTGACCCCGAATGGCACCAGGCCGTTTCAATACAGGAACTTGAAGGCAGTGATTCGGGCCTGATTGTGACCGTGATGCAAAAAGGCTATGAATTGAACGGGCGGCTGGTCAGGCCGGCCATGGTGGTAGTGGCAAAATAACCGGGGTCAGAGTAAAAATACAGTTGGATTAACAGTTGGCTCGGATTGATCGTTAAGTATTTTTACTCTGACCCCGGTTATTACTTGAATTTCAGGAGTATGGCCCACATATACCCGTGATGTACACACTCAAATAGATCGAGTAGTCAGGAATAACGGAGAGATTTAAAAAATGAGCAAAATAATCGGCATAGACCTGGGAACGACAAACTCCTGTGTTGCAGTACTGGAGGGTGGTCAGGCCAGGGTTATTGAAAACAGCGAAGGCGGCAGAACTACGCCGTCGATTGTCGCGTTTTCCGACGAAGATGAAGTCCTGGTTGGCCAGTCAGCCAAGCGCCAGGCAGTGACCAATCCCGACAGGACCTTATTTGCGGTAAAGCGTTTAATCGGGCGGCGCTTCGAAGATAACGTCGTACAAAAAGACATCAATATGGTCCCGTATAAAATCGTAAAAGCGGATAACGGTGACGCCTGGGTGGGGATAAAGGGCAAAAAGATGGCGCCGCCGGAAGTTTCCGCGCGCGTGTTGATGAAAATGAAACAGACCGCCGAGGATTACCTGGGAGAGAAAATCTCTGCGGCGGTGATTACCGTCCCGGCCTATTTCAATGATTCACAACGCCAGGCAACCAAAGACGCCGGAAAGATTGCCGGCCTGGAGGTCCAGCGGATTATCAATGAACCGACTGCCGCGGCGCTGGCTTATGGCATGGACAAGAAGGAGGGTGACGCCCGGATCGCCGTTTATGACCTTGGGGGCGGCACGTTTGACGTGTCCATTATTGAAATCGCCGAAGTGGACGGCGAACACCAGTTTGAAGTGCTGTCCACCAATGGAGACACGTTCCTGGGCGGAGAGGATTTTGATTTGCGCATCATTGATTTCCTCTGTGATGAATTCAAGAAAGATCAGGGAATTGATCTGCATAATGATCCCCTCGCGCTGCAACGCTTAAAGGAAGCGGCGGAAAAGGCAAAGATAGAGTTGTCGTCCAGCCAGCAAACCGACATTAATCTCCCATACATCACCGCGGATGCCAGTGGTCCCAAGCATCTTAACCTGAAACTGACCCGTTCCAAGCTCGAGGCGCTCGTGGAAGACCTGGTTGATCGGACCATTAAACCCTGTCGCGTTGCCCTGGAGGACGCCGGGTTTTCTGCGGCGGAGATCTCCGACGTTATCCTGGTGGGCGGCCAGACCCGTATGCCCAAAGTGCAGGAGAAAGTCAAAGAATTCTTTGGCAAAGAGCCGCGTAAGGACGTCAATCCGGATGAGGCTGTTGCGGTGGGCGCGGCAATACAGGCCGGCGTGCTGGGCGGCGACGTTAAGGACGTGCTGCTGCTTGACGTAACGCCCCTGTCACTGGGCATCGAAACCCTGGGCGGCGTGATGACCAAGCTCATTGAGAAGAACACCACCATCCCGACCAAGGCGCAACAGGTATTCTCCACTGCGGACGATAACCAGAATGCGGTAACGGTACACGTCTTGCAGGGCGAACGGGAAATGGTCGCGGGCAATAAATCGCTGGGCAGGTTTGACCTGTCGGATATTCCATCCGCGCCCCGGGGCGTGCCCCAGATTGAAGTGGCTTTCGATATTGATGCCAATGGCATTTTGAACGTGTCGGCAAAAGACAAGGCGACCGGCAAGGAACAATCCATTGTCATCAAGGCCTCCAGCGGTCTGTCGGATGAGGAAATCAACGAAATGGTAAAGGACGCGGAAGTCCACGCCGAAGAAGACCGGCAGGCCAAGGAGTTGGTCGAGACCCGCAACCTGGCGGAGAACCTGGTGTATTCAACGAAGAAATCAATCAATGAATTGGCCGACAAAGTTGATGAGCAGGAGAAAAAGGATATTGAGGAGGCCATCGCCGATGTTGAAGAAGCCCTGAAAGGGAACGACAAGGCCGTAATAGATGAGAAGACTCAAAAGTTGACGGAGGTGGCAGGTAAACTGGCGGAGAAGGCGTACCAGCAGGCTGCGGCTGAACAGGCCGCCGGCGCCAATGGTGAAGATAAGAGCGAGAATGCAAATACCGGCGCCGCCGGCGAAAACGTCGTTGATGCGGAGTTCGAGGAAGTTGATGACGATAAGAAGTAATACGGCAGGCTATGGCTGCGAAACGAGACTATTATGAAGTTCTTGGCGTATCAAAAAATGCGTCTGATGCCGAAATAAAAAAGGCGTTTCGCCGGCTTGCTATGAAGCACCATCCGGACCGTAATCCGGACAATAAAGAGGCGGAAGAAAAATTCAAGGAGGCAAAGGAAGCCAACGACATCCTCAGCGACCAGCAAAAACGAGCGGCCTATGATCAATTCGGTCATGCCGGTGTCAGTAACTCTGCCGGTGGGGGGCAAGCAGAGGGGTTTGGTGGTTTCGGCGATATTTTTGACAGCGTCTTCGGTGATATTTTTGGCGCCCAGGGACGCGGCGGCCAACGCGCCCACAGCGGTTCCAACCTGCGCTATGACCTGGAATTGAATCTTGAAGAAGCCATCGCCGGCAAGACAATCAAGATACGGGTACCGAAACTGGTAAAGTGTAAGCCTTGCGCCGGCAGCGGCGCCGAAAAAGGCTCGAGTCCGATTCTATGTCCCACGTGCAACGGCGCCGGCCAGGTACGGATGCAACAAGGATTTTTCTCGGTGCAACAGACTTGTCCGAAATGTCGCGGCAACGGGAAAATTATCAACAACCCATGCCCTTCGTGCAATGGACAGGGGCGTGTCCGTGACAGCAGAACTATTTCCGTGAAAGTCCCGCCCGGTGTCGATACCGGAGATCGGATCCGTCTTTCAGGCGAAGGTGAGGCAGGAGGACAGGGCGCCCCACCTGGTGATCTTTATGTCCACGTTATCGTCAGGGAGCATGAGATATTCACTCGTGAAGGCTCGGATATTTTCTGTGAAATTCCCATCAGTTTTACCGCGGCCACTCTCGGCAGGGAGATCGAAATTCCGACCCTGGATGGAAAAGTCAAACTGAAGATTCCTCCGGAGACTCAAAGTGGCAGACTATTTCGTTTGCGCGGTAAAGGTGTTCGTTCCGTCAGGTCATCGGCGAAAGGCGATTTATTGTGTCGCGCAGTGATTGAAACGCCTGTGAATTTGAACAGGAAGCAAAAGGAGTTATTGCATGAATTTGAGGATTCCATGCTGGAAGATGATAAACGCTATCGTCCCAGGGCAAGCCACTGGTTCGACAGCGTGAAAAAATTCTTTGATAATGCGGAGTGAAAACAAACCTGCTGTATGATGTACAGGTCAGGTTTGCATAAGCTTTTCAGGACACGCTGTAAATACGTCCCTGTACGCTTAGCAGCCGCTGTCCATGCGGCTGATAGTCCTGAAAAGCTTATCCAAACCCTTTTTATAAACAGGATAGGTTTACGTAAACTTTTTTACGGGTGAGTAGAGTAATGATAAAAGTTGGAATAAGCGGCGCGGCTGGAAGGATGGGAAGAACCATCCAGGAAGTGATTGGCGATACCGTCGGTGTTACGACCGGCGCGGCGATTGAACACAAAGATTCACCGATGCTGGGGCTGGACGCGGGTGAAGTGGCCGGTATGGGCAGGCAGGGTGTCAGCATAACGGGCAATATCGGGGACGTCTTGGATGACTTTGACGTTTTAATCGATTTTACCCAGGCGGATGCGGTGCTGGAAAACCTCGAGCAATGTCTGGTTAGCCGGAAAAGAATGGTCATCGGTACCACCGGGTTATCGGCTGAACAACAACAGCAGATACGAACGGCAAGTCGGGAAATCGGAATTGTATTTGCTCCCAACATGAGCGTTGGCGTCAATTTATGTTTTAAACTGACCGAGCTGGCGGCAGCAATTGTTGGTGACAGCACGGATATAGAAATTATCGAAGCCCACCATAACCGGAAGGTCGATGCGCCGTCAGGCACGGCGGTACGCCTGGGTGAGATCGTGGCCGAAACCCTGGGGCGCGACCTGGAAGAGTGTGCGGTTTATGGGCGGGAAGGCTTTACCGGCGTGCGGGAACAAAAAACCATCGGCTTTGAAACTATAAGAGCCGGCGATATTGTCGGCGAACATACCGTCATGTTTGCCGGCGCCGGGGAGCGGGTGGAGATCAGGCACGTTGCCACCAATCGAAAGACATTTGCCGGCGGAGCGGTACGCGCCGCGCAATGGATCATGCAGAAGGAATCCGGGCTGTACGATATGCAGGACGTCCTGGGGCTGAACCGGGAACAACGATGATTTTTGATGCTTACCTGATGGTTGACTGGAGCGCCGCAAAATCCCCTAAAAAAGGCGCTGAAAGTATATGGTTTTGTTTCAAACACTCCGGCGGAGAAATCATTGAGAATCCACCTACTCGTGTCGCTGCATATAAACGGATACGGGCTCTGCTGCTTCAGTATTCCAAGCTGCGTATTTTGGTCGGCATGGACTTTCCGTATGGGTACCCCAACGGTTTGGCACAACGTCTGGGGGTTTGCTGCTGGATCGGAATCTGGAACGAATGGCACAATCGTATATCTGACAAGGATGACAACTCAAACAACCGATTCGGCGTCGCAACGGACTTGAACCGCCTGATTTCGGGTAAAGCAGGCCCTTTCTGGGGATGTCCTCAATCTGCTTCCAGTGACTTCCTGACTAAAAAGAAAGCACCCCTGGCAGGCCTACCGGAGTATCGACTTTGTGAACCGAAAAGAGCGAAATCGGTGTGGCAACTTTCCTACAATGGATCGGTTGGGTCTCAGGCCTTGATGGGAATTCCTCACCTTTATGCGTTGCGTTTTGATGAGCAACTCAGGAGCGAGAGTTGCGTCTGGCCCTTCGAGACAGGTATGAACATTCCTGACCCTGACAAGCGCATAGTTCATGCTGAAATTTACCCGTCATTGATTCAAATTGAAACAGGGACAGGAGAGATCCGGGACATGGTGCAAGTTTGTGAACTCGCACGCTGGTTCCACAAACTGGACCGCGAGGACCAGCTTCGCGATTACTTCGCAGGCCCGAAATTGACAAATGACCAACACAATCAGGTCAAATCCGAGGAAGGATGGATTTTGGGTGTAATGGATGTCAGGCAGCACTCTGTCGAAAATGTGGGTATTCAGGAACCCGCCTCGCCTTACCAGGTTGAATATACTGAACGACAGGGGAGAGACACTGAGTTTATTCTGCGCGCATATCATCACCGCATTGAGACTTTGCGGAACGACGCAGAGATCGATGGGTTCTCTGTCAATGAAGGTTCAGAAGGTAATTTCTGGTCTTTTATCGGTTCGATGCCCTCTGCAAGAAAAGCAGAACTGGTGCTGATGGACAACGGGAACTTTCGAGCGGTTTGGAAAGACAATAACGGAGACCACCTGGGTGTCCAGTTCCTCGGCGAGCAGATGGCAGAGTACGTTATTTTCAAACATCGTTCGGCAGTAGGAAGCGTCTCCCGTGTAGCTGGTATAGATACCCTTGAAGGAGTGATAACCCAGCTTCACGCGTTCGACTTCGATCTTGAGCCATTGGCAGCCGTATGACAAGCGCTGACTTGCCTGATGAGGACCATGTTGTCCGTTACGCGAAGCCGACAAGTGTTCGAGAAGACGGGAGTGTTGATGGTTCCGAATTTCGCTTGCGCAAGTATGATAATAGAAACCATTCATCCCGCATGTATAAGGCAGGAAACGTAGCGCGCTTTTAGTTACCATGTCCATCCCCGCGCCGCTTGAATTACACAGGGAGTTGATCCTCCCTGATTGGATTGATTATAACGGACACATGAACGTGTCTTATTACGTCCTGGTATTTGATCATGCCACGGATCAATTTCTTGACTACATCGGTTTAACTGCGGCATTCAGGGCTGCCGGCAGCGTATCTGCTTTCACCGCGGAGCTGCATGTCAACTATGTCCGGGAAGTGAAAGAAGGCGACGAGGTGTTCGTCACAACCCAGTTACTGGATTATGATGAAAAACGCTTTCATTATTTTCACCGGATGTACCATGCCGGAGAGGGCTATCTTGCCGCAACCAGCGAGCTGTTATGCCTGTACGTGGATATGAGTGTAAGACGTGTGGCGAAGATGCCGCCTTCGATCATGAACAAATTACTCGAAATCAGACAAAGTCATGCCGTTCTGCCGACGCCCGAACAGGCCGGCAGCGTGATGAAAGTAAAACGGAATTAAGAACCTTTTCCTTCGTATAATCCGCAGATGACGTGGATTGCCTCAGATAATATATTGTAAGGGGCAAGCTTCGCCGGTCTTTTTCACGCAGGTCGGCAGAGCTTAGCCTGCCATCCATGGCGCCACTTCAGTGGCTTCGTTCAACTCCAGCCACAACATCCCTGTTGTTTCGCTCACCGGGGAAAAGACACGTTAAGTATCTTTTTCTTTATTCCGGTTCGCCCCGCAGGATTGCGCTGGCGGGTCAGCAGGTTGTCGATTTCCCAGCGGGAGGCAGGGTCGACTTCCGTGAGACAGGTAGTCACGCCGTTCAGTTGTTTCGCAAACGGTAAACCGTTCTTGAATAATATTCTATTGGTATGTACGGCAGGGATACGTTCGCCGGGCAGTATTGTGCCAATCAAATTCAACGGGTCGGTTGCGGATATGACAGCAGAGGGTAGTTCCTGCCACTCATTTTTTTGTTTTCTCAGCAACGCAATCGCCTCCGACCGGGCAAACTGTTCCCCTTCGAAGCCTTCGACAAAATGCCCGCCGCGAATTTCACCCCGCGCCTCCATGCGACGGTAGGCATACAACAGCTCTCTCCAGGGAGGTAGATCCGGTTCGCGCTCCAATACCTTCCTGAACACGACCCCGTAGCGTTTCAGCAATACAAGGGCAATGGCATTGAGCGTAGTTTCATCCGTACTCGGCCAGTTGAATGTTGATGAATTTTCAGTATCTTCCTCCGGCGAATGGATGATCGACCAGCGACCCGCGGCATCGATGTCATTGATAATTGCCGCTCTTCTTCGATGGTGGTTCCGGTGGGCGTAGACGGGGCGTTTGTTCTCTGGAGTAATCAGCGCCCGCAGCCCCGCGTAGCTGTCGGACGTAATAAGTCCGCAGGCGGCGAGCTCCGCCAGCGCCACTTCGACGTGGGTGCGCAGCAGGCCGGTTTGGCGGACAAGGTCCACGAAAAATGACGCTCCGTGCCGGTGTAAAATGCCCAGGGTTTTTTGGGCCGCCGCCGATAGTTTGATATCCTCATCCTGCCTCAAAGTTAGCAGTTTCTGCCATATCCCGAGGTTATCACGCTCTATTAAGGTGATGGGTGTGTTCCTCAACAATACCGTTTTGTTGGCGGAAGACTCGCCCCATTTCGACCTGTACCTGTTGGTAAGCAGGCGCGTCCACACAATGCGACCGCTACTGCACAAACGGTCCAGCGACGTTATCGAATAGTTTTTGATCCGGGCCGGAAGAATATCCTTTTCCCACGCGGCCGCGGGAATGGCGTAACCTTCAAGCTTGTCCAGCGCGGCCAGCAGGGCGTTGTCTCCTTCGGGCCGCAGCTCGCCCATACCGTGCCACGTAAATAAAAACCGCATATAGTTTGCGGCCGTGACCGGTTGAATTTCCTCGCGTAATGAGCGGATGGTGTACCGGTGTATCCGGGCAAGCAGGCCCCGTTCACACCACTCCGTTTCTGCGACGCCGTCGGTAAAATGCCCCTGCATGGCATAACCTTCATTCTGTAATGACAGAAGTGCCGCGTTGATTTCAGTCCTGGTTGTTTCAAACAGCACGGCCAGCCGTGTTTCCGTCACGGGGCCGCTGCACTCAAGCCGGGCGCGGATCAACTCGACCAGAGCAGCCTCTTTTGTCCACTTTCCCCCGTTCGTCATCTCATCCGGCAGTGCTTTTTCAGAGCTGAGTGATACCCCCCCACCGTTATCCCGGTGAATGCCGGAATCCTGTAATTCATGGACAGTCATGGGAAGTTGTAATCCATGGACATCCGGGCAAGGGGCTGACAACAAGGGCGCCATTTTCGCGCCGGCGTATACAGCTTCAATCAGGGACAGGCGTTCGGCGCATATCCAGAGGGTTTGTTTCCCGGTTTGCAGGATGGCAGCGCGTTTCTCCTCCATGAGTGGGGCCAGCCGATCGTGGCCGTTTACCTGTGCCGGATTGTCTCCTGTACCTTCCTGCCCGGTCATGACGCCCATAATCATCAGCGCGTCATGCAGTTCTTCCGCGTTATTGATATCCGGCCAGGCCTCACTACGGACTCGTGCAATAGCTACCGGACTCAACCGGGCCAGTTCCGAAGCATCGGCAGGATGCATGAAGCGTCTGGCTATGACTGCGTTAGTGCGCCGTTCTTCCGCGGGTGCATCGTCGAGGAATGCGTAGGGACGCGCGGTCAGTATTTCCCGCGCCAGTGGTGAAGGACCGCCCAGGTCACAGCAATGAAAGCGTACCTGCCCGTCCTCAAACCGGCGCAGGATTTTTTCAAGGCCGTCGATATCCATCAGTTCATTCAGGCAATCGCTGACGGTTTGCTCGACCAGTGGATGCGCCGGTATCTCCCTTTCCCCGACCAGGTTGTCCTGGCAGGCCAGTTGCTCGGGAAAAATCACGGCCATGAGGTCTTCCGCGTCGGTACGTTGGAATTGTGCGGGTACTTTTTGTCCATTATTGTTGCGCCTGAGCGCCAGGGCCGTGGTAGCGTTCCAGCGCCAGTGTGTGGGGAACATGGGTGTCGCCAGCATTGCCTGGCTGACCGCGTCCCTGACACTGGCAGCGTTGAGGAATCGGGTCACGTCATCCAGGGGGAAACTGTGGATGGCGCCCAATGATATGACAATGCTGTCGTCCAGGGCGGCGGCCTGTAATTCAAAATTAAACTGCCGGCAGAATCGCTTGCGCATGGCCAGGCCCCAGGCGCGGTTGATGCGCGACCCGAAGGGACTGTGTATCACCAGGTGCTGGTCCCCGGCCTCATCAAAGAACCGCTCAAAAACGATATCCTGCTGGGTCGGTATTCGTCCCAGGGCGGCGCGGGCGCCTTCCAGGTGTTCGGTCAACTGTTGCGCCGCCTCTTCGGAAAGCTTTAATTCGTCAAGCAACCACCGGTTCGCGGTATCCGCGCCACGGGTTAGTTTTTCATCCATGATTTTTCGTAAGCGGGACACCGACTGGCTGAGTTCATCAGACCTGCCCGGCGCCTCGCCAAACCAGAAAGGAATATTGGGGGGCTGTCCCTGTGCGTCTGCAACGCGGACTTTGCCCTGTTCGACTCTCAGGATACGATAAGACGTATTGCCCAGTTGAAAGATATCGCCGGGCAGGCTTTCAAAGGCAAAGTCTTCATTCAAGGTCCCGATAAAATGGTCTTCCGGTTCCAGCACCACGTCATAGTCAAATTGATCCGGTATCACGCCGCCATTGGTCACGGCGGTCAACCGGGCGCCCTTCCTGGGCCTGATACGTTTGTTGACCGCGTCATAATGAATATACCGGCTCTTTCTGCCCCGCCGCGTTGAAAATCCCTGCGCCAGCATGTTCAGCAGTTCGGCAAACTTTTCCCGCTTCAATTCTCCGTACGGGAAGGCAAGTGTGATCCGTTGGAACAACTCGTCTTCCTGCCATTCCCGGCAGGCCGTTTCGGCGATCACCTGCTGCGCCAGGACATCCAGGTGACCGTCCGGGACCCTTATCCGGTCCAACTCGTCGCGCCGGACCGCGTCAAGCAGCGCCGCGCATTCCACCAGGTCATCCCTGGTCATGGGAAACAGGCGGCCTTTGGGAATCGCTTCCAGTTGATGGCCGGACCGGCCGACGCGCTGTAAAAAAGTGGAAATGGACCGGGGAGAGCCTAATTGGCACACGAGGTCAACGTCACCTATATCGATACCCAACTCAAGAGACGCGGTGGCAACCAGGGCTTTGAGTTCACCGCGTTTCAACCGCTGTTCGGCATCGAGACGGTGTTCCTTTGCCAGGCTGCCGTGGTGGGCGGTAACGTATTGATCACCGACCAGTTCAGCCAGGTGACGGGCTGCCCGCTCAGCCAGGCGGCGGGTATTGACAAAGATCAGCGTAGTTTTGTGTTGCTCAATAAGCGTGGTCAGTTGCCGGTACAATTCCTGCCACACTTCGCCGGCCATGACGGCCTCCAGAGGAGAGCCGGGGAGTTCAAGCGCCAGGTCAAGCTGCCTGACATGGCCGCGATCCAGGATGTTGCAGTGTTCCCCACGGTTCCCGACCAGGAAGCGGGCAATCTCTTCAATGGGTCGCTGGGTCGCGGACAGGCCGATGCGGACGGGCCTGTTTTCCGCCAGCGCATCGAGTCGTTCCAGTGATAACGACAGGTGTGCGCCACGTTTGTTGGGAGCCAGGGCGTGAATCTCGTCGATAATAACGCTACGCACGGTACGCAGTATCTTTCTGCCGGAGACGCTGGTCAGCAAAATATAGAGTGATTCGGGGGTGGTGACCAGGATATGGGGCGGTATCCGCCGCATGCGATCGCGCTCTGACTGTGAGGTGTCGCCGGTACGCACCACGGCGCGGATATTCACGGCCGGCAATCCCTGTGCCTGAATAATGTCTTCTATGCCCTGCAGCGGCGCCTGGAGGTTTTTCTGGATATCATTGGACAGGGCCTTCAGGGGCGAGACGTACAATATATATGTCTCGTCAGCCAGTCCGCCGGCTAGACCTTCCCGCACCAGGTCGTCTATTGCCGCAAGAAAGGCGGCAAGGGTTTTGCCGCTGCCGGTCGGCGCCGCAATCAGTGTATGCCGGCCTTGTTTAATCACCGGCCAGGCATCTTCCTGTACCGGCGTCGCACAATCGAATGCGGCCTGAAACCAGGCAGCCGTGGCAGGATGAAAAATATCGGTTGACATAAAGGAACAGTTTATCTAAAAGTTAAGCAAATAACATGAGAACTGAGCGCCTGCATCACACTGGAGAGTACGAAATATGAGCGTAGACTTGTTTATCCATAAGGGAGGATGTCACTGCGGCGCGGTCCGGTTTGAGGTGGATGCACCGGCTGACATCCCGGTGCTTGATTGCAATTGCTCCATTTGCCGAATGAGCGGTTATTTGCACCTGCAAGTCCCCAAGTCACGATTTCGGTTGTTGCAGGGCGAGAAAGCATTATCGACTTATACGTTTAATACGGGCATGGCAAAACACCTGTTTTGCAGTACCTGCGGCGTCAAGTCATTTTATGTCCCCCGATCTTACCCCGAGGGGTACAGCGTCAACCTCAATTGCCTGGACAGGACGCACATAAAGAATATTGCAGTCCAGCCATTTGACGGCGATAACTGGGAAGCGGCCTATGACAGGGCAAAACACGCCCCTGCCGATTGATTCACGACACCCGCATAGCCCATAGCCCAGCTTTCTTCAATAGTATGGCAAGTCAGTCACATGATCGAACAAAGCGGAAACCAGGAACGGAAACAAGCGCTTATGGAACGTCCGGGAGAATCAACCATGATTCTTCAAAATTTTACAATTCCAGGCTTTATGAAGGTTTGAATAGCGAGGGAAAAGTAAACTATATTGAAAATGAAATTCCCCCGGAGCATCTGAATAAAATCTTCTGTAAATCGAGTGAAACAATGGATGAATTGCCGGATAACAGCGTTCATTTGATGATTACTTCCCCACCTTATAATGCGTCCAAAGAATATGATGATGATTTAAGTCTTGATGAGTACCTGGATTTGCTCAATGCTGTTTGGCAAGAGACTTACCGGGTTCTGGTTCCCGGCGGTCGGGCCTGTATCAACGTCGCAAATCTTGGGCGAAAACCGTATATCCCGTTGCATGGATACATTATTGAAGGGATGCAAAACATCGGTTACCTGATGCGAGGTGAAATTCTCTGGAACAAGGGTTCGAGCGCCAGTTCATCTACCGCCTGGGGCAGTTGGCTGTCCGCGACAAACCCCGTATTGAGAGACGTTCACGAGTATATACTGGTGTTTTCCAAGGATTCATTTTCAAGAGAAAAGGAAGGCAAGGAGAATACGATAAAGAAGGAGGAATTTCTTGAATGGACCAGGAGCATCTGGGATTTTCCGGCAGTATCCGCAAAAAAAATCGGACATCCCGCGCCTTTCCCGGAAGAACTGCCGCACCGGTTGATTCAATTATACTCTTTCAAGGACGACGTGGTCCTCGACCCGTTTGCGGGAAGCGGGACTGTCTGCCTGTCTGCTTTAAAGGACCACAGGAATTACGTGGCTTATGACATCGACCCGGCCTATATCAAATTAGCTGAAACAAGAATTTCAACCTATAGAGACCAGGTTAATCTTTGTGATAATGAGTCTTCAACAACACTCACAGATTAACAGGCAATTAGTCCAGGTAATACGTTATTTCTGGCCGAAGGCTGCCGATTGCAGTTTCTTCAGCTTTTCCAGGTCAGCCGGGATGTCAAGATCAAATTCGGCTTCAGGGATGGGTAACCTTATGAGTTGATCGGTATTGTTTTCCAGTATGGATTTTGCTCCCGTATCGCCGTCCAGAGCCATGATTTGCGGATAAAAATCAACTGGGATGATGGCCGGGGTTCCAAGAGTACCGGCATACTCGCTGGCGATGATTTTAGACGGGTGATTAATCCACAGGCTAATTAATTGTTCCAGGTGATTTTCCGCCACCAGCACCTGGTCACACAATGTGATCATGACAGCCCGGCAATCCGGTTCAATGCCGGTTACTCCTGCCTTGAGGGAAGTCGCCAGGCCTTTTTGCCAATGCCTGTTATAAACCACGGTTACCGGCAAGTCCCTGATATCATGTAGCACTGCTTCCGAGTTTGCCCCGACAACAACGTTTATCCGGTTGTACGGAAATATCGATTCAAGTTTATTAATTGCAATCCGGACCAGACTGGAACCGTTTATATCAACGAGTTGTTTACATTGACCGTACCTGCTCGAGCCACCTGCCGCCAATATCAGGGCGCTTAATTCCGCTGTCTGTTCTGGACCTGTCACTTTTTCATTTTTTGGTTTTGTATCGGGCTTGTTCTTCAAGCACCCTGTCAATTCCTCTCATCCAATTCAGGTCCTTTCCAATGACCAACTCGGTCATTGCAGCATGATGGGTATTTCTCATTGAGACAGGTTTGGCTTGAAATCCATACTGCATGGATAGTTCCTTAACCTCAGACGTATTATCATAGGTCATTATGAAATCTCCCTTAATTGAAGTACATAACTCAAACAAGACCTCAGTGTAGGGTTACATTTCTTTGTAATGGAGGGGCCGATATCCAGGGCAATATCAGGCACGCGAATCACCAGTTCAGCACGTTCCTGGACTCCGACTGAATGAACCGCGGCGAGCGATGCGCGCAGTTCCGCCGCATTGATTTGCCGCTCCTGCCGCCGTCGCTGGAACCCTGTTTGCGTTTCGGCCACACAGTCCTCCACTGTTTCAATAGGGTAGCCCCCGGCTAATGCGCGCCATGCCCCCACGCGGTAGGATTCCAGAATGACATTCGTATCGACCAGTACGGGACCACGGTGCAGCGCCATAATGTTTCACAGGTCTACCGTGCATTCGACGCCATGTGTTGAGAACAACTCCACGAGGTCTTCGACGGTCAGGTCAAGCAGACCGGCGATGCGCCGGACCGAGACATGCCCTCCATCGATGGCAAGCCCGAGGATATTGGCAAACGGCTTCGAGAACAATGGGGGTGGAGTGGTCTCCGCGAGGCCGTGTCCGTTGTTACGTAGCGCCGCCTCGGGTAATAAACGCGCCGTCGCCGGCTTTAACACTCCGAGTGCAACCAGGCGCCATTTCAGCGCCGAGGCCGTCACGTGCAACTCGTCCGCGACCGCGTTCAACTGTAAGATCATCTCTTCCCCGACCAGGCCTGACCAATCGCCAAACCGCTCCAGCACAACGGCCGGCATGAGTACCGCCGCCGCAAAATTGTTGGCAAGTTGCTCCACGCGATTCCCACCGGTTTCTTGCGCCTCTTCGGAATGCCCGGGCGGCATGGCATCCCAGGTGAGGATGTGAAATAACTCATGGGCGAGATTAAAGTGACGGCGGCCGGTAACTTCACTGCGCGCGATCAGCACCGCGTCCAGATCCGGCAGGCGGCAGGCCGCACCCGAAATACCGTCATCTGCGTCCACCATAAGAACCAGGATACCAAGTTCCCGCTCCATGACGTCGATCAAGCGCGTCGCCGGAGATTCGCCGAGATTGAACTCAGCGGCGAACCGTTCGCCAGCGTGCATTGCGTCCTCGAATCGCGAATGACGGCTAAGACCGAGTGTCCGACGCATAAACGGGGTCTTGTGCCCGACACGTGGCGCCAGGGAACGAAATGCGGCAATCCATCGACCGGCACTTCGTTCGTACTCTTTGAGGCATTCGGCGTCGACATCGGTTTGACGCCAGGAGAAATTTCCCTCGCCAGCGAGCAGAAATGGATCGGTGAAATATTCCAATGGCGCACCAAGCTTCTCGATCGCGAGCGTCAATTCCCGCGCTGTCACACGTCGAGCGCCGGTCTCAATAGCCGAGACGGTCTGCCGATCTTTAAAACCGAACATTCGCGCAAGGCTGTCCTGCGAGAGTTTGCGCTCCTCGCGCAGAGCTTTGATCCGCGTACCGATAAGCTGTGTTGTCACCTGTTATCTCGTATCTTCGATATTCTTGCACTTTGTAGGATGCAATAATATTACATGAATTTTTTTTCACAGGGAAGAACATTATTCGACACTGTCAGCAGCAAATAGACGTTTTGCTATAACTCCAGTAAACTGTAGGACATTGGATGAACGGGAGTAATCGGGAGATTGCTCCCGTTTTGTATATGTGTTACTTCCGTGGAGGTATTTTTTGGGACATTCGGCTTTACTAGCGTTAGCAGACGGTAGTTTGTTTTATGGGGAATCCATCGGTGTTGACGGTGAAGCGGTGGGGGAAGTTGTTTTTAATACCTCGATAACGGGCTACCAGGAAATCCTTACGGATCCGTCTTACTGCCGCCAGTTAATCACCTTTACCCAGCCGCAGATTGGTAACGTGGGCGCCAATTCGGAAGACGCGGAATCGGTCCGGGTTTATGCCGCCGGGCTAATCATCAAGCAAACACCTTACATACCGAGCAACTGGCGCACCGAACAATCGTTTCCCGATTTCCTGAATGCAAACAACATGGTCGCCATTGCCAATATTGACACCCGGCGGCTCACCCGGTTGCTCAGGGACAAGGGGGCGCAGGACGGCTGTATTCTCGCCGGCGCTCAGTTGGATGAAGAACGCGCGCTGGAGTTGGCCCGGGGTTTTCCCGGTCTGCAAGGCATGGACCTGGCCCGGGAAGTGACTACGCCGCAACAATACCGCTGGAAGGAGGGCGCCTGGTCTCTTGGCAAAGGGTACGGGCAATCGGACGCGGCGCGAAAACACAAGGTGGTGGCCTTTGATTTTGGCGTGAAAAGAAACATCCTGCGTATTTTGTCCGACCTGGGCTGTGAACTGGAGGTAGTGCCGGCGACAACGCCAGCGGTGGAGGTGCTCTCCCGTTTCCCTGATGGCGTATTTTTGTCCAATGGCCCGGGTGATCCTGAGCCTTGCGATTACGCCATTACTGCCATTGGTGAAATTGTGGCGGCGGGGGTCCCTGTGTTTGGTATTTGTCTGGGGCACCAGTTGCTGGCGCTTGCCTGTGGGGCGGAAACGGTGAAAATGAAGTTCGGTCACCACGGCGGCAATCACCCGGTACAGGAATTGGCTACCGGTAAGGTCATGATCACCAGTCAGAATCATGGCTTCACCGTTGCTGAAGCGTCGGTTCCCGACTCTTTGTCGGTGACGCACCGGTCATTATTCGATGGTACGGTGCAGGGAATCCATCATAATGAGCAACCGGCATTCGGTTTCCAGGGACATCCTGAAGCGAGTCCCGGTCCCCATGACGTCAAACCTCTTTTCGATCATTTCATGGAGTTGATGGAAGAAAATTAATGCCTAAACGAACCGACATAAACAGTGTGCTGATCATCGGGGCCGGTCCCATTGTCATCGGGCAGGCCTGTGAGTTTGATTATTCCGGCGCACAGGCTTGTAAGGCTTTGCGTGAAGAGGGTTATCGGGTCATATTGGTGAATTCTAATCCGGCAACCATTATGACTGACCCGGAGATGGCTGACGCCACTTATATTGAGCCTGTTCGTTGGCAGACTATTGCAAAAATAATTGAAAAAGAACGTCCTGATGCGCTGCTGCCGACGATGGGCGGACAAACGGGTCTCAACTGTGCGCTTGACCTGGCCCGGACCGGCGTGCTGGATAAATTTGACGTGGAATTGATCGGCGCCAACAGGGAGGCTATCGATAAGGCGGAGGATCGGGAAAAATTCCATGCTGCAATGGAAAAGATAGGGTTGGCCATGCCTGAATCGGTCCTGGCCCATGATCTTGAAATGGCAATCGAGCTGCAGCAGCAGATTGGTTACCCTACGATCATCCGTCCTTCGTTCACCCTGGGGGGAAGCGGTGGCGGCATTGCCTGGAACAAAGAGGAATTCATCGAAATCTGCGAGCGGGGCCTGGAGGCCTCACCAGTCAATGAGATACTGCTGGAACAATCCGTCATCGGCTGGAAGGAATTTGAGATGGAAGTTGTCCGGGACAGCAAAGATAACTGCATTATCGTGTGTTCCATCGAGAATGTTGACGCCATGGGTGTGCATACCGGCGATTCAATTACCGTAGCGCCCGCGCTGACCCTGACGGACAAGGAATTCCAGTTGATGCGTGACGCTTCAATTGCGGTGTTGCGGGAGATAGGGGTGGATACGGGCGGTTCCAACGTGCAGTTCGCAGTCAATCCCGATAATGGTGAGTTGATCATTATCGAAATGAACCCCCGTGTTTCGCGTTCATCCGCCCTGGCTTCCAAGGCAACAGGGTTTCCGATAGCCAGGGTGGCGGCAAAACTGGCGGTCGGCTATACCCTGGATGAACTGGATAATGAAATCACCGGAGGCGCCACGCCGGCCTCTTTTGAACCGACCATTGATTATATCGTTACCAAGGTGCCCCGATTCACGTTCGAAAAGTTCCCCCAGGCCGATCCGCAACTGACGACCCAGATGAAATCGGTCGGTGAAGTCATGGCAATAGGCAGGACGTTCCAGGAATCCCTGCAAAAAGCGTTGCGGGGGCTGGAGACCGGGGTGGACGGTTTTACCAATATTTACCGGGAAGTTAATGAAAATAACGTGCAGGAGATAGCCCGTGAACTGCAAACCCCCGGTTCGGAACGTCTGCTGTACGTCGGCGAGGCTTTTCGTCACGGCATGGAACTGGCCCGGGTCCATTCCCTGTCACACATCGATCCGTGGTTCCTGGCGCAAATTGAAGACCTGATTAATGAGGAAAAACGCCTGTCGGGGGCTGCCCTGGAGACAATTGACCGGGAGCGCCTCTACCGGTTAAAACAAAAAGGCTTCTCTGACAGTCGCCTTGCCGCGATATTAAACATCAGTGAAGCCCGGCTCAGGCGGCGGCGTCATGATTTAAACATACGACCGGTCTTCAAACGGGTTGATTCCTGTGCCGCAGAGTTCCCGGCAACCACTGCGTACATGTATTCGACTTATGATGAAGAATGTGAGGCAAATCCGTCTGCCAGGGAAAAGATCATGGTGCTGGGCGGCGGGCCCAACCGGATTGGGCAGGGCATTGAATTCGATTACTGCTGCGTCCAGGCCGCGTTTGCCATGCGTGACGCCGGGTTTGAATCCATCATGGTGAATTGCAATCCGGAAACCGTCTCCACGGATTACGATACCTCTGACCGCCTCTATTTTGAACCCTTGACGCTGGAAGACGTGCTTGAAATTATTCACCTGGAACAGCCCCGGGGCGTGATCGTCCAATTTGGCGGCCAGACGCCGTTAAAGCTGGCCCGTGAACTGGAAGCCGAAGGCGCGCCGATTATAGGCACTACCCCGGATTCGATAGACCTGGCGGAAGATCGGGAACGGTTCCAGAAGTTATTGCAGGAAACAGGTCTTAAACAGCCGTCCAACCGCACCGCGAGAAATTTGCCGGATGCAGTCAGGTATGCAGAGGAAATCGGTTACCCCATCGTCGTGCGTCCTTCCTACGTATTGGGTGGCCGGGCCATGGAGATCGTGTATAACGAGGCAGACCTGAAGGAATACATGCACCGGGCCGTGGCCGTGTCCAATGACTCTCCCGTATTGTTGGACCGGTTCCTGGACAATGCTATTGAGGTTGACGTAGATGCGCTTTCCGACGGGGAAAATGTCATTATCGGCGGTATTATGGAACACATTGAGCAGGCCGGAATTCATTCCGGCGACTCTGCCTGCTCGTTGCCGCCGTTCAGTTTGAGTGAAAAAATACAGCAGCGCCTCGCCGAACAGGTACGGGAGATGGCGCGCAGCCTGAACGTGGTCGGGTTGATGAATACGCAATTTGCCATCCAGGGGGAAGACATATTCGTGCTTGAAGTTAATCCCCGGGCCTCCCGTACCGTGCCTTACGTTTCCAAGGCAACAGGTGTCCCCCTTGCCAGGATCGCGGCGAATTGCATGGTGGGGATCAGCCTCGCCAGGCAAGGTATTGCTGACGTTCCCAGGCCCGGTTATTACTCGGTTAAGGAAGCCGTGTTCCCGTTTAACAAGTTTCCCGGTGTTGACCCGATACTGGGTCCTGAGATGAAATCCACCGGGGAAGTGATGGGTGTTGGCGACAATTTCGGTGAGGCATTCAAGAAAGCGATACTGGCAACCAACCAGGATGTTCCGCAAAGCGGCATGATATTCATCAGTGTTCGGGACAAGGACAAACCGGATGCCAGGCTGGTCGCCGGAGAATTCGCTGAAATGGGTTTCAGCTTGTGCGCCACCCGGGGCACGGCAGAGGCCCTGAGGAAGGCCGGCTTGGAATGTGTCGGGATAAACAAGGTGAGGGAAGGCCGCCCCCACATCGTTGATATGCTCAAAAACGAGGAAATAGATTTGATTGTCAATACGACGGAAGGCAGGCAGGCTATTACGGATTCCCATTCCATCAGGACTTCCGCAATACAACATAAGGTATTTTATACAACCACAATTGCCGGTGCTAAGGCTATAATTGCAGCATTGAGGCATAACCGTACTGAGCGCATCCACTGCCTCCAGGATTTACACAATGAATAGAACAGCGATGACGGCAAAAGGCGCCGAACGATTGCGCCGGCAGCTTGACGAATTAAGGACAGTCCAGCGTCCTAAAATAATCCAGGCCATAGCGGAAGCGAGGAGCCACGGGGACCTCAGTGAAAACGCCGAATACCATGCCGCCCGGGAACAACAGGGTTTTATCGAAGGGCGTATCGCCGCGATTGATGAAGCCCTGGCCCTGGCGGAAATCATAGACATCGAGAAGATTGAAGCCGACGGAAAGATCGTATTCGGCGCGACCATCGATCTCCTGAACCTTGAAAGCGACCTGGAATTTCGTTACCAGGTAGTAGGAGAAAAGGAGGCGGACATCGACCAGGGGTTGCTGTCCATTACGGCGCCGATTGCCCGGGCGCTGATCGGCAAGGGGGAGGGCGACGTGATCGAGGTCAATGCCCCCGGTGGCGTGGTCGAATACGAAATATTATCTGTTACATATGTTTGACTGACCAGTGGTATTTGGGGTCAGAAAAATTTGGGGTCAGAGTAAAAATACCTGGGAATAAACAAGCAATGGCTACCAATAACTGTATTTTTACTCTGACCCCAAATTTTTCTAACAACAAGCCACTACCACTTGCCAAATTGACTGTATTTTTACTCTGACCCCAAATATTAAAATGGCAAAAAGCAGCAGGCGTTGGTTACAGGAGCATAATCGGGATTCGTTTGTTAACCAGGCCAGGAGCAGGCAGCTTCGCTCCCGTGCGGTGTTCAAACTGGAAGAGATGGATCAACGCTACGGGTTGTTCCAGCGTGGACAAATCGTGGTTGACCTGGGCGCGGCTCCCGGCAGTTGGTCGGATTACGCAAGCAAAAAAGTCGGTTCCGGCGGTAAAGTCATTGCCATTGATTTACTGGACATGCAACCGCTTGAAAACGTAACCTTCCTGCATGGCGATATTACCGATGCGCAATTGTTACAGGAGTGCATGGCCGAGTTGAATAAATCCAGGGCAGACCTTGTAATTTCAGATATGTCCCCCAATTTATCAGGTATAGCCGCTACCGATCAGACCAACAGCCTGTCCCTGGCCGAAACGGCTTGCCACCTGGCCTGCTCGATACTGAAAGATAGAGGGCATTTACTGGTCAAACTCTTTCAGGGGAGCGACAGCGATGCGTTCAGAAAAGAATTGATGAAAAGATTTCAAAAGGTTACAATTTGCAAGCCGCGGGCCTCACGGGCTAATTCCAGTGAGGTGTATATACTGGCAAAAGGTTATGCCGCAATGACGGGTGAATTGCCGGTGATTGCAAAAACAAAGTAGGCGTTTGGCGTTATGATAAAAAGTTTATTATTGTGGGTGATAATCGCCCTGGTTTTGATGATGGTGTTTCAAAATTTCAGCGTTCGCCCCACCGACACCGATATCCCCTATTCCCAGTTCATCCTGGACGTGAAAACCGGCAAGGTTGTCTCTGTTTCCATTGAAGGCAGTACCATCTCCGGTAACCTGGCCAATGGGACGAGGTTCAAGACCTACAGCCCGGAAACCAGCAATGACGCCCTGATCGGGACCTTGCTTGAAAATAAGGTGGAAGTTATGGGTTCCGAGCCAAACAAGAATTCATTTTGGGCCCATGCCTTTATCTCCTGGTTTCCCATCCTGTTGTTATTGGGTATCTGGGTTTACTTTATGAGACAGATGCAGGGCGGCGGCGGTGGCCGGGGCGCGCTGTCATTCGGTAAAAGCCGGGCGCGGTTATTGGGTGAAGACCAGGTCAAGATTACGTTTAATGACGTTGCCGGTGTTGAAGAGGCAAAGGAAGAGGTGGTCGAACTGGTCGAGTTTCTGCGCGACCCGGGCAAATTCCAGAAACTGGGGGGCAAGATTCCGCGCGGCGTGTTGTTGGTAGGTTCCCCGGGCACCGGTAAGACCTTACTGGCAAAAGCGATAGCCGGCGAGGCACAGGTTCCCTTCTTTACTATTTCAGGTTCTGATTTTGTAGAGATGTTTGTCGGCGTCGGCGCCTCGCGGGTCCGCGACATGTTTGAACAAGCCAAGAAACATGCGCCATGCATCATCTTTATCGATGAAATTGACGCGGTAGGACGTCATCGCGGCGCCGGGCTCGGAGGCGGGCATGATGAACGCGAACAAACGCTTAACCAGCTCCTGGTTGAAATGGACGGGTTTGAAGGCAATGAAGGCGTCATCGTCATCGCCGCCACCAACCGCCCCGACGTGCTTGATCCTGCCTTGCTTCGCCCCGGGCGCTTTGACCGGCAGGTTGTCGTGCCGTTGCCGGATATTCGGGGGCGCGAACAGATCCTCAAGGTACATATGCGCAAGGTCGCGATAGCCGATGACGTGAAACCTAATATTATTGCCCGTGGCACGCCTGGGTTTTCCGGGGCGGATCTCGCCAACCTGATTAATGAGGCGGCGCTGTTTGCGGCCCGGGCGGATAAGAAGCTGGTTGACATGGAAGAATTTGAACGCGCCAAGGACAAGGTCATGATGGGCGCCGAACGCCGCTCCATGGTAATGAGCGATGACGAGAAGAAACTGACGGCCTACCACGAGGCTGGCCATGCCATTGTCGGCCGTCTGGTGCCGGGCCATGATCCCGTTTACAAAGTTACCATTATCCCGCGGGGCCGTGCCCTGGGCGTGACCATGTTTTTGCCGGAAGAAGACAGGTTGAGTTACTCCAAGGAGTTTTTACAGAGCCAGATCTGTTCCTTGTTCGGTGGTCGTATAGCAGAGAGCCTGATCTTCGGGGATGATGCCGTTACTACGGGCGCGAGTAATGATATCGAACGCGCCACCCTGCTTGCGAGAAATATGGTAACCAAGTGGGGCCTCTCCGATAGAATGGGGCCATTGACCTACCAGGAGGACGAAGGGGAGGTCTTTTTGGGGCATTCCGTGACCAAGCATTCGACGGTTTCCGTGGCGACGCAGAATGATATCGACGCGGAAGTGAGAACGCTTATTGACAAGAACTACCAGCGCGCAAAGAAACTGCTTGAAGCAAATCTGGATAAACTTCACATGATGGCCGAGGCTCTTATCAAGTATGAGACCATCGATTCGGACCAGATCGGCAGCATCATGGAGGGCAGGGAACCGGGACCGCCGGCCGGCTGGAACGATGATGACAAGACCTCCGGTACGCGAGTGGGCCCGGATAAAGCGCAGGAGCAGGACGAAGATAAATCTATTGACGACCCCGCCATTGACGGGCCGGCAAGACCGGCATAAAAGGAAGCATACTGAGCGAGTAAAATGATCATCCTCACCCGTCATTCCGGCTTGGACCGGAATGACGGGTGACTGGCAATCTATAGCTGTTTTATCAAGACATAACATCCATCAATACAAAGTTATTGGATTATCAGGAACGTCCCATTACTGTTAACCCGTATATCTCACCAATGGATGCGATGATCGCGCCGGATTTTTGCGGGTGGCGGGTGCCTGCGACCGAAAGCATAACCATAGCTCTGGTTGAGGGAGCACGTGCCCGCCAGCCGCAAAAAGACAAGCGAGGCCGCATCCAGCGCAGTCTGTGAGGGCGGCAAAAATGATATGATCAGTGTAACTTATTGACGGCAAAGGATTATCAGATGATGACAAGCGAATTGGCGAGATATGCGGGTTAAGACACGAAAATATTTTAATACGGACGGTATTCGCGGCAAGGTCGGCGAAGAGCCCATTACCCCGGATTTCATAATGAAATTAGGTTGGGCTATCGGCAAAGTGCTGCGAAAAGAAGCCGGCGGTCCGATCCTTATCGGTAAGGATACCCGTGTTTCCGGGTACATGTTTGAATCCGCGCTGGAGGCAGGGTTGTCTGCTGCCGGGGTGGATATCAGGCTGCTGGGGCCGGTACCCACGCCCGCGGTTGCCTACCTGACAAAAAATACCCGCGCCGAGGCGGGTATCGTCATCAGCGCCTCCCATAACCCTCATTTCGATAACGGCATCAAGATATTTTCCAGGGACGGCAGGAAACTGCCGGATGCCGTCGAAATGGAGATAGAGGAAAAATTAGCCAACGGGCTCGACGTCATCGACCCGAGTAAATTGGGTAAGGCGCGCCGTATTACGGATGCGCCGAGAAGATACATAGAATTTTGCAAGAGTGGGGTCGATTGTGATTTAAGCGGGATTCATGTGGTTGTTGATTGCGCCAACGGCGCCGCCTACAAAATTGCGCCGAGAGTATTTGAAGAGTTGGGCGCCACCGTTGACGCAATTGGCGTGGAACCGGACGGTTTCAATATCAATGATGGTTGTGGCGCTACGATGCCGGAAAAGCTGCAGAAAACCGTGCTGGAAAAAAAAGCGGATATCGGCATCTCGCTTGATGGGGATGCCGACCGATTAATCATGGTGGATCATACGGGTCAACTGGTGGACGGCGATGAAGCGGTCTATATCATCGCCAAAGAGCAGAAGGAGACGTTAAACGGCGGGGTTGTAGGCACACAGATGAGCAACATGGGATTGGAGCAGGCTATAGGGGAAATGGAGCTTGAGTTTTACCGGGCGAAGGTGGGTGACCGCTACGTCATGGAATTGCTGGATGAAAAAAAACTGGTGCTGGGAGGAGAACAATCGGGACATATTGTGAATCGAAACTTCTCCGATACGGGTGACGGTATTATCGCCGCGTTACAGGTATTGAGCGCAATGCAACGAACCGGGGATAACCTGCACGGGTTGAAAAGCGGTATGAGGAAATATCCGCAAGCATTAAAGAATATAAAATTACGGAAACAGGTGAACATCAGTGAATACCCGGAGATCGACAAAATGATCAAAGAGGTTGAAGATCAGTTGGACAAACCCGGCCGCGTCCTGTTGCGCCCATCCGGTACGGAACCCGTTCTGCGGGTAATGATAGAAGGCGGCAATCGCTCACAGGTAGACCGGCTGGCGTGTACGTTAACCGAGAATATACAACACATCATCGGCGAATAGAATGTTTTTGAATGGTTGCCATGGAGAACACAATGAAAAATCCTGATTATATTACTCTGTGTCCTCTGTGCTCTCTATGGCTATTAACATTAACTTGGCACAAAATTGAATCATGCAGAAGCGTATTCTGGTAGCGGATAAAATCTCTCCGAAGGGCAATGCATTCCTGTCTCAGCAGGAAGGTATCGGCGTTGATAATATCAACGGCCTCAGCGAGTCCGAACTGTGCGAGAAAGTCAGCGTTTACCATGCCGTCATCGTACGTAGCGCCACAACGATTTCAGCAAAGGTGATTGACGCCGCCGAAAACCTGGAAGTGATAGGCAGGGCCGGTATCGGAGTCGATAACATTGACGTCGATCATGCCACAAGCAAAGGTATCGCCGTGCTGAACACCCCTGATGCCAATGTAACAACCACGGCAGAACTTACCCTCGCCCATATCTTTTCCTTGAGTCGAAACCTGCCACAGGCTAACAAGTCAGTGAAAGCAGGGGAATGGAAGCGCGCCCGCTTCATGGGGGTGGAGCTGTTCGGCAAGGTACTGGGAATCATCGGTTACGGCCATATCGGCAGGATCGTTGCAGCCAAGGCCGTGGCTTTGGATATGCACGTGTTTGCCTATGATCCGTTTGTTACGGAAGAAAAATTTCGCGCCGATGGTGTAACCGGCGTTACAGTTGACGAACTGGTAAGAGAATCAGACTACATCAGTCTGCATTGTCCGTTGAATGATAAGACCCGTCACATTATCAATGCCGAGCGGATAAAAGCCATGAAACCGGGAACGAGGTTGATCAATTGCGCCAGAGGCGGGTTGGTAGACGAAACGGCGCTGTATGATGCGCTCAAGAGCGGGCACCTCGCCGGCGCCGCGCTGGACGTGTTCAGCAATGAGCCGCCTGGTGATTCTCCCCTGTTGACCCTGGACAATATCCTGCTGACGCCCCACCTGGGGGCATTAACGCACGAGGCACAAGCGGCGACCGGCATGGATATCGCCCAGCAGATATGCATTTATTTACGAACCGGCGAACCCATCAACGCGATTAATCTCCCGGCGGTTTCCGGCGATGAATTGGTGAAACTGCAACCTTACCTGGTCCTGGCCCGGCGCTTGGGGAAGCTGCTTGGTCCCATGATTCCCGGGTCTGCTCGCCAGTTGGAGGTGTCACTCTACGGGGAAGCGGCCGAGAGGGATATGAGAAGCATTGCCACGGAAGGACTGGTGGGACTGTTGAATACCCACATGTCCGCAGAGGTGAATCGGGTAAATGCAAAACATATCGCTGAGCAGCAGGGACTGAACCTGGTCGAGTCCCGGGGGGGCGAACATCCGGATTACCATTCAGCGGTCGGCCTGTCGGTCCGTCACGGCGATCACGTCACGGAGGTGATTGGCACGCTCTTCAACAAGAAACACCCGCGTTTGATACGTATCAATGACTATGAGATCGAGGCGGTGCTGGAAGGTCAGCTGCTTGTCACCCGGCATAATGATCAACCCGGGGTGATCGCCGCCATCAGCAATTTGCTTGCAGGGGAACGGATCAATATTTCACGGATGCAGTTGGGTATCGTTTCAGGCAGTAACAAGTCGGTTGCCGTGATAGGCATTTCAACTGCCCTGAAGGATGAATTAATGAATAAACTCGCTGACGTTGACACCATCAATAAAGTAATCCAGGTCAGTTTGTAGTGGTTGGTTGTTAGTTTTCAGTTTCCAGTAAACAAATAACTAAAAACCAACAACTAATCACCGGGATATCAATTTGCGTATCAAGGCATTCAGGGGATATCGCCCCGACAAGGAAAAAGTGGACAAGGTCGCATCAAGGCCTTATGACGTCCTGACAACCGCAGAGGCCAGGGTGGCGGCAGCCGGTAATCCATATTCATTCCTGAACGTTGTCAAACCGGAGATCACCTTTCCCGCAGGTACGGATCCCTATAGTCCTGAGGTCTACCGAGCGGCGGCGGCGAATTTCCAGGCATTGATGGACAACGGAACGTTTAACCGGGATGAGAATGAGTGTTTGTACGTCTACGAGTTGATTATGGCCGGCCGGCCCAGGACGGGAATTGTTGCCGCCGTCTCTGTGAAGGATTACCTGACCGGAAAGATTAAAAAACATGAACTCACCCGGCATGACAAGGAGGCTGATCGTGTCAATCATATCCGCGCGACCATGCTGGACGTGGAGCCGGTCATGTTTGCCTACCGATATGACCGCGAAGTTGACGCTATTGTTGCATCCGTAAAAACAGCGCGGCCGGAATACGAGTTTACTGATGAAGATAATGTCCAACACCGGTTTTGGATCATTGATGATTCCGGTGTCATCGCTGCAATAATCACCGCGTTTGCCAGGATTCCCGCTACTTACGTGGCGGATGGGCATCACCGTACCGCCGCCGCCGCCGCTGTCAGCCGGGAATTTAACGGCCAACGTTCGCATGATGACACTGATCCGGCCCATGATTACTTTCTTGCGGTACATTTTCCGGATAACCAACTGGAAATCATGGATTACAACCGGCTGGTTGCTGATCTCAACGGCCTTGATACGGATGTATTCCTCCATGCGTTGAAGGCATCGTTCTCTGTTGAAAAGACGGGAAGGCAACGGGTTAAACCAAAACAACACCGTGAAACAGGTATGTACCTGGCAGGTAACTGGTACCGGTTAATCGTCCGGGCCGACAAGTTTGCCGATGGCGATGTCATCGCTGCGCTCGGCGTCAGTGTCTTATCGGACCAGATTTTGCAACCCATACTGGACATTCATGACCAGAGGACCGACCAGCGCATCGCCTTTGTCGGCGGCGCCCGCGGAACGAAACGACTGGAGGAAGCGGTAGACAGCGGTGAGATGGCAGTCGCCTTCACCCTATGTCCGATATCCATACAACAACTCATGGCCATCGCCGATAAAGACGAGATCATGCCACCCAAAGCCACCTGGTTTGAACCAAAACTACGCAGCGGTCTGGTCGTATACAACCTCAAAGACTAACCCACAAATCACATCCGCTTGTTACTCGTGACTGACGGCGACTGCATGGCCGGGTAGTTAAATCTTCCCTGCCGGTAGTAATCGGTTAAAATAATCGCCCCGGAGAGGTGCCAGAGTGGTCGAATGGGGCAGACTCGAAATCTGTTGTACGCTTCTGCGTACCGTGGGTTCGAATCCCACCCCCCAAGTTTAACACTCGAACCCCGAATTTTGGCTGATTTTCGCTTGTAGTCACCTCTAAGTAATTGATTTTTCATAGTTGGATGAGGGATTTTATGAATGTAGTGCCATAAAGTGATATTTCTTCTTGACAGCCCCCTTCCGACACGCTATCCTGTCCCCCATGTTTATCCGTCGCACCCGTACCCGTCGCACCGACACCGGTCAGGATTATTTCACCTACCGCCTGGTGCGCGCCGAACGCGTGGGGGAGAAAGTCCGCCAACGCACCCTGCTCAACCTCGGCAGCCACTACGCCATCGAGCGGACGCAGTGGCCGACGTTATGTGCCCGCATCGAACACTTGCTGTCCGGCCAGACCGAGCTGCTTGATCCGGATTGTCCGGCGGCGCTGGAAACCGAAGCGCAACGCATCGCCGCGCAACTGCTGGCCCGCGCCCCGGCGCCGGCCGCGGCGGCCTCCCCGGCCGAGGACGTACACAGTGTGGTCGCCGCTTCGCTGGCGCTGCTGCGGCCGCGCGCGGTGGGGGTGGAAGCGGTGGGCCTGTGGGCACTGCAACAACTGGGCGTGCCGGTGTTACTGGCCCGGCTGGGGTTGACCGGACCGCAACAGGCGGCGGCGCTGGGATCGATTATCGGGCGCCTGGCGGCGCCGGGGTCGGAACGCGCCACCCATGCCTGGCTGGGTCAACGCAGCGCCCTGGGCGAGTTGCTGGGGGTGGACTTTGAAGCGCTGAGCGCCATGCAACTGTATCGCGCCTCGGACGTCTTGCTGGCGCACCGGGACGACCTCGAACACCACCTGTTCCGGCAGGTGAGTGATTTATTCGACCTGTCCCCCACCGTGACGCTGTACGACCTGACCAACACCTATTTTGAGGGTGAGGCCGGGGTACAACCGAAGGCGCGCCGGGGACACTCGAAGGAGAAACGCAGTGACTGTCCGTTGCTGACGTTGGGTCTGGTACTGGACGGCAGCGGCTTTGTGCGCCGTTCGCAGGTGTTTGCCGGCAATGTGCGGGAAGACAGCACATTGGCAGACATGCTGACGGCGCTGGGCGCGCCGGCGGCGGCGCTGGTGGTGCTGGACCGGGGGATAGCGACCGAGGCCAACATCGCCTGGCTGCGTGAACAGGGCTACCGTTACCTGGTGGTGAGCCGTGCCCGACACCGACAGTTCGACCTGGAGCAGGCCATAACGATAGACACCGCCTCCGGGCAGCCGGTGCAACTGTCCCTGGAACAGGACGAGGGTGAGGCCCGCCTGTACTGTTATTCGGCGGCCCGGGCCGAGAAAGAGAAAGGCATCGCGGCACGCCTGCAACAGCGTTTCGAGACCGGGCTGCAACGCCTGGCCGACGGCTTGTCGCGGCCCCGCACGCGCAAGAGTTTGAACAGTATCCACCAACGCATCGGTCGGCTGCGCGAACAAAGCCGCGGTATTGCCCAACATTATGTTGTTGACGTCACCGCGGATGCCAGCGGCAAGCAGGCCGCGTCCCTCAGCTGGCAATGCCGGCCCCATAGCGGCTCCCTGCTGACGCATCCGGGCGTGTATTGCCTGCGCAGTAATCTCACCGACTGGGATGCGGAAAAGCTCTGGCGCACCTATACCCTGCTGACCGATCTGGAGGCCGTGTTCCGCGCACTCAAATCGGAGTTGGGGCTGCGTCCGGTGTTTCACCAGACACCGACGCGCGCCGAGGGACACCTGTTCATCACCGTACTGGCCTATCAGGCCGTGCAGTTCATCCGTCGCCGTCTGCGGGCGCACGGGGAGACGGCCAGCTGGACGACGTTGCGCCGTATCCTGGGGGGACAGCAGCGGGTGACCGCTACCTTCCGTTGTGCCGACCAACGTACCCTGCATATCCGTAAAGCCACGCGCCCGGAGGCGCAACAGCAGGCCCTCTATGCGGCGTTAGGCCTGGACGAGAACCCCGGCGGCACGCAGAAGACGGTCGTGTAATAGGTTAAACGACGGATAAAAGGCACTTTGTAGTGCCAGACGCCGAATTTATCAATTCTAACTGATTGAATAATAAGAACTTATAAATATGGGTGTTAAACTTGGGCTAGCTCTCCGCCATAGGTGTTCAGAATTTGGGGACAAAAAGGACCCGGTTATGGGCGGATGTTTCGCCTTCCGATAGGTCCATTGACCCTATCATGTTGAGACAGTAGACATGGACTTCTACCAACCGCTCAGGGCCAGAAGTCGATACTTTGTGCCTCTGGTGCCGGTTCATCCTCGCCGGTTTGTTGTGGCGCGCCGCCTTGACTGTTGCCTGTCTCTTGTGCTGCCGCTCTGAGCAATTCTACGGCTTCACTGGAAACATCTTCACCACCGGCATGTTGCGCAGCAGACGTTGTCCTCACGGCACGGCTACCGTCGTGCCCTGTTCAGGCCGATTCCTGGACGCTTGATATTGCTGCCATGCTGTGAATTCTTCTATACTGACACCATACCGAATCAGGCCAATCTCAGTAATAATGTTCTGCAATTCATCGTTGACCATATTGATGAATCTATCGGTATCGCCGCTGACAACGCGGTCTTGCGCCAGTTCCGCAATGCATGCATCGGTTGCATCAAGTTTATACTTGACGATTTTCCCTGTGACCGAATAAAGCAGTTGCTTGTATTTTGTACGGTATGGATCTCTGCTGGAGCTCAAACGTTTTATCGCGTTATAGCGTCGGCAGGACCGTTCGTACGCCCACAGGTACACATCCTTCAGCAGGCTGGTGTCATTCAGTTCGTACACGCCCAGGTTTCCTTCAATATAGTCCCTGCCCGGGACCTCAATGAATGACAACGGACACAGCTTGTTCTTGATCAGCGGGATGTTGGCGCCGAGCCGAGCCGTACGCTTGTTGACGTCGGTGAAGGGCTGCAGGTACGGCAGGTGCACCATCGTGAAGAACGACTGCTCAAATGGGTCTTCTATGTCCCTGGCTTTGTCCAGGAACATCCTGAAATAGTCTTCCACCTGTTGCGGGAACCCCAATGGACTGTACGCGGAACCGCCTATCTCGACTATCTTCTGGCGCAGTCGCCCGCAGTCACTTGGGTCGCCCATCAAGTTATCCGACAAGAGATGGTGCAGACTCAAGAACGTGTACATGTTGTAGTCCAAAGACTCTGCGTTTTCCAGCAACATATCAATGGCGTGCTTGTGATTCAGGATCATATCGGCCTCAGCCCGATCTTTTCCTTCGGCAAAGACCCCATCCACGACCAGATTTTGTGTGTCAATGAGCGAGTACGTATTGCCTTCCAGTCGGCTGGAGGCCCAGGACAGGTCGACCAGCAGCCGGTTGACCGTCTCCGGCTGGTACGTGCTACCGTCCGGCGCGGATTCCCTTAACTCGCCTATCAAGTACAGATCCCGTCTGATGGTTTCCGGCAGGTAGTAGGTATGGTTGGGAAGATAGTCTTCCAGGAATTCAGGCTCATACCCAACTGGCTCCCGTTCGTGACTTGGTCGGCGCACATACTCCCGGACCGCTTTGCCCTCGTCAGAGACGGGGACCTTAATCCCGGCCTTATCACCGGCGTCCTGCTTTGACGTTTCGGCCAATCGCTGGTATTGAAGTGCCCGACCCACCTTTGTGCATGCAAGTTTTCCTTCTTCTGCCAGTTCCGCCAGTTTTTTCTGAACCGTACTGTACCCGGGGGCCTTGCCTCGCAGCCGTTGTTTTAATGCCCGATGAATATAATCACTGCCGACGGTTGTCTCAGCAGCGTCAACGATCTCAACGATGAGTTTTGATACATCTGTTCTGTTCATGTTCTGTTACCCGTCCAGAATGACTTTGTGACCCGCGGTCCCGTGTAAGACCTATATGAGACCTATATGAGACCTATTTGAGACCTTAAAATCTTTGTTTATCATCGTATTAGCTGGGCATTTCCTCATTGATTTCTGCATTTTTATTGCAGACAAGATGTCTAGTATAGTGTGCACCGAACAGGATTTCAATAACCAGCTGGGGCATGTATTACGTTATCAGTGACCCCCTCCCCGTGACCTGATCTACCTGTCGTTCAGGAATTTCCCGGGGTCTTTGCCACTGAAGAGCAACCTAATCGCATCGTCAAGTTGTCTCCTTACTGCCTCAGGTTTGTTGATGTTGATCTTAGCCACTTCGGATAGATGAGTTATAAAACCAACACGTTTTTATAACAATCAGATCCCCGAATCGGTGTTTTTTTGTAAAAAAATAACCTAACCCTGCGTATATTCAGTGCACTATACCATCCCTTTAATGTCAGGCAGACCGTATTAGCCTATCATATAAGTCAATATAATCAATAAGATATAAAATATAGACCAGTCATTATATGCACTAATGTTACAATAGAAGAAGGAGAATAATTTGTCACCAAATTCTGAACGCCTAGCTCTCCGCCATAGGTGTTCAGAATTTGGGGACAAAATTACTGATTTATGTCTGACGCCCAGTCGCTCAAAGCGAGGAGCAGTCACTCAGCCAGGGACGAAGCCCGCCGGGGCGCCGCCACCGTCATTGTCGTCTGTGTCTATGAGAATAACACCATGATCGAGTAACACCTGATCAATCACCTCGTCCCACTCGCTCACTCTGGCCGTATTCATTCTGTTCATGCAGTCGGCCAGTGCCGCCGGGGTTATACCGTGCAGTTTCCCGGAGACCGGGATGTGAAGCGGGGCTGGCGTTGCCTGCAGATCGATGAAATCCACATCAGACCCCTGCAGTTTGTCCTGTTTACCCTTGTACGCTTTTAACTGCCAGTACTCGGGGACCCCCAGACTGCGATAATGTCCCATCTTCACAGCATCGTAGTGGCTATAAGTGACCTCCACCACCAGGTCTGGCGCATTGTCTGCTGTAAATTTATCCGCCGCCGCTTCACTGTCTTTCAGAGAGGCAAGATACCTGACAGCCTTATCTCCGACGTAATAACCATCATCCGCTTCCACGCTGACCCCCTTGCCGCTCCAGCGGTTTGACCCCAGGATTTCACAATCGACCCCCAGGCGCGTGGCCGACCTTGGCACGAACCTGTCAGTCGCCCTGGTCAACCGCTCATGCCGGCGCGAAGGTGACATCAGCATGACGAGGCCCCGTACCGGGTCCAGCAAGACCCGCCGGAAGGCATTGACCGCTGCTTCCTTGCCCAACGCTGTGACGGTATCAGCATCAGTTTCTATGACCACATAGGGGCTGCCCAGACTGTTATGTAATAACGGTAGGTGCAGGGTCTCGGGAAAACGCGCCAGGTCGGCCAGGATGTCGTCCAGCGTTATGGGTTGCGGTGTCATGTCTGATTACTCCTGTACCGGTTCTGTCAACCTGATGATAATAACATAACCGTACAACGCATGCCGAAACCAAATGAACTATAAAAATATTCCTTTTTTATGGCAATTAGGTCGCCGAATCGGTATCTTTCGTTAAAAAAAACAACCTAACCTTAACCTATTCAGTGCCGTATAGCGTCTCCGTAGTCGCAGACAGGCCGTATTGATGCATTAGATACGTTATTAAAATCAATAAGATATAGAAGGCCGTACGGTCTTTGTATGCTGCAACGCTATAATAGAGGAGGGAATATCAATTGTCACCAAATTCTGAACGCCTAGCTCTCCGCCAAATATTTATACATGTTATTGATTATAATACAAAAAAATAGAACATGCTTTTTAATGTTATCACTTATATTATCAGAATTATATTTGGCGATTTACCCTTGACGGCTGTTACAGTGCTGCTCGTGATACATAAAGGGGGACAGGGCCAATGATAAATTTTCCTGAGCTGCTCGTGGATCAGAAAAGAAGAGAGGGTCAAAAATTGAAAGAGTACAAAACAACCCAAATTAACAGCGCAGTCACTGGCAAAATCAGAATAACGCCTGAAATGGTTCAAGTATAGACATGGAGGCGCTATGTTCACGTTGAATCATCAGACCAATCGAATCAATCCAGTTAAGACGAAGCGTTTCAGTGAGTTGGGCTTTACTGAGCGCAAGCACCTGCAAGAGTGGCTGGCGCATCGACCAGATGCCTTGGGAGAAGAGCTACTGATTATCCAGAAGGAGTTTGACGGGTTTGATGATACCCGTGAACGCCTGGATCTTCTCGCATTGGATAAGGACGGTAATCTCGTCATTATTGAGAACAAGCTGGATGACAGTGGACGAGATGTGGTCTGGCAGGTCATGAAGTACGCTTCCTACTGTGCCAGCCTAACCAAGAGTCAGATTGTTGAGATTTATCAGCAATTCCTTGAACGATATGAACCAGTTACTGGTGAAGTTGACTTGCTAGATATACCAGTCGGTGCAGCAAGTCGAATATGTGAATTTCTCGATGCGCCCGACTTGGACGAGGTTAAGCTGAACCCTGGTAATAGTCAGCGTTTGATGCTGGTGGCCGCAAATTTCCGCAAAGAAGTCACCAGTACCGCCTTATGGTTGCTAAGTCAGGGGATCAGTATTCAATGCTTTAAGGTGACATCCTATGAGTTGGGTGAACAGTTACTGATTAATATTGATCAGATTATTCCAACGCCAGAGGCAAAGGAGTTGATGATCGGTTTCAAAGCCAAAGAAGCCGAAGAAAAGAGCACGGAAGTCGTAAGTAAAAAACGTCACACTGTCCGTCGCGAATACTGGGAGCAAGCGTTAGAGGTCTTCCACAAGAGTCCTTGCAGTCTCTACGACAATATCAGCCCAAGTAATGACCACTGGCTTTCAGCAGGTTCTGGCTTGAGTGGTTGCTTCTACGACCTGATTTTCCTCAAAAAAGAGCTACGGGTAGAGCTTTGGATAAGTCGTAGCGTAACTAATGAAAATAAGTTTCTCTTTGATTTCCTTGCAGCCATAAAAGACGACATCGAGACCGAGTTTGGTGAGGCTCTGGGGTGGTTGCGATTGGATGATAAGAAATCATCACGTATCGAATTTTCCTGTGAGGCAGATGGGTTTAATAAAGAGACATGGACACAGTCCATCGCTTGGCACTTGGAGCATATGAGTAAATTAGAACAAGCATTAAAAGCGCCACTGCAAAAGGCGGCAGATGTATTGAAACAAAAGAATTTCAAATAAGGATTTGTAGTTATGGACAGTCATTAGTGACCTGTGACCTGGCTAGCCTGACCCGGGTCACCAAGTCGAGAGACAGGGGGGGGACCTATAGTCCTGGCCGGGTAAGAAGAGAGCAGACTCCCTGAGTATATTCCAATAGAGAAATGATACTGAACTCTGGGTCTTGATAGCAGCCATCCATGTGCTCGCTATGCAGCCTGATGGTTCTGTTCAGTAACGGTTTTAAAGAGTTGTTGTTTGGCGTCCTTGAGCTGTTTAGCCGCTTCATTATCATTGATTGAAAAAGCAATTGCATCCAGTTTATTGGGGGGAGGTCACTTTCCAAAGTTTATAGGCTGAAAGTCTTTATCTCCCGGTAATATTTTCCAATCTTGCGAAATCGCTGTCCGCGGTTTCCAGATCCGCCTTGTGATATTGTGCGCAAGCCGCAATGACCAAATCGCTGGCAGGAATTGTGATACCTCGCTCCCGAGTCCGGCGGGCGAGGTCATACGTCAATTGCCATACACCATCAGTTATTGGAAGTTCAGGGAGTACCCTGGCGAAATCCCGCAAAACCTTTTTTTCCTGGTTGCCGCCGGCGCCATTCCACAGTTCCAGTTGAATAAGCGGGCACCAGCAAGCCGCGCCAGACTGCAGTGCATTCTCGACCCTGGACCGAACCGCAGGATCACCTTCAGGGCGAAGCAAATGAATCCAGGATGAGCTATCGATAAGGATCAATGATCTCAGCCCTGGCGGCGCTGCTCTTGCAACTTTTCGACAGTTATCAATGCCTCGCAGGTGCCGGCATGTTTTATGAGACTCGCCATACGTTTACGCCGATTGAAATCAGAAATGGCTGTCACCACTGCCTCACGTTTGGTTTTTGCATTAGTAAAACGCATCGTATCCGCCAGTTCCTCATCAGGAATATCAATAGTTGTTTTCATAATGCTATTATAGCGTTATATAGAAGCTATTTCAGAAAATATTATAATATTATTTCAGACTTATGATAATCTTATCAGGCAAGCATAGTAGTTTTCCTGAAATTGGAAACGGCTAGCTCTCCGTTTTTTTTATACCACTAACTATGTAATGGCGGCAATGCAGAGATTGCATCAGCCACCGCCTGGCAGGCATTAATCAGGTCTGTGACTACCCGCTCGTCTACGTTCAGATGGCCTTCATATTCGCTGAGATTGCGAATCTTGTGACATTTGTCCAGCACCCGCCAGACTTCCGCTCCCAACTTCAATGTGTGCGGCAGAGCCTGAAAAACGATATAACGATAGCGAGGTCTGTAACCATGCCACCGCAGGGCAGCAAGGCACAACGCGTGAGCGGCGTTGTACGCAAGATCAAAGCGACTTTCCAAAGACAACTCAGGGCGGGCAGCGTCCCGCAACCGGGCCAACCCAGACTGCTTGAGACCGGCATATTCCTGTGCATCCGGCGCCTCATGTTCCAGCGGTTGCCCCTGCCCGCAGATATTATCCAGCGACGAGGTCATCTTCATTCCCTGTTATCCACAGTTTTGGCTGGGAAAGGACCCGTTTGACGAAAGCGTTGTCTGCCTGGAGTCGCCGGTTGAATTCCTTACGTGTATATACGGTTGGATTTACCGATCTGTTAAGTCTGGTTGTGGTGTCTTCAAGTGCGGAAAAGACATCTGCGTAGGCCAGCGTATCGCTGATAATCATCAAATCAATATCACTTGTCGCCGTATCCCGGCGTTTCGCAACCGAGCCATAAACGAAAGCGACAGGGATATCATTCTCCAATGGCGCAAGCGCTTTCCGTAACGGCCCGACCAGAGCTACTGTTTTGTCCACAATGTCGCAGAGCTCCTGGAAAATAGGGGATTCCGGATTAGCCTGATAGTGTTTCTGGTTGCCGATACTTCGTACCGTTACCAGGCCGCTTTGTGCAAGCTTGGCCAATTCGCGTTGCACGGCGCCGGACCCACTACCTGCAAGCGTAATTATTTCAGAGGCGTAAAAACTGCGGTCCGGCTGGCCGAAAAGATAAGCCAGTACCCGCTGCCGGGTAGTTGAAAACAGTGCATCCGCTATTCCGCTCAAAGCGGGTCGTGGTGAAGATTCTATATTGCCCATATTGGGTATATTAATACCCATATTGGGTACTGTCAACAACTGGTTGGAAACAAGTCTGAGTTTTTTGACATGCTTTGTCCTTAAATTCTGGGGACACAATACTTAATTATCCTGCCGTTGTTTTGGCCCCGATTTTTTCTTTTTCAGAATTAATTAAATTCTGGGGACACAATACTTAATTATCCTGCCGTTGTTTTGGCCCCGATTTTTTCTTTTTCAGAATTGACAGTATTCCAGAATTAAGTACCGTGTCCCCAGAACTCCCCAGAATTGACAGTATTCCAGAATTAAGTACCGTGTCCCCAGAACTCCCCGGCTAAGTATTAAAATCAGTATTTTCTATCGTGCGCAATCTTGAAGACGTTGTTGCACTGCCTTAGTAAGCTCAACAGTACTTTCCATTTTGCTTATAAGTAATCCAATTTGTGTCTCTGCATTTCTTTTTGCTCTATTAAGTTCCTTTTCGATTCGGTGGATACTATGCATCCCTTCAAGAAGACCATTCATGGATTGAATTGTAGTTTCGAGTGACCTGCTCCCTGCTACTGGTCCATTCGGCATTACAAATCATACTGTTCGAGGCGCCTGCCGATTGTGATAGATACGATCTGGTAGGACAGTCCGTGAGTTCATGATAGCTTTTCTCTTAGGGTTTCGTAAGGTGTCTTGCCGAGGTGAGCGCCGTGTGGCCTGGAAAAATTGTAAAACTGCAGGTGGATCAGGTTACGGGGATGAGGTCGCCAGACATACAGTTCAGTTATCATTCTTAGACGAGGCATCGGTATCGAATTCGATGCCGTCTATATACACCGCGAGGGGGCGTGCCAGGGTTGACAGATCGTCACGTGGATCAGCGTCCAGAACCAGCAAATTCGCGTGGGCACCAACTGCTATACTACCAAGCCCCTCGAAACCCCAGTATTTTGCCGGCGTCTCTGTTACGGACTTGAGGATGGCATCACCGTCGAGCCCGGCTTTGCGCAACTGTTCAAGTTCTTCAACATTGATACCCGGTATCTCTGAGTAACCCAGATCGGTTCCATAGAGAATGGTTGTGCCGGCTTTTCGAAGGCGTCGCAGATTATCCACTGCTGCAGGCACATGCTTAAGTACCGCAAGCGAGGAGATAAGCGCACGTGTTGACCATGCATCGATTGTATCGTCGGACAGGGCAACGGTGGGCGTGTGTGCCAGTACGTCCGCACCGGCCTTCGCGGCACGCATGGCGGCAGCGTCAGTAATGGCGTGGGCAACAACGCGCAAACCATGAGAATGTGCCTGCTCAACGATGGCCTTCAGTTCTTCGTCATTCAGGACTGATTTGTTTTCCTTCATTCCCGTTATTGCGCCGCGACCGGTGGTGTCTCCGACCGGTATCTTGATAACCCGAGCACCACTAGCGACCAGGAAATCTACTGCCTTGCGGGCTGACTGCACACCAAAGGTCTCGAGGCCGTAACCATCCGCCCCCCAACTCATGGTCGGGTAACCCCGTTTGGCTGTAACCATAGGGCCAGCCAACTGGATCTGCAGTTTGCCGTAGTCAGAGGCCAGATAATGCAAGGGTGCTGAGAGATCGACTGCGGCAACAATGCCACCCTGTATTAGTTGCTCCGGCGTGTAACCTATGGCCAGATGCACGTGGCTGTCAATGAAGCCCGGTACTATATACCTGCCCTGCAAATCAATCACATCGCTGTTTTCGCCAGCACGGTCCCTGGTAATGCTTTCGATTCTGCCCTCTCGAATGGTGATGACTGCCGAGCCCTGGCCAACTATTTGCGCACCGCTTAATGCCAAGCCTCTTGATTCTCGAGACGCGCTTTCAGCAAAGGCTGTTGTGACAAAACTTACTGTGAGAAGGGCTATGACCAGCCTGATTAATATTTGAGGAAAAGTTCGTCTAGTTGAGTTTTTCATAATAAGTTCATTAAATGAATATCAAAGTGCAGAGAATGACAAATAAAACTAAAGCATGCACGCTGCTGAAATAAAAGCGTGCGCGGGGTGTTTTGTTATCACGCGCATCGTGCAATTCCTGGCCTGAGGATGCGTAACGGGTTGATAGATACGAACCGAGGTATTCAGTTAAAAAATTGCTAGTGCGGTTCGTTGGAATGTTCATATCACCCATTAAGCCATTATTATAACTGATTGACCTCTCCCTGAGCATTGGGTGGGCTTATTGATGGAGAGAAAGTAAAATATACATGAGAGTATTGCTACCAGCAGGGTCTCAAACCAATTTATTGGGCGCTTAGCCTGTTAATGGCGGGCATGATTATATGGGAATATGATGTGGCCTGGCTTCTTGCCACCCTTAGCTCTCCGTCTTCGCGGGAATGGCGGAGAGGGGGCGGCTCTTTAAAATGAGCGGGTGACCGTAAATCAGTCTATACTTTTCAGACACTCTGTCCCAAATCTTTTGACGACCTACAGGCAATCCGTTTGTTACGGATCAGGGCATTTCAATTTGTTTACAACAACTTTTGCGATGCACAACCGTTGATAACCACATGCTTGTTGGTATGAGGCGAAGCTCCGCCAGGTATGAATAAAATGAAATTATTAAATAGCCTGATAACGGTTCCTGTTATCACCTTATTCTCACTCTGCACATTTCAGCTGGTTGCGCAGGAATCTCAGCCTGTTGCAGATAACGAGCTTGAAGAAATCGTTACGATTGGTACTCGCTCTCAGGACCGCAGTATTGAAGACAGCTCTGTCCCGGTGGATATCATTACGGCTGATGACCTGGCCATATCGCCCAATATCGGGGGAGAGCTGGGTGGCTTGTTACAGTCTACCGTTCCTTCTTTCAGCATGCCGCGCCAATCCAATTCCGACCATACGGATATTGTCAGATCAGCGCAATTAAGGGGTTTAAGCCCTGATCAGGTGCTGGTTCTGGTTAATGGAAAGCGGCGCCATGTTAATTCGGTAATCAGTACCGAATCGAAGGTGGGCAAAGGCAGTGCGGCAGTGGATTTTAATAATATCCCCATCAGTGCGATTGAACGCGTTGAAGTATTACGGGATGGCGCAGCAGCCCAGTACGGTTCGGATGCCATTGCCGGAGTCATTAACATCGTACTGAAAGATAATGCTGAAGGTGGGAATATCTCGGTTTCGTATGGCGGCCATGTCACTGAACTGGAACCGGTTGATAAGGATATCACAGACGGGGAAACAGTCACTGTCAATGCGAACCAGGGATTTTCTTTCGAAAACGGTTTCATTAACCTCAGTGTGGAGTACCGCGACAGATCGTCGACTAACCGGTCAGGTTTCGACCAGCTTCCTACGATAGGTTTTGCTGAATTCATTGTGCCGGTCCCTTCCAGCGGGACACCGGAGGCCGCCCCGAATGATGCTTTGGCGGGTGAGCGAAACTATCTTCAGGGCGATGGTGAATCACGTGATATCAACCTGATGTATAACGCGGGCTATGATTTGAGTTCAGGCTTCGAATTATACAGTTTTGGCAGTTATTCGGATCGTGATGGGGAAGGGTACAATTTCTTTCGCTATCCGGTCAGCGCAAATTCGGTTGCTTCAGTCTATCCCAGGGGGTTTGTACCGATTGGTGACGTGGATATTACCGACTTCTCTATTGGCGCCGGTATCGCCGGCGAATTGTCTGGCGGCTGGCTGATTGATGCGAGCGTAGTGCATGGCTCCAATGAGTTTTCCAACGGTATAAAGAACACTATTAACTCTTCGCTGGGCACGGAGAGTCCGACCAGATTTAATACGGGCGAGTATGAATATTCGCAAACCGTGCTGAACTTTGATGTTTCCAGAGGGATGGAGTTCGGCACAGTCCCGGTAAATGTCGCCGCAGGCCTGGAGTTTCGATTTGAGGATTACAGTACAAAGCAAGGTGAACCGGATTCGTATATCGCCGGTACTGCCGTAGCCTGTGCCGTCTGCATCACCTTCGGTAATAGTGACACGGCCAGGATCGGAGCGCAGGCAGGAGCAGGATTGCAGCCTTCCAATGAAGTCGATGAGGATCGTTTTGCCTATTCGGCTTATATCGATCTGGAGTTTGATATTACTGAAGATCTTCTGCTCTCTTTGGCAGGCAGGTTTGAAGATTATGATGACTTCGGAGATACGGTTAACGGTAAAGCTGCAGCCCGTTATGAACTGGTTCCCGGCCTTGCCGTTCGCGCCAGTGTCAGCACCGGGTTCAGGGCGCCTTCTCTCGCGCAGGCGTTTTTTGCCGGCACGTCAACCAGTTTCGGCACCGGTGGCGCCCTGGTAAGAACCTTGAGCCTGCCCGTGACTGATCCTGTCGCTCAGGCGAATGGAGCAGTGGAGCTGGATGCTGAAGAATCATTGAGTAAAAGCATCGGTTTTGTCTGGTTTCATGATAGCGGTTTGAGTCTGACCTTTGATTACTACGAAGTAGATATCGATGATCGTATTGCGCTCTCTCAAAATATACCTGTGTCAGGTGTGGCCGGTGTTGGCGCAGTCCGGTTTTTTACCAATGTGGCAGATACTGAAACAACAGGCTTTGATGTGGTTGCATCCTACAAACACGAGGGCTGGAGTTTCTCCGCTGCATACAATGACACCGAGACTGACATAGTCAATAATCCGGATCGAACGATTCTCGGTATCGAAGAGCAGAACACCTACGAAACAGCCGCGCCCAAAGATAAGCTGATTCTCACCGGAGCATGGTCTAATGACACCATTTCCGCCTTCGTGAGAGCAACGCGGTTCGGAAAAACCGAACGGATATTTGATTTCGGCGGCGGTTTTGAGCCACAGCAGGTGTATGGCGCTGAATGGTCTATTGATGCCGATGCCGGATATTCTATTACCGATAACTGGCGTGTTTCTGTAGGGGGTAACAACCTGCTTGATCAATACCCGGATGAATCGATATTCGATATCAGCTATTTTGGCAATTTGCCATACGATGTTCTCTCGCCGATAGGCGTCAATGGCCGGTTCATCTACCTGAGGACGAATTTCAGTTACTGAAAGAAAAATCAGATGTTTTGTGACGACGCTATTGAACCGTGAGATTAATAGCGCAGTTGTTTTTTGAACGTCGGTTCTTTTCTATTTCATGATCGGGGATAAATAATGCCGAGCCTGGCAAGAATAATCTTACTTTTTCTTGTTCCAATATCTGTTTTTGCCGCCGCAGAGAAATTATCAAGCCCTGATTGCGAACTGTTCTATGAAGTATATCCAAATAAAGATGCAGCCGGCATATTAGGGGAAAAAGTGTTTGAAGGAGTTTCCAGGTTGAACCGGGAACAACGGAAAGTACTGTCACGGAACCAGAGTCAACGTCTTGAATCAATCCTGGCCATCAGCCCCGGCCTCGTTAACAAAATAAAGATTCGGGACATACTCATTACTCAGGGTGGCTATCAGGGAGTCTCCGGCACTTCCATCAATGCCCACCTGAATATAACAGCAAATTCTACCAGTGAAGACATCATTTCACTGGCATCAATGATCGGGTATATCTATTTTCAGGATAGTGTTCTGTTGTTGTGCCATGTGCCCGTTGATCAAGGTATGGCGCCTGCGGTCATGCACACTGTATTTGATGTCGGTAGTAAAGACTACCTGAACCCCATATCTGCGCGGCTGCTGTTTGGCATGATGATGGGATACTTAAATCAGGTTGAATCCGTTGGTTACACTTATGAGCAGGCCAACGATATTTTTCGCGTATTGGAATTCGACCGGGTGGGCAAACCCAAGAAAAAAGCGTTATCAAGCATTGCGGGGCATTTGGGTGACTTATCGGACGGGAAGGTAAAACTGGATATACGGAGCACCGACATTTTTGCGTTTTCTACGAGAAATAAATGGAAGGAATATCCACAGGGAGGTGACTATATCAGTCGTTTTGCTGACGATGTGGATAAAGAGTTGATAAAGTCCGAACAAATGGTGTTTACAGAGAAGTTGATGGGGGAGTAGATTCAGGGCAGCCGGCTTGAACCTGAAAGTAAACAGGTGGTCGTCATGACACTACTCAGACTACTATAAAAAACTTGAAATTTAAGCTGGAATGTATATACTTTAGTATATATAGAAGAATATTCAATAAGAGGTTCCATGCATCAGCAAACGACAAAAGTATTTAAAAGCGGTAACAGCCAGGCCGTGAGATTACCCCGTAATTTTCGGATGGATAGTGATGTCGTACTCATCAGAAAAGAAGGGAAAAATATTATCATCTCACCGACACCGGCGTCATGGAAAGGCTTTATGGACGATACCCCCCCATTATCAGAAGATTTTTCCATTGAAGGCGTACAACTACCAGGTGATATTCCCCGTGCATCGATAAAGGATTAAACATGCTCAAGTTCTTGCTGGATACGGATACTTCCATCGCGATCATGAACAATTACCCTGTTCAGGTTCGTCAACAATTGATAAAGAATGGTGTGGATGAGGTGGGAATCTCGGCGATTAGTTTGTATGAACTGCAATACGGTGTGAGTAAATCAAAAAAACGGAAACAAAATACGCACACGTTGAATAGTTTTCTTGAATATATTCAGGTAGTGGAGTGGACTAAGGAATGTGCATACGCTGCCGGAAACCTGCGCGCCGAACTTAAGAAGACCGGTAATCCGATTGGTCCGTATGATTTACTGATAGCGGCCCATGCCAAGACTCTGAGGACAACCCTTGTTACGCATAACGTGAGAGAATTTATGCGTGTTGGCGGCCTCAAAATAAAAGATTGGTTGGAAAGCTGTTAGTTTTTCTACAGTCGTTCCTGAAATTTGTAACGGCTGGCAAATGCCCGTATCGGACAATCAAGTATGTTCTTGCCATGGTCGATATGAGCGAGTGCCAACCTCAGAATTGCGCATCCACGTAGGTTTGAAGGAAACGTTTGATGCCGTTGACATAGACATCTTTGCTTAGTAAAAACCCGTTATTGTGATCTCCGGAAATAGAGAGATACATTTTCGGTTCCGGCGCGTATTTAAACAGGCGTTGGCCGAATCTGACCGGGACCAGCTCATCTTGATGGCTATGGATAATTAAGACCGGGCAGTTGAACGAGGTAATATATTTATCTGTGGGATAAAGTACCCGTGAAATCCAGGAAACAGGCAAATAGGGATAATAGTATTTCCCCAACTCTTTAATGGACGTAAATGTGGATTCTAATATAACCGCTGCGGGCGTGACCTTTGCGGCCAATGAAGCGGCTACCGCACCGCCCAGGGAACGACCGAATACGATGATCTCATCCGGGTGTAAATTGCGTTCATCAACCAAATAATCCCAGGCGGCCATTGCATCCTGGTATGTCCCATGCTCAGAAGGCCGCCCATCACTTTTACCGTATCCGCGGTAATCGATAATGAAAACCGATAAACCGATGTCATGAAATATGGAAATTGATTCAATACGATGGGAAATATTTCCGGCATTACCGTGAAAAAACAACAGGGTTCCTTTCGCATCAGGATGGTGGACATACCAACCGTGGATTTTAATTTTATCAACCGTGACCAGATAAACATCCTCATAATGTAAACCGATACTTCCAGGCGTGTCGCCGATCCCCTTTCTTGGAAAAAAGATCAATTTTTCCTGAAATACAAAGAGCAGGAACATAAAGCCAAGAAACAGGGTTAAAACGATAAGAGCAAAGGAACTCAGCATACGTTTTAAAGGCGGCATCAAGATAGTAAAAGATTGGAAAGTGCGGATATGGTACGTTAATCAGGGAGTGTAATAAAGCAGGATGTATTGCAATATACTCCAAAGATTTAAACTCCTCTATTGCCCAGGCTGTTATTGCACTCTCCGCCGATATAAGAAAGGCGGTTGTTCTCACTGAGTATCCGGTGTAACGTCGGGATATCGAACATGTAGTGCTGATATTGTTGTTTTTGAACGTTGGATGCTACTCGCATCCCTAACTTGAAAATGAACGGGGAATCACCTATGGCAGACCTGTGGGAACTGAGTGCCCTGGACCTTGCCGCCGTCATTCGCAATGGCGATGCCAGTGCCAGTGATGCCATTGAGGCTTGTATCAATCGTATCGACATGCGAATGGTGGTCGCAATCAATCTGTTGGGACTGCCCGTATCCGTGGTACCTACCGGTGTAGCTGAAGGGCTGCCACAGGCGGTGCAGATCATCGGCCCACCTTTTGCGGAAGCCCGCTGCCTGCGGGCGGGAGCGGCCGTCGAGACGGCACTCGGAGCGATTACGCCGATTGATCCTCGTTAGTACCCACCGTACCGTACTTGACAGTCGCAACCCTTGTGACGTCTTTCACAGGAATAGCGAAAAAAGCCCCCGTGCCGTCCGTGGCAACGCGTGCGCTACCACGGCATGGAAACACGCAGCATCAGGCCGTGGTCGGGCAGGGCGCCGAGGTTTTCCCGGCGCTCGGCGTCCAGGCTCAGCTCAAGTAACTCCCCGCGTCTGAATACGCCACCCAGGCGGTACACACGGGAGTTGGGGCCGGCCAGGGTGAGGCCACCGTACGGGGTGAGGAGGTTACGCCCGCCGGGCACCTCCAGGCCGTACCCCAACCGGGTCTCGAACTGCATTGCACGATTACTCTCCATGCCGCCCCGCGCGAGACCCGCGGTGGTCTGTTGTGACCACAACCCGTCTATGCCGCTGGCCACGGCGCCCCAGGAGGAGCGCAGGTCCAGGGACGCCCCCAGTCCGGCGGCGCCGGGGTCGAGGCTGAGCGAGCCGCCCAGTCCCCATTCCTCATAGCCACTGTCCTCGTGGGCGAGCAGGACCCGGGCATGGGTCGCCACGGTCAGGCCCAGGGTCATATCCTGGTATTGCACCCGGCCACCCAGTTCGGCGCCGAACCCGGTCTCGGCATCGCCGTCGTCATAGCGCAGGCCCAGTTCCAGGGCCGGCAGCAGGCTGCGCCCGTTCGCCCATTGGAGCATGCGCGAGCCCTCCAGGGCCAGGCGCAGGCGGCTGGTGTCCACTGCATCCAGGGACGCCAGTCCGTCGGTGTCCTGTGCGTCGGTACGCACCAGCAGGACGTCCGACTTCAGCGCCAGGTTGAGGCCGTTCCCGGACAACAGCGTGCCGCGCGCCCCGAAGGCGCCCATGCCCATGCTCATGTCGGTCTCGATGACCTCTCCGGGGACGGACTTAAGTCCGTCCCCAGCGTCCCCGGCACTGCCCGGGGTCAGTGTCACTGCACCCTGGCCGTAGCCGAGTACGCCCCATACCGACAGGCTCTGGTTCACTTCGTAACGCAGGTATGGATGGACCCCGGTGAGAGTGCTCTTGACCTTGCCCTGTGGGTCGCCGGGTTGGCTGTAGCTGCCGTGCCCGTCACTGTAGGACAGGGACACCCCGGCCAGCAGCCGGCCGTGGCTGTAGTCTGCGGCCAGCAGGCCGGTCAACACGTCGCCGTTGAGCGACACATCGCCATCCTGGCCGTTGAAGCCCGTCATCATGCCGCGGCCCCAGACCGACCAGCGCGGCCCGGTGTCTGCCTCGGCTGCGCCCGGCCAGACCGGCTCAGGCTCGGCTGCGCCACCTTCGTCATGCCGGGCTTGACCCGGCATCCAGTCAGATACTGTGTCGCCGGAGGCGACGGTTTGTCCACTGGATTCCCGCGTTCGCGGGAATGACGGAGTGCTGCTTTCACCATCTTGGGCTTGACCCATGTCCGGCCAGAGCGGCTCAGGTCCGGCTGCACCACCTTCGTCATGCCGGGCTTGACCCGGAGTCCAGTCGAATAAGGTGTCGCCTGCGGCGACGGTTTGTTCACTGGATTCCCGCTTTCGCGGGAATGACGGAGTGCTGCTTTCGCCATCTTGGGATTGACCCATGTCCGGCCAGAGCGGCTCAGGTCCGGCTGCACCACCTTCGTCATGCCGGGCTTGACCCGGCATCCAGTCAGATACTGTGTCGCCGGAGGCGACTCCTTGTCCTGTATCCGACCCGGGGACGGGCACATTACTCCAATAGAACGAACTGCGGGACAGGACTTCGCGCGGGCTTCCGCCTACGTTCCCGCTCAGCAGGGTCTCCAGCGACTGCCGGTCCCGGGTCCAGTTGCCGAGTAACGCCCGTGCGCGGTCGGACAGGCCATGGTCCGCCTGCCCCGGCGTACCCCACTGCAACTGTCGGCCATTCAACGTCAGGTGGGACGCCTGCTGCGAGGCCGCCAGCATACGCTCGTCCACCATGGTCATTACATGCGTCCCCACGGTGCGGCCAAAGCGGGACAGCCAGGCCAGCGGCATGGCATCGGTGTTGGTGATGGTCCCGGTTGCCGTGGCATCAGCGATACTGGCGCCGGACGGGTTCGACAAGGTCAGGGACATGGTCTCCTCACCCTCATCGTGGCTGTCATCAAGCACGGCGACCGAGACGGTCTTGCTGCTCTCCCCGCTGGCGAAGGTGAGCGTGCCACTGGTTGCGGTATAGTCCGTGCCCGCGTTCGCGGGCCTGGTCCCGGTCCCGTCCGCAGTGGCGTAGTCGACCGTCACCGCGGTGTTGGGCGTCCGGTCCAGGGTGACTGCGAAGGCGAGTGTCGCCCCCGCGGCCTCTTGCACTGTCGCATCCGCCACCGACAGCGCCGGCGGTGGTGGGCCTTCGATACTTACCTGAAGACCGCCTGCGAGCATGCGCCCGTCTTCGCTACACAGTTTCGGCCCGCTCGTGCACGCGGTGGTGTTCTTCACTCGCACGGTCACGTCGCCGTCGCCGGACGGCGCCACCCGCAGGGCCCAGCCCTGGTTACTGCCCTGCGTCAGCCGCTTGGCGCGCTCGATGCGCCCGCCGGTCACGTCGAACACGGAGTCGCGCACCGTGACATAGCTTAGGTCGTGCGGCTCCTCGCTGAGGCGGAAGTGCATGACGAACGCCGTTGAGCCGTCATGTGTCGACGGCACGTCGGAGAACGCTGCCGTGAGCGGCGGCGGCGGAGGCGGAGGCGCAGCCGCCACCGTCCCGGTGGCCGCACTGGTGCGCGCCTCGTCAGTGCCGGCGTCGTCCCGGAAGCTCGCCTTGACCTTGATCTTCTTACCCTCATCGGCGGCGGCCAGCGTGTAGGCGCTTGACGTCGCGCCGGTGATGCCGGTCTTCGACGTGCCGTCTACCCGCATCCACTGGTAGCTGTAGGTGTAGCCCGTAGCGCTGGCGTCGGCCCTGGTCAGCCCGTCGGTGTCGGCAATGCTGCCCTTCGCCGCGGTCAGAGTCTTACCCACCTGCGTCGTGCCCGTAATCACCGGGGCGCCGGTCGCGTTCGGTGTCGGCTCCACTGTCGGCTCATCCACCACTACCGCCTCCTCGTCCTCCGAGTCCGCCCCGATGAACACCGCTACCCCCACCGACAGTGCACGGTCGTCCGCGGTGCAGATGGCGCCGGTCGCGGTGCAGTCGGTCGTTTCAGGGAGGATAATCGACACCTCTTCGGCGCCCGTGCCGGGCTCGACCGTGATCTCCCACTCCCGGTTGGGTTCCATACCGGCGGACTCGTGGTGCGGATTGTCCAGGCGTCTCGCCCCGGTCACATGTCCGTTGGTCACCGTGAACGCACGGTCACGCAGCGTCAGGTAGCTGATCGGGAATGCCTCGCTGAAGCGCAGTTCGAAGGTGAACGCGCTCCCGTCGTGGCTCTCCGGCAGGTCCCGCAGCTCCGCCGTCAGTGCGTTGGTCGCCGCCACACTCGTCACCACGGTCGGCGGGCCAGCCACCGTCGCCGAGATCTCCGCCGACAGCGGGCGGTTGTCCCAGGTGCAGATCGCGCCCGCCGCCGTGCAGTCCGTCGTCTTCGGCAGCACCACCGTCACCGCTTCGTCCGAGGATGAATCGACCGTGATCTCCCAGGCGATGTTGCTCGGCGGATTGAGCCGCCGCGCGGCCGACACCGTGCCATTCGTCACCGTGAAGACCGAGTTCAGCAGCATCTCTTCGGTGAGCGTGACCTCCTCGCTGAAATGCACCTCGAAGGTGAACGGGCTGTTGTGCCCGGCCGGCACGTTCCGGAACTCCGCCGCCAACGCTGCCTGCGTCGCGGTCACGTGCTCCGCCACCCTCCGGGTGAAGCCCGCGACAGGGTTCCCCAGCGTATCGAACGGGCCGAATCGCCGCCCGCTGTTCCCACTCACTCCCACTCCCGTATAGGTCACCCACACGGTCTCATTCAGCTGCGGGCTGTTGTGCGGGGTGGCGCCCGAACCATGGACCACCCGCTTCAGGACCAGCCGCACCGTCCGGGGGTTATCGACACCGTCGTCGGTGGCGTCGCCGATGCTCAGGCCCGTCACGTCGCGCCCGAGCGCCCGCGACTCTGAATACTCGACCCGGTACTGATTCCAGTCGAGACTGAGTCTCGAATTCGGGTCGAGGTCGCGGTCGTAGTGGATGCGCACCTCGGCGCCCCGCACCACGCCGTTCGCGTCCAGGTTCTGCTGCCAGGTCATGCGCACGATGCGCGGCGGGACCGTGTTCACCCTGTGCGCCGGGAAGGTTTTTGCCGTGCTCACGGCGAGGTCCGCCAACTGGCCCTCTCCCGCGGGTGTCAGGTCGAGCAGCCGTCCTCCATTGCCTTTGAGCGCGCTGGCCGGTACCCGGATCCCGTTGTGGTCCACGTCACCTGTACCAAGGCTGTGCTCGAACAACAGCACGTCGCCCGACCACGGCGCCTGTCCGATCAGTTCATGCGCCACCGACTGCCGGATCGACACCAGCCCCATGCTGTACACGCCGCCGCCGATCTCGACGTCCAGTGACGGTCTCTGATCGTTACCCGGGATGCGGACCGGACGGCTCAGCCGCACGTTGATCCCGATCTTGTTTCCGTACGTGTAGTACCCGTCGGCACCGGGGTCCGACGCCATCGAGATGTCCGCCACCCGCGGCACGTCGAGCGGCGCCACCGCTTCCGCTGAGGGCGTGCCCGCACGGCCTGACTCGTTCACTGCACGCACGCGGATCCTGGCGGCCCACATGTTCGCGAGTCCCCCGATCGTCCACGAACGGTAGTTCGCGTTGCCTCGTCCGCTGTTCGGGATGTCGACCCAATTGCCCCGGTATTGCATCGGCCCCGTGTCCGAAAGGATCACCAGTTCCTCGCTACGGGTTCGGTCGATCCGGTACTGGAACCGCTCGATCCGCACCCCGGCCTGCGTCACCGGGGTCCAGGCGAGCGCCAGACTCTTGTCCTGGTACATCGGCGTCAGCCTGAGCCCCGTCGGCGCCGCCGGCGCCGCGCCGGCCGTGCTCGCTTGCGCCCACGGCCCATTCCCGAAGCGGTTCTCCCAGCGCACCCGGAACTGGTAGGCGTCATCGTGCGACACCCCGTCGACCGTCACCCGATGCTGGTTCTCCGAGCGCATCGCCCCGGTCCACTCGCTCTTCCTCGACCAGTCCCCGCCGGCCTCCTGCATCTGCAGCCGGAAGCGCGTCCCCTCCTCGTCGGCGTCGAAGCTCACCAGGAAGGAATCCTTGCCGCGCCGTTCCTGCGGGGTCACCGTCAGGTCCAGCTCCGCCGCCGCCATCACCGGTGCGCCGGTGATGCCCCGCACCGTGAAGCGCACCCGCTTCGCCAGGCCGGTCCACCTCCCGCGGTCGAGCGAGCACAGCGCCTTCGGGTCATTGCTGCTGCAATCCAACGGCTCCAGGACCAGCGTCACGTCGTCGCTGTCTGCGCTCGGCACAGGCGTGACCTCGAGCGTCAGGCGCGACTGGTCCCAGCCGTGGCTGGACACGCTGAACCGCCCCTGCACCGGGCGCACCGTCCCGCCGACCACCCGGATCGCCCGGGTCGGCCCGATCGCGCCCTGCGGCTTGGCCCAATGCTTGGTGCGCAGATGCGACCACACCAGGTCGAGCCGGAACCGCTGCCCGAAATGCACCCGCGGCGGCGGGTCCTTGACGCCGGCCCCGGCCGAGCCGTCATACACACCCACCTCCAGCACGCCCGTGCCGCCGTCGTCGTCGCTCACCATCACCCGCACGCTGCCCGCGGTGAAGCCGCCGTAATCCGCGCCCGACACCAGGTGCGTCACCTGGACCGTCTCGTCCTCCTCGTCCTCGTCCTGGCCCGCCGTCACCGTCACCGTCTGCGGCTCGTCCCAGTTGTCCCGCGTGAACACGAGCGGCCCCGACACCGTCACCATGCCGCCCGTGACCTGCGGCGTCACCGTCACCGACCCCGTGGGTCGCGACCCCAACACCACCGTGTAGCCCTTGCTGCGGCCCTCATCGATCATCAGCGACGTCGGGCTCAGCCGCACGCCCTGATCGTCGTCCTCAATCGTCAGCGTCTGCTCCGCCGGAGCGCCAACGCCCGCGCTGTTCTCCGCAACACCCCGGATGATGACCGTCTTGTCGTCCGCGTCCACATCGTTGTTCACCGCCGTCAGCGTCACCAGGCCCGTGCTGGAGGTCCGCCCGACGGGAATCGTCAGCACCGTGTTGGCGCTCAGCTCGTAGTCCCCGGCAACCGCCGGCGGGACCGGCTCGACCGATACCGTGACCGTCGTCTCGGCACTCGACTCCACGTTCAGCCTTGCCCTGATCCTGGTCGTGCCGCCGTTCTCGCGGATCGATGCAGGCGACAACAACAGGCTCACCGCCGAAGACGGCAGGACCGTGTCCGAGGACGGATACGGGTCGCTCGTCCGCGCCTCCGCGTAGCCATTGTCGTCCACGAAGCTCACCCTGACCCGGATCTGCTTGTCCTCGTCCGCCGCCACCAGCGGGTAGGCGTCGGAGTCGGTCCCGACATTCATCGGGTTCGACGTGCCGTCGGAATCCACCCGGATCCACTGGTAGGTGTAGGCGAAGCCCGTCTCGTCGTTGTCGGCCTTGGTCAGCCCGTTTGGGTCGTCGATGCTGCCCTTCGCCGCGATCAGCGTCTGGCCGACCTGCGCCGTCCCTGAAATCGTCGGCTTGCCGGTGGCGGACTCGTCGGGCGCATCGTTGTCAGCCGCGGTGACGGCCACCGAAGCGGCCGTGACCGAGGCGTAGTTGCCGCCGCTCACCGCGTGGCCGATCACGGCCCTATCGACATCCGAATCCGAATCATCCTCGGCCGCGCTGACCGTCACCGTCTGCGCCACACTCCAGGTGGTTGTGGTGAAGGTGAGGGCGCCGCTCACGGTGATGTCCGTATCGCCGCTGGTGCGCGACGGCGTGACCGTCACCGTCGCCGTCGGCTCAGAATCGAGCACCACCGTGTAGCTGCCGGTGCCGCCTTCGAGGATGTCCAGTGCCGTCTTCGAGATCGTCACGCCGGGTTCGTTGTCGAGGATGTTGACCGTCGTGCCGCAATTGACGCCCGGCGCGCACAGCGACCTGTCCACGTTCGCCAGCTTGACCAGCGGGTGCAGGCTGGAGTGCCTCGTGAGCGTCACCTGGAACTGTTCGGTCTCTTCCTTCACGGCGTCGTCCACCAGGATGACCTCGATATCCTTGGTCGCCACCCAGCGGGTGCCCTGTTGCGTGAAGTTCCCCGAGCCGAACAGGACTTCGCCGTTGCCGTTCTCGAAATCCGTGCCGCCGCCGGTCGCCGTGCCCGCCGTAGTTGACCAGTTCACAAAGATGCTATTTCTCGGCTTCGGCGCATCGGCGATGGTCTCCGCCGTGAGCGTCACCGTCACCGTGCCGTCGCCTTCCCCGAAACTGTAGGCCGCCTCCGCCGCGCGCACCGTGATCACCGGGTCCGCCGCGACGATCTCGACGGTCGCCGCCGCCGTGCCGATCTCGTAGCCGTCGCCCGGCTGCAGCGTAACCGTGAAGTCGCCGCTCTCTACCGGCGCGTCCGCTAGGAAAGTGAAACTGGGCTGCCCATATTCGTCGTCGGGTCTGTCGTAGTGCGTACTACCCGTAAGAGAGGAACTCGAGAACCAGTCATGGTCCTGCTGCGCGGAAAAGTTGATCGTAAGGTTGCCAGAGGGCCGCGGCGACCCGGACAGATCGACCGAGACCACTCCCGCCGTAATCAGCAGCCGCGCCTTCCCTGGCTCTGGCGCGATGCTGATCGCGGGCAGGTCGATCACATTGATGGTCACGGTGACGGTGGTCGGCGTCGTGCCGTCGGTCGCCGTGACCGTCACCGTGTAGGACGCATCCGTCTCGTAGTCGTAAGTCTGGCCCGACTTGGTCGTGATCTGTTGCGTCGCCGCATTGAAATTGAACTTGCCCACGTCCGTCCCGCCGAACGAATAGGTCAGCGTGTCGCCTTCGCCGTCGGTCGCCCTCACCGGGGCGCCGACATTCACGTTCGCCGCCACGTTCTCCGTCAACTCGCGCGTCGACGCCTCGGCCGGGAATACCGGGGCGTTGTTGGTAACCATCAGGCTGCCGTCCACCTTGTGGCCGGATTGCGTGCTTAGTGCGGCGTGGGTGAGCGTGGCCGAGGTCTGGTCGTCCACGGCGCGGATGTATTCGCCGGTGTCGAGCATCAGGGTACGCGACTGATCTCCGACCCAGATGCCGTTGTCGTCCATGTCGGCGGCCACCACCGTGTAGGCGAACACCAGCGCCGTGGAGCCCGAGCCACTCTGGTAGGTCGCATCCTTGTCCACGGATGGGCTGCCCGAGTTGCCGAGCGCGAACTCGAAATGCGGTTGGCCCGCGCTCACCTCGACCGCCTCCGAAAAGGTGACGGTGAACTCGATCTCCTCGCCCGCCCCGTAGGTATCGCTGGCCGCGCTCGGCGTCGAGGTGACCGCTACCGAGGAGACTGTCGGTGGGGTCTCCCCGTTGATCTCGATGCGAATCTCCGAGCCAAATGGGGGGGGGGCTGTACCCCACACATTAAAAGAGTTCTTGAAATCGTATGCATCTGCGATCGTCCATCCGGCGGCGCCGCCGGTGTCCTCGCCATTGGAGGTTGTCGCGTCAAGGGTGACATTTTCTGTGTCTGGGATGGTGATGAGCGCGGTGTATTTCGTCTCCTTCTTGAGCGTGGTGGCGTCCGGCGCGGCGAAAGTGTGGGTCCCGGCCGCGAAGGCATTAGTGCCGCTCGGCGCGGTGAGCGCCGTGCAGTCTGTCTCGTCGGGAAATCCCGAAGCGAGAACCGTGCACACCGACACCGAGTAGGAATCGCCATCGGTGTCCTCGGACTTGAACTTGATGTTGGTCAGCGTGTAGCCGCCCGAGTTCGTACCCGTCGTGAACTGTTGCGCGACTGCCCTACTCACACCGTTACTCGTGTCGCCGGTCTGGTCGAAGTTGCTGACCAGTTCGGCGGCCTGAGCCGACGCCGGGATGGCGATGGACGCGACGAACGCGAGCGTAGCCGCTGCCCGAAGCAGCCCACGCGAGGCCGCCGCGATGCGGCGGAACGATGAGGTCTGAGGGAAATCCCCGCGCGATGGGGACGCGGAGTAGAAAGATTCAGGTGGGCATTCTCGCAGCCCGGAGGCGCCCGCTAGCTGAGGCATGGCGCGCCCCGGCGAATCCAGACATAGCTCGGCTGTCGGCTGTCGGCTGTCGGCTGTCGGCTGTCGGCTGTCGGCTACCCGCCATTATACCATAAAGGTCACCATCTGTGGATGTTAAAGGTGCCATGGGAACGCCGGTTAACTGTTTTATATTCACAATAATATTCCTGTAATGAAACAATAGCAGGATGATGACACAGACAGGCGCTGAGTGCAACTGCGATGTGATTGCGTTTTTTGGTTCGTTAACTCAGTGGGCAAGGAGTCGCCGGAGCCTGCCCCAGCATGGTGTTGAGCAGGGGGCGACACCTTGCCAAAGGTTGTCAACAAATAAGTGACTTTTGCAAAACAGGCAGGTAAACTGGTTCGCAGTGGTGGTGGAAAGGTTGTAAGACCGACTCCATCACTGCGCCGGACCGGCTGCCGGGTTTCAGCCCGTACTTATAGGACATACAGGTATCTCATGATGGACCATCCCAGGCTGTTAGCCCTCACCTATGATTTTGTCTTTCGCGCCCTGTTTACGCGCTCCACCGCTTCCCTGATAGACCTGCTCAATGCGGCTCTGAGGTTTGAAGGAGAACAACAGATAGAAGCACTCACCCTGCTGCCGGCTGAAATACTCAAAGAGCACCTGATCGACAAATCGGTAATACTGGATATCAAGGCCCGAAGCCATGCCGGCGACCTGTTCAATATCGAGATGCAGGCCCTGGAACAGCACTTCTACAGCGCCCGGGCCTTGTACTACTGGGGCCAGGCTGTATACCGGTCAACTCAACCAGGGCGAGAACTACACGACCCTGCAGAACACCTATTCCATCAACTTCCTGAACTTCAACCTGCTCGACCTGCCGGACTACCAGAGTCATTTCCTGATACTGGAGAAAGACCATCCTGATATACAACTGACGGACAAGTTCCAGATGGTGTTTTTTGAACTACCCAAGTTTACCCGGACACTGGAAGAAATAGATGACAACCTGGGACTATGGTTATATATTATCAAACACACATCATCGTTAGACGAGGCTGCCATGCGTACTATAGTAGACAAAAATCCGATCATGAAGGAGACCCTGAAGGATCTGCGGACCCTGTCGATAGACCCGCAGTTGTTAAGTATTGAAGAGATGCGTCGCAAGGGCGAGTTGGACTACAACACGAATATGTTGGTGAGTAGAGAGCAAGGCAGAGCAGAGGGCGAAGCAAAAGGCAGGGCAGAGGGCAAAGCAGAAGGCAGAGCAGAAGGTAGAATTGAAAGCGCCCGCGCTATGTTGCAGAACGATTATTCCCTGCAAGAGGTCAGTGAAATCACGGGTCTTAGCCCTGAGCAGCTTAGCGACGCGGGGTTAATCCGATAATATAAGGAGTCGCCGGAGCCTGCCCCAGCATGGTGTTGAGCAGGGGGCGACACCTTTTATCGGCCGGTTGCCCTGGCCAGTGCGTCTAATACTTTTTCCAGGTTGAATTCCCGCCAGCGTGCGGCGACGTGTTGGTCAGGCCGTATCAGGTAATAGGCGCCGGGCTGGGCATCATAGTGCCGGTGTAACAGGCCTTTGCTGTCGAAGATATTGTTGCCACCGCTGTTTGTCCTGGTCACGGTGATGGTTTCAACCGGGACCTGAGCCAGGCCGATGCTACTGATCTCTTCCGGCGTTGTTCCATCTTCGCTGAAATAAATACCAACGAAACGGTCCCCCAGTTGGTTTAAAAACCAGGCGTCCTCACCGTTGATGGAAACAGGGGCGTCAAGGCAGGGCGCGCCGGGCCGCTGCTTGTCGCTGAACTCATCTTCATCCGGTGTATTCAATGGTGAACCATCCAGGATACTGGGGACGGAAAGACGTCCCGGGTTGACGAACTTGCGGGCAAATTCGAAATCTTTGGCAAGCTCCAGGGTGGCATTGCGGAAGGCGAGACTGATTTCACTTTTGGGGGTCATGAAATCCGTACTCCGGGATGAATTCATCACGTTTTCTTCTGCGCCATGGATCCGTTCGTCATCATAGCTGTTGATCAAGCCGGGCGGGGCGGCGCCTGTTAAAACCAGGTTGAGCTTCCAGACAAGATTGTCAACGTCCTGCAACCCGCCGTTGGCGCCGCGCGCGCCGAAAGGCGAGACGAGATGGGCGGAGTCGCCGGCAAAAATGACGCGACCATGGACGAATTTTTCCATCCGGCAACATTTAAACGTGTACAGGCTTACCCATTCGTATTCAAATTCAAGGTCCGAACCGAGAAAGGCTTTTATCCTGGCATCGATGTTTTCTTCTTTCATCACCTCATCACGGTCAATGTCCCAGCCCATCTGAAAATCGATACGCCAGACGTCGTCGGCCTGTTTATGGATCAGCGAGGTTTGGCCCGGATTGAACGGCGGGTCGAACCAGAAGCGCCGAATTGCCGGAAAGTCCGCTTTCATGCGCACGTCGGCAATAAGAAAGTTGTCCTCGAACACACGGCCCACGAAATCGAGATCCAGCGCGTCCCGGACCGGGCTGCGATGGCCGTCCGCGGCAATCAGGTAGTCACAACTGAGCGTGTAATGCCCGGCGGGGGTTTTGATCGTGACGGTGACTTTGTCCGCGGCGTTATCCACGCCGATAACTTCATTTTGCCAGCGAATTTCGGTCTCCTCGTGGTCCGGAAACAAATCGATCAAATATTCCTCGGCATAGAATTGTTGCAGGTTGATGAACGCGGGAAACTTCTGCTCTTTATCCGGCAGTAAATCGAACTTGTAAATCGGTTCGGTTTCCTGGCCGAAGTAGACCCAGCCCTGGTTCCAAACCACGCCTTTTTCCATCATGCGTTCGCTGGTCCCGATACGGTCAAGTATTTCCAAGGTACGTTTCGCCCAGCAGATAGCGCGGGAGCCAGCAGTGACGGTATTGTGTTTTTCCAGGACGACGGATCGAATGCCACAACGGGCAAGGTCTATGGCAGTCGCCAGCCCGATGGGCCCGCCGCCCGCGATGATCATCGGGAAGTGGCTAATTTCGCCGGAGTCGATCTCTCGGGGCTTGTTGAATTGGTATGCACGACGCGCCTGACGACTGATCTGCCTGGCCTTGCCTATGTCAGCGTATCTTGTCATGGGTCCATTCTATCCGCTATTCCCTGGGGACTGAATCATTTTGATATTATTTGCATCAGAACAGATTAAAAAGGAATTGCTGCAACCCGGCAGATGCCCCAGGCGTTTAAATTATCTCGTCAGACAGGATGTTTTATAACAGATATTCACTTGAGCATCTTCTTGAATTCTTCGACAGTCAGTCCTGTGTCTTTGACTATTCCAGCCATTGTGTAGGCGTTAATCGGATTATTTCTTGGAATTGTAAGAAAACGCGTACCATCTGACATAATCAGATGTTTTTTTCCTTCCCTGACAATTTTGAATCCGGATTTCTTCAACGCGCGTACAGCTTGACGATGATTTACTCCGGGGATTTTGGGCATGATTACACAGCTACTTCAATCTCGCGGATTTTTTCTCCTCTATGTAATTCTGATACAGCCGCCAGGTAATCCTGAATAGCTTCACTGATGTTTGTAATCGCTTCTTCTTCCGTTATGCCTTGAGACCAGCATCCGGGAAGAACCGGACAAGATATGCTGTAGCCTTCGTCTGACGCTTTAATGACAACCGTATATTTCATGATGGTTTTGCGTTATTTTGAATGCTTATGTTTCAGGGCTTGATAACTGATAACGATCAACCCGGCTATAAACACGCCAAATGTAAAAATGAATAAGTATTCCATTTATAGCTCTTCTAACCGGTCAAGGCACATGAAAACACGATTATTGATAAGAACCAAAATTACCGTCACAACAGTAACGGAAATTGAGCAAAGTATCAGAATTGATAGCTTTGCTGTTTCAAAGTTCTGAACGAACCACGCCAGCAACGAAAGGTCTGTCACAGTAAAAATAGTAAAAATAATCTTATGCCAACCAATTTCCTGTTCCATCCGTTTTTCTTCAGGCATACCAGGATTATAACATAGCCTGACACCGTGTCGGAACTTATCTGTTGACAACAAACCACCTCGTCCACGTTGACCCGTTTTCCATTGATATGTCCAACCCCGTGAAATGAAATCAGGGACATCCATAAATTATTTTGCGGGTGTCCCAAAATACACGTAGCGCATCCCCTGGATTACGCCATTCCAGGGCTGGTATTAGTGAGAAATACGGGCTGGTGATGATGGAATTGATTTAGAAATATATCTTATAGTAGTTGGATAAATATAACTATTTGTTATAATAGAATCATGTACGAACTGAAGTACAAAAAAACAGCACTCAAAAGCATGAGCAAATTACCAAAACACATCAGGTTGAAGATAGCATCCGAGTTGGAGGCAATTGCTGTTGATCCGTACAGCTACCAGGGGGAGTGGAGACAATTATCCGGTTCGCCTCATTGGAGATTGCGAGTAGGAGGCTATCGTGCGATTTGCGCTATTGAGAAAAGTGTGCTTTTGCTGATCGTTTTGAAAGTCGGGCCAAGAGGAGATGTTTATAAATGATGAATCACGTACAGGTTATTGAAAAAGACGGACAACCGGAATATGCGGTTTTGCCTATTGAATTGTACCACCGATTGCTGGAACTGGCCGAAGACGCGGAGGACATCCGGGCGGCGGATGATGCCATGAGTGAGTTGGCGTCCGGTGGAGATGAGCTTATTCCTGCCGACGTTGCGCACAAGTTGCTTCAGGATGAAGAACAACGGTTGCGAATCTGGCGCGAATATCGCGGCCTGACCCAAAAAGAACTTGAAACCAGGTCTGGTGTGCAACAGGGCTACATCGCGCAAATTGAAAGTGGCAAGAAAACCGGGGGCATTGACACACTTAAAAAGCTGGCGGCGGCTTTGCGTATAAATATTGATGACTTGATAGCTGCAGAATGAAGTAGGACGTAAGGCCGATGAAGAAAATCGTCATACGTTTTGCCCTGCCTTCGGGTTAAGCGGCTATTTTGACGTATTCAAAATCACCGGGTTTGCCGTTGATGCCGGCTCTGGGGGGGGCTATCCAATGGGCGAATTTTCCCGGTTCGATGACCTGTTCCATGAGCGACAATAGAAATTCCAGGTCGTCATTGTTCGGCAACCATTCTTCCCGGCGTCGTTCCCACTCAGCTTGTTCGATTAGAGCGCCCTCCGGCGTAGCATGGACGTCACTGAACTCACCTACCGCCCGGTGAAAGGCCCGGCTGGGCAGACTCAAGCGGTATGCGTATCCATAATCGGCAATGGCCTTGTTCCAGGTGGTAAGGACTTGTTCGCAATCAGCAATATAATCATCGCAGAGGCGGCTGTTCACTGCATTGATGGCCGGCTCGTCCACGCTGACCAGTTTCCCGTTGACGTGTTTCAATACCGGGTAGGCGCTGTTATGGAGTTGATGATCATCGTCGATAGTGGTTTCCCGGAAACGGCCTTTAAGGCTGGCGTTGAAGGCATTGGATGCGTTGGTGGAAATCTCGGCGCCGAATAAATCCAGGGTGACGGAATAATGGAAGTTTATTTTCTTCTGCATGGTCGGCAGGTCGATGACGCCCAGGTTCCTGACTGCCCCGGTATCCGTCGGGTCAGTGATGTTATGTTCCTTCATCACCTCGCAGGTGCGTCTCAGGACGCGCTCGATACCGGTTCGACCGACGAACATGTGGTGGCCTTCCTCGGTGAGCATGAAACGGGTAGTGCGGGCCAGGGGGTCAAAGCCCGACTGGGCCAGGGATTCCAGTTGCATCTTGCCGTCCCGGTCGGTAAAGGTGGTAAACATGAAGAAAGACAACCAATCCGGCGTTTTTTCATTGAACGCGCCAAGGATGCGGGGTTTATCCTGATCGCCGGAACGCCGCCTGAGTAAATCCTCCGCCTCCTCCCGGCCGTCGCGACCAAAGTATTTATGCAGCAGGTACACCATGGCCCACAGGTGGCGGCCTTCTTCGACGTTGACCTGAAAGACGTTGCGCATGTCATACAAGGAGGGGGCGATATGCCCCAGGAAGCGTTGCTGTTCCACAGAAGCGGGTTCCGTATCGCCCTGGATGACCACCAGGCGCCGTAACATGGCGCGATATTCTCCCGGTATTTCCTGCCAGACCGGTTCGCCCTTATGCCGGCCAAAGGCGATCTTCCTGTCTTCTTCCCGGGGCGCCAGTAATATGCCCCAGCGATACTCCGGCATTTTCACGTAGCCGAACCGGGCCCAGCCCTCAGGTTCAACGCCGATGGCCGTGCGCAGGTACACATCCAGGTCCTGGAAGCTATCCGGTCCCATGGTTTTCCACCAGTCGATATAGCCGGGATGCCAGCGCTCCAGGGCCCGTTGCAGGCGCCGGTCCGAGGCAAGGCCTACGTTGTTGGGGATCAAGCTATCGTAATCTACATTGCCCATGGTCATATCCTTGCTACTGATGTCATGCCTATGAAGCACGTCCCCGGATTCCGACCCCCGGATTACAACGTTCCAGGGCATGATTCGCCGGAGTGACGCCTATTACCGTGTTATACCCTGTTTTTGTCATACTCGGGACGCTGGCCCGTGCCATAACGCTGCAACGCGCCCGCCTCGCTGACCGCGTTGGGTCGTTGAAATATCCAGTTCTGCCAGGCGGTGAGGCGGCCGAAAATCTTGGTCTCCAGGGTTTCCGGCCCGGCAAAACGTAAATTGGCTTCCATCCCTACCAGGGCATCGGGAGAGAAACTGGCCCGCTCTTCCAGCAACATTCTTATCTCGTCCTCCCAGTCGATGTCATCGGGGGTGAAGGTAACCAGCCCCAGGTCCGAGGCCAGCACCGAGTCAATATTTTGACCGATAAATGTTCTCGTGGTTCCGACACTTTCCGGTTCGCCGAGGAAACGGGTTGCCAGGCGCGTCAAACCATTTGCCATGGGCAGGGGGCCGAAGTTATTTTCAGTCAGCATAATGGTGGCCGGTGGCGTGTCGTCATCTTCAAACTGCCCGTCCAGCATGTAACTGCGGTCCACGGCGAACAGAAACTCGGCCAGGAAACCCACGAAACAGCTTCCCGGTTCTATGAAAGCAAAGCTGGTGCGGGACGTCACGTCAACCCGTTTCAGCGTACGTTTCCAGTAGAGGATGATTTCCCGTACCAGCCAGTCATCCTTGTGGTTGAGCAGGAACCCGTCATAGTCTTTGACGGACTCGGCAGCGCCGGCGCATTTGATAATTATGGTGCCGATGGCCGGTTCGTTGAAACGCAGGTGCAGCAAGGCGTCATCCAGTTCCCGGGCCAGGGCCAGCGGCCAGAATCGATCTCCCATAGCGATCGCGTTTGCCACAGTGTCCGGCGCGTCGATACCAGGCCCCTTGATTTGCAAGGTGACGTTGCGGTTTTCCCTGTCTATAGTCAGGCGCAGCCAGTCGTACTCGATACTGTCTGTCTTGATCGTCCTTGATAACGGCGTCAACCGCACCCCCCCGGCCGTGTCGGGGCGGTCAGACGTTTGGCTCATTTCCTGAGCCCGCTCTGCCACTCGCTCCGCGAACCTGGAGCTGGGGACAATCTCATCCACCAGGCGCCAGGCAACGGCCCGTTGCCCTTTGACGCCTTCCTCTACGGTACAGAATACGTCAGCCAGGTCCCGGCGCACCTTTCTTTTATCAACAATCCGCGTTAGCCCGCCGGTGCCGGGCAAGACGGCAAGCAAGGGGATTTCCGGTAAGGATACGGCGGCATTGCCGTCATCGATCAGGATCAGGTAATCCATGGCCAGCGCCAGTTCATAACCACCGCCGGCTGCAGTGCCATTTAACGCACACAGGTAACGCTGGCCGGAGAACTCCCCGGCGTCTTCAATGGCGTTCCGGGTCTCGTTGGTAAATTTGCAGAAATTCACCTTATGGCCGTGGGAGGCGCCCGCCAGCATACGGATATTGGCGCCGGCGCAGAACATGGTGGGCTTATTGGAACTGACCACTACGGTTTTCACTTCCGGGTGTTCAAAACGCAGTCGCTGAATCGCATCGTAGAGTTCGATATCGACACCGATATCATAGGAGTTCAGTTTCAGTTCGTAACCGGGGAACATGGCGCCGTCTTCGTTCACGTCCATATCCAGGTTGGCAATGGAACCGGATGTCGTCAGCTTCCAATGGCGATACCGATCTGGATGCGTTTGAAAATCCAGCAGTACGGCGTCCGTTGATGACGGCAGTTCCGGCATGTTATCGCTAGCTTTTTCCAGGTTGGGCACGTTTATTGCCGCCACCAGTTGTCAACGAATTCGTTGACTTCTTTCGTATGAAAGCGCGCGACCCGCAGGCTGGGTTCCAACGCCTCCTTGTAGAAGAATTCGGGTAATTCATCATCTTCTTCCGTGAAGCCGGCGGCCCGGTTGAACTCTTTCTCGAGTCTTAATGTTTCCCGGCCCAGTTCGTTGAAGAAAGACGCATCAAGATCAGTACCGACCGCGGCGTTAATCGCTGCGGTTACTGCATCTAACTCAGCGCTCGTTACGGTACGGCCAAAAATACAGAATCCCAATGAATCCGTTGCCGCGCACAGCACCTGGGCGTCATGGCTGGCCCCGGCCACCTCCTCTATGGACTTGTCCGCGGTTTCCATCCTGGGGACGTTCCCCGCCGTGTGGTCCGCGCCCTGGGCCGTTACCATCATGGTAATGCCCGTTGCCTCGACCACGCGGGGATCATAGGCGCTGATGGCCTGTCTCTTGATCACCGGCACCCGCTGAACCTGGTAATGCTCACCGACAAAAGCTGTGCCGTGCGCCCAGAGCCGGCCTTGCTCCGTGCCGTTGCGGATCTGTTCCAGTACGTCGGTGACAAACCCGGCGTCACCGAATTTGCCCAGACCGGCTTCCATCAGTACGCCGACCATGGCGCCGGTCTCAATCGTATCGATACCGAGGTCGTTGGCGACGGCATTCAACTTTGCCAGTTCATCGGGTTCCTTGATGCCGCAATTGGTACCCAGCAATCCCAGCGTTTCATACTCGACGGGCGATACGATTTCATTGCCGTCGGCGTCGGCATAGACGTTGCTGCAACGGATCAGGCAACCGGGCATACAGGCATGGTCCGGTTCACCGCCGCGGGCGATATTCTGTTCGCGAATGAAATCACCGCCCATCTTCATGGTTTCCTTGCTGGTATCTACCAGGCGACCGGAAGAAAAATTACGCACCGGCAGGGCGCCTACGTGGTTCATGTAATCCGCCATCATGGCCGTGCCGAAACGTTTGTAGCTGTCTATCATCGGGTCTTCGCCCAGTTTTTCGGCATAGTGGCGCACCGTCCCCATGACTTTCTTACGTTCGTGCAAGTGCGGCATTTTGTTCAGGTCGGCCACGATTGCCTTCACTTTCTTGCTGCCCAGGACGGCCCCGACGCCACCCCGCGCCGCCAGCCTGGCGGGACGCCGATCGGTATCACTGATGGCGATGCCGGCAAGCAGTCCCTGGCGCTCACCGACAGGGCCGCACAGGGCCAGGCTGACCTTTTTGCCGTATTTTTCATGCAGCAGCACGGCCGTTTCAAAATTGCCCTTGCCCATGAAACCTGCGGCGGAGTCAAAACTGCAGCTACCATCTTTTCTGAGATGAATAATCACCCACTCGGCGGCGGCGCCATGCAGGGTAAATCCCGACAAGTGCAATTGGCCCAGCGCCACGCCGAACGTACCGCCGGCATTGGATTCCTTGATGCCGCCCGTCAGCGGGCTTTTGCAACCGACACTGGTACGATTGGCGTTGGAGAAATTGGTGCCGGCAAAAGGGCCGGCGGAAAAAATTAACGGATTATCCGGCGACAGTGGGTCGACACCTGCAATATTTTCTTCCACAAGAGTTTTGGCGATGAGATAGCGGCCAACGCGGACCAGTTCTTCTCCATCCTGTTCGACAGCTCTCACTGTCCGCTCTTTCAAGTCAATATGAAGATAGTTACGCATATATATATTGTTGCCCCGGAAAAATTACCTATTATAAATCATTAAATGCTGGTTATTAGTTGTTAGTTTTTAGTTGTCAGTTTCTAAAAACCACTAACAACTAAAAACTGGAAACCAGAAACTAACAAGACTGTTCAAACCCGTAGGCAGCCCGGTAGATAGCCGGTTCGTCAAAGTGTTTGCCTACCAGCATCATGCCTACGGGCAGGCCGTTGCGCCGGCCGCACGGCAGCGACATCGCCGGGTGGCCGGTAATATCGAACTGACAGGTATTGAGTACCGTGTTAAACGCCATGAATATAATATTTTCGGTAGGGTCTGAGTCAGGCGCCGGATTCTTTTGCGGTTGCATCAACGTCGTCGGCATCAGTAACAGGTCATGATCCTGCAAGACATCGTTATAGGCCTTGGCCAGTTTCGGCAGGTGATTTTTTGCTTTGGCGTAATACTTGCCCTGATATTTCTCCAGGTACTTGCCCAGCACCAGGATCAGGTGCAGGTTGACGGGAAACCGGTCGAATTTATCCTGCCAGCCGGACATGAATTTTTCCAACGCCGGCGAGTTAAAGCCGTTGGTGTTTACGGCGAGACCGTTATGGCGCATGGTATCCCAAAGCCCGTCAGTGATAATACTGCCCCAGAGAGGGACGCCATCCAGGTGCATGGGGATGGATACTTCAGCCACCTCCGCGCCGATCTCGGCGAATTGACTTGCCGCGTCACGCACACAATGATCAACCCCGGGTTCCGACAGGGGATGACCAAAGCCCTCTTTGACCACGGCGATTTTCATTCCCCTGATATCCTCACCGAGCGCCTCAGTGTATTTATGCACTCGTAATTGGCGTTGGCGGCTGTCCATCCCGTCGTAACCCGCCAGGACTTCCAGCAGCAGGGCGTTATCGGCCACGTTTGTCGTCATGGGGCCGACATGGTCCAACATGGCCTCCATGCCCATGATGCCCGTGTAGGGGAGCAGGCCGTGAGTGGCCTTCATACCGTAGACAGCACAGAAACTCGACGGAATGCGCACCGAACCGGCCTGGTCGCAGCCCAAAGCCATATCCACGTCACCGTTGGCGACCAGCGCAGCGCTGCCTGAGGAAGAACCGCCGGCAGAGTAATCGTGATCATGCGGGTTGCTGACAACGCCGGAACTGGCTGTGGCGCTGCCGCCGGAAACACAAAGAAATTCACATACCGCCTTGCCGGTAATCTCAGCGCCGGCATCCAGCAACCGGGTAACGACGGTGGCATCGAAGTCCGGTATGAAACCTTCCAGGATCGAAGCGCCGTTCATCATGGGAACATTTGCGACAAAGATATTATCCTTGACGGCAACCGTCCTGTCCTTGAGCGGTCCCGCGTCCCTGCCTTTCAGGTCAGTCCTGACGTACCAGGCGCCCAGTGGGTTTTCTTCCCCGGTCGGGGGTCGATAACTCCTGTGAGGATATTGGATTTCCGGCAGGTTATCTTCCAGTTGATCCATGAATTGATAGCCGCCGCCGAACATTGCCAGTTGTTCAAGCATGGTTTCCGCCAGTGTGTCATCCACAGTCAATCCCATGGAACCGGCAATGGTTTTCAATTCGTCCCTGTCGGGTAGTTTGAATGTCATCAGCTTAACGTTCCTCTGTCGTAGTGAAGGGTTGGGATAGGTGTAAGGGGCAGACCGCGTTTTCCTGCACTGTCGTCATTCTGGCGAATGCCAGAATCCAGGGGCGGGACTTCGATTTCGTGAGGATAAGTCAGGATCTGTCCCCTATTTTCGCTCATCCTCAAGCTGACACACGCGCTCAAAGATAATAGTGGAGACGTGCGCGCAGGCTGCTTTCACGTCCTGCCAGTTATGCCACCGTGATGTAAGGTGTTTGTATTCGTGCAAGTTTATTTCTTCCAGATCATAGGGCAAAGCGCTGGCGAGTTGCGCTTGTAATTGTTGCAGGGGGGACTCGCCGTTTTCCTGCGGGTATAGCCTATCGAACGAGCGGAGTGCGCCGGCTACGAGTTCGTCGCCTATATGATCAGCGAGCGCCACGAAATCGAGATAATCCCGGGTCGCGTTACGTTTGAGAATCAGCACGCCTTTGATACGGAGGATTTCTGCCTCGGTGGGAATAGTCAGTCGGGCGCCGTGATAGTCAAAAATCATCGTTTCCAACGGTTCCTGTCGGATCAATTGCCGTATTCCAGTCTCAATACCGTCCAAGTTGCCCAGAATTTGCACCGGGCGTTGCACGCGCGCCGTGTTCCACCCGGCCACCGACTCGAGTTGAGAAAGAATTCCGTCGAAGTGCCCGCGCAACTCCGTCAGGACATGATCGGCATCCAGGGAGAACCGGTGTCCGGCATGGATAGCGGCTGCCGTCCCGCCAACCAGCACAGCATCCGGCAGGATATTCTGCAAGCGGGCTGCGGCAGAAAGAACCTGTTCCCAATCAGGCAGGGTCGCAGGTGCGGCGCTCCTCGACATAGTTCATCCAGAAGTGATAACGTTGGGCGTAAGGGTCAACAAGATGGGCGTGACAGACCCGTTCTATTTTATCCAGCAATGACCGGTCTCTAAGGATTGCATGACGCAGGTCGACCCAATCCCGCCAGCGGCCTCGAGAGATCACATCATCGATCCCGGCAAGAGTAAAACGCTCATGATTAAGGTGACGGTGCAGCATGGTGGTCAATAAACTTTCATGATTTTCAATGGGCAAACTTTAACCGTTTCGCTGGTACTTATCAAGACCCGTGAAATATACCAGCTGGCTGATTTCTTCGGGTGTTGCACTTATTATCTGAATTTAAGACTGATAAAAAGAGGTAAATATATTGCTATGCCCATGTAAAGGGAACTACCTGCAGGCGCCGCCAGCGGTCTGTTTTCTGTTGTAACCTGCCAGGACTGCCAACAGCATGGCGTTATCAGCCACGTTTGTCGTCATGTCTATCAACACCGGAAAATTTAAGTAACAAACGCAGAAATTCCCGTCGTTCTTTTATGCTTAAGTGAGCGATCATGTCCTGCTCATGGACAGTGATCTTCTGCAACATTTTTTCCAGGAAGGTCTTGCCGGATGATGACAGTGCCAGCGCGTAACTGCGCTTGTCTGAATGGGATGGATGGCGTTCCACCCAGGATTTGGCCTCCATGTCCGCGATGATTTGACCCAGCGTGGCCCGTTCCACCCCAATAGCGCGGGCCAGGGCAGCTTGGCTGATAGCAGGATTATTCCCGATTAAAATGAGAATACCGGCCTGGCCTGGCGTGATTCCCGTTTTTCCGACTGTTTTCCGGAAATGGTTGAAAACCTGGAGCTGCGCCTGCCGGACCTGAAAGCCGATCAACCCATTGAGTGTGGTGAAATCCACGGCATGTTCGGTTGTGTTTTTATTCATTTCTTTTATTCTACTATAATGTAAGGTATCCTTACAATATTGATGAATGGTTTTTAGTTTCTGGTTTTTAGTTTTTAGTTGATACTGCCCCAGTCCGTTTCTAAAAACTAACTGATAACTAGCAAATTAATAACTCGGGCGAGATTTCCATCAGAGAATGAATAGTGAACACGGTCACAACGCTTAAACGAGATACACAGGAGAATGCCCACATCAGTTGCCAGGTCAACGGTGAGCCGCTGCAGGTCTCGGTGGCGCCTTACAAAACGCTGCTGGAGATGTTGCGGGAAGACCTGCAACTGACCGGCACCAAACACGGTTGTGAGTTGGGCGAATGCGGCGCCTGTGCGGTTCTGGTTGACGGCGAGCCGATACTTTCCTGCCTGTCACTGGCCCTGGAAGCTGAAGGTTGCGCCATCGATACCATAGAAGGTATGGCGGAGGCCGCGGAATTACATCCCTTGCAATCGGCGTTCGCCGATCTCGGCGGCGCCCAATGCGGTTATTGTACGCCGGCCATCCTGCTTACCTGCAAGGCCTTACTCGACCGGCAACCCAATCCCGACCGGGAGCAGATCCGGGAAGCCCTGTCCGGCAACCTGTGCCGCTGCACCGGGTATCAACAGATCTTTGAATCCGTGGAAGAAGCGATCCTGCGCGTCAACCAGTCAGGAAGACGAACGGCAGGCAACGTTGGCTGATGAGTGATACGGATACATTCTCCGTCATCGGCAAGCCGCGCCGGCGCGTGGATGGCGCCGATAAGGTGACCGGCCGCACCCAGTTTGCCGACGATATTATGTTGCCGCGCATGTTGCACTGTAAACTGCTGCGTTCCCACGTGCCCCATGCTCTTATCAGGTCCGTTGACACCGGCAGGGCTGAGCGGCATCCCGGAGTGAAGCTGGTATTGACCGGCAAGGATTTCCCCAATGAATACGGCATCCTGCCGGTAAGCCAGGATGAACAGCCCTTATGCAGGGAAAAAGTGCGTTTTGTGGGTGATCCGGTCGCGGCCGTTGTTGCCCGGGATGAGTTTGCCGCGGAGGAGGCTCTGGACCTGATCAGGGTCGAGTATGAACCCTTGGATACGATCTCCGATCCCGCCGAGGCCCTGAATAATCCTGCCGCGCGTTTACATGAATACAGCGAAGAGGGAAATATCCATAAACGCCTCAGTTACGAATTTGGCGACGTGGAGGAGAGCCTGGCAAACAGCGATCACGTGTTCGAAGACATTTTCTTCTTTGAGGGCAATACCCACCTGCCCCTGGAGCAACATGCCGCCGTCGGGATGTTGGAAGCCGATGGCCGGGTTACCCTGTGGTCAAGCACGCAATGTCCCCATTACGTACATCGCGCCGTTGCCAGAGCGCTGGACGTCCCCATGGCGCGCATCCGCGTCATTGCCAGTCCCAACGGCGGCGGTTTCGGCGGCAAGTCCGATCCGTTTCATCATGAGATAGTGGTGGTAAAAGCCGCCATGATGCTGGGCCGCCCCGTCAAGATCTGCCTGAACCGCGAAGAAGTATTTTATTGTCACCGCGGCCGCCACCCGGTATTGATGAAATTCCGGACCGGCGTCGACAAGAGCGGCGCGCTGACCGGTATGCATTTACAGACCTTGCTGGACGGCGGCGCCTACGGCTCCTATGGCGTTGCCAGTACCTTCTATACGGCCGTGTTGCAACCCGTCACCTATCACCTGCCGCGCTATGCCTTTGACGCCTGCCGCATGTTCACCAACAAACCCCCCTGCGGCCCGAAACGGGGTCATGGAACGGTGCAACCGCGTTTCGGCCAGGAAGTGCAGTTGGACAAGATAGCGGAAAAGCTGAAAATCGATCCCGCCGAGTTTCGTCTTAATATCGTTGAGAAACCCGGCGCGCTGACGGCCAATTACCTGAAGATCGGCAGCATCGGTCTGGCGGAATGTATCCATACGGTGACCGAACGTTCCGGCTGGAAGGATAAATACGGGAAACTGCCGGAAGGGAAGGGCCTGGGTCTGGCTTGTTCCAGTTACCTGACCGGCGCGGGCAATTCCATTTACTGGAACGCCATGCCCCATTCCGGTGTGCAATTGAAGCTGGATCGTAGCGGCAAGGTCACGGTATTTTGCGGGGCCACGGAAATCGGCCAGGGTTCCGACGACGTACTGGTCGCCACGATTGCCGAGATACTGGGCATCGATCCCCTGGATATCCGCTGCGTCACCGGCGATACGGACTTGACCCCGGTCGACCTGGGATCCTATTCATCCCGCGTGACCCTGATGATGGGCAATGCCGCTATCCAGGCGGCGGAGCGGGCCCGCGAGTTGATCGCGCAGGCGGTTGCGCAAAAATTTGATACGGGCGTTGAATCCATCGTTTTTGCCAACGGCCAGGTCTTTAACGCCGGCCATTCCGAGCAGATACTGTCGTTTCAAAAAGCGCTGGTTTGCGCGGAGGAAATGCACGGCGCCCTGGGCACGACGGGCTCCTATACGCCGGCGGCCCCACCCGGGAAATATAAAGGCGGGGGTGTCGGGCCATCGCCGGCTTACTCCTATACGGCGGCCGTGGTCGAGGTGGACGTCGATACGTCCACCGGTTGGCTCACCGTTCCCAGGATCTATATCGCCCATGACCTCGGTCGCGCCATGAACCCCGTACTCGCCCGCGGCCAGGTGGAGGGCAGCGTTTACATGGGATTGGGAGAAGCCTTGATGGAAGAGTCCGCCTTTCGCCGACTGCCGGCGCGCTTATCCGGCGCGCTGGTTCATCGTGAGCCTTCGATGCTGGAATACAAGAGTCCCACCTCCCATGATATGCCGGAAGTGATCACGGACTTGATTGAACACCCCGATGATAATGGCCCGTTCGGCGCCAAGGAAGCGGGACAAGGCCCCTTGCTGCCCATCATGCCGGCTGTGGCCAATGCGGTTTACGACGCCGTGGGCGTGCGTATTGATGAGGTGCCGGTTACCGCCGAAAAGATATTGAAGGCCCTGGATGACAAGGCCAGGGGGGGAGCAGGCCGGGTGGGACCTGACCGGTTTCCTGACCTCGAGTGGCCGGAGCCGTTCCGGGTGCCGCCACCCTGGGAGGGGGGGGATGGCAACGCCGTCAATAAACCGCAGCGCAAACGGGCCGCCAAGATGCACGAGATGGATAAATTCAAACAGGTGGCCGCATCATGATGCGCCTGCCCCGGTTCCATTATTACCGGCCGCGGGACGTCAGCGAGGCGGCGCAGATCCTGGCCGCTGAAGACAACGTCATGGTAATCGCCGGTGGCACCGATTTATTGCCCAACATGAAGCGCCGTCAGCAAACGCCGCAGACCCTGGTGGCCTTGCGTCATATCGACGCGTTAAAGAAGTTGACGAACGGGACCGGCCTGACCATCGGCGCGGGCGTAACCCTCACTTCCCTGGTGGAAAATGACACAATCAAATCAGCCTACAAAGGATTATGGCAGGCCGCCGCGCAGGTGGCGACGCCGCTCCTGCGCAACATGGGCACATTGGGCGGCAACATCTGTCTGGATACCCGCTGCAATTACTACGATCAAAACCATGAATGGCGCAAGGCTATCGACTTCTGCATGAAAAAAGACGGCGACATCTGCTGGGTCGCTACCGGCAGTAAAAAGTGCCTGGCAACCTCGTCAACGGATACGGCGCCGGCGCTTATTTCATTGGGCGCCGAAGTGGAGCTCGTGTCGGCAAACGGACAGCGGACGGTTCCATTGAAAGACTTGTACCAGGACGACGGCATCCATTATTTAACGCGTAAAAAAGAGGAGATCCTGACGAATATCGTTTTGCCGGATGCAAACGGGTCAAGAAGCGCCTACTGGAAATTGCGGCGTCGCGGTTCATTTGATTTTCCGGTTTTATCGGTGGCTGCTACGATTCAATTTGATGCGCGCGACAGTATCACAGACGCGCGTATCGTATTGGGCGCGGTCGCGTCGCAACCTGTCTTTTGCGCAACGGCCAATGAATTTCTACGGGGCAGGAGATTGACGGACGAGGTGATTGAAGAAGCTGCGGCCGCCTGCGTCAAGGCGGCGAAGCCGGTAAAGAACACGGACTTTGCTCCCCACTGGCGGAAACGGGCTATCGGCCATATTGCGGGCTGCGCGCTGCGGGAGCTTCGCGGTGATGATATGCGCGCAACCAGGAAAAAAATCGCGCGCCAATCCCTGTTGTGAGATATGGACGCCTTAACCCTGTCCTCAAGAACCGCCATTGAAGAATTGCAATTAACTAAATTGCATCACACTTTTGCTGAGATTTATCGTAAGAACCGGTTTTATACAAAAAAGTTTGATGAGGCCGGGATTAAACCGGACAGTATTCAGTCCCTGGATGATATTTCACGCCTGCCGTTCACTGAAAAAAGTGAACTGGTCGCAGATCAGGATAATGGTCATTTTGCGGCAAACCTGACGTATCCATTATCTCGATACACCCGTTTTCACCAGACCTCGGGGACTAAAGGCGAGCCATTGCGGGTGTTGGATACACCGGAAAGCTGGGACTGGTGGGGGCGTTGCTGGAAACAGGTTTTTTCTTCTTCCGGCGTGAATGCGAACGACAGGATATTTTGCGCTTTTTCTTTTGGCCCGTTTATCGGCTTCTGGGCCGCCGTGGAAGGCGCCCGACAACTGGGGGCGTTATTGATCCCGGGCGGTGGTCGCTCCTCGCTGGAACGTTTGAAGTTAATGCGGGAAACAGGTTGTACGGTGTTGTGTTGTACGCCGAGCTACGCTTTGCACCTGTTGAAAGTGGCCGGTGAACATGATTTTGACATCGGTGAATTAAAAATCCATACGACGATTCACACCGGTGAACCGGGCACCAACATACCGGCGATTAAACGGCGCATTGAATCAGGCTGGTCGGCGAAATGCCGTGATCATTCAGGCGCATCGGAAGTCGGCGCTTATGGCTTCGAGGCGTGTACGCACCCGAATGGTTTATTGGTTAACGAGACCGAATTTATCGCTGAGGTACTCAACGCGGAAGGTAAGCGCGTCGAGCAGGGTGAAGCAGGCGAACTGGTGCTGACCAACCTGGGGCGTTGGGGCTTCCCGGTTATCCGTTACAAAACAGGAGACATGGTCCGCTATACCGGGCCAGCGGCGACAACGCGCCACCTGCTGTACTTTGAAGGTGGCATTATCGGTCGTATGGATGATATGGTAACTGTACGCGGCGTCAATATTTACCCCGGCGCGATCGATAACCTGGTACGCAGCCTGGATGAGATAGACGAATATCGAACAACCATCTCAACCACGGGGGAACTGGATGAAATCGATATGGAAATTGAAGTCAACGCTGACGCAGGTCGGGCCACGACACAAGCGGCGCTGGCAGAGTTGATGGTGGACAAACTGGGTTTGCGGCCAAATATAACGGTAGTTGAACCGGGAACACTGCCACGGTTTGAAATGAAGGGAAAACGATTTTTTGTCAATAAACGTTAACTAGCAAAATTATCAGGGGGACAGGTAATGTCAGTCAGGAAAAAACTCTCCTCAATCATATCGGTTTCTTCAAACTGGATATCTTCGGCGAAAGGCAGACCTTCGGCGCGACGGTTCGCTATCGATATCAGTAAAGATTAATTATCTTGCCGACCCAGCGCTTCAGTTCTTTTTTAACGTCTTTGATGGCGACCGCCGGCCTCGCTATCGGTATCGGCAATGTATGGCGTTTCCCTTATATGATGGGCAGCCATGGGGGCAGTGCGTTCCTGGTTTTATTTATTGCCTGTGTGGTCTTTCTGTCTTTACCCGCGTTGATGGCGGAGTGGTCACTGGCGAGACATACGCGGCAAGGGACCATCGGCGCTTTTACGGCGACGTTCGGTCCCGTATATGGACGGCTGATTGGTTATGGCCTGTTGTTTTCCCTCTCTATAGCGGGGGGGTATTATCTCGTTATCGTCGGCAATATTTTCTATAGTGGTTATTATTCGGCACTGCACGGGTTCAGCGCGGCAACGACTCCCGCCTTCAAAACAGGCCTGAGCAACCACTCGCTACAGTTATTCCTGGCATTGTTTGTCCTTTTAGTTTCCGCTTTCATCATACATCGCGGCGTCAGAAAAGGTATTGAGTTTGTCAGTAACCTGTTTGTCCCATTTTTCTTCCTGGTCAGTTTTTATCTTGTCTACAAGGTATTGAACCTGCCGGGAGCCACATCGCATTTATCGGTATTCCTGCAAGTGGATTTCAGCAAGATAGGGTTTACCGAGGTTTTTGCCGCTATGGGTCAGGCCTATTTTTCAATCGGCCTGGGGGCGACTCTTACCTTGATCTACGGCAGCTACCTGAAGGACGACATCAAACTGCCCAGGTTAGCCGTGATGACATGCATCGGTGATACCGGCGCGGCATTATTGGCGGCGTTATATCTTATCCCGGCCCTGCTCGTATTCGGCATGGATTTGACGGCAGGACCGACGCTGCTGTTTGAAACCCTGCCCGGTTTGTTCAATGCCATTCCCGGTGGCCGTTTGTTCGGCAGTTTGATGCTGCTCTCTCTTTTTCTGGTAGCGTTGCTTTCCTACGTTGCCGTGATTGAAGCGGTAGTAGGGGGCCTGCTGGGTGATTCCAAAGTCGTCCGTATCAGCAAGACGCGGCTGTTGATTATTTTAGTGGTGATTCAGGCCCTGTTAGCTGTTTTCTTTACCTTTTATCCCGGACTGATCGGTATTGCGGACCTGCTCTTCGGTTCTGCCGGACTGCTGATTGGCGGCTGTCTTGCCTTGCTTGCGCTCGCCTGGGTAATCGGCAGAGCAGATGCAGTCAGGCAGGTTTTCGGCACAAAGTACAAGCTGCTGTCATCCATTTACTTTTTCTGGATCAAATGGGCCGCTCCGGCAATCCTGATCTTTGTCCTGAGTGGAACTTTGTATGAGGCAATTACGGGCTGAATTCCTACCTTGCGGAGCAGCATCCTGAAGTATGCGTTCGACCCGCGAGAACTGTCGTGCACGTTATTTTTCGCTGGGATAACATCGGGGAAAAGAATACGATACTTACGATCAATTTATTCATGACCCCCTGCTTGTGACAGGCAGGGGCAGACTCCATGGTTAAGATAATATTTAAAATGCTATTTGCAGGGGATAAAAGATGAATGTAAACATGAAATCCGTATCTGTCTTTCTCGTCGGCCTGGTTTTCAGTGTGTTAGTCGGAACTACGGCAGTCGTTGCAGATTCCAGCCATCCATCCATAGCAGGTGGCGTTCCGTTTTTTTATTACAACGATCTGCCGGCGGCGGCGGACTGGTACAAGAACAAACTCGGCCTTAAAGCGACCACCGAAGAAGACTGGGTGGTCATTTTCGAACTGACGCCCACTTCCTCTATCGGCCTGGTGAATGCCTCCGGCGGGGCGTTGAAGCCGACCGCGGACAAAGGCGCCTTGCTCTCCATCGATACGGCGGAACTGGAAGCCTGGTGGGATAAGGTGAAAGACCTGGAGGGCATGGAGATCGTCAACGGCATCATAACGGGTGCTGACGGGATGATCGAACAATTCAGCCTGAAGGATCCGGAAGGATATATCGTCGAGTTCTTCCGCTGGAAAGACAGCCGCCCGGAAGCGCAACGCTATAGCAAATAATTTTCGTTAAAACGACTGCGGGGCTACAGTAATTTAAAATCTGCCGGCAGCTTCGACCAATGGGATTTGAGGACTTCCTTGTGTGTCTCCTGCATGGGCAGATCTTGCAACATCCGGGGCCATAAGTCGCGGGCCGCTGTCAGGGCATCAAGCAAATGCACCTTCACGGCAGGCCATGGGATGCCTGTTCGCTGGGCCCAGGTTTGAAACGTTGTCAAATCCATGGAGTACCATTCTTTCCGTTTACCAAGATTCAATGCGATACCCGTTTCGCTCCGGATATAGGGTAAGGTCGAAACGATATCGTATGCCGGCGCCAGCCTTGGATTGATGGTGTCAGGGTAAATCAACGTCCAGTTCTTCAAATGGGCATCACCATTGGCCAGCAGGATATTCGCCAGGAGCCGGCGAGTCATTTGTTGTATGTCTTCCAGTCCGTCCGCGCCAAAGCGATAAAGTGCGGCGGCAATTTGTTCATAATTACTTTTTCCGTACTTGTCGTGAGCATACAACTCGAATACCTGGGCAAAGTCTTCCGTATGTATGCGTCCCTGAGCGTCACGGTCAAATCGGCGGATAGCATAAGCAAACGATTCGTCCGGTAACTGAATTTCAGGTAAGTTGTCCAGTGAATCCAGGGAAATGAGCTCTATCTCGGGAATGTCCACGGCGATTGCTTCAGCCAGCTTCATTGCGCTGTATTCATTTTCCGGCACATTCCTGTGAACCGTGGACGGTGTTTTAACAATCCAACTGTCTGCGCCCAGCTCAGCGCTGATGTTGTAGCGTCCGTCCTGTCTGGTGGTGGAAAATTTCATTTGTACGCCGGCAAGTGAAAACTTTTGTGCAGTCCCTTTAACGTTAATTTGAACCGCTTCCACCTGGTCTCTAGCAGACAAGGCCCAAGCGGGAATCCGGCCGCCAGGCACAGGACCGGCAATGATAGCCCCGGGCAGGTTGTTGCCAACCCAAGCCAGTAAAGGGAACTCGTTTGCAGGGTGTATTTTCAACGTTGTTGACATCCACTCCCGTAGAGCGCCTTCCGGTAGCAGGTTGGATATGACGGGTGGCACTCTCTGTGAACTTCTCAATACCTTGTCAAGGTAGTTCGGATTTATCCTTTGGGTCAGCGTCATCGTTGCTCGAGTTTCTTCCGTCATGGCCCGGTATTCAGGGTCGAAGGTTAATATGTTTTTACCGCCGGAGTAATGCGTGACAATTCCGACTCTTTGTCCATGCAGGGTCAGTTGCAATGCTTCTACAGATTCTACCTGTCGGCTTGTCTCCTCCATTTTTATTCATCCTCAAGCTCTGACAGCACTGAAGACCAGGCTGATTCTTTGACCTCATCCTGCCAGTCAACCTCGGCGGGCAGGAGGACATTATCGTAATCATCCGAGCTCAGTATTTTCTCCAGTTGTCGAACTCGCTCTTGAGGCGCCAGCATGAGCTCTAGCCCCATGCCTTCCAGGATACGTAAAAGAGTGGAAACCCGCATGTCGCTACCTGCCTCAACACGCTGGTATTGCTGCTGTGACATGCCAACCTTCATCAACATATCTGTTTGATTCAGCGCCAGGTATCGCCGACGTTTCCCAAGCTCGGAAGAAAGTTCAGTCAGTGTTTTCATAATTATTACAGATGTTGATTAATAGAAACATCATATTAATAGTTAAATAACCAAAAAACAATATATTAATAGTTAAATAACTAGAAAACAATATATTAATAGTAATTTAATAAATTACAATATATTTATTGTATTAGTACCATTATTGGGACACCCATAATAGCCCCGACAATAGCCCTGATTATGGAATGTTGCTATCAAGGAAAAGCCTGTGTCTTACATCTCCCATTTTGATAGGAAAATGGACGCTTTAAGGAGAAATAACAGGTATGAATAAGATATAAACTGAATTAAAACAAACAGTTATGCAGGTCCGGCCCACCATGGGGCTGACTGCCTTGGGATGTAATGTTCGCCATAACCTTGTTATCGGCTTGGGTTCTCTCTACGACTTACCCGGTCGTTCGGCAGGAGGCGAGCGTCCTCGCCCACTGCCGAGAAAAACAGGTTCGCTGCTGCATGTCCCGCTACCCAGTCCACTACAATCGGATTCGGCGTTGGACGCATCAGTTCGGAAACAACATTGGTGTCAAGAATAAACATCCTCGTATCCTCACTCGAACTTGGGTGGTTCGCGCATTGGTTCACGCGGCGGCAAGTCTAACTCCACACCGCCCAAGTGTACAAAGCGGGCGCGGATGGCGCTCGCGAGATTTGTTGGACCGCCTTCTCGCTCAACCGCTTCGCGCAGGATCATGCGCGCCTCCTCCTCCATCGAACGGCCATGACCAGCCGCTCTTATGCGGAGTTGTGTTTTCACTTCGTTATCAAGATTGCGGATTGTAATACTCGCCATGGCCTTACCGTTCGCTGTTTGCATTGATCGATATTCTACACAATGATTGCAATGCAATCAAGGCCGACTGTGTCGCAAGATGTTTCAGGCTGGAAGCGCCTCTCACCACATCAACCGCATTTTTGATGCATCTGTGAGTGAATTACCTGGATACCCATAATAGCCCTGATTATAGGGTGGTACTATCAAGAAAGTGCCCGGTCTTACAGTCCCCATTTGGATAGTAAAATGGGTGCTTTAAGGAGAGATAACAGATGTTAGTGAGATGTAAAATGAATTAAAACAAACAGATATGTAGGTCCGACCCCAGATATGTAGGTCCGACCCTGATCTCGCAGCCCGTGACTCAGTGACTCACGCAGCAGATGACGGACATCCATCCATAGCAGGGGGGGGCGTTTTTTTATTACAGTGATCTCCCGGCGGCGACGGACTGGTACAAGAACAAACTGGGCTTGAAACCGGTCACCAAATAAGTCTGCCTGAAAAAATGTGACCGGTAGCCGGGCTACTGGAGAGTTTATTCCATTCCCAGGGTTTTCTTTATCTCTGCAATGTTCGGCTTGAACGCGTGCCCGGATTTGTGCTTATCTGATTGCCACTCATAGTGCCACAGTAACGCTTCCAGACGCTCCCTGCCGGCTGCTGTTTTTGCCGCCTCGCGCGGAGTTTGATCCCTGAGTGCGGGAATGGGCTCATCCAGCCAGCTTTTCCAATGCTGTTCAGTCATTTCTTCCAGTTTCTGCCGCACCTCCGGGATAGCCTGAAAAGCTTCACTTTCCTGCATAGCCGTTTTTTGTTTCTCATCAGGCGGGCTGTTTTGCATTTCCTCAAGCAGTTTTTCCGTAGATTGGATTACCTCATTGCGGAATTCCGCTCGTTTCCCAAGATGACGCTCTATCTTGCGTCTGATGGCGTTCGCGCGCTTCTGAGAATTGACGTCAATAGTCAACTGATCGCCATTGATAACGATGTGTCCCAGTATGGTATTTTCCCACTCATTATGCTTTTTATTTCCCTTCTTTAACCAGGAGAACTCAATGGACACCAGTTCACCCTGCTCATCGAATGTGCCCTCGTGTCTGAGTTCATCAGCATTCTCTACCAGGGCCAGGGTTGCCAACGCATCGAGACCCTCGCGAGGTGTACATTTAAGCCTGTAGTAGAGCTTCGACAACTGTAACGGGTCACCATCCGTGTTCTGCAGTTCCGGCAAAACGGGGTTAAACAGTTGTTCCCGGATCTGATAATAGATATCCCGTAATTCGAGGTCACACTCCAGAAGGTAATTTTGACCGTAACCGGGACGCTTTTCAGCAAAGTCCTCACGAACTTCGATGAAAAAATCAAGATAGGAGGGCGGGATTACCGTGGGCGCACAACCCAGCATAATGGAATTATCGTCCATGGTAATAACGCGGGCATAGAGGATCGCTCCCTTGTGCAGAGTGGTCGATGCCAGACGTTCATGAACAGTGATATCCCGCTTCAGCAGCAGGTCCCGTAGTGTCAATTGCTTGCCAGGCATAATCCCCGTAACCACGAAGAAGCTGTAGGGCTGCGAGCAGGCTTCCCCAATGAATTGCCGTTGGTATGAATCGATTCGCGCTCCGCTTTTCTCCAGGTAATGCATGGCTACCTGCATTTCAGGATAATGCATCTCCTCGCCTAACTCGATATTGTCCGGTATCCAGTTGAACATGAACCAGGGAAAGAATACGGTATCCAACTCGGGTTCGGATTCCGGGTCCATAGGCGCCTCATCCCACAGTGTAAACTCATCCCATGCCTCGAGCACTGCGCCCGGGCCATAATATTTATCCACATATCCCGTCAAAGTATGGATAAGCTCACCCTCTGTCCTGCGCATCTTCCGCCAGCTCAGGCTGGCAACCGGCGAGGAGGTCTTGTACAGGCAACACTTCTTGTATTTTTTACCGCTGCCGCAGAGGCAGGGATCATTGCGGCCGATTTTTGTCATCTGCTCTCCATGGATTGATAATATCGATTCCTATGTCTGCGAATTATAGACCACCGTCCACAACCATGGATGGCAAGCTTCGAAGAAAAGCTGCAAGTTCCGTTTCTTCGACGATACCTTGGGCTGCTTTTATGATCATGTCTCCAAGGGTTTGTATATCGTACTCAAGCTGAATACCATTCAATTTCAGGATGACCTGCATCGCCGTGTGCGCGGTTCGCTTGTTGGCGTCGTGAAAGCAGTGGCCGATGGCAATATAGCAGGCGTAACAGGCGGCAAGATCGTAAATGTCACCGATAAGGCCATAAGCGAGGCGGTTTTCGATCCTGCCAATCACGGCTTCAACAGGTCGGTTGTTCGCTATGCCCTGTAACTCGTGACTCAGTATCACTCGTTCATGTATGGCAACGACTTGCTCAGCCGTGATATAGCGCATCACTTGTCTTTGAGGTAATCGTTTACCGCCAGCGCGTTATCATCGAGAGTATCCAGCGCAGCCATCACTTCGCCTGTTTCGCAGGCCCTGAAATCAAGTTTTTCCACGGCACTCGCCGGGACAAAGTATCCCACCACGTTTGAGCGATTGAGAACTGCCACAGGTTGAGATCCCGCCTTGTCGATGACTTTCCTGGGTTCGCGTAACTCGGTTACAGATACGGTCTTATTGGTAAGAAGGGTCTCCATAGTCACCTCGTCTCTAATGTGAATTTCAATATATGATACACATTAAAAAGTGTTTTTAAAATAAATTTAAAAGGTGCAGAGGCGAAATCATTTAACGCAGTGCGTCCGGGTTAAATGATTGCGAGTAGCGTAGGCAGAATCATTGTGAAGCCGATGAAGTATTCCAGGCAAGTTATAATGCCACAACCACGCCAACGAAGGATTGCACTATGCCTGTACCGTTAGTCGTGGTCTCAGGTCTTTGATTTATAATCGACTTTTTGTCAGTTTCAATAGTTAATATCAAAAATCAAAGACTTGACCCCGTGACTCTGACCAAAATCAAAGACTTGACCCCGTGACTCTGACCCCGTGACTAGCGCACGCGAACTTCATTACAGGAAAGGCGCATCAGTTTATTTCACTATAAAATAAGGAAGGTTTGTCCACTGGATTTCCGTCCTTTGGTCCGTAAACGGCACATCCCCCTGCTTACAACATGCAGGGACAAGCTCTGTGCCACTGCTCCGCTTGCGCGGAATGGTAATACCTCGATTCAAAAGTGTGCGTGCGCCTGAAGTCAGGCGCCCTCGATATCGAAATCGTCCAGGTTGACGTCGCGCATGGTGGCCCGGTTGTATTTATCTTCCCGGGGTAACGGTACGGTGGCGTCGATGCCCAGCCGGGTCCACTTGTCGTTTTCCACCATGGGGTTCAGGCGATGACCGATAGAGTCGGGAATAGGCAGTAGATCCCGGTCAAACCGGCAGCGGGTCTGTACCGCCCAATCCACGTCTGCCAGGCTGTAAATGTCTACGTCCGTATCCACCACGGTGACCGTTTTTACAAAAGCCAGGGAAACAAAGGCGGCCATGATGGCATTGCGTTGGCTGCCTTCGTGCTTCTTGTCAATCTGTACTACCAGGTGATAGGGTATGCTGCCGTCGGAGAAATGCACTGCCGTGACCTCCGGTACCAGGCTGTGAATTTTATCGAACGCGCCGGCCCCGGCGATGAGGCCGTAGGCATTGTAGACTTCCTTGCCGGAAAGAATGGAATGGAAGATCGGTTGGCGTCGCCGGGTAATGGCAGAGACTTCAAACACCCAGCGGTCTCCAACACCGGCGTAGTAGCCGGTTACCTCCGCGTAAGGACCTTCCGGTTCCCTGACGTTTGGCAGTATTCTTCCCTCAATGACGAATTGGGCGTCGGCGCAGGCTTCCACGCCCACGGTTTGCGCTTCCAGCAACCTGACCGGCGCGCCGTGCATCTGACAGGCTATGCCGATTTCATCCATTTCCATCGGCGCGGCGGATGCCGGCGACGCGGCGGCCATGCTCAGGGCATAATCCGCTCCGTTGTTAACGGTGAGTTCCAGGGGTTGCCCCCTGGCTTCGGCCCGCTTGAAATAATCCATCAGGTGGCCTAACTCCTCCAGTAACAGGGTAAACCGGTTTTTGCCGGTCACCATCATGCGATGGATGGAGAGGTTGCGTACCCCTGTATCCGGGTCTTTTGCAATCACGACGCTGGAGGTCAGGTAATGGCCGCCGTCACCCTCGGCATGGTGCGGTATCGGCAGCGTGGAAAGATCAGGGTCAGCCTCAATCACCTCGTTGGCCGGGCCTTGTTTTACGACAACCGGTTCGATGGGGTTTTGACGCCAGGCGCGGATATCGTCGGCCAGCACAAAAGGCAAGCGGGCGCTGGTGGTCTGGAAAAACCTGGCCAGGAAGTCGCGATTCCAGTAGAGGCCGATCAACACCGGGTAATCCCGGCCCTTGACGTTCTCGAACAATACGGCCTTGCCGCCTTCAAATTTCCTGGCAATACCGGCCAGTTCAAAGTCGGGGTCCACCTCGCTTTTCACCCGGATTAAATGGTTATGCCGCTCCATGAATTCAATATAGGATTGCAGGTCGATGAGTTTGCGTTTGGCCAGGTCCATAATTTTCCTCTTTACGGGATACGTTATCGGTTCGGTTATGAATATTACCGTTTATCGATGTGTTTTATAAGTGGCAGAGCACCTGTGTTCTCGTGGTTATCAATCGACAACAATTAACAGCCATGCTTCGACTTCAGCTTGGCGTAATAATCCGCGGCATAATCCAGGTAGGCCAGTTCGTCATCCGTCAGTTTACGTACCTGGCGCGCCGGCGAACCCACGTAAAGGTACCCGCTTTTCAGGATTTTTCCCGGTGAGACCAGGCTGCCCGCGCCGATAATCGTATTGGATTCAACCACGACCTTATCCAGGATTGTCGAGGACATGCCGATCAGACAGCGGTCTTGAATAGTGCAGCCATGCAGCATGACCTTATGGCCGACGGTGACGTTACTGCCGATGCGCAACGGGTCGCCGCCGGGGTTGTAGTGGGCATCGTGGTTGACGTGCAGGACTGAACCATCCTGGATGCTGGTTCTGTCACCGATGATAATGGTATTCACGTCTCCTCGAATCACTGTCATGGGCCAGATCGAGGAGTCTTCTCCAATGCTGACGTTACCGATGACAACGGCCATCTCATCAACATAAGTGGATGCGGCTATGGCGGGTGTGATACCCTGAAATGCCCTGATCATTATATTATTTTTCCCGTTATTAAAAACACATCGGTGTGAATGGGGTCAGGTCGCACATTGCACACGCAAATATGGGTTAAGCATGAGGTTACGATACGCCAACTGCGTGTGCAATGTGCGACCTGACCCCCTAACTTACTGTATCAATATTAACATGACTGGAAGAGTCTTTATTTATTCACTGCTTATTGCCGGTCTGGTTGTTTTAATCGTCCGGTTCCCCACCTCGGCAACCGGCCGACCTGCTGACGAAGCAATACCGGCGCCGGCTTTTACCCACGCCGGAGATGACGAGTGGTTGAATTCCGCGCCTCTCACTTGGGAAGACCTGCGCGGCAAAGTCGTTTTAGTGGATTTCTGGACGTTCGATTGCTGGAATTGTTACCGTTCTTTCCCCTGGATGAAGGCCATGGAGGCGCGGCTGGAGTCCAGGGGTCTGCAAGTTGTCGGGGTACACACCCCGGAATTTGAGCACGAGCGGGTAAGAAAGAACGTGGAAGCGAAGATCGAAGAATTCGGTTTGCGCCACCCGGTGATGCTCGACAATGATTTCTCCTACTGGCGTGCGATGGGTAATCGTTACTGGCCCGCGTTTTATATCGTGGATAAAAAAGGCCTCCTGCGTGCGGTGTTTTATGGCGAAACACATGAAGGCGACCGGCAAGCCGGGAAAATCGAAGCAACCATCAAAGACCTGCTGGATGAGCCTTGAGGGTGTCCTGCGGCTGTCTTTACTGGCGAGAGTATTGACATCGGGATTCGGCTTGACTTTCCCCTGTATTTCATTCAACCTCTTTTAAACAGGCACGCTTCAGTAAATATATATTTATCAGGAGGCGTATACACATTAAATATTGCATTAATGTGGTTTAAAATAATAACGAAATATGCTTGAACAATTATCCCGATGCCGTGACCCCGCCAGGAGAAAAACAGATGATCGATGTGAAAATCAGCAGAATCCTTTCAAGTCTGGGCCTGTTGACAGTGCTGTCTGTGTCAGGCATTCCGTATTCTTATGCTCAGGGGATACTCGAGGAGATTGTGGTAACCGCGCAGAAACGCGAACAGAATATCCAGGACGTGCCAATTTCAATCTCCAGATTGTCCGGACAGAGGCTTGCCTCAAAATTTACCGGTGGAGAAGACATCCTGGCCCTGGCCAGTACGGTACCGGGACTGCACGTGGAAAGTTCCAACGGTCGACTGGCTCCCCGGTTTTATATGCGGGGTCTGGGCAATGCTGATTTTACCCAGGCGGCGTCCCAACCCGTGTCCATTGTATTCGACGAGATACCGATGGAAAAAGCCGCGCTCAAATCATTTCCCCTGTTCGACCTGGATGATATAGAGGTTATACGCGGTCCTCAGGGTACCTTGTTCGGCCGCAACACCACGGCCGGCATCATCAAGTTCGACTCGCGCCGCCCCACCGAAGAAACGGAAGGTTACATCAAGGCTTCAGGCGGCAACAAGGGGACGGTAAACGTGGAAGGAGCCATCGGCGGCACGCTGGTCGAGAACACGCTGATGGCCCGGGTTTCATTCCTGACCCAACATCGCTCGGACTGGATCAATAATGCCTATACCGGTGAAGATGACGCCATAGGCGGATTTGAGATTTTTGCCGGACGTATCCAGTTGCTGTGGACTCCCACCGATAATTTCACAGCCTGGGTCATGCACCAGCACCAGGACCAGGACGGGAACTCCGCCTCGGCTTTCCGCGCCAATGTTTTTGATAAGGGCAGTAACAAACTGAATGAGAACTATGATCGTAATACGGTCTGGTTCGATGGCGGAGATAATAACCCCACGTTGATAAAAAGCCATGGTACGACCGTGAAACTGGATTGGGAAGTCGGTAATCATACATTTACCTCCATCACATCTTACCAGGATGTTTATGACCGATTCGCTCGCGGTGATATTGACGGCGGCTATGGTTGTTTGTTTACCTGTGGCGGGATTCCGTCCGGCCCGCCCAGTAACCCCTACAGCCCGTTTAATTCACCTTTTGTCGTTAATGTCGATACCGGTAGCGAGGTTGACATGGATCAGATTACCCAGGAAATACGCATAGCCAGTAACCTGGACGGCGCGTTTAATTACCAGTTGGGCGCGTTCTATTTTGAAGACGATTTCACCAGTATAAATGGTAACATGTCTGCCGGCAGTCCGGATTTCGTTGTGGGGTCTACTTCCACTGTCGAGAACACGGCCTGGGCTGTCTTCGGGCAGGGGTCCTACAACGTGACTGAGCAGTTCACGCTGACTGCGGGGGTGCGTTATACGGATGATGAAAAAGATGGTGTGCATGCGAGACCCAGCGGGCCGCTTCCTCCGATCAGTCTGGGGGATGATAACGTCAGTTGGGACGTGGCGCTGGCATACACCCTGGGCGACGATGCACAGGTCTATGCCCGGGTGGCCTCCGGTTTCAGGGCGCCTACCATACAGGACCGTCTTGAGGATGACCCCAAAGTGACGACCGCCGACTCGGAGACTATCATGTCTTATGAAATCGGTTACAAGGCCCTGTGGGAGAAGGTCAGGCTGAATGTGGCGGCCTTCTACTATGAAGTCGATGACATGCAGTTGGTCGCAGTAGGTGGCGACGCTAATGCGACGACACTGCTGAACGCGGATGAGGGTGTTGGCTACGGTGTCGAGTTTGACCTCGATATTGCTGTGACCGAAAATCTCATCTTGTCCGGTGGTTTCGGTTATAACAAGACGGAACTTAATGATGACGAACTGACATTGCCGGTAGGTCCCGTGGTTACCAGTCGGGACCCATTGGATGAAAACGGCAGGGCAATTATTGACGGTAACCCCTTTCAACATGTGCCGAAATGGACTGCGAACCTGGAATTGGACTACACCCATCCCCTGTCGGGCAATAACGAGCTATACCTGTACACCGACTGGAAGCTGAAAGGCAAGACCAGTGATTTTCTCTACGAGAGCGTGGAATTTACCTTTGGGACGCAGTTTGAAGGCGGGTTACGGGCAGGTTATCGCGATAACACCCGGAACTTTGAGATCGGCATGTTTGCCCGCAATATCACCAATGAGCATAATCCCATCGGCGGCATCGACTTTGCCAACAATACCGGCTATGTCAACCAACCGAGAATCTGGGGCGCGGAGGCCATATACCGCTTCTGAAAATACAGCATAACCGTCATTCCGGCGAATGCCGGAATCCAGTAAAACGACACGCCTTCGGCGGCACGTTATTGGGCTGGATTCCTGCTTGTGCAGGAATGACGGATCACGGAAATATAAATCTGTCCATTTATCAAAGGTGCGGCCAGTTAAACGGTTCTGCCGTGATGGCGGAGTCCGGCAACCAGGTTTCGTGTACGTGGAGCCACTTTATGCCGTAGGGCGCCTGCTCGTCCGCAATAAAAACGGCTGAGGACAGCCGCCCGTTGTCCTCGGGCTTTGACTGCTTTGCATTTCTCTGCCACTCTTCATAGGTGACGATATAAACGGAGTCCAAGACAGACGGTTTTTGTCTGATGTTGCGGATGCTGATATGAAAATCCGGGTTGCTGCCGTACAGCTTCCTGAATTCCGGCCAGAAACCGGCGCCGTCAAGCATGATCCCGCCGGGCAAAATAATGGTAAAATCCTCGTGCATCCGATCCAGGAGACGCTCCGCAAAAACCCGGTCGTCGTCATCGCAGTAACCGCCGAACCAGTCTTCAAAAAAACGATGCAGGGCGATGACCTCAAGGCCAAATGGATCCGTATATTTGTTATCTGTATGCATCTGTCGGTTAACCTCCGCTATGATTATGAATACCCGGGACAGATATAATATTTGGGGTCAGAGTAAAAACTCACGGAGTTTTTACTCTGACCCCAAATATTCTGATCTTAAATATTAATTTTATAAATAGCCGAGCCAGCTATGAAAAACATTGTCGGGATCATACGTTTTTTAGATTGTCTTGACTAAATATTATATGGAAACTCTGATTTATTCAGAGTTTCCTACGGTACAAGGATGTACCGTCAAAATCGATGACGCAGGTCATTGATTTTGAGAGCAAAGCAAAAACCTGTCCCGTACCCCGTATCAAGTACGGGGCAGGCTTTGATACGGGATCGCATTTTTGATTTGCGTCCCTGATAATTACAGGATGTAATTATCAGGGCTTAGAGATATATTGCCTGGCATGAACCACTTTGCTGCTAATGACACCGCCACGTTGTGCGCTGAAAACGTCTCTTATGAGATAAATGACACGATTATCATAAAGGATTTGAATCTATCCGTTGAGCCGGGTGAGGTTTTGTATATTGAAGGGGATAATGGCGCCGGCAAGACAATCCTGCTACGCATACTCTGTGGCATGGTACGACCTGACCAGGGGAGGATTCGCTGGAAAAACGAAGTCATCACTGACAATATCCTGGATTATTATGAAAACCTGACGTATATCGGACATTTGACGGGAGTGAAGCACGAACTGACGGCTATTGAGAATTTACAGTTTTTGTCTTCATTATCCGGCGGGCCACCGAAATCGGATTACCTGCCGGCGCTTGATTGGGTCGGATTAAAGGGTTTTGGACACAGTCCTGCCGGGCATTTGTCTTATGGCCAGCAAAGACGCGTTGCGCTGGCTCGCTTGAAGGTTGAGGACGCCCTTGTCTGGATCCTCGACGAACCCTTCTCGGGACTCGATCAACCAATGATCGAGTCACTGAAAATACTTTTTACCGAGCACCTGAATGAGGGCGGCATGTTGGTCCTGACCAGTCACCAGCCGATTGATTTAGCGGGAATGAAACGGATTAGTTTTTAGTTGTTAGTTTTTGGTCACTAAAAACCAAAAACCAAAAACCAGAAACTAAAAACCAGAAACTAAAAACCAAACAATGTATACAAACACGTTTGCCGCCATGTTGGTTCGTGACCTGAAAGTTGCGTACCGGCAGCGCGCCGACACTTTTTTGCCGTTGATTTTCTTTGTGATAGTGGCAAGCCTGTTTCCCCTTGCCATCAGCCCGGAGCCGTTGGTCCTGCAAAAAATCGGCCCCGGCGTAATCTGGGTGGCAAGCCTGTTAGCTGTCTTGTTGTCATTACAAAGCCTGTATCGAGCTGATTTTCAGGACGGTTCGATAGAGCAGATGTTATTAAGCCCGTATCCGAGAGCGTTATTGATAGCAGCCAGAATAATTGCGCAATGGTGTGTCACCGGTCTGCCGTTGATTGTTATGGCGCCAGTATTGGGGTTTTTATTACACCTGGATATTCAAGTCATCAAGGTTTTATTCATTTCTCTGCTGCTGGGCGTACCGTATTTGAACATGGTCGGGACCATCGGCGTGGCGCTGACAATTGGTATCAGGCAGGCGGGCGCTTTGCTTTCTCTATTGGTGCTGCCCTTGTATGTTCCGGTATTGATCTTCGGTAGTCATGCTGTTACAGCGGCGGCGAACCAACAGCCTTACCAGGGGCAATTATTGTGGCTGGCCGGTTTATTGGCGCTGGCAGCCACACTGAGTCCGTTTGTCATCGGTTTTGCCCTCAGGCTATCCTGTGGTTATCGGTAAATAAAAAATTTTATCAATTAGAAATTATAAAAGTAACGGTTTGTGGTTATCGCTAAAGAAAATTTACTTATATATTGATCAGTATATAAAAATAACTACTTGTGGTTATCGGTAATTAAAATTTAACGCTTATGTCAAGAAAAGAAGCCTTATGGTTATGGTTCCACAGGATGGCATCCCCCCATTTTTTTTATCAGTTATCGGGGAGGTTATTACCATACTGTGCCTTGTTGACCATTATCTTTCTGCTGGCGGGGTTGGTCGGAGGGCTGGTTTATGCGCCGGCTGATTATGAGCAGGGAGACGGTTTCCGCATCATCTATGTTCACGTTCCGTCGGCATGGATGTCGCTGTTCATCTACGTCTTTATGGCGCTGAACAGCGCAATCTTTTTAATCTGGAACATTAAACTGGCGGATATCACCGCCCGCTCCAGCGCGGTGATCGGCGCTTCGTATACCTTGTTGACGTTGTTGACAGGCTCTATCTGGGGCCGGCCAATGTGGGGGACCTGGTGGGTCTGGGACGCCCGGTTGACTTCCGAACTGATTTTATTATTTTTATACCTGGGTTATATAGGTTTGACCTCCGCCATAGATGACCGGCGTATGGCCGGTAAGGCGGGGGCTCTGCTTGCCATAGTCGGGGTCGTCAACATTCCCATCATTCATTATTCCGTTGTCTGGTGGAATACCCTGCACCAGCCGGCAAGCATTGCCAGGTTCGCCGCCCCCTCGATTCACATAACCATGCTGATCCCTTTATTATGTATGGTGGCGGCATTCCTGTTTTTTTACCTCTGCGTACTGTTGATCAACTCAAGGTCGGAACTGCTGGAACAGGAAAAACGCAGCCAATGGGTTAAACAACTGGTAACGCCGGCATGATGGAATTTCTGAGCATGGGTGGTTATGCCGGCTACGTCTGGTCGTCATACGCTATTGCCCTGATTATTTTATTGCTCAACCTGCTGGCTGCCCGGAAACGCCATAAATCAGTGTTGCGCCGTTTAAGGCAACTGCATAAAGTAACCGGAGATTATGAGTCCTAAACAAAAACGGCGGTTCTTGTCGGTAGCCTTCCTGGTAGTCGGCCTGGGAACGGGGATTACCCTGGTGCTGATGGCGTTAAACGAGAACATCAATTTGTTTTTTACACCGGCCCAAGTGATAGCCGGCGAAGTTCCGCCGGACTCGCGTTTTCGAATTGGCGGTCTGGTTTTGCCGGGCAGTGTCGAAAAGGCGGAAAACGATATTAAAATCAGGTTTAAACTGGCTGATTTATCCGAACAGGTACAATTGGAGTATTCGGGTATCCTGCCCGATTTGTTTCGCGAGGGACAAGGTATAGTGGCGGAGGGAAGATTAAATGAACAGGGGGTGTTCGTTGCAGAGCAGGTCCTGGCCAAACATGATGAAAACTATATGCCCCCTGAAGTGGAACATGCCTTGAAACCAGGATATTTGGGGTCAGAGTAAAAATTCAGTTGAACTTGCAGGTAGCGCAGGCTTGTGATTAAGTATTTTTACTCTGACCCCAAATATCAATTTTTACTCTGACCCCAAGAATAATGCTCCCCGAATTAGGACAATTTATTTTAATCCTGGCGCTTTGCGTTGCAATCATACAGACGGTTGTTCCCGCTATGGGGTTGTTACACGGGCGCAGGGAGTGGATGGGATTGGCTAAGCCGGCCGCTTACCTGCAATTCTGCCTGGTAGCGGGTTCCTACGGCATATTGACGTATTCATTTATCGTTCATGATTTTTCCGTGCTATACGTTGCCAATACGTCCAATTCCGCATTGCCCCTGATGTATCGTATTTCCGGAGTTTGGGGGGCGCATGAAGGTTCCCTGCTGTTATGGGTGCTGATACTTGCCGGCTGGACGGCAATACTGGCCGCCTGCGGCAGACGTTATCCCCAGGATTTGTTTACGGGCGTCATCTCGGTAATGGGTTGCATCAGCATCGGTATTTTACTGTTCACGATCTTCACGTCCAACCCTTTCATCCGGCTTTTCCCGGTTCCGGCTGACGGCGCAGACCTGAACCCGTTATTGCAGGACCCCGCCATGGCAATACACCCGCCCATGCTGTACATGGGTTACGTCGGGTTTTCAATCCCCTTTGCCTTTGCCATTATGGCGTTGGTACAGGGAAGGCTGGACACCGCCTGGGCGCGCTGGGTGCGTCCCTGGGCACTGACGGCCTGGCTCTGTCTGACCGCGGGCATTACCCTGGGCAGTTGGTGGGCCTATTACGAGCTTGGCTGGGGCGGCTGGTGGTTCTGGGACCCGGTAGAGAATGCGTCGTTCATGCCCTGGTTGAGCGGCACCGCTCTCATTCACTCATTGGCGGTAACGGAAAAGCGCCATGCCCTGCGAAACTGGACGGTGTTGCTCGCCATTGTCAGTTTTTCGTTGAGTCTGCTGGGCACCTTCCTGGTCCGTTCCGGCATCCTCACGTCGGTTCATTCCTTTGCCTCTGATCCAACCCGCGGTATTTTTATCCTTGCGTTTTTAGGTCTGGTTATTGGGATTTCATTTACCCTGTTTTCGATACGCGCCTGGCAAATGCGAACCGTCACGACGTTCAAACTGGTATCCAGAGAAATGGCGCTCCTGGCGAACAGCGTATTTCTGTTGATTGCCATGCTGACGATTTTACTGGGAACCTTGTATCCCTTGATCCTGGAAGCCGTGACCGGAGACAAAATCTCCGTCGGCCCGCCTTATTTTAACCTGGTGTTTATTCCCATCATGGTCCCGGTCATCATATTAATGGGTATCGGCCCGTTAACGCGCTGGCGCGAACAAGTTTTCCCCGAATTGATACGGGTGTTGCGCCTGCCCGCCGTTCTCGCCGTCAGCGGCGCAACACTGGCGGTTTTTTTCCTGCCGGGACAGGCAACGCTCACGGCATGGTTTGCTTTATTACTGGCGCTATGGGTCATCAGCAGTATCTGGACGACCTTGAAGGATCGTTTGCTCCAGGCCCGGAATTTACGGCATGGACTGAAACGAATTCCAAGAGGATGGTATGGGATGATCACGGCCCATTCAGGCATCGTCCTGAGCGTGATTGGGATTGCCTTATCAAGCATGTACGGCCAGGAAATGGACGTGCGTCTGGCCCCGGGTGAGCAGCGCGCCCTGGGGCCGTATCGGTTTGAGTTTGTGCAGGTAGAAAAACAAGCCGGCCCAAACTACCTGGCCGACGTCGGCACGGTTAACGTATACAAAGGCGGGTCACAGGTGATAACCTTATATCCGGAAAAGCGTCTATACAATACCCGTGAAAACGTCATGACCGAGGCTTCCATTCATTCAAACCTGCTAAGGGATTTATACGTGTCATTGGGCGACGAAAGAGATGCCGACGCCGGCGCCTGGGCAGTGAGACTCTATTACAAACCTTTTATTATATGGATCTGGCTGGGCGGCTTTGTGATGGCGGCAGGCGGCCTGTTAGCCGTCACGGACAGGCGTTACCGGTCAACAGCTAACCAGTTTAAGCTGGATGCAGGTTATGTCGGCTCTGCCTGAACCCCGCGTATATCGGTCCGGGCGTTGGGTTTATCTCCTGCCCCTGGGTATTTTGCTGCTTCTCGTCCTGTTATTCTATTTTGGCCTGGGATTGAATCCGCGTCTGGTTCCCTCGCCTTTGATAGGTCAGGCCGTACCGCAATTTTCATTACCCGCACTGAAAAATACGAACGAAGTATTCACCCAATCCACTCTTGAACGGGAAGTAAGCTTATTGAACGTCTGGGCAACCTGGTGTGTTTCCTGCAAGCGGGAACACCCCACGCTGATGAAAATTGCCGCAAGTAATGAAGTGCCCGTTTATGGATTATTGTATAAGGACGAACCCCATAAGGCCGTGCAATGGCTGGAGAAACGCGGCGACCCTTACCGGGCCAATGCCGTTGACACAGACGGAAAAGCGGCTATCGAATGGGGGGTTTACGGCACGCCTGAAACGTTTGTCATCGATGCCCGGGGTATTATTCGATATAAGCACATCGGCCCCATAAGCTGGCAGGACTGGCAAACTGATTTACTGCCGCTGATCCGCTCATTAAGAAACAGCGGATAACGTTGAAGATGCCATTCCCGCTTCCGCGGGAATAGCAGATGTGCCCCCCGTCATTCCTGCGAAAGCCACCCCCCCCGTCATTCCGGGCTTGACCCGGAATCCAGTCTAATAACGTGTCGCCGGAGGCGACTCTCTATCTCACTGGATTCCGGCATTCGCCGGAATGACGGGGGAAAGCGACCCCTTGGGGTTTGTATGGTTATGAATACCCGAGATAAGTATGAAAGACGTTGTCAGGATCATACTTTTTACGGAGTTCGGCCAGGCGTTCCCAACTCTTTTCGGAAAAAGAGGATTTTATTCTTTCCGGGTAACGAGTGGCTTCAATTTCATTGACGTAAGTGCCCTTGCCGTATGGTTGCAGCAGGTCGTTTGTCTGTTTCAGCCAGGCGTGATTGGCCTCGTCATCTTCCGCGCTGTTCCAGAGCAGGTAGCTGGCTACGTAGTGGTCGGCAATGCGCGAGAAGCAGGCGTCATCACGCAGTTCCGATTTTACCCCGTAGGAGCATAACACGTGGGAGCGGTTTGACGGCGTTTGCTTGAGATGATCTACCAGTGACAACAAGGCTTGAGCAGGCTCGTCAGTCCAGACGTTATCGACGGCGTAACGGCCGATGCCGGAATCGACGTTCTCCGGGTTATAGAGTGCTGCAAACGTTGAGGGCTGCTCCTCCAGCTTGAAGACACTGGATGAGGCCAGCTCGCTGTTTGCAAAAGGTGACAACATTGACCTTGCTTCACTTTCCGTATCGGCAAAGGCGTTAACGCCGACCATACATACCTTGGCCTGGTCCGGCGGTGTATTTTCTGGTGCTTGGGGGTTATGCATCAACAGAACAAGTATCTCAACGCGCTCATCCTTTATCCGGTTCAGCTTGTCCAGGGAATTCACGACAGTCGGCAGGTTGTCAATGGGAAAGATATACATGCTGTTGTATATCGCGCCCGGCAGGGGAAACAGCTCTAATTCGAACCGGGTGACAATGCCGAAAAAGCCGGGGCCGGCGCCGCGCACTGCCCAGAACAGGTCCTGGTGAGAATCGGGAGTAGCGGTTACTTTCCTGCCCCCGGCCAGGATAATATCTGCGCTTTTTATTGAATAGCAGGCAATGCCATTCCAATGAGCATGGTTCCAGCCCATGCCGCCGCCCAGCAGGTAGCCGCCCAGCGCCACGGTGGGACAATGAGCGGCAGGGAAGGCGAGCCCCTGCTTACCGGCCTCCTGGATAAGTTGTGCAGACCATAATCCCGGTTGTACTCGCGCGGTTTTGCGGTCGGCATTGATTTCGACGTTGCGCAGCAACGCCAGGTCGATCAATACGCCACCGTCGCGTAAAGCCGCGCCCGTGGAATTATGGCCGCTGCTCCTGGCAGATACCTTCAGCCCGTTGTCCGTGGCGTATTTTACCGCGGCGATCACGTCCTGTTCAGACTGTGCTCGTATGATCGTATCCGGGTAGCGCTCGGGTTTTCTGAGGTGCCAGACCATACTGTTGCGCCAGGCCTCATACCGCTCATCCTCCCGGTTGACGACTTCACCTGCCACCAGGCGATCCAGCCCTTTTCCGGCTTCTCCTGGTCCGGCAAACAATGAACCAGAATACAGTTGACCGATAGTCCCCGTCATCCCCAGGACGCCGAGTTGCCGTAATACATCTCTTCTTCGTAATCGATTAATCAACACAGTTAGAGTTCTATAATCAGATTGGTCTCATGTCCTTTGACGGGATACATCGCCAGGATAACGGGTGGCCGCTGTTGTCAGTATTATCGTGAGCGGGGACATTAGTCAGCACTCTCTTTTTCAACTACTCCGGGCTTGGGTATTTGTCCCAGGCCGGACAGCAGGGTAACAAACCGCGTCAGTTTTTCTTTTTGCCAGGCGTCCACGTCCATGTTGCGAAAATCATAATAGCCCTGACCTTCGCGCATCCCCCTGCGTCCGTCTTCCATCATTTTTGTGACTTCCTCAGGCGGGGCATGACGCGGGGAATCCAATGCTTTGGACAGGTAGTGTCCCGCGTAGTAGAGAATATCGACGCCGCCCCAGTCAATGAACTCCATCACCCCCAGGGTGGCATAGCGCGGGCCGAAGCCGTGGGTAATGGCCTTGTCAATCTCCGCCGGCGTGGCCACGCCTTCCGCCACCATGCGGCAGGCCTCGGCCATGAGCAGCGATTGCAGGCGGGGAATAATCAGGCCGGGCGAGGCCGAGCACCTGACCGGAACCTTGCCGATGGACTCGAATAAGGCAATCACGTCTTTGACGACCCTCTCATCGGTATCCGGTGAGGGACTCACCTCCACCAGCGGGATAAGGTAGGCGGGATTCAAAAAATGCGTGTTTAAAAAGCGTTCCGGCTGCGCTACCCACCGCTGTAATTCGGTCACCAGCATGGACGAGGTGGTTGAGGTGATGACGGCATCGTCCCGGACGTACTTGCTGATCAGTTCAAGCGCGTTCTTTTTCGCCTCCAGGGTCTCAGGAACACCTTCGATGACAACGTCGGCGTCGGCAAGCGCTGCGCCTGTGTTTCCCCGGGGTTCAATATTGATGAGCCCAAGGACTTGTTTTACCTGTACCGGGGTGATGAAATCAAACCCGGACAGAAACATCAGGTTCGCTTCGACTTCGGCAAGAGCCGTGGCGGCCAGTTGCTTAAACCCGGCCTCGTCCCGGTCTTTAATGTCCAGCAACGTTACCGGATATCCCGCGTAGGAAAACATGTGGGCAATACCTCTGCCCATCCGCCCGGCGCCGACGGCCACAATTCGTTTATCCGCCATCAAATACCCCCGTCTGAAGAAAAATTTTCATCTGCGTTCATCTGCGTCACCTGCGGATACCTTCGTATAACAATTCCGTGAGCGCATCACGCTCCAGGTCGGCAAGACCGAGGTTCTTCAAAGTACGGCCTGTCTCACGGAAATCGCGCCCTGTGATGGCTGAGCCCAGGGCCAGCAAGCCGCGGCTGACGGGTGTATCCAGGTCAAGATAGCCGGCGCAGGAAACCAGTAATGCCAGTCCCAACTCCATGTCCTCCGTCATGTAACGGTGCGTTTTGAGGTCGATGTGTTCGCGCCAGTCTGCGCTGTCCGTCAGTCGTTCATGGGCGGCATTGCCGTACATCCATTCATCACCGCCCAGGCTGTAATGGTCGGCCAACGGAAAATGCGGGGCGGCGTAACCGAAGGCCTCCCGAATGGCAATTCTCTCTCCGTCCAGTTCATCAGTGACCCGGCGGATCGAGGGTTGCGTTCCCTCATTGTGGATGTCCCACTCTTCAAAATGCTCCATGGGGCCGGCGTTCATCATGATCAACGGCGGATGAATAATCGGGCCGGCATTCATCAGGGCGCCGCTCAAGGCGTCTTCGATGCGTTCGATGACCGGGTAGGCCTGTTCCAGTATAGGAAAGGCATGGTGCGAGTTTTTTGCCGGGAACACGCCGGTGGGCAGACGGGTGGCATAACCGCTGATCGCCACCAAGTTCACCGCACGTTTCCTGGCCAGGTAAGGCAGTGTGCCGGTTTCCGCAAAACTGACGTCGGCACGGTTGCCGGCATCACGCATGGCCCGGGCAAACAGGTAGCTGCCAAAAGTGCCCGGCGGCAGATAAATAACCTGGCCGTCCCTTAAATGGGGCGCCAACTCTACCGACAGGGCCTCATGGGTTAATGCGGGCAAGGGTATGACTATCAATTCCACGCCGTTTATCGCATCGGCGAGATCGGTTGTAACATGGTGTATCGCTACTCCCCTTTCCCCTTTACTATCCAGTACGTTAACGGATTTTGATTTCAACACCGGTTCAAATGCCTGCCTGTTGCGTCGCCAGAAACGCACACGGTGGCCCTGTTCGGTGAGTGTTGCGGCAGCGGCGTAGCAACCGTGTCCGCCTCCCAGTACGGCTAATTCCATAGTTCTTCCCCGGTTAAATTACAAGACGCGCGGGACGGAATTAATTCCGTCCCCTATAAGTGATGACCGGTCAGTATTCAAAATGGTTTGCTCCATCCATCAATTTATCAATGATACTGTTAAATGTTTTCAGTTCTTCCCCGGTTAAATTCGACAACAGTTTTTCTTCGTAATTCCTGGCAATAGGCATCACCTCATCATAGACGGTTAAACCTGTTTCAGATAATTTCAATCTTGAACGGCGCCTGTCTTTTTCGTCCATGTGCCGGTCGATAAGATGGCGCTTCAGCAATCGTGATACGGCGCGGGAAACCACGGATTTTTCCATTTTTGTGCGCCGGCACACTTCATCGGCGGATGCTCCAGGATACTCTGCCAGGATCATCATGATGCGCCATTCCGGCATGGAAATGGCAAATTTATCCCCGTAGACGGCAGCGATGGCGCCACTGACGGCATTGGACAACAGGGACAACCGGTACGGCAGAAATGCTTCCAGCCGCAGTGGTCTACGATGTTTCAAAGCTATTTGCTCCGGCAATGTATAGATTCAGGAACTAATAGCACACCAAAATCAAGGACACCCATATATATTTGTACATTAGTTTTTGGTTTTTAGAAAAGAAGTGACAGCCTAAATCAAGGGCACCCACAAATCAAAAATACCCGTCAGCAAATCCGGGACAGCCACATAAGATTTGACAATAGTTGCTGTAGCAACTAATATTAGTTGCATGAACAACTGATTATGGCATAACAGGAGCTACACAGATGACTGACATTCACAACCCCATGGGTACCGACGGGTTTGAGTTTATTGAATACACCGCGCCCGACCCGGAATTACTTCTCAGCCTGTTTGAAAAAATGGGCTTCCCCGCAACGGCAAAACACCGGAGCAAGAACGTCACGTTACATTCCCAGGGCGATATCAACTTTATCATCAACGCCGAGCCGGGCAGTTTTGCTCAACGGTTCGCGGAACTGCATGGGCCGTCTATATGTGCTGTTGCCTTTCGGGTGAAAGACGCGGCCAGGGCGTACACACACGCGCTTGAAGCCGGAGCCAGAGGCGTTGAAACAAAGCCCGGGCCCATGGAGTTGAATATCCCTGCCATTGAGGGTATCGGCGGGAGCCGCTTATACCTGGTTGACCGCTATGGTGACAGGACCATCTATGACGTGGATTTCGAACCCGTTGAAACCGATTATCACGTCATGCGGACCGGACTAACTTATGTGGACCATCTCACCCACAACGTGCACCGGGGCAATATGAACAAGTGGGCAGGCTTCTACGAGAAATTGTTTAACTTCCGTGAGCTGAAGTACTTTGATATAGAAGGGCAACTCTCCGGGTTGAAAAGTCGCGCCATGACCAGCCCCTGTGGCAAGATTCGTATCCCGATCAATGAGTCCGCCGACGACAAGTCGCAAATCGAAGAATACTTGAGCGAATATCATGGTGAGGGCATCCAGCACGTCGCCCTGGGAACGGCTGACATTTATGCAACCGTGGATGCGTTACGCAGCCACGACGTTGTATTTCAGGAGACGCCCGACAGTTATTATGAAAAAACAGACCGGAGAGTGGCCGGTCACGGTGAAGACCTGGAGGCGCTTAAACAACGGCGCATATTGATTGACGGCGCCCCCACGGAGGGCCAGGGGATATTACTGCAGATCTTTACCGGGAATGTCATCGGGCCGATTTTCTTTGAAATTATTCAACGAAAAGGCAACGAGGGATTCGGCGAGGGAAATTTTCAGGCCCTGTTTGAATCCATCGAACAGGACCAGGTCCGGCGTGGCGTCCTTGTTGATTGACAGAGGACGGTATTGGGGACGGAATTAATTACGTCCCCGGTCAATGCTCTGTTTTGTCGCGGAGGGCAATTCGCCAAAAAGCTGGTAGTAATCCTTCGAGAATCGTCCCAGGTGCCAGATGCCCCATTTTGCTGCGATGTCGCCCAAAGTTTTATTTTCCATTGAGAGAATTTCTCTCCTGATATTATTAAGGCGCAAGGCCCTGATATACTTGGCCGGGCTCATCTCGATATTGTCATTGAATACGTATTCCAGGGTACGTCGTGATACCAGCAGTTCCTCACACAACTTCCCGACCGTTACCTCTTCACATAAATTATCCTTAATGACGTCAAGTGCGTCATGGAAGACCCGGTGGTGTTTATTTCTTGTTCTTACACTGGAATTAACCCTGCCAGGATCGCTTTTTTCGATAAACAGTGAACAAATAGTTTCTATAAGGGTATTTTTGAAGTTCGCCAACTGATTTGAACTTTCCAGGGAAAGATGCGCTTTATCTGCCCCCGTCTGAAAATCTTCCAATAGTGAATACAGGTCTCTGGTATCTTTTTCATTCTTTATCAGCATGAATGGAATATATTCAGGGTTGAATAGTTTCCGTTCATGGTATTGATGCTGGAATGCGCGCTTAAGTAAATCACGGGATACATGGATGATGCATATTTTCATGTCGGGAGATGTAATACCTTCCATCTCAGACCCGTGAGGCAAAATAAATGCTGCCCCTCTCGGGAAGGGTTCACAATTCAACACAAGCTGTTTGTCTGTATACATCAACAAGCCGATCGCATAATAACCAGGTGGGACCATGGCATTTTGATATAACACCTGGTTGGTTGATTCGAAGAACAGACTTAGTTCACGGTCCATGTCACATGAGGTGAAAGTACCGGAAAAAGAACCCCTGCTGATCTGTTGATAGGATTGCCCATAGCCGGTAAGCCGGGCCGCCTGTTCATCAATGTCCTGGTGATGAAGTTTCTCGATCAAGGGTTTTTTTGCGTAAATCGGATAATCCATCGCACACTCTCGCGCTTTGAAGCCGAAAATTACTTGTTTATTGCGTATTTAGGATAACACAATTTCATTTAAGCGTGAATACTAACTCCTGTTAAATCATGTAAATGTATCTGTACGGGAGGTAGTAATGAGTAGAAAAAATATCATGACTTATACCCGACGATGGGTGATTTTATTCTTGCCATGTTTGATTGTATCAAGCCAGGCATGGGCGCAGGCCATCGAGGAGATTATCGTCACCGCAACCAAACGTGAGACAAGTTTGCAGGATACGCCCATGTCCATAACGGCCATCGGCGAAATCGAATTGCAACGTATCGGCGCTGAAGGCATATTCGACTATGGCGTTAAAATTCCCAACCTCGGTTTCAGTAACGAGGCCGATGGCCGCTTCAACTCTGGTTCTCCGGCAATCCGCGGCGTTGCCGGTGGCGGGGTTGTCGGCGCAACGGGCTTTTATATCGATGACATCCCGGTTCCGGAATACATGAATCCGCGCGTCTCGGATATATCGCGGGTTGAGGTATTGCGCGGTCCGCAAGGCACTCTCTACGGGGCGCGCTCCATGGGCGGTACTGTTCGCGTCATCACGAAACAGGCGAATGCAGACGAGTTTGACGGCTACCTGCGCACGTCGGTTTCGGACGTCAAAGAGGGTGATATCAACTGGCAGGTTGACGGTAGCTTTAACGCGCCCATCGTGGAAGGCGTGCTGGGTATGCGCGGGATATTGTACTATGCGCAGAATTCCGGCGTGTTTGACCGGGTGCATATCGCCGGTTCCAACAGGCCTGCGTTCGACACGGTGGAAGACGTTGACGATGATGAATTTTATGGCGGCGCTGTTTCTTTCATCTGGAATGCCACTGATCGCATCACTATAAAACCCCGATTCATGTATCAACGCACGGATTCGGATAACCTGCCTCTTGCCGATATCTCTCCGGGCAATTTTACAGTGCCCCGGCATAATAATATTGAAGAACCCGGTGAGGAAGAATGGTGGCTGGGTAGCGTGACAATCAATATCGACACCGGATTCGGTGAGATAGTCTCTACCACGGCAAAGTTTGATCGGGAAGTCAAAGAGTTCGAGGACCAGACCGGCACGCTGGACGGGTTGTTGTTTGCAGCAAGTGGGTTGCCTGAGCCCCATTTACCAAGTCCGCTATCTGAAACGGAAGAGGACAACTCATTCGTGCATGAAACTCGTTTGATTACCGATTTCGGCGACCTGCCTGTTGCCGGCCTGGCTTTGACGCTGGGTGTCTTCTATGAGGACAGGGAACATATTCTTGAATATCCGCCTTCCTTTGCACCGGGTATCAATGCACAATTCACCGGTACGCTCAACGCGATATTAACGGGTATTGTCCCTGGATTTCCGGTGCCGGTGCCCCCCGGTCTACTGGGTTCTGACCTGGTATTTTACACATACGACGACCAGGATACGGAAGAGATTGCGGTCTTCGGAGAGCTGACCTTAAGGTTGAGTGAAAACTTGAGATTGACCGCCGGCGCCCGCTGGTCTGATACGACCATCGATTTCACCTCTGATCGGGGTGGTTTTGTCAATAGTGGTATGACAATACTGCCACCTACCTCACGAAGCAGTTCCAGGGTCGTGCCCAAAGTCCTGATGGAACTCGACGTCACTGAAGACATGTTGATTTACGGTTCTGCTACAAAAGGTTTTCGCGTTGGCGGCGTTAACCTGTCTGTACCGGAGCTTCTTTGTGCCGGTGAACTTGCCGACTTGGGTATTACCAGTGAAGATGTAGCCACTTTCGATTCAGACTCGTTGTGGAATTTTGAGTTGGGTATGAAATCCTCCTGGTTTGATGAGCGCGTCAATTTAAACGTCTCGGCCTTCAATATCAGTTGGAGCGACACGTTGCAAACGAATCGGCTGGCCTGTGGATTTCAATACGGAGCAAATTCCGGTTCGGCGGAAAATAAAGGCGTTGAAGTTGAATTCCAGGCGCTCCCGATGGAAGGTTTGAATGTTTCCATGGGGTTTGGCTACACCGATGCCAAGATCACAAAAGGCAACCTCCTGGCAGGTACGACTGAAGGAGATCGTGTTACCCAGGTACCGAAAATTACCTTTAATGCCGCCGCCGAATACAGCTTCCCACTGATTTCCGGCTGGGAAGGCTACCTACGCGGCGATTATTCCTATTACGATGACAGTCTCAGTGGAAACAACAGTGGAACATTGCCGCCGCGGGTGAGGGATTCATTCGAGTTGCTTAACTTTCGTGTCGGCGCTTTTCAGGCGGGCAGTTGGGACGTAGCCTTATTCGCCAAAAATGTGACGAATGAGCACGCCAACCTGTCTGATAATCGTTCCATAGCGGCTGAGAAACCCGGGCGTCCGCGTATTGTCACAAATCGGCCGCGCAGCTTTGGTCTGGAAGTCCGCAGAGACTTCTGATTTATCCCGGCACTCCTGGTGAGGTATAATCCGGAACATTATGCCTCACCTTATACTATCCGGGTTCAATTCTCCGCGGCTTACAACACTTCTGCCCAGGTATGAAAAAGAGCCTCGCTTTATCTAATGGATTATCGCTTTCCTACGTAGAATATGGCGCCGGCAAGCCGGTCATTTTTATCCCGGGATGGACTTATACCGTAAAGGTCTTTGCAAGAAACCTTCCGGTCATTGCCGATCATTACCGGGTCCTGGCTTATGACCCCCGAAGTCACGGTAACTCATCCGTTACCCCGGACGGCAATAATTATGATCAACATGGCGACGACCTGCATGAATTCATCGCCCGCCTTGAACTGGAGGATTGCCTCATCGCCGGCTGGTCCATGGGCGTGTCCACTGCTTATTCCTTTTTTGAAAAGCACGGTACCGATAAGGTACGTGGATTTATCAGTATCGACGAGCCGCCAAAAATCAGGAAGGAGAACGGGTCGGATTGGGGAGAAGGGGAGGAACGGGAACTACAGGCCAGCCTTGAGATGATGACAAAAAACGGTCATTTGATTTTTTTTGAGGAGTACCTGCACCATTGTTACGTCAATAAACCCGATGATGCTTTCATACGAGACATGCTCAGTGAAGCCGCCAAAACACCGGAACATATTGCCTGCGAGTTGATAGAAAGCAGTTTTGACCTGGATTACAGGGAGATAGCCGGTAGGATTGACAATAGAATCCCGGTATTGCAGGTAGTCAGAGATGATTGGAAGCAGGCAGCCGGGAAATGGATCAATGAGAATCAGCCGAATGCAAAAATTAACGTGATGCCGGAGCACCTTTCTTTCCATGAGTTTGCCGATGACTTCAATAAGCTGGCGCTTGATTTTTGCAATAGTTGTTACCGGACTTATGAGTGACGGAATTAATTCCGCCCCTTCATTATCTGTGGTCACATATCAATGTGCTCCCAAGCCATTCGTGCCAGAGCTTTTCTATTTTTTACACCAAACTTCAAAAAAATGTTTTTTAAGTGAAATTTCACCGTATTCTCTGAACAATTACGACTTCGGGCTATTTCCTTATTTGAATAGCCATCGTAAATATATTTCACAATCTCCCGTTCTCTGGTAGTTAACACACTTGGTGAATGACGCTCACGATTTCGGTTTTCCAGGTCGATCATATTTAAAAGTTCGACCAGGAAAGATCGTTTCAATCGGTTAATAGGAAACAACTGGTTGTTAAAAAGCGCCAACTCCAGTATTACCCGTTGGTCTTCACCATATACCAGGAATGGTCTTTTGAATCCCTCAAATATGGCATGCGATACTGCGTCATTCAATCTGGTCAGCGCTGGCTTTTGTTTCCCAAGTTTAAAATAAGCCAGACTTAGCAGGATAAACAATGAAATTAAACTTCGGCGACAGTTATTACGTTTTGCTGTTGTCAGTAGGGAATCAATTACTTTAATTGCATCGAGCGGGCGCTCACTTTGTATAAAGTAATAGGCTGTAGTTGAACCAATTTCTTCAATGACTCGATGACTTATGAATTCATTCTCGGCGGTTGGATTTATGAATGATTCAAACTGTAAACGATTAATGAGCCAACCTGCCCTTTGTAAGCGGCCCTCTCGGACAAAAATACGAGCCTGCTGACAAATACTGAATATGCGTAGCCGATGAATCCTGCGGCGTTTACCGGTGCGGAATGCATCAATCAAAACTTTCATTGCGGCACCGGCATCTTCCTGGATAAGGGCGATATTCGAGGCCGTCAAATAGGCAGAAATATACACATCGAACCAGGCTTCTGATTGCTCTATCCTGGGAAAGGCAATACCCAGGTATGATTGTGCCAGTTCAAACTCATTTTTTTCATACGCGATTTCTGCCAGATGCGCGGCGGCAATGGCAGCCATGTCACTGTCAGTCCCGAAATTATTCACGGCCAGTTGATACCCTTCATTGTAAATCTGCTCTGCATCACGCAGTCGACCCTGGGCAAGACATATTTTCCCCAAGTGGAAATAGAGGTAGTTTTCACCATAAATAGAACGTAATTCCTTGTAGTGAAAAATTGCATCTTCACCCGCATTAAACGCTTTCTCAAAACTACCATAATCGAAGTAACCAAAACTGAGGTAGTTCAACAAATTGGCTTGTAGAAGATGGTCCTTTTTATCAATCCCTTTCAAGACAGATTCCATTCTGGCGATATATTGTGGAGTTTGTGGTCTGTCTCCTATTCCACCAAGGAAAAATTCAGCCACATTGGCTTCTACGGCAAAAAAGGGAGATAAAGGGGAGCCGTTTAAGATAGTAAAACCATGTGTGATCTCGCGGAAATTATTAAACTCCAGCGATGCTTCGGAAACGTTTCCGTGTTTCGCAATCAGCATAATGTAGCCTAAGTAGGTTTTGGGATAGTTTTGAATTGTTTCCAGTGGCAAGAGCTCAAGTATGGATGTTAAGGTCGAAATTCTTCCATCCAAAACGAAACGCCAACCTCCGGACCGCTCGGTCACTGATGCAAGATGTTCCGGATCATTACAGGCAATGGCATGCCTTATAGACTCAGCGTAGTTATCAGTCGCCAGGTACCATTCTGATGCGAGTTTGTGCAATTCACTTTTATCATTATCATTCTTCTTACGAAACCGGTTTAGAAGAAATACTGTTAGCAAATGATGATATCGGTACGAGATACTTGCCTCATCGAGGGGAATGATCAGGTCGTGCTGAAAAAGTTTTTCCAATACTTGCCAGCCATCGTTTCGTGCACAGACAACATTAATGATATCTCCATCAAATTGGCTGACTATAGATGTATTTACCATGACACCTTGTAAATCATCAGAAAGCTGATTGAAAATCTCAGTCATGACAAAAGTCGAGAAATCCGTTGATTGATTGATAAGGCTGTTAATATCGATTTCGGTATTCTTATTTAACCAGTTTTTGGCGAACTCAATCGCTGCGGCCCAGCCTTCTGTTTTTTCGTGTAACAAACCGATAAGTTCATCAGTTATGTTTATTTGTTTGGATAATCCCAGCAACTCGATTGTTTCTGTTTTTGTCAATGCAAGGTCGCCGGCCGTTAATTCAAAATAGGAACCAGATACCTGCAAGCGCCCTTTTAAAGCGGTAGGAACTTCCCTGCTGGTTATAATGAAGTGCGTATTTTCGAATGTTAATTCAATTAATTTTTGTACACGTTGTTGGCTGGGGCCTGCCTGAAGAAGGTGGTAGTCATCAAGTAAAATGTAAACTGGTGTCTGGAACCCTGAAAGGCAATTGACGATAAGATTAAAGGTTTCGTTTTCCTCAAGTCCGTGAAAACCATTGAATGCTGCATCCAGTATATCTTTGGGGATAAGTGTCGTTGAGTCCAGTGAGGCAATAAGATATGCCAGGAATTGCACCGGATCATCGTCGGTGCTGTCCAGGGTAAGCCAACCACAATGTTGGTTCTGTGTCTGCAGTTGCTCATAGTATTGTGCAAGCAAGGCGGTTTTTCCATAACCCGCCGGAGCATGGATAATGCTAAGGTGAGTGTCTTTCTGCTGTTCGAGTCTATCCAGTAAGCTCTGCCGTTTTATTGATGCAACCTTGCGGCGAAGTGGTCGCATTCTGTTCAGGAGCAAGCGACTGCTATCTTTTGGCATCTGATAATTGTCCTGGATGTTCATTGCTACCCTGCACGTTTGTTACAGCATAAGTTGTATATTACGTTCTTGATAACATGCTCATTATTTTAGTCTACCCTACCCATTTGTGCAATTAACCTACCCATTTGTAATTTTTATACTACTAAAAGAAGCATCGAAACTACACAACTATCTCATTGATTAAAAATGAGTTATGCCTAGTATTGCAACAATTGAATTAATTATTCCTGTGGGGGCAATCGACAGTGAGAATCGGCGTTGACGTAGGGGGAACCAATACCGATGCGGTGTTAATGGATGATCGCGTAGTAAAAGCGAGTTATAAAGCCCCTACCAGTGCTAACATCAGCGATGGAATTGTCAGCGCCATCAGTCATGTGATGGAAGGCACTGGCGTTCTGGTCGAAGAAATTGACTCCGTCATGATCGGCACCACCCAGTTTACCAATGCCTTTGTCGAGCGGCGTAGCCTGTTGCCTGTTGGTGTGATACGCCTTGCCTTACCCGCCACCCGTGGTTTGCCCCCAATGATAGATTGGCCATCGGATATTGCGAACGTCATTGGCAATAACCTGCACCTGGTCAGGGGTGGTTATGAATTCGATGGTCGAGAAATATCTCCACTGGATGAACAAGCCGTGGCTCATGCAGCCAGGGGCCTTAAACAAAAAGGAATTCGGACAATTGCAATCAGTGGGGTCTTCTCACCGGTGAAGGCCGACATGGAAGAGCGTGCGGCCGAAATAGTGCATGAGGAAATGCCGGAGGCTTCCGTTACTTTGTCCTCACGCATCGGCCGGATCAGTTTATTGGAGCGGGAGAATGCCGCCATCATGAATGCCAGCCTGACGGACTTGTCGTCGCAGGTTGTTTCCTCATTCAGAAAAGCGCTCTCCCTATTACAAATCAACGCACCATTCTATATCAGCCAGAATGATGGCACGCTGATGACCGCGAACTTCATGGAAAAATACCCTGTATTGACCTTTGCCTCCGGTCCCACTAACAGTATACGCGGCGCCGCTTATTTATCTGGGATGAAACATGCCCTGGTAGCGGACATCGGTGGCACGACGACAGACATCGGAATGTTGGTCAAAGGTTTCCCGCGAGAATCCTCCGTGACCGCGAGTATTGGCGGCGTGCGGACCAACTTTCGTATGCCGGATATCCTTGCCATTGGTCTAGGGGGAGGTAGCCAGGTAACAACAGACGATCCTGTCAGCATAGGGCCCCAATCTGTCGGCTTTCGATTAACGGAAAAAGCGTTGGTGTTCGGAGGCGATACCCTGACGACTACTGATATAGTGGTGGCGGCAGGGTATGCCGACATCGGCCAACGGGAGAGAGTGTCGACATTATCCACATCCCTGGTCGAATCAGCCGTGAGTCGTATTCATTCCATCCTGGAAGATGGCATTGATCGCATCAAGACCAGTGCCGATCCTGTTCCGTTGATCCTGGTCGGCGGTGGATCAATCCTGATCAAGCGTGATATTGCCGGCATTTCCGAACTTATTGTGCCCGATCATGCTGGAGTCGCCAACGCCATCGGCGCTTCTATCGCACAGGTGGGTGGTGAGGTTGATAAAGTCTATTCCTATGAAAAATTAGGTCGTGATGCATCAATAGAGGATGCTAAACATCAAGCTGTTGAGGCGGCGGTAGAAGCGGGCGCTAAGGAAGACACCGTTGAGATGATAGATTTTGAAGAAGTGCCGTTGTCTTACATCCCAGGTAATGCAGTGCGTTTGCGTGTCAAGACGGCAGGAGAGTTGGCAGTATGCTGAATACACGAACCCAAAGTCCCGATCGCCTGCATATCAGTATAGAAGATCTCAAAGATCTCGCCCGGGGCGCGGCATTCCTGGGGACCGGTGGTGGTGGTGATCCGTATATCGGCAGGTTAATGGCGGAGCAGGCGATACAGGAATTCGGTATGCCGGAAATCATCAGTACTGATGACCTGGACGATGATGCGACTGTATTTACGGCAGCCATGGTCGGCGCACCTACGGTCATGTTGGAGAAGGGGACTTCGGGTGAAGATATTGATTTATCTATTAAACGCCTGGCTGAGGTAATTGGTAAACAACCTGATGCAATTTCCCCCATAGAGATCGGTGGTATCAATTCCATGTTGCCTGTTGTGGCCGCGACGCGGTTGGGCTTACCGCTGGTGGATTGTGACGGGATGGGACGTGCCTTTCCGGAAATACAAATGGTCACATTTAATGTCTATGGTGTGTCTGCGACACCGGCGGTGATCGTGAACGAACATCTGGAGACAGTGATTGTGGAGACCAGCGATCCGAAACGAGCAGAAGACATTGTCCGAGCGGCTGCCATTCAAATGGGCCTGAGTGTTTTGTTCAGTTCCTACCCCATGACAGGAAAGGAAGTAAAGACCTATAGTGTTAAAGGCACCTTGAGTCTGGCGCTGGAAATAGGCCAGGCTATCCGTTCCGGTCATGATAAAGGTGATCCCATTGATGCTTTGCTGACATATCTGAGAACAACCGATTACTACAACCATTGCAAAGTCTTATTTGACGGGAAGATCAGTGATCTGAGAAGGGAAACCACGAAAGGCTTTGCCATGGGACATTGCGAAATAAGCAACATGGAAGATGCCGGCGATCGTCTGCATATCCAGTTCCAAAATGAAAACCTGTTGGCGCAACAGAATGGCCAAACGTTGGCTATCGTACCCGATTTGATCAGTATCGTTGATCGCGAAACAGCACAACCCATCACGGTTGAGGCACTGAAGTTTGGCCAACGAGTAAAAGTGATCGGCACCAGTGCAGCACCGATCATGCGCACCCCGGAGGCGCTGGCAGTATTTGGACCGGGAAACTTTGGTATCGAAGAAATGTTCCGAAAAATCGAAGACATTCACGAAGGTATTTAAATCAGAGTTAAAACGGGGAAATGATTAGTGGTATGAGTATTTATCAGCATATTGAGGAGTCAAAAAATGAAAATCAAACGTATAGTAATTAACAGTATCAGCATGGTTGCGTTATTGGGGATTTGTCTCCAGTCAGGTCACGCACAAATTCAAATTGAAGAAATCATTGTGACCGCAGAAAAGCGCGAACAGTCATTGCAGGATGTACCTGCGGCGGTGACCGCCTTTAGCGAGAACTATATTAACGAAGCAAGGATTGATAATGCGACCGATCTCGTTGGGCATATTCCCGGTTTGCATCTGGCGCCATTTACCCGGATACAGGCATTACCCGCCTTGCGCGGCGCCCACTCCGGTGAAGATGGTCCCGGTCTGGATCAGCCGGTTGCCATGTTTGTAGATGATGTCTATAAGGGGCGTGTGACGGATTGGGATCTGGCCTTATTCGATCTGGAACGCATTGAAGTATTGCGTGGTCCGCAGGGTACCTTGTTTGGCCGCAATGTGGTTGGCGGATTGATCAATATAATAACAAAAAAGCCAGGCGAAGATACAAGAGTTATTCTTGAGGCAGGTACGGGCCGCTATGACTTAATTGACGTCAAAGGTGTTGTCAGTGGCCCATTGATGGAAGACAAGGGAGTTTACGGTTCCGTCGCCTTTTCCAGTAAAACCCGGGATGGCTTCACCTTTAACCGGACGACCGGAAAAGACCTGGACAGTATTGATAAACAAAGCGGCAAGGCCCAACTCCGCATTGCGCCGGGTGAAGGCTTTGAGGTTTTATTGCAAGCGGACATTTTGCGGGACACCGGATATGGGCATCATCGTGACTATCTGGGTGCTACGCCAGACTCACCGGAATTTGGTGGATTTGTACCGGATAGCAACCCGGCAACCACTGATAATGCCAATGATGGTGGAGTCGATCGGACCTCCTGGGGTACGTCACTGGTAGTCGATTGGGATCTGGGTTTTGCCCAGCTCAAATCCATATCGGCATACTACGAGGATGAGGCCACACTGTCACCAACCGATGTATTCGGTTCGCCACTCACTGATTTATTTGTGGAAACCCAGGAATACGATGTGGAGCAGTTCACTCAGGAAATCAGACTTAGTGGTGAAGATGCGTTTGGCGGGCGGTTGAACTGGGTCGTTGGCATGTACTATCTGAATATGGACCACACCCGCGACCGTTCCTTCATTACTGATTTAGCACTCGGAACGTTCCTCGGGGATATTTTTCCCGGAGCCGCTGAGCCGGCATATTACAAAGCCATCCTGAGCAATGAAACCGATAGTATCTCCGGCTTTTTTCAGGGGACTTTTTCCATACTGGACAATTTGCGTTTGACAGCAGGTGGACGCTATACCCACGACGAAAAGAAGGGCGTGAATACGCAGTCAGGAGACAGTTTTATTTTTTCAGTTGGCCCATTCAGTCTACCGGTATCGGCGTCCTGGTCGAAGTTTACTCCGCGGGTAACACTTGAGTATGATGTAAACGAAGACATCATGGCCTATGCAACTTATTCTGAGGGCTTTAAAAGTGGCGGCTTTATCCACTTCGGTCTGGGCGCGCCGGAAGAGTATACGGTTCCGCTCAATCCTGAAACTGCAGAAAACTACGAAATCGGTGTACGTTCAAGCTGGTTGGATAATCGCTTGATCGTCAATATCACCGCCTACATGGTGGATTATACCGATCTGCAGGTATCACAACTTGTTGGTACTGAATTTCTACAAACCAATGCAGGTAAAGCCGATGCGGAAGGGGTGGATGTTGAACTCAATGTCGCGATTACGGAAGGACTGACGGCATGGATTAACTACAATTACTTTAATGGTGAGTTTACCTCCCCTACACTTTTCCCGGGTAATGAAATGGTAGCTCCGCCACACGCGTTTACGACCGGCATGGCATATAGCCACCAGCTGGCGAATAACGGTGAGCTAAGGTTGCGTTTTGATCTACAGCATAAGGATGAGTACTTCCAGGACCCCGCGAATGAACCAGGGATAAGAAACGGACTGGATAGCATCGTCAATGCCAGTGTCACATGGGACTTGGGATCAAACTGGGCGGTTACTCTGTGGGGCAAAAATCTGACTGATGAACGCGCATTCAATTACCTGAATGATACAGGTGTGTTTATGTTAAGCGGTGCACAGCTGGGTGCCGGCCAATCTACATTGGCAGCAAACTATATCCCGCCTCTGACCTGGGGGGTTAGCGTCCGTTATACTTTCGAATAAAGCAAGAGTATTTCCCGCGAATAAGTATAGTGGTTATGGCAATGGTCACTGCTGGTGATCATTGCCTGCTGCCTGATTTTCCAATTTCAAATAATGTATTTCGTACGTTATTTGCCATGTGAGTATTCTTCATAAACATTATACAACGATGAAACTGATTGATATCTGCATTGGCAAGACACAGGAACTGGATATCCATGGCCAACCGGTAAAGACTGCCTATTTAAAAAATCGTGTAATTGGCCCGATACTGCTCAACGAGCACGGCATCGAAGGTAATGAAGTAGCTGTGCATACCGACGCCGTGTATGCCATTGCCCCGGAACATTACGAATACTGGGCGGATCGACTGGATGCAAAAGCTGAAAATTGGGCGCCGGGTTTCTTCGCAGAAAACCTGTCCATTGCCGGGCTGGATGAGGCGCAGTTCCAGGTTGGAGATGTGCTCTCTATTGGTGACGAGGTGCAGCTGAAGGTATCCGGTCCGCGGGTGCCTTGTTTTAAGCTGTGTTGGCGTATGGGTCAGCCGGATACCTTTATCAGGGAATTCGCCCTGTCCGGGAAAAGCGGGGTGTATTTTAATGTGGAACGGCCAGGGGCGATTCAAGCCGATGATGAGGTGAAAATCGTCAGCAAAGCCACAGACAGTGTCGTCATTAATGATATTGCCCAATATATCTTTGGCATGGCCATCGATGAGAATATGTTGCAACACATCCTTGCCTTGCCGGGACTCAGTGAAACCGCCGCCTTACTGTTAGGTAACAAACTTTATCAAATTCTGGACCAGGAACGCACCCGGCAAGGTCGTTGGCAGGGTTGGCGTGAATTCAGCGTCGCTGAGGTCATTGAAGAAACCGCTCAGATTAAATCCTTTGTATTGAAGCCCCGGGATAATCAGTCATTGGCCAGCTATCGGGCAGGTCAATTTCTCACCATGCAACTTCCGGTTAATGCAGAGTCACCCTTGATTCGTGTCTGGAGTCTGTCGGATTACCAGGATGACCCGGATCATTATCGCATCAGCATCAAAATAGAACCGCGAGGCTCAGGCTCCGGGTTTATGCACAAGCAAATCAAAGCAGGTTCATATTTATCCATTAGTCCGCCCATGGGGCGCTTTGTGTTGGATCGCAGTGGTTTCAAACCCATACTGCTGATCGCCGGTGGGATTGGGATCACACCTTTATTTTCGATGCTGAAAGCGCACCTGGCGCGCGGCGAAAAGGCGCCGCCCCTGTATTTTATCCATTGCTGTCGGAACCGTGCAGCACAAGCCTTCCGTACCGAATTGGACCAGATAGCGAGCGAGCATAAGGTCCCCATGCTGCATGTTTATGATCAACCCTCGGCGGATGATGAAAATGGCAATGACTACCATATAGAGGGCTATCTATCCCTGGAGCATATTCAGAGTTTTATGGAAGGTTGCCATATCATTCACGGAGGAAAACGTATCGACATGCCCTTGGTCGAGGTCGATATTTATATGTGTGGTCCACCGGTGTTTCGGGACAAATTGTATGCCGAGTTATTACGCGCCGGGGCCAATCCTGATCGAGTATTTCAGGAATCATTTCTGCCCAATAGTGGTAGCAATCAGCACGGGCAAATCGATAGTGCTACCGTAGTTTTTTCACATGCCGGGAAAACTGTTCAATGGACGGCTGAAGGAGATCTGACACTGCTGGAACTCGCTGAATCCGCAGGTTTAACTCCCAATAATGCCTGTCGTATGGGTGTGTGTCAGAGTTGCAGTGTTGGGCTGGAAGGAGGAAAGGTACATTATGATTTTAGTTTAACTCATCAACCTGAAGAAAATCAGGTTTTACTCTGTAGCGCCAAACCTGCTTCCAGGCGAGTAGTGTTGACACTGTGAGGAATAACTGAATGCAGAAATTTGTCCATCTGACCGAAGATTATTCCCGACATCGCGTGCCGGATTCTGCAGCGGTGACCGGACTTAAGATCACGCTTGTTCTGGTGGGCGCTATCATCACTTTACCGATATTCCTGGTCGGGGCACAACTGGGTAATGCCCTGGGAATCAAACAGGCGGTATTGGTGTTTTTTATTGCCGGTATAGTATTGGCCCTCATTGCGGTTGCCACCGGCATTCTCGCCGCCCGGACCCGGCTGACAACCTGGGTCATTATTCAATATTCATTCGGCCGTACCGGCGCCAAGATTGTTAGTACATTTATTGGCATTACTGTGTTGGGCTGGTATGGGGCCACCGTTGATATGTTTGCCCGTGCTGTACAGATCATGGTACGTGATATGGGGGGTGAACCGCTAAATCATCGTTTTTATCTGGTCATGGCCTCAATATTGATGATTGCGATTGCGATATTTGGGTTTAAAGGTCTGGATCGCTTATCTAAACTGGCGGTCCCCATCATGGTGTGTTTGTTGGGTTCGTTAGTCTACACTGCTACCAGTTCCTTTGGATTGCCCTCTGATATCGAAGCGACGATGGGTCTGGCAGAAGGAATTTCCGCAGGTATTGGTGCGTTCATCGTTGGTGTAACCATGTTTCCTGACATTTGCCGCTATGCACGGTCATCTGCTGATGCCGTACTCGCCGCGTCATTGAGTTTTGGACTTGGAATCCCCTTCATTTTATTACTTGCCGCGATACCAGTCGTCGCTACCGGCGAATCCGATTTTTTAAAAGTAATCCTGATAGTCGGTCTAGGGGCGCCGGGCCTTGCCTTATTGCTTTTAGCCACCTGGACTACCAATGCCTTCAATCTTTATTCCACTTCTTTGGTTTTTGCCACTATCCTGGAGAAAGTGGCAAAATGGAAGTTGGTCATTGTTATTGGCGTAGTAGGAACATTGGTTGCCTTATTACCTATATTGGATAATTTTCTTTATTTCCTGCATTTTCTCGCTGTTATGATACCGCCGGTTGCTGGTGTCTATCTGGCAGACTATTTCTGGTTACATAAGCAGGGTTACAACGATGATTTATTACAAAGCGTATCCGCATGCAACCCCATCGCTTTTATTGCATGGATTTTGGGGTCACTGGTTGGCGGTCTGGCTAACGAAGGGATAGTTGTACTCACTACCGTACCTGCGCTCGATGCGATTGTTATTGGTTTTTCCAGCTACGTATTTTTATCTCACATCACAGTGAATAAGAAATTTTTGTTTAACAAAGTTTAAACGGTAGAATAATATTCCAACCTGGTACGGCAAGGCAGCTTATTGCCGCCGTACATCAAACGCACGAAGAGCGTAGAGAATGAATCTTGCCGAGCAGTTACTCAAGGCCTTGAAAGGCTACGGGGTCAAAGAGATATTTGGTATCCCCGGCGATTTCGCCTTACCCTTATTCAAAGTCATCGAAGAGACCCGTATCCTGCCGCTGTATACCTTAAGCCATGAGCCTGCCGTGGGATTTGCTGCCGATGCCGCCGCACGCTTTCACTCAAAGCCCTCGGTTGCGGCGGTCACCTATGGCGCGGGCGCATTCAACATGGTCAACCCTGTCGCTGCTGCTTATGCAGAAAAATCACCGGTCATTGTGATATCCGGTGGGCCGGGCAGGGCGGATAAATCCACCGGCCTGCTGGTGCATCACCAGGCCAAGCAACTCAATTCCCAGTTACAGGTATATAAAGAAGTCACCTGTGACCAGGTGATTCTGGAGGATCCGGTACAGGCGCCGGCACAAATCGCCCGGGTGATCAAAAATTGCATAATTGAATCCCGTCCCGTGTACATGGAAGTGCCCAGGGATAATGTCTTTGAACCCTGTAACCCCGTACCGGTACTGCCGTTGACCAGCGCGTATGATGTCGATGCTCTGGATGCCTGCACGGATGAAATTATCCGGTCTATAGAGCTGGCCCGGTCTCCGGTACTCATGGTAGGGGTAGAGATACGCCGCTATGGTCTGGAACAGGAGGTTGCCCTGCTAAGCAGGAAGCTGGGCATTCCGGTTGCCACGACGTTTATGGGGAAAGGTCTGTTGGCGGGAGAGGCAGTGGACTTAAAAGGCACTTATATGGGGATTGCCGGTGATCAGGCATTGACTGAGCAGGTTGAGTCGTCCGATGGCCTGTTCCTGCTCGGGGTCTTATTGTCGGATACCAATTTTGGTATCTCGGAGAAAAAGATTGACCTGAGGAAGACTATCCTGGCTTGCGATGGGTCAGTGTCCCTGGGTTTTCATACGTATCCCAAAATACCCATCAGGGAACTGGTGCTGGCGTTGAACAAAAAGTTGCCGGACAAACCACAACATGAAGTCACTTCATTTGATTATCCAAGCGGTCTGGAATTGACGGATACGCCTATCACGCCGACTGATATCGCCACGGCGGTCAATGACATGTTCAATCACTATGGATCCTTACCCATTGCCGCGGACATGGGTGACTGTTTGTTTACGGCCATGGATATGGAATACACCGAACTGGTGGCGCCGGGTTATTATGCCACCATGGGTTATGGCGTGCCCTCCGGTTTAGGCGTACAGGCCGCAACGGGACGCCGGCCACTCATCCTGGTGGGTGATGGGGCATTTCAGATGACGGGGATTGAACTGCTGAACTGCCGGCGTTACGGCTGGAACCCCATTGTCCTGGTATTTAATAACAGCAGTTGGGAAATGTTACGGGCATTTCAACCGGAATCCGCGTTTAATGATCTGGATAAGCTGAATTTTGCCGCCTTGGCAAACGTGATAGGGGGTCGTGGAGAAGCCGTCAAGACTAAAAAAGAGTTACATGCCGCCCTGGATCGTGCCTTTGAGGATGAATCCTGTTTTCAATTAATCGATATCAGTCTGGAACGCGGCCTGATGTCCAATACATTGACACGTTTTGTAGAAGGCATTAAAAAGATGAGGAAAACCACAACTCCATGAGTAGTATAATCAGGTTTTAAGTGATCCTGACAGGAGATAGCCATGAAAATCCAGGGTAGTTGTCTGTGCGGAAAAATCCGCTACGAGGTGAATGAAGCATCTGGTTATATCGATCATTGCCACTGTACTTTTTGCCGGAAGTCTCATGGCGCTGCATTCGGCAGTTACCTGGAGCCGGTGACACCGGAAAACTTTTCCTGGCTTGAGGGCGAGGAATATGTCGGCCGTTACCAGTCCAGTTCACATTCCGCCAGACTATTCTGTAGTGTGTGCGGCGCTTCTCTCGTTGCTGAGATAAACGGGGGCGAGGTACTTGCGCCTACCGCCGGCACCGTAGATGGAGGGACTGAACTCAGCGCTATAGCGCACATGTTCTGGCAGTCAAAAGCAAGCTGGTGCGAGCTTGACGACGACCTGCCAAAATACGATACCTATCCTCCAAGTATGGGCGAGTTTACTCCGACTGATTAGCTTGGATATACCGAATTCGGTGACCGGTACGTGATCCTTTCGTCTCCTATTGCAATGTTCTCAGAATAATAAAATGACAGTGGAATTAATAACCGTCCTTCATCGCCTCGATAACTTATAAATACAACAAGTGGTTTTCATTTTGACGCTTTTCTGAACCAGTTCAGAGACTATCTACCATGGGGTCAAAGCGGCAAGAAATGCCCGAAGTAGTTACCTGAATGAAATCTTTGCGTTTATCCTAAAACATGCACTTTTTATTCTGCGTTTATTCTGCAACGTGCACTTTTTATTCTGCATTTATTCTGCAATTTCCCACTGGGGAGATTTTCGAGAGCCAGTATTTCGAATGCGCCCCGCACGACGAAGGTTGGTCAAGAGATTCGCTATCTTGTTGTCCTTCTGCTCGTCATCAAGAGCATCACTAAGCTTTCCCCATAGCAGTTGATTGATATCCTTTCGAGAGGCTTTGTCGAATTTGTTCAGATAGTCGGTGATCAGCTTTGCGTAGAATGTGTCATCTTGTGTTCGCGTCTTGATGTAATCCGCCTTGCTGGCTGCCACCTTGGCCACTGAGGCAGACACATGCAGGTTTGGTTTACGTCCCTCGATCAGCCGACTGCGCCGTAAATGACGTATGACCGCATCTGACAGAGGGTGCTTTTTCTGCACCCGGTCAAGATTCAGAATATCCAGTAATGGCAAATTGGTTTTCTGCATGAGCAGGCGACTGTAGGCGGGGTCGACCACGCTTCCATAAACCGTCATTTTCACCGTCGCCGGGTTTCTGATGTCGTAGTCCGGCATTGGAAAGTAGCGTCGCGCCTGACCTTTGTGCATTTCGTGGATGCCGTAACCCATGGTATCAATCATGTTCAGTTCGGCCATAGCCTGGGCAAGGAAGGAATTGCGATAGCGCCGCGGCGTTTTGTCGCCAGTGACATAATCCTCAGGTTTCCCCTCGAAAAACCCGCCCTCATTCTCAAAAATCAGTTTATCCGGTTGTTCAGTCACCAGAATTCGTCCATTACGGGTGTAATCCTGATGAGCAATGCAGTTGTGCAGCGCCTCAAGAACCACTTTCTGGTCGTACTTGGAAACTTCCATGGCTAGTAAGGCGTTATCTGGAAGGATGCGAACCTGAAGATTACGAATCTTCTGATAAAGGGCCGTTGTACTGAGAAGGAAAGGAGGTCCAAAGTGTTCGTAAGCCCGCTCCGGGCCTTCCAGCTTCCAGGTCATCTGGACCGGATGCGGTGAGAGTAAGTGCGAGGACTCTGGTTTGCCTAGCAGTAGGAGTGCCGTGCGGGTGAGGTTGTTGTCTTGGGTCAGTTTGGCACGGTCCAGAAAGGTATACAAAGGCCAGTTCATTACCTCCTCAATGGGGAAACGGTTGGCGTATTTTCGGGAGAATGACTCTTGGGCTTTTTGCAAAGCATTCTCGTCAAGATGATCCAATGCTGCTCCAGCGACGATCTGGGCCGACCAGTCGCTTGTTATAGTTTGCTGGCGTATGTCGTCGAGTTTATCCAGACCAAGATTAGTCAGACTCTCGCCAGCTCGAGCATAATAATGCCCTTTCCACGCAATTGGCATCCCACGTGGCGCAGGTGGGACTTCGAACAGCACTACGCGTCCCTGTGGGTGCTGAAGCTCGAAGATATTACGAAAGGCAACACTCGGCTCAGAGTCAGCGGATACCTGCATTTTTATGCTCTGCAAGCGCTCGGATTGCAGACGGTAGTCCGAGCCTACTACTGTCCGCGTTTTATCGCTGACACCAAACACCAACCAGGCTTTTTCCGTGTCGCGCAAATTAGCTTCATTGGCCAGAGCAGAAAAGTATTGGCCTATTCTGTCAGTTGAATAATCATTCCCTGCCTGTTTGAACTCAATGACTTCGGTTTCCCAGCTCGTAACCAATGAATCCAATAATGTCTGTAATTGCGCCTTATTCATCGTGGATGTTAAATCGACTTCAGTTCAGAACCTGGAGACACATGTCTGAATATCTGTTTTATGTTAGTCTCAATGGCATCAAATCAGTCAGCGTCCTTTTTCGACTTACGTCGTTATTATAGCCGGTTACTTTCACCTTCCTACTTGTTATCGAACGTCATGACAGCCGTAATATCATTCCTGAATAACAGCACAATGGTTATCGTCTACACCGCAGTTCGGAAAACGGTCTAAGGGCACGAATAGCAATCAGTCGTAGAACCCCCAATCATTGTAAAAGATCTGTCCTCATAGGATACTCAAAATTCGTGGGGACCTGTTTTCCTGAAATATGCTTTAATCCTGGAGGCATTAACCTGTAAAATTCACGATAAGACGGTGTAATTTCCATGTTGAGAAAGCATAAAATTCTGGCTATGTATATTTGATTGAAGTTGATGGTACCTGAATAAATGGAAGACGGACCAAGTTTTCTCAAGCTAAATAGCTCAAATGGTACATCAGTACAAATCAATGCTTCTCTAGATACCCTTGTTCAATTCTGAAAGAAGCTTTCACAAGATTTGGCCGCCCTCACGCCGCCCCGGACGGACATTAGTGTTTGCTATCAGTCTCGCAATTGCCTTAGGCGCGGACGCGGAACCAGCCAAATACGCCTTCAGTGCGGTTGATGCGCCGACAAACAACACGCCCGCACCGCTCGGCGGTTATAACGCAGGGTGCCTCGCCGGGGCGGCACGGCTTTCCGAAACGGGTCCCGGCTGGCAGGCGATGCGGCTGTCACGAAAACGCAACTGGGGCCATCCCGACATGATCGCATTCATTGAGCGGCTGTCCCGAGCGGCCCAGGCCGCGGGTTGGCCCGGGCTTTACATCGGTGACATCAGCCAGGCGCGCGGAGGTCCGATGATTTCCAGTCACCGGTCGCACCAGGTCGGACTCGACGCCGATATCTGGCTGCGTCCACCGAACAACCTGAACCTGAGCGCGGTGGAGCGTGAGACGATCTCCTCTCCCTCGGTGGTCACGGTAAACCGGTTGGACGTGAATGGTAACTGGACCGACGCGCATTCGCAGGTTCTTGAGACCGCGGCGCGAGACGAAGCCGTCGCTCGCATCTTCGTGAACGCCGCAATCAAGCGCCGCCTTTGCAAAGGCCGAAACGAGGGAGACGCCGATTGGTTACGCAAGGTCCGGCCGTGGTGGGGACACGCTTCCCATTTTCATGTGCGCTTGCATTGCCCGAATGGAGACGGAGAAGTTTGCATCGATCAGGAAGCACCGCCGGAAGGCGATAGTTGCGACGCGACTCTCGACTGGTGGTTCACCGACGAAGCGCTGTATCCTGCCCCACCTGACCCCGAGGACGTACCCCCCGAGCTCACCATGGCCGATTTACCCGCCGCCTGCCAGACGGTGATAGAGGCTGATTGAGATCAACTCGTCATAGAACAATTTGTATTTTATCTATGTAATTGTAATAAATAATGTTACATATACATAGATGATTAATCGCAGACTTTCTGGCCGTAGCTAAAACATCCGCTATATCTCATGCAGCTACGCTCAACTAAAGAATTCTAATGCATTTCCGGTGGTGAAACAGGCGCAAAAAGTTTTTCTAATGCCAACGCGATGCTCAGTAAGTGTTCATCAGAGTCAGCAGGGCCGTCAATTGCGATGCCTACAGGAAGCCCATCTGATGGACTGAGGCCAATGGGAAGGGTAACACCAGGAATCCCGGCAATGCTGCCAGGAGCCGTATTTCGACTCACGGCCATAAACATAGGAACAGTTACCCCGTTCAACTCTATGGTTTCTTTTATATCCTGAATTCGCTTTGCGGTCAGAGGCGTCGTAGGAAAGATCATCGCATCGAGCCTGTTCCTGTCGAAATAATCTCGATAGACAGCCTGAAACTCCGGCAGTATTACCTCTTTAACCCGTTTGTATTCCACGGCTGTATTCGTATCATTACCAATAAACTGTGTCTCGAAAATCGTCTTTACATCAGGACTGGCGATGCCGCTGACCAGTTCGGAAAAATCGAGCTGACCGGCCGTTACAGCCTGCAGATAGGCGGGTAATTCTTCCTGAATTTCATGGACTACCAGGGGAAAGCCGATAGTATCTTCAATGTCGGAAGGAATCTCTATATCCACTTCAACCAACTCGATACCCGCATCAGCAATTACCTGTAAGGTTTCATCGATCAACCTTGCTACACCAGGCTCAAGGTTTGCAAAAAAATAAGCACGTGGGACTCCCAGGCGAATCGTTGTAGTATCTGCAGGTTGGAATTCCGGTTCACGTCCCATGATTACAGCGTCCATCAGAATCAAATCCGCAACTGATCGCGCCATTGGCCCTGCCGTATCCCGCGTACGTGAAATCGGCACAATGCCGCCACCAGGATAGCGACCGCTGGTCGGACGGAGCCCGCAAATTCCAGTCAATGCCGCTGGTATTCTGACCGAACCACCGGTGTCCGTACCGAGTCCCGCCGTTGCTGCCCGGCTTGCCACCGCGGCTGCCGTGCCACCGGAACTGCCGCCGGCGAAATAGTCCTGATGATAAGGATTGCCCACAGCGCCAAAGTAGGTATTGTTGCTGGTAACACCCACCGCAAGTTCATGCATGTTTGCCTTGCCTAATATGATGGCGCCCTGGTCGACCAGCAACTGGACAATAGGCGCATGACTTTGCGGAACAATACCCTTCATCGTTGGTGTTCCAGCGGTAATGCGCATATCCGCCACTTCAATATTGTCTTTGATAATCAAGGGAACACCCAACAATTTGCCGGACGCGGTCCCCGCTATGACACTCTGATCCACCAGGGCAGCCTGACGCAGGGCGCGATTTTCATCCAGGGTGATGTAGGCATTAAGGTGATCGTATCGTTTTGCGCTTGCAATAACTGCTGTCACAAGCTGAGTTGCAGTAATCTGTTTCGATTTGATCAGCGCGGCCGCTTCGCCTGCATCCAGTTCGAGCAAATTGATATCGCCCGGTACCTGTCCGGCTTCACCGGAGGGGGGTTCATCACAGGCAAACAGTCCGACACACAGGAATGCAATAATCGCTACTTTTACGGCCACGTCCATGGAATGGATTACAGCTCGAAGCCGGGCGGCGGCAACCACCCGCCGCGTTCCATTTCGATATGGGCGCCAATCTCGAGCAGCAGTTCATCTTCAAACGGCCGGCCGACAAGCTGTACTCCGATCGGTAGATGTCCCGGACGACCCATGGGCAATGACAACGCAGGCATATTCAGGATGCTGAACCACATCGTAAAGATCAGCACTTCGAGATAACCAACTTCGATTCCGTCTATAGTCCAACTGCGCTCGCCATGACGGAATGCGGGGATGGCAGTCGTCGGACACAGCAATGCAGCATAGTCCTTTGTATCTTCGAGAAACTGCGCACGCAAACGATCGCGCTCGGCCCAGTCCCCCAGAAACTGCTCGACTGACAGCGGTTCGTTGATACTCATTGAGATGAATTCCTGCAATAACGGACTCAGGAGATCAACCCGATCGCCCGCCCACTCATTGATGGCGCGTCCTCCGGCCCGTCCGATGAAGGTCCACCAAAGCTCCCTGGCGCGTTCAACCCCGCCCGGTCGAAACGGCTCCACTTCGAAACCGGCTCGCTCGAGGGCATGTGCGGCCTCCTGCACGGCGTCACGCGTTTCACGGGTCACCGGCGATTGACCGTCATCTTCGAAGTAGCCGATACGACGCCCCGCCAGGGGTTTCGTGCCAATGCTGTGGCCGGGTACGGGCGCCGAGCGTGGATCGGCGGCGTCGAAGCCGGCAAGCACCTCGAACAGGTACTTCACATCCGTCACGCTCCGGGCCAGTGGTCCCAGGGAAAAAGGGATGGAGAGATGCCCTGCTATCTCCGGAAAGTGACCGGTACTCGGGATCCGCCCCGGGGTGGGACACAGACCGGTGATACCGCAGAAATGTGCAGGTACCCGAATCGACGCGCCTGCATCACTTCCCACGCCGCCCGGGGAGCAGTAACTCGCAATGGCAGCAGCTTCCCCGCCACTGGACCCGCCACAGGTGCGGGTCAGGTCCCAGGGGTTCGATGTACGCCCGTATAGCAGGTTGTCGGTCTCCACCGCCTGCAACAGCTCCGGAACGTTCGTGGTTCCCAACACGATCGACCCGGCCGCGCGTAGTCGTGAAACTAATGCCGCGTCCACTTCCGGCACGTGACCCTCGCGTAAACGTGTGCCGCTCTCGCAACGAAGACCGGCCACCCCGATAGAACTTTTGATACTCACCGGCACGCCGTGCAGGGCGCCCGGTTCACTTTTGTTTTGTACCTGATCTTGCTCGGCGCGTTTCGCCGCCGCCAGCGCAGCCTCCTGATCGATGCTTACAAACGCGTTGATCTTCGGATTACAGATTTCAATCTGCGCAAAATGTGCCTTTACCAGATCCACCGGTGACACTTTTCCGGAGCGCACCAATGAGGCCATCTCAATAATGTCTTTTGAAACGAGTTCCAGGTTCATATCTGCGCGTCTTATCGTTCTTCTTCAACCAATCCAAGCTTAACATATAAGTTGAACCTTGCCCCGCAACACCCGAAGAGTGGGCTGGAGTCAGCCTGGCGGAGTGCGGCCAATTCCAATTGAGTAGTGATAAATGGTAATCCGACAAATAATAATTTAATGATGTGTTGCCATTCATGCAGGGAGCTGTTTATAATTTCCTTCATCCCGTTATATACAAACTATAATGATTCCTGATCGGGGGAAGTTGCCCGGTCTTCAAATATCAGGAGGGAACGTCAATGTCCAGGTCATCCATAAGTTCTGCTTCGCTATTATTCACCTGCCTTCTTTGTTTATGTGTTCCCGGCCTTAGCATGGGACAGAGTTCCATGCTTGAAGAGGTCGTCGTTACCGCACAGAAACGCGAGCAATCTGCTCAGGATGTCGGTATCTCGATCAGCGCCTACACCGGTGCGCAGATGAAGTCGTTCGGCTTCGAAGAAAGCAAGGACATCGCCAGGATGACGCCTGCCGTGACATTATCCGGGGGCAACGGTGGTCAGACCAGATTGTTTAACATCCGCGGCGTGGGCCAGAACGACTTCAATGATCAGGCCGAGCCGCCCAACGCCGTGTATATCGACGAGGGCTACACTGCGTGGGGACAGGGTCAGAAGTTCGCCCTGTTCGATCTTGAACGCGTCGAAGTCCTCAGGGGGCCGCAGGGCACCTTGTTCGGACGCAACGCCACCGGCGGGCTGATTCATTACATCTCGCGAAAGCCGACCCGGGAGTTCGAAGGTTTTGCCGACGTAACTTACGGTTCCTACAACCAGCTGCGTGTTGAGGCAGCGGCGGGTGGCCCCCTGTCGGACACGCTGGCCGCGCGCGTCTCGGTCCTGTATAACCGGCACGACTCTATTTTGGAGAACAATTACCCGGATGGCTTCGTGACGAATTCCGGAAACCCGGTGACGGAAGGCGGTGAGGACACCTACAACGATGACACCGTCGCCGTGCGCGCACACTTTTTGTTCGAGCCGAACGAGGACGTCGAGATCCTGCTGACCGGCGCCTACGCGATCTCCGAACCCAATAGCGCACCTTACCTTGAGCAAGGCTCGGTAGCCGTTCGTGACTCGGCAGGACGACTTGTTAATGTCATCCTGGCATCTCCAACCGAGACGCGAGAGGAAATTGGACCCGGTGGCGTAGGCCTGAATTCCGGCTTCTCTTTCGACGCCGATACCCTCCGCCCGCCCGGCGGTAATCTTCACGCCCCAACCTGCACCGCACAACAGGTCGAGGATCTCAGCTGCTCGGCGGACTTTGCCTTCAAGGACTTCGCCAAAATCGAGACGGTGGACATTATCGCGAAGCTCACCTGGGAGTTTGAAAATTTCACCTTGACATCAGTGAGCGACTACAAGGACTTTTCGAGATTCATCGGTCTCGACGGCGACTCCGGCCCGGTGGACATTCTGAACGTACTGCATGACTCAACCGGCAAGACCTTCTCGCAGGAAATACGCCTGCACGGCGAGTTCGACCGCATCCGCTGGGTAACGGGACTGTATTACCTGTACGACGACAGGTCGCCGAAAAACGGCCTGGTCGCGGATTCCCAAAGCATATGGGTGGGGACGGTGCTACCCGTACCTTTCGGGGATACGAATGTCAGTGAATTCGGGTCGGATTCCTATTCCATTTTCGGGCAGTTTGAATACGATCTCAGCGATACCTTCACGCTCATCGCCGGCGCGCGTGTGATACGTGAAGAAAAAGACTTCACCTCGGAAGAAACGGTTTTTCTGAACACAAATCGTAAGACACTGGACACGGAAACCGTGCTCTTTTCATTTCGCCCGCAGTTCGATGCAAAAATCGACGCCACCCTGTGGAGTGGCAAGGTGCAGTTGGACTGGAAACCCAATGAGGACCTGCTCGTCTACGCTGGCGTCAACCGTGGTGTCAAGGCCGGCGGATTTAACAGCCCCTTCACATTCGGCGCGCCGTTTGCCGGTGCTGACGTGCCTTATACCGAAGAGATTTTGCTGGCCTATGAAGCCGGCTTCAAAGCGCAGGTATTCGATGGGACGACCCGGCTGAACGGTTCATTTTTTTACTACGACTACACTGATTACCAGGGCTTTGTCTTTGGCGGGGCAACCAGCTTCCTGACCAATATCGATGCGGAATTCCATGGCCTTGAACTGGAACTGTTCAGTTCGCCCCTCCAGGGCTGGGACGTGATGCTGAGCCTTGCGTACCTTGACACGGACGTCCCCAATCTCGAATTCGCACCCGGTCTCTTCAAAGACGTCAACGCCCCCTGGGCCTCTAAATGGCAGATGGCCGGCATGGTACGTTACGAGTGGCCCTCTACACTGTTCGGCGGGAGTGTTGCGGCACAGATGGATTTTAATTATCTCTCTTCATACTTTGTTGAGATCCGCAGTTTTGACGTCTCGAGGATAGATGGTTACGTGGTGGGTAATGCGCGCCTGAGCTGGACCAGTACCGATGAAAAGATCGAAGCTTCATTTTTCATCAACAATATTGCCGATGACAGTCACACCCTGATCGGTTTCGACCTTGCGACATTGTGGGGATCCACCGAGTTTATCCAGGATAAGCCACGCTGGTTCGGTGGAAGCATCAGATACAATTTCTGACGGGGAAGAACCAGGTAAACAATTTTCAAATTTTACCAATTTCGGATCTGAATAGTTGCACGGTAAAGGCATCCGCCTCCTGTTTTGCGCGTTCACTTTTATCAGTGACGGAAAACAACCATGCAAACAGGAAACAAGCCCCCATTGAAAACAGGGTAGGGTAGGCGTAAGGGTATACCGGTTTATCGAAACCCAAAGCATCAACCCAGACGAAAGGTCCGAGCAGGATTAACGTAACAGAAAGAAACAAACCGGTATAGCCACCGATCAGGGCGCCGCGGGTAGTAAAGCCGCGCCAGTAAATTGACAATAGTATTACCGGGAAGTTGGTACTGGCGCCGATTGCCAATGGCAGGGTTACCAGCACCCCGACATTTTGTCCCTCAAACAGAATTGCCAGAAGAACGGCAACTATTCCAAGTGTAACGATGGTCAAACGACTGACGAATAGTTCTTCCTTATCCGTCACTGCTCCTTTGCGTATCACATGGGCAAAAATATCGTGTGACACTGTTGCTGCCGCTGATATCGCCAGCCCGGATACAACAGCAAGGATGGTGGCAAAAACCACTGCCGAGATAAAGCCAAGGAAGAGATCGCCGCCAATAAAATGGGATAGATGTATCGCAGCCATATTGCTGCCGCCCGCCATTTCCACACCTCCCGGTGAATACGTCACGTTGCCCACAACCAACACAATTGCGCCAATTCCAATGACGGCAACAATACAATTGAAATAAGCGATCAATCCAAGTGCGTATGCAGCGGAACGCCTGGCCTGAATTGCATCCGGCACAGTGAAAAACCGCATCAACACATGCGGCATGCCTGCCGTGCCGCCCACAAAAGCCAGCATCAATGAGAATATGGAAATAAAATCGTCAAACAGTAAACCGGGCTGCAGAATTGCCATACCCTGCGGATGAATGGATGCCGATGAGCGGACCAGCCCACCAATATCAAAATTGGATTGGGCAAGCACACCAAACGCCAGTATCGATCCGCCTGACAATAACAATACCGCTTTAATGATTTGTACCCAGGTCGTCGCCAGCATACCGCCGAAACTGACATAAATAATCATCAATGCGCCAATAATAATAATCCCCTGCAGGTAATTCAGACCGAAGAGCACTTCCATCAGGGTTCCGGCGGCAACAATCTGGGCCACCAGGTAGGGAACTATAACAGCCAGACTGCCACTGGCTGAGAGTATGCGCATTGGTCGAGGTGCAAGCCTGCATGAAACGACGTCAGCGAAAGTATATGTACCCAGGTTTCTGAGTCGATCTGCGATCAGGAATAACACGACGGTCCAGCTCAACACGACGCAGATGATGTAGTACAGCATATCAAAACCGACGAGTACGGCCAGCCCCACAATGCCTATAAATGCAGCGGCAGACATGGTATCACCGGCAATGGCAAACCCATTCAGCAAGCCGCCAATCTTACCGGCCGCAACATAAAATTCACTTCTGCTACTGGTTTTTTTTGCCGCCCACCGGGTAATAAAGAGGGTGGCGACGATAAACAGGAAAAATGTGCCAATAGCAGACAGGTTTAACGGCTTGTCCAACTCGTCCGCAGCATAGGTATTCGAAGACAACGCGAATAAAAGTGTCACCCAGCTAAAATGGTTAATGCGCATTACGCACTAGCCTGTTACTTGTTTGCGGATGTCATCCAACAGCCGGTCCAATTCCACGTTATTCCAGCGAACGTAATAAATTGCTGCCAGCACCATGGTGATAATGATAATAAAAGCCGCGCTGATGCCCAGCGTAATCATACTTCCCCGGATAATCGGTTGATTTACCAGTTCAGGTGTAAAAACAGTGGCTATAAGAAAGGTAACTACCAGCCCTATAAGAGAACTGACAAGCGACCAGGACCGACGGCTTCGTCTTTTAATAAAGGAGCGATAGATCTCCGATTTACTCAGTCTCAACTCCTTGTCTGATAATTCATCCATTATTTTTTGATTCTCGTTAGTCACGATTTTTTATATTGTCCTGATAAGCGCGTCAGCCGCCTCGTCAAGGATAATTGACGGGAACCTGTGTAACAAGTACAACGGAATATTGATTATCCTGCCGTCCTGTCGCAGGTTCATCATAGAACATTGTGTTTTATCTATGTAAATCTAACAAATAATGTTACATCTGCATGGATGATTAATTGATCTTCTACAACGATCCAGCGAATCTTTGGCCGGGCGTATCTCTTATCTTGAGCTTCATTCCGTCGATTATTTAGAGTGCGGAGGACAGACCTCCCGAGCTCACGTTGACAGATTTACCCGTCACCTGTCAGGCGGTGCTGGAGCGGTAGTGAGAGTGATTTGTAACGAAAAATCCTGGGAAGGCCTTAATTAACCTGTTAAATGTTGACTTCGACAAATTTATGCCTTATATTGATTTTAATACCAATTAATTATTAATTTATATTGGAAATTAATATATATTTTGTCGATGAGTCATGTTAAGAAAGCTATCGATTGAGAACTTCTATTCGATCAAGGAAAGACAGGTTCTCGATCTTGCGGTGCCCGGCAATGTACCGGATTTACCCGTCTTTGGGATAGAAAAAGAAATATCCGCTATTAGAATTCCCAAAGTCATTTCGATTTTTGGCGCAAATGCCTCAGGTAAGACCACCGTATTACGTGCATTGGGATTTTTAAAGTGGTTTTTGGTCAATTCGTTTAACCAGCCTCCAACGAATAATTTGCCTTTGTCACCTTTTGCCAATACCGACGGCCAGGATGGAATCTCGCGATTCGAAGTTGAATTCGACAGTGACTTGATGGAAGGTGAGAAGCCTTGTATTTATCGATACTGCCTGGAATTAAAACACGGTTTCAGTAATATAAATCCGCGCAAGCTACGCCTCAATCCAGTTGTAAAATCAGAAAGTTTGTATTATGCGCCGGCAGGTAAATTCCGCAGGCTTTTCCATCGCGAAGCGGATCAGATAAAAGATTCGCCTGAATTTAAAGTCAAAATAAAAGATTATCCCCCGCAAACGTTCCGTGATAATGCCAGTGTTATTGCCACCCTGGTTCAATATAATCATGCTATTTCCAAAAACATTATGTGGGTGTTGTCTACTTTTTATACAAACGTTCCGTTAATGCAAAAATATGATTTCGACTTGAGTAAAACCATTGAATATTATGCATCAAACGATGAGGTGCTGAAAAAACTCAACAGTAAGATACAGATGTTGGATTTGGGCATTGAGAATGTTTTCATGAGCGCGACTTATAATTCTGGCAATGTGCCAATGCTTCTATTCAAACATTCCGGGTTAAATTATGAACTGGCATTTGATTTCGAGTCACAAGGGACACAAAACTTTATTAAACTCTTCCCTCTCATAAATTACGCACTGGAATCAGGAGGATTATTAATCCTGGATGAAATTGATAATGACATTCACCCAGCCTTGATGCCGGAAATCATCGGTTGGTTCCACGATGAACGAACCAACCCCCGTAACGCGCAATTATTCATGGCATGCCATAACGCATCTCTACTGGAACACCTGGAGAAAGAGGAAATCTATTTCACCGAGAAAACTCCTGACGGTAAAACTGAGATTTACGGGTTAAAAGATATCGCCGGTGTCAGAAGAGTAGACAATTATTACAAAAAGTACCTAGGTGGTGTATTCGGCGCCGTGCCGAATATAGGTTGAGGTTTGTTTCCAATGCAAGGAAGAAAGCCGAGAAAAAGGATTTTCCTGGGATCCGAGGGCATCAGTGAAAGAAATTACGGACGATACCTACAGCAGATCGCAGACTACCATAAATTACCAATACATATCGATTGTGACTACGTGATAGGCGGTGGCGACCCGCTAAAAGTAGTCCAGGAGTCGATTAAGCTGATGAGACGGAATTCAAGAAACCATGGGGACTATCTAGTAAAAGTCGTAATGCTTGATTCAGATAAGTTGGGCCATTCTAAAGATAGAGATAACAAAATAAGCCCCCTAGTCGCAAATGGCGAAATCAAGCTGATCTATAGCGCCCCGAATTTTGAGGCATTTCTTTTAAGGCATTTCCCCGGATGCGAGATTAAAAGGCCTCCTGCCGATGTGTCATTATCCGAACTGGAAAAAGTCTGGCCCAAGTATTTCAAAGGAATTGATGCCAAGTCTATCTATAAACAGCTAGGCGAAGACGGCCTTATACAGGCCTGTACCGTAGAAGATAGTTTGAGAGATTTTCTAACCAGTATAGGTTTTGGTGAAGTCTTCCCTGACCTGAGTAATTGATTCATGGCCCGATGGAACCTCTCTATCCCTGAAGAAACAGATTGGACAGTTCGAACCTTCCTTGGTTGTAATGGTGGCAAGATAAGAACTACTCGTAGTGCGTCCAAAGACGTAATACTTTTACGACTTTTTTATCATCCAGAACCTGGTATACCAGCCGGTGTTGAATATTAATTCTCCGGGAGTAGCTTCCCGTTAAGTCCCCCACCAGTTTTTCATAAGGGGGCAGGGTTTGATATGGATTATCCTGAATAATGGCAAGCAATGTTTCAGCTTTTTCCTTGAGACCGGCAGCGGCCAGTTTCCTGGCGTCCTTTTTGGCTTGCCGGGTGAAATACAGTTCCCACACTACCAATCAAGTTCCTTGTCACAATCTTCAATGCCGGTCTCCATCCCCTCAATGATGGACTCTCGCATACCGGGAATCGATACCAGATAGAGGGTTTCATTGATGGCATTCCAATCCTCCTCTGCGAGTAGTACAACGTTGTTTCTTTTTCCGGTAATGACAATCGGCTTGTGAGTTTGTGATGCTTCATCAATCAGTTTATATAACCTGGAACGGGCTTCTGTTGCGTTAAATGTGTTCATAGTACACCTCCGTTATCATAACGTACGTTTTAACGTACTTTATGTCAAGCATTGTACCATCCTGGCTCATATTTATACTCTGTCGTCCTCGATAGATCGCTCTTGCATTAAGCCGAATTAATGTAGTAACATTAAATGGGAGCGAGAAAAGCCAATGAACGTGAACGAAAGCTCTACACACCGAGATTTTGACCCGGATACCGCACCAGATCTTTCTGGGGACGGCTGGCCGGAGAAGTTTGCAAAAGCGGGGGTTCTTCGTGGGCGTCCTCCGGTTGCCAGGCCGAAGGTATCGACTACCATCCGTCTATCACAGGAGGTACTGGATTACTTCAAGGCCGATGGCCGTGGATGGCAGACGCGCATTGACGAGGCGCTGCGCGAATGGATTGGGAAGCATGGTGCGGCATAACTTGTCTTGTCGCGGAGAAGTTTTACGACATTACGTAGTTGAAAATTAAGACGCTGATAGTGTATTAACTCCCCCTCTGAGGTTGCGGCTAGCCGACCTGCCAGCCGCCTGTCAGGGGGTATTAGATGGCCAGAGAGAGGAGAGCCTCTCAAGGCAATTCCCGGTTACATTCACCAAGATCGATCTCCATTCTGCAAGGCTATCAGCAAATTTGACAAAATTTGCCATATATTGCCATACTAGTATCACATATTATGCCAGGAGGATACCATGGCCACAATGAATATCTCCGTGCCAGACCCGATGAAAGACTGGGTTCAGACCCAAATTAACGAAGGGAAGTATGCCAGTTCCAGCGACTACGTGCGTGATCTCATTCGAAAGGATCAGCAAGAGAGGGAGAAGCTCGACGCGCTTCAGACCGCGATTACGCTCGGCATTGAGAGCGGCCAAGCTGGGGTGCTTGATGTAAAATCTATTAAACAGAATGCTAGACAGTTAGCCGGGCTCGAAAACCCCTAATGCCCCGAATACTTAAGCAGGCCCAAGCTGAACGGGACCTGGTTGAAATTTGGCTGTACACCTTCAACAAGTGGGGAGAAAAGCAGGCTGACAAATACCTGGATGAACTGGACGCAGCGATTCGGCTACTGGCCGAACAACCCCTGGTCTGCAGAGAACGAACAGAGTTAAATCCTCCGGTACGGATTCATCATCACTCGCATCATCTGATCGCCTATCTGGCGTTGGAGGATGGCATCGGTATTGTCCGAGTCCTTCACGAGAATATGGACGTGGATAGCCACCTGGAATGATCATTTCGACATAACGTAGTTGAATATTAAGACGCTGATACACCACAAAGTATTCACGAAATTTGCCTTACTTACCAAGGACAATTTCCGGAAACCTGTGTAACAGGTACAACGGTATATTGATTATCTTGCCGTCCTGCCGCAGGTTCATCAGTGTTGTCCGCACCAGTTTGGGAGGATGATACTTGTCATCATAGGCAAGCAGACTCTTTTTCCTTCTCGAGATACCAGCCTTTACCTCCAGGGGATATAACTCATGCTGATACGGCACAACGAAATCGACTTCAGCTATGCTTTGGCTGGCCCAATAATATAGCTGTTTCCCGTGTTTGCCGACCAGGGTTACGGCAGCCAGGTTTTCAATGAAAGCTCCCTTGAATTCGGTAAACAGCCGGTCGCCTTCTATCATTATACGGGCGGGCATATCAGCCATTGCGGCAAGCAAGCCGACGTCCAACAGGTAAATTTTGAATATATTGGATTGGGCATATGCCTCAAGCGGCAATCTGGGAGCGGAAATTTTCACCGATTTGTAGATAAGCCCCGCATCCAGCAACCATTGGATGGCATTCTCATAGTCACGTCCCCTAGCGCTTTTACGAACCGCCGAGAAGATAAATTTTTTATTTTCCTTCGCCAGTTGACATTGAACCTGGTTCCAGACCGTGGAAATTTTCATTAACTCGCGGGGATCGGCATGCTTGGAAAAGTCCAGCAGGTATGCATCCAGGACTTCTTTCTGTATGGTCCTGACAGTTCGCAGGTCCTGATTTTCCCGGTAGTGCATGACCACTTCCGGCATACCGCCGGTAAAGGTATACACCTTCAATAAATAAATTAACTGCTCATGAATGGGGACGGGGAGAGGGGCCAGATTGTCGATGGAATCAATATATTCGCGTAGCCGACTCTTATCCAGAGCGTCCAGAAACTCACAAAAGCTCAGCGGATATAAATCCAGGAAATTTACTTTTCCCACCGGAAAGCTCGCCGGTTTGCCCAGTTTCACTCCCAGTAACGAACCCGCCGCCGCAACATGGTAGTCGTTGGCTTTCTCGGCAAAATATTTCAGGCTGGTAAGCGCATTCGGACAAGCATGGACCTCATCAAAAACAATCAATGTATCAGCCGGAACGATAGGCATGTCCAGCATCAGGCTGATTTCCGAAATGATCCGCTGCGGGTCCAGGTCCGACTGGAAAAGCTGCGAGGCGGACGCCGTCTCTTCAAAATTCAGGTAGACAACGTGCTTGTAGTGTTGCTGACCAAAATACTTCAGGGAATAGGTCTTACCCGTTTGGCGCGCGCCGCGTAAGACCAGTGGCTTACGCCTGTCCGAGCTTTTCCATTGAAGAAGCTGTTGTTCGATATCGCGCCGCATAAGATACCATTATGGTGGTTATGATGCGGTATCATAGCAGAAATGTGGTTATTGAACACGTTTTATGTGGAAAAAACGTGAAAAATTGCACGTTTTTTGGATGAATATACGTTATTTGGTTTAAATATTAACAGTGCTTCTATGGTTGCGTATAGCGTTACTTGAAATGGCAGGAAAGTATTCGGAACGTGGATAAATGCATTATAATATGACTACGTAGACTGAAAATGGAAAGTCCAGATAACGATTTTTATCGTTACCGGACTGAAAATACTATCCAGTATCACAAGTAACTCTCCCACATGCTGAACTCTTCAAGTGCTGTGCTGATTACCTGGATTTAATAATTTTCAAGAAGGATGCAATGATAAATTTATTGGGACTTTTGATGGTATATCTCGTAATTATTTTCTGACCCAAATTCGGCAAGAACTGAATTACAAAACTGGTATGAATAGACAATGGCCTAATGAAAAATTTTGGCGGACTGCCACCCCACAGGATGTACAAGCGGAACTTGCTCGAGGTGCACAGCCCAATGCACGAGATAAGGGTGGCCGGTCTCCGCTGCATGCCGCGGCGGCGAACAACAAAAACCCGGAAGTGGTGACAGTCCTGATAGAGGCTGGCGCCAACGTGAATGCCCGGGATGAGAATGGCTACTCTCCGCTGCATTACGCGGTGGAAGACAACACAAACCCTGCAGTGATAAAAGCCCTGATAGAGGTCGACGCTAACGTGAATGCCTGGGATGAGAATGACCAGTCTCCGCTGCATGCCGCGGCGGCGAACAACAAAAACCCGGAAGTGGTGACAGTCCTGATAGAGGCTGGCGCCAACGTGAATGCCCGGGATGAGAATGACCAGTCTCCGCTGCATGCCGCGGCGGCGGACAACGAGAACCCAGATGTGGTATCAGCCCTGCTGGAAGCCGGCGCAAATGTGAAGGCACTAGATAAGAAGGGTAGCTCTCCGCTACATTTCGCGGCGTTCAACGAAAACCCTGCAGTGATAAAATCTCTGATAGAGGCCGGCGCCAACGTGAATGCACGGGATAAGTTTGGCGACTCTCCGCTGCATGCCGCAGCGCAGTACAACGAGAACCCGGAAGTGGTGACAGCCCTGATAGAGGCTTACACGGACGTGAATGCACGGTCTGAGAATGACCTTATCGACAAACTTGTCGCATTCTGCAGGCTTTTGGCTGGCGCGAACATTGATGCACGGGGTAAGGATGGCCGGTCTCCGCTGCATTACGCAGCGAAATACAACGAGAACCCAGAAGTGGTGACAGCCCTGCTGAAAACTGGAGGGGACATTGATGCGCGAGATAAGGATGGCCGGTCTCCGCTGCTTGCCGCAATAAAATATAACAAAAAGCCGGAGGTGGTGACTGCCCTGATAGAGGCTGGCGCGAACGTGAATGCGGGAGCTGAGAACAACTGGTCTCCGCTACAGGCCGCGGTGCGCAACGAGAACCTAGAAGTAGTGACAGCCCTGCTGGAAGCTGGCGCGGATGTGAATACACGAGATGAGGAGGATAGCCTGCCTCCGCTGCTTGCCGCGATAAAATACAACAAGAAGCCGGAAGTGGTGATAGCACTGCTGGAAGCCGGAGCCAACCCGAAAGCCAAGGACAGGTGGGACCGGACTGCTTTTGACCTAATACAGCGTAATGACAGGTTGAAGGATACCGATGTCTACTGGCAACTCAACGACCTGTGGTACCGGTAAAAAAACTTTTACTCATAAGAAAGTTGTCGAACAGCAAATCGATTCCTGTAAATGAAAGCGAAATTGAAAACTCACTGCCTCCTGGACCGCGCCGGCAAGTTCCAGATCAAAGTAAATCGGTACACCGAAGGGCATGCTGGAGGAGAAATTGATATCCGGGCCGAGATTTTTGCAGGTTTGAAACGCCCAAGAGAAATCACCTTTCTATCGGGAGCATAAATTTTATCGATGAGGCTTATCCCGCATCCGATCAAATCCAATCCATTGGATCTTCGGAAAGAACTTTTTCGCCGTAATCGCCAAAATAGCTTCGATTTGTAGTAAAGAACCTGGGCAATCGGTTGTCTCTATCTGGCAGAAGCTCTCCTCTTGCAGCAGCTTCTCTTATCTTCGGATCGTCAATCACCGGTGTCCAATTGTCGCTTAACACATTCCAGTGGTTCTCTCGAGCACGCCGTAAGCGCTCGGAATTTAGTCCCAGGACTTCGATTGTCTTTTCGACTTTGTCGACATCTATTCCGGTGCGCTTGCATGCGGCCGCGTCAGGCTTTATACGTCCATCGAATATCACCTTTGTCACTGATGGTATCGCAGGTAATTTTCGGGGGTCTATGAATTTCGCGGGCATCTTATTTTCTTTGGCTTCACCACAGCTTCGATTACGTTTCACCGGATCAAGGCGTCTTGTCTCGTCGCTGATTCGTAAAGTTCCACCTTTGCAGCAGGCAATCAAATTACGATAGTCAAGGGCAAGTTTGGCGCCCTGTTTTGGATCACTTTGCGGAATGACGTGTTCAACCTGCCTGTCTCTTTTATTGATGTCAATTTCGCAGTAACCGCAAAGCCCATGTTGGATTTCAACCAAAGTTTCAATAAGTTGCGAGTAGGAATCTCCACTTGCATGATTTCGGAATCCGTCCCAATCCTTGGTCTCTTTTACACCATTATTATGATAAGCATATAGACCGGGCGTGGGGGCATCCAGCGACCGAATTTTCTGCACTTAAAATTATCCCTTTTCCTTCATTATTCGCTGTCGCCTGATTTCAATATCAGCTCTATCAAGTTCCGGATCGTGTGGAGAAAGATTTTCAAGCGTATGTCGAATTTTCACTGCTTCGTCGGATTCACCTCGACCGTCGCCGACCAGACTCATATAAATGTTCAGATGCTTGACAAATTCATTATCGCTTGGTCGCTCATCGACGCCCATCACTGTGGCAAGGACATCGCCGGCTTTTGCGCCGAAGGTGGCTTCCTCAGCTTGTTGTGCCGCCACTCGATTATTCTCCCTATGCAGTTCCACTATACATTTCGGTTGAACAGTCGTGAGGATCTGCGGACTATGTGTCGAAACAATGAACTGAGCATTTGGAAAAGTACGTCTCAAATCATCCAATATCCGTTGTTGCCAAGATGGATGTAGATGAAGTTCAATCTCATCAATCAGGACAACCGCTTCGGACTCGAGGGGGTTTGAAAGGTGTGGGTTACCTTGTGCCATGCGCCAGGCTAGGTCAGCGGCAAGTGCGAGAACAGCTTGATAACCGCCACTTAATTGATCCAGATTTCGTTTTTTGGAGGGTCCGTTGTCCAATTTCTCGGATACTACTAAACGAAGTGGTTTGAATTCAACATGCGGTTCAGTAACTCCCTCTATCATTGACGAAATCGCTTCGCGCACTGCAGATAACTCCTTCAGATGAAAGTCATGGTCTCGTCGCTCCCGCTGTTCTCTCAACTCCTCATTTTCCTTCATATAGAACCACTCAAACAATTCTCTGAAATTAGTTCGTGCTGATAGTGCACCCGACAGCGCAGCATAGCGGGAAGAAGCACTTTTCGGGTGGCGACGCTGTTTCGCTAGATGTGCAACTGCCCTTTCTGTATCATAGAAGGCCATTATCGGCAGATCGATTGGTGTACCCCATGCTTTTAAAGCATTCTTTGCTAGCCATTGCCTCAATTCCCTTAGTGGATGATCGAGTATTGGTTCCTGGCTCTTATCTCTATCTAAAGACCATCCTGTTCTTCTTTTAGCTCCGGATGTACGTTCCCAGGTGATTCCATCAGTTGTAGTCAACAAGACCCTCGTGCACCCTCTGTCTTGACGCCGGTCTTTCTTTAAGAACCCCACCCCAGTTACGTCGGGTAACGATGTAGGAATTGCACCCAAACCTACTGCAATCGCACTGAGCACACTGGTTTTCCCGTGGGAATTGGCGCCATGTAGTACCGTTATATGTGGGTCTGGAAATAAACGAATTTTCTCGACCGCTCGAAAATTTTCTATTTCTACAAATTTCAGCTTCATGTGTAGGCTTCCCTCACATTCGGTTTAGCTTCCAAATAACATAGTCCCGTTATCGAATTTCCCGGCATTAGACAGTCATTCTGTTGATAAACCAGGAAGTTACGAAATTAGCTGGGGAAGAGTATCTTTACCTGCTCAAATGTTGAAGTTTCATCGAACATATATGAGACATTTCATTAGCCATCAGGATATCTATTCGAATTTCTAACTGGCAGTATAATGCAAACGGACTTGATTAGGAATTGGAGTACAGTGGTGTTGTTCGACCACAATATGGATTGCGGATCTGCATATCTATTTCACTTCTATGACCCCCCTCAAAACCCCATCTCCGGCACCGTCTCCGGCACCACCATCTCCCCCGCGGTCTTCGCGACAATCTCATCAACACTGACACCGGGCGCTCTTTCTTTCAACCAGAACTTGCCGTCACTGATTTCCACGTAGGCGAGGTCGGTGACGACCTTGTGGATACAGCCGGCGCCGGTGAGTGGCAGGGTGCACCTGGGCAGCAGTTTTGATGCGCCGCTCTTGCTGGCGTGGGTCATGGTGACGATGATGTTGTCTGCGCCGGCCACCAGGTCCATGGCGCCGCCCATGCCTTTTATCAGCTTGCGCGGGATCATCCAGGAGGCGATATTGCCTTCCACGTCCACTTCGAATGCGCCCAGCACCGTGAGGTCCACGTGGCCGCCGCGGATCATGGCGAAGGATTCTGCGGAATTGAAAATGGAGGCGCCGGTGATGGCTGTCACTGTTTGCTTGCCCGCGTTGATCATGTCCGCGTCCAGTTGCTCTTCGGTGGGAAACGGGCCCATGCCGAGCAGGCCGTTTTCGGATTGCAGCATGACCTCTATGCCTTCCGGGATATAGTTGGCGACCAGGGTGGGGATGCCGATGCCGAGATTAACGTAATAGCCGTCTCGCAGTTCACGAGCTACCCGTTTTGCCAGTTGTTCGCGTGAGAGTGCCATGGGATTATTCCGTTATCGTGCGTTGTTCGATACGTTTCTCGAACGTACCCTGAATGAGCCGGTCCACGTATATGCCCGGAGTATGGACCTGGCTGGGTTCCAGTTCGCCGGGTTCCACAATCTGTTCCACTTCAACCACGGTAATCCGGCCGGCGGTGGCGGCCATGGGGTTGAAGTTTTGTGCCGTATGCCGGTAAATGACGTTGCCGTAGCGGTCCGCTTTCCAGCCTTTAACCAGGGCAAAGTCACCGATAACTGATTCCTCCAGGATGTATTTACGTCCGTTGAACTCACGTACCTCCTTGCCTTCTCCAACGGGCGTGCCGTAACCGGTGGCGGTATAAAACGCCGGGATACCGGCGCCGCCGGCCCGCATCTTCTCCGCCAGTGTCCCCTGGGGAGTGAGTTCCACTTCCAGTTCACCATTCAATAGTTGCTCCTCAAACAGGGCATTCTCGCCCACGTAGGATGAGATCATTTTTTTGACCTGCTTATCCTCCAGCAGCAATCCCAGGCCGAAATCATCCACGCCGCAGTTATTGGAAATAATGGTTAAATCGCGTGCGCCCATTTCTTTAATCTGGGCGATACATCCTTCGGGGATGCCACACAGGCCGAAACCGCCGGCAATAATGGTCATGCCGTCCCGGAGGCCGTCCAGCGCCTCGGCATAAGTGTTTACTGTTTTATCGAATCCGGACATGGTTTGCTTTTTTATTCAAGTATTTGCATCAATCTGATTTTCCGGCGCTGCTCGTTGGAACGCGTCCAGTTCCATGCAGGCGCCTTCAATTGTAACCAGGGTTGGAAAATTATCCATCGATATCTCGAACCGGCGGGCGTTGTAAATCTGTGGGATCAGGCAGGCATCGGCGATGGTGACTTGCCGATCAAGACAATAAGGGCCTTGCCAGTTCCGGTCATTCAACAGTTTTTCCAATGCTGTGAAGCCGGTTTTTATCCAATGGTGGACCCAGGTGTTTTTCGCCTCATCGTCCAGTTCCAGGTCCCGCTTAATATATTTCAGGACGCGCAGGTTTTGCAGCGGGTGGATATCACAGGCAACAGCCAGCGCAAATTGTTGGGCAAAAGCCTTTTCGGTGAGTGCTTCCGGATATAAAGCCGGTTCCGGGTACTTTGCTTCCAGGTAATCCATGATGGCGAGAGACTGGCCGAAGGTGGCGTCACCATCCACCAGGGCAGGGACCAGGCCCTGGGGGTTTATTGACTGGTACTCGGGTTGGTATTGTTCGCCACCGTCCTTTAACATGTGTACCGGTATCACTTCATATTCGAGCCCTTTCAGGTTGAGTGCGATACGCACCCGGTACGAAGCCGATGAACGCCAGTAACTGTACAGTTTCATGCTTAATTATTTTAGCCACAGAGGACACAGAGCGCACAGAGGTTGTGATTCCCGTTTCATTTATTTTTCTCTGTGTACTCTGTGCTCTCTGTGGCTACATTGAACTATTTTTTCCGGGCGGATGATACTGGGTAACGACCTGGTCAATCCTGCCGAAAATGGAAGCGCCCGTCTTATCGAACATTTCAATCTCTATACGATCGCCGAATTTCATGAATTCAGTGGTGGGTTTGCCGTCGGCGATGGTTTCCAGGCACCTTATCTCGGCGATACAGGATGAGCCGTTCTTGCTGCCCACGTTGGAAACAGTGCCCGACCCGACGACCGTGCCCGCCATTAACGGACGGGATTTGGCCGCGTGGGAAATCAGCCGGGGCAAATCGAAGGTATTATCAACGCCTGCATCGGGCGAACCCAGCTTTTCGCCGTTCATTATCGAATGCAAAGGCAGGTTGATCTTGCCGCCATCCCAGGCGTCACCCACTTCATCCGGCGTGACGGCAACCGGCGCAAAGGCTGTCCAGGGCTTGGATTGATAAAAACCGAATTGCTTCGCCAGTTCCGCCGGTATCAGGTTTCTGAGCGATACGTCATTGATGATAGTGATCAACTTGATATGCGCCTTTGCCTGTTCGGGGGTGATGCCCGCGGGGACGTCGTCGGTAAAGACCGCGATTTCGGATTCAAAATCAATGCCCCAATCTTCGCTTTCTAGCGGGACGTCATCGCAGGGGCCGATAAAAACATCGGATGCGCCCATGTACATTAACGGATCAGTCCAGAAGGATTCGGGCAGTTCCACCCCCCGGGCCTTGCGCACCAGTTCTACGTGAGTGACGTAGGCGCTGCCGTCCGCCCAGTGGTAAGAGCGGGGCAGGGGCGCGGCAACCTGTTTGGGGTCGAAATCGAATGCGCCCTCAACGTTTCCGCCCTGGAGGTTGTTAAAGACCTCAAGCAGGGCCGGTTCCGTTTCTGCCCAGTTATCCAGCGCCGCCTGCATGGTTATCGCAATTTGCGGCACCTTGACTGCCTTGCTCATGTCGCGGTTAACAACCACCAGGGTACCGTCACGCCCTCCTTCTTTAAGGCTTGCCAGTTTCACAGACTATCTCCTCTCCAAATTAGTTACATTTGTAACTATACCCAACATCAATCAGCCAAGTCAAGCAGACAAGCCCGGAAATTGCACCAGGGGATATTTGCCGGCAATGCTTCACTTCCGACTACTTTCCTATTCATGCTCTCCCTCTGTTTCTATTCTTTTTATCATCTCTTTTGCGTCTAGATTTATTTTTGAAAATGCAAACCATTTTTTACCTACATCTTTAAGTGAGGCGCCGATGTGGTAAACAGTCTTTGTGTCGATCACCAGGAAACGGTCGTGGGCTTTTCTAAAAATTTTGACGGTGACGGGAGCGTATTGGCTATTATGTTTTTCAAGGTCGTGTTGAAGAGTATCAGTAATCTTCGATGTGTAGATTGTTGCTTTAACTGCTTTGGACCGCTTGCTCAACATAAGAAGGACGGTCTCATCAATATAGTTGTCAATCAGAACGATGGACGTTTTGGCGTTTTTTATCAGTTTGATGACAAAGATGTAGGCGTCAAATATTTCTCCATCGTAGAAGATACCTTGACTGTGAATAAGCGTTTTATCCTCCAGCGCACTGAATATGCTTTCGAACTTTTGATCGGTTTCCAGCTGTTTTTTTTCAACCTTGTCCAAACGTTGAAAAAGCCCCGCATGGGAGGAAATAAATTTGCGTATTTCCACAAAGGTTTGCATGATTTGTATGCTGACCTCCACCGCTGTTTTGCTGCGCAATACGGCAGAGAGCATAGCGACGCCCTGTTCCGTGAAGACATAGGGGCAAGTAGCGGCATATTTAAGGTTTGCCAAGCGGTCACAACTTGTGACCAGTTCATTTTTTTCGGCTTGGTCCAGTTGAAACCTGAAAGCGTCAGGGAAGCGCTCAAGATTTCTCTTGACAGCTTGATTGAGGACTTTAGTTCCTACGTCGTATAATTCTGCAAGGTCGCGGTCCAGCATGACCTGTACACCGCGAAAGATAAAAATACGTTGTTCGATGTAATGAGTGGAAAAAATGAGTCTACTTATATTTTCGGACTGAACGTAATTTACGTTTTGTTTATTCCTTCCAATCTTCTCTATTTTTGTCCCATCTTCCGGCGATACTGCGTCCTTAACTGTTTTTCTGGTCATAACCACTCCCGTTTTTCTTCCATTTTTTCCGTCATTTCCACCCATGCCCTGGATAGTTCTTATTTGGAGTACGTATCAAGCCGGGGTTGGATCGATCTGATACTTATCTATTATCACAAAACTCCGCAACAATCTCACTGAAACGGAATACATCTTCATAGCTGTTATAGAGGGGGATAGGGGCAACGCGAATTATATCCGGTTCTCTGAAGTCTGTGATGACGTCTCTGTCCGATAGTGCTTGTAACAGTCTTTTGGGATCTTTTTTGAAGCGGAGGGACAAAGTACAGCCGCGCGTCTGTTTTTCCGGTGAATAAGCGGGGGTCATGATTTCTACGGAATCACCGGTATTTTCCAGTAGCAGCCATTCCAGGTATGCGGTCAGTTTATTACTTTTCTCGCGCAGCCTGGGAATGGTTGCTTCATCAAATAATTCCAGGCTGGCGCGTAAGGCGGTTAATTGAAAGACAGGGGGATTGGAAAAGGCCCAGACTTCTGCAGTGGGTATACGGTCTATTTTGCGACGCATCTTGAAGCGTTCCTCTTCTTTTGTTCCCCACCAGCCTTCAAAACGCGGGATATCGTCTTTGCCATGATGCCGTTCGTGCACAAAAGCAGCGGCAATGCCGCCGGGGCCTGCATTGAGGTATTTGTAACAGCACCAGACGGCGAAGTCCGCGTTACAATCATGCAGGTCCAGTAAGATATTGCCGGCGCCATGAGCCAGGTTAAAACCCACGAAAGCTCCCATCTCATGCCCCAGTTCGGTAATGGCTTGCATATCAAAACACTGACCGGAGAGATAATTGCAATTACCCAGCATGATCAGCGCCAGTTCGTCACCCACCGCCGCAATTTGTTCAAGGACATCCCCGTCGGCAATGGCCAGTTGTCCCGGTCTTGGTTCCACTTCGACGATGGCGTCCGCCGGGTCAAACCCATGGAAGCGGGCCTGTGAATCAACCGCGTACTGGTCGGACGGGAAGGCATTTTTTTCGATGATGATTTTGTATCGCGCGTGCGTCGGTCTGTAAAAGCTGACCATCATCAGGTGCAGGTTGGCCGTGAGTGTATTCATTGCCACCACTTCGGTCGGTTTGGCGCCGGTCAGGCGCGCCAGGTTGTCTGCCACAAAGGTGTGAGAACGTATCCAGGGATGTTCGGTTTCAAAATGTCCTTTGACGCCGTATTTTCCCCAGGTATCACACTCGGCAATCAGCGCCTCCCGGGCGCGATTTGGCATCAGGCCCAGCGAGTGTCCCGCGAAGTACAACAAGGGTTCGCCCTCTGCATTTGTCGGGAAGGTGAATTCCGAGCGGAACGCGGCCAGTTCATCAGCCTGATCGAATTGTTGCGCTGCTGCCAGGCTGTTATGTTTGCCGGTAAAATTGATTTGTGCCATTAATGACTTTCTCCGTCGTATTGCCTGTTAGCCTTCAAATTAATCGGAATTTTCCCCTACCAGGGCAGGGTGGCGCGCAGCATCAGGCCATGCTCCGGTGCGACGCCGAGGCGCTAATGATTTTTGGATAGCGGGAAAGTAAAAATACGCTAATTCACTACCTGTACATGCATTTCTACTCCCAGTGCCCTGATGATCTTCATTACTGTGGTAAAGGAAGGATTGCCGTCGGGAGATAATGCCTTGTATAACCCCTGCCGTGTCAGTCCGGCGCTTTCTGCCAACCTACCCATGCCTTTTGCACGGGCAATATTATTCAACGCGGTACGGATCAGGGCGCCATCACCGCTGTCTTCTTCCATACACGCATCCAGGTACAAGGCCATATCTTCTTCAGTATCAAGATAATCAATCACATCCCATCGGGTCAGTTTTACCTCAGCCATGCTCGCACCTCCTCGGCTGCTTCAAGCGCCTGTTCAATGTCTTTGTTTTGTGTTTTTTTCGTGCCGCCACCCAACAGAACAATAATTTCAATTCCTGATCTGATAAAATATATGCGGTATCCGGGGCCATAGTGAATGCGCATTTCGGAAACACCTTTACCTACCGGTTGGCAATCACCCGGATTACTTTGTTGAACACTTTCCAGACGCGCTGCAATTTTCGATTTTGCTCGTCTGTCCCGCAATCCGCTAAGCCATTTGCCAAAGACTTCCGTTGTCTGAATCAACATGATAATACAGTAAACTATAGTTTACAATAATGTCAATGCCACCACTTCGGTCGGCTTGGCGCCGGTCAGGCGCGCCCCTCGCGCCCACCTCACAAATTGGCCTACTTGTGAGGTAATATCAACATACAAATGACGTTAGGGGCTTCCACGAGAATGGCGGGTGGCTGCTTCCACAGGAATTGTGGTTATCCTCTATTTTTTGCAATTAGTTACATTTGTAACTATACTGGGATTCGATCAGTCAAGCAGGAGAGGCATCATGGCAACAGTAATCAGTTCGAGGGCTGCTGAGGTTTCAGAAGTCGGTGAGGTTTATGAGTACCTGAACGGGTTTGGCAATGAGCATGAATCCGAGGCGCTGGCGGGGGCGTTGCCGCAAGGCAGGTTTTCTCCGCAGAAAGTAGCTTACGGATTGTACGCGGAGAAGCTCAGCAGTACCGCCTTCACCGCTCCCCGTGAAACGAATCGGCGCACCTGGTTTTATCGGATCCGGCCGTCGGTGGTCCAGGGTGATTTTCGTCCTGTTGGGCAGGGGCTGCTGCGCAATGGTCCGATTACCAATCTGGCGACGCTGCCCAACCAGATGCGTTGGGACCCCATTCCCATCCCGGACACGCCGGCTGACTTTATCGACGGCCTGGTGACGTTTGCCGCCAACGGCAACGCGGCGATGCAAGTCGGTTGTGGTATTCATTATTACCTGGCGAACCAGTCCATGCAGGACCGCTATTTCTACAACGCGGACGGCGAGCTTTTAATCGTGCCGCAACAGGGCCGGCTGGATATCCATACGGAGTGCGGCCGGCTTGATGCAAAACCCGGGGAGGTTATTTTAATTCCACGGGGAATGAAATTCTCTGTGGCCTTGCTTGATGGACCCAGCCGCGGCTACATCTGTGAAAACTACGGGGCGCACTTCCGACTGCCGGAACGCGGGCCGGTCGGTTCCGATGGCTTCGCCAATGATCGCGACTTCAAGGCGCCCGTTGCGGCATACCAGGATAAGCAGGGCGAGTTTGAGCTGGTTTGCAAGTTTGCCGGTAACCTCTACGCCTGTGATATTGATCATTCGCCCCTGGACGTGGTTGCCTGGGTGGGTAATTCAGTGCCTTATAAATATGATCTTGAGCACTTCAACGTGATCAACACGGTCAGTTATGACCACCCTGACCCGTCCATCTTTACGGTCCTGACCTCTCCTTCCGATACGCCGGGAACCGCCAACGTGGACTTTGTCATCTTTCCCCCCCGCTGGATGGTGGCTGAAGACACCTTCCGGGCGCCCTGGTACCACCGCAACGTTATGAGCGAGTTCATGGGGTTGATCTACGGCGTGTATGACGCCAAGCCGGAAGGATTCGTGCCGGGCGGCGCCAGCCTGCACAACTGTATGTCCGCGCACGGTCCGGACGAGCCTGCTTTTGAGGGATCTTCCAACACAAAACTGGCGCCTGTTAAACAGCGGGAGACCATGGCATTCATGTTTGAGTCCCGTTATGTGATCCAGCCAACCGGGTACGCCCTGAAAGCGGCGCAGCGGCAACAAAATTATGTCGATTGCTGGCAGAATCTGAAAAAGCACTTCAAATCTTGAGTGATATAGAAAGGGGACAGATTTTAAATCTGTCCCCGATAGCGGGGCAAACCCGGGACCGGAAAGCAACATGAGCAAACAGAACCAGACGTTGAATTTAAAGGAGTTCCTGCCTTATCAACTGTCTATTGTCACAAACAGGATCAGCACGTCCTTCGCCAGGCTCTACTCGGAAAAGTTCAATATAAGTATTCCCGAATGGCGGGTGATGGCCGTACTGGGGCAACAACCGGGGATGTCCGCGGATGAAGTCTGTAGTGAGACTGAAATGGAAAAAGTGCCTGTCAGTCGGGCGGTAACAAAGTTACTGAACAGAGGGTTGATCAACCGTGATTTCTCCGGACAGGACCGGCGCCGTTCAATTTTGCATTTGTCTGACTCAGGTTATGGGATGTACACGCAAATCGTTCCCCTGGCGCTTGCTTATGAAATGGAGCTGAAGGCTGTTTTGACGCCGGAAGAGCAGTCGCAACTGGGGATGTTACTGGAGAAATTGAGTATGGAAAGGGGACAGGTTTAAGATATTTGGGGTCAGAGTAAAAACTCACGACGCACCCGTCCGTACACAAGGCACATTAGCCAACGAGTTTTTACTCTGACCCCAAATATCTCGTCGCGCCGGGTTAACGTATGGACATGGGCAAGGAAAGGAGCCCCCTGAAACGGGCGCGTTTATCCCGCACCGGTTTGCCGGTGAGAGTCAGGGCGGGAAAGCGGTTAAAAAATGCCGGGATGGCAACCTGTGCTTCCAGCCGCGCCACATTGAGACCGGCGCAGGTGTGTATTCCGCCGCCGAAGGCCATGTGGTTGCGGGGATTCCGGGTAATGTCCAACTTGTCCGGATCCGGGTACACCTCAGGGTCGCGGTTTGCCGCGCCGATGGCAAAAGTCAGGGCCGTCCCCGCCGGTATGGTGACGTCATCGAATTGTACTGATTCGGTGGTTGCCCTGTTGCCTAGTTGTACCGGCGCCTCATATCTCAGGATCTCCTCGATTGCGGAAGTGATTAGTTCAGGTTTCTTTTTTAGCAGTTGCAACTGGTCCGGATGGGTATGCAGGGAATAGACACTATGGCCTATGAGATTCGTGGTGGTTTCATGGCCTGCATTCAGGATGAAGATACACTGGTGGTAGAGCTGTTTGGCAGATAACACAAAGCCGTCGGATTCCCATTTTATCAACCGGCTCAATATGTCGTCGTTATCTTCGGAGAGGTTTTTTCGGCGGTCATCCACAAGTTCGGCGAGGTAATCCAGGAATTCCCGTACACATCGATTTCCGTAATCCAGTTTTTCTTTTGACAGGTCAAATTCCAGGGCGCCCAGTATGGCGTTTGCCCAGCGCTGCAATGTCCCGCGATCCTCATGAGGTAGGCGTAACAGGTTACCGATCACCTCAACGGGGATAAGGGTGGCGAAATCAGACATCACGTCGAACTCTCCCTTGTCTTCGATCCTGTCCAGTAATCGCGTGGTCAGTTTACGCAGGCCCGGTTCCATGGCAACCAGGGTTTTTTGTGACAGGGCGTCGCCGATTGCCTTGCGCACGTGGGTATGCAGCGGCGGGTCATTGAATACCAGGCTGGTCGTATGATGCTCGTATAACAATGTGTCCCCGAACAAGGGCTTGAACATCTTTTTCTTGTCGGAACTGAACACTTTCGGGTCGCGATAGATACGAAACAGGTCGGCATGACGGGTGAAGAAATAACTGCCGTCGGCAAAGCGATGTATGGGGGACTGCTCTCTCAGCGCGTGGTAGTAGGGATAGGGGTCTTCGTAATAATCCTCGGGCAGGTCGGTGAGGCTGAAGTCCGCCACGGATATTTTTCGTGTCTTATCTGCCATATCGCCATATTACCCCATTGAGTTAATAATGTGTCGCCGAAGCATGCCCCAGCATGTCGTAAGCAGGGGGCGACGGTTTGTCTACTGGATTCCCGTTTTCACGGGAATGACGGCAGGGGCGGGAATGACAACGGAGGCAACACCGTCACTCCGGGCTTGACCCGGAATCCAGTTAAATAATGTGTCGCCGCAGGCGACTCTTTATCAATACGAAGTTGTTGGACTATCGAATTTCTATCGGAGATAATGCATCGACCTGTATACGCTGAGGAGGCTGATATGAACGGTGTTTGGGATAGTGACAGACTGATCCGTGTCGATATGACGACTCTGACCATCACGATTGAGGATTATCCGACGGACTGGAAGTACCTGGGAGGACGTTCCCTGTCCGCTCAAATATTGCTGGATGAGTGTGATCCGACCTGTGACCCCCTGGGACCGGATAACGTCCTGGTCCTGGCGCCGGGCATCCTGTCCGGCACCTCGGCGCCTACCTCGGGGCGTTTGTCCGTGGGTTGTAAAAGCCCCCTTACGGGCGGGATAAAGGAAGCCAATACCGGTGGCGAGCCCGGCCAGGACCTGATGAAGCTGGGTTACCGGGGCATTATCGTGACCGGCCAACCCGCGGATCGGGAAAAACGCTGGGGGCTGACGCTATCGGCAGAGGGCGTGGCGTTGACCGAAGCGGATGAATACAAAGGTTTATGGAACTACGCCTGCTGCGAAAAATTACTGGCCGGACGAACCAAAGACGCCTGCGCGATCAGCATTGGTCCGGCGGGGGAACAGATGCTGAAGAGCGCATCGGTCGCCTGCACCGACAAGAGCAAGGCGCGCCACCCGGCCCGCCATGCCGCCCGGGGCGGGGTCGGCGCGGTGATGGGCTCCAAATGTCTGAAATGGGTGTTGATAGAACCGGGCAAAGCGCGCCTCAGGCAGCCGGCGGACAACAAGACGTTTACCGCCAATAATAAAACCTTCAGCAAGACCTATCTAAGCGACGGCCGTCACAACATATTCAAAGGCGGCACCAGCACCGGTGTGCCCATGGCCAACATGCTGCACACGTTTCCCTACAAGAATCGGACCGAGGGCAGGAATCCGGAGGTGGACAAGCTGGACGGCGCCCGCATCCATGAGACGTTTGCCGAACGCGGCGGCGGCATGCACAACTGCATGACCGGTTGTATCGTCCGTTGTTCCAACATCGTCCATGACGCATCCGGCAACTACGTGACCTCCGCGCTGGAGTTCGAGACCCTGACCTTGCTGGGTTCCTGCTGCGCCATCAATAACTGGGAGGACGTGGCCGACCTGGACCGGCTCTGCGACGAACTGGGGATGGACACCATCGAAACGGGCGCGGCCATCGCCGTGTACATGGATTCCGGCGGCATGGAATGGGGCGACGCGGAAGGGGCAAAAGCCCTGTTGCGCGATGACGTCGGCAACGGCACGGAAATCGGTACGCTGGTGGGCAACGGCGCGCTCTCTATCGGAACACATCGCAATCACCCCCGTATCCCCGTGGCCAAGGGGCAGGCCCTGCCGGCCTGGGACCCGCGCCCCCTGAAAGCCGCGGGCGTGACCTATGCCACCAGCGCCATGGGCGCTGACCACACCGCCGGACTGGTGATCGATCCCGCATTGGCAGGCGAGGACGCGGTACGCGCTTCCCAGGAGTCACAGATCGTCAACGCGGTATGCGATTCCTCCGGCCTGTGCCAATTCATGCAACCTACCATAGATGAAATACGCCGGTGCTACAGCCTGTTCTACGGCGAAGACGTGACCCGCGAGCAGGTTGCCGACCAGGGCTGGCAGTGTCTGGAGAATGAATGGGAGTTTAATCGCCGGGCCGGTTTTACCGACGCTGATGATGATCTGGCTGCCTGTTTGCGCGAGGAGGGGATCGGCCCCGATCATTCACTGGTGTTCGATATTTCCCCGGAGGTCTGCATCCAGGCGAAGACGAGACAGCCCCTGCGGGACAGCCTGTTCGAACGGGGCGCCGCCGCCTGACCGCCCCAGCCCGCGTCATGGAAGAATTAATCCGGCAAATAAAAGGTTTTGCAGAGCAGGCCGGCGTCATTGAACCGGCGGCGCCCCGGCGGCGGGAATTATTATCCGCGGTAAACGATTACACCGAGCAGTTTCTGGAAACGCTTCCGGACCGGCCCGCTTACATCAATAATGAGGAGATGGGGGCCGGTATCTATGAATCTCCCATTTCGGAAGAGGGCATGGCCATAGAAGACGTCCTGCGCGTCTACAAGGAAAACGTAGACGACCAGGGCCTGAGTCCCGTGTCCGGCAAGTTCTTCGGTTATATCCCCCCGTGCAGCATGTATTACTCGGCCCTGGGAGATTACATGGCGGCGATCATGAATGAGTATGCCGGTGAATTTTCCAGCTCCCCCGGCGCCGTACGCATGGAGTACCAGTTGATCCGATGGATGGCAGACCTGGTGGGTTATCCGGCGGATACGGCCAAAGGAATATTAGCCTCGGGCGGCAGCATTGCCACGTTGACCTGCATGGTGACGGCCAGGGAAGCCCATGGTCTTAAAGCAAAGGATTACGGGCAGGCCGTGGTGTATTACACCCGGTTTACTCATCTTTGCGTCGCCAAGGCGCTGCACATTGTAGGTATGACGGACTGTGTCAAACGTGAAGTGGCAACCGACCCGCAGTTCAGGATGGACCCCGTCGCGCTGGAACAGACTATCCGCGCCGACCGGGCAAAAGGCCTCAAGCCATGGCTGGTTGCAGCTTCAGCCGGCACGACGGACCTGGGCAACGTGGATCAATTGGACAGGATCGGCGCGATCACAAAAGAGAACGGACTATGGTTCCACGTGGACGCGGCTTATGGCGGGTTTTTTATTTTATCCGACCTGGTAAAGGACCGGTTCGACGGGATTGAGTTGTCCGACTCGATAGTCATTAACCCCCATAAAGGCTTACACACGCCGTTCGGTCTGGGCGCGGCCATTGTCAGCAATGGCGAACACCTGTACCGGGCGCATTTCTATACGGCGGACTACCTGCAGGATACGTTATACGATAAGCAGGAGGCTTCTCCTGCGGACGTGAGCACGGAGTTGACCCGCCATTTCCGTGCATTACGCCTGTGGCTGCCGCTCAAACTGATAGGCGTGGCGCCGTTTCGCGCCATGCTGAGCGAGAAATTGCTGCTGGCCCGCTATGCTTATCTGCGCTTGCAGTCTTTACCCGGGTTTGAAGTGGGCCCCGAACCCGAGTTATCCATCTTTGTATTCCGTTATGTCCAGGTGGAAGGCGACGTTAATACCTTCAATAAACGCTTGATTGAAGTGCTGAGACGCGACGGGACTATCTTTATTACATCAACAATGATCGATAAAACCTACATGCTCCGTTTCGCCATACTCTCCTATCGCACCCATATCGACACCATAGATATGGCCATTGATGTAATCCGGCAAGCGGTTGATAAATTGCTGGTTTAAAAAAGAAGTGTGAGCCCTTTTTGCTTTTCAGGGTTCCTGTCTTACTGTGCCTGCTTCGCCGGTTTCCATTTCCGTCAGCATTTTTTGTACCTGTTGGTGAATCTCCGAACCGCTCTCCATGCCTTCAAGCAAGCGGCGCCAATGGACCAGGGCCTGTTCCCTGTTGTTTGCCTGTATTTCGGCAAATCCCGCCAGCCATAGCGCGCGTTCATGTCCCGGCGCTATTTCCAATGCCTGGTTCAATAAGGTTGCCGGCTTTCCCGTCAGGCGATTTCCATCAGCGCGCGCCAGCGTCTCGGCATATTTCACCAGGATATCCGGCTCCTTCGGACGCAAACGCAACAGTTCATCGTAGATGGCGGTTGCCTCTTCGTAACGGCCCGTCTCAGCGTATACGTGGGCTAACGCGGTTCTTCCTTCCACGTCGTTGGGATTCTCTTCCACAATTTTTTCTATGACGGCAATCGCCTGCCGGAGTTCATCTTCCAGTTGCGACGCAGGGTCGCTCGCCTGGTTGGCATTCTGTTCGGTTCCGAACTCACTGTTGCCCGTATGCGAATAAATGGCCAGCGACAACAAGGGGACAAACAGTACGATAGCGGCCGCCATGTATGGACTGTTTTGCCGCGCCGGTGGTTGAGTCTCCGGTGCTTCGTCCATCTCATCCAGCGCCTCGGCCTCCAGTTCAAGCCTGTATTGCTGAAATTGAGCGTCCGTAATGGCGCTATTTTCCAGGTCCTGCTTTAATTCATTTAACCGCTGGGTAAGGATTTCAATATTGGCTTTATCACGTTCTACCGGATCAGGATGAGCTTGTTGAGACAATAACGACCATAAGAGGTAAATAACAACGACTGCGACCATCGCTGTGGCAAGGGAAATGAACATCACTTTTCCTGTGTCTCAGCGTCCAGGAGTGTACGGAATTTTTTCAATTTCGCTGCACTCGGCTGTGTCAATTCTGCCTTGTTTCGCAATCGGCTGAACCTGACCAGGCTGATTGCTCCGGTCAGCAGGAGAATAAAAGGTATAAACCACAGCAAGGCGGTTTTAAGAGATAATCGAGGCTTGTACAAAATAAACTCGCCATATCGGTCCGTCATGAAGTTCAGGATGTGTTCTTCGGATTCGCCGTTAATCACTTGTTCATACAACTCGGTTCGCAGGTCCTGAGCCAGGCCGGCATTCGAATCCGCCAGGGACTGGTTTTGACAGACCAGACAACGCAACTGCTCGGCCAGTTCACGAAACTGCGCTTCCTGCTCGTCGGATTCAAACGGGAAATCCAGGATCTCTGCCGGGACTGAGAATGTCATTAACAGTATCAGACAACTGAAAGTTTTTTTAAATATCACTGTTTGCTTCCCTGTTTTATCACTTCATCTTATAATAGTTGGGGTCAGAGTAAAAATACCCAACAATAAGTCCCCGTCCTCTACCAGATTAGACGTATTTTTACTCTGACCCCATATATCATAGTATTTCCGGCTGTCAAAAATACAGCCTGATCTCTTTCCCACATTGATTAACCCCGGAGGATATGATGCTAAGCGCACAACTTCTTGAGCGACGCTACCGACTGCTTGGCGCCGGAGCGCCCCTGTTTTATGAGGAACCGGTGCATATCGTGAAAGGAGAGGGCGTCTGGCTTTATGACGCGGAGGGCAGAAAATACCTGGACGCGTACAACAACGTGCCGAACGTGGGGCATTGCCATCCCCACGTAGTTGAGGCCCTGTACAAACAATCACAACTGCTGAACGTGCATACCCGCTACCTGCACGAACTGATCCTGGAGTACGCGGAGCGTCTGACCAGGCTGCATGATGAGTCGTTATCAATGGCCGTTATCGTCTGCACCGGCAGTGAAGCCAATGAGATCGCCTTGCGGATGGCGAGGCAAGCCACCGGGAAGCAGGGCATTATCTGTACCAACTACACCTACCACGGCAATACCACCGCGGTGGACGAGTTATCCAGTATCTTCCATGGCGGCAAAGCGCCGAGTCCGAACGTGAAAACCGTGCCTTTTCCCGAAACCTATCGACCGTTGAACGGCCTGTCGGGTGAGGCCCTGGCCACTGCTTATGCGGATGAAGTGAAACAGGCCATTGATGAGTTCGAGGAAGAGGGCATCGGTTTTGCCGGCATGTTGATCTGTTCCATCTTTGCCAATGAAGGCCTGCCTGACGTTCCCGGGGGCTACATGGAAAAGGCCATGAAGCACGTACGGGACGCGGGTGGGTTGTATATCGCCGACGAGGTTCAAGGGGGGTTTGCCCGTACCGGCAGGAAGATGTGGGGGTATCAGGTAGGCGGAGTGGCCCCTGATATCGCCACCATGGGCAAGCCTATGGGCAACGGCCATCCCATCGGTGGGGTGGTGGCGCGGGCCGACCTGGTGAATGATTTTCGTGAACGGGTTATGTACTTCAATACTTTTGGCGGCAACCCGGTGCAGTGTGCGGTGGGTATGGCGGTGCTGGATGTGATCGAAGGGGAAAACCTGCAAAACAACTCGTTGGTTGTGGGTAACTATCTGAGAGCCGGACTACAACAGTTACAGGCTGGGTACGACCTCATCGGCGACGTGCGCGGCCATGGTTTGTTTACCGGCGTCGAATTGGTAACGGACCGGGAGAAAAAGACGCCGGCGCCAACTGAGACCCGGCTGATCGTCAATGGAATGAAGGAAAGGGGGGTATTACTGAGCAATATCGGTGTGCATGATAATGTGTTGAAGATGCGGCCACCCCTGCCTTTTTCAAAAGATAATGCGGATTTACTTTTATCAACACTGGATGACGTGCTGGCAACCGTATGACCCCTTTGGATTCTACTCGACCTTCGCTGGAATCACGGGAGCAGAATATTGTATAGCAAACTCTGACAAGTCCATTCCCGTATCAAAGCCTGCCCCGTACCCCGTATCAAGTACCGGGCAGGCTTTGATACGGGGTACGGGACAGGTTTTTATTATCCTTCAAAATCAATACCTTATTGGCATTGATTTTGGCGACACATCCCTGTATCGCAGGAACCTCTGATTAAATCAGAGGTTCCTGTATTTGTTGTCAAATTTGGTATTGACACGCTTTGTGAAATGTAAGAAGATGGCAGGCTTGCTTAATTCTGGAGGGGTACCCAAGCGGTCAACGGGGGCAGACTGTAAATCTGCTGGCGATGCCTTCGTAGGTTCGAATCCTACCCCCTCCACCATGCGGTGCAGGGGGTGGGGGGAAATGAATGAAGCGAATTATCGGATGGAGCGCCATTGAAAGTGGTAGTAATTCCCTGGTCATACAAGGCGGGTGTAGTTCAATGGTAGAACCTCAGCCTTCCAAGCTGATGGTGTGGGTTCGATTCCCATCACCCGCTCCAGTAACGGCGGGGAAGTGGCTTTGTTGTTGCGGGTACGGATACCGGCCTTTGCCGGTTTAACGAGGCCCATATAGCTCAGTCGGTAGAGCACTTTCTTGGTAAGGAAGAGGTCACCGGTTCAATTCCGGTTATGGGCTCCATGACGTTGATGAATAATTTTTAATGTTTAACAAATAACAAGCTTGAGGAGAATACGCAATGGCCAAGGAAAAATTTGAACGAACAAAGCCGCACGTCAACGTGGGGACGATTGGTCACGTTGATCATGGCAAGACGACCTTAACGGCGGCTATCACGCAGGCAATGGCGGCGCGCTATGGCGGGGAAGTGAAGGCCTATGACCAAATCGACAATGCCCCGGAAGAGCGCGAGCGCGGTATTACGATAGCGACGGCGCACGTGGAGTACGAGAGTGAGGAACGTCACTATGCGCACGTGGATTGTCCGGGTCACGCGGATTACGTGAAAAACATGATTACCGGCGCGGCGCAGATGGATGGCGCGGTGCTGGTGGTGAGCGCGGCGGACGGACCAATGCCGCAGACCCGCGAACATATTCTATTGGCGCGTCAGGTAGGGGTGCCGAAGATCGTGGTGTATCTGAACAAGGCCGACCAGGTGGATGATGAGGAATTACTGGAGTTGGTGGAAATGGAGGTGCGGGAGTTGCTGGACATGTATGAATTTCCCGGCGATGACACACCGGTAGTGACGGGTAGTGCGTTACAGGCGCTGGAAAGAGACGAAGGCGATTTGGGCCTGGGGTCGATAGATCAGTTGATGAAAGCGATGGACGACTACATTCCGATACCGGAACGGCCGGTGGACCTGCCGTTTTTGTTGCCGATAGAGGACGTTTTCTCGATCAGTGGCCGTGGAACAGTGGTAACGGGCCGAGTGGAACGCGGGATTGTCCGGGTTGGCGACGAAGTAGAGATAGTCGGGATCAGGGAGACGACAAAGACGATATGTACTGGCGTGGAGATGTTCCGCAAGTTATTGGACGAGGGCCGGGCGGGCGACAACGTCGGGGTATTGTTGCGCGGCACGAAGCGGGATGAAGTGGAGCGCGGCCAGGTACTGTGCGTACCGAAGAGCATCACGCCACACACAAAGTTTGAATGCGAGGTATATGTACTGAGCAAGGAAGAAGGAGGACGTCATACGCCGTTCTTCGATAATTACCGACCTCAGTTTTATTTCCGGACGACCGACGTCACGGGCGCGGTGGATTTGCCGCAGGGGTCTGAGATGGTGATGCCGGGCGACAACATTCGGATGGTGGTGGACTTGATATCGCCGATTGCCATGGAGGAAGGATTACGGTTTGCAATACGGGAAGGTGGTCGTACTGTGGGCGCCGGCGTCGTTGCTAAAATTATCGAATAACCGTCCGCAATCCTTGGATATTAGTTGATTCCCTAAAGGCCAGTAGCTCAATTGGCAGAGCGGCGGTCTCCAAAACCGCAGGTTGGGGGTTCGATTCCCTCCTGGCCTGCCAACAGAACAGGATATTTGGGGTCAGAGTAAAAATACAGTGGGTCGGCAGGTAGAGCTGGTTAGTCATTATGTATTTTTACTCTGACCCCAAATATATGATGGGTTGGGTGATGAGTTCAGAGACAGTAAGTATGAAGTTGGACCTGGTGAAAATGGTTGTCGCGGTACTCATTGTCGTCGCCGCGGTGGTTGGTTTTTATATATATAGAGATCAGTCAGCTCCATTGCGGGTAGCCGGGTTGCTGGCGGCTACGGGTGTTGCCGCCTGGATAGGTTTGCAGACGGAACCGGGCAGATCATTGTGGGATTTTATACGGGAGGCCCAGGTTGAAGTTCGTAAGGTGGTCTGGCCGACGCGCAAGGAAACCACACAAACAACACTTCTGGTCATAGCCGTGGTTATTCTGGCAGCCCTGATTTTGTGGGGATTGGACTCGGTCCTGGGCTGGGCAATCAGGCAGGTGATCGGTGGACCGGGAGGCTGAGACAATGGCGCTTAGATGGTATGTGGTACAGGCCTATTCCGGCTACGAACAGAACGTCATGCGGACGCTTTTGGAACGCATTGAACAGAGTGAAATCAAGGATCGGTTTGGCGATATCCTCGTGCCCACTGAAGAAGTAGTGGAGATGCGTGACGGCAAGAAGCGTAAGAGCGACCGCAAGTTTTTTCCCGGTTATGTCCTGGTGCAGATGGAGATGAATGATGCGACCTGGCACCTGGTCAAGGAAGCGCCCAGGGTCCTGGGCTTTATCGGCGGGACAACAGATAAACCGGTTCCGATTACTACTGCCGAGGCAGATTCCATCCTGCAACGAGTCGAGGAAGGGGTGGACAAACCCAGGCCGAAAGTCCTGTTTGAACCGGGTGAGGTCGTGCGGGTGACCGATGGGCCTTTTACGGATTTTAACGGTGTGGTAGAGGAAGTAAATTATGAAAAGAGCCGGTTGCGCGTTTCCGTATTGATTTTCGGGCGATCGACACCGGTGGAGCTTGAATTCACCCAGGTGGAAAAGGAGTAACACAATGGCAAAAAAGATTGAAACTTATATTAAATTGCAAGTGCCTGCGGGACAGGCCAATCCCAGTCCTCCCGTCGGCCCGGCCCTGGGTCAGCACGGTTTGAATATCATGGAGTTTTGTAAGTCTTTCAATTCACAAACACAGGGTATAGAGGAAGGTTTGCCCGTACCGGTTGTTATCACCGTGTACGTGGATAAGAGTTTTTCATTTGTTACAAAGACAACCCCGGCTTCCCATTTACTGAAAAAGGCCGCAGGCATCAGTAGCGGTAGCGGGACACCCAATACGGACAAGGTTGGAACTGTTACGCTGGCGCAGCTGGAGGATATCGCCAAAGCCAAGGAACCTGATTTGACCGCGACGGACCTGGCTGCAGCAGTACGGAGTATTGCCGGGACGGCGCGCAGCATGGGCATTATGACGGAAGGAGTATGACCATGGCCGGATTATCAAAACGCTCCCGCACAATCAGGGAAAAAATCGTTCCACATCAACCTTATCCCGTGTTGGATGCCTTTAACCTCCTCAAGGACTGCGCTACGGCAAAATTTGACGAAACTATCGAGGTGGCAATCAACCTGGGTGTTGACCCGAGAAAATCCGACCAGGTCGTAAGAGGGGCAACCGTTTTACCCCAGGGTAGCGGCAAAACCGTCAAGGTAGCTGTGTTTGCCCAGGGTGACCAGGCCAGGGATGCCGAGGCTGCCGGTGCGGATTACGTGGGTATGCAGGACCTGGCTGATCAGATTCAAGGCGGGTTGATGGATTTTAACGTTGTTATTGCAGCGCCTGATGCAATGTCGGTAGTGGGCAAACTGGGCAGGTTACTCGGTCCCAGGGGATTAATGCCGAACCCCAAGGTCGGAACAGTGACCAAGGACATTACTCAGGCCGTACACAACGCAAAAGCGGGCCAGGTCCGTTACCGGACGGATAAAAACGGCATCATCCATTGCGGGATAGGCAAGACCTCGTTTACTGCCGAAGACCTGAAGATAAACCTGGACAGCTTGCTGACGGATTTAAGAAAGTCAAAACCCGGTTCCGCCAAGGGTATTTATTTGAAGAAGATAAGCCTTTCCACCACCATGGGGGCGGGCATTGTGGTTGATCAGGCGACAGTTTGAACGGCTCCGGATTGGCACAGCCGTACTGAATGACAAGGCGTCGCCCCTGCCCGTACCAGGACAGGGGCGACGCCAGCCCGCATTATTCTCACAGGGGCGTACCGGACACTGTGAGAAATGCGGGATGAACTTTGGGCTGGTGAAGGGAAATGCCGGCCGTCAAAGACCGCAGGCGTGACGTTGCCTTATGCGTCACTTAATGTACTCAGACTGGTTGAGTTGCCTGCGCAGACGGTGGAACCCGATACAGGTTTGTTCCTGGTGAAGGTCATCGTGACGTTTAACGTAACGTACCCGGACGGATACCGGTAACTGCGTTCCATTACCAGGATGCAGCCGTACGTTCTTACGGTAACAAGAGGTGGGAATTAGTGAGTCTTACACTGGAACAAAAGCAGGCTGTTGTAGCAGAAGTGGCGCAAGTGGCCGCCGCTGCGCCGACGGTAATTGCGGCTGAATATACCGGCTTAAACGTTGCCGAGATGACCGCGTTGAGGAGTTCGGCCCGGGCTGCGGGTATTTATCTTAGGGTAGTTCGGAACACACTGGCGCGCAGGGCGCTTGAAGGAACGAAATTCGACTGTATGCGCACCGCGCTGACGGGTCCGTTACTCCTTGCGTTTTCCAATGATGAGCCGGGGTCTGCCGCAAAAATCATTCGTGATTTTGCCAAAACCAATAACAAGCTGGTTGTAAGACATATTGCAATGGATGGCCAGTTAATCGACCCCACTGACATTGAGCGTATGGCGAATTTACCCTCACTGGAACAGGCGCGATCCATGTTGCTTGGATTGCTGCAAGCTCCGCTCGGTAAATTCCTGCGCGTCCTGTCGGAGCCGGAGGCGAAATTTGTCCGGTTGCTCAGTACCTACCACGATCAACAACAAATTGTATAACGACGCAGTTCAGCAAACTGAATTAAAGAGGAGTTGAAAAAATGGCTGTTTCAAAAGATGAATTAAAAGAGGCTTTAAGCAATATGCCGGTTCTGGAACTGGTTGGACTTATCTCGGAACTGGAAGAACAATGGGGTGTTTCCGCTGCTGCGCCCGTCGCAGTGGCCGCCGCGGCGGGCCCGGTCGCCGCTGCCGAAGAAACTGAGGAACAAACCGAATTCGACGTTGTCATGAGCAGTTTTGGCGAATCCAAGGTGCCGGTGATTAAAGTTGTACGCGCGATTACGGGTATGGGATTGAAAGAGGCGAAGGACCTGGTTGAGGGTACCCCGTCAACAATCAGGGAAGCAGTAACCAGGGATGAAGCCGAAGAGGTAAAACAGAAGCTGGAAGAGGCTGGCGCAACTGTTGAAATTAAATAGTTCCGGTCGGGTTTATTCATTGGCAAAGACCGTTTTACCCCGGCGCGGGACTGACATTGATGGGGACAGGTTTGAACTTGTCCCCTGTTCCTGCGCGCGTGAATGACGAAGGAAAGTCTCCTGCCCCCCTTACATGGTAATCACGAGGACACGTAATGACCTATTCCTATACTGAAAAGAAACGCCTGCGTAAAGATTTTGGTAAAAGACAAAGCGTATTGGATGTGCCTTATCTTCTGGCAACCCAGGTCAATTCCTACGAGCAGTTTCTGCAATCCAGTCGTCAGCCCGAAGACAGGGTAGACGCCGGCTTGCATGCTGCATTTCAATCGGTCTTTCCCATGGAAAGTTATTCCGGCAACGCCGTCCTGGAATACGTTGGTTACAAGTTGAAGGAGCCGGTGTTCGACGTAAAGGAATGCAAGCTGCGGGGCCTGACCTACGCGGCTTCGTTGCGAGTCAAGGCGCGCCTGATTATTTATGATAAGGAAGCCGGTTTAAGCAACAAGGTCGTAAAGGATATACGCGAGCAGGAGGTGTACATGGGCGAGCTCCCCTTGATGACGGATACCGGGACCTTCGTCATCAACGGGACGGAAAGGGTGATTGTATTCCAACTGCATCGTTCCCCCGGGGTCTTTTTTGAAAGTGACAAGGGTAAAACCCACTCTTCCGGCAAGTTGCTGTACTCGGCCCGTGTCATTCCTTATCGCGGGTCATGGCTGGATTTTGAATTTGATGCAAAAGACCTGGTCTATTGTCGTATTGACAGGCGCAGAAAGATTCTGGCAACGATATTGTTGCGGGCACTGGGATACATGACGCAGGAAATATTGGGCATCTTTTTTGAAACGGATCGATTCAAGCTTAAGAAAGATGGCATTTATCTTGCTCTGGTAGCTGAGCGGTTTCGCGGTGAGACGCTCTCTTTCGATATAAAAGACAAGAAAGGGAATGTCATCGTAGAGAGTGAAAAACGCATTACTGCAAGGCACGTTCGCACGCTTGAGGCGGCAAAGCTCAAAGAGTTGAAAGTGCCGGAGGAATACCTTATCGGCAAGGTGACCGCCAAGGATATTATAGACACGGAAACCGGTGAAATCCTGGTGGATGCCAATAGTGAAATTACCCCGGAAATACTTGAAAAGCTGTATGAGTTGGCCAACCTTGAATTTGAAACCCTGTACGTTAATGACCTGAATCGCGGTCCGTTTATATCCGCTACGCTGCGTCAGGATCCGTCTACGTCTCAACTGGAGGCGCAGATTGAACTTTATCGGGTAATGCGTCCTGGCGAACCGCCCACGAAAGAAGCCGCGGAGGGCCTGTTCAAAAATCTGTTTTTTACCATCGAACGGTATGACCTGTCCGCGGTTGGCCGGATGAAATTTAACCGCCGGGTCAACCGCGAGGAAGTAACCGGGCCAGGGGTACTTTATGATGGAAAATATTTCAGCCAGCGGAATGATGGATTATCCAAAAAGAGGCATGCCGAACTGGGTGATTCATCGGATATTATTGATGTACTGAAGACTTTAATGGGTATCCGTAACGGTAAGGGTACTGTTGATGATATAGACCATCTCGGTAATCGCCGGGTGAGGAGTGTCGGCGAGATGGTGGAAAACCAGTTCAGGATCGGACTCGTGCGACTGGAGCGAGCCGTTAAGGAGCGCCTGGGCCTGGCGGAATCCGAGGGGTTGATGCCTCAGGAAATTATCAATGCGAAACCCGTTTCGGCCGTGGTCAAGGAGTTTTTTGGTTCAAGCCAGCTGTCCCAGTTTATGGACCAGAACAACCCGCTGTCGGAAATTACCCATAAACGACGAATTTCAGCGCTCGGCCCGGGCGGATTAACCCGGGAAAGGGCCGGATTTGAGGTTCGGGACGTGCACCCGACCCATTACGGCAGGGTATGTCCTATTGAAACACCGGAAGGCCCCAACATTGGCTTGATTAATTCCCTTGCCGTCTATGCACGTACCAACGAGTATGGTTTTCTGGAAACGCCATACAGGAAAGTGGGCGCCGGAAAAGTAACCAGCGAGATAGAATATTTGTCTGCAATCGAGGAAGGAGATTACGTTATTGCCCAGGCTAATTCCAACCTGGATGAGAAGGGCACGCTGATTGACGAACTTGTTTCATGCCGGCACCAGGACGAATTTACCGTGACCACTCCGGACAAGGTCAATTATATGGACGTGTCACCCAGACAGATTGTGTCAGTTGCGGCCTCATTGATCCCGTTCCTGGAACATGATGATGCCAACAGGGCGCTAATGGGCTCCAATATGCAGCGCCAGGCAGTACCGACAATACGCGCGGAAAAGCCGTTGGTCGGCACCGGCATTGAACGTACCGTTGCGAAGGATTCAGGTGTTACCGTGATCGCCGATCGCGGTGGAATAGTCGATTCCGTGGACGCGAGCCGGATCGTCATCCGGGTGAATGATAATGAGATAACGCCGGGTGAACCGGGTGTTGATATCTATAACCTGGTCAAGTACACCCGTTCAAACCAGAACACCTGCATCAACCAGAGGCCGCTGGTTAAACCCGGTGATGAGATAGCCGGGGGAGACGTCCTGGCCGACGGCCCCTCGACGGATATGGGAGAACTGGCGCTGGGGCAAAATCTCATGGTCGCGTTTATGCCGTGGAATGGATATAACTTTGAGGATTCCATCCTGATTTCCGAGCGGTTGGTCAAGGAAGAACGCTATACGAGCATTCATATCGAGGAACTCAATTGTGTCGCGCGCGATATCAAGCTCGGCCCGGAGGAGATCTCCGCGGACATCCCCAACGTCAGTGAACATGCGCTGAACAAGCTTGATGAATCAGGCATTGTATTCATCGGCGCCGAAGTCAACGCCGGAGATATCCTGGTTGGGAAAGTCACCCCGAAAGGTGAAACGCAACTCACGCCGGAAGAGAAGTTGCTACGCGCTATTTTTGGTGAAAAAGCATCTGATGTAAAAGATACGTCCTTACGCGTTCCCTCAGGCATGAACGGAACGGTCATTGACGTTCAGGTATTTACCCGGGATGGCGTGGAAAAAGACGCCAGGGCCATGGAGATAGAAGAAGCCGAGATGAACCGGGTTCGAAAAGATTTAAATGACCAGTTGCGAATTATGGAAGACGGTGTCTATCAAAGACTGGAACGACAGATTGTCGGAAAAACCGCAGAAGGCGGTCCGGAAGGGTACCAGCCCAAGTCTGAGATCACCTGGGAGTTCCTGGCTGAAACCCCCCGCGAGAAGTGGTTTGAAATACGTTTTCGCAGTAATCGGTTGAACCGCACACTGGAGCAGGCCGCGAACCAGTTAACTCAATTGAAGAAAGAATTTGATAAAAAGTTCGAGGAAAAGCGGAATAAGCTGACTTCGGGAGATGACCTGGCTCCCGGTGTATTGAAAATGGTTAAAGTTTATCTTGCAGTTAAACGACATATTCAGCCGGGTGACAAAATGGCGGGGCGGCACGGGAATAAAGGCGTGATTTCCACCATTATACCCGCTGAGGACATGCCTTACCTGGAAGATGGGACGCCGGTCGATATCGTTTTAAACCCCCTGGGCGTGCCCTCCAGGATGAACGTGGGCCAGGTATTGGAAACTCACCTGGGTTGGGCAGCCAAGGGTCTGGGCTTGCGCATTGGCGCCATGCTCGCCGCGGGGGAAGGCGTTGGACAGATGCGCAAATTTCTTGCAAAAGTCTATAACGAAAGCGGCGGGCGCAAAGAGGAACTGACCTCATTAACTGACGCGGAGATACTGCAACTTGCGGAGAACCTCAAGGATGGCGTGCCGATGGCAACCCCGGTTTTCGACGGTGCCAGTGAGCAGGAAATTAAAGACATGCTGGAGTTGGCCGGATTTGACCGGGGCGGTCAGAGCATCCTCTATGACGGCAGGACCGGAGATGCGTTCGACCGGCCGATCACCGTCGGTTATATGTATATGCTGAAATTGAATCACCTGGTCGACGACAAGATGCATGCGCGTTCCACCGGTCCGTACAGTCTGGTTACCCAACAACCTTTAGGCGGCAAGGCGCAATTCGGTGGTCAGCGTTTTGGTGAAATGGAAGTCTGGGCGCTGGAGGCTTATGGGGCGGCGTACACATTACAGGAAATGTTAACGGTAAAATCCGATGACGTGAATGGCCGTACCAAAATGTATAAAAACATCGTTGACGGCAATCATCAGATAGAAGCAGGCATGCCGGAATCCTTCAATGTGCTGTTGAAGGAAATCAAGTCACTGGGTATCGATATAGAACTGGACTAATAACGTTGGCGAACTACTGACTTCGGAGGTAGTGAACTTTGAAAGACTTATTGAAGCTGCTGAAACAACAGAATCAGGTTGAGGAATTTGACGCTATCTCAATCGGACTGGCATCACCTGAAAAGATTCGTTCCTGGTCGCTGGGTGAAGTCAAGAAACCTGAGACCATAAATTACAGGACGTTCAAGCCTGAGCGTGACGGTTTGTTTTGCGCGAAGATTTTTGGCCCGACCAAGGATTATGAATGCCTCTGCGGCAAGTATAAGCGCCTGAAACACCGTGGTGTTAAATGCGAAAAATGCGGTGTGGAAGTGACCTTGTCAAAAGAGCGGCGTGAACGTATGGGCCATATCGAACTGGCAAGCCCGGTAGCGCATATCTGGTACCTGAAATCACTCCCGTCCCGGATGGGTCTGTTGCTCGACATGACTTTGCGTGAAATAGAACGGGTATTGTATTTCGAAGCCTATGTCGTGATTGAGCCGGGCATGACCCAACTGGAACGCGGTCAGTTGCTGACGGAAGACAAATATCTTGAAGCCCTTGAACAGTATGGCGACGAGTTTGAGGCGAAAATGGGCGCCGAGGCGGTGCGTGAACTGCTCAGCAATATAGATGTTAAACAGGAGTTTGGGGAACTGCGCGATGAGATACCTCGTACCAAATCCGAAACGAAGCTGAAAAAATTATCCAAACGTCTGAAACTGCTTGAGGCATTTCAGCGATCCGGCAATAAACCTGAGTGGATGGTCCTGGAAGTCCTGCCCGTGTTACCGCCGGATTTGCGTCCGTTGGTTCCGTTGGATGGCGGCCGTTTTGCCACTTCAGACTTGAATGACCTGTATCGCCGGGTCATCAATCGGAATAATCGCTTGAAGCGCCTGTTGGACTTGAATGCGCCGGATATCATCGTGCGCAACGAAAAGCGAATGCTGCAGGAAGCCGTAGACGCGCTGCTGGATAACGGGCGCCGCGGACGGGCTATTACCGGGACCAACAAGCTGCCTTTGAAATCATTGGCCGACATGATCAAGGGAAAGCAGGGCCGGTTTCGCCAGAACCTGCTTGGCAAACGGGTTGACTACTCAGGCCGTTCCGTCATCGTGGTCGGTCCGACCTTGAAGCTGCACCAGTGCGGTTTGCCCAAAAAGATGGCGCTGGAGTTGTTTAAGCCCTTTATTTTCAGCAAACTGGAAAGACGGGGTCTGGCAACCACCATCAAGGCCGCAAAAAAACTTGTGGAAAAGGAAGGAGCGGAAGTCTGGGATATACTTGAGGAAGTTATCCGGGAGCATCCGGTTATGCTGAACCGGGCGCCCACGCTGCATCGATTGGGCATCCAGGCCTTCGAACCGGTACTCATTGAGGGCAAGGCTATCCAGTTGCACCCGCTTGTCTGTACGGCTTTTAACGCGGATTTTGACGGTGACCAGATGGCGGTACACGTCCCGCTTTCCATCGAAGCCCAACTGGAATTGCGCACTTTGATGATGTCCACCAATAATATTTTGTCACCCGCTAACGGTGAACCCATCATCGTACCGACCCAGGATGTTGTCCTGGGTCTGTATTACATGACCCGCGAATCCGTGGCGGCAAAAGGCGCGGGAAAGATTTTTGCAGACGTGGATGAGGTACATCGCGCTTATGAGTGTCGCGCCGTTGAACTGCACGCAAAAATCGGTGTTCGAATCCAAGAGACCATAACAGCTGAAGGTGAAGCGGACCAGGTGTCTTATAAACGGGTTGAAACCACGGTGGGCAGGGCGTTGCTGTCTCGTATCCTGCCGGAAGGTATGCCGTTTTCACTGGTCAACCAGGTCTTGAATAAACGCTCCATCTCCAGGCTGGTGAATGATTGCTATCGCCGGCTTGGCTTGAAAACGACGGTTATTTTTTCAGACAAGTTGATGTATACGGGATTTTATTATTCAACCCGTGCCGGCGTATCATTCGGTGTCGAAGATATGGTTGTCCCGGAGGATAAAAGCGAAATCATCGATAAAACGGAGGATCAGGTAAAACAGTTTGAGCAACAATATACCTCAGGACTAATCACGAACGGCGAGCGCTATAACAAGGTGGTTGATATCTGGTCACATACCAATGACCAGGTGGCCAAGGCCATGATGGATAAGCTGGGGGTCGATACGGTGCTTGATGCAAGAAAAAGCGCCATGGTTGATGAACCTTCATTTAATTCGATCTTCATGATGGCAGATTCCGGCGCGCGTGGTTCTGCGGCGCAGATCAGGCAACTGGCCGGTATGCGCGGGCTGATGGCCAAGCCGGATGGTTCCATAATTGAAACGCCTATCACCGCGAACTTCCGTGAAGGGCTGGATGTATTGCAGTACTTTATTTCCACCCACGGCGCGCGTAAGGGCCTGGCCGATACGGCCCTGAAAACTGCTAATTCCGGTTACCTTACCCGGCGTCTGGTGGACGTCGCCCAGGATCTCGTTGTATCTGAGCAAGATTGTGGCACCACTGCCGGGGTCAAGTTGACGTCGCTCATTGAAGGCGGGGACGTTGTGGAACCCCTGCACGAAAGGGTATTGGGCAGGGTCCTGGTCCAGGATATAACGGACCCCGATGGGAACGTCATCATTCCGGCAGGCGAGTTGCTGGATGAGAAACTGGTCGAGTTAATGGACGAAAGCGGCACTGACGAGGTTGTCGTGCGTTCGGCGATTACCTGTAACACCCGTTTTGGGATTTGCGCGCAATGCTACGGCAGGGACCTGGGGCGCGGGCATCTTGCCAATATCGGTGAAGCCGTCGGCGTGGTTGCCGCACAATCGATCGGGGAACCGGGTACACAATTGACCATGCGGACTTTCCATATAGGGGGCGCTGCTTCCCGGGCAGCTGCGATCAGCAGTATCGACGTCAAATACGGCGGGACGATAAGGTTGGATAACGTCAAGTTGCTGCAACAGGAAAGTGGCAATAAGGTCGTTGTTTCACGCTCCGGGGATGTGTCGTTGCTGGATGCGGTCGGTAGAGAGCGGGAACGATATAAAATCCCTTACGGCGCCGTTATCACTATCGACGATGGCGCAGCGGTTCAGCCGGGTACGAAAATCGCCAGTTGGGACCCCCATACGCACCCGGTAATATCCGAGGTAACGGGCCGCGTTCAATTCGCCGAAGTTGTTGAGGGTAAGACGGTATTGCGGCACGTGGATGAAATAACCGGATTAACCAACATGATGATTATGGACCCGAAAGAGCGCGGCGGCGCAAGAGAAATGCGCCCCGTTGTGAAACTGGTGGATACGGGCGGAGAGGAATTGAAAATACCGGGAACGGCTATTCCCGCGCATTATCCGCTACCGCCGAGAGCGGTCATTACCGTTCGCGACGGCGCCGAGGTAAAGGTGGGTGACGTGATTGCCAAGCTGCCGCAGGAATCGCTGAAGACCCGTGATATTACCGGTGGTTTACCCAGGGTAGCAGACCTGTTTGAGGCAAGAAAACCCAAAGAACCGGGGATTTTGGCGGAGCAGAGCGGCACCGTGAGTTTTGGCAAGGATACGAAAGGAAAGCAACGCCTGGTCATCACGGACAAGGAGGGTGAGACCCATGAGCAACTGATACCAAAATGGCGTCACATCAACGTGTTTGAGGGAGAGCATGTGGAAAGGGGTGAGGCCGTCGTCGATGGTTCCCCGGCTCCTCATGACATCCTGAGATTAAAAGGTGTTCATGCGTTGACGAATTATATCGTGAATGAAATCCAGGAGGTATATCGGTTACAAGGGGTTAAGATAAACGATAAACACATTGAAATTATCGTCAGGCAAATGTTGCGCAAGGTGGAAATTACGCAGCCGGGTGACTCTGTTTTTCTTAAAGGCGAACAGTTGGAGAAATCCAGGGTGATGGAAGCAAATGAACACCTGCTTGCAGATGGAAAAGAAGCGGCGCAATGGGAGCCCGTGTTGCTGGGTATCACCAAGGCTTCGCTGTCTACGGAATCATTTATCTCCGCAGCGTCATTCCAGGAAACCACGCGGGTACTGACGGAGGCCAGTGTCAATGGTAAGCGGGATAACCTGCGCGGTCTGAAGGAGAACGTCATAGTCGGACGGTTGGTGCCGGCCGGCACAGGACTGGCGTATCATACCGAACGCAGGAACAAAGAGCTGGAGGACGACCTGGCAGTACAGGCAGCCGTGGAGAAAGACAGGGTGATGGAAGAGATCATGGAGGAAGAGAATGAGACAGTGATTATAGCGCCGGCCAGGGAAGACACATTGGAAATTGCCGGAGTCGACCAGGCTCAGGGCTCGGCAAGCGCTTGAGTCTCAGTTCGCCGAAGGCACACTGCCACTCCGGGCCCCAGCTCAACACCATACTGGGGCATGCTTGACCCGGAGTCCCCGTTCCTTTACCACGGCAGGGTCGTGCGCAGCATCAGGGCGTGCTCCGGCGCGGCATGGCCGGTCTCCCGGCGCTCACCGTCCAGGCTTAAGATCAGGGACTGCCCCAGGGTGAAGCGCCAGCCCAGGCGCAGCGTGCGCCGGCCGCCGGCCAGCTCCACGCCGCTGTACGGCGTCAGCATCCCGTAGGTCCAGGGCACGTCCAGCCCATAGCCCATCTCAACCCGGATGCGCCCCGGCGCCGCCCGGTTGTGCTGCGGCGCCAGTCCCGCCGCGGTCTGACGCTGCCACAACGCCTCGGTACCGCTGTCCGTCAGCCCCCAGCCGGAGTCCAGCCGCAACGCCAGGCCGCGGCCCAACCGTCCCGGGTCCAGGGCCAGGCTGCCGCTTAACCCCCATTCCTCATAACCGCCGTCCGCGTGCGCCACCAGCGTGCGCGCCGTCGCCGCCACGGTCAACCCCCACACCGGGTCCGCATAACGCAGCCCGGCGCCCAACTCCATGCCGAAGCCGGTCTCCGCAGCGCCGTCGTCATAGCGTATTCCCAACTCAAAGCTGGGCGAGAGGAGCGCCGCATTGGTCAGCACCCGCCGGTGGCGCCCGCTCAGCAGCAGGCGCAGCCGGCTGCTATCCGCCGCCGCCACCGCTCGCAGGCCCGCCGTCTCAGCCGAGGCCGTGCGCACCCACATCGCATCCGACTTCAGGGCCAGCTCGGTGTGGGCATTCGCATACACCACCCCGCGCAGGCCCAGGGCGCCCATGCCCATCTGCATGTCGGTCTCGATGACGTCCCCGGCAATGGCCGGGGTCAGACTTAAGTCTGACCCCATTTGTCCGAGTCCGTCCCCGGCAATGGTCGGGGACAGGCGCAATGTGCCCGCCCCATACCCCAGTGCGCCCCACGCCGACAGCCGCTCCGTCAGCGCATAGCGCAGGTACGGGTTGACGCTCACCAGGGTGCTGTCCAGTGCCCCGGTGCGGCCGTTGCGGCTGGACCGGTAAGACCCGTCGCCGTCGTGGTAGGCCAGCGCCACACCCGCCAGCCAGCGCGGCCGGGCGTAGTCCACACCCAACAGGCCGGTGAGGACGTCCCCGTCGATAGTGACACCGGTGTCGGCGCCGCTGAAGTGGGTCAATGCCCCGCGCCCCCATAATGACCAGTGACTCTCCGGGGACGGACTTAAGTCCGTCCCCCGTGCCTCGGTCCCCGGTGCCTCGGTCCCCCGTGCCTCGGTCCCCGGTGCCTGGGTCCCCTGTTTCAGGAGGTCGGTCAGGGACAGGTCGAAACTGCTCTGCGAGAGGAACCGGCGCTGGTCGAACTGCAGGTGGCCGCGGTTGCTCAGCAGGGTCCACAGGCCGCGCTCCAGCAGGGTGGCTTCCCTGGTTTGACCCTCGACCTCCTGGACCTCCGGGGACGGACTTAAGTCCGTCCCCGGTCCCTGCCAGTCCGTCCCCGGTCTCTGCCAGTCCGTCCCCGGTCTCTGCCAGTCCGTCCCCGGTCCCTGCCAGTCCGTCCCCGGTCCCTGCCAGTCCGTCCCCGGTCTCTGCAAGTCCGTCCCCGGTCCCTGCAAGTCCGTCCCCTGCGTCCCCTGCTGCGTGCGCCGGAAGGGTATATGAACGGGACGCCCGCCCAGGGTCAGCTGGTTCGGCCCGGCCGCGGCCTCGTCAAAGCGGTCGTCCAGTAATTCCAGTACCTGTACCGCGCCGGCGCGTCCGAACCGGACCAGCCAGCCCTTGGGCAACGGGTCGGAGTTGTGAATCGTCCCGGTCGCGGTGCCGTCGGCAATGATGGCGCCCCTGGCATTGGACAGGCTCAGCGTCAACGTCTCGCCGTCATCGTCCTCGCTGTCGTCGAGCACCTCGACCCCGACCGTCTTCACCCGCTCGCCGGCCGCGAACACCAGCGTGCCGCTCCGCCGGATATAGTCCGCGCCGGCCCTGGCGCCCCCGTCCGCGGTCGCGTAGTCCACCGTCACCGCGGCATGGCGCCGCCGGTTGAGGCTGATCCGGAACACCAGCACCGCCCCCGGCGCCTCGCGCACGCTCGCATCCGCCAGCGTCAGCGCCGCCGGGCCCGGCACCGTCACCGAGACCGACCCTGTGAGCGCCCGCCCGTCCGCCGTGCACACCGCGCCCGCCGAGCTGCAGGCCGGCGACGACCCCAGCTTGAGCCTCACCGGCGCATTGCCGGCCGGCGCGACGGTGAGCTCGTAGCGCCGGTTCGACGGCGGCGCCAGCCGCCGCGCCTTGGTCACCGTGGCGCCGCTCACCCTGAGCAGGCTGTCCCGCACCGTCCGGTAGCTCAGCCCCGCCGGCTCCGCGCCGAACACCAGGGTGAGGGTGAACGCGGCCGCGCCGTCATGCTCCCGCGGCACGGCGGAGAACGACGCACCGAAGGGCGCCCTCACCGGCGCGTCAACGGCATCCGCCGTATCCGCCGTATCCGCTTCGGCCGCTTCATCCGCTTCATCCGCCGTATCCGCTTCGGCCGCTTCATCCGCTTCGGCCGTTTCATCCGGCGCCGCGGACGGTGCCATCGTGCCGCTCGCCGCGTCGTCGGCGATCGCCACGCCCGTGCGCGCCGCGCCATTGTGGGCGAGCTCGGCATCGAGCCCCGCCGTGCCGCGGATCGCGCCGCCGTTCAGCGCCAGCGCGTTCCCCGCCAGCAGCACCGATGTGGCCGGTTCGTCCGCCGCCGCCGGCGTCCAGGCGAACACGAGCGCCGCCGTCCCCGAGCCCCGCGTGTACGTAAGCTCCCGTTCCGTGGACCCGACCAGCGCCCGCAGCGACGGTGTCCCGCCCCCGGTGTCCACCTCGACCGGCGCATCGAAGGTGAGCGTCACCTCGACCGCCTCGCCGGCCTCCCAGGCGCCGTCGCCGTCCGGGTCCGGCGCGATCGCCACCCGCACAATGCCCGGCGGCTGCCCGGCGCTCTGCGCCAGCGACCTGTCGTCCGGCGCGACATACTTCACGCGCCGGGGCGCGAACCCCGGCGCGGTATTGCCCACCAGGTCCCGCAGCGGGCTCGCGCCCGGCCTGTAGCCGGCCTTCAGCTGCCACACCGGCTCGGCCGCCGCGGCGAGCGTCAGCACCACCGTGCTGCCATCCACCGTCACGGCATCCACCGTCACCGGCACCTGCGTGCCGCTCACCGAGCGCACCACCGTGAAGTCCCCCGGTGCCGGCGCCGGGGCTTCGTCGAGCGGCTCGTTCCAGCTCAGCGTCAGCTCATCGCCCGTCAGCGTCAGCGGCGGGTCGAGGCGCGGCGCCTCGGTGTCCGGCGTGATATTGACCACCTCAAGGCGCGCAAACCCCGGCGCGGCGTTGCCGGCCGGGTCCCGCAGCGGATGCGCGCCCGGCCGGTATTCCAGCGTTACCGCCGTCTCGCCGAAGCGCACCGGCTGCCACAGCGTCAGCACCGCCGCGCGGCCACTGACCGTCACCGCGTCCACGTTCGGCAGCAGCGTCAGCGTCTCCCCCCACGCCGTCAGGTGGGGCACCCGCACCGTGAAGTCCCCCGGCGCCGGCACCGAGCCCGCGTCCAGCGCCTCCTCGAAGGTCAGCGTCAGCACCGTCCCGTCCACCGTCGCGCCGGCCGGCGCCGGCGCCGCGCTGTCGGCGCGCGAGCCGTCCACCTTGTGGCCCGCCAGCGGACCCCGCGCCGAGTGGCTCACCACCGCCGCCGCGCGGCCTGCGATGCCCGCCGCGCCGGGCGCGAGCGCGTCCGGAGCCCAGGCGATGCCGTCGGTGTCCTCGTCGGCGGCCACCACGGTGTAGGTGAACACCAGCGCCGTGGCGCTGCTGCGCGCGGTATCGTAGGCCGCGCGCCGCGCGCCGCTGGCCGCGCCTGGATTGGCCAGCGCAAAGGCGAACGCCGGAACGCCCCTCACCGTCACCGCCGCGCTGAACGTGACCGAGAACGCGATCGTCTCGCCGGGCCCGTAGGTGTCCGCCGCCGCGCCCGGCGCGCTCAGCCCCGGCGTCGAGGTCACCTTCACCGCGACCACGCGCGGCGCGCCGGCCGGCGCGTGCGCCACCGGCTCGTCCGAGAGCGCCGCGGCCCGGTTGCCGGCCGGGTCCCGGATCGGCTTGGCGCGGTCAACCGCGTAGTGCAGTCGCACCGCCTGCCCGGGCGCCACCGCCTCGGCCAGCGTCAGGACCACCGACGGCCCGTCCACCTCGACGGTCTTCACCGTTGCCACCGTCACCCTCGGCCGGCTCCCCACGATGACCGCGAACGCCGTCTTCCTCGGCACCGAGCCCTCGTCCAGCGGCTCGTCGTAGGTGAGCGTCACAAACGTCCCGTCCACCGTCGCCGACTGGAACACCGGCGGCGTCTCGTCCGCGGTGATGTTGACCGCCGGACCGGCCGGGATCCGGTCGGCTTCGTTGCCCGCCAGGTCCTGCAGCGGGCTGGCGCCCGGGCTGTAGCCGAGCGTCACCGGCTGCCCGGATTGCGCCGGGCTGGCGAGCGTCAGCGTCACCGTCGCGCCGTTCACCCCGACGTCCGTCACCGGCACCGGCGTGCCCTCCACCGTCACCGCAAAATCACCCGGTGCGGGCACCGAGCCCTCGTCCAGCGGCTCGCCGTAGGTGAGCGTCAGCACGGCGCCGTCCACCGTCGGCGCCGCGCCCGGCGCCGGCTTCGTGGTGTCCGGGGTGGCGTTGGTCACAATCTGTCCCGGCGGCACCGTGGCCGGCTCCCCCGCCGCGTTCTGCAGCGGATTCGTCGCCGGCCGGGTGTAGCTCACCCGCCATGCCTCGCCGTGCGCCGCCGGGCGCGCCAGCGTGAGCACCACCGTCGTGCCCACCACATTCACCTCGTCCACCGTCACCGGCGCGCCCTCCACCGTCACCGCGAAGTCCCCCGTTTCGGGCACCGAGCCCGGATCGAGCGGCCCGTTGAAGGTGAGCGTCAGACGCATCCCCTCCACCGCCGGGGTCGCGGCGAGTTGCGGACCCTCCCTCGGTGTCGCGGTCATCGGGTCGGACGCCGGGCCGGGGCCGACGCGGTTGCGCGCCCGCACCTCGAACGCGTACAGCGTGTCGTTGACGAGGCCGGTCACGGTGACTTCCCGCTCGTCGTCGGTCCCCGTGCCAAAGTCGTCGCTGTCCGCCACGGCGGTCCAGGTCGCGCTCGTGTCCACCGTCGAGCCCTCCGAATAGCGGTACTCGTAGCCGGTGACCGACGCCCCGCCGTTGCTCGAAGGCTCCGTCCACTCCAGCGTCACCTGCCCGTTGCCCGGCGTCGCCGCCAGGCCGCGCGGCTTGCCGGGGACGATGGCGGCGATGTGGCCGACCACCGGGTAGGCCTCGCTCCTGACCTTCTCGTCCGTGCCGTCGTTGTCCGTGTAGAACACCACGACCCGGATCCGCCGGCCCGCATCGGCGTCGACGAGGGTGTAGTTCACTTCGGTCGCGCCGGCGATCGACACCGCATCCGTAACCCCGCCCGTCCGGGTCCACGCGTAAGTGAAGCCGGAGGGGGAGTCCGGCAGCCCGTCGGCATCGCTGACGGCGCTGATGTCCGCCGTCAGCGTCTGGCCGACCGTCAGCGTGCCGGCGATGGTCAGTAAGCCCGTCGGCTCATCGTTCACCGGGGTCACGTCGATGGTCATGGTGTAGGCCGCCGCACTCGAGTCGCGGCCGTCGTGGACCTTGAACATGAAGGTGGCGTAGGGACTGCCGGTGGTGGCGGTACTGCCGTGGCCGTTCTCCGCCGGGGTGAAGACGAGAGTGCCAATCTGGTCCGCCGGTACCGTGGCGCCCGATGTCAGCACCGCGCTGCCGAGCTTCAGCACGCCCACCGCCGGCGGGGTCTCGACGATCATGCGCTCGAGCACGTCGTCCACCGCGTCCACGCCGTCGCTGAAGGCGAAGTCGGCCGCGGAGAAGGTGTAGGCCGTGTCCTCGTCAACGGTCACCGTCCTGTGCGCCGACGTCGGCGCGGTGTTGGGCACCGGCGTCGGCGTCGCGCTCGCCCCGGCCGGCCCGCCCTGGCCCACGCCGTTCACCGCAACGACCTCGAAGGCGTACTCCATGTCGTTGACGAGGTTCGGCACCGTGACCGTTATCTCGTTGCCGGCGTCGCTGTCCGCGTCGGGGCCGTCCGCCACGTCGGTCCAGGCCGCGGTATCCGGCACCGTGGCCCCCTGGGCATGGCGGTACCGGTAATTGGTGATGGCCGCCCCGCCGTTGTTCGTGGGCGCCGCCCAGGTCAGGACGACCAGCATGTCGCCCGGCGCCGCGGTCAGGGTCTGCGGCATGCCGGGCACCGTCACCACCGTGTCGGTCGCATCGCTGGTGCGCATCTCCGCGCCGCCCGCATCGTCGGTGAAGCGCGCCTCCACCGCGACCGTCTTGCCGCCGTCGTCGTCGGTGAGCGTGTAGGTGGGCATGGTCGCGTTGTCGATGGGCGCCCGGCTCGAGTCGTCGGGGTCCACCCGGTACCACTGGTAGCTGTAGGTGGGGGAGGCCAGTCCGTCGACGTCGGCGATGTCGCCCGGCGCCGCCGCCAGCGTCTCGCCCACCGCCGCCGTGCCGGTGATGGTCGGGCGGCCCGTCGCAGGGTCGTTCACCGCAGCGACGTCGATGGTCATGGTGTCGGCGACGGCACTCTCGGCGGCGGCGGCGTCGGTGACCTTGAACATGAAGCTCGCGTAGCCCGCGCCGTTGGCGTGCGGCGCCGGGGTGAAGACGAGGCTGGGGATGTCGCCCGCCGGCACCGTCTGGCCCGCCATGACCGCCGCGCCGTCGAGCGCGAGTGTGCCCACCGTCGGCGGGTCCACGATGGTCACGCCGGCGAGCGTGTCGAGCGTGTCGGGGTCGTCGAAGGCGAAGTCGGCGGCGGAGAAGGGGTAGGGCGTGTCCTCATTCGTGCTCACCGTGCTGTCCGCGGACGCCGGGGCGTCGTTCACCGCGGTCACGTCGATGCTCAGGGTGTAGGCCGCCGCACTCGAGTCGCGGCCGTCGTGGACCTTGAACATGAAGGTGGCGTAGGGACTGCCGGTGGTGGCGGTACTGCCGTTGCCGTTCTCCGCCGGGGTGAAGACGAGGTTGGGGATTTCGTCCACCGCCACCGTCTGCCCTTCGGTCACCGCCGCGCCCGAGAGTGTCAGCGCGCCCACCGCCGGCAGGGTCTCGATGACCACGCTCGCGAGCATGTCGTCCACCGCGTCCGCCTCGTCGGTGAAGGCGAAGTCGGTCGCGGAGAAGGTGTAGGCCGTGTCCTCGGCGTCGCCGTCTCCGGGCCGGCCTTCGCGCCTTCGCCCACGCTGTTCACCGCGACGATCTCGAAGGCGTACAACTGCCCGTTGTCGAGGCCGGACACCGTGACCGTCGTCTCGTCGCCGGCGTCGCTGCCCGCGTCGGGGCCGTCCGCCACGTCGGTCCAGGCCGTGCCATCCGGCACCGTGGCCCCCTGGGCATGGCGGTACCGGTACGCCGTGACGGCCGCCCCGCCGTCATGCTCGGGCGCCGCCCAGCTCAGCACCACCTGCCCATCGCCCGGCGCCGCGGTCAGGCTGCGCGGCGCACCGGGGACGGCGGCCGGCACCGGGTCGCCCGCCGGCCAGGCGTCGCTGGTGCGCGTCTCGCCGGTGCCGTCGGCGTCGGTGAATCCCACCTCGACCGTGACCTTCCTCCCGCCTTCGGCCGCGGTCACGGTGTAGGTTGTCGCCTCCGCGCCCAAAATCTTCTCGGGGTTCGACGTGCCGTCCGCGTCCACCCGGAACCACTGCCAGGTGAAGGTGGCGGGGTCCGGCAGCCCGTCGGCGTCGGTGACGGAGCCGGCGCCCGCGGTGAGCGTCTCGCCCACCGCCGCCGTGCCGGCAATCGCCGGGCGCCCCGCCGCGGGGTCGTTCACCGCGTCGACGTCGATGGTCATAGTGTAGGCCGCCACGCTGTCGAGGAAGCCGTCGCTGACCTTGAAGTCGAAGGTGGCGTAGCCCTCGCCGTTGGCGTTCAGCACCGCGCTGAAGGTCAGGTGGCCGGCGTCGAGGTCGGCCCGGTCCACCGTCGCGCCCACCGTCACCGTCTCGCCCGAGCCGCCCCAGCCCCGGCGCCGGCACGCTCACGATGGTCACCGCGGCGAGCGGGTCGCCTTCCGGGTCGGAGAAGCCGAAGTCGTCCGCGGCGAACGCATACGCCTCGTCCTCCACCGCCGTCACCGTCGCGTCGGCCGCCGCCGGCGCGGTGTTGGGCGTCGCGCTCGCCCTCGCCGGCGCGCCTTCGCCCACGCGGTTCACCGCGCGCACCTCGAAGGCGTACTGCGTGCCGTTGTCGAGGCCGGACACGGTGACCGTCGTCGCGTCGGCCGCCACCTCGGTCCAGGCGAGATTGGCATCGGTCACCTCGGTCCCCGCCTCATGGCGGTGCTCGTAGCGCGCGATGGCCGCCCCGCCGTCGCTCGCCGGCGCCGCCCAGGTGAGCACCACCTGCCCGTCGCCCGGCGCCGCCTCGAAGCTGCGCGGCACATCGGGCGCCGACACCACCGTCTGGCTGTGCGAGCTGCGCCGCCGCTCGCCGTTGTCGTGGTCGTCGCTGAAGCTCACCTCCACGAGCACCGTCCAGCCCACGTCCGCGACGACCGGCCGGTAGGTGGCGCCCGTGGCCTTTCGAATCCAGGTCCCCTCGCGGCGCTGGTCGATGCGAAACCACCGGTAGCGCCAGGTGAACCCCGGCGCGTCCGCCTCGGCCCGGGCCACGCCGTCCGCGTCCTCGATGCCCGCGACCGAGGCGGTGAGCGGCACGCCCACCACGGCGGGGCCCGCAATCGTCGGCTCGCCCGTCGCCGCGTTGTTCGCCCGCGGCAGGCTGAGGGCCAGGGTGCGGCTGCCCACGGCGGACCAGTCGAGGCCGGTGCCGGTCCAGGTGAAGGTGGTGGCGCCGGCGGCGTGGGCGTAGCCGTCGCCCATGAATGGCAACGACGCGTCGCAGACGTGCAGGGTGAGACCGTCGGGCAGGTCCGCGCCGGTGGCGAGGCCGAAGACCAGGCGCCCGTCCGCCGCCTGCACCGTCACGCGCTCAATCACATGGCGGTCCGAGCCGATGCGAAAGTGGTTCGTGTCGAGGCTGCCGGCGGCGCCGGCGTGGTAGCCGAACGCCTCGGCCCCGGTCGCGCCCACGGTGAGCGTGGCGCTCCACAGCCGCCGATGACCCCGCCCCGCGGCCAGGCCGGGCTCTCCAGGGTCTCGGCGTTGCCGGCAGCGTCGGTGTAGCTCACCTGCACCTTGAGCTTCCCGCCGGCGTCATCGCCGGTGAGCACGTAGCTGTCCGAGGTCGCGTCCGCAATGACCTCGGCGTTCGACGCGCCGTCCGCAGCCACCCGGACCCACTGCCAGGTGAAGCTGGCGGGGTCCGGCAGCCCCTGCGCGTCGGTGACGGCGCCGGCGTCGGCGGTGAGCGTCTCGCCCACCTCGGCCGTGCCGGTAATCGCGAGCGCCGGCGCGGGGTCGACCGCCGGGGCGACGTCGATGGTCATGGTGTCGGCGACGGCGCTGGTGTCGGCGCCGTCGCCGACGGTGAAGGGGAAGCTCGCGTAGGGGCTGCGGTTGGCGTTCGCCGCGGGGGTGAAGACCAGCCGCCCGGTGGCGAGCTCGCCCGGCGTGACCGTGTCGCTCGCCGCCACCGGCGTGCCCGAGAGCGCGAGGGCGCCCCGCGCCGGCGGGGTCACGATGGTCACACTCACAAGCGCGTCGCCCGGGTCGGGGTCGGCGAAGGCGAAGTCGCGCGCGGAGAAGGTGTAGGCCGTGTCCTCGGGCGTGGTCACCGTCGCGGCCGCGGAGGTCGGCCGGGTGTTGCGGGTCAGGGTGAGCGTGGTGTCCCGGGTGGTGGTGGAGTCCGTCACCGTCACCGCGATGACGTTCTCGCCCTCGACGAGGTCGACCTCGAAGCTTGTCGTGGTCGTTGCGTCCGCGTCGGCGAGCGCCGTGCCGTTCAGGGCATAGGCGAGCGTTGCGTCCGCCTGGCGCGGCACCGGCGCGAGCGCCACCCGCGCGACCGCGTTGGCGACCCGGGCGCGGTAGCGCGACGTCCCGGGGCTGAACGCCGGCATGAGGTCCACCGTCGCGTCGGCGCCATGGGTGACGGCGAGGCTCGCAAGCGCGGCGTCCATCGCCGCCGCCGGGGTCTCGACCGTCACCGTCACCGTGTCGCTGGCGGCGTAGGGGACATCCTCCGCGCCCGTGCCGCGGCCGGTGACGGTGAGCCGGAAGTGCAGGGCGGCGGCGGCCGCGGGTGCGGTGAATGTGGGGGTCGCGGTGTCGGCGCCGGCGAGCGTCACGGTGGCCGGCGTGACGGCCACGCCGTTCGTGTCCACCTGCTGCCAGGCCCAGGCGACGTTGTGCTTCCAGGGCCCATCCGCGGCGCTGGCGCGCCCGTCCAGCGTGACCGTCGCGCCCGTCGCAACCGCCTGCGCCGCCCCTGCCTCGGCCGGGGGCAGGAAGCCGGCGCTGCCGGGGTTGTCCTCCAGCGCCAGGTAGATCAGCGAGCCGAGGTTCGCAAACACGCCAGGCGGCAGCGCGGTCAGATCGTTGTCGTCCAGCCAGAGCTCGCGCAGCGCGCTCAGACCGGCGAAGATGCCGGGCGGCAGCTCGGTCAGGTCGTTGCCGCTCAGATCGAGAGTATCCAGAGAGCTCAGGCCGGCGAAGAGGCCCTTCGGCAGCTCGGTCAGGTCGTTGTCGTCCAGAGCGAGCTCATCCAGAGTACTCAGCCCGGCGAAGTCGCCGGCCGCGAGCCGTGCGATGCCCCGCCCATTCAGTTCGAGCGTCTGGATGCCTGCGAGCTGCGCGGGCGTCACCGCGACGCAGTCGCTGACCCTCAGGTACGCTACGATGGCGTCGCGTACCGCCGGGGTGCGCTCGCACACAGTCGTCGCCGGGCGCCCCACCCGCAGGGTGTACACCCGCACCGTCGCCTCGTCGCCGGACGTTACCTGCACCGTCACCGCCGTGGTCGCGCCCGCCGCGAGCGCCACCTGGTGGCCGTTGGCGGGGTCCGCGTCCGCATCGGCCGGGGCGAACTCCACCGCGGCCCTCGGGTCGGTCGCCTCGGCCGATACCGTGACCGTCGCCGGGCCGAAGCGCATCAGCGCCTCGTAGCTGAGCGTGTCCTTCCAGAAGCCGGGCTCGAGCGCCACCGCCGCGCCGTCCGGGGTGGCGAGCGCGAGCCGCCTCAGCACCGCCCCGGTCGCGAGCCCGCGCACCCGCACCCGCACCGTGTCGGCGCCGGTGTAGCGCAGGCCGTTGCGGCCCGCGCCGCGCCCGGTGACGGTGAGCGTGAAGTACAGCTCGGCGTCGGTCTCCGGCGCGGTGAACGAAGGGGTCGCGCCGCCGGCGCCGGTGAGCACCACGGCCGGGCCGCCGCTCTGCGTCCAGGCCCAGCTCACGTTCGCGCCCCAGGGGCCGGCGCTGTCGGCGCCGTCGAGCGCCACCGCCGCGCCCGCCTCCGCGGTGAGCGCGCCGCCGGCATGGGCGGACGGCGCGAAGTCCGTGCTGCCGGGATTGCCGTGCAGCCACAGCGCGTCGAGCGCGGCGAGGCCGGCGAACACGCGCGGCGGCAGCGCCCTCAGCTCGTTGCCGTTCAGATAGAGGCGCTCCAGCCGGGTCAGGCCGGCGAACAGACCGGGCGGCAGCTCGACCAGGTCGTTGTTCTCCAGCCTGAGCTCGGTCAGCGCGCTCAGCCCGGCGAAGGGGCCGCCCGGCAGCTCGGTCAGGTCGTTGCCGTTCAGGCGCAAGCTCGTCAGCGCGCCGAGGCCGGCGAAGAGGCCGCCCGGCAGCTCGGTCAGGTCGTTGCCGTTCAGGTAGAGGTTCCCGAGCCTGGCGAGCCCGGCGAAGATGCCCGCCGGCAGCTCGGTCAGGCCGACGCCGCCCAGCCACAGGATATCCAGGTCGGGCAGGCCGGCGAAGTCGCCGGGCGCGAGCCGGGCGACTCTGCGCCCGGTCAGGCTGAGCGCGCTGAGGCCCGCGAGCTGCGCGGGCGTCAGCGCGGCGCAGTCACCGGCCCCGGGAACCGCCGCCACGATGGCGTCGCGCACCTGGGGCGTGCGCTCGCACACATTCGTCATCGCGAGGGTGACCGAGACGGTGTAGGTCATGGTCGCGGTCGCGTCCTCGGCGGTGACCGTCACCGTGATGGTCTGCGTCGCCCCGGCCGTGAGCGCCACCTGGTGGCCGTTGGCGGGGTCCGCGTCGGCGGGGGCAATCGACACCATGGCGCCCGAGTGCAGCGCCCGCCACGCCACCGTGACGCTCACGGCGCCGAAGGGCGCCGTCGCCGTGTAGCCGGTCGTCGCCGGGGCGAAGGCGGGGCTGAGCGCCAGCGCGCGCCCGTCCGCGGCGCTCAGCGCGAGCGCGCCGAGGCCCGCGTTCATCATCGCCGTCGCCGGGGGCTCGACCGTGACCGTCACCGTGTCGGCATGGACATACCCCCCGGCCCCGGCAATGACGCGCAGCTCGAAGACCAGCGCCCCCGCGGGGCCGGGGGCGGTGAAGGTCGCCGTCGCCGTGTCGGCCCCGGCAAGCGTCACCGCCGGGCCGCTCGTCCGACTCCACACCCAGTCCACGTTGCTGCCCCAGGGGCCGGTGTCGCTGGCGCTGCCGTCGAGCGTGACCGCCGCTCCCGCCGCCACCGTGTGGTCGGGGCCGGCATTCGCCTCCGGTGTGACGACGGCACTCCCGCTGGAGTTGCCGGCAAAGCTGAAGCTGTCCAGCGCGGTGAGCGGCTCGAAGATGCGGTCCGGCAGCTCCGTCAGCTCGTTGCCACTCAGGCTCAGGTTTGTCAAAGCGGAAAGCCGGTCGAACACGCCGGGGCGCAGCTCGGTCAGCTCGTTGTCGTTCAGAAAGAGGGCTTCCAGAGCCGTCAGGTCGTCGAAGATGCCGGGCGGCAGATCGGTCAGGTCGTTGTCGAACAGCTCAAGTGTCTCCAGAGAGGTCAGGCCGGCGAAGTCCCCGGACACCAGTCGTGTGAGATTCTGGCTAAACAGAGTGAGAATAGTAATGCCGGTGAGTTGCCCGGGCGTCAGCTCGGCGCAGTCGCTGACCCCGGCGACCTCCGCGACGATGGCGTCGCGCACCGCGGGCGTGCGCCAGCAGACGTCGGTCTCTGCGCGCGTCACGGTCACCGTGTAGGTGGTGGTCGAGGCGCCGGAGGCGACCGTCGCGGTGACCGCCGTCGTGGTCCCGGCCGCACCGAGCGCCGCCTGGTGGCCGGGCGCCGTGGTGTCCGCGTCCGGCCCCGGGCCGTAGCCGAGGGTGGTCCCCGCACCGGCCTCGGCCGTCAGCGTCACCCGGTCGGTGCCCGGCCGGACCCGCGCGGCGTAGCTGGTGGTGTCCGCGGAGAAGGCGGGGTCGAGGGCGATGGCGGCGCCGTCCGGCGCCGTCAGCGCGAGGCCGGTTGCCTTGTCCGCGCGCACCACCCGCACCGTCACCGTGGCGGTCGAGGTGTAGCGGCGAGTGGGATGGGAAAAGAGGTTCTCGCCCCGACCGGCGAGCTCGAGCTCGAAGGTCAGCGCGCCGGCCGTGTGCGGCGCCGTGAAGCGCGCGGTGGCGGTATCGGCGCCTTCGAGCGCGGCGTCGGCGCCGCCGGTCTGCGTCCAGGCGTAGAGCACGTTGCCGCCCCAGGGGCCGCCGTCGCCGGCGCCGGCGTCGAGGACGACCTCCGCGCCCGCCACCACCACCCGGTCCTCGCCCGCCCGTGCGGTCGGGACGAAGCGCGCGGAGCCGGGGTTACCGTGGACACCCAGTGCGGTGAGGCGGGTGAGAGGCTCGAAGATGCCCGGCGGCAATTCGCTGAGTTCATTGTCTTGCAGCGCCAGAAAGGTCAGGGCCGCCAGTCCGTCGAACACGCCGGGCCGCAGCTCGGTGAGTTCGTTGTGATTTAGCTCCAGCTTAGTCAGGGACGCGAGTCCGTCGAAGACACCGGGCGGCAGGCTGTGCAGGTCGGTGCTCCCGACGGACAGAAAGTCAAGCGAGTCCAGGCCGTGGAACAGCCCCGACGGAAGCTGCGTCAGGGCAGCATTTAGACTCAACCCCAGAACGCTTAATCTCGAAAGGCCGTCGAAGAGGCCGGCGGGCAAGGTCTCGAACTTCGGGTTGAGGAAGATTTGGAGTTTCTCCAGCGCCGGGAGACCCATGAACAGCCGCCTCGGAAGCCGGGTGAGCTGGAGCGCGTTGGATATAATGAGCTCTCTCAACGCCGTGAGGCCGTCGAACAGGCCCACCGGCAGGGTCGCCGCCTCGGTCGGAGTCACTTGCAGCACCCGCAGCCCGGACAGGCCCGCGAAGTCCCCGCGCGCGAAGCCCGGGCTGACGACGGTCCGCGAGAACACGATTACTTCCCCGGACAGCTCCTCCTCCGTCGTGAATCTGCGAATCCCCGCAAGCTGCGCCGGCGTCAGGTCGGCGCAGTCGCTGACCCCGGCGACCGCCGCCACGATGGCGTCGCGCACCGCGGGCGTGCGCTCGCACACATCCGTCCGCGGGCGCCTGAGCGCCACCGTGTAGGTCTTCATGGTGGTCCCGTCGCCGGCCGTCACCCGCACCGTGACGGTCGTCGTCTGCCCGAGGGGGAGCGCCACCTGGTGGCCGTTGGCGGGGTCCGCGTCCGCATCGGCGGGGGTGATGGACAGCGCGGCCCGCGGGTCGCTCGCCTCGGCCGATACCGTGACCGTCACCGGGCCGAAGGGCATCAGCGCCTCGTAGTCCGGCGTGTCCATCCAGAAGCCGGGCTCGAGCGCCACCGCCGCGCCGTGCGGGGTGGCGAGCGCAAGCCGCCGCAGCACCGCCTCGGTCCCGGCCCCCCGCACCCGCACCCGCACCGTGTCGGTGTCGGTGTAGCGGAAGCTGTTGAAGCCGAGGCCGCGCCCGGTGACGGTGAGGGTGAAGTACAGGTCGGCGTCGGTCTCCGGTGCGGTGAACGAAGGGGTCGCGCCCTCGGCGCCGGTGAGCGCCACCGCCGGGCCGCCGCTCTGCGTCCAGGTCCAGGTCACGTTCGCGCCCCAGGGGCCGCCGCTGTCGCGGCCGTCGAGCGCCACCGCCGCGCCCGCCTCGGCGCGCCGGTCGGCGCCGGCCCGCGCGGCCGGCAGGAAGTCCGCGCTGCCGGGGTTGTCGTGGAGCCTCAATTGGTACAGCGAGCCGAGGTCCGCAAACACGCCGGGCGGCAGCTCGGTCAGGTCGTTGCCGTGCAGAAAGAGATCGAACAGCTCGCTCAGGCCGGCGAAGATGCCGGGCGGCAGCTCGGTCAGGTCGTTGTCGTGCAGCCAGAGCTCATCCAGCGCGCTCAGACCGGCGAAGATGCCGGGCGGCAGCTCGGTCAGGTCGTTGCCGCTCAGCGTAAGTGACCCCAGAGAACTAAGGCCGGCGAAGATGCCCTTCGGCAGCTCGGTCAGGTTGTTGTCGCGCAGCCACAGGATATCCAGCCCGGGCAGGCCGGCGAAGTCGCCGGCCGCGAGCCGTGTAATGCCCCGCCCATCCAGGCGGAGCTCCTCGATGTCTGCGAGCTGCGCGGGCGTCACGGCGACGCAGTCGCTGACCGCCAGTTGCGTCAGGATTTCCTCGCGCACCTGGGGCGTGTGCGCGCACACGTCCGTCGCGGCCGGGCTGACCGAGACGGTGTAGGCCATGGTCGCGGTCGCGTCCTCGGCGGTGACCGTCACCGTGATGGTCTGCGTCGCCCCGGCCGTGAGCGCCACCTGGTGGCCGTTGGCGGGGTCCGCGTCCGCGTCGGTGGGGGCAATCGTCACCGTGGCGCCCGAATGCAGCGTCCGCCACGCCACCGTGACGCTCACGGCGCCGAAGGTCGCCGTCGCCGTGTAGCCGGTCGTCGCCGGGGCGAAGGCGGGGCTGAGCGCCAGCGCGCTCCCGTCCGCGGCGCTGAGCGCGAGCGCGCCGAGGCCCGCGTTCATCATCGCCACCGCCGCGGACTCGACCGTGACCGTCACCGTGTCGCTGGCGGCGTAGGAGCCGTGGAAGCCGACGCCGCGGCCGGTGACGGTGAGCCGGAAGTGCAGCTCGCCGGGCGCCGCGGGCGCGGTGAAAGTGGGGGTCGCGCTGCCGGCGCCGCTGAGCGTCACGGTGGCCGGCGTGACGGCCACGCCGTTCGTGTCCACCTGCTGCCAGGCCCAGGCGACGTTGCCCTTCCAGGGCCCGTCCGCGGCGCTCGCCCGCCCGTCCAGCGTGACCGTCGCACCCGTCGGCACCGTCTGCGCCGCCCCCGCCTCGGCCGGGGGCAGGAAGCGGACGCTGCCGGGGTTGCTTTGGAGCCACAAGGCGTTCAGCGCGCCGAGGTTCGCAAACACGCCGGGCGGCAGCTCGCTCAGGTCGTTGTGGTCCAAAAACAACTCATCCAGAGCGACAAGACCATCGAAGATGCCCGGCGGCAGCTCGGTCAGGTCGTTGCTGTTCAGCGCAAGTGCCTGCAGAGAACTCAGGCCCTCGAAGAGGTTCCCCGGCAGCCCGGTCAGGTCGTTGGAGTACAGAAAGAGCCCTGTGAGGGCGCTCAGACCGGCGAAGTCCCCGGCCGCGAGCCGTGCAATGCCCCGCTCATGCAGCTCGAGCGTCCCGATGCCGGCCAGATGCGCGGGCGTCAGCGCGGCGCAGTCGCTCACCGCCGAGACCGCCGCCACGATGTCGTCGCGCACCGCGGGCGTGCGCCAGCAGACGTCGGTTGCGTGGCGCTTCACGTTCACCGTGTAGGTGGTGGCCGAGCCGCCGGAGGCGACCGTCGCGGTGACCGCCGTCGTGGTCCCGGCCGCACCCAGCGCCGCCTGGAAGCCGCGCGCCCTCGCGTCCGCGTCCGGCCCCGGGCCGTAGCCGAGGGTGGTCCCCGCACCGGCCTTCGCCGTCAGCGTCACCCGGTCGGTGCCCGGCCCGACCCGCGCGGCGTAGGTGGTGGTGTCCGCGGAGAAGGCGGGGTCGAGCGCGATGGCGGCGCCGTCCGGCGCCGCGAGCGCGAGGCCGGATGCCTTGCCCGCGCTCACCACCCGCACCGTCACGGTGTCGGTCGAGGTGTGCCCGCCCCCGCGGCCGGCGACCTCGAGCTCGAAGGTCAGCTCGCCGGCCGTCGCCGGCGCGGTGAAGCGCGCGGTCGCGCTGCCGGCGCCTTCGAGCGCCACATCGGCGCCGCCGCTCTGCGTCCAGGCGTAGAGCACGTTGCTGCCCCAGGGTCCGCCGTCGCTGGCGCCGGCGTCGAGGACGACCTCCGCACCCGGCGCCACCACCAGGGCATCGCCCGCCCGTGCGGCCGGGGCGAAGCGCGCGGAGCCGGGGTTGTTGTTGAGAGTCAGTCCCGTGAGGCTGGTGAGCGGCTCGAAGATGCCCGGCGGCAATTCGCTGAGTTCATTGAATTGCAGATGGAGCGTGCTCAGGGCGGCCAGCCCGTCGAATACGCCGGGCCGCAGCTCGGCGAGTTCGTTTTCATTTAGGGACAGCTCGGTCAGGCTGGAGAGTCCGCCGAAGAGGCCCGGCGGCAGGCTCTGCAGCTTGTTGGTTCCCAAGTTCAGAAGTTGAAGCGAGTCGAGGCCGCGGAACAGCCCCGACGGCAGTGACGTCAGGGCAGCGTTGAGGGTGATGGCCAGCGTTTTCAGTCTCGACAGGCCGTCGAAGAGGCCGGCGGGCAAGGTCTCGAGCTTCGGGTTCAAATAGATAGAAATAATCTCCAGCGCCGGCAGGCCCGCGAACAGCCGCCTCGGAAGGCGGGTGAGCTGGGACGCGTTGACTATCCAGAGCTCTCTCAACGCCGTGAGGCCGTCGAACAGGCCCACCGGCAGCGTCCCCGCCTCGGTCGGAGACAGGAGCAACACCCGCAGCCCGGACAGGCCCGCGAAGTCCCCGCGCGCGAAGCCCGCGCTGATGACCGTCCCCGAGAATCCCCCCTCCCCCTCCCCCGAGAACTCCCCAATCCCCGCAAGCTGTGCCGACGTCAGCTCGGCGCAGTCGCTGACCCCGGCGACCTGCGCCACGATGGCGTCGCGCAGCGCCGGCGTGCGCTCGCACACATCCGTCCGCGGGCGCCTGAGCGCCACCGTGTAGGTCTTCATGGTGGTCCCGTCGCCGGCCGTCACCCGCACCGTGACGGTCGTCGTCTGCCCGAGGGGGAGCGCCACCTGGTGGCCGTTGGCGGGGCTCGCGTCCGCATCGGCGGGGGCGATGGACACCGAGGCGCCAAGCGTCGACAGCGTGACCCGGTCGGCGGCGTGTGGCACCCTCGCCGTGTAGCTCGTCGTCGCCGAGGAGAAGGCGGGCGAGAGCGCGACGGTGCGCCCGTCGGGGGCGGCGAGGTGCAGGTTCGTCAGGTCGGCGTCGGTGTCCGCGAAGACCTCGACGAGGCGCAGGGAGACGGTTTGGCCGGTGGACCAAAATGTGCGGGTAGCCAGGACTACATTGGAAAAAATAAAGCCGCCTGGAACGGCTTCGTCGTCCAGTTGCCACCGCTTTGTACCCTCGTACAAGGCAAATGTGCCGTTGAATCGCCGAGCAGGATGAAAAGTTACGTCTGGCGGTGCGCCATGCGCAAATACACTCAGGCCCGTAACTACGAACTCCTCTCCTCCATAGGAGAAGGTGTCCGGGTTGATGCTGCCGACATCGACAGCGTGGTTGTCGATGTATTGGCTGTTGAAATATCCGTAGGATGAAGTATTGACGAGGTCATCGCCCACCGTCACCGTTCCCGACCAGATTTCGACCTCGGTCTGGGCGCCGGCGGGGGTGGTGAAGCAGAGGGCGGCGGCGAGCAGCAGCAGGGCCGCCGCGGCTTGGCGTCGCGGGCGGGTTGCGCGGCCCCTGTCGCTCATGGGCCACGCCGGGGCGGGGGCGACGAGGGCGGGGACGACGAGCAGCGCGGCCGGCGCGAGCAGGCGCGCGGCCGGGAGGCTGCGGCGTCCCGCCCGCCCAAGCGCCGCCCGCAGGCGGGAGAAGCAGCTGGCAGGCCCCCCCGGAGAGGCGTCAGGCGCCGCGCCGCGCGACGCCGCGCTCAGCCGGGGCAGTCTAATCCCATTCAAAGATGAGTCTGAACTCATGCGGTGATAACGCCGTTCAGGTTGGGCTTGGGATGTTGCCCGGATGCGGTAATAGTGGACTGAAGAAACGGCCGGAGCAGGGCTCAGGCGGCGCGCCTCGTGTCGCGGCGCTCAGCCGGAGCATGGCGCGCCCCGGCGGGGGTGGTAGAATTAAAGGCGCTCGGCGCTCGGCCAATTAGTATATGGGCTAAAGCCCGAAAATGTCAGGATTCTTCTCCGCAAACAACCGCCAACCGTGTTATCCGTTTTATTCTCACTTATCCTCTCCCTACATGATATAAAGAGCTACCGCGATGATGGCGCAAACCAGGCGCTGCGCGCAGCAGGGCGATGGCGCCCGCGCCGCGTTCAGGCGTTTGACTGCCTACCCGGTCAAGCCGGACCTGACGTTGCATTGCGTCCCTTATGTGCGAAACAGGGACCCCTCATGTGCCGGACCCGACCACTTTTCGATTTATCCATTCACCCGGGTAACCTGTTCAAACTAAATCACTGTCATTGTATGACGTTTTATGTGAACATGTTATTCTTTATAAGAACAAAAAGGTGATTATTATGCGAATATCAGCGGTTCTGTGTCTCCCGCATCCACCGGAACCCCATTACTGAACGACCGGTATTGCCGTAACCAGGCCAGTTTCTCATCACCAAACTCCTTGATATCTTTCCAGCCCTCCGCCCCGGACATCACCGCACTCACCGTCAAAAACAGGATGTCCAGAAAGTCATGTTTTACATTAATGTGACTACGCGGGTCCTCAATCATCGCAAAATGGGCAATAAAACTCATCATCAGTCTCCTGTATGGGGGGAATACTACTCTGATCCCCGCCAAATCGATGAGTTCCCCGCTTATCTATCACTTGTTGGACCATAAAACCTCTTCCTTATGACATAAAGTATGATCTTGCCCTGATTTGTTCCTACATTTGTGAACAAATTTGTTGACAGCCGGCTTAATATCGACTTACAATTCCGCTTCTATTTGAAGGGCCCTGAAAAAACTCGGCCTTTTCATTTTGCATAAGGGCAAAAAACAGCCTGTTTAGAGGCTGTTTTTTATTTTAGGGACGCTCAAAATTCCCGTGATAAGAACCGGTTGAAACAAACAACCTGGATATTTTTATATGGCTACAATCAGTCAGTTGGTGCGGAAGCCGAGAAAGCGGCAGAGGACTAAAAGTAACGTTCCTGCTTTGGACAGTTGTCCGCAGAAGCGAGGAGTGTGTACCCGCGTGTATACAACAACGCCAAAGAAGCCGAATTCTGCCCTGCGCAAGGTCGCCAGGGTACGGCTGACCAACGGCTACGAGGTCACCACTTACATTGGTGGAGAAGGCCATAACCTGCAGGAACATTCCGTTATCCTGATACGGGGGGGCAGGGTAAAGGATTTGCCCGGGGTGCGTTACCATACGGTCAGGGGCACTTTGGATACGTCAGGCGTGGCAGACCGACGCCAGCGGCGCTCGAAGTACGGAGCCAAGAAACCCAGGGCGTAAAACGAAGAAAGAGAAGCGCCATGTCCAGAAGAAGAGTAGCCGAAAAAAGGGAAATATTGCCCGACCCGAAATATCACAACCAGGTGCTGGCGAAGTTCATCAATATGGTCATGCACAGTGGTAAAAAATCCATTGCCGAAAGCATAGTCTACGGCGCCCTGGACCAGGTCAGTAATAAGAAAAAGACTGATTCCCTTGAAGTGTTCATTCAGGCGCTGGAAAATGTAAAGCCCATCGTCGAGGTGAAATCCAGGCGCGTTGGCGGCGCAACCTACCAGATTCCGATTGAAGTACGTTCCGACAGGAGTATGACCCTGGCAATGCGCTGGTTGGTTGACAGCGCCAGGAAGCGAGGGGAGAAAAGCATGGGGCTACGACTTGCGGGTGAGATCATGGATGCTTCCGACAACAAGGGCGTTGCGATTAAAAAGAAAGAAGACACCCACAAGATGGCTGAAGCCAATAAGGCTTTCTCTCATTACCGGTGGTAACAACAGTATCAAGAGAGCTAACCGGTTATGGCACGTACTACTCCAATTCAACGTTATCGCAATATCGGCATCATGGCCCATATTGACGCGGGCAAAACGACGACGACCGAACGAATTCTCTATTACACAGGCGTTTCTCACAAGATAGGTGAGGTGCATGACGGCGCCGCTACGATGGACTGGATGGAACAGGAACAGGAACGCGGGATTACGATCACCTCGGCGGCCACCACCTGTTTCTGGAAAGGAATGGCCGGCCAGTTCCGGGAACACCGAATCAACATTATTGATACTCCGGGACACGTGGATTTTACCATTGAGGTTGAAAGGTCTCTCAGGGTATTGGACGGCGCTTGCGCCATTTTTTGTGCCGTCGGCGGCGTTGAACCGCAATCGGAAACGGTGTGGCGCCAGGCAAATAAATACAAAGTGCCGAGATTGGCCTTTGTTAATAAAATGGATCGCGCCGGGGCGGACTTCCTGCGGGTAGTCGGCCAGATAAAAGAACGCCTTGGCGGTGTTGCCGTTCCGTTGCAACTTCCGCTGGGCGCAGAAGATAAATTTGAAGGTGTTGTTGACCTGGTCAAGGGAAAGGCTGTTTACTGGGATGATTCGAGCATGGGGATGAAGTTTGAAGAGAAGGATATCCCGGAGGACATGCTTGAGCCCTGCCGGGAAGCTCGTGAGCACATACTGGAAGCTGCCGCGGAAGCTAATGAAACATTAATGGAAGCCTACCTGGAAGACGGTGATTTAACGGAAGAAGACATCAAGCGGGGCATAAGAGAAAGGACCGTGGCCAATGAAATAGTCCCGGTCCTGTGTGGGTCGGCGTTCAAAAACAAAGGCGTCCAGTGTATGCTGGATGCGATCATTGACTACATGCCTGCTCCTGGTGATGTTACTGCAGTAAAAGGAACGTCTATAGATGCCGGGCAAGCAGAAATTTCACGCCAATCCACTGATGCTGAACCATATTCGGCGCTGGCTTTCAAGATTGCAACAGATCCCTTTGTCGGGTCACTGACTTTTTTCCGGGTTTATTCAGGCGTGCTTAATTCCGGCGACACGGTCTATAACCCGGTCAAACGCAAAAAGGAGCGCATAGGTCGGATTTTACAAATGCACTCCAACTCACGGGTAGAAATAAAAGAAGTCAGGGCGGGGGATATAGCTGCTGCCGTCGGCCTGAAGGATGTCACCACCGGAGATACGCTGTGTGATACGAAGAACGTCATCATGCTGGAAAAAATGGAATTCCCGGCCCCGGTTATTTCCATTGCAGTTGAACCGAAAACCAGACCTGACCAGGAAAAAATGGGTATGGCCCTGGGGAAACTGGCCCAGGAAGATCCTTCTTTTCGCGTCCATACCGATGATGAGTCCGGACAAACAATCATATCGGGTATGGGTGAGCTTCACCTGGAGATTATCGTAGACCGGTTAAAACGGGAATTTATGGTCGATGCCAACGTCGGCAAGCCACAGGTGGCTTATCGTGAAACCATTAAAAAGCCGGTGGAGAAGGCCGAAGGCAGGTTTGTGCGCCAGAGCGGCGGACGCGGCCAATATGGCCACGTCATACTGAAGATCGAACCTCAGAAACCCGGTCACGGATATGAATTTATCAATGATATCGTCGGTGGCGCAATACCCAAAGATTATATTCCGGCGGTAGATAAAGGCATACAGGAACAGATGGAGAACGGTGTTATCGCCGGCTATCCCATGGTAGACGTAAAGGTGACGTTATACGACGGGTCGTATCACGAAGTTGATTCCAGTGAAATGGCTTTCAAGATAGCCGGTTCCATGGGGTTTAGAGACGGCGCCGGTCGGGGCCGGCCGGTCCTGTTGGAACCGGTTATGAGCGTGGAGGTGGTGACGCCGGAAAATTACCTGGGCTCGGTGACGGGAGACCTGAGTCGACGTCGGGGGATACTTTCGGCAACCGCAACTTCACCTGCCGGTACAATTGTGAAAGCTGAGGTTCCGCTTGAGCAGATGTTCGGCTATGCAACGGCGCTTCGTTCGGTGACACAAGGGCGCGCCACGTATACGATGGAGTTTTCAAAATACACGCCGGTTCCATCCAATGTAGCGGATGGAATAGTGAAGAAAAACAACAGTTAATCAATCATCCTGTGATAAAACGAGAGTGAAACAGGCATGGCAGACCAACAAATCATAAGGATCAGGTTGAAAGCGTTTGATCACCGTTTAATTGACCAGTCAACCCGTGAGATTGTCGAAACTGCGCGCCGTACCGGCGCACAGGTAAAAGGGCCAATCCCCCTGCCGACAAAGAAAGAGCGTTATACCGTATTAATTTCGCCCCATGTCAACAAAGACGCCAGGGATCAATACGAGATCAGGACGCACAAGCGGTTGGTGGACATAGTAAACCCGACTGATAAAACGGTAGACGCATTGATGAAACTGGACCTTGCAGCGGGCGTAGACGTGCAGATAAAACTGAGTTGAAAATAATACGATGACGATTGGAATAGTGGGCAAAAAGCGGGGCATGACCAGAATCTTCACGGAAGAAGGTCATTCTGTGCCTGTCACCGTGATAGAAGCGAGTCCCAACCGGATAACCGCCCTGACAGATGACAATCGCAATGGTTACCGGGCGATACAGGTCGCTTATGGCAGTAAACGTCGCAGCCTGATTAAGAAGCCGCAGGCCGGGACGCTGGCCAGGGCCGGCATTGAATCTGCCGAGGGTCTGCACGAATTCAGACTGGATAAAAATGAAGGTGGGGAACTGAGTGCGGGCGAGGAAATAAAGGTTGATATTTTTGCGGCCGGACAGAAAGTTGACGTGACCGGGACGACGATTGGAAAAGGCTACGCCGGGGTGATAAAAAGACATAATTTCAGCGGTCAGCGAAACAGCCACGGTAACTCCCGCGCCCATCGCGCGCCTGGTTCGATTGGCCAGAACCAGTCACCGGGACGTGTTTTTCCTGGCAAGAAGATGTCAGGACACATGGGTGACGTAAAACAAACAATACAAAACCTTGAGGTTATCAAGGTTGATACGGATAGAAATCTGGTGCTTGTCAGAGGCGCCGTTCCGGGCGCCGCAGGCGGGAAAGTTATCGTGAATCCGGCAATCAAGACCAGGGGCCAGGCATAGGGAAACCACCATGGAACTACTGTTGCGCAAAGCCGGCACAAAACAAACAGGTAAGCTGAAGGTTGCCGATGAGGTATTTGCCACCGATTACAATGAACCCCTGGTACACCAGGTGCTGACGTCCTACCTGTCAACAGGCCGGGCCGGATCCAAATCACTTAAAAGCCGTTCCGAGGTAAGAGGTGGTGGAAAAAAACCCTGGCGGCAGAAAGGTCTCGGCCGGGCCAGGGCCGGTACTATACGGAGTCCGCTCTGGCGTGGAGGCGGCGTTACTTTTGCAAGCGGTAATCGAAACTACGTCAAGAAAGTAAACAAGAAGATGTATCGCGGGGCGATACGCTCCATTTTATCGGAGCTGGTTCGCCAGGATAGATTGATCTGCATTGATGAACTGGCGCTGAGTGAGGCAAAAACAAAAGCGGCGGTTGAGATGCTGACAGGACTGGGTCTGGGCAATGTACTTATTATCACCGATGTCGTGAACGAAGATTTGTACCTGGCAACCCGTAACCTGAAGAAAGTAGCCGTCATTGATACCCAGGCAATTGATCCGTATTCACTGGTCGGATTTGAACGGGTATTGATGACAAAACCGGCGCTGGAAAAAGTGGAGGCCTGGCTGACATGAATGATGAAGATTTGATGAAGGTTCTTTTGGAACCGAGAGTGACGGAAAAAAGCACCCTGTTAGCCGAAAAATACCGGCAATTCGTGTTCAAGGTCCTGCGTACTGCCACCAAGCCCGAGATCAAGAAAGCAGTAGAGAAAATGTTTGATGTTGAGGTCGAGTCCGTGCGGGTTCTGAACATGCGGGGCAAGCGTAAAATGTTCCGGCGGGCACGTGGTATAAGGCCTGACTGGAAGAAGGCCTACGTTAAACTGAAGCCTGGCTTTGATATAGATTTTATCGGCGCCTAGGGAGAGTGGAAGAAGATGCCGTTAATTAAACCAAAGCCAACCTCAGCAGGTCGCAGGGGCACCGTAAAAGTTGTCAACCCGGACTTGTATAAGGGTAAGCCTTATGATCCGCTGGTGGAAAAGCAGGGCAGGACGGCAGGTCGCAATAACAGCGGCAGAATTACCGTGCGCCACCGCGGCGGCGGCGCCAAGCAACGTTATCGCATCATCGATTTCAAACGCGACAAGGATGGCATTGTGGCCAGGGTGGAAAGAATTGAATATGATCCCAACCGGACTGCGCATATTGCCTTGCTGTGTTATGCGGACGGGGAGCGTCGTTATATTATCGCGCCGGAGGGCGTGGCGGTGGGAGCTGAGTTGATGTCCGGCGTCCAGGCCGAAATTGCCGCAGGAAACAGTCTGGCCCTGCGCAATATTCCCGTTGGCACCAATGTTCATTGCGTTGAATTAAAGCCGGATAAGGGCGCTCAATTGGCGCGAAGTGCCGGGACGAGTGTACAACTGGTCGCGCGTGAAGGCGCGTATGCAACATTACGTTTGCGCTCCGGTGAAATAAGAAAAGTGCCGCTGGGCTGCCGGGCGACTATCGGCGAGGTGAGCAACGGGGAACATTCGCTGCAAAAATTAGGCAAGGCAGGGGCAAAACGATGGCGTGGAATACGTCCGACGGTGCGCGGCGTGGCTATGAATCCGGTCGATCACCCCCATGGCGGCGGTGAAGGGCGCTCATCCGGGGGGCGGCACCCTTCCACACCCTGGGGCTATCCCACGAAGGGCTACAAGACAAGGAAAAATAAACGCACCGACAACATGATTATTCGCAAAAGGAAAAATTAGAGGAATAGACAGTGCCGCGATCAATTAAAAAAGGGCCGTTTGTAGATCATCACCTGATAAAAAAGGTCGAGAATGCAAGAGAAAATAATGATAAACGCCCTATCAAAACCTGGTCCAGAAGATCAATGGTTATACCGGATATGGTTGGACTGACCATGGCAATACATAATGGCCGGGACCATATACCTGTTTTTATTACCGAGAATATGGTCGGTCATAAATTGGGTGAGTTTGCCGTTACCCGGACGTTTCGCGGCCATGTCGGCGATAGAAAAACATCGTCATAATCCGGGAGCGAAGAAGTAATGACAACTGCGAGTTTAAAATATGTGCCCATGTCGCCGCAAAAATTGCGCCTGGTTGCCGACCAGGTACGGGGATTGCCCGTTGAGCGCGCATTGAATATTTTAACTTACAGCAACAAGAAGGCTGCCGGAATCATCAAGAAAGTTTTGCAATCGGCAATTGCGAATGCCGAGCATAATGATGCCGCGGATATTGACGAGTTAAAAATAGCGGCAATAGCCGTTGACCAGGGGTCGACGCAAAAACGTATGCGGGCCAGGGCAAGGGGGCGCGCCGACAGGATATTGAAACGTTCAAGTCATCTGGTAATCACAGTAACCGAAACTACAGAGTAGGAAAACTATGGGACAGAAGGTACACCCGACGGGTATGCGAATTGGCATCATCAAGGATTGGACTTCCACCTGGTATGCTGATACAAAAGACTATGCAAAGTATTTAAATACGGATCTGCAGGTACGCGACTACTTGAGGAAAAAACTGGCTAACGCCTCGGTCAGCCGGATTCAAATCGAACGCCCCCCGAATGAAATCAAGGTCATCATACATACTGCCAGACCGGGGATTGTCATCGGGAAGAAAGGGGAGGACATTGAACGCTTGAGCCTGGAGGTATCACAGATGATGGGGCTCAGGGCGAAAGTCAGCGTACAGGAAATCCGCAAACCGGAACTGGATGCAAACCTGGTGGCGGAAAGCGTTGCCCAGCAAATCGAGAGAAAGATCATGTTCCGGCGGGCAATGAAACGCGCCGTGACCAATTCCATGAGACTTGGCGCCCTGGGGATAAAAATCTGTGTCGCCGGTCGTCTGAACGGGGCGGAAATCGCTCGCTCCGAGTGGTACCGGGAGGGGCGGGTGCCATTGCATACACTGAGGGCTGATATTGACTACGGGATTGCCAATTCGAATACGACTTACGGAGTAATTGGCGTAAAAGTCTGGATCTTCAAAGGCGAGGTGTTTGAAATGGAACGTAAAGGTGATGAGGAAGACACAGCCGCACAGAAGGCGCATACGTAAAACAGACCAGGGTATGAACTGATGCTGCAACCGAATATTATGAAAACAGTCTGGATGGTGACCCGGGTCACCATCCACTGACAAGGGTGTGAACTGATGCTGCAACCGAAAAGAACAAAATACAGGAAGCAAAGTAAAGGCAGGAATCGCGGACTGGCAGGCAACGGCAATAAGGTCAGTTTTGGAGAGTACGGCCTGAAAGCCATTACCAGGGGGAGGATTACCGCGCGCCAGATCGAGGCTGCACGCAGGACAATTACCCGAAAAATAAAACGTGGTGGAAAAATCTGGATCAGGATATTTCCCGATAAGCCGATAACGACCAAACCATTGGAAGTAAGGCAGGGTAAGGGAAAAGGAAACGTTGAATACTGGGTATCCGTCATTCAACCCGGGAAAATGCTATATGAAATTGAAGGCGTTTCGGAAGAACTGGCAAGGGATGCCTTTAAACTGGCTGCGGCAAAATTGCCGATTAAAACCACGTTTGTCAGCAGGACAGTCCTGTGATGAAAGCTGCAGAGTTAAGAAGCAGGAAACCTGAGGAGTTGCAGGTAATGCTCCTGGACCTCCTGCGTGAGCAATTTAACTTGCGTATGCAAAAAGGCTCCGGGCAACTTGGCAAGCCAAGTCGGTTCAAGGCAGTGCGCCGGGAAATTGCAAGAATTAAAACAGTGATAAATGAGACAGTAAAACGTGAAAAAACATGAGTGATTCCGGCAAATCAACAAGAACGCTGACCGGGAGGGTTGTCAGCAACAAGATGGATAAATCGATTGCCGTGGAGGTGCAACGGACCGTGAAACATCCACTGTATGGAAAATATATCCGGCGTTCCACCAAGCTGCTTGCCCATGATGAAAATAATGAGTGTAACGAAGGCGACATGGTCACCATAGAATCATCCCGGCCAATTGCCAGAAACAAGGCCTGGCGGTTACGGAATATCCTGAGCAGGTTCCAGGAAATATAACCTTTTACGATACGGAGTACAGACGTGATACAGATGCAGACAGTATTGAATGCCGCGGATAACAGCGGCGCGCGTCGTCTTATGTGCGTAAAGGTTTTGGGCGGGTCGAAAAGGCGTTATGCCAAAATCGGTGATGTGATCAGAGTCAGCGTAAAGGAAGCCATCCCAAGAGGAAAGGTAAAAAAAGGAGAGTTATATAATGCCGTGGTGGTGCGAACCAGAAAAGGAGTAAGAAGGCCGGACGGTTCATTAATACGGTTTGATAGTAATGCAGCCGTGTTGCTTAATAATCAATTGCAGCCTATCGGCACCCGGATATTCGGTCCGGTGACGCGTGAGCTCAGAGGAGAGAATTTCATGAAAATTGTTTCCCTGGCGCCCGAGGTATTGTAGTCAAGAGTATAAAATGCGGGTTGAATCATGAACAGGATAAGGAAAGGTGACGAAGTGATCATCATTGCCGGTAAGGACAGGGGTAAACGCGGCATCGTGCTGAATGTGAACCTGGATGAGAACAGGGTGGTCATTGAGAACGTTAATATGGCCAAACGTCACACCAAGGGTAATCCCATGCAAGGCGCTCCCGGGGGCATTATCGAGAAAGAAATGCCGCTGGCGATTTCCAATGTCGCGATTTGGAATCCGGTAGCAAGCAGGCCGGATCGGGTGGGCTTCCGGTTTTTGGAGGATGGGCGGAAAGTCCGCTATTTCAAGTCCAATGATGAGGTTGTTGACGTATAACTATACAAAGATTTTAAGATGGCGAGATTACAGGAATATTATCGAACTACGGTTGCGCCGCAACTGATGGAGGAATTCGGCTACAAGTCACCGATGCAAGTGCCGAAGATAACCAAAATCACGTTAAACATGGGGCTTGGCGCGGCGCTGGCAGATAAAAAAGTGATTGAACACGCGGTCGATGATATGACCCGGATCTCCGGCCAGAAACCAATTGTGGTTGATGCAAAAAAATCTGTGGCAAATTTCAAGGTCAGAAAAGGTTATCCTAACGGTTGCAAGGTCACGCTCCGGCGTCAACGTATGTACCAGTTTTTAGACAGGCTTATTTCAATCGCCATCCCCAGGATCAGGGATTTTCGCGGTTTAAGCGCACGTTCATTTGATGGACGCGGTAATTTCAGCCTGGGTGTGAAGGAGCAGATTATTTTTCCCGAAATCGATTATGACAAAATCGATACGCTGCGCGGTCTGGATGTAACAATTACAACGTCGGCAAAAACAGATGACGAAGCGAGAGCCTTGTTGATGGCTTTCAATTTCCCGGTTCGAAACCAGGCTGGTACTTCTTAAGGGCAACGAGAGGATCTTATGGCAAAAACATCAATGATAAATCGAGAACGTAAGAGAGAACGACTGGTTGAAAAATATGCCGAGATACGCAACGGGCTGAAGAGCGTCATCAAGGATATGTCGTTAACCCATGAAGAACGTAAAGAAGCAAGACTGAAGCTGAATAAACTACCCCGGGATTCCAGTCCTTCCAGGTTGAGAAATCGGTGCAGTGTGACGGGACGACCGAATGGTTTTTATCGAAAATTCGGATTGGGAAGAAACAAGCTGCGTGAGGCCGCCATGCGCGGGGACGTACCGGGTCTGGTAAAGGCGAGCTGGTGAGAAACCTGACAGGTTACAAGAGAAAATAAAATGAGTTTACAGGATCAAATATCGGATATGTTGACGCGGGTTCGCAACGCCCAGGAACGGTTCAAGCGGGAAGTCAGCATGCCCTCATCGAGACAGAAGCTTGCCGTGGCAAAAATTCTCCAGGAAGAGGGTTATATAATAGGTTTCAGTGTGGACGAAGACCCGATTAAACCTGTATTGACCATAGAATTAAAATATTTTGAAGGCAAGCCTGTTATTGAGTTATTACAACGCGTGAGCAGCCCCGGGTTGCGCCGTTACAGTTCCAGTGGCAGTCTGCCCCGGGTACGCGCAGGTATGGGCACGGCAATTATCTCCACTTCAAAGGGCGTGATGACGGACAGGAGTGCCGGGGAACAGGGAATTGGCGGCGAGATCATTTGTTTCGTAGCCTGACCGGGATAGGGTTCCAGAGTGTTTGCCATTAATGAAAAGTTATTTTTATCAATGAGTTACAAATATGTCAAGAATTGCCAATAATCCGATTGCCATTCCTGATAACGTTGAAGTCAGCGTTAAGGAAGCGGAAATAACGCTCAAAGGCAGCAAAGGTGAGTTGACGCATACTGTTCACTCATTGGTGCAATTAGACCGGGAAGATAACCGGCTGAGACTTTCCGCAAAAGATAATACCAAGTCGGCGAGGTCATTGGCCGGAACCACGAGGGCGATTTTACAGAATATGGTAACCGGGGTTTCAGACGGATTTGAGATCAAACTCGAAATAACGGGCGTGGGATATCGCGCCCAGGCAAAACCCGGTGGTATAGACCTGACTTTGGGTTTTTCCCATCCTGTGGATGTGGATATTCCGGCTGATATAACGGTTGAGACCCCAAGTCAAACCCGGATCATTGTTAAAGGTGTGGACAAGCAAAAAGTCGGGCAGGTGGCCGCAAACATCAGGAGTTACAGGCCTCCCGAACCCTATAAGGGAAAAGGCGTGCGCTACGCTGATGAACATATCCTGCGTAAGGAAGCCAAGAAAGCCTAGCCCGCATATTGCACCCGATCGCTTGTCATAAATGAATAGAATAATGTCATCAATGAGTTACTTACAGTTTACCGTCTTCAGCGCGGTTCCAAACCACGCTGGATGCGTCTTCGCTTGTCTTTTTGCGGCTGGCGGGCACGTGCTCCCTCAACCAGAGCTACGGTTATGCTTTCGGTCGCAGGCACCCGCCAGCCGCAAAAATCCGGCGCGATCACCGCATCCACTGGTGTAATATGCGGGCCAGCCAATGAAAAAGAAGACAGCAAGATTAAGAAGGGCCGTAAAATCACGTATGCGCATCAAGGCGCAAGGCGAAGCCCGGTTATGCGTATTTCGTACACCCAGGCATATTTATGCCCAGGTTATCGGTGCAAGCGGAGCGGGAGTATTAGCCAGCGCCTCCACCCTCGATAAGGAAGTTCGGGGTAAGGTTAAAAATGGTGGAAATAAAGAGGCGGCCGGGATAGTGGGTCAGTTTATAGCCGAGCGTGCAAAAAAAGCCGGTGTCACCGCGGTTGCATTTGACAGATCAGGTTTCAAGTTCCATGGCAGGCTCAAGGCGTTAGCCGATGCCGCCAGGGAACAAGGTATGAAGTTTTAATATCCGGGAGATAAGAGCAACGTGGCAGTAACAGAATCAATTACCGGTAATGAAGATTTACTGGAGAAATTAGTCGCAGTTAACCGGGTGGCCAAGGTGGTTAAAGGTGGTCGCATATTCGGTTTTACGGCGTTAACTGTTGTCGGCGATGGTAACGGCAAGGTGGGTTTTGGCCGGGGTAAAGCCCGGGAAGTGCCCATTGCCATACAAAAAGCCATGGAAAAAGCGCGTCAGAATATGGTCCCCATCCCGCTTAACGGCGATACCCTGTATTACGCGGTCACCGCGGGGCACGGCGCTGCCAAGGTATACATGCAGCCCGCTTCGGAAGGCACGGGTATTATTGCCGGTGGCGCCATGCGGGCGGTTTTTGAGTGCGCAGGTATTCATAACGTCCTGGCGAAATCCATTGGTTCGACCAATCCGATTAACGTTGTTCGTACAACCGTGGAAGGCTTGCAGTCAATGACTTCACCGGAACACATTGCCGCCAAACGCGGTAAGACAGTAGAAGAAATTACCAGTTGATTATGGGTCCGCAGATGACGCATCCCTGCTTAAAACATGCGGGGACATGGATTAACGCAGATGGGTAAACAGTAGAGGAACACCGATTTATTATGGCTAAAGCGGCGAAACAGGTAAGAGTGACTTTGAAACGCAGTGTTAACCGGAGAACCGCGGCACACAAGGCCTGTGTTGCGGGCCTTGGTTTGCGTCGTATAGGACATTCGGTAACGCTTGCGGATACCAGGGAAATCCGCGGGATGATTAATAAGGTATCGTATTTGTTGGCGGTCGAAGAGGTCTGATATGCGTCTTAATTCAATAAAACCTGCCGCCGGCGCCAAACGGTCGGCCAAACGGGTGGGTCGAGGTATTGGTTCCGGGCAGGGAAAGACGGCTGGCCGCGGCCATAAGGGGCAAAAGTCACGCTCAGGCGGATATCATAAAGTCGGCTTTGAGGGCGGTCAAATGCCGTTGCAGAGACGCCTTCCCAAAGTCGGGTTTCGCTCGTACCTGGCCCGGATTACCGGGGAAGTCCGGCTGGATGAACTGGAGAAAGCGGCTGGTGAAATCATTGACTTGAAGGCGTTGAGAAAAGCAGGTCTGATCTCCGGAAAAATCAAAAGAGTGAAAATTATTGCCAGCGGGGAGATCAACAAGGCAGTCACTGTCAAAGGCCTTCGGGCAACAAAAGGCGCGCGCGCTGCTATTGAAGCAGCCGGCGGTAAATTCGAGGAGTAACGGGCGGTATGGCGGCAAATAATCCCGCGATACCCGGTGGACTTGCCGGGTTAACCCAGTTAACGGAGCTGCGCCGGCGTTTGCTGTTTGTCCTGGTGGCTCTGTTTATTTTCCGGGTTTGTACGTTTATTCCCGTACCGGGCATTAACCCGGATACTTTGGCCCAATTGTTTGAGCAACAGCGCGGCACTATCCTGGACATGTTCAACATGTTTTCCGGGGGCGCTTTGGAGCGTTTATCGGTTGTTGCCCTCGGTATCATGCCGTATATCTCTGCCTCGATCATAATGCAGATCTTGTCATTCGTTGATCCACGGCTGAAACAACTGCGTAAGGAAGGCGAATCAGGACGGCGCAGGATCACCCAATATACGAGATATGGAACGGTTTTACTGGCGACTTTCCAGGCGTTGGGAGTGTCACTGGCGCTGGAGGGCCAGCAGGTTTCAGGCGGTTCTGTTGTAATGGACCCGGGTCTTGCGTTCCGTATTACCGCAGTGACTACATTAGTGACAGGGACGATGTTCCTGATGTGGTTGGGTGAGCAGATAACCGAGCGAGGGGTCGGCAACGGCATCTCGCTGATCATCTTTGCCGGTATCGTTGCCGGATTGCCGTCAGCGATCGGCGGCACCCTGGAATTATCCCGTACCGGTGAACTGCACATAATCATGGTATTTACGTTGTTTGCCCTGGCCGTCGCGGTGACGGGGTTTGTGGTGTTTGTTGAACGTGGACAACGCAGGATTACCGTCAACTACGCCAAGCGCCAGGTTGGGCGTAAATTATATGCCGGCCAATCCAGCCATTTACCCTTGAAGCTGAATATGTCAGGGGTTATTCCTCCGATTTTTGCCTCCAGCCTGATCCTGTTCCCGGGGACACTGGCAAGCTGGGCCGGCCAGGCAAGGGAAATGCGCTGGTTACAGGACCTGGCGACGTTATTGCAACCGGGGCAACCGGTATATGTCGCTTTTTATGCCGCAGGAATCATTTTCTTTTGTTTTTTTTATACGGCCGTTGTTTTTGATCCGAGAGAAACTGCAGATAACCTGAAAAAATCAGGCGCGTTTGTTCCCGGGATGAGGCCGGGAGAGCAGACGGCACAGTATCTTGACGGCGTATTGACTAAATTGACTATGGCCGGCGCCATATACATTACTTTTGTCTGCCTGTTGCCGGAATTTTTAATCATTCAGTATAACGTACCGTTTTATTTCGGTGGGACGTCATTGTTGATTATCGTTGTCGTCGTAATGGATTTTATGGCGCAGATTCAGGCCCATTTGATGTCGCATCAATATGAAGGCGTATTGAAGAAGGCCAATTTGAAAAGTCATGGACGGCGTTAAGAGGAGAATGATATGAAGGTCAGGGCATCAGTAAAGAAAATGTGCCGCAATTGCCGCATTATTCGGAGAAAGGGCAGTGTCCGCGTTATATGCACTGACCCGCGACACAAACAGAGGCAGGGGTGAGCCTGAAGTTGGATAACAAATTTGAAGGTTTAATGATAACGAACGAGAGAGAAAATAAATGGCTCGTATAGCAGGGGTAAATATCCCGGACCACAAACACGTAAGCATTGCGCTGACGTACATATACGGAATAGGGACGACGTGCGCCCTGAGAATTTGTTCGTCAACGGGGATAGCTCCCCACGTCAAGGTCACCGCGTTGAGTGAGAACCAGTTGGACCAACTGCGGGCCGAAATGGCAAATTATGAGTTGGAAGGTGATTTACGCAGGGAAGTATCCATGAACATCAAACGTTTAATGGATCTGGGTTCATACCGGGGTATCCGTCACCGACGGGGTCTGCCCCTGCGCGGTCAGCGTACCCGGACGAATGCAAGAACGCGCAAGGGACCGCGTAGAATAATCAAAAAGTAGGAGCCTCTGATTAAATCAGAGTGCGGCAAATAAAAATCGCATTTTTTATTTGCCGCACTCTGACAAGTCCAGAGCCTGTCCCGTACCCCGTATCAAGTACGGGGCAGGCTTTGATACGGGAATGGACTTGTTCAGAGTAATAGATAAACATAACGGGAAAGTGTATGGCAAAACAACGAAGCACAAGAAAGAAGGTCAAGAAGACGGTTGTCGACGGCATAGCGCACGTCCACGCCTCTTTTAATAATACCATTATCAACATTACCGACAGGCAGGGAAACACGCTTACGTGGGCTACCGCCGGCGGTAGCGGGTTTCGCGGGTCACGAAAAAGTACGCCGTTTGCGGCACAAATCGCCGCACAGAAAGCCGGTGAAACGGCACAGGAGTTTGGTATGAAAAACCTGGAAGTCAATATCAAAGGCCCCGGACCGGGTCGGGAATCCGCGGTGCGCGCCTTAAACGCGCTGGGATATAAAATCACCAATATTACTGATGTGACACCCATCCCCCATAATGGTTGTCGGCCACCCAAGAAAAGACGGGTGTAACTGGAGGAGATATGGCGCGTTACCTGGGACCCAAATGTAAACTCAGTCGTCGCGAAGGCGTTGACCTGTCGTTGAAAAGCCGCGCGCGGCCCATCGAATCCAAATGCCAGATTGACAAACCCCCGGGCCAACATGGCGCCAGGGTCAAGAGGTTATCGGATTATGCCCTGCAACTCAGGGAAAAGCAGAAACTTCGTCGCATCTATGGTGTCCTGGAAAAGCAGTTCCGGAGATATTACAAAGAAGCAGTTCGTCGTAAAGGTTCCACCGGAGAAAACCTGTTGCAACTTCTCGAATGTCGGTTGGATAACGTGGTATACCGGATGGGTTTCAGCTGTACTCGTAACGAAGCGAGACAGATGGTGAGTCATAAATCAATCCTGGTAAATGGACAATCCGTCAACATTCCGTCTTTTCAGGTTAACCCTGAGGATAAGGTTGAGGTAAGAGAAAAAAGCAAAAAACAACTACGTATCCGGGATGCCCTTAATGTGGCGGAACAAGTCGGGTTCCCCGAATGGGTGGAGGTCAATGCCAAAAAGATGGAGGGAATATTCAGATTAATTCCTGATCGCAATGAATTACCATCCGATATAAATGAGCAATTAGTCGTAGAGCTCTATTCCAAATAAGCAGCCATAGGAAAAGTAGAGATGCCGTCAACATTCAGTGAATTATTAAAGCCGCGCCGGGTTGAGGTCGAAAATATCAGCAGCACGTCGGCAAAGATAACTATCGAGCCCTTGAATCGGGGTTTTGGCCATACCCTGGGAAATGCCCTGCGCAGGGTTTTATTGTCATCCATGTCCGGATGCGCAGTGACAGAAGTGGAAATAGAAGGCGTGTTACATGAATACACGACGATCGACGGTGTCCATGAAGACGTGACGGATATCCTGCTGAATCTTAAGGGGTTGGCAATCAATATGCACGCCAGGGATGATGTCAGCCTGACCCTGAGCAAGAGTGGCCCGGGAGAAGTCAAGGCAAGCGATATCAGGTTGGACCATGACGTGGAAATCGCCAATCCTGAGCACCTGATCGCGCATCTTACCCGGTCGGGTGAATTGAACATGAGTATTATCATCGAGCGCGGCCGTGGTTACCGTCCCGTAATAGTGGGCGCTACGGACGAAGATGTCGGGCAAAATATTGGCCGCCTTAAACTCGATGCCTCGTTCAGTCCGATTAAACGTGTCTCTTATGACGTTCAGAGCGCCCGAGTTGAACAGCAGACGGACCTGGACAAGTTGATCGTGGAAGTTGAAACAAACGGCACAGTCGACCCTGAAGACGCCATCAAGGAAGCAGCCCGTATTCTGCGCAACCAGTTATCCATATTTGTTGACCTGGAAGCGGAAGAAGCAGAGGAGGCGGTTGCCGTCAGTGATGAACCGGATATTGATCCTGTTCTGTTACGCCCGGTGGATGACCTGGAGTTGACTGTTCGCTCAGCAAACTGTCTGAAGGCGGAGAGTATTTATTATATCGGCGATCTGATTCAGCGTACGGAAATTGAATTATTAAAGACACCGAACCTGGGCAAAAAATCTTTGACGGAAATTAAGGACGTCCTCGCATCCCGTGGTTTATCGTTGGGGATGAGACTGGAAAACTGGCCGCCATCCGGCTTGTATGAGGACAGAGATATGCCGTCAGCCATGTCACATTGATCTTTATTGGATTACTGAAATGCGTCATAGAGAAAGCGGGCGAAAACTGAATCGAAACAGCAGCCATCGTAACGCGATGTTTCGCAATATGGCTGTTTCGCTGGTACAACATGAAGTTATCAAGACGACAGTGCCAAAGGCGAAAGAGTTGCGCCGCGTTGCGGAACCATTAATTACGCTGGCTAAAATGGATTCTGTAGCCAGGCGCAGGCTGGCCTATTCACGTTTGCGTGACAGGCCGACAGTGACAAAGCTGTTCAATGTATTGGGCCCGCGTTACAAGAGCAGGCCGGGTGGTTACCTGAGGATACTGAAATGCGGTTACCGGGTCGGGGACAAGGCCCCAATGGCCATCGTAGAACTGATGGACCGGCCCGAGAAAGATTTGGAAGAAAATAAAAACAGCACGGAAGCTTGATATAATTCTTATAAAGCGGTAACAATTCAAAGCCGGACATTGTCCGGTTTTTTGTTTTCATAGTTGGGGTCAGAGTAAAAATACTCAACAATAAGTCCGCGTCCTCTACCAGATTAGCCGTATTTTTACTCTGACCCCATATATCAAGGGCGCGCCGGCGAAGATGCTGGAGCGAACCCTGCGCTACTCCCGCTTAATCAACTCACCCGCCTCAATGGTCGGGCCGGACGACCTGGACTGCTATATTCGCATACAGGAAAGCGCGCTGGCAGGCGCGGTTGAATGGATAGACATGCACCGGCATTTCGGCAGGGAAGTCCGGGATGGAGCAAGGATGACGGCCACAGGCACCAGCGATCTGGCGTTACGCAACCAGTACACCGCCTGGCTTGAATACATGACTGATACGGGTGAGCCGAATTGATGGCTGGTATACATATCTCATCGATGGTTACATCCCTACAATGGTGGTTTTTAGTTGTAAGTTTTTAGTTTTCAGTAATGAGTTTCTAATAGTTAAAAAACTAAAAACCAGAAACTGATAACCAAAAAGATAAGTTGAAACGAGATATGTTTTATCATACAACGAGCGAATGGGTGAGAAATGCAGGCTAGGCTGGTAGACGGAGCGTTGCAGGAAGCAGTCAATGACCTGATTCAGCTGGAAACCAGATGCTTGAACAAGGCCGACCTGGAAACATGGATTTCCCTGTTTACGGAAGACGGTTACTACTGGATGCCGCTCGAACCGGAACAGACCAACCCGGAAGAGCATGATTCCCTGATTTACGATAACCGCACCCTGATGGAAATACGCAAATTCAACCTGGACAATCCCTTATCACCGTCCATGCAGCACAAGGTGCGCTCTGTTCGCATTCTCTCGGACCTTGAAACTGACAGGGAAGCGGGTCCCGACGGAGAAATCACCGTCACCACCAGCGTCATAGCCGTAATATACCACCGCAAACAGGATTACCTCGCCGGCGCCGTCACCTGGCGCCTCCTGACTTCGACGGTTTGGCCAGTTTTTCGGTGTCTGATCAAGGGAAAAGTGGTCTACTAACAAAGGGTTAGACGTTTGGAGGCGGGAAAGTTGTTTTGTTGTGCCTAGTTATATTTTATTAGTTGACATCGGTGAACGCATCGGCTATACTTCACCCATGTTTATTCGAGTCAAAACCACCCCCAACAGCCCCCGGCAGTCGGTCCAAATTGTCGAGGGCGTGCGCGCTGGCGATAAAGTCAGACAACGCATCGTCCGTCATATCGGTATCGCCATGGATGACGATGAGTTGGTCAGACTGAAACACCTGGCCGAAGTAGTCAAAGCCAAACTGCAAGCGCAAACACAACCCGAGCTGTTCACTCCGGAAGACACGGCGCAACAGGTCATTGCCGCCCGGCAACACGCCGCGCAACAACCGCTCAAGGTCGACCTCAAGCAATTACGCGAAACCCAACGGGTGGTGACCGGCATTCATGCGGTCTACGGCACCCTGTATGAAGAGCTGGGGCTGCATCGCCTGTTGCCCCGCTATCGCTATCGTGCCTCACACCGGGCCTTATTCCACAGCGTCATGGCGCGCCTGGCCAATCCGGGCAGCAAACGCCACAGCGTGCGTCGCCTGGAAGAAGACTTCGGCGTACAACTCCCCTTAGAGCAGGTCTACCGGATGATGGACCAGCTTGATGAGAGCAGGATTAAGCGTCTGAACACCCTGGCCGGCCAACAGGCGCAGGCCTTGCTCGGCGGGCCGCTGACCGTGTTGTTCTTCGATTGTACGACCCTGTACTTTGAATCGTTCACGGAAGATGAGTTAAAACAGAAAGGTTACAGCAAAGACGCCAAATTCAACGAGTGCCAGGTATTACTGGCCCTGCTGGTGACCGAGTCCGGCCTGCCGGTGCACTATGAGGTGTTGCCGGGCGCCACCTTTGAAGGTCACAGCCTGATTCCGGTGGTGGAGTCATTACAGGCCAAATACGACGTGCAGCAGGTGGTGTGTGTGGCCGACCGGGGGATGCTCAGTGAGGCCAACCTTAAGGCCCTGGAAGAGGCTGGACTGCATTACATTGTCGGCGCCAAACTCAAGCAACTGCCCAAAACACAGCAGGCCCGAATATTGGATGACACGGCATACCAACCGTTAGGGGACGACGGCGGACGCGTCCTGTCGTTTCCCCATCAATCGCGCCGGGTGCTGGTCAGCTATTCCCCGGTACGGGCCGAGAAAGACCGTCATGACCGCCACACGGCCATCACCAAGCTCCTTAAGAAACTGGCCAAAAGTAAGAACCCCAAGGACTTACTGAACAACTACGGCTACAAGAAATATCTTCAGGTCAAGGGCGAGACCGAACTGGGCATTGACCAGGACAAGGTCGAACAGGCACAACGCTGGGATGGGCTGCACGGCGTCATCACCAACCTGCCCGACCCGGACCCGGCCCGGGTGCTGAGCCAATACCGTGGCCTGTGGCAGGTGGAAGACACCTTCCGGGTAACCAAACACGACCTGAAAGTCCGCCCCATCTATCATTGGACCCCGGCCCGCATCCGCGCCCATATTGCCATTGCCTTCATGACCTTGCTGTGTGTGCGTCACCTGAGCTACCGAATGGCGCTACAATCCCGCCCGGTCTCGCCCGAGGTGATCCGCAATGCCCTGGTTCACGTCCAGCACAGCGTGTTACAGCATCAACGAACAAAACAACGTTACGCCATTCCCTCAACCATCAGTGACATCGCCAGAAAACTCTATGCCGTGATGGGACTGACGCGTTCAACCACGCCTTACGCACTCGAATAACCTGTTCATCAAGCGCGATATAAACCCCCTGAAACCCGACATTTGTTGTGCCTACGGCTAAACTCGACCTCAATGAAATCAATGAGTTAGCGGAATATACCGTCGAAGTCGGGAAAAATACTCAACAATAAGTCCGCGTCCTCTACCAGATTAGCCGTATTTTTACTCTGACCCCATATATCAAGGGCGCGCCGGCGAAGATGCTGGAGCGAACCCTGCGCTACTCCCGCTTAATCAACTCACCCGCCTCAATGGTCGGGCCGGACGACCTGGACTGCTATATTCGCATACAGGAAAGCGCGCTGGCAGGCGCGGTTGAATGGATAGACATGCACCGGCATTTCGGCAGGGAAGTCCGGGATGGAGCAAGGATGACGGCCACAGGCACCAGCGATCTGGCGTTACGCAACCAGTACACCGCCTGGCTTGAATACATGACTGATACGGGTGAGCCGAATTGATGGCTGGTATACATATCTCATCGATGGTTACATCCCTACAATGGTGGTTTTTAGTTGTAAGTTTTTAGTTTTCAGTAATGAGTTTCTAATAGTTAAAAAACTAAAAACCAGAAACTGATAACCAAAAAGATAAGTTGAAACGAGATATGTTTTATCATACAACGAGCGAATGGGTGAGAAATGCAGGCTAGGCTGGTAGACGGAGCGTTGCAGGAAGCAGTCAATGACCTGATTCAGCTGGAAACCAGATGCTTGAACAAGGCCGACCTGGAAACATGGATTTCCCTGTTTACGGAAGACGGTTACTACTGGATGCCGCTCGAACCGGAACAGACCAACCCGGAAGAGCATGATTCCCTGATTTACGATAACCGCACCCTGATGGAAATACGCAAATTCAACCTGGACAATCCCTTATCACCGTCCATGCAGCACAAGGTGCGCTCTGTTCGCATTCTCTCGGACCTTGAAACTGACAGGGAAGCGGGTCCCGACGGAGAAATCACCGTCACCACCAGCGTCATAGCCGTAATATACCACCGCAAACAGGATTACCTCGCCGGCGCCGTCACCTGGCGCCTGTTACAAACGGATGAAGGATTGAAGATAAAATCCAAGCGTGTGGATTTACTCAACGCAGATGCGCCGCTGGACAGTATCATGATGTACATCTAGAGAAAAGGGGACAGATCTATTTTTCCTCCATCATGCCGGGCCATACCCCGTCATCATGAAAAATAAATCTGTCCCCTTTTCTGTATTGCAATTCGAACAACTTGCAGGGGGCAGGTCACTGTGTGATTTTGCCAGAAATCTCTAGTTTAGAATGGTCCAGTTTATTGGGGGGAGGTCATTTTCTATAATTGTTGTCAGATGAACCTATGACATGACGGTTAATTGAACCATTAATGTTATATACTTTCCAAATCACATGTTTGCATTACATCAACAGACAATGTTAACCTCACGTGAAACCTCCAAGGGGATTGGTCTTAAACCCTGCAAAATAACCTATAATTCTCAATGGTCATGAGTAAATCCAGTCTACATATAAGCAAAGCGAGTGATGTAGTACATTTTTCTTTACAAGTTGTCGCCGACATCCGTAAAGAAAAAGGTGTTTATTATATCGGGAGCGGTGCGTTTGATATTCATAGCCAGGGTAATTCAGAGGATGAGGCAAGAGAAAATATTATTGAAGCAATCCAGCTGTTTATTGAATCCTGTTATGAGAGAGGGGTTCTTTCAGAGGCACTAAAAGAACTTGGGTTCGAACTTGACAGAGAACACGCCAGTATGGGCTTTCAACAGGCTCTCTCTGCGCTTCAGGTTCCTGAAGATTCAGGTTCTCTGATGATCGATGTCCCTCTGCCTTTGCTGGTTGCTGATCATGTCCGACAAACTCAAGCCCACTAATTGGCAAACACAGGAAGCCATTTTTGTAAAATTTGGGTTTGTCTTCGAAAGAGAAAGGGCTTCTCACCGATCTTATGTAAAGGAAGGTATTGTGCGGCCCGTAGTCATTCCCAATTATGCTGAAGTAGGGCTGGACATTATAAGAAGCAATATGAGAACAGCCAGGATGAGTAGAAAGGAATATATGGAAATATTGAGAGATATTTAACAGATTGTTTCAATCACTCACCCATCATAAGCCCGGACAGTATAGCCGCCTATGCAGCGCCCACTCCGTCGCCAGATTTACCCTAGGTTTAACGCAAAGGGCAGGGGTAAGGGGGGGTAGGTAGAGCGCCGGCACTTGTCCGCCTTGCCCAGGGTGCGCTTTGATACGGCCTACCGGGCGCAGCGGTTTGTGGCCTGGGACGGCTATATTGAGGTACGCGGCAACCGTTACAGTGTGCCGGCGGCGTATTGTGGTCAACCGGTAACGGTGTGGATTGGCCTGGACCACTCGCTGCGCGTGGTTGACGGCCAGGACCGCTGTGTGGCCGAGCATCGGCTGCGCCCGGCCGGGGCCGGTTGGCAGACCATCCCGGCCCATCATGCGGCGCTGTGGCGGGACACCCTGCAGGTAGAACGGCGCGGGTTGGCCGTGTATGAGGAGGCCGGACAATGGAATTGATACAGTTATTGACGAGGCTGAAATTCCAGCACCTGCCGGCGCAGTGGGAGACGGTGTGTGAGCAGGCCGCCAAACAGGAATGGGATTACCCGGCGTTTCTGACCGAGGCCTTGCGGGTCGAATGGCAGGGACGCCATGTGAACGGGGTGGACAGCCGGCTCCGGCAGGCGCGTCTGCCCTGGGTGAAGACCCTGGCGCAGTTCGATTTCGCATTCCAACCGAGCCTGGACCGTAAACTGGTCAAGACCCTGGCGGGCCTGGCGTTTGTGGAACGCGGCGAGAACGTCATTCTGCTGGGGCCACCGGGGGTGGGCAAGACTCACCTGGCCGTCGCCCTGGGCGTGAAAGCGGTGGAAGCCGGTCATCGGGTCTTGTTCCTGACCCTGGACAATCTGCTCAGCAAACTGAAACGGGCCCGGGATGAGAACCGCCTGGAGAAACAACTGCAACAATGGGTCTACCCCAAAGTGCTCATTCTCGATGAGATGGGCTACCTGCCCTTGTCCCGGGAAGATGCCAGCTTGTTATTCCGTCTCATTCAACGTCGTTATGAGAAGGCCAGCCTCATCCTGACCTCCAACAAGAGCTTCATCGACTGGGGCGAGATCTTCGGTGACCAGGTGCTGGCCACGGCGATCCTGGACCGCTTACTGCATCATGCCACGACCTTGAATATCAAGGGGGAGAGTTACCGGCTGAAAGAGAAGCGTAAAGCAGGGTTGTTGGGACGGGCGCCTGTAATGAAACCGGAACAGTTGTCTGAGACTGACTGATACACAAGATGGTTGACACAGCCATTTCTTTATCCACCAGGGGACATTTTAGAATCCTGAAAAGTGGACATTTTAATTTCCTGTTGACAATTGACACTGTTGTGGGCCAGGATAGCGCCCATTACGGGTCCCCTTTGCTCTTGGGGGGCGGTCTACGGTATAAATTCTAGCATTCAAGGTACATCAAACGGAGAAAATTGGCGCAGGAGGAGACATGCCCAGCCGGCGTAGATTTTTGCTGTCAACTGCAGGATTGATTGCTACCACACCTTTAGCTGGTTCGTGGGCGTCTAAATCCGGCGCCCACCCATTTTCACTTGGTGTCGCTTCAGGATGTCCGAGGGAAGACAGGGTTACACTTTGGACCAGAGTTGCTCCTGCGCCTTTAGAAGGTGGTGGTGCAACAAAAACGGACTTGAAACTCCGGTGCAGGGTGTGCCTCGACCCCGGTCTTCGACATTCGGTCATTGACAGGGTTGTTACTGCACCTGCCGAAGACGCTCACAGTGTTCACTTTACAGCATCAGGACTCAAACCGTATACGGAGTATTTTTATCAATTCTACCTGGGCGAAGACGCCAGCCCGATTGGCCGAACGCTAACAGCGCCTGCCAGAAGCGATGACTTGCCTTTACGTTTGGCATTCGCTTCCTGCCAACACTTTGAATATGGTTTCTATGGTGCTTATCGAGACATGGCCGCAACCAGGCCTGATCTGGTGGTGCACCTGGGAGATTACATCTATGAATATGCCCCAACCCCCTTAGGTACGGCCCCGCATCCCCTTGTTGAAGCGGGACTAATTGAGTCTGGTCCGGATATTACAGTAGTCCGTCAACACCTGAGCCCGGAGATTCGCACGCTTTGGGACTACCGCAACCGGTATGCTCAGTATCGGCTCGATCCCGACCTGCAGGCAGCTCATGCAGCGACCCCATGGGTAGTATCTTTCGATGATCACGAAATAGACAATAACTGGGCAGGATATATTCCGGAGGACCCGGATCGACAGACGGATCTTGAATTTCGTGTTCGGCGCTGGGCCGCATTAAAGGCGTTTTACGAGCATATGCCACTGGAACAACGGCCGTCGCTAAATGGGCTGAACTCCTCATTGCGTATACATGATCAGTTCAAATTCGGGCGGCAATTAAATTTGGTCATGTTGGATACCCGGCAGTATCGTTCCGACCAGCCTTGTGGGCAGGCGTTTCCGGGCGATGTTGACTGTAGTGATCGTTACAATCCTGGTAAGACGATGATTGGTCTCGACCAGGAACGATGGTTGGCCAACACATTGAGACAAAGCGATGCGAGATGGAATCTGATTGCACAGCAGACGTGGTTTAGTGAGTTCCGCTACCCCGAAAATCGATTCAACATGGATCAATGGGATGGTTATACAGCACAACGATCTAGAATAATAACCGAGATTGCCAATCCTAATCTTGAAAATCCTGTAGTAATCAGCGGTGATTGGCATTGCGGAGCAGCCTTTGATGTGCTCAAAGATTTCTCGCAACCCGAATCAGCCACACCGGTTGCAGCAGAGCTTGCCGTAACGTCCATATCATCGCCGTGCCTGTGGTCCTCTTCTGTAGCTGAGGCGTTACCTGAAAATCCGCACACACAATATTTCGGCGGCGATCAGCGAGGTTACCTTCATTGTGAACTGAACTCTACCGAACTTGTTGCAACGTATAGAGTCGTTGATCGACCGATTGATAACGATTCTGAAGTGCTTGTCGATAAGATCCTGCAGGTGACGGACAAGCGTAGAGGGTTATTACTGTAAATTGGCGATTGCAATTGACCACCCTGTAATCAAGCTATTCAATAGTATACGATGCGAATTGGCGCCAAAACCACATGCCAATCAACAACCTAGGACTAGATAGTTCTATCGGAAATTCTGGGGACACAATACTTAATTATCCTACCGTTGTTTTGGCCCCGATTTTTTCTTTTTCAGAATTGACAGTATTCCAGAATTAAGTACTTTGTCCCCAGAACTCGTTTCCCAGAACTCGTAGCACGGTTGGCATTCAGGCCTCCTGCTTCGGCAGGCCCGTTCTTAGCCGCCAAGCCTATCAATAATTTGGTGAAAAACCGAAAATAAGGTTTGATATTATATGATATTAAGATATAATTAACATAATTTTGTTATTTTTGTCTTATAGTATCCAAATTAGGTGCGATCATGATCCATAATTACCGGTTCAAAAACTTTTTTTCGTTTGCTGAGGAAACGGAAGTTTCCTTTGTGCTCAATCGCCAGGTTCCTGCCTCGGATCTGGTGTTCGAGAGTCCGGGCGGCACACGTCTGTCGAAAGTACTGGTGGCCATCGGTCACAATGCCTCGGGTAAAACCAATGCATTGAAGCCATTGCCATTTCTGAAATGGTTTGTTGCGCATTCGTTTATTACTAGCACGCCGGAGGACAAAATCCTGGTTCAGCCCCACATTTTCTCTGACATGACAGATAGCGAGTTCGAGATTGATTTCGAGGACAAGGGCCGACAGTACCGTTATTCGCTGATTATCAACCAGGCGCGGGTGGTACATGAATCCTTGCATCTCAAGACCAGCAAGTTCTTCAGCTTTATTTTCCGGCGTGACTGGTCTGAGTCGGTTTCAGCTTATAACATCCGTCAGCAGAATTTTGGATTTGCAGCACGTGAAGCTGAAAAAGTCCGACCGAACGCATCGTTGATCGCAACAGCAGCCCAGTACAACGTGCCATACGCACTGGAACTGGCCAGTTATTTTAAGCGGTTTCATTCCAATATGAACTATAACGGTCGGGTTCATTTCGAGACCGGCAATGTGTTCGATGCCACGAATTTCTTTCATGACCGGCCAGCACTACGCGCGCAGATGTCCGATATTCTGAGCCATCTGGATTTGGGTTTGGTCAAAGTCGTCATTGAATCCCATAAGTTTGTAGAAAATGAAACAAGCAAGAACAAAGAGGTCAATTTTGCCATTGGTGTCCACCGCAAGGGCAGGGAGGAGAAAAAGCTATTGTTCTTGGATGAATCCAATGGTACACAGGCCACATATATATTGCTGGAGAAGATTTTGCCGGCGCTGGAGCATGGCGGCATCGCCATCATCGATGAGATGGAAGCAAATCTACACCCGGACATGATTAATGCGATGCTTAATCTGTTCATGGACAGTGAACGCAATCCTCACAATGCACAGATTATCTTTACTTGCCATGCGCATGAGGTTCTCAATGATCTGCAGAAGGATCAGGTCCTGCTCATCGAGAAAGCCCCCGATGGTTTCAGCGAGGCATGGCAACTGGGTGATATGAAGGGTATTCGGCGGGATGACAATTTGTATGCCAAGTACCGTGCTGGCGCCTACGGCGCTGTTCCAAACTTTTAATGGGTTGGCGTATGCCTTCCCGAGTAAAGCGCGCTGCCCGCCATACCATCCTGTTAGTCGGTGAGGGCACTACTGACTGGGCGTTTCTCAAGCATGTAAAGTCCCTCTATATCAGCCGGGGCTGTGCACCGCGCAGCTCCAGGTCACAGACGATGTTCACCAGGTCTTTCACACTGCGCCCCAAGCGATCGAGTTTCTACACGACCAGGGTATCGTTTTCTCGCAGGATATCCAGCGCGAGCTTCAGGCCGTCCCGTGAGGCATTGGCGCCGCTGGCCTTGTCTTCATATATTTTGTCGCACTGGGCCTGGCGAAGCGCTTCATACTGCAAGCGCAGGTCCTGGTCCTGGGTGGATACCCGGACATAGCCGATTTGCATTTTTTACCGGATTCTGAAAGTTATCGAAACCCGTCAAAGAGTAGCAAATCGAGAAAATGCAATCAAGAATAAGTTTTGAGAATGAAAAAAGGCTTGTTTCCGGGATTTTTAGCGCCTTGTGGAAATCTTCTCGAAAACGTTCGTTTTTGAGAACGGGGAATCACGGCCTTGCCGGCGGGCGGATGAGCAAATTACGACTTTAGGTAACACTTGACAATATACGCAGTTTGCGTATAATTAGTCTGATGAATCTGGTGTTCTTTGAAGCCCCTTCGTTTACCCGGCTACTGCCCGATTATATGAATGACCAGAGTTACCAGGATTTGCAGCTTGCTCTGATGGAGGACCCAACGCGAGGGAAACTCATGCCTGGTACAGGTGGATTTCGGAAACTACGCTGGCGGGATTCCGTACGAGGTAAAGGTAAGCGTGGTGGACTTAAGGATCATTTATTACCATCTGACTTCCGATCACCAGATCTGGTTTGTCACTATTTACGGTAAAGATGAAACGACCGATTTAACGGTTGAGGAAAAACGCATACTGAAACGGGCGATACAGACAGAATTGGCCGCCAGGAGGTTAGAGCAATGAGTAACAAGCGCAAACTGATTGATGAACTGTTGCAAGGTGTTGAAGCCATGCGTGATCATCGCGAAGGTAAGATCACGTTGCGAACCCATACCGTAGAGGATTTACCACCTCTGGAAATAAATGCCGATCTCATCCGGGATATACGTGAGCAACTACATGTGTCACGGGCGGTGTTTGCCCGTCATCTGCGTGTATCAACACGCACACTGGAAAACTGGGAACAGGGACGCGCCAAACCGAATACGCAGGCGGCTGCATTGATCATGATGGTTCGCCAGTATCCCGATACATTAAAAAAACTCCATTCACTGACTAATGCAGCAGTTTGACTGAGGTCGGGTGGTGGCCAGGTTTAACCCGTGACCTCATCAGCGTAAATTGGCCCACCCAAAGCTTAGAGGAGGTCAGGTAAAACAGGGGTAAATGGTGGAGGCGGCCGGAGTCGAACCGGCGTCCGCGAGCCCTCTGCCTTCGGTTCTACATGCTTAGCCGATTCTTTAAATTTAGTCACCTGCTACCCAAACCGGCGGGGGAAGGCAGATAACGAGTCCGTTAAGTTTTAGCGAATCCACCCCGGACAGATTTCATCGCGAGCTTGTATATATGACCTCTGAGTTGAAAGTACAAGCACATATCAGTCAAAGGCTAGCCGGCTTTATGCAGCTAGAGCGTAGTTGTCTTCTTCGGCAACTAAAAAGTTTGCAGCTGTATTTACGAGGTAATCTGCGCCTCGGCATGCCCCTTGGGATTTGGTACCCTCGTCGAAACCAGGTACGCCCCCAGAACTTCAAACGACTGAATAACGGTCTGTAAGAAGACGTCAAGTATAATGACGATTAAGACTTAATACAAGCAGAAAAGGGGACAGATTTATTTTTCAGGATAACGGGAAAATAAATCTGTCCCCTTTTCTGGTCGTAATAATGTATCGCTAACGCGATGGTTTGTTTACTGGACTCCCACTTTCGTGGGAGTGGCAGCGGGGGCTTTGGCAGTATGAAAAATAAATCTGTTCCCTTTTCTATGGCTTAAAGGTCTCTCAACAACTCGTTCAGGCTGACTTTGCTCCGGGTTTTTTCATCAACCTGTTTAACAATGACCGCGCAGTACAGGCTGTATTTACCGTCGTTTGAGGGCAGGTTGCCGGATACTACGACAGAGCCGGGCGGCACCCTGCCGTAAGTGATTTCATCGGTTTCCCGGTTGTAAATCCGGGTGCTTTGACCGATATACACACCCATTGAAATCACGGATCCTTCTTCGACTATAACACCCTCAACGATCTCGGAACGCGCCCCGATAAAACAATGGTCTTCTATGATGGTCGGGTTGGCCTGCAACGGTTCCAGCACTCCCCCTAAGCCGACGCCTCCGGAAAGATGTACGTTTTTGCCTACCTGGGCGCAAGAACCCACCGTGGCCCAGGTATCCACCATTGTGCCTGAGTCCACGTAAGCGCCGATATTGACGTAGCTGGGCATAAGGACAACGTTGTCCGCTACGAAACTGCCGTAACGAGCCATAGCGGGCGGCACCACCCGCGCGCCCGTATCGGTAAAATCGTTTTTATTATAGCTTTCAAACTTGGGTTTCACCTTGTCGTAATAATTAGTGAAGCCACCCTCAATGACGTGGTTATCGTTTAATGCAAAAGACAGGAGTACGGCTTTTTTCAACCATTGATTGACGACCCATTCACCGTCTTTTTTTTCCGCAACCCGCAAATCGCCGCGGTCCAACCCTGCTATTGCTTCATTTACGGCTTTTCTGAGTACTTCACCCGCGACGTAGGTCGCGATGTTATTACGTTGCTCGAATCCCTCATTAATAATGTCTTCAATATTACTCATTAGCTCATAACTCCTGTGTTATCGATGAATTTCGGTAGTTTACCAATCTTCTTCCAGCCCGTTTGGCTGGAATTATCGGATAAATTCCGCTTATTTACCAAGAAAGAAAATAAAACCGTCTCTTGATTATCCGGCGCCATCATCGCATCCATTGGTGAGATATACGGGCTAGTGGTATAATTCGACGTTTTACACGGCAGAGAAATTCGTAATAATGGGAAGGTTTCAGTATGAGTAATAATGTTCTGGTATTGGCGGGTGACGGGATTGGCCCGGAAATTATGGCGGAGGCAGAGAAGGTCCTGGCTGCACTGGTTCGGGAGTATGGTCTGGATATTACTATCGAGCAGGCACTGGTGGGTGGCGCGGCTTATGATGAATGCGGCGCCCCGCTGCCGGAGCAAACGCTGCAGATGGCATTGGCGAGTGATGCCGTGTTGTTCGGAGCGGTTGGCGGGCCGAAGTGGGATTCACTGGAACGCGCACTACGGCCGGAGCGCGGTGCCTTGTTGCCCTTGCGGTCGGAACTCTCTCTGTTTGCCAACCTGAGACCGGCGATTACCTACCCGCAACTGGTGGATGCCTCGTCACTGAAGGCGGAACTGGTCAGTGGCCTGGATATCTTAATCGTACGCGAATTGACCGGTGGTATCTATTTTGGTGAGCCCAGGGGAGTGGGTACCACGCAATCCGGGGAACGGGAAGGCGTCAATACTCTGCGCTACACGGAGTCCGAAATTCGCCGTATTGCTCACGTGGCTTTTGCCGTAGCCATGCGGCGCGATAAACGTCTTTGTTCCGTTGACAAGGAGAACGTGCTGGAAGCGACCCAACTCTGGCGTGAAATCATGGTCGACGTGGCTGGCGAATACCCGGAAGTCGAGCTCCAGCATTTGTACGTGGACAATGCCGCCATGCAACTGGTGCGTGCGCCGAAACAATTTGACGTTATCGTCACCACCAACATGTTCGGTGATATTTTGTCTGATCTTGCCTCCATGCTCAGTGGTTCGATCGGCATGTTGCCTTCCGCCTCGCTGGACGAGCACGGCAAGGGGATGTATGAGCCTATCCATGGCTCCGCGCCGGATATCGCCGGCCGGGGGATAGCCAATCCCCTCGCAATGATATTGTCCACCGCGATGATGCTGCGTTACTCCCTGGCCCTGCCCGAACAGGCGGACAGGGTCGAAGACGCGGTGAAATCCGTATTGGCCCAGGGCTTCAGGACTGCGGATATATATACACAAGGCACTAAAAAAGTATCCACGACGGAGATGGGCGACGCGGTAGTCAGCGCAATTTGTGGTTAGTTTTTAGTAGTCAGTTTTTAGAAAAGATGGAAGTCTTATATATAAACACTGGAAACCAAAAACCAGAAACCAGATAATGAACAACAGAGTCAACATCGCAGTTGTCGGCGCGACCGGAGAGGTCGGCGGGACCATATTGTCGATCCTGGCGGAGCGGGATTTTCCGTATAATACGGTGCATGCCGTCGCCAGCAACCGTTCGGCGGGGAAGCGAATCGAGTTTGATGATGATGAACTGGTAGTCGAAGATCTGGCTTCATTCGATTTTTCCAACATCGATATTGGTTTATTTTCACCGGGGGCTTCCGTTTCTGCTGTCTACGCGCCGCAGGCCGTGGCGAAAGGGGCGATTGTCATCGATAATACCTCACAGTTTCGTTATGAAGACGACATTCCCCTGGTGGTGCCTGAGGTGAATCCCGCTGCCCTGGAGCAGCATTCCAAGCGGGGCATTATAGCGAACCCGAATTGTTCTACCATACAGATGGTGATGGCGCTGAAACCCATTTACGATGCCGCCGGCATTGAACGCGTCAATGTTGCCACTTATCAGGCGGTATCCGGGAAAGGGAAAACGGCAATAGAAGAGCTGGAGCAGCAAACCATCGCCCTGTTCAACGGCAAACCCGCTTCACCGACGGTTCACCCCAGGCAGATAGCATTTAACGTCCTGCCCCAGGTCGATGTTTTTCAGGAGAATGGTTATACCAGGGAAGAGATGAAAATGGTCTGGGAGACGCAAAAGATCCTGGGCGATCCATCGATCCTGGTGAATCCGACCTGTGCTCGCGTGCCGGTTTTTTATGGGCATTCCGAGGCCGTACACGTTGAAACGAAAGAGAAGATATCCGCTACTCAGGTGAGAGAGTTACTGGGTAATTTCCCCGGCATTGTTGTTATGGATGAGCGCGAAGACGGCGGGTATCCTACTGCGGTGACGGAGGCATCAGGACGGGATCCGGTCTTTGTCGGCCGGATTCGGGAAGATATGTCTCATCCAAGAGGCATTAATTTTTGGGTGGTATCCGACAACATAAGGAAAGGCGCCGCATTAAACAGTGTCCAAATTGCGGAAATCCTGTTAAGGAAACTCTGAACAAGTCCATTCCCGTATCTAGTACGGGACAGGCTCAGGACTTGTCGGAGTACGGAAAACAAAAATGCGATCCCGTATCAAAGCCTGCCCCGTACCCCGTATCAAGTACGGGGCAGGCTTTGATACGGGGTACGGGACACGTTTTTATTATCCTCACAAAATCAATGACCTACTGTCATTGATTTTGACGATACATCACTGTATCGTTGGAACCTCTGACTTAATCAGAGGTTCCTTAAAACAGTATATGTAATAGTTTTTAGTGGTCAGATTTTAGTTGTTAGAAAAAGATGGGAGTAGTATAAATGACCGCTGGAAACCAAAAACCTGAAACTGGAAACTAACCATGCGAACAATGTTCATCAGCCTGATATTCCTGGTAATACCTGCCTCGGTGTATGCCCTGGGTCTCGGCAATATAAACCTCAAGTCAGATTCAGGTCAGCCGTTGGAAGCGGAAATTCAATTACTTGCCGCATCGACTGACGAACTTGATGAACTGCAGGTCGGTCTGGCGGAGATTGACAGTTATCGCTGGGCCGGCATAGATTGGTCGCCGGCCCTGGAAAACCTGCAAATCGAACTTGTGCGCGACGCTGGCGATGCGGGTCATATCCGCATCTATAGCAATGAGGCGCTCCAGGCATCTCATGTACGCTTTCTATTGGAGGCGGCGTGGTCCAAAGGTCGATTGTTCAGGGAATACACCGTGCAACTGGACCCTTCAGGTACTGTCGAAAAACCTGTTCGCAGCACTCCGGAATTCGTTCCTGCCGTTGATAATGATGTGCAGGAGGTTGGATCGGCACTCGTCGCGAGAGGCGATTATGGTCCCGTTGCCGAAGCGGAGACCTTATGGTCTATTGCCGGCCGGTATCGCCCTGATTCTTCCGTGTCAGTGCAACAAATGATGTTGGCCTTGCTGAGAGCAAACCCGGATGCTTTTATCGACAATAATATAAACCACCTGAAAAAAGATGAAATCCTGCGGATGCCGGATAGCGTCGAATTACAGGCGCTTGCGGTGCCGGAGGCATTTGCCGAGGTGCTGATCCATAACGAACTCTGGTTGGAGGCCGGCGGCCGTTTTATCGGCGATGTGCCGGTGCAACCCGGTTCAACCACGACTGGGGCGGATGCTGAACTCCGGTTGGTCGCAGCCGTTGAAGATGGAGAAGACGGTGGCGGGACGCCGGGCGCCGAACCGGAAGACTCCGTTGATGAGGAAGCCCTGGTGTTGGCAACTGAACAGGTTGAAATGTTGTCGCAGGAAAATACGGAACTTGAGAACAAGTTATCCGAAGCGGAAGCCATCATCGAGGATCTCAGACGGTTGGTTGAACTGAAGGACGATGAATTGGCTGCGCTGCAGTCAGAATCGATAACGACGCCGGCCAAGCCTGGCCCCGACCTGATTGCGCGGGGAAAATTAATCTTTGACCAGGCGGCTGAAGTCTTTAACCGGGCGGTTGCCGCGGTCAGGGATAATCTGAAGATTGCTGCCGGGGTGCTTGCGGGTATCCTCGCGCTGGTGATTGTCGGCGTCCTGCTGCTTGTCCGGAAAAAACCCGATGATGCTGAGGATCCGGATTTTTCGGATGAAGCCGTCGCTGATGAGTCGGACTTTTTGGATGAGGTTGATTTTGATCAAGTCGATACTGAAATGACGGAAGAGATGCCGGACCTGGAAATAGATATGGATGACGGCGCCGATAGTCCTGAAGCATTGGCTCCCGGCCTGCCGGAAGATGAAGACCCCGAAGAGGATGACAAGGTGGACAATAAACTTGAACTTGCCGAAGCCTATCTTGAGCTTGATGATAAGGACCAGGTCCGTAGCATCCTGAATGAGGTCTTGTCCGAGGGAGATACCAGACAAATAGAAAAGGCCAGACAATTACTCGAGAAGTTGTAACCCGGGGTTATTGGGGTGACCCGTTATCATGAAGATTGCCGCTGGAGTTGAGTACCAAGGTTCGCAATATTCCGGGTGGCAAAAACAAAAACACTCAGCCTCCGTGCAGGAGCGGGTAGAAGCCGCGCTGTCGGCAGTCGCCGACCATCCGGTTGAAGTGACCTGCGCCGGCAGGACGGATGCCGGGGTCCATGCGCTGAACCAGGTTATTCATTTCGAATCGGACGCAGTCCGGGATACCCATTCATGGGTATTGGGAGCGAATACCCATTTGCCTGAAGACATCAGTCTGGTTTGGGCAAAATCCGTTGAACCGGATTTTCATGCGCGTTACTCGGCAACGAGTCGCATTTACAAATATATCATCCTGAATCGCCCGGCGCGTCCGGGAATAAGCTATAGCCGCGTCACCTGGGAATGTCGGCGTCTTGATGCTGACAGGATGTCCCGGGCAGCCCTGTCGTTGGTTGGCAAACACGATTTTACTTCATACAGGGCAAAATCCTGTCAGGCGAAATCGCCCGTCAGGAACGTGTTGAACCTGGGCGTGACCCGGGACAATGAATTTATTACCATTGTCATTGAAGCTAATGCGTTTCTTCACCACATGGTGCGGAATATAGCCGGCGTGTTAATGGAAATAGGCATGAGTAAACAAGAGGTTGGTTGGGAGCTCGACGTGCTTAACGCTAAAAACAGGGCTTGTGGAGGCATTACCGGGGCAGCCGGCGGCCTGTACCTGGTGGGAGTGAATTATCCCGATAAATATCAGGTTCCCGAAGTAAAGTCTTTACCTGAGTTACCGAATATATGCAGCGTGTAAGAACAAAGATTTGTGGTATTACCCGCGTTGAGGATGCCCGTGACGCCATATCCGGAGGGGCTGATGCCATAGGGTTTGTATTTTACCAGGGCAGCCCCCGATTTATTGCACCCCTTCAGGCACAGGAAATTATCGGTCAATTGCCGCCTTTTCCGGCAAAAGTGGGCCTGTTCGTAAACCCTGACAGAGAATTCGTCTCTGCCGTTCTGGAAACTGTTTTCCTGGATATCATCCAGTTTCACGGGGATGAGTCTCCCGGCTTTTGCGGCAGTTTCGACAAACCCTACATCAAGGCCCTGAGGATGAAGGATGATATTGATTTAAATATGACTTGTGAGCGGTATGCCGATGCCGCGGCCCTGTTGCTGGACAGTTATTCTGAAACTGCCCATGGTGGGACCGGTGTCAGTTTTGACTGGAGTAAAATCCCCGGGGACTTATCCATGCCCATCATCCTTGCGGGAGGGCTGACGGTTGAAAACGTGCGCCGGGCAATTGCGAAGACCAGGCCGTATGCGGTTGACGTGAGTAGTGGAGTCGAACTTGACGAGGGAATCAAGGATAAAGATAAAATGACCGCATTTATACGTGAGGTAGCAAATGGTTAAGACTGTAGTTTCTACTCCGCAGGGTATTGAAACACCTTGTATGGACGAGGTTCGGATGCCGGATGAGTACGGTCATTTTGACGTTTATGGCGGTCGATTCGTCGCAGAGACATTGATCGAGCCACTAAATGAGTTGACCCGAGCCTATAAGAAGTACATCCATGATGATAAATTTCTGGCGGAATTCGACCGTGATTTGAAAACATTCGTCGGCCGTCCATCACCCTTGTATCACGCCCGGAGGTGGAGCAGGAAGCTGGGCGGCGCACAAATCCATCTCAAGCGGGAAGATTTAAATCATACCGGCGCCCATAAGGTCAATAATACGGTGGGCCAGATCCTGCTGGCCGAGAGAATGGGAAAAACACGCATCATTGCGGAAACAGGCGCAGGCCAGCACGGGGTGGCCACTGCTACCGTTGCCGCGCGCATGGGCATGGAGTGCGTCGTATACATGGGCGCCGAAGATATACAACGTCAGGCCGTCAACGTGTTCCGTATGAAGCTGCTGGGGGCGCAGGTGGTTGAAGTCACCTCCGGTTCAAAGACCCTGAAAGACGCCATGAATGAGGCCATGCGGGACTGGGTGAGTAACGTCGATAATACGTTTTATATTATCGGTACCGTAGCGGGGCCCCATCCGTATCCGGTATTGGTGAGGGATTTACAGTCGATCATCGGGAGGGAAACCAGGCAACAGTGTCTGGAGACTGTGGGAAAACTACCCGATACTCTCATCGCCTGTGTCGGTGGCGGATCCAATGCGATTGGATTATTTTATCCGTTTATCAATGACGAATCAGTCAGGTTAATCGGTGTGGAGGCCGGTGGGCTGGGCCTGGAGACCGGTCGGCATGCCGCCCCGCTGAGTGCCGGGAAAGCCGGCGTTCTGCATGGCAACCGGACTTACCTTATGGAAGATGAACACGGACAAATCATGCCGACACATTCGATTTCCGCCGGACTGGATTACCCGGGCGTAGGTCCGGAACATGCCTGGTTAAAAGACCGGGGCCGGGTGGAATACGTAACGGCAAACGACACCGAAGCCATCGCTGCATTTCATGACCTGACCCGCACGGAAGGCATCATGCCGGCGCTGGAATCCAGCCATGCCCTGGCCCATGCAAGTAAAATTGCCGCCGATATGGGCAAGGATGAAACGATCGTCATCAATCTCTCAGGCCGCGGGGATAAGGATATACAAACGGTTGCGACACTGGAAGGCATTACCCTCTAGCAGAAAACAGGTAGATTTAAATCTGCCCCCGTTTCTGGTAGTCTACAATATTTCAAAAATCTGAACTCCGTCAACCCATGAGTCGAATCTCATCCACATTCCAGGCGCTGAAGCAGCAGAACAAAAAGGCCCTGATTCCGTTTATAACCGCAGGAGACCCTTCCCCGCAAATGACGCTCACAATTATGCAGGCCCTGGTTCGGCACGGAGCTGATTCGATTGAGTTGGGTGTCCCGTTTTCGGATCCGATGGCGGATGGCCCGGTGATTCAACGAGCCAATGAACGCGCGCTGGCGCAGGGTGTTTCGCTGTCGAACGTGTTGGAAATGGTTAAGCGGTTTCGTCAAACCGATACCCGCACTCCGGTAATATTGATGGGTTATTTGAATCCTGTTGAAGTATTTGGCTACGAAGAATTTGCCGGGGATGCCGCTGCGGCAGGCGTTGACGGGATTATCATCGTTGATATGCCGCCTGAGGAGTCGACGTTGCTCAACCGGCATTTACGCGCCGGGCAAATCGACCAGATTTTTCTCATTACCCCGACCACCACCGAGCAACGGATTGAAATCATCGCTGGGATTGCTTCCGGTTTTCTTTATTATGTATCTGTGAAAGGCACTACCGGTGGCAAAGGAGCCAATCCGGATGAGGTGAATGAAAAGATGAACCTTGTAAGGCGGAAATCAGATTTACCCGTGGCCGTTGGCTTCGGGATTAAAGATGCTGAAACGGCCGCGCGCGTCGCGAATTATTGTGACGCGGTTGTCATCGGCAGCGCCCTGGTTGAAAAGATCCATGCCGCTGAGACCGGGAGCGGAGATATTTCAGCCCATATTGGTTCATTTGTCGAGCCTGTTCGACGTGTCCTGGATAAGGTGGCATAGCGACGTGCGATATGAGTTGGCTGGATAAATTACTTCCCTCGAGAATCAAGACCAATGGCGCCAATCGCCGGACCGTGCCTGAGGGGGTATGGACGAAATGTGGTAAGTGTAGCGCCACACTTTACCGCGCGGAGTTGGCGCGCAACCAGGAAGTTTGTCCGAAATGCGCTCACCACATGCGAATCAGCGCGCGTTCAAGACTGGATGGTTTTTTGGATACGGAGTCCAGGGTTGAAATTGGCCCTGATATCAGGCCGATTGATAAATTCAGGTTTCGCGATAGCAGGAAATACAAGGACAGGCTGACAAGCGCCCATAAGGAAACCGGAGAAAATGATGCCCTGGTGGTTATTATGGGCAGTGTTAAAAAGATTTCCGTCGTTGCCGCTGCCTTTGAATTCGATTTTATGGGGGGGTCCATGGGTTCGGTCGTAGGGGAGAGGTTTGTGCTCGCCGTTGATGCCTGTATAGATAATAATCTACCGCTGGTATGTTTCTCTGCAAGTGGCGGCGCGCGTATGCAGGAAGCCCTGATTTCGCTTTTCCAAATGGCAAAAACAAGCTCGGCCCTGGCCAAACTGCAAAAGGCGGGGTTGCCTTATATATCGGTTTTAACAAATCCCACAATGGGTGGCGTGTCGGCCAGCATCGCCAGTCTCGGGGATATCAATATTGCAGAGCCGAATGCCCTGATCGGGTTTGCCGGCCCAAGGGTTATTGAGCAAACCGTGCGCGAGACCTTGCCGGAAGGATTTCAAACAAGCGAGTTTTTATTGGAACACGGGAATATCGATATGATCCTGGACAGGCGTAATATGCGGGATAAAATAGCGTCATTGTTATCCATGCTTTGCCATAACCCAATGGCTGTTTGAATACCCATTGCCAATGAGTTCCGTTCCGACAACCTTATCCGAACAATTCCCACTCAGGTTTTCCAGCCTGGCAGATTGGCTGGCATGGCAGGAGAGCTTGCATTTTACTGCTATAGAATTGGGTCTTGACCGCTGTAACAAGGTGGCTGCAAGGATGGGCCTTCTCAAACCCGGGAGCAAGGTAATCAGTATATCCGGCACCAATGGAAAAGGTTCCAGCGCGGCAATGCTTGATGCGATGTTAAGACGCTCCGGTTATATGGTGGGAGCGTACACATCACCCCATTTGACCCGGTACAACGAGCGGATTTGTATTGACGGCAAACAGGTAACGGATCTGGAGCTTTGTCAGTCGTTTAACCGGATCGATCAGGCGCGGGGAGATATTTCCCTGACTTATTTTGAATTCGGCACCCTGGCTGCCCTGGATATATTCCAACGCTCGGACCTTGATATCACTATTCTTGAAGTCGGGCTGGGTGGTCGTCTGGATGCCGTTAATATACTGGATGCCGACGTTGCCCTGGTAGCGACCATCGACCTGGACCACGAGAAATGGCTGGGTTACACCAGGGAAAGCATAGGCAGGGAGAAAGCGGGAATATTCAGGAAAAATCGTCCGGCAGTCTGTTCCGATTTCTCAGCGCCGGCTACCATAGCCGACTGTGCGAGAGAAGCAGGCGCTCCGCTTTACCATGCTGGCCTGGATTTTACCTGTGAGATCTATGCGGACACCTGGACCTGGAGGCAGGCCGACAAGGTTTATGAGAACCTGCCAAAGCCCAGTATCAATAATAACAGACAGGTACAAAATGCCGCCGGTGTGCTGATGGCGCTGGAGACCCTGGCCGATGAATTTCCGGTCAGTATGGAAACAATCAAGGCTTGTCTGCGGGATTTTCGGCTTGCCGGCAGGTTCCAGGTCATACCCGGAGAAACCCCCTGTATCCTGGACGTAGCGCATAATCAACAGGCCATCTCGGCCCTGGTTGAAAATGTAAAAAAAATTCCATGTGTAGGAGAAACGCATATAGTGATTGGCATGCTCAGGGATAAAAATCATACTGCCGTTTTCGAGCGGTTGTCAGAGATTGCCGATCACTGGTACGTGGCTGACCTGCACGCGGAGCGGGCGGCTAGCCTGGCAGAATTAACCGGCGCGTTGCTAAAATATGAAGACGTGGGGAACATTAAACAGTTTCAAACCATCCATGCAGCCCTGGCAGATGCCGAAGCATCTGCGTGCGTTGGCGACAGGATTATTGTTACCGGCTCATTTATAAGCGTCGGCGCTGCAATCGATTACCTGAACAACCGATAGAAATATGGAACGACAACTGAAAGAAAGACTCACCGGGGCAGGGGTACTGGTTCTATTGGCCGTCATTTTTCTTCCTCTGCTACTGGATGACTCGCAAGAAGCAGAGACGAAGATCACGACGACGAATATCCCGGAAAAACCGGACATGGAGTTCGGTTCGAAATTAATACCCATGCCTGAACAGGGAGAAATTCTCCCGATTGAAGCATCACAGGAAGAGAGCGCCGCCCCGACTGATGCGGATGACGGCGGGGATGCAACCCGAACTGACACCGGCCAAGTGACACCGGAAGCAGCCACAGCTTCCTCCGGCGCCGATGATGAACCTCAAGAGGACGCTGCAACCAGGGTTGAGGCCGAACCAACAACATCGGAAACAGTCGCTGCCACTGCCGGTGATGGCGGCAAACCCGGGGAAGATGTTGAAACTGATAACAAGGGGTTAACCGGCTGGGTTGTTCAAGTGGGTAGTTTTTCCAGGGAAAACGCCGATAAACTTAATGACAAATTACGGACTGCCGGGTATCGGTCCTACGTTATCGATGAGGCGGTAAAAGGTAAAGACGCTTCCTTGCTCTACCGTGTCAGGGTAGGGCCTGAAATCCTGCGCTCGGAAGCTTTGAAACTGAAAGAGAAGTTGAAAAAGGAAATGAAACTCGAAGGCATAGTGTTGAATTATCCGTAAAATAGCGAAACTCATAACATCAGATATACCGATAACCTGAAAATATCAGACAAACGAACCGGGACTACTCAGTGGGAAGCGTCGATATAGGTATTTTGGTGATTTTATTCCTGCCCGCGGTCATGGGCCTGGCGTACGGCTTTTTGAACATCCTGTTTTCCATCGCGGCCTGGGTATTGGCAGCAGTGATAGCAGTTAAATTCAGTGGTTATTTTTCCCACTTACTGGCTGATTACTTCGATTCGATATTCAGGGATATTTTTGCCTTTGCCGGTATATTTATCATCAGTCTGGTAATATTTACTGCACTGGGGTACTTTATCGTCAAGTTGCTCGGCAGGACGGGTTTGACTGCCGCCGACAGGTTTCTCGGGTTTTTCTTTGGAATTGGACTGGGAGGCGCTATTATTATTATCGTCGTTTTCCTGGCCGGATTCACAGCTATCACGAAGCAGAACTGGTGGCAGAACGCGGTTTTGATCGAACCGTTCCAGCGTGTATGCGTGTGGGGGCAACGTTTCCTGTCGGAAGACATCGCCGCTTATCATCGCTACGAGCCAAATGACCGGCTACCGGCAGACAGGTAGAGAAAATGTGCGGAATCATCGGAATTGTTGCCAAGTCAAACGTTAACCAGGCCCTGTTCGACGGCCTGACAATCCTGCAGCACAGGGGCCAGGATGCAGCCGGCATAGTCACCTCTGATGATGCCCGGCTTTATTTGTGCAAGAACAACGGCCTGGTGAGGGATGTTTTTCATTCCCGACACATGCTTAACCTTAAAGGAAACATGGGCATCGGGCATATCAGGTATCCCACTGCCGGATGCTCCTCATCTGCCGAGGCCCAGCCTTTTTACGTCAATTCCCCCTACGGTATTGCCCTGGCCCATAACGGGAACCTCACTAACAGTGAAGAACTCAAGCAGGATCTCATAATGGATGAATTAAGGCACATCAACACGGAGTCGGATTCTGAGGTTTTACTGAACATACTGGCTTACGAATTGCAGCACATTGGCAAACAGAAAAAATACCTGACGCCGGCAGATATTTTTTCGGCAGTACGTAAATTACACCAGCGCTGTCGCGGTGGATACTCTGCCGTCGCGTTAATTTCCGGTGTCGGCGTTATTGCCTTCCGGGACCGATACGGCATTCGTCCGATTGCTTTCGGCGAGCGCACCACGGACCTGGGAAAGGAATTTGTCGTCGCTTCGGAAAGCGTGGCCATAGATGCCCTGGATTTTACCCTGCTTCGTGACATAGCGCCGGGAGAGGCCGTGTTCGTCAGTGAACGGGGTGAGTTATTCTCGGAGCAATGTGTTGAAGACTCGCAGCACTCACCCTGTATCTTTGAATACGTGTACCTGGCCAGACCGGATTCCGTCATCGATAATATTTCCGTATATAAAACCCGTCTGCGAATGGGCGAAGCGCTGGCGGCAAAAATATTAAGAATCCGACCCGAACACGACATCGACGTGGTCATTCCGATCCCTGACACAGGCCGGACCTCAGCCTTGCCCCTGGCTTATGAACTGGGTGTTAAATACCGCGAAGGATTTATTAAAAATCGCTATATACCCCGTACATTTATCATGCCCGGGCAGAGTATCAGGAAAAAGTCCGTAAGACAGAAATTGAATGCGATCGGACTGGAGTTCAAGGGTAAAAACGTGCTCCTGGTGGATGATTCCATCGTAAGGGGGACAACTTCCCGGGAAATCATACAAATGGCCCGGGACGCCGGTGCTGCAAAAGTATATTTTGCCTCTGCGGCCCCGCCGGTCCTGTATCCCAACGTTTATGGGATCGATATTCCGAACCCCAATGAATTGATCGCCTTCGGCAGGACAGAAGAAGAGGTGTGTGAGGCGATCGGCGCTGACTGGCTGATCTACCAGGAGGTGGAAGATTTAGTGGAAGCGGCCAGGGAAGGGAATCCGGAAATTACCCGCTTCGAAATGTCCTGTTTTACCGGCGAGTATGTAACCGGAGACATCAGCGAAGACTATTTGAACCATATATCAACCCAGCGTAGCGATGCAGCCAAACGCACCCGCGACACGGCCGATGATGTCTTCAACGACCTGTCAAATATGACGTAGCCATCGGTATATTCAATTTTCCTTTTTTATCGTCAATTATCTTATGTTGAAGAGGTAAACAACATGGCTATTTGCACTGAAATCCGCCACGTTACACCGAAAGGCGGTAATGTGTTCGCTGATCTGGGTTTTGGTTCTGGTGAAGCTGTCAAACTGAAAATCAAGGCGGAATTGATGCTCAAGATTACCGCATGGATTAAGGATAACGGACTGACCCAGAATGATGCCGCCAGGATATTCGGAATTCAACGAACTCGTGTCAGTGACCTGATGCGCGGCAAAATTCAAAAATTCACCATAGACGCGCTGGTTGACATGATGGAAAAAGCCAGGCAGCCCTACACAATCGCGACTTCATTTGAGGAACACACTGCCCGGGTGAAAGTTGCATAGTGCCGAGTATATGAAAACAGTTACCCCAAGAGAATATTATGACAATAGCTGAGTATTTGGAGGTATATGATCTATGCACTAATTCACTATTCGTATGGTACGTCTGGTTTGATTCGTGGCTCCGTCAGGCTGGACCTCGTTTTTGTGATCCCATTGCGTATCTGCCTACGAACCGACACTGGGGAAATAAAATTTGATGAAAAACTTCAAGGGAACAAGACCTACCTACTATCCTTGAGAAATCCACTGCTAAAGATTTTCAACTGTATCAATAATATAAAAACCATTGACTAGAGACGTCTGGACGTCTATGATACCAGACATGAAACTGCAAGCTTCAAGAACACCTCCCGGCCAAGTACGAGATGCCATCCTGCAAACCCTGTTGCTAACGTCCAAGCCACTGTCAGTCAAGGAAATTGAGGGTCGAGTGCAAAAAATAGCCGGACCGACGCCTCAATCCTCAATCAGGTCCTACCTGAGGCTCAATACACCGGCTGTTTTTATTCGGGAAGAACGTGGTGTTTACAGTCTTCGTAGACATCACACCAGACACATCTCAGGCATTCAACGTGAGTTGGACTCCAGACAACAGTGGCAAACTCCTTTTCATTTTGGCAAGTCGACGCTGGTCCATGCCGACTGCTTTGATTGGATAGAAAGCCGGGAGCAAAACAGTATCCATGCCGTCGTAACAGACCCGCCCTATGGCCTACATGAATATAGCCCTGAGCAACAAAGAAAATTACGTAGCGGAAAAGGTGGTGTCTGGCGAATTCCTCCGTCTTTTGATGGAAACAAGCGATCTCCTCTCCCCCGATTTACTACGCTCACGCAAGAACAACTGGAACAGTTGGGTTCATTTTTCTTTGTATGGGCGAAGTTGCTACTTCCGAAACTCGTTCCCGGCGCCCATGTTGTCGTCGCCTCCAATCCCCTTGTCTCTTACATTGTTTCGACTGCTCTGGCTGACTCCGGTCTGGAAAGGAGGGGGGAGATAGTACGCCTTACCATGACCATGCGTGGCGGTGACCGTCCAAAAGCTGCACATGAGGAATTCAGTGAGGTTAGCGTGATGCCTCGTTCGATGTGGGAGCCCTGGATTGTGTATAGAAAACCGCTTGAGGGACGTGTCCAGGACAATTTAAGGAAGTGGAAAACAGGCGGGTTTCGACGGCCACTGGTAGATAAGCCGTTTGGTGACGTAATTACATCAGCGCCTACCAGAAAAAGTGAAAGGACGCTTGCTCCGCATCCGAGTCTAAAGCCCCAGGCGTTCATGCGGCAGGTTGTCTACGCCTCATTGCCCCTAGGCGAAGGAGTGATTCTTGATCCTTTTGCGGGGGCTGGTTCTACGCTGGCAGCGGCGGATGCAGTAGGCTATACCTGCATCGGAGTAGAAAAAGATACTGATTTTTTCACTTTGGCATGTAGCTCAATACCAAAACTGGCGACATTCAGAGTGAATGGAAATTCTAAAACATGTATATCCAGCTATCCCGAAGTTTCTTGACACCGTCTTTATGTAACGTAGCCGTACGAGTCCCCAATTCGCCTCTGGGATTTCTTCGGAAATCATCCACTGTTACCTTTCCCAGATAGACCTCAGTGAAGGTCATCGGTACCCTGTGATTTGCAGGTTCTGAAGTGGTATCTACCGTATAAACAAAAACACACATCCACTGATCTCGTGCTCCATGAGTATCAACTGCCCCTCCGGCTTTTCTTGTGGTTTTTATTTCCACTCCTTCCGTACCTGCTTTGACCGCGTTATCGGGATATTTGCCTTGCATGATCAGGTCGGGATGACCATTAAAATATTCATTCTCTGTTAACACGCGGGAGTGCCTTGCTAGACTTGCAGTTAACATATCTGAGAGCAACCCTGACATGATAGCGGGACGGAGCATATCATCAAGGCGCTGTAATCCTTTGGCAAGGAGATGAGAATTTACGTCAAAAAAGAAATCGTACACATCCTGCATCGCCATTTGAAAATCCTGCTGGCGCAATTCGTATGGAGGCTTTGATTCATAATTGAATTTGGAAGTATCAACAGTATTGCGTGTGATTTCCATGATGATTCCTTCATTTTAAATGTGTGTCAAGGGGCAGGCTCTTGCCCGAATACTAGTCTTGATCTTTGCGTTTGCTACCTGAATCGGTAAAACTCGCTGCCTTGAAAAAGTTGTCCTGTAGTTGTCTCCACGTTTCCAGGTTCTGTTCAGTCATTTCGGTCATTTTAGCTGCAAGAGGATTGTTGCTGACTGCCTGCTGGAAATTTTTCTGGATGTTCTGTTGTTGTGAGGCGAACATTTCCAGGCTTTTCTGTAAATATTCACTGAAAGCAGACTGGTAGGCGTTGCCGTAAAAGCGGATGAGCTGGGTCAGCATGGGTGTATTGAAGATCGGCTTTCCATTGTGTTCCTGTTCCGCAATTATCTGCAATAATATGCTTCTCGTCAGGTCTTCCTCAGACTTGACGTCTTTTACGCAAAACTCGATTCCGTCCAATACCAGCTTCTTTATGTCTTCCAGAGTAATATATTTGCTGATCTCGGTATCGTAAAGTCGGCGATTGGGATATTTTTTTATAATACGCATGTCACTAATAGCAGAAGGTTTATATTTGTAGTCTATCTTTCGACCGCCAGGGCGACTCCCTGGCCGCCGCCGATGCACAAGGTGGCCAGACCCTTGTGAGCGTCCCGGCGCTGCATTGTATGGAGCAGGGTGACCAAAACCCTGCAACCAGAGGCTCCGATGGGGTGTCCCAATGAAATAGCGCCGCCGTTGACGTTCACTTTCTCCTGGTCCCAGCCCAGTTCGCTATTGACTGAGATGGCCTGTGCGGCAAACGCCTCATTGGCTTCGACCAGGTCCAGTTCATCAACCGTCCAGCCGGCCCTGGTCAGACAACGTTGCGTTGCCGGTATCGGTCCCGTACCCATGATGGCCGGGTCAACGCCGGCGCTGGCGTAAGCCCTTATATCGGCCATCACCGGCAACCCCAGTTCGTCGGCTTTACTGCGATTCATCACAATAACGGCCGCGGCCCCATCATTAAGGCCGGAGGCATTGGCCGCGGTGACCGTGCCCTCCCGGGTAAAAGCGGGGCGCAGTTTCGCAATTCCCTCCGCCGTAACTCCCTGCTTCGGATATTCGTCTTCGGCAAAGATAATGGGGTCTTTTTTTCGTTGCGGGATACTTACGGGAACGATTTCCTCCCTGAAAAGCCCGTCTGCCTGGGCCTTTTCCGTTTTTTGCTGGGACAGTGCGGCAAACCCATCCTGTTGCTCGCGGGAGATATCAAACCTGGTTACGATATTCTCTGCGGTCATGCCCATGTGATAATCGTTAAAAGCATCCCATAAACCATCGATAATCATGGAATCGACCATCTTCCAGTCCCCCATTTTGTTACCGTTGCGGGATTTGGGTAACAGGTGCGGCGCCAGGCTCATGTTTTCCTGGCCGCCGGCAATGACGATTTCCGCGTCGCCGCATTTTATTGCCTGTGCAGCCAGGTGAACGGCCTTCAGTCCGCTTCCGCAGACCTTGTTAATCGTCATGGCGGGTACCGAATGGGGTAAACCAGCCTCAATCGCCGCCTGGCGCGCCGGGTTCTGGCCGGTGCCGGCGGTTAACACCTGCCCCAGTATGACTTCGTTGATCTGCTCGGGATCGAGACTGGTTTTTTCCAACAGGGATTTAATAACGGTTGCCGCCAGGGAGTGGGCCGGGACATTTGCCAGACTTCCGCCAAAAGAACCGATAGGTGTACGGGCGGCGGCAACAATTACTACGTCGTTAGTCATCGTGAAATTACCTTTGTATAGTGAGTTGATATGTCAGTGCCTTGATATGTCAGTGCCATGGTTAAGCCCAGTGAATCAATTTCGCTGCGCTGCACAAAACTCCTCGCATCCTAACAAAAACTTACTGTCGATAACAGCCCTGTTTCGCGCATTACAGGGCGAACGCATACTTTTGGCTTCTGTCATAGTTGGGGTCAGAGTAAAAATACTCAGCAATAAGCCCGCGTCCTCTACCAGATTAGCCGTATTTTTACTCTGACCCCATATATCACACGGGCTAAATGAATGAGGCGGTTATTTGCCTCCCGGGGTCCAAATTCAGATATGCAGGGCGCGTTTGTCGGCTGCAAGCGCAGCCTCGTGCATGGCTTCGGCCAGGGTCGGATGGGCGTGGATGGTACGTGCTATATCCTCGGAGCTGCCGTCAAATTCCATGGCCAGCACTGCTTCGGCGATGAGTTCGGAAGCATTGGGGCCGATTATGTGGATGCCGAGGACCCGATCGGAGTTACCATCGCTGAGTATTTTAATCATGCCGGAGGTGTCGCCCAGAGCCTGTGCGCGACCACTTGCCGAGAATGGAAACACCCCTGCCTTGTAGGGTTCTCCGGTCTCCTTCAATTCAAACTCGGTTTGTCCCGCCCAGGCGATTTCCGGCCAGGTATAGATGACCCAGGGTACGATATCCAGGTTGACACTGCTTTTTTTTCCGGTAAGACGTTCTACCACCATCACACCTTCTTCTGCGGCCTTATGGGCGAGCATCGGGCCGCGCACCACGTCGCCAATAGCGTAGACGCCCGGTAAATTGGTCGCGCAATACTCGTCAACTTCAACTCTTCCGGCCTTGTTCAGGTGCAACCCCACTTCTTCGGCGCCAAGCCCTTCTGTGTTGGGGGAGCGTCCGACTGCCACAATCAGTTTATCCAGGGTTAACTGTTGTTTGCCTTCACTGTCTTCATAAGTAACGATGACTTCCCGACTGTTTGAACCCGTACCTGTGACCCTGGAGCCAAGGCGTATATCCAACCCCTGTTTCCTCAGTATCTTTTCGGCCGCGGCGGCAATCTGCCGGTCCGCGGGCGCTAAAAAGTCATCCAGCGCTTCCAGTATGACAACCTCGGAGCCCATCCTGCTCCAGACGCTGCCAAGTTCCAGGCCGATGACTCCCGCGCCTACGATACCCAGTCTGTGTGGGACTTCCGTAAATGAGAGCGCGCTGGTGGAATCGACTATTTTGTTCTTATCAACGGGCGCCAACGAAAGCCTGGCCGGCACGGAGCCGGTCGCAATAATGACGTTTCCAGCTGATATCGTGTATTCTTCAGAAGGTTCCCGGCTACTCGGCATTACCCGCACCTGGTTGTTTTCCAAGAGTTTTCCCTGACCCTGTAACCATTCGATCTTGTTCTTTTTGAACAGCCCGGAGATCCCTTGAGTCAATTTCTGTACGATCCTGTTTTTACGGGTCACCATTTTATGAATATCCATTTTCACGCCGGAAACGTTGATACCGTGCTCGGCCGCGTTGTGTTTGATGAAGGAGTAATGGTGGGATGAATCCAGCAGGGCCTTCGAAGGGATACAGCCTGTATTCAGGCAGGTTCCACCCAGGACCGGCTTGCCCTTGCTGTTCAACCCAGCGTCCACACAAGCCGTGGAAAACCCCAGTTGCGCACACCTGATTGCGCTGACGTAACCACCGGGCCCGGCGCCAATGACTACGACATCAAAGTGTTGTATTGACGGCTGGGGATTGTTCATCGGTGCTCAGCGCCTCCGTGAAATATCCTGGTTAAACCTGTAACAGCAAGCGTGACGGGTCTTCCAGCAATTCTTTCACCGTCACCAGGAAAGAGACGGCTTCCCGCCCATCGATAATACGATGATCATAGGATAGCGCCAGGTACATCATCGGTCGAATCACAACCTCGCCGTTTTCTGCAACCGGGCGTTGCTCGATTTTGTGCATTCCCAGGATAGCGCTTTGCGGCGGGTTGATGATAGGGGTGGACAGCAGGGACCCGAACACGCCGCCATTGGTAATGGTGAACGTGCCCCCGATCAGTTCTTCCAGGGTCAGTTTTGCATCACGCGCTTTTTGCCCATAATCTCCGATAGTCTTTTCTATTGCGGCAAAACTGAGGGTATCCGCGTTCCGAATAATCGGGACAACCAGCCCGCGAGGGGAACTGACGGCAATACCTATATCGAAATAGTCATGGTAGATGATATCCGTGCCGTCCACGGAGGCATTGATGATGGGGATTTTTTTCAAGGCTTCAACCGCTGCCTTGGTGAAAAACGACATGAAGCCCAGCTTGACCCCATGGGTTTTTTCAAAGCTGTCTTTGTAGCGGTTGCGTAATTCCTGCACGGGCTGCATGTTTACTTCATTGAACGTGGTCAGGATCGCATTTTCGCGTTGCGCCACCAATAAACGTTCCGCCGCCCGCTTACGCAAGCGACTCATGGCAACGCGTTTTTCCGCACCCTCGGGGGCAATGGGAGCCGCTGTCTTTACATTGGAGGGCGATGCTCTACGTTCGCCCTCACCAGTAGGGCTGGCCGTCACTGCAACCGTTGCCGGTTCGGCGGCAACCCGGGTCAAATCCGCCGGGTCATTCTCTTCCATATCTTCTGCTTCCTGTCCCTTGTCTTCTTCCCCTGCCAGGTAATTCAGGACGTTTTCTTTCGTCAACCTGTCTCCCGAAGTGGGGATCTCAGCAGCGTCCAGGTTATGTTCCGCCAACAGGTTCCTGACTGCGGGGCTTAATTTGGTATCCGGTTGAATCTCTTCTGTCGGCGGAGATATCTCGCGAGACCCTGTAGATTGCGTCTCCACGAGTTTGATGTCGGGCTGATCCGGTTCTTCAAGCAGGGACTGTTGCTGGGATGCATGTTCCGGTTCCGGCGCGGATCCCATCTCCGGTACAGGCTCCGGCTCTGCTGCGGGTTCCGTCACTGGTTCCGGTATCGGTTTTGGTTCTGCTGCTGCGCCGGCCTCAGGCGCTACCTCAGTCACTGTGAAAGAGGCCTGTTCGCTGGTATCGACTTGAGCGATCAGTTCATTACTTTCCACGTCCTCACCGCTGTTTTTCAAGATGCTGGAAAGGACACCGTCTTCCGGAGCAACAACTTCCAGGGTAACCTTGTCCGTTTCCACGTCGACCAGGGCATCGCCAAACCTGACCGCGTCACCCGGCTGCTTATGCCAGTCCATTAACGTAGCTTCCGCGACAGACTCGGCCAATACCGGGACTCTGACTTCAACTAACACAGTGCTCTCCTGTTCTTGCCTGGGTTATTGAACTGTATCAGCGCGCTCATTTGATCCCATGCACCTTCTTCAAATGCGTAGTGACTTCCAGTTTTTCCAGTTGTAAAGCGTCTTCAACCAACTGTTTTTGTTGGGCCAGGTGTAGGCTCATAGAACCGGCCGCAGGGGAAGCAGAGTAAAAACGTCCGGCATAACCAAACACGTGTTGGTTACTCAGACACCCAATCATGGTTCCCCTGGATTGCATATAATACCAGCCGCCTTGATTCTTGGGTTCTTCCTGCACCCAGACGATTTCCCTCGCATTCGGGTATGAGTCAATCACACGTTTCAATTCGTCAAGCGGAAACGGAAACAGTTGTTCCAGGCGGACAATGGCGATGTTCCCGACTTCATTGCCGCGCCTTGCCTCCAGCAGGTCATAATATACTTTACCACTGCATATTAATAAACGGGTTACGGCTTGTTTTTCTACATTACTGTCTATTTCGTCAATCACCAGTTGGAATTCGCCGTCAGTGATTTTATCCAGAGTTGACGTCGATAATTTATGCCGGAGCAGGCTTTTCGGACTCATGACGATAAGGGGTTTACGATACGGTCTTATGACCTGGCGTCGTAGCAGGTGGAACATCTGCGCCGGCGTGCTGGGCAGGCAGACTTGCATGTTCTCCCGGGCGCACAACTGTAAAAAACGTTCCAGCCTGGCGGAAGAATGCTCGGGTCCCTGGCCATCGTAGCCATGGGGTAAAAACACCGTAAGTCCACAAAACCGTCCCCATTTCACCTCACATGAACTGATGAACTGGTCAAACACAACTTGTGCGCCGTTGGCGAAATCACCAAACTGGGCTTCCCAGAGCACCAGCGCGTTGGGTTCGGAGCTGCTGTAGCCGTAGTCAAAGGCCAATACGGCCTCTTCGGAGAGGATTGAATTGATGACCAGGAACGAAGGTTGCCCCTCATCGATATGCTGCAAAGGTAAATACTTATCGCCGTCATCCTGGTTGTGGATGACTGCATGACGGTGGAAAAAAGTCCCGCGTGCACTGTCCTGGCCGGATATCCGTACCGGAAAACCGGCATCAAGCAAGGCCGCGTAGGCCAGGGTTTCCGCGTAACCCCAGTCCATTTCCAACTCGCCGGCGCCCATTTTTTTACGGTTATCGATGATCTTCCTGACCGTCGGATGTAAATTGAAATGTGCCGGTATATCGGTGATGCGTTCCGTCAGCCTGGTGACTGATGCCGGACTGATGGTCGTATCGACCCACATATCCCAGGCAGTGTTTTTGAACGGCTCATAGTTGATCAAAAACCTGAAATCGGCATTGCTTGCCTTGGCGCCCGCTACGCTCCGGTTGGATTCCAGTGACGTGACGTAAGACTCAAAGTTTGCTTGAATTTCATCCTCGCTAACGACTTTTTCTTTTTTCAGGCGTTCGGAATAGAGCTCTCTGACGTTTTTGTGTTGCCGGATCTTCCGGTACATGATGGGCTGCGTGGCGGCCGGCTCGTCCGCTTCGCTATGGCCGTGCCTGCGGTAGCACACCATGTCGATGACCACGTCTTTTTTGAATTCCATGCGATATTCCAAAGCCAGTTTCGCAACGTACACAACGGCGTCGGGATCATCGCCATTGACGTGAAAGATCGGCGCCTGCACCATCTTGGCGACGTCCGTGCAATACAGGGTCGAGCGCGAATCCAGCGGGTCACTGGTGGTGAAACCGATCTGGTTATTGATGATAATATGGACGGTGCCGCCGGTGCTGTAACCACGGGTTTGAGACAGGTTGAAGGTCTCCATCACCACGCCCTGGCCGGCGAAAGCGGCATCGCCATGCAGGATTATGGGCAATACCTGGGAGCGGGATTTATCGTGGCGCCGGTCCTGGCGCGCCCGCACGGAACCTTCCACCACGGGGTCGATAATTTCAAGGTGGGATGGATTGAACGCCAGGGTCAAATGAATAACGCCTCGCGAGGTCTGTATATCCGAGGAATAGCCCAGATGATATTTTACGTCTCCGGAATTGGCGTTTAGATCATTGACTTCCCGGTTGCCGGCGCCTTCAAATTCATCGAACAGCTCCCCGGGCAATTTGCCGATAATATTGATCAATACGTTTATCCTGCCCCGGTGGGCCATGCCGATAACTGCTTCGCGGACCCCGGCTTCTCCACCAGACTGGACGATTTCGTCAAGCAGCGGAATTAAGGCTTCGCCGCCTTCCAGTGAAAACCGTTTTTGTCCCACGTATTTCCTGTGCAGGTATTCTTCCAGGGCATTGGCGGCAATAACGCGTTCCAGTATGCGTTTCCTCTTTTCAGGCGAGAACCGGTGATGTCCTTCGGATTCTTCCAGCCAGCGCTGGATCCAGCGTTTTTGTTCCGTTTCGTTGATGTGCATGTACTCAGCGCCGACCGTCCGGCAATAAGTGCTTTTGACGATGTAGATGATTTCAGCCAGCGTCAGTTCATCCGGCGCAAACAGGGAACCCGTATTGAAAACTCGCACAAGGTCTTCCTCCGTGAAATTGTAATAGGCGGGGTCCAGTTCCTGGACCTTCGGTCGTTCGTACTGTTTCAGGGGATCCAAATCAGCTTGCTGGTGGCCGCGGAAGCGGTGGGCATTGATTAACTGCAGTACCGAGGCCTGCTTTTTATTATCCGTATTAACCGCCTCGGTTCGTACCGGCGCCGGAATAACATCGTCTTTTACCGTCGGTAGTGGCGCCTGTCGTATCGGGCTACGGGCAATATCCACTTTCGGGGTTTGTGCGGGAGCAGCTTCCGGGACTTCCTGTTTCAGGGCATCAAAGTAATGTCGCCACTCGGTGGCCACGCCGGCAGGATTATCCAGGTATCGTTCATATATTTCTTCGATAAACGCGGTGTTACCGCTGTAAAGATGGGATGGTTCGGGTGAGTTCATTGTTCTTCTGCGTTTCTATGGAGACTTCGACTTTTATTTCTCGGGTCAATGCGCTATTTTTTAACCTGATATCCGATTTCAGGCAATATTATATGACAGATTCTTGAAATTTTCTCTGAATACTTCCGTAACACTTTAAACCATAAGCTGTTTTTATTTTATGGCTGAATTTCGTCTAAATCAGCCTCCAACATATTGACTTGCGGTATCTTCTCATAGATGTATGCTGGAAAAAATACAATTATAAAGTTACAGGCTTCCCCCTGAAATGGAGACGGTTTCATGGCACGCACAGTTACGATTACCGATAATGAAACAGGCAAACAGATTGAATGTCCGGTGTCTCTCGGCACTTACGGCGCGCCTGTCATAAATACCAGAGCCTTATATGATGAACTGGGTATGTTTACCCTGGATCCGGGCTTCGCTACTACGGCCAGTTGCCGCAGCGCGATCACCTACCTGGACGGAGAGAAGGGGATCCTGTTGCATCGTGGCTACCCGATAGAGCAACTGGCTGAAAATAGTACATTCCTGGAAGTCGTTTATTTATTAATCCACGGTGAACTGCCAAACCGGCAGCAGATGGACGCGTGGGATCATTCCATCAAGATGCACATGATGACCCACGAGCATATCTCCCGGTTTTATTCCGCTTATCGATACGACGCCCATCCGATGTCAATTATGGCGGGTGTTACCAGCGCCATTGCCTCTTATTACCATGATCGCACGGATATCTGGGACCCTGAAAACCGACTGCTGACCGCCAAGCGCGTCATAGCCAAGATTCCCAACGTAGCATCCAAATGTTATCGGTACGCTTCCGGCTTGCCCTTTGTGTATCCTGATAATTCACTCAATTATATTGAGAATTTCATGTACATGACGTTTTCATGGCCTTCTGAAGACTATCAACCGTCACCCGTTGCCGTGCGCGCCCTGGACCTCCTGTTCATTCTGCATGCCGATCACGAACAGAATGCCAGTACCTCGACGGTACGCCTGGCCGGCAGCTCCGAAGCCAATCCTTTTGCCTGTATTGCCGCGGGTATTACGACCTTGTGGGGTAAATCCCATGGGGGGGCCAACGAGGCGGTGATCCGTATGCTGGAGGAAATCGGGAAGCCGGACAATGTCAGAAAATATGTTGATCAGGCAAAAGACAAGAGCGATTCCTTTCGGCTGATGGGTTTCGGGCACCGGGTCTACAAGAATTATGATCCCAGGGCAAAGATTATTCGAGGAGCGTGTCATGATTTATTGGAGGAAATGAACCTGAATCAGCCCCTGTTTGAAATAGCCATGGAGCTGGAACGAATAGCGCTGGAAGACGATTACTTTATCGAGCGGAAGCTGTATCCCAACGTTGATTTTTACTCCGGCCTTATTTATCAGGCCCTGCGCATCCCTTCGTCCATGTTCACGGTGATGTTCGCCCTGGCGCGCAGCGCCGGCTGGGTCGCCCAGTGGATGGAATTCATGGAGGATGAAGATTTTCGCATCGGCCGCCCGCGGCAGTTGTATATCGGTCGAAAATCCCGTGATTACGTCCCCATAGAAGAAAGAACCCCGTAGAGATGCACACGCGTCTTCACCTGATAGAGAGACGAGTCTAGCCCGCATTTCTCACCAGGTCGCTTGTTGCTGTCGAATACATGTTTGCTGTCAATAAGTTATGGTAATCTGTTGACTATGTCATCATTACAGACTGCGCTTGATGCGCCCTCGCTTGTCTTTTTTGCGCCAACGGGCACGTGTTCATTGCGCCCATCCCTGGGCGCAACCCTTCGGGCGGCTGGCGCCGTGCAAATCGTCTGTCCTGACGATTTGTCCCTCAACCAGAGCTACGGTTATGCTTTCGGTCCCCGTATCAAGTACGGGGCAGGCTCCGGCACCCGTTGGCGCAAAAAATCCGGCGCGATCATCGCACCACCTGGTGAGAAATACGGGCTAGAGGTACGATTGCGTTTCTACCCGATGTTGAACAGGAGAAAATAAACCATGAACCACCCCGTACGTGTCGTCGTCAGCGGCGCTGCAGGTCAAATCGGCTATGCCTTATTGTTCCGGATTGCCGCCGGAGAGTTATTAGGCAAGGACCAGCCGGTGATTTTACAACTACTGGAAATTGCACCTGCATTACCGGCTTTGGACGGTGTGGTGATGGAATTGGATGACTGTGCTTTTTCAACGCTGGCCGGCGTAGTCACAACCGATGCCGTCGATGTGGCATTCAGGGATGCGGATTTTGCTTTTCTGGTCGGTGCAAGACCACGCGGCGCCGGCATGGAGCGGGCCGACCTGTTATTGAGTAACGCCGAAATCTTTAACGTGCAGGGCAGGGCGTTGAATGAGCACGCGAGTCGTGATGTTAAAATCCTGGTCATTGGGAACCCGGCCAATACGAATGCCTTGATTACCATGAAAAATGCGCCTGATATCGACCCTCGTCAGGTGATGGCGATGATGCGTCTCGATCATAACAGGGCATTGGCGAAACTGGCCGATAAAATCGATTGCCCGGTTAACGCTATCCGGAAACTGACCGTCTGGGGGAACCATTCAACCACACAGTACCCGGACCTTCACCATGCTCTTGCAAATGGAAAACCGGTGATGGGCATGATCGAACAGGACTGGTATGAAAACGAATATATCCCCGGCGTTGCCAGGCGCGGCGCCGAAATAATCAAGGCCCGGGGCGCGTCCAGCGCCGCATCCGCGGCAAACGCTATCCTGGACCATACACGTGATTGGGTATCAGGCACCACTGAAAACAGTTGGACGAGTATGGCTGTCGCCGCCGATGGTTCTTATGGCATCCCGGAAGGCATTGTTTATTCCTTCCCCGTTACCTGCTCCGGTGGCGGCTATGAGATAGTGAAAGGGCTGGATATCGATGAATTCAGCCGGATAAAAATGGCGGAGACACAGGCGGAGCTGGAGCAAGAGAGAGATGCAATCAAACATTTGTTTTAAATGCGATATTTGGGGTCAGAGTAAAAACACGGAAATATTTGGGGTCAGAGTAAAAACTATTTTAACAACTCAAATATCCCAAGCATCGCAAATAGTTTTTACTCTGACCCCAAATACGCGATATTGTACAATAACGGAATGACAGGATCGAATTCACAAATTATCGATGCAGACGGGTTCCGCGCAAATGTGGCCATCGTCCTGTTTAACCATGAACGTCGGCTGTTCTGGGCAAAACGGACCGGGATGGATGCCTGGCAGTTCCCGCAGGGAGGGCTCAAGCCGCACGAGTCAGCCGAGGCCGCCATGTTCAGGGAATTGCATGAGGAAGTCGGTCTACTGCCTGAACACGTGGAAGTAGTTGGCGCGACCCGGAACTGGTTACAATACAGACTGCCGAAAAAATACATCAGGCGTAACGCCAGACCCCTCTGTATCGGTCAGAAACAACGCTGGTATTTACTTAAGCTGGTAGGTGATGAAAGCAACGTCAACCTGACCTCAAGCCGGCGTCCGGAATTCGATCACTGGCGCTGGGTCGATTCCCATGAGCCTGTCGAAAGTGTCGTGTTTTTTAAAAGAAACGTCTATAAACAGGCCCTGGCGGAATTGGAACCGCTCATGAAGGTTTCTTAGCCGGATTTCTCCATCATCAACAACGGCAATACGCGCCGGATGGCCCGATTCTTTATTCGTGCAACTGCTCCCATAAAGAAAGCTGAGTTGATCCCCCTGTCCGTCAGGGTGTTTTCCAGTTCGGCCAGGATCGAATTGCAGGCTTCAGCCGCATTTCCTGCGATGACGCGAATATCGGGACTGGATGCCACGTGCTCCCGTGCATGTTGTTGCAGGCAGGTTGTATACGCCAGGTTCGCCTCGCCCACTAATTTCATATCCTCACTGTCGAATGAATTTCTTAACGGCGTTTCCGCAAATGACGTAACGCCGGCAAGATACAGGAGCACTATTAACGCCGTTCTCCCATGGAACCCCGTTGTCAGACCTTGCAATGTCATATTATTCTAACCACCGGCTTCCAGCAAACTGCGCAGCATCCACGCATTCTTCTCATGAATCTGCATTCGTTGCGTCAGTAAATCCGCCGAGGGCTCATCATTGGCGCTATCCACGACCGGGAAGATACTCCTGGCCGTTTTGACAACCGCCTCCTGGCCCTGGACGAGTTGCTTTATCATCTCTTCCGCACTTGGCACGCCGGTTTCCTCCTCAATTGAGGACAGTTGACTGAATTGTTGATAGGACCCCGGGGCCGCTACACCCAATGCCCTGATGCGTTCTGCAATTTCATCCACCGCCGTTGCCAGTTCGGTATAGTGTTGCTCAAACAAGATGTGCAACGTGCTGAACATCGGGCCGGTCACGTTCCAATGGAAATTATGTGTCTTGAGGTACAGCGTATAACTGTCGGCAAGCAGTCGTGCCAACCCCTCCGCAATCTGTTGCCTGTGCTCTTCGGAAATACCAATATCTATCTGCATTTTTTCCTCCTGTTCAGTAACGTGTTTGATTAACTCATCAGGTCAAAACACAGCATAGCGCAATATTGAGGATGGTGATAATTTTAATATTTAATAACTGTAATAGGAAAAATTTATGGTATCACATAGCCACTTGTCCGATACAAACCCTGCTGTTTTCATATAAACTGTTGGCATGTATGCTGATGCAATAGTACTCACCAAGATGTTTTCTTATATGTGTCTATTGAAGCGCCAGCCCCAGGACATTCCTGCTTCCCGGGAATTGTTGACGCTCACCGTCGGCATTTATCTCCTGCTTAATTTGCTGTTGGCCGCATTGGATAAGACGGTAACGAATACGTTATTGGCAGGATTGGTTGATACTGCGTTTTTACTGGTATTTGTTTATTTACTGCTATTGCTGTGCCGTAAAGCGAACCGGTGGAGCCAGACTGTAACGGCGTTGGCAGGAACCGGGATATTATTCGGTGTATTGCTCATTCCCCTTGTCCTTACCCTGCCCGATTCCAACCCGATGACATCCATGGAACAAATCTTCTACTTACTCCTTTACGTCATAATTATCTGGTACGTAGTCGTGATGGCACATATTTTCAGACATGCCATTTCGTCCTCGTTTGTTGTCGGGGTATTCGTCTCGATAACATATATGTTGATAGGGGTATTAATCGAATTCACCTTTCTTTATCCGGTTCAGTGAAGCTGCACATATTGGGAATCTGCGGCACTTTCATGGGAGGCATCGCCCGGCTGGCGCAACAACTTGGGCACCAGGTTGCCGGGAGCGACCAACATATTTATCCGCCCATGAGTGATGAACTGGCCGGGTTGGGTGTTGAGGTCAATAAGGGTTATGAACCGGCGAGACGATTCTCGCTCGAGTCGAAAATAGTAAAGCAGCGCTGCCTTTACAGTAAGGCCCTCATAGGAAGAGTCTCGAGGCTGTTTTTTGCTCCATGAGCTAGCCCAAGTTTAACACTCGAACCCCGAATTTTGGCTGATTTTCGCTTGTAGTCACCTCTAAGTAATTGATTTTTCATAGTTGGATGAGGGATTTTATGAATGTAGTGCCATAAAGTGATATTTCTTCTTGACAGCCCCCTTCCGACACGCTATCCTGTCCCCCATGTTTATCCGTCGCACCCGTACCCGTCGCACCGACACCGGTCAGGATTATTTCACCTACCGCCTGGTGCGCGCCGAACGCGTGGGGGAGAAAGTCCGCCAACGCACCCTGCTCAACCTCGGCAGCCACTACGCCATCGAGCGGACGCAGTGGCCGACGTTATGTGCCCGCATCGAACACTTGCTGTCCGGCCAGACCGAGCTGCTGGATCCGGATTGTCCGGCGGCGCTGGAAACCGAAGCGCAACGCATCGCCGCGCAACTGCTGGCCCGCGCCCCGGCGCCGGCCGCGGCGGCCTCCCCGGCCGAGGACGTACACAGTGTGGTCGCCGCTTCGCTGGCGCTGCTGCGGCCGCGCGCGGTGGGGGTGGAAGCGGTGGGCCTGTGGGCACTGCAACAACTGGGCGTGCCGGTGTTACTGGCACGGCTGGGGTTGACCGGACCGCAACAGGCGGCGGCGCTGGGATCGATTATCGGGCGCCTGGCGGCGCCGGGGTCGGAACGCGCCACCCATGCCTGGCTGGGTCAACGCAGCGCCCTGGGCGAGTTGCTGGGGGTGGACTTTGAAGCGATGAGCGCCATGCAACTGTATCGCGCCTCGGATGTCTTGCTGGCGCACCGGGACGACCTCGAACACCACCTGTTCCGGCAGGTGAGTGATTTATTCGACCTGTCCCCCCCCGTGACGCTGTACGACCTGACCAACACCTATTTTGAGGGTGAGGCCGGGGTACAACCGAAGGCGCGCCGGGGACACTCGAAGGAGAAACGCAGTGACTGTCCGTTGCTGACGTTGGGTCTGGTACTGGACGGCAGCGGCTTTGTGCGCCGTTCGCAGGTGTTTGCCGGCAATGTGCGGGAAGACAGCACATTGGCAGACATGCTGACGGCGCTGGGCGCGCCGGCGGCGGCGCTGGTGGTGCTGGACCGGGGGATAGCGACCGAGGCCAACATCGCCTGGCTGCGTGAACAGGGCTACCGTTACCTGGTGGTGAGCCGTGCCCGCCACCGACAGTTCGACCTGGAGCAGGCCATAACGATAGACACCGCCTCCGGGCAGCCGGTGCAACTGTCCCTGGAACAGAACGAGGGCGAGGCCCGCCTGTACTGTTATTCGGCGGCCCGGGCCGAGAAAGAGAAAGGCATCGCGGCACGCCTGCAACAGCGTTTCGAGACCGGGCTGCAACGCCTGGCCGACGGCTTGTCGCGGCCCCGCACGCGCAAGAGTTTGAACAGTATCCACCAACGCATCGGTCGGCTGCGCGAACAAAGCCGCGGTATTGCCCAACATTATGTTGTTGACGTCACCGCGGATGCCAGCGGCAAGCAGGCCGCGTCCCTCAGCTGGCAATGCCGGCCCCATAGCGGCTCCCTGCTGACGCATCCGGGCGTGTATTGCCTGCGCAGTAATCTCACCGACTGGGATGCGGAAAAGCTCTGGCGCACCTATACCCTGCTGACCGATCTGGAGGCCGTGTTCCGCGCACTCAAATCGGAGTTGGGGCTGCGTCCGGTGTTTCACCAGACACCGACGCGCGCCGAGGGGCACCTGTTCATCACCGTACTGGCCTATCAGGCCGTGCAGTTCATCCGTCGCCGTCTGCGGGCGCACGGGGAGACGGCCAGCTGGACGACGTTGCGCCGTATCCTGGGGGGACAGCAGCGGGTGACCGCTACCTTCCGTTGTGCCGACCAACGTACCCTGCATATCCGTAAAGCCACGCGCCCGGAGGCGCAACAGCAGGCCCTCTATGCGGCGTTAGGCCTGGACGAGAACCCCGGCGGCACGCAGAAGACGGTCGTGTAATAGGTTAAACGACGGATAAAAGGCACTTTGTAGTGCCAGACGCCGAATTTATCAATTCTAACTGATTGAATAATAAGAACTTATAAATATGGGTGTTAAACTTGGGCTAGGCCATCTTGTGCCGGTTCCCGGCGTTTGTATAGACACTAGCCTGCGTCTATACACCAAAACAGCCGCTGCACCCTTGTCGGGAAACCACTTACCAAGGGGTGGGGGACAACTTGTCGAGTTGGCTATGGTTACCAGATGAAGGGTTTCAAGACCACCAGAAACATCGCGAAGACCAAGCTCAATATTACTCGGTTTGTAATCTTCAGTTCGGCGATATTTATTTCAATCCGCTGCAGGTGAGTAATCACGCCGTCCGCGGCGGCGGTAGCGCTGCCTTCGGATGCGCCTGCTTCAGTCAATGCTTTGTATAATGCAGTGCTGCTCATTCAATTATCTCCTTTTGTAGTTGAGCCAGGTGGGACCAAAAATAAAGCCCTCCTGCTTATTATGTCACTGTGATTAACTATATCCATATACAGTATATAAGAGGATTATATGTCTGACTGGACAAGTAACATAATAGGTTATGTCCGTATAATGTCAAGAGCTTATCCTGGTTGAATATCGGTTATCCCGATACAACCCCTGCTGTTTTCATATAAACTGTTAGCATGTATGCTGATGCAATAGTACTCACCAAGATGTTTTCTTATATGTGTCTATTGAAGCGCCAGCCCCAGGACATTCCTGCTTCCCGGGAATTGTTGACGCTCACCGTCGGCATTTATCTCCTGCTTAATTTGCTGTTGGCCGCATTGGATAAGACGGTAACGAATACGTTATTGGCAGGATTGGTTGATACTGCGTTTTTACTGGTATTTGTTTATTTACTGCTATTGCTGTGCCGTAAAGCGAACCGGTGGAGCCAGACTGTAACGGCGTTGGCAGGAACCGGGATATTATTCGGTGTATTGCTCATTCCCCTTGTCCTTACCCTGCCCGATTCCAACCCGATGACATCCATGGAACAAATCTTCTACTTACTCCTTTACGTCATAATTATCTGGTACGTAGTCGTGATGGCACATATTTTCAGACATGCCATTTCGTCCTCGTTTGTTGTCGGGGTATTCGTCTCGATAACATATATGTTGATGGGGGTATTAATCGAATTCACCTTTCTTTATCCGGTTCAGTGAAGCTGCACATATTGGGAATCTGCGGCACTTTCATGGGAGGCATCGCCCGGCTGGCGCAACAACTTGGGCACCAGGTTGCCGGGAGCGACCAACATATTTATCCGCCCATGAGTGATGAACTGGCCGGGTTGGGTGTTGAGGTCAATAAGGGTTATGAACCGGCATGGCTTGACCCCAGGCCGGACCTGGTCATCGTGGGTAATGTCCTGTCCCGGGGCAACAAGAGCGTAGAGTACGTACTGTCGGAGAAAATACCCTGTATCTCCGGGCCGCAATGGCTGGCTGAGAATATTCTGCCGGGGCGCGAGGTACTGGCAGTTTCCGGCACTCATGGCAAAACCACCACCTCAAGCATACTTGCCTGGATATTGCACGCCGCGGGAAAAGACCCCGGGTTTTTGATCGGCGGCGTTCCGGAAAATTTCGGGCACTCCGCGGAACTCGGCAATTCAGGTTTATTTGTGGTAGAAGCCGATGAATATGACACGGCTTTTTTCGATAAACGGGCAAAGTTCATCCACTATCACCCCGATGTATTAATCATCAATAATATCGAATATGATCATGCCGATATTTTCGATGACATACAGGCGATTCACAGGCAGTTCCATCATCTCGTAAGAACCGTTCCCGCCAACGGTCAAATTATTGCCAGAGCAGGAAATCCGCATATCGATACGGTTTTGGAGATGGGAAACTGGTCACCGGTAATCCGGTTTGGTGAGGCATCTTCCACCTGGCAAACCATGGCGTCAAGCCGGGACTATTCGGGATTTCAGGTCATTAAAGAGGGCAGGGACGTGGGAAGTGTGCAGTGGTCATTATTTGGCGAGCATAACGCCGAAAATGCCCTGGCGGCGATAATTGCGGCATACCGGGTTGGTATTTCACCGCACCGGGCCTGTGAGAGTTTATCCGGTTTTAAAAATGTGAAGCGGCGTTTACAATTACTGGCGACAGTTGATAATGTGTCGATTTATGATGATTTTGCCCATCATCCTACGGCTATTACCCGTTCACTGCAGGCGTTAAGAAGTCGGACCGGCGAGCGGCGCATCATTGCCGTGCTGGAGTTACGCTCGAATACAATGAAATCAGGAATACACAAAGAAGCCCTTGCCGAGTCCCTGACCGCGGCGGACCTGGTTTGTGTATATGAACCCCCGGGACTTGACTGGGACCTGCGCGCCGCTCTCAGCGGGCTGGGCAATAAGTTGCATATGTTTGATAGCGTGGAAGATATTGTGACTCAACTGGACAGCACCAGAATGCGGTATGATCATATCGTGATTATGAGTAATGGCGGGTTTGAAAAAATTCACCAACGGTTAATTGAGAGGTTGTCTGACTGATGCAAAATATCCCCTTGTTTCCACTGCACACAGTTTTGTACCCGCAAGGGATCCTGCCGTTGCGGATATTCGAACCCCGTTACGTGGATATGGTGAGTGAACGGCTGAAGACAGATGCCGGGTTTGGAGTTAGCCTTATAAAACAGGGAAATGAAACAGGGGTGGCGGCAACGTGTTTCAATATGGGGACTTACGCGGATGTTATTGATTTTTCACACCAGGCAGATGGATTGTTGACCATTACCGTTCAGGGGAGAAGAAGATTCCGCGTTTTACAAACGTCGGTTCGGAGCAATAATTTACTTGAGGGGGATATTGACTGGGTAACTGAGACGGACGAAATCGAAAGCGTGAAGGAACACCAACTGCTCCAGGATATTTACCTGCATATCGTAGAGAATTATGAGACTTTGTACTCGAATGAAGACCATGCTTCCATCAGTGCAAAGACACTCAGTTATCGTCTTGCGGAATTCTTGCCCTTTGATAAAAAAGTCAAACAGGAAATACTGGAAATGGATAGCGCGGCACAGCGGATGGAATTAATCAAATCAAACCTGATCAGTATGGAGATAGAGTTTGATGCCAGCAAATCGGATATCAGGCTGCAGTAAGGGTTTCGGCAATGCAGTATCCCGATTTATTTAAACCCGCTATGCTTGGCCTGCTAGGCTTGACGCCCATGCTGGCGGTGTGTACCACGCTGATAAGCGGGCTGTCGATAGGGGTTATTTACCTTGTCGTCTTAATGCTCACCAGTCTGACCGTCTTTTTTTCCAGGCGTTTTATCCCACCTGTGTTGAAGCCGGTTTATTTGCTGCTAATCACGTCGGCCTGGATAACACTCATTGATTTGCTGTTGCAGGCCTGGCTTTACCCTGTCAGGAACCATTTAGGTATTTACCTGTTTATACTGGCCATGAATACGGCGCTTCTCTGTCATCTTGAGGAGGCCCCTTCGAAGAGTCGATTTAAAGAAGGCGGTCTGGCCAGTCTGAAAACGGGCCTGACGGCGGTCGCGCTACTCACCGTTATCGGTTTGCTGCGCGAAATAACGGCCAAGGGCGGTATCCTGACGGATATCAGTCTGTTGTCTCATATCGACCTGTTTGGTTCGGTACAATCCGTATACGTGTTCAATACGGGTTTACATCTGTTCAATACCACCGCCGGCGCGTTTATCATTTTCGGGTTATTACTTTCCGTGCTGGGCCGTTACCGCTTTCACCTTCAATAGGATTCCGCTCTTCCCGGATAGTGAGGCGCCATTGAACAACAACAAGCGCGACCAGATCTTTTCCATATTAAGGCAGCAGAACCCTGCGCCCACGACGGAACTTCAATATAACAGCCCATTCGAGCTACTCGTATCCGTTGTCCTGTCGGCGCAGGCAACGGATGTCAGCGTCAATAAGGCCACTGAAAAACTGTTCATGGTGGCTGACACGCCGGAGCAGTTTATAAAACTGAGTGAGCCAGGGCTGAAGCAATATATAAAATCAATCGGCCTGTATAACTCAAAAGCCGAAAATATCATCAAGACCTGCAATATCCTGGTCAATGAACATGCCGGTAAAGTCCCGGATGACCGGGAGGCACTGGAAGAATTGCCGGGAGTAGGAAGAAAGACGGCAAACGTCATCCTGAATACGGCATTCGGCCAACCCACTATTGCCGTGGATACCCATATCTTTCGGGTATCCAACCGAACCGGCCTGGCGCCGGGAAAAAACGTCCTGGAAGTAGAGCAACGCCTGCTGAAGTTCGTCCCTGATGAATACAAACAGGACGCGCACCACTGGTTAATACTGCACGGACGCTATACCTGCATGGCGCGCAAACCAAAATGCGGCGCCTGCCTGATCCATGACCTGTGCGAGTGGAAAGAGAGGGGCAGGTTCAGATAGATTTCAGATTCACTACCATACCCGCGCAAGCGGGAATCCAGTTAATAACGTGTCGCCGAAGCCTGCCCCAGCATGTCGTAAGCAGGGGGCGACTCTTTGTTTCACTGGATTTCCGTCCTTTGGTCCGTAAACGGCACATCCCTGTGCCACTACTCCGTCCTTTGGTCCGTAAACGGCACATCCCTGTGCCACTACTCTGCTTGCGCAGGAATAGCTGCATGAGACGTGGGAATGACAGGGGGCAGCTTCAAAAGCATACGTTCGCCCTGTAATATATTGAATTTGAACAAACCTCTTGACAATCGCATCGGGGTATATATACTCCGCCGCACTATGAACGTAATCATCATCATGACACGCCACAGTTATTCGGAACCGGCCGTTGCCGGCGCCGCGTCGACGCGCGCCAACGCCATACATACGGCCGACAGACGCACGGCTTCATCCCGCTTTAGTAACGATAAACACGAGCCGATGCGTTAAGCCTTCCTGAGACAATCCTGCTGGAAGGCGCGACAACAAACCTTCCAGACGACACCTCTGACAACAGCCCTGGTTGGTTTAAATCGACCGGGGCTTTTTTTTGCCCCGGCGACGCTCTTTAACAAATTGTGGGCAACGGCGCGCCTGGCGCAGGCGGCCGCTGCCGTTTATTTCGCTGGCGTAGCTCAATCGGCAGGGCAGCTGTCTTGTAAACAGCAGATTGTGAGTTCGAGACTCACCGCCAGCTCCAGATGATGGAGGGACATTCAATTTCGTTTGATCCGGTGGGCGAATGGTGAAGCCACGAGACTTTCAATCTCGTAATTGCAGGTTCGAATCCTGTCCGGATCACCAGTTTAAACCAGACCGGTAGCTCAGTCAGGTACAGAGCGCGCGGCTCATAATCGCGAGGACGGCCGTTCGAATCGGCCCCGGTCTACCAGACGTTGTCTGGGAGTAGCTCAGCCTGGCCAGAGCCCTCGGCTTGGACCCGAGAGGTCGCCGGTTCGAATCCGGCCTCCCAGACCAAAATATGTGGTGTGCGGACAGGGACCTGTTGTCTGCTGCCGAATATGGAGACTCGCAAGGCTGGCGTGCTTATCCGGCTTGAACCCGGTGATGTCCTGACGGACGTGGGAGTTCGATCCTCTCAGTCTCCGCCAAACACAGATATGTTGACCCTAGCTTAACGGTAAAGCACCAGGTTGTGATCCTGGGAGATGCCGGTTCGAATCCGGTGGGTCACCCCATATTTCGATGGAGAAGTGGCCGAGTGGCTTAAGGCGCTCGTTTGCTAAACGAGAGGGCAACGCGCCCACCCGGGTTCGAATCCCGGCTTCTCCGCCAATGACTGCCCGTAGCTCAGCGGAGCAGAGCAGCTGGCTTCTAACCAGCAGGTCGGGAGTTCGAATCTCTCCGGGCAGGCCATACTCCGTCCTTGGCATAGTGGCCGTGCATCCGGCTTTTAACCGGAAGACGGGAGTTCGAATCTCTCAGGGCGGACCATTTGCGGCTGTAGCTCAGCGGAGCAGAGCGCGACCCTGCGAAGGTCGAGGTCACAAGTTCGAATCTTGTCAGCCGCGCCAACTCCTGCCCTGGTAGTATGTCAATATTATTTTGACGGGTAAACAACCCGCTATTCCCGCGCAAGCCCGAATCCAGTGGACAAACTTTCCCTGCTATTCCCGCGCAAGCGGGAATCCAGTGGACAACTTATTCCTTATAAATAATAAGGAAAGTTGGTTTGACTGGATTCCTGCTTCCGCAGGCAGTTGGTCGGTATTATATGGTTGTTTCATTAAGTGAGTTCACCCGGCAATATCAAACTGATAGACTATCAGTAGCTGATAAAAGCCAGTAGTAGTGATCCTTTGTCAATAGTGAGCGAGTTCTCTTAGAAATCTTCGAGTTTTTGGAGATTTGCGTAGCCCGTATTGAACCAATTTTAACAATTTAGGGTTGGAAAGAGGTTGATATGTCTGCTCAGTTGTTCAAACAATACTTCCTGACCGACGGGATTCGGGCAACCGATGAGTGGCGGGAGTCGGTGAGACGACCGGAGACGTTTGCTGTCTTTGTCAATGCCATCCGCGCCCGCTTCAACAAGTTCAGTCAGTTCAGCGCCCCTAATGAGGCGGTGACGGAGCAAGATCTTATTCGTCCGGTTCTGGAGTTGCTGGGATGGAGCGAATACCTGCCGCAACAGGGCGCGGCGCGCAACGAAGACATTCCCGACCACCTGCTATTTATGGACGCCGACTCGAAGAAGCGGGCTATTGCCCGCAGTAATTCAAAAGATCGTTACAAGGACGCGCTGTTGGTACAGGAAAGCAAGCGGTTCGACCGATCTCTCGACAGCCGGGAAGAGGGCGACAAGGTACAAGAGGGTACGCCCCATGGGCAGATATTGCGCTACCTGTCAACCGCTGAAATTGTTTCGGAGGGCAATATTCGGTGGGGTATCCTTACCAACGGTAGTGTGTGGCGACTCTACGACCAGCGTGCCCGACCGCGCGCCAACGGCTTTTTCGAAATTGGTCTTCAGACACTCCTGAATGAGGGAGATAAAGACGGGCTGAGAACGTTTTTCCTCTTATTTCGTCGGGATGCGTTTGTACTCCAACAGGGAGCAACAACTACTTTCCTGGAAGCTGCCCTCGCGGAAGGCCGGCGCTACGAAGAAAAGGTTACCCAGGACCTTTCTAGCGTAGTCTTTGACCATGTGTTTCCCAAGGTCGTTGAAGCGCTTGCAAACACTGCCGGAGCGAGCCTGCCAGAGGTTCGCGCTGCCGCGTTGATCTTCCTTTACAGGTTGTTATTCATCCTGTATGCCGAGGACCGTGGCCTGCTACCCGTTAATGACCTTCGCTATGATGATTACGGCCTGCGTAAGCGTGTACGGGACGACATTGCGCAACGGAAGGCGCAGGATGATGTTTTTTCCGTGACGGCGGCCAACTACTACAATCGCCTGTTGGAACTTTTCAGGCTTATAGATAAGGGTGACGCGTCGATCGGCTTACCTCCCTACAACGGCGGTCTGTTCGCGTCCACAGCCGCTCCACTCCTTGAGAATGTACGTCTGTCGGATGCGGTAATCGCCGATATTATCCATGATCTGAGCCATTCTGAAAGCGCAGGTGAACACCACTTCGTCAATTATCGGGATATGTCAGTACAACAATTGGGCTCGCTCTATGAAAGGTTGCTGGAACGCGAACCGGTACGCGCAGAAGACGGCAGCGTGTCTGTGCGTCCCAATCCGTATGCGCGCAAGGACAGCGGCAGCTTCTACACACCGCAGGAACTGGTTGACCTGATTGTGGAGCAGACACTTAAGCCGCTTGCAGAGGATCGCCTGCGGGAGTTTGAGAAGAAGTCGGAAGCCCTCAAAAGCGACCGTCGTCCTAAAGCTGAACGACATATCGAACTCTCCAAACTGGATCCGGCAGTAGCGGTATTGAATCTGAAAGTTCTGGACCCGGCTATGGGCAGCGGTCATTTTCTCGTCACTGCGGTGGATTTTCTGTCTGACAATATTGTTAACCTGATCGAGTATGTACCAGTTGTGCCGGAATGGCTTAACGGTGAGTATGTATCGCCCCTCGTTGAACGAATAGACGCGATCCGGACAGATATTCTGAACCGGGCCACCGAGTCTGGCTGGGTGGTTGACGAAGCGCAGTTTACCGACCAGGCCATTATCCGGCGTATGGTACTCAAACGTTGTATCTACGGCGTGGACAAGAATCCCCTGACGGTGGAACTGGCAAAAGTATCTTTATGGCTACACAGTTTTACTGTCGGCGCCCCACTGTCATTCCTGGACCACCACCTGCGTTGTGGCGACTCATTACTCGGTCTCCGAATAAAAGACTCCAACGAAGAACTGTATCGACTTGGCGCTCTGTTTGTATCCAGTGCGATCCAGGGTGCTGAAAACGCGGCCACCGGTATGCAACTTATTGAGGAGATGTCGGATACCGACATATCAGAGGTGCAGCAGTCGATTGATCTGTTCTGCGGCGTTGAAGAGACTACGTCCGTACTACGCGGATTTCTTGATTTTGTATGCGGTTTACGTTGGTTGACGGCCGGTTTGAGTAAGTCTGAGCGAACGAAAATTGAGCTTCCTCTTAATCAGGTATTGGAAGCCGATCCCGATAACGCTTACCAGTTACTTTCTCGCGGTCCCGGCAGTGCGCAGGAAAAAACTACCCCTTTTGGTATGCTATGGAATAAAGCTGTTTCCATAGCAAGGCGAGAAGGCTTCCTGCATTGGCAAGTTGCTTTCCCAGGCGTTTGGAAACGGTGGCAGGATCAACAATCTGAAGGTGGATTCGACGCCATAATCGGTAATCCGCCCTGGGACCGAATCAAGCTGCAAGAAGTAGAGTGGTTTGCAACTCGCGCTCCCGATATTGCTCGCCTCCCGACCGCCGCACAGCGAAAAAATGCAATAAAGAGGTTAAGCGAACAGGGCAATCCGTTGGCCGACGAATTCGGTACGGCCAAAACGCGAGCAGATGAACTGAGTGAAATGATTCGCAAATCCGATCATTATCCTCTGTTGGGCGGAGGCGACATCAACCTCTACTCGTTGTTTGTAGAGAAGGCGATGAATCTGCTCAAACCCGACGGTTTGGTTGGACTGCTTACACCGTCAGGAATTTATGCAGATAAGACTGCGGCCCAGTTTTTCAAATCAGTTTCAACGAGTGGGCAAATTGCAGGTTTGTTCGACTTCGAGAACGGCCGTGTTGGGACCGACCTGCCACCATTTTTCCCGGATGTGCATCGGAGTTTCAAATTCTGTGCCCTGATATTCGGCGGTGAAGAGCGAACTTTCGTAGAGACCCGGTGTGGTTTTTTTCTTGACGGCACAAGCACAATCAATGACCCGGATCGCTGTTTCCCCCTGTCGCCTGTAGATTTCGTTCGTGTGAACCCTAATACCGGCACTGCTCCGGTCTTTCGTTCTCGTCGTGATGCCGACATAACCCGCCGCATTTATGAAGGACATCCTGTTCTGGTTGACAAGTCATCAGGTCAGGAAAAGAAGGCGTGGCCAGTGAAGTACATGAATATGTTTCACATGGCCAATGACTCACATCTGTTTCGCACACGCGAGGTACTTGAAGAAGATGAAGGTGCGTATCCTATCGGCGGTAATTGTTTCAATAGTCCAACGGAGAAATGGGTGCCGCTCTACGAAGGTAAGATGGTACAGGCATTTGATCACCGCGCTGCTGATACAACAATAAATCAGGAGAATCTGTTTCGGCCTGGTCGGTGTTTGTCAACATAGTTGTCGCCCGAGCCTACGCAGCCTTATTTAATTCGGGCTGTTCTTTCTCCGGGTTCAACCAGACTTTCTCTGGTAACTCCCAGTTCCTGATATCACCACGCCATCGATTCGGGTGATGCTCTCTTGCTTCTCTATATAGGTGTTTACGATGCGCAAGTATGGCTGTCGCTACACCAGTATGACGCTGCTCTGGTGTTGTGAACTTCAACCCGCTGTGTTTATGCTCCGTGTTATACCAACGACTAAAGGACAACACCCATGCTCTGGCCTCATCGATGCTGGCAAACCCGTTCACCGGATAGTTCGGTCGGTACTTGCAAGTTCGGAACACTGATTCAGCATAGGCATTGTCGTTGCTGACTCGCGGTCGGGAGAACGATGGTGTCACACCCAGCCAGCGCAGGGTCTCCAGCATGCTGGTTCCTTTCATGGGACTACCATTGTCCGAGTGCAATACCAGCGGTTGTGCCACAATACCTTCCGTCAGACACGCTTTGTGAATCAGTTGCGCGGCCAACTCACTGGCCTCACTCTCATGAACCTCCCAGGCCACAATCTTGCGACTGTAGAGATCCAAGACCAGGTAGAGGTAATAAAACAGACCACGGACCGGTCCCGGCAGCCAGGTGATATCCCAACACCACACCTGATTGGGGCCGCTGGCACAGTGGGTACTCAAGGGCTTGTGTTGTGGTGCTTTACTGCGACCTCTGTGGTGTTGCTGCTCTGCCTCCCGCAAGACCCGGTAGAAGGTCGACTCCGAAGCCAGATAACGTCCCTCATCGGCCAGGATGGGCACAATCTGACTCGGTGGCAGACTACGGAATGTCGGGCTGTTACTCAGCGCAAGGATGACCTGTCGTTCCTCGACACTGAGTTTGTTGGACGGTACCGGTCGTTCAGCACTGGGACGAGCATCACTTAGTACCGCCACATCCTGTGTCCAACGTTGGTAGGTGCGAGCACTGAGCTCCAGGATGGCGCAGGCCTGGTGTTGTCGGGCGCCGGCTGTCACGGCTTCGTCTATCAATTCGACCGCATGACGACGATCGAAATGACTGATCATTCGTCCCCTCCTCCCCCCCAGGTCGCCTGGGCTTTTTTTTGGAGAAGCAGTAGGGCAGCCGCTTCGGCCAGCGCTTTTTCCTTACGCCGCAGTTCACCTGCCAGTTGCTTGATCTGTTGACGATCTTGCTTTGTTTGTTCTCGTTGGATTTTGGCCTGGGCGGCGCTACTGGCATTGGCCTGTAGACAGGCTTTCCGCCAGGACGCGACCTGCTCAACGTACAGGCCCTTCTTGCGACAGTACTCGGCCAGTTCAGCCTCATTCAACGAGGCCGCTTCCAGAACAATGGCAAACTTGTCTTGTGATGACCACTCCTCCGGATTCTTTCCAGCGGCTGGCACGGCAATCCCCTCGACCCTGGCTTGTTTGCGCCAACTGTACAACGTGACATCTGAGATGCCCGTCTCCTCTGCTAACCGCGGTATCGGCATATTATGCGGCGGCATCATCTGCTGCATTACGGCCTCTTTTCGTTCTGCTGAATAATGTGACATCTTGTTCTCTCTATCGCCCTCTAACTTTGTTTATAATAACTCAAGTGAGGCGACAACTATCCTGACAGAGGGGGTGGTCAACAAGAAACTATTCCAACAACGGAAAAACAGAATTTTAATCGTTTACCACTATCAAGATATTTTGTGCAACTCAATGATACAAAATGGGTTTCAAATTACGATTGGATTATTGCTTTCAAAAATGTTACGGCTACAACCAACATAAGAACGATGATAGCCGCCATATTACCGAAAGTCGGTGCCGGGCATTCTTTAAACCTCCTAACAATATCAGAGGACTTAGGCAACACACCACGAACTGGCTGTTTAATAGTAGCGAACTTAAACACTTTCTTGTTCGATTTTGTTGCTCGACAAAAGGTGCCTGGTAATAATTTTACTTTGTACTTGCTTGAGCAACTTCCTGTCATCAAACCCGGCGATTATGATAGGACCTTCGGTGACAAGAGTGCCAGTAAACTTATTTGCGATCATGTGTTACGTCTTACCTATACCTCCCATGACATGGAACCCTTCGCCCGCGATCTCGGATACGACAACCCACCGTTTACTTGGGACGAAGAGGAGCGCCGTCACCTACGCGCCCGACTTGATGCATTGTATTTCCACCTTTACGGCTTGACCAGGGAAGATGCGAGTTACGTACTTGATACTTTTCCTATCGTCCGCAAGGAAGATGAAGCCAAGTTTGGTCGTTATCGCACTAAAGACCTTATCCTGGCATACATGAACGCACTGGCGGCTGGTGATACGGAAACGATGGTGATGACGTAAAGGAGCCGAAGATAGTTTAAATACCTATCGCATTAGTGTATGCGATGGGTATGCCGTGTTTTTGAATTGCTATTTCACTTTTACCTGCCATTCTTCCGGCATTGTGAAGCTACCATTTTCGGTCGTGAATTGTTGAGGAAGTGTACAGGACCTTAAGCGTCTTAGATTAATGCTGAATCCGTTACTTGCTGCTCTTAAGAGGGCCTGGCTTTTCCTGTTCGGCGGGTTGGCAACTATAACAGATTTACCTTTAGTAACTGCTTTCGATACTGGCGTTGCCAAATCACTATCGCCGCTAACAACAAAAGCAATATCGAAGCAATCTTCATAAGTATCCGCTAATAATTCGCAAGAAAGATTAACGTCCGATTGCTTTTCTTCAAAAGTTTCATTGTGATAATTGCATTTTCGGCAGTTAAAACCCTTTATCAAAAAGTGCCCTTTGACTATGGTTAAATGAGTAGTATGTTCCTTTAATGCCTTGAGATAGTGCTTTTGGCGATTAGATTTTTCGACATTTCCGTTGAGCATGGCTGTAAAGTATTTAACCTGTACCAATTGAGTACCCTTATGCAGGAAACTTTCAGCCAATTTTTGCACGTTTAGCCACTTGAGATTGGGCTTATTCAGACTCCGAATACCGTAGTACAGGTTAAACCCATCAATATATACCATTGCTTTTTTCATTTTTTAGTAGATTCTAATCCTTGTTTCGACACCAGACACGTTTGATGCCAGGATTTTCGGTTATTAAATTAAGTTGAAGTAAAAAACTTGTTTGACAAAATTTTATTTTTTCATATAATTTGGTCAACTACACCGTTGGTATCCTTAACAGGACCCACGGCCCGACAGCCGCCACTAACGCGGCTGTTTTTTTGTAGCGAATAATTTTATTCCTTATGTTTACTCCTTGCTTGAGCTGGGAGATACTGAACTAGAATTCGCGTTCCTCTCGGATTTGTGATGCTTCAATTCGGTCGTTTAGAAAATCAATAAATTTTCCTAACCATGCTTGTATCTTGGGAGACGAAATATCTGCCATCCATTGCCTTGCGGCGTCCCGTATTCCAGATAGGTACTCACTTTCTGGTCCCCTTCTACCGCCCGAGAGAAAAAATACAAAAAGGCTGTCAGATATTTGAGTATCATCGCAGAATTCTTCGATAAATAAACGAGTCAATAGGCCTTCTGTTTTATCCAAAGTTTTTGGTAAAAATCCTTGAATTAACCAGCATCGATTACCTAGGTCGGCTTTGACCCAGTCGATAATAGCGCTTGCTGGCATATTGCGAATAGCACCATATTTCCGAGTATCTCCCGTGCTACTATCGCCCAACCAGGAAATAAGTTGATGCCGCTTTATTGGTTCGGTTTCAAGAAGTTCTGAAATAATTTTCCATGAATCATCAGGATGGTCCTTCACGATTTCATCGGCTAGTTCAGCCATATTCCCATAACGGGAAATTCTTCCTGCATCACGCAAAATTATATTAAATAGTTCCAATTTTCGGTGTAGATGTTCTTTGAGAAATTCCTTGGCTATTTTTTCCCAATAATATCCATGCATTTGATCACGTCTATTACTAGAAGGCACTTTACTCAATATGTCGAAGATCAGTTCTTCGGGAATTTCGCCTGTGGCTGTTTCGCCAAAGTAATAACTGTGGATAGCTTCTGTACAGATCTTAATAGAAGTATCATCTCCAAGAGCCAGAAGAGTGTAAATAACCTGTTGAAACAGATTGTCTGATATACCCTTGGTATCCTTCATAAAAGCGAATCCCTCAAAGTCCCCTGCTCTTAATTGCCGGCTCTTCAGCAGTGCCAACATATCCTGCATAATTAGCTCGGTAAAGCCAGAGTACCTTATGCAGTTTATGGCGATCTTTTGAGTTGCCTCGTTATTTAATAAACGGCGTAACAGGTTTTCGTAACGGGCTACGTCATGAGTGCGAATACCTGCAAGATAGCCTCCAAAGAATTGGCCATTACATGTATCGCCGCTGATTTCTATATAGTTAATTATTGGTCCATCAAATTCCGTCACAGCCAGCTTTCCACATTCTTTCCCCAGATCAGATAGTCGATAGCCAGACGCCGTGACCAGTTTTGGTATGTATTCGGAGAATACATCAAGGTCCTTTGTGTATTCTTCCGTCAAGTTTTTTACCCGTTTACCTGGTAGATCAGATTCTTTAACTTTTCCTCCGCTAAATCTATAGTCTTCTAGATCACTACTTGACAGGATATAGCGGATGGTTCTTTCCCAAAGTGACGTACCGGCTATAACTCTGTCCAATTGCCGGATTCTGTTAAGAGTTGTTTTATCAATTTCTTCATCTGATTGGTTCAGATGTTGTATAGCAAATTGAATCAGTGGCCTACGATCTATATCCTTGTCTTCGACAAGCTCAAACAAGATGTCCATTACTTCATTGGCTACTGCTTCTATATGCACAAAACCATAGGCGGCATTGACCAGTATTTTTACTGCTTCATTACGATCATCTATCTCAAATCCCTTCATCTCTGTACGCAAGAATTGTAATACCTGGCGCCAACAGTCGAACATTTCACCGTATGTCTCGGGGCGCCAGAATTCGATAGAAGGTTTTGCCCCTTGGTACTCCGCGCCAACTATCCGAGAGTCACTGTGCTCTGATAGCCACTTCTCACACGTTTCCAGCCCCAGGGAACGCCGACTGGCATCATCACTCATGACCAGTTCCTGTAAGATTGGAAAACGCTTGGATGGAGGAGCCTGCGTTGGAGCCCACCCTGGCCCAATTTGGAATAAACTGAGTAACAGTCCCTTAGAGTTATTTGAATGACTCGAATTTTCTGCCATTGCCATGGGGATTAATACATATACCGCGCGGACAAACAATTCATCCCAGACTGCAATCTTTTCCAATGCCCATACAATATCCTGGCGGTCAATACGCCAGGAATATAATTCTTCCGGTGACCATGTTTTAATTGTTCTTTCCAATAGGGCCAGCGTACCTGAAGGATCTGCTTCAGATAGGTAGTTCAGAAATCGCATTCCAACTTCGGATTTAAAAAAATCCGTCTTGGAGAATGGTCCAGATGGCGATAAAATTCGCTTGACGACAGATTGAGCTTCCTGTGCTTCTTCAGCATAAATAAATAACTCTAATAACCATCGTCTCATACTCTCGGGTACCTGTTCCAGGAATGACTGAAATTGAATTCCGTGATCATGATGCTTCCAAAATTGTACCCATAAATACACATGTAACATTTTTGGAACGATGAACAAGGTGTACCTCCCCTGTAAAATGCGTTTGTCCCGGTAGTGCTGCACAATTTGCTGGAATCGGCCCCAGGTGATATTCGGGTCCACTTGTTCAACCAGACCTGAAATAAATTTCGCCTCATCACTTACCGGTGGTTCAAATCCGAAGCGATGAAACAACGCAATATGGCGCAGTACAGTCCGATACTGCCTCGCTTCATGGCTCGCCATCTCCTTATGCCCAATGATAAATCGTTCCCATATAGAGACATCAGCAGGTGATTTCAGTAAGTCATCTGGATTACTTTTTAGATTTTCACCGACCAGGTGAGCGACACGAGGAGACCCACCACACCACTCTGACCAATTACTTAAATCTGCCTGTTGTTTGAGATAACTGAACAGGATATTTTTGATTTGCTCTTCGGGAAGTTGGGGACAGTGATATATCCGCATGGCGCTGTCGTGGGTTTCGTCAGGCTCATGATCTATCGTAATTAATTTAATGCCTCCACGACCCTTCAGCGCCGACCAGATCTGCACCCTGTCACGATTATCACAATCATCAATCACCAATGCGACGGAATAGGTTCTGTCAGGCTTCAACAGTTCATTAAATAATTTGCTCTTTTGAAAATCCTCACCTGTTAGCACATAGATGACCGATGGTCTGATTTCATCAACATCCAGCGTTTCAAGCACTAACCGGGTTTTACCGATACCTGGTTCACCAGTGATACGGATATGTTGAACGGCATTTTCCTGCAGTGCCGCTCTTATGTCCTTGATTAAGGTCTCCTGTTCACCTCCAAGTTCGGGCCTACCCTGCATTTGGGCGTTATTTCTCCAACCTTCAATAGACATAAATCTAGCGTCGTCAAGACCGATTAAATCAAGACAGATTGAAGGGTATTTATCCAATTCACCAACTATCTGCCCTTGTCCGTACACATGTACTTTTGGATTGGTGTAACCACATTCGTTAAACAAACTCGTCAGGTGCTTGACTATTTCCGTGTGCTGATTTGGCAGCAGGTCATATCCGAAGGTGATTAGGGCGTAAGTCCCGTTCTGTTCGAGGCAGTTTTTTACCTCGCTGCCTAGGCGCTGTTTTGACGGTGTAGCATTCGATTTTCTAAATAATTCTTTCTTCAAGATGCTGAGTTGCCAGGGTTTAAAATCATCACCTGTCTTGATTTGATAATACGTGCTGCCTTTTTCCAATAGAGAACCGGAGATCGGAGAATTCTCTACCTTTGCGTCAATCCCTCCATCCGGTGCATTGATGTTTGAAGACAATACGACATCTTTTGGCCCAAGCCCGTTGGCGATGGCTTCACATCGCAATAGTCTGAGAAACAAGTCTGTACCCTGTCTTGAATCCAATTTGCCTAATTCACTTGGAGCAGGGGCAAATGTCGTATGTATGGGAGTAATATTTTGACTACTTAAGACCGGACCTGTATGGATTTGTACATTCTGTACGCTCACGTTTACTCGTAGTCCAGCTTTATTAGCTAGTGATACAAGAGCATCAAGGCTGAATTTATCAGAGCGGCCTTTGATCAATTCGTTCAAGCGAGGTTGGGTTATACCGAGTGTTTCAGCCTTTTGGGCCTGTGTTCCGCCGAGATGGTATTGCAGATGTTGCTGCAAGGCTGTCATAAGTTTTATGCGTCCCTGTATATCAGTGGACGAATCGTACCTGGTTATCGCAGTGTGTTCCTTATTTACAGTTTTTGTCATATTTGATTATTGTCGGACGATAGTAATAAGTTTGACGTCAATTTAATTATATCAATTAATATATAAAATATGCACCATTATATGGATAATTCCATCAATTAGAGATAAATGAAGGAATTGCTTTGTTATTACCTTAATTATATCTATACTAACAATCAGTTATATTTTATTCACTTATAGATGATTGTATGAATTATCTGATTTTATATCATATTTTCACTATTTATGATATTTTCAACATTTATTGATTATATTCATTTTAATGATAAAAGAAGAAATCCAAATTGAAGAAGCCAGGAAAGTAATTTTGTCTACCTTACAACGAATCCCGGAGTTGATGGAACTCCGCGTTGAACCGGAAAGCTGGGTTGAGAATTATCGCGCCGACCTCCTTGTCTCTTTCCGGAAACAGAATGACAGGAAAACCTTGCTGGTTGAAATCAATGCATCCGGTCAACCCCGTTCAGCGCGCTCTGCTGTTAACCAGTTGATTGTACTCCAACACAAACGACCCGGTGATTATGGTGTATTTGTTGCGCCGTATATTTCTGAGGCTTCAGCCGAGATTTGCAAAAGTAACAGGATCGGCTACATCGATTTCTCCGGCAATTGCTGGTTACATTTCGACTCGATATTTATAGAGATAAAGGGAAATCCGAATCGCTTTCCCAGGAAAAGTGAATTGAAATCCTTGTTCAAACCCAAAGCCGAGCGGATATTGCGAACTTTGTTATGCGAACCTGATCGTCAGTGGCTGGCAATGGAACTTGCTGAAGCTGCCGATGTCAGTGTTGGTCAGGTTTCCAATGTTCGTAAGTTGCTGCTTGAACGAGAATGGATACAGGATCAGAAACGAGGGATCAAATTGACTGAACCCTCTCAACTACTTGCTAACTGGTTGTCCGAGTATCAGTCGGATCGGAATACTGCGTACCAGTTTTATGATATGGGATCGGTAGGAGACATTGAGTCAAAGATCGGTGATTTCTGTAGCCGGGCACAGACCCGGTATGCCTTCACCAGTTTTTCCGGTGCGTCACGATATGCTCCGTTTACAACCTACAGGACAGTTGCTGTTTATATGGATATTTTAGAGAGAAATATAAAGGAACTGCCATTTAAACCGATGACATCAGGCGGCAATGTCAGGATTATTTCGCCCTATGATGACGGGGTATATTACGGAACTCGCAATATACAGGGACAATCCGTGGTATCACTAATTCAGTGTTACCTTGATCTCAAGGATGAAAAAGCGAGGGGTGCAGAAGCGGCTGAGGTCTTGCTTGAACAGATAATTAAACCATCATGGCAGTAACGAAGGTTGACTATTCCACCAAATGTGATCAATTGGATATTTCTTATTTTCAAGAAATAATTTTGTGCTATATTTCAGCCAACCACACTGTAGGTATCCTTAACAGGATCCACGGCCCGACAGCCGCCACTAACGCGGCTGTTTTTTGTGAGTAATTCTGTTGTTGAGTTGAGTAACTGGACCCCCTGCTCGCGGCTGACGCTTGGTTTGTGATTGAGGAAGTCATCAAGCAAGCTATATATCGACTTCCTTCAGAAATCTTCGAGTTTGTGGAGACTTGTGTAATCCATTCTGAACGCGTTTTAACAACGTATCATCCAATGGATCATGTGGAGTGAATAATGAGGCACTGACTTGTTGAATTAAACTTTCTTCCCTGTCTATCCTGGCGTGCCTGTACGCTATATAACTCCTTTGTTTAATGAACGGGTGGCTTCCAGGTTCCAGTATGCACGTTCCGTCATGCGGCGCATTTCTTACACTGCATACATTAACAAGAACTGATGAATTTAAATAGCCGGCAAAGTCTTTTGGCATGTTGAGGATGATAAAAAGGTGTTCTCCTCTTGGTCCGGAGGGGATGATTAATGTGCCTCCTGGCCTGCAGGTCCATTCGCCCATATCCTACTAGAACTAACTTAATCTGATTAATGGTTCGTTGTGGTTGAACTGAACATTTTGTCCAACTCCTCTTCATCGCGTATTCTCTGTTCGAGTTCTCGGACAACCTCAGGTTTATGACCTACACAATTCAGTACCCTGCTATATGGAATGAGTTGCGATGTATCTCCGGGGTCTTCCCACTCCGAGCAAATTTCATGGGTAATGTCGCGGAGTTTGTACTTGCTGTATTGACCGAACTTGTCCCATATGAAATCAAGAATCTCCATATCTGCGTCACTTAATTGCGTCAACTTATCGGCGGGGTCGTGCGCTGGTTGTAATCCTAACTGGTGACCCGCTCTGGCGCTGATCCAGCTTTCCCATCCTCCCTCTTCTGAATCAATGAAACCGTTAATATGATCCAGTGTTATAGATAATACCGGACCATGTTTCATGGAAACCAGGACATCGCCCGTGATAGGCTCACCATACCTGGTAAGAGATTCGCGCTCGGCCAGATACATTAACTTCATGAGTTTTAATAATTCGATTGTGCCGCCGGCGCGAGAGATAAAGAATGCTGCAGTCTGTGCCGCCCGCTTTTCACTATATGCCATATATGATACTCGCTGATGTTCCCTGAGAGGTAGAAAAAGCTCCTGTTGTTCGGTACATATAGACTCTTCCATTGAATTAGTCAAGTGAACGATTGCTTTGTTTGAAAATGTGAAGCGGGTTATACTATCCAGCAAACAATCACTGGTATATATTTTAATGGAGTCAATGGAGGTGACATCATGTCTACTGTCTCATTCGGGTTCTCAGAACGTTTGAAACAAGAAAAGATATTTGATTCAGAAAAAGCCGACGCCTTTGCCAGGGCGTTGAATGACGAACTGTCGGATCAGTTAGCGACTAAAATTGATCTTATCCAAATGAAAAACAAAATGATTGAAATGGAAAACAGGATAATCAAATGGATGATCGGTCTTGTTCTGGCAGCTACTGCCATCAATTTAACGGTTACCGGCTTCCTGGTAACCCTTTAATTTCCATCGCCAACCTACCAGCAGCAGTTGGTTGAATTGGCTTCATGCCCGTAACGTGTCGCAGAAGCCTGCCCCGGTATGTCGTAAACAGGGGCAGGGTCAGCCTGTACAGTGTTATTTCGCTCTCAAAGATGAGAAGGCAAGGGGAGAAGAAGCATCCGAAGCCTTGCTTGATCAGGTGATTAAACTGTCATGGCAGTAACGAAGATTGACTATCCTGAGCTAAATCTTCGTCATTCTCTCTGGCGGTGATACGATAAAAGCTCTTCCCGGGGTTATCTTCAAGAGTTAGAACGACCTCTGGAATCAATGGTTGAAAATCTTGAATTCGGGTGCGGTGCGCGATGAGTACGACAATAGTGATAGGAAGCGTATCCAGATTCTGTTGATGCTCGATATTTTGATCTGCGGTGATGAGTGCTCTGAATCCCTTATCTGCCGCAAGCCTGAACAATGCACCGTTCTTGGCACCTGCCCACCCCATAGCGGGAACGGTCTTGATTTCGAAAGTATCGGGAAAATGGGCGGCCAAGCGCCTCGGTATGGATTCGTCAAGCAGCAGCTTCATTACCAGCGTTCGTGAGTTGCTCAATGGCCAGTTCGATCAATTGAATGGCCTGCTCACGACTGACGGTGGGGTAGTCATCAAGAAAATCATCAAGTCGGTCTCCAGCTTCCAAGTGTTCCATCAGAATGCGTACCGGAACTCTGGTCCCGCTGAAAACAGGAACCCCACCGAGGATTCCAGGGTCTCTGGTAATGACAGAATTATTCATACGCATCTCCAGAGGCAAGTATACTCCAGATATGAAGAATTATCTATCTGAACGATTGCTTTGTTTGAAAATGTGAATCAGGTTATACTATACTATCCGGCAAACAATCATTGGTATATATTTTAATGGAGTCAATGGAGGTGACATCATGTCTACTGTATCAATCGGATTCTCTGAACGTTTGAAACAAGAAAAGGTATTTGATTCAGAAAAAGCCGACGCTTTTGCCCGGGCATTGAATGACGAACTGTCGGATCGGCTGGCAACTAAACCTGACCTTGTTCAATTGGAAAACAGGATGGAAAACAGGATGATAGAAATGGAAAACAGGATAATCAAATGGATGGTCGGGCTAATTTTAGCTTCTATCGCCATCAATTTAACGGTTACCGGCTTCCTGATAACCCTTTAATTTCCATAGTCAATCTATCAACAGCAGCCAGTATCACTGAGATATTGTCTTTCCCACCGTTTTCATTTGCTGTTTTTACCAACTTACGGACTGTTTCAGCCAGATCGGTGTTGTATTCAGCCAGGGCTGCGTGAATGTCATCATCGGTTACCATGTCGGTCAATCCATCGGAGCACAGCAGGTAGATATCCCCGGGTCGGACAGCTTCTTCCATGATGTCAACCATAACATTCTTCTCGACCCCGACCGCCCGGTCCAGCCAGCCCCAGGTGAAATGATCTTTTGTCAGTTGTGTGAAGTTCTTTCCTCTTTTTCGGTATAAGCGTGAGTCGCCGACGTGGGCGACCGTAACAAGGTCATCATGGAATACACAAACTACGATGGTAGTACCCATGCCCTGGCACTCGATCTCCCTTTGGGCCTCGGCGTAAATATCCGAGTTTGCTTGAGTGACTGCCTGTTTAACGACCTGGGAGACGGCTGTTAATCCGGTGTTTTCGTCAGGATGGTTGGACTCGATGTTCTTGAGACCTTCCAGGATTTGCTCATGGGTTACAGCCACCGCCATAGCGCTGGCGACCTCTCCGGCGTTATGGCCGCCCAGCCCATCAGCCAGGATCACCACCCCGGCATCGCTGTCGCTTAAAATACTGTCTTCGTTGTGAGGGCGCCGTTTACCCGTGTCTGAAAGGGATGCGATAGCGATTTTTTCGGTAATACTCAATGTGCCGGTTCATAAGTGCAGGCGCATGATTCAGGCGTGCTATCGCTCCAGGTGCTTGAGTTTACCCTTGACCTCTTTCCAATCGTCCGCGTCAGCGGGCGCGTCCTTCATTTCGCTGATGACGGGCCATTCCCTGGAGAGTTCTGCATTCAAGGCAATAAACTCCTGCTGACTCTCATCGACATCATCTTCAGACATAATGGCTTCGACCGGGCATTCCGGCTCACACAGGGTGCAGTCTATACATTCGTCCGGGTCAATGACCAGCATGTTCGGGCCTTCATGAAAACAATCAACCGGGCATACTTCGACGCAATCGGTGTATTTACATTTGATGCAGCTATCTATAACGATAAAGGGCATAAATCCATCCTTCCACAGGTTGTATTGAGGTATTGTATCCTACAATTATATCCAGTTTAAGGAGAAAAGGGGACAGATTTATTTTAGGAAAAGGGGACAGATTTATTTTTCAATCAACGACTCAGTTCGTGCAGTCGGTACAATATTTCCAGTGCCTGCTTTGGCGTGACCGTATCCGGGTCGATTTTATCCAGCAACTCCCGTAATTCATCAGGCCGTTGAAACAAGTCCTGCTGCGGAACGTCCGGGAGCAGGTCTATGGTGTTTTTTTCCATGACGTCAAGCTGGTGGTTTGCCTGGTTGATGACGGCGCGGGGAATGCCGGCAAGTTGCGCCACTTGAATCCCATAGCTTCGATTCGTAGCGCCGGGTTTAACCGTATGCAGAAAAACTATCTCGTCATTATGTTTGATGGCGTCAAGGTGTACGTTCTTTATGGTGTCCATGATGTCGGCCAGGGTGGTCAGTTCAAAATAGTGGGTGGCGAACAAGGTAAAAGCCTTGACGTTGTTTGCCAGGTAGGTAGCGCAGGCCCAGGCCAGGGCCATGCCGTCGTAGGTGCTGGTGCCGCGTCCAATCTCGTCTATCAATACCAGACTCAGGTCCGTGGCGTTGTTCAGTATCTTTGCGGTTTCCACCATTTCGGCCATGAAGGTTGATTTGCCCGCGGAAATATCATCGGTCGCACCGATACGCGTGAAGATGCGATCAACGGGGCCAAGTATTGCCTGATCGGCGGGGACGAAACTGCCGATATGCGCGAGCAGCGTGATGAGTGCGGTCTGGCGCATATAGGTTGATTTGCCTCCCATATTCGGGCCGGTAATCAGCAGCATTCTGGTGGCATCGTCCAACGTGGTGTCATTGGCAATAAAAGGAGCTGTCTGCAATCGTTCGATCACGGGGTGACGTCCTGCCTGGATAGCAAAACCGGGGGTATCGACAAATTCGGGTTGGCGGTAATCATGAACGTCCGCGCGTTCGGCAAAGCAAGCCAGCACGTCTGCTTCACAAAGCGCCGCGGCAGATGCCTGCAAGGGGGTGAGGTCGGCACAGATCCGCTCCAGGATTTCCTCGTATAATATTTTTTCCCGCGCCAGTGCCCGTTCCTTTGCGCTCAATACCTTATCCTCGAAGTCTTTTAATTCTTCGGTGATAAACCGTTCCGTTGATTTCAGGGTTTGTCTCCTGTGATACTCCACCGGGACCGTCTCGCTCTGGAGCCTGGACACTTCAATATAGTATCCATGTACGCGGTTAAACCCCACTTTTAACGTGGTAATGCCGGTGCGTTCTCTCTCGCGTTCTTCAAGTGAGTTCAGGAATGTACCGGCGTCCTTGTCCAGCTTACGCAGTTTGTCCAATTCATCGTCGAAACCGTCGGCGATCACGTCGCCGTCCCGAATACTTGCAGCCGGCGTTTCAAGTAATGCGCTTCCCAGGTATGCCTTTAACTCGGGAAAATCATGAATCTGGTGATTCAACTCATTAATACGGGGGCTGTTCACGGTTTCCAGTGTTGATTTCAGGTCCGGTAACCGGAGGAGCGATTTGTGCAGCTGTACCAGGTCCCTGGGGCGTGCGGATTTCAAGGCCACTCTTGCCAGGATACGTTCCACGTCGTTTACGTGTTTCAGCGCTTCGTGGACCGCCGCGTAAGTTTTCCTGACTAACAGGTTTTTGACTGCATCATGGCGCAGTCGAAGCACTTGCCGGGCGCGCAGAGGCCGATTCAACCAACGCTTCAGCAGCCGGCTGCCCATTGTCGTTGCAGTGGTATCAAGCACCCCCAGCAGACTGTTTGACTTTCTTCCGGCAAGGTCCTGTTCCAGTTCCAGGTTGCGACGACTTGTAGCGTCAAGAATGATACTGTCGGACTGGTACTCAATCCTGATGGATTGCAGGTGCAATAATGCCCCGCTCTGTGTTTCATTAACGTAGTGCAGCAGCGCCCCCGCGGCGCTGGTTGCCAGGGGTAGCGCGGTACAGCCCAGCCCTTCCAGTTCGCTGACCCGGTATTGTTGTTTGATGACGTTCGCGGCCGTGTCATGATCAAAGTGCCACGCGGCGCGGGATTCCACGTTTTTGCAGAAGTCGCTGAAATTGCCTTCCAGTCCGTTACCTTCACGGATTAGCAGTTCGGCGGGCCGTAACCGTTCCAGTTCGTCATGCAGTGAATGTAAACTCGTGGTCTGGCTGAGAGTGAAGCGGCCGTCAGACAGGTTCAGGCAGGCGATGCCCTGTTGATTGCCGTCGATATGGATACAGACCAGTAGATTATCCGTCCTGTCTTCCAGCAAGGTTTCATCCGTGACGGTGCCGGGCGTGACAATGCGAGTCACCTTTCTCTCAACCGGTCCTTTTGCCAGGGCCGGGTCACCGATTTGTTCACAAATAGCGACTGATTCACCCAATCGAATCAATTTGGCCAGGTACGCGTCAACGGCATGGTAAGGCACACCCGCCATGGGTATGGCATTGCCGTCGGATTTCCCCCGGGAGGTCAGGGTGATGTCGAGCAACCTGGCCGCCTTGCGCGCGTCTTCGTAAAACAATTCATAGAAGTCACCCATACGAAACAACAACAGGATGCCTGGATAGTCAGCCTTAAAACCCAGGTATTGCTGCATAACAGGGGTGTGCGCGGGGGTTTTTGCGAGCATACGTTTATTCTGGTAAAAATGGTGACGACATCCGATACCTGACATTATACACACGATTAACCCGTAGCTTCAGGGCAACCGTATCAGTTTAAAACCGCTTCTCTCTTGAAATTCCATACAGTCAGCCCCAAACTACGAAAGAACAACAGGGCGCCGGGATAGTCAGCCTTAATGCTCAGGTATTGCTGCATCATGGGGGTGTATTCTTGTTTCACTGAGCGTCTATAATTTTTTGCAAGTCAGAATTTAGGGAACTTCTGATTAAGTCAGAGGTTCATGCGATACAGGGAGGTATCGCCAAAATCAATGCCAATAAGGCATTGATTTTGAAGGAAAATAAAAACCTGTCCCGTACCCCGTATCAAGTACGGGGCAGGCTTTGATACGGGATTACATTTTTTATTTTCCGTACTCTGACAAGTCCGGGATGGACTTGTTTAGAGTTTTCTTAATTTGGGGAAGAGAATTAATGTCAGTTGTCAGTTATGAAATAGAAAATGACGTTGGTGTAATCAGCATAAATAACCCGCCGGTCAACGCTTTGTCACAGGCGTTGCGTGCGGGCATTCAAGAGGCTGTTGATTCCGCCCAGAGTGATGAATCAAAAATTTTGTTATTTGTCTGTGAAGGTCGCACCTTTATAGCAGGTACAGATATCACTGAATTAGGTAAGCCGCCTACGGAGCCGTTTCTGCCTGTTGTTCTGGATAGTATTGAGAATTCATCCAAGCCGGTGATTGCAGCGCTGCACGGGACCGCTTTGGGTGGTGGATTTGAACTGGCGCTGGCTGCCCATTACCGCTGTGCCACGGCTTCGGTGAAAGTCGGGTTACCTGAAGTGAAATTGGGTGTTATACCGGGTTCAGGCGGCACTCAGCGTCTTCCTCGACTCACGGGAGTCGATACAGCATTGGATGTGATTACCGGCGGTAACCCAATCGAAGCGCCAAAAGCCAAGTCGATGAACTTGATTGATCATATTATCGAGGGAGACTTTCGCGAGGGTGTAATGGCCTACGCTCAGCAATTGATAGCCCGAAATGCGCCTTGCAAGCGCGTCAGTGATATTGATATAGACCCGGCAACTGCAAACGATGAGTTGTTCAACAGCTGGCGTCAAAAGATGGCCAGGAAAGCAAGAGGGCAACTCGCTCCGCAAAAAATAATCGATGCGGTTCAAATTGCGGCGACTACCCCGTTTAAAGAGGGCATGATCAAATCACGTGAACTGTTCCTGGAACGTGTGCAATCCTCCCAGTCATCAGCTATGCGCCATATGTTTTTTGCCGAGCGAGCGGCCGCCAAAGTGAAAGGCCTGGCGAAAGACACAGTCGATAGACCCATCAAAAAAGTAGGTGTCGTGGGTAGTGGCACAATGGGTGGCGGTATAGCAATGAACTTTGCCAATGTCGGTATTCCGGTCGCTATAGTGGATGTCAGTGATGCGCAGTTAGCGCGCGGTTTGGAGCTTGTGCGCAAGAATTACAGTATCACCGTTAGTAAAGGCAAGCTCAGTGAAGGTCAAATGGAGCAGTGTTTATCATTAATTACCGGTAGCTCTGATTATGATCACCTGGGTGACGTTGATTTAGTCATAGAGGCAGTCTATGAAAATCTTGAACTCAAGCAGGAAGTGTTTGCCAGGTTAGCTGGTATTTGCAAGCCTGGTGCTATTCTCGCGTCCAATACCTCATATCAGGATATAGATCAGATAGCTGCAGCGACCACACGCCCCCGGGATGTCATAGGCATGCACTTCTTTAGCCCGGCCAATGTAATGAAGCTGTTGGAGCTTGTGCGCGGCGAAAAGACTGCCGATGCTGTTATCAGTACTGTCATGAAACTGGCGAAAACCATTAACAAGAAGCCTGTGTTGTGCCGAATCTGTTACGGTTTTATTGGCAACCGCATGCTGCGTTGTGCGCTGCGGCAAAATCAGTTGTTAATGCTTGAAGGTTCTTCACCGGAACAAATCGATGCCGTGATGGAGGGGTGGGGTATGGCGATGGGCCCATTGGCAGCGGGCGACTTGGCTGGACTGGATGTCAGCTACAAAGCCCGCCAAACTCAGACACAGGTGCAAATAGGGGACCCGAAAAATTGGTGTGTCATCGACGCTCTGGTAGAAATGGGTCGTATTGGTCAAAAAAGTGGTGCGGGCTATTACAAATATGACCCGGACACTCGCGCCCGCAGCAGTGATCCTGAAGTCATGAAAGTGATTGAACAGCAATCCGTTGCCCATGGAGTAGAGCGTAGGGAAATTAGCGATGAAGAAATTCTCAATCGCATTACCTGTGCCTGGATTAACGAAGGTGCTTACATTCTGCAAGAGGGGGTAGCTCAACGCTCCGGTGATATCGATGTTGTTTACGTTTATGGATACGGCTTTCCAGTCTATCGCGGTGGGCCAATGCACTATGCGGATACTTTAAGCGTGAAAAAAGTCTATGAAATGATCTGCCAGTTTCAGCAGCAATATGGTGATGTCTGGAAGCCGTCTGCTTTGCTGCAACAATTAGCGGCGGAAGATAAAACTTTCGCGCAGTGGTCAGAGGAGCAGGCGTAATTGGAAAAAATATACTATGAAAAGTTTCGATCCTAACGTCGTCGACAATACCATGGATGATTTGCAATTGGCCAATACCTGCCTGGCTCAGGTCCAGGAGATGGTCGATGTAGCCCTTGCTCATTTGAAAGCCCGATGTTCGGTCGATGGTGTGTTCAAGCCCGCGTTACTGGATGAACACCAATTAGCCAGCTACGAGCTGGCATTCTCTGCGGCGGAGCTTGCAGCTGCTAGGGCGCTTAACAGTTATGCAGAAAAAGTGAATCAGGTAGACAACCTGGGCATACAGGTCGCCCTGACCTGGAGCGCTGAGGCTTTGCAATCGGTTTTCCAGCGTCTACTCGCACGGGTTACCGACTTGGGGTTGGGGCGCCGGAAATTGCTGAGTTTGTATATGGGGCCGGAAATTACGGCCCTTTTCGATTCGTATCTCGCTGCTAAATCGCTGTGCGCTGTGGGGGCGGAGTTGATGGCGCGGGGTAATGGCTATCTCCCGTCCTTGCTGGACGAAGATAAGAACATGATGCGTGAGACATTCGCCCGATTTTCCTCCGAAGTAGTCATGCCTCTGGCCGAGGAGATTCATCGTCAGGATCTGGATATTCCCGATGTCATTCTGGATCAGACAGCAGAGTTGGGGTGTTTCGGTATTTGTATCCCTGAGCGATTTGGTGGGTTAATGCCGGACGATAATCCCGATAGCGTCGCCATGATTGTGGTCACCGAGGAATTATCCCGGGGCTCTCTCGGTGCTGCCGGTAGCTTGATCACACGGCCGGAGATTGCTTCCAGGGCATTGCTCAGCGGTGGCACCTTGAAGCAGCAACAACAGTGGTTGCCGCGGCTTGCGACGGCTGAAACGCTCTGCGCCATCGCTATCACCGAACCGAATTGTGGTTCGGATGTCGCTTCCGTATCACTCAAGGCAACACCTACCGAGGGAGGATGGCTGCTTAATGGCAGCAAGACCTGGTGCACCTTTGCCGGCAAGGCGGAATTGCTGATTACGCTGGCGCGCACCAACCCCGACCCGGAATTGGGTTATAAGGGGTTGAGCCTGTTCCTGGTGGAAAAGCCTGGATTTTCCGGTCACCAATTCAGTCACCAGCAGCCCGAAGGAGGAAAGCTTTCGGGCAAAGCCATTGCTACTGTTGGCTACCGCGGTATGCATTCCTTCGATCTGTTTTTTGAAGACTATTTTGTTCCCTCTGAGCAGCTAATAGGTGCTGAAGAGGGGGAGGGTAAGGGGTTTTATCACACTATGGCGGGCTTTGCCGGTGGACGTATCCAGACTGCTGCTCGGGCTACGGGGTTAATGCAGGCGGCATTTGATCAGGCCTTAAGCTACGCGCAAGAGCGTCAGGTCTTTGCAAAGCCACTGGGAGATTATCAGTTAACCCAGGCTAAGCTGGGCAGGATGCTTGCTCTGCTGACGGCATCTCGTGAATTCAGCTACGCTGTGGCGCGATTGATGGATGAGGGGAAGGGACAGATGGAAGCGAGCCTGGTGAAATTATTCTCCTGTCGTGCAGCTGAGTGGGTCACGCGTGAGGCTATGCAGATCCATGGTGGTATGGGTTATGCCGAGGAGACTTCGGTCAGCCGCTATTTTGTCGATGCCCGCGTGCTCTCTATATTCGAAGGGGCAGAAGAGACTCTGGCAATTAAGGTGATTGCGCGGGACCTGGTTGCCAATGCCTAGAGAGTCGCTCTTTTGGATTCTGTCGCAGAGGACGGCATAGTTGGGGTCATAGTTGGGGTCAGAGTAAAAATACGGCTAATCTGGCAGAGGACGCGGGCTCATTGTTGAGTATTTTTACTCTGACCCCATATATAGCAAAAGTATGCGGTTTCCCCTTGAAATTCCACACAGTCAGCCCCAAATAAGGTGGTTTGAACACTTCGATTTATGACGGGGATACCATGACAGCAGATACAAAAAAAGAATCGCTTGATTTTCAAACTGAGGTCCAGCAATTACTGGACCTGATGATCCACTCCTTGTACAGCAACCAGGAGATCTTTCTGCGTGAGCTGATCTCCAATGCCTCGGATGCCGCGGACAGGTTGTGCTTTGAGGGTTTGCAGGACGACAGCCTGTTTGAGGATGATCCGGAACTGAAAATCAGGGTGGAATATAACAAGGCGCAAAAAACGGTTACCGTCCTCGATAACGGCATAGGGATGTCCAGGCAGGAGGTGATCGAGCACCTGGGCACCATCGCCAAATCGGGTACCAGACAGTTTCTTTCATCCTTGACCGGTGATCAGACCAGGGATTCACAACTGATAGGCCAGTTCGGCGTGGGTTTTTATTCATCCTTTATCGTTGCGGAAAAGGTGGAGGTCGTCACCCGTCGCGCCGGCCTGCCCAGAGAGGAAGGCGTGCGCTGGAGTTCTGACGGCAAAAGTGACTATACCGTGGAGACCGTCAACCGGCCAAAGCGGGGGACGAAAGTAACCCTGTATTTGCGCGATGAGGCTGAGGATTTTCTGAATGGTTTCAGGTTGCGCAGCATCATCAGCAAATATTCGGACCACATCTCCCTGCCTATCGTCATGCTGAAGGAAGGAGAGGATGAAAAAGGAGAGGAAACGGTCAACGCGGCAACGGCATTATGGGCAAGGAATAAAAAAGACATCAAGGAGGAAGAATACAATGAGTTTTATAAAAACGTATCCCATGATTTCGAGGAACCGCTGTGCCGCATACACAACAAGGTGGAAGGCAAGCTGGAGTATACCAGCCTGTTGTTCATTCCCGCCCGCGCGCCATTCGATTTATGGGACCGGGAACAGCGGCACGGCGTGAAACTGTACGTTAAACGCATCTTTATCATGGATGACGCAAAACAGTTACTGCCTCCGTATTTACGTTTTGTAAAGGGAGTGGTGGATTCCGATGACCTGCCCCTGAATATTTCCAGGGAAATACTCCAGCAGAACAAGACCATCGAATCCATCCGCTCAGGCTGCGCCAAAAAGGTGTTGGATTTGCTGAAAACACTGGCGGATAAGGAAGCAGATAAGTACCAGAAATTCTGGCAGACGTTCGGCCGGGTTTTAAAGGAAGGCATTATCGATACGCCGGATAAACGCGAGGAAATCGCAAAATTATTCCGCTTCAAATCCACCCATGAAGATACGCAGGAAGAAACCGTTTCACTGGATGATTATATTTCCAGGATGAAGCCGGGTCAGAAAGCGATTTATTATGTGACTGCTGAGAATTACGCCACCGCGAAAAACAGCCCGCATCTTGAGATATTCAGGAAAAAAGAGATCGAGGTGCTGTTGCTGACCGACCCCATTGACGAGTGGCTGGTTTCACATTTAACTGAATACGAGGAAAAACCCTTGCAATCCGTCAATAAGGGCGAGTTGGACCTGGGTGATATTGCGGATGATAAACAGGCTGAAGAAACCGCTGAAGATGCGGATGACAACCTGGATGAGCTGACGAAGCGCATCGGGAAAGTCCTGGGTGAGCGGGTGAAAGAAGTGCGCGTCACCCGGCGCCTGACCGAGTCGCCGGCCTGCCTGGTGGCTGATGAGCACGAAATGGGCCGGCATCTGGAGCAGATCCTGAAAGCATCGGGCCAGGAAATACCAGGTTCAAAGCCCATCCTGGAAATCAACCCGCAACATCCCCTCGTGGAAAGGCTACAAAACGAACCGGATGAAAACCGCTTCGGAGACTGGGCAAACATCCTCTTTGAACAAGCTCTGTTAAGCGAAGGCGGACAACTGGAGGATCCCGCCGGTTTTGTTCACCGGCTTAACAGCATCTTCCTGGAACTAAAATAAGGGGACAGATATATTAATAATGTACAGAAAAGTGCTGTACATTATAGCCAATACTGATATCCTTGCCAGTAAGTCAAAACATTCGGTGGAGAAGCTGGATCATGGCAACATCACGTATAGATATGAGGATTGATGAGTCTGTTAAAGCAGCTGCAGAAAAAGCAGCAACTCTTGAGGGTATGAAGAGTCTGACGGAATATGTTGTCCGACTTATTGTCAAGGATTCACAGCGGGTAATTAAGGAGTATACATCGATCACTCTGAAGGATGATGTATTTGATCGATTTATCCGAGCCTGTGATGCAGCACAAGCACCTAACCAGAAACTGCGTGAGGCCAGGGAGCTCGCCCGGCAGAAGAATATTCGGTGACCCCTTCGTCCCAATTCTTTGAATTGGATAAAGTCGTTCATGATCGCAAATCTTTCGATTGCGGCGCGCAGGAGTTGAACCTTTTTCTTCAGCAGTTTGCTGTCAAGCACAGGAGTGCAGGTATCAGTATGACAATGGTATTGCCCGCCAAAGAGAACGAAGCTGATATCTGCGCCTACTACACTCTGTCCCACACTGAGATCAAACGACAGACGTTACCGGTGTCAATCGCAAAAAAGTTACCTCTTTATCCGCTGCCGGTAATTCTGATAGCGCAGCTTGCAGTAAACCAGAAAGCTCATGGTCAAGGGCTTGGTAAAATCACGCTTATTCGTGCATTACAACATGCCTGTGAAATCAATGAGCATTTGCCCTCTTATGCCGTAGTGGTTGATGCGTTGGATGATCAAGTTCAGGGGTTTTACGAGCAATTCGGTTTTGAAGCTCTCAAAACCGACGGTTATCGCAAACGTCTCTATATGGCGATGCAAACCGTTATGCAATTATTTGCAGAGTGATCATCAACAAATATCACTAAAACGGGGTTTTTGGCAGTTACCTTTGGGTGTGTTTCCAGTCCGGGTTGATCCAGGTTTGATTGATGTTGTTTTCAGGTTTTGCCTGATTGCCTAATATCATGTCTGCCGCTTTTTCAGCGGCCATGATGGTGGGTACATTCAGGTTGCCGTTCGTGATTGTGGTAAAAATCGAGGAATCCACAACACGTATGGATTGCAGACCTCTTACTCGACACTGCGGGTCAAGGACGGCCATCGGGTCGTCATCGGCGCCGATTTTACAGGTGCATGACGGGTGATAGGCGCTTTCTACACTTTGACGAACCCATGCATCGATCTCCGCGTCACTCCGAATGTGCTTGCCCGGTTGTATTTCCGGTCCCCGGTACTGTTCAAGCGCGGGCTTTTCCATGATTTCACGCGTGAGCCGGATGACGCGCCGCCAGGTTTCCACGTCATCTTTATGTTGCAGGTAGTTGAACCTGATTTCCGGTTGCTCGGACGGGGTAGCGGACCTTACTTTGACGTATCCCCTGCTGCGGGGTTTGTTCGGGCCGACGTGTACCTGGTAACCGTGCCCTTTAAAGGCGACTTTTCCATCGTAGCTCATGGCGGCAGGGAGAAAGTGGTATTGAATGTCAGGCCATTTTTGTCCGGCTTTTGAACGGATGAAAGCGCCGGCCTCGAAATGGTTGGTGCTCCCAAGACCGGTTTTGAAAAGCAACCATTCCAGACTGATCAGGCTTTTATTGAAAAGGTCCAGTTTGCCATTGAGACTGATCGGTTGTTTGCATTCATATTGGAAGTAGACTTCCAGGTGGTCCTGGAGGTTTTCGCCAACACCCGGGAGATCATGGCGTATTTCGATACCGGCTTTTTCCAGTGTTTCAGTAGGTCCGATACCGGAAAGTTGAAGCAAATGCGGCGTGCCGATTGAGCCGGCTGATAGTATCAGTTCCCGTTTGAGGCGCACGCGCCTGGTTTTTCTTCGACGAAGTATTTCAATACCCACCGCCTTTTTCTCGTCGAAAATAATACGGCTTACTTGAGTATTCTTAAAGACGGTGAGATTGGGTCGTCCCAGGGCAGGGCGCAAATAAGCCTGTGACGTTGATGCGCGCACACCACCGTCAATACTCATCTGCATTGGGCCAAAGCCCTCTTGCTGGTGAGCATTGTAGTCGTCGGTTCTGGGGTAGCCGGCTTCAATGCCGGCTTTGATAAAGGCCTCGTACAACGGGTTTAACTGCATATTGTTTCCACAACCGACAGCGATCGGGCCGCTACTGCCGCGATATTTGTCGGCGCCTCCTTGCCAGCGTTCCATTCGTTTGAAATAGGGCAGGCAATCCTGGTAGCTCCAGCCTTCAGCCCCCAACTGTTCCCACTCGTCGAAATCACAAGCATGTCCACGGACAAATGCCATGCCGTTTATGGATGAGGACCCTCCCAATACTTTTCCCCGGGGGCAATTCAGTTTTCGCTGATTAAGACAGGGCTCAGGTTCCGATCGATAGCCCCAATTGAACCGTTTTGAGTTCATGGGGTAAGACAGGGCCGACGGCATGCTGATCACCGGGAAACGGTCGCTTCCCCCGGCCTCCACCAGCAGGACGCGGTATTGTCCGCTTGCAGTCAGACGGTTGGCTAGAACGCAACCGGCAGACCCTGCACCTACAATAATGTAATCGTATTCCATTTGAGAAGCCTTACCTGGGAGAACCTGTGCAAGATATTTAACCCGGATGTTGCGCCGGGAGTTACCTGTCCCGCCTATCCCACCAACTCACCACTTACCAGCCGGAGTGCGCCAGGGCGCAACCGTTGGCGAGACAGGCAGGTCAGGATACAAATGTGGGTCAGAGCTGTATTTAACTTTACCTCCTACCCAGCGAGGCGGCCCAAAGGTTTGGATAGTATAGTTACCAAATCCGGTAATGTCATAGCTGTAAGTCAACGGTTCCCCGTCGGTAAAATTATGGACGAACAGACTGACTTCCAATGCCTCGGAGGGAGAGTAGTAGGTCAGGCTTGCATCCGCGATAACGTAATCTCCACCCTCGGTCACTTCCGCGAAATCGAGTTGACTGACGCCACGTATTGAGAACAAGGCAATATTGGCCGGATCGCCCGTATTGGACGTCGTAACAAGACCGGGTGTCTGCGCGGCGACGTCAAGAGAATTATCCCAGCCCAGGGCTTCCATCTGTTCACCGTTGAAAGCAGAGACAGAGACGCCGACGTTCTGGAGTTCCTGTTCTTTCTTTTGTGCGGTAACGATAATTTCTTCCAGAACCTGTGCCTGCGCGGTCCCGAAGAAAATGCTTAAGCTGAGAAAAAAGTGAAAGCGGCTGGATTGGCAGCATGTAAATTTTTCATTTGGATGATCCTCAGGGTAATGTCCCTGACAGTATATTTTATATTGAACAGTCAATCAAGAAAAATTTTATTGCTGTCAGGCTCAGGGCATTTGCTTCTTTACCTGAGGGAGATATTGTATGACTAACTGACCTGAGAGGCACCTCACTATTGATATTCAGCGCGTTTCTTCTTGGCGCGGCAACCGGGGCGGAAGCGTATCTTTACTGACGATCCGGATATCATGTAATATACCGATATCCACAAAGCGTATTCGCGGACGTCACCGGGAGATACTTATGAAGCTGCAAATCATGGCATTGGTATTTTTCCTGTCGGTTGCCGGGGCCGCAGTTGCGATTGATGATGCAGTGGCGGCCGATATCGCAACGGACCCCGGGCAGGTGGTGTTCTCGTCGCTACGCCCCGGTAACTGGGATATATTCTATTTTCCAACGCCCGGCGGCGCGGCCAGACGGCTGACCGATCACCCGGGGCTCGACTATGAGGCGACATTTTCTCCGGACGGGCAATGGGTAGTGTTTACTTCCGAGCGGCGTGGAAATCCTGATCTCTACGTCATTGATATCCAAATAGGCGGACCTCCGCGTTTGCTGATTGATAACGACGCTATGGAAGATCAGGCGGCGATCTCTCCGGACGGCAAGACCATTGCCTTCGTGAGCACCCAAAGCGGTAACGCCGATATTTACGCAATGCCGTTCAACCCGACGAGCACTGGCAACTTCGAACACGCCGTGAATCTATCCCGGCACCCGGGCGGTGATTTTCGCCCCGCTTTCTCACCGGATGGCAAACGCATCGCTTTCTCGACCGATCGCGACACGGAAGTCTATGGACATCCGGCTCTCAGCTTCATGCGGCAACGGGAGGGCGAAGTCTACGTAATGGATACGGACGGCAAGAATGCCAGGCGGCTGACCCATGCGCGCAGTTGGGACGGATCGCCCGAGTGGTCCAGGGATGGAAAAACGATCTACTTTTACTCGGCGCGGCCCCGCCAACTTCCCGGCGCGCCGATCAGTCATATCCTCGGCCAGGAGGGCGGATTCCGAATCTGGGCGATGAACCCGGATGGGTCGAACCCCCGGGCGGTGACCCCGGAGGGTATGGAAGCACTGGCGCCGGCGTTGACGCCGGACGGGCGCATGGCGTTTCAAACCCGCCGAAGCTTTATCGGCTGGTATATCCAATCCGTGCGTCTCGATGGGACGGGGCCGCGTCTGGAAAGTGATGAGGCGACGGAGTATTGGGGTCCGGATTATCACCCCGGTGGCGCCGGCATGGTCTGCCACGGCATCGGGCCGGTCGACACCGACAAAGTCGCCGTGCAGGACATCCTCGGACCGGGCGCCCTGCTCGCTGGGGACTATCCTGCCGAGGTCAATTTTGTCGGTTCGATGATAACCCTGTTTGCCATGCGTCATACCAGCGGTCTCGCCGCGCATCCGCACGAGCCTAAGGTGGCTGTTACCATCGAAAACAACGCCGGCACCCGGTTCGTCATCGAGGACTACCACGGCGCCAACCAGACGGAGTTGTTTGCTGTCGACGGGATAGGGATCGTCAGCGGCACCTTGAACCGCATTTTCGGATTGAAATGGTCCGCCGATGCAAATTGGATCACTTATACCCAGGGTTGGTTCTTCGGCGACGAGACCAATAAGGCCGACGTGTGGAAAATCCGTAGCGACGGGACTCAGCGGGTCAACCTTACCGAAGGATCCGACACCAACAACGGCATGCCTGCCTTCTCGCCGGACGGCAAGAGAATCGTTTTTCGCAGTTCGCGCAGTGGCAATTTCGACCTGTATCTCATGAATGCGGATGGCAGCAGCCTCGTCCAACTAACTGACGACGAGGCGAAGGATAACTTCCCGGTGTTCGCCCCGTCCGGCGATGCCATCGTCTTCTCCTCGGATCGCGACAGCGAGCCGGACCCCTTGGGCTACAAGAGCTTCGACAACTACATCATGAAACTAAGCGCGGATGGCGGCCCTGGAGAACTCACCCGCATCACCGATGATCCCGGGCATGATGCCCACCCGAATTACTCACCGGACGGCAAGTGGATCGTATACACCTCGGAACGCGCCGGCTTGAGCGATGAAGAACCGCTGGTGCAGGAGGTGGTGTTCGGCCCGCAGATGTACGGCGAGATTTTCGCCTATCGTCTGAGCGACGGCTTGCACATACGCCTCACCCATAATAAATGGGAAGAGTCGGGTCCGTTCTGGATGCAAATCGGCGATCGCGCCGTGTCATTGCGATAGGCAAGAAAACATTACGGCAATGGCTCCCGACCTGGATAGTCACAGTTATAGAGGAAAATTTTCATGGCGAGTCTACAGACAGGTGAGGTATAAGTCGTAATCTTCACCTCGGAACAGTAATCATAGGGATTGAATTTCCTATCCCTTGTCCAGCTCCAGGTCAAGGTAATTAAGGCAGATACGGCGAGCCTCATCTTGTTGGATGCCGCCCTGCTGAAAAGCGCCGTATAACCATAATCCGTCAATCATGGCCGCGAGGCCGTCTGCTACAATCCGGGCGCGCGCAGCCGGCAGCAGTTGTTTCAACCAGTACCTGAGATTCGAACGTAGCCGATTAAGATTTGCCCTCTGTAAACGGGTTAGAGAAGGAACGTGTAGCGCCTGTGCCCAAAAAGCCAACCAGACGGTAGTCGCCTCCGGGGTGACTTGCTGTTCGGCAAAGTTGCTGCCAATGATTGCGATAATGCATTCTTTGGGGTCTTTCGAATCCTTATTGTGCGTCCTGGCAATGATATCCAATTGTCTGAGCAGACCGCGCATGGTTGCTTCAAGCAGACCATCCTTATTTCCAAAATAGTGACTGATAATACCGGTTGATAGTCCCGCTTGCTTGGCAACGCGTGCAATCGTAGTGCCGGCAAAACCATGACGATAGATACATTCAAAAGTTGCCTCAATCAGTTGGGCCCTCCTGATGGGTTTCATTCCGATTTTAGGCATATTTCTGCCTTAGGAAAACATGCCGTTTTTTCAGCAGAAGGCCGTAAATTACGGCATATAGCCCGATAATGATAAGACCAATCCATTCTATTTTGAGTGGCGTCAATTGATAGAGCAGGATCAGGCTGAACAGCAGAACCCAGTTAAAGATCATATAACGGGGCTGGCCCAACCGCTCGACGGTGAGTCCCAGGTTTTGTGTATACAGGCGAGTCAATGAATCCAGTGAGTTTATGACAAACACAGTACCTACCAGAATCATCGCAAAATTGAAGAATGCCCCGACTTCCATCGAATTGGCGCTGTAAAAATACAGCACGGAAAACCAAAGCGCGAGCGGGATTGACGGGAAAATGAGCAGGGCCAGCAACAACTGCCATGTTCTCAGGCCGTTAACGAAGCGCGCGACAAACTGGCCGATCATGATACTCCACGAGAACCACCAGAACAAATAAAAAGCATGATAATCCGTCATCGGCGTCACAAAGGCGGGCAGGTTGGTAAAATAGTCTGCCAGTAGCAGCAGGTTGGCGCCCATTCCTTCGAACCCCATTCCGCTTACTGACCACATCCCGGCTATCAGGGCGTAAAAGACCAGGGTAGAGGATATACTGAGAATTTTGACGTAACGGACATCCGTACTGGAAAAGACGGCACATAATACGACGATGGCGACAAGACCATACCTGAACAGGGGGGTGATGCCATGAATATAGCTGGGCAGATACTTGAGGAACAGGAAGCCGGTAAAAGCACAGGTGCCGATAATAATAATGTTATTGATAAATTTTACCCAGCGCAGTTCAAACAATTTTACTTTTGGTTCGACCACACAGAAGTAAAACGTCGTCAGGAAATAGAACGTCCAAATCAGAAATCCCCAACAACCGAACATGATAGCCAGAGGATTGGTGAAGCTGTAAGGCGCTTCGGACGCATAGACCGGGAATTCAGTCAGCGGGAACATGATCAGTCCGACGTCGAGCCCTGAGGTGAAGAGAATAGCGATAAAAGCAAACAGACTGACAGGCATTGATCCCGATAACGTCAGGTTACGCCAGCGCAGCACGATAAACAAAGACGTGATTAGAACCACAATAATGGCAACTGAGAGAATGGATTGCATGACCAGATATGTGGTTTTTATCGATCCGTCGATAACAGGTATTACTTCTTCAGGTCCAGCTTTCGGGCAATTTCTTCGTCTTCCATGAGGTCCGCAAGCCGTAGCGCCTTGGCAAGCTGGCCATCAATTGTGAGAGGGGTTCTCATAGTCAGGCTGTAAGTCGTCAATAGATTTGGGACAAAACGTCTAAAAAGTTAAGAGAAACTTTTATGCATTATAGTCTTATTTTATTGATTCACACAGTGTCTTAAGTTTTCCTTCCTCCTCTGTTGTAGCGTTTCGTATTTAATAATGGTTCTTCTGTCCATGATTTCTTGATAGCGACCAAAGTACATGTCTGCCGGTGTGATGTAGTCAAGCGACTCATAGTATTTTCTATCATTGCGGCCCTGTGTTATACTGAGTCTGCATAGTGTAATGTTCTTGGTCGTTAAGCGGAAAGGGAGGTCCGGCATGTCAGAAATTGACAAAGTCAAAGAAGAAATAAGCTGGTTGAAAGTATTATTTGGCTTATTGGTTGCGATTGATGTTTCATTAATCGGCTGGATAGCTCAGAATTTTTTCACGACATTCTTTGTTCTGCGGTCATTGGCTATAATTGCGGCAATTCTTGTCACGTTTTTCATAGTTATGGTTAATCGCCGGGCATACAGAAAAATTGATAAATTGGGAGAACTCTGGTGGTAGTAGGCGAAATGATGGCTGTTTTTGCGCTTTTGGTATTTATGATTGGTATGGGTGTGGTTGTCAGGGATGCGCTTTATCATGCGAAACACGGCACTTTGGATAAGCGCTCTGACGAAGATTCTACGGATTAAAAGGTCAACAAATAATGGAATGGGGCAGGCTTATTTTCCTGGGGTTCCTCTTTAGTTCAGGTAAATAAATCTTTTCCAATCAAAGGTTAAAAAATTCGACGGCATTGCCGCCTGACAATTTGGATTTTGTCTCGACGCTGAATGCGTTCGAGTTTTTTATCAAAGAGCCGATTTCCTGTTCGCCCAGGGGAAACGGATAGTCGGAACCCAGCATGACGCGATCTTCCCCCATGACGTTCACCAGCAGGTCCAGCGCGTTTTCATCAAACACCGCCGAATCCGTAAAAAAACGGTTGGTGTAATAGGAAGGCGGGTGGGGGCAATCCACCCGGATAATATCCCGATTCTTCCAGGCGTTTTCCACGCGGCCGAGTAAAAAGGCAAAGCTGCCGCCGCCGTGGGCAAAGCAAATACGCAATGTATCCGGCAAGCGTTCGAAAGCGCCCGACAAAATCAGGGAAAGAATGGATAATTGTGTCTCCGCCGGCATGGCCACCAGCCATTGCAGCATATATTTCGGCATGCGCTCCGGCGCCATCATATCCCACGGGTGGACCAGCACGGCCGCGCATTCGTCAGCGCAATGTTGTAAAAAGGTAATCAACCCTTCATCGTCCAGGTTCCTGAGATCAACGTGGTTGCCGATTTGTACCCCGAGGTGTCCTGCTTGCATAGCCCGGCTTACTTCTTTACAGGATGCATCGACGTCCTGTAACGGTACCTGGCACAGCGCTTTTAACCGATCAGGATTGTACTCACAGATCTCCAGGGCAGCATCGTTGAACAGTCTGGCGCATTCCAGCGCCTGGTCCGCCGGTTTTTCGTATGCAAATAACAGCGGGGTCGCGCACATAACCTGGATGTCGATACCGTGACGGTCCATTTCTTCCAGCCTGAGCGCGGGATTCCAGCAGGCTTCGTACACCGGTCGATAGTCTTCGTTGCCCAGGGTGATCATGCCCCTGCCGGGTTCGGTGTGGCGGAAGCCCGGCCACTTACCGCCAAAACGGGCAGATAAGTCAGGAATATTGTCCGGATAGAAATGACTGTGAATATCAACAACCGGATTCATACAACAACCCAGTCTTCCGGTGGCTGTTTGCCAGGATGCAAGGCCTTGCAGCAAGGGCAGGTGCGCAGCGTTTCATCGTTGAAGAATTGCTCAAACAAAGGTGGCAGGTCCTTAACGATGGAGACCAGCAGCGTCTCGACCCGGTGAACCAGGTTGCCGCATTCGAAGCAATACCATTCAAACGCGTCTTTTTCGCCGTCGGGCCGTTTGGGTTCCACTACCAGTCCGATACTCCCTTCCACCGGGCGCTGGGGTGAATGTCTCACGTGCGGGGGCAGGAAAAAGATATCACCCTCGCGAATAGGCACGTCATAAAACTCACCCTGGTCAAATACTTTCAATACCATGTCTCCCTTCAGCTGGTAGAAAAACTCTTCGGCCGGATCATCGTGGTAGTCGGTACGCTTGTTGGGACCGCCTACAACGGTCACCATCAGGTCGGCATCTTCCCAGATTTGTTTATTTCCCACCGGCGGCTTCAGCAGGTGTGAATGTTCGTCAAGCCACGTTTGAAAATTGAAGGCACTGAGTTTTGTCATGGGCATCTCCCGCTGATATGACGTGAAGGGTTATCTGTAAGGACACTTTGATTAAATCAGAGTTCCCGTAATTATTCAATGTCCTCAAAAGCGGCAGCGTTTCTCGCCTCTCGCGCCCAGTAGTATAATGATGGAGTGACATAGTAAGTGCCGGAATACAGCTTAGTCGGGGTTGCGCGTACGAATAGCCGAACAACGTCCCGAAGTTTTTGTGAATTTAAAGTGAGCGGGCAACCAAGCTGTCAACCGCATTCTGATGCCGGGGATTGTTACCCTGTCTTCTTTAGACCAGTTGTCAGAAATTGAGGTGGTGTTTCCTCATCAAAGGGCTTGGATGTTTTTTCGAGGTATTCACGTAAGGCCTGGTTTATGAGCGTTTGGTATCCCTGACCGGAAGAGTCGCCTTGCTCTCGAAAAGCATCAAGTATGCCGTTATCCAGATGAATCGTAATACGGGTCTTTCCCGAAGTATTCAGGACTGCGCCACGCTTTCCTTTACTAAAATCGTATTCTTTCTTCATACGCTTTATGCTCAAGTCTTGTAGCACGACGTGCGGAGATAAGTCGTACCTTCATACCACGGTAGGTGTAGCAAAGGACAAGGATGCGGTTCAACGCGTCTGAACCGACAGTTATGTACCGTTCCTCGCCCTCGACATTGCGATCCTCCATTGATATTGCCAAACGGTCATAGAGTACCGCTTCCGCGTCCGAAAAACTGATTCCATGTTTCCTGATATTGGATCGGGCTTTGCCCGGATCCCATTCAACGTCCACTCTGATAGTGTATGCACCATATATATGTAATGCAAATTTATAATGCAGAAAAGGGGATAGATTTTAAATCCGTTCTCAGACGCGCGATGATGACAGGTAAAAATAAATCTGTCCCCTTTTCTCCTATCCTGCTATCCTCGAAAATAAATTTGTTCCCTTTTTTCATGTTGACTACTTCCCGGCAACTCATTGATTGGACCGAGCAACAATTTATCCGGGCTGACCTGTTTTACGGCCACGGCGCGGATAATGCCCTGGATGAGGCCGCTTTTCTTGTGCTGGGCGCGCTGGATATTCCGTTTGACGCGGGACCGGAACAGTTAGGCATGACAATGACCGCCCGTGAACACGAGCGTATAAACGAGTTGGTCGATGCCAGGATAACGTCAAGAAGACCCGTCGCCTACCTGCTAAACAAGGCATGGTTTGCAGGTTTGTCCTTCTACGTGGATGAGCGCGTTTTGATCCCCCGGTCGCCAATGGCTGAACTGGTTCTTGAGGGATTTTCACCCTGGGTTAAACCCACTGAGGTAAACCACGTGTTGGACCTGGGTACCGGCAGTGGTTGTATTGCCATCGCCTGTGCCACGGTTTTTCCCGAAGCGACCGTTGATGCGGCGGATATCAGTTCGGATGCGTTGGAGGTGGCGAGAATCAACTGCGAACGATACGACCTGACGCGACGTATAAACCTCGTCCAATCAGACCTGTTCGGCGCGTTGGGAGACAGGAAATATGATATTATTGTCAGTAATCCGCCGTATGTGCCTGATGGGGAAATGTCAACTTTGCCCGCGGAATACCGACATGAGCCGTCCCGTGCCCTGGTGGCGGGCGGCGCTGGTCTCGATGTGATTGAACGTATATTGCTTGACGCCCGAAGACATATAACGGCCCATGGCATCCTGGTGGTGGAAGCAGGCAACGGCCGCGCCGTGCTTGAGGCAAAATACCCCCTGACGCCTTTTATCTGGCCGGATCTCGAACACGGCGGTGAAGGTATTTTTGTTATTGCAGGGACAGATTTGGTATGGGGACGGACCCCCGCTTACAACATGCGGGGGCGGACTTAAGCATGCCCCCGCATGTTGTAAGCGGGGGTCCGTCCCCGGATGTTATGGATATTGATGACAGGTAAAATGAAATCTGCCTCCTTTACTCCCGTCGCCGGGAACGGTTTGCTGGATCGCCGGATGTTTTTAAAAAGCGGCCTGGTGTTGGGGTCCGCCCAACTGGTTGCGAACAGCGCTTATGCCGCCAGGTCGGAACCACCAGCCAGGCCCGACTGGATGAATGTACCGGGGGAGCCATTCTCGCCTTACGGCAAACCGGCAGAGTTTGAGGATGAGGTCGCCCGGTATCCGGCCCCGAACCGCCAGTTGCGTAACAGCGGTACTTCGTGGACTCCGCTACATAAGCTGGAAGGCATGATTACGCCTAACGGCCTGCATTATGAACGGCACCATAACGGGGTCCCCCGGATCAATCCCGCCGAACACCGGTTGCTGGTTCATGGATTAGTACGACAGCCGGCTTTTTTCAGTATGGACAACCTGCTGCGCTACCCGCTACGCTCACAGATCTGTTTTGTCGAATGTGGCGGTAACAGTAACGCGGGTTGGAATAAGTCCCCTTCCCGGGCGGAGGCCGGCTACTTTCACGGCCTGGTTTCATGCAGTGAGTGGACCGGCGTGCCCCTGGCAACCATCCTGGCCGAGGTGGGTATCGGGAAAAAGGCAAAATGGCTGATCGCCGACGGCGCTGACGCCTTCGCCATGAATATGAGCATCCCGATTGAAAAGGCCATGGATGACGGGATGTTGGCCCTGTACCAGAATGGCGAGCGGCTGAGGCCGGAGAACGGTTATCCCCTGCGTCTGCTCCTGCCCGGCTGGGAAGCTGTATTGAACGTGAAGTGGTTGCGGTCGTTGAAAGCCACTGAGAAACCCATCATGGCAAGGAATGAGACGGCCAGGTATACCGAACTCCTGCCGTCCGGTCAGGCGCGTATGTTCACGTTTACCATGGAGGCAAAATCATTGATCACCTCACCTTCGGGGCGCATGGTATTAAAACAGGGGCCGGGGTTATACCAGGTATCCGGTCTGGCCTGGAGTGGCCGGGGCCGGATAAAACAGGTGGACGTGTCCGCAGACGGCGGCAAATCCTGGGCGGCGGCAGAGTTACAGCCCCCGGTACTGGCAAAGGCGTTTACCCGGTTTCGCATTCCCTGGCAGTGGAGCGGGGCGCCGTCCATATTGAAGAGCAGGGCTGTAGATGAAACCGGTTACGTACAGCCGGAAAGAGAACAACTTATCGCCGCGCGCGGGAGGCACGGTTTTTATCATTACAATGCCATAGTCAACTGGAGCGTTGATGAAGACGGAAACGTGACGCATGTTTATGCTGCCGAATCGGAACAACCTGGTAATAACGTCAGTATTGATACAGGTTGGGATTAGTCTCCACGCCGGTGAGATTCGCCCTGGTCCGAACCTGGGCGAACCGGCCGACAGCCATGCCGTCAGCAGCCGGGATTGGGGTGTCATGCCGGACGGCGCCGGTCTCCCGGCGGGCAGTGGTACGGCGCAACAGGGCAGGGAAATCTATGAGAGACTCTGCGTGTCCTGTCACGGTCCCGGCGGATTGGGTGACAGCGGCGACCAACTGGCCGGCGCGCAGATGCAACTGACCGATGAATGGCCGGAAAAGACAATCGGTAATTACTGGCCTTACGCCCCCACCTTATTTGATTTTATCCGGCGCTCCAAGCCCATGATGCAACCGGGCAGCCTGACCGACTCCGAAGTGTACGCGTTGACGGCATACCTGCTGTATTTGAATGAGATCATCCCGGAAGACCGGGAAATGAACGCCGAAACCCTTGCCGACGTCAAAATGCCGAACCGCGATGGTTTTATCCAGGTCCTGGATTAAGCCAATCTAGCAGCTACCGCTAACAGAGAGTTTGGGGATTGTTTTTCTGTCCCTTATAAGCCTGCCTCTGTACTACGACCCTTTGTAGTAAGGATCACCTTGCTGCGACGAATGCCAATCCGGGATACTTACTATTTCCGTTATTTGAGCGCCCACCACAACATCCGTCCTTGGCGAGCATCGACAGCAGTCTGTGGTGGGTGCTCTGTTAGTCGGTCTTTTTTAAATAAAGACATATTATGTCATAAATATTATATACTAATAACATAAAATAACACAATAATGGCACTATTTATTTTATAAAAAATGCGATATAATCTGCTTGTGTCAATAAAAGAGCTGTAATATCCCTAAATCAATCATTAAGGTGAATATTATGAAAATCGATCCAGAATGCCTGAAAATATTACGCGCCCGTAAAGGGTGGTCTCGACAGAAACTTGTCGATGAGTCGAAAGTTTCACTCCGACAAATTGTACGCCTTGAGGCTTCAAAGACGAGCAGGAATGTACGCGATAATACGGTTATCAGACTGGCCCGTGCATTGAAAGTTGATCGAGAGGTACTCGTCGGTAACAAACCTATTGACCCTGTCCAGCCTCCCCCTCTACCAAACGTAGATGTCCAATTTGGCTCCAGGATCAGTCCTCAGGTACGGCTCGCATATGACTTGGTGAAGCATCGTTACGGTCCGAGCCGAAAGGATATTATCAATTTGGCGCCACTCCTTTTTGTATTGTTAGCTGAAGCCAGTCTCGCTTGGCGACGGAGCTACCTTGAGGAGGTAGAGGAGGTAATGGATCGTTTAAATGCGTTTGGCAAAGAACGGGGTCATCTTTACTTTACGTACCATCAAGCAAACCTCGAGTTCGGTTTATGGGCTGAAAAAGAATCCATTGATGCCGCAGACCTGCGAGGCGATACGTTGAGAAACAGGGATGATAACAACTTGGACTTTGCTGATGATGATGAAGCTCTGTACGAGGTCGCGCCGTTCGCGGATTACTTATGCAAATTTTCGGAAGATCTCAGAATCTCTGGCATTGTCGATTTCGGATCTGGTGTTTCCGATGATCCTTGGGGATCTGAACCTTACCAGATTTGCCGAAACGAGCTAAACGAAATCACAGGCGGTTCCAAGTATGCCCGATGGGCCTTGGAACATGGCGATGTGCGACTGTCCGAGATTCCCAAGGAACTTATGCCGGAACAGGCCAAGGACAGGCGTATCGATTGGCTTGAAAGTAAGCTGAGTGATAAGACGCGGGAGATTATGGAAGAACACGAGAAATTTGAGAACTTGCTTGAGAAATTTATTAAAGGAGATACACAGTGAAACGAGTGACGAAAATCACCGATCATGCCTTATTGCGGTATTTGAAACGGGCCAAAGGTATCGATATTGAAGGCTTCCGCCAGTACCTTGAGGATGCCTTGAATACACCAAGATTGCGGCAGGTTATTGACTTTGCGGGTGATACCAATTTTAAGGTTAAGACCGGTGGAATCACCTACTGCATCCGTGGTGGGCGTGTAACCACCTGCTATCCTGAGTAGTAGCAACCCATTGTCAGTAACAGAAAGATAAGGGGCGGATTTGTTCTTGCGCTGTTATACCGAATAAATCTGTCCCCCTCTTCTTCGCAATCGGAAAACAACGATGAGTTCAGTTTTTGACTATATCCGGCAATGCCGTATAATTGTATCGTGATTTTTATAGAAACCAGCTTGTTCACTCGGTTGCTTCCCGACTATTTGACAGATGACGAATACAGAGGTTTGCAATCCTATCTGATGAAGAAACCGGATGCCGGAAACCTAATTCGTGGTTCCGGTGGAGTGAGAAAAGTACGCTGGGCACAAAGTGGTCGTGGCAAAAGTGGTGGTGTTCGAGTAATTTATTACTGGAAACAGTCTGAACATGAAATCTGGATGCTGACACTTTATGACAAATCGGAACGTTCGACGATTCCCGGCCATACACTCAAACAAATAGCGGAGGCCATTAAACATGAAAGAACGTGATATTGGGGCTGAAATACTCGAAGGCCTGGGTGAAATTCAAGAGTACAAGAAAGGCAAGATTAAACTTAAGACTACCAAGTTCTCTGCGCCGTCCGAGCCAAAAGCCATTCGTGCTAAGTTGGCGGTGACACAATCGGCGTTTGCAGGCATGCTTGGGGTGAGTTTGCGTACTTTGCAGGACTGGGAGCAAGGAAGACGTCATCCGCAAGGTCCGGCTATTGCCCTTTTACGCATAGCTGAGCAACATCCCGAAGTGTTTGTGGATTTGAGATGAGCAGGCAACCAGGTCATCTTCGATACCACTAGAAAATCAATCGAGTCTGACCCCTTTGATTACCTTTGATTTACGCGTATTGAAATCCTGAACCTGTGGAAATAATTATTGACATTAATATGACTGGTCATGTATCCTAGTCATATGGAAACGATTAATGCATCCGACTTCAAGGCCCAGTGTCTGGCAATTCTCGACCGCGTGCAGACGACGGGTGAACGTGTGCTTATCCTAAAGCGCGGTCGCCCGGTTGCCGAGTTGCTGCCCGCGCGTCAAACCCAGGCCGAATATCCACAGTTGGAACTGAAGGGGACCGTCACCGTATTGGGTGATATCGTGGAACCGGTGGTTCCGGAAGAACATTGGGACAGTCTGCGGCAGTGAGCGCGTTGCTCGATACGCATGTGCTGCTCTGGTGGCTTGATGACCGCGATCGACTCTCGGCAGCGCAACGGGATATCGTCAACGCAGTAGATAGCAAATCGCCGTTGCTGGTATCTGATATCTCACTCTGGGAAGTGGCCATGTTGCATAGTCTGGAACGTATCCGCCTGCTCATTCCATTGCGGGAGTGGCTGGACAAGGCGGCGGCGCCGCCGCTGGTGCAGCGCTATGGCATCTCTCCGGCCATCGCGGCAGAAGTGGCCGCGTTACCGGCCTCATTCCACAGGGATCCGGCAGACCGGATCCTGGTCGCGACCGCCCGGGTTCTCGGTGTTACGCTCCTGACACAAGACCGCAGGATCGTCGACGCGGCGCTGGTCGATACCGTGAGTTAATACACATGTCTGGCAATACTATTGGAAAATTATTTACGGTAACGAGCTGTGGGGAGAGCCACGGCTACGGATACCTGTGCATTGTTGATGGTTGTCCACCGGGGATGGCCCTGTCCGAGGCTGATTTGCAGCACGACCTGGACCGGCGCAAACCCGGTCAATCCCGGCATGTTACCCAGCGCCGTGAATCCGACCGGGTCAGGATACTGTCCGGGGTGTTTGAAGGCAGGACAATGGGGACGCCAATCGGCCTCCTGATTGAAAATGAAGACCAGCGTCCCAGGGATTATTCACAAATCAAGGATAAATTCCGGCCCGGACATGCTGATTATACCTACTATAAAAAATACGGCATGCGGGATTACCGGGGTGGTGGTCGCGCCTCAGCCCGTGAAACCTGTATGCGGGTTGCCGCCGGCGCCATTGCGAAGAAATACCTGCGCGAGCAATATGATTGCTTGATTCGCGGGTATCTTGCCCAGTTGGGGCCTGTTCAAATAGAGTTGCAGGACTGGAGCGAGGTCGATAACAATCCATTTTTCTGTCCGGATGCCAATAAAGTCGCAGAGCTGGAATCCTTTCTGGATGCTTTACGCAAGTCGGGTAATTCCATCGGCGCCCGGGTGAACCTGGTCGCCACCAATATTCCGGTGGGACTGGGAGAACCGATTTTTGATCGTCTGGATGCCGATATTGCCAAGGCCTTGATGAGTATCAACGCGGTCAAGGGCGTGGAGGTCGGCGATGGTTTCAAGGCTATTGAACAACGGGGCACGGAGCACAGGGATGAGATTTCTGCTCAAGGATTTTTATCCAACCACGCAGGAGGCACTCTGGGCGGGATTTCCAGTGGTCAGGACATCCTGGCGAGTATTGCCCTTAAACCGACATCGAGTATTCGCATTCCCGGAAAAACCATTGACGTTGATGGAAATGAGACGGAAATTGCCACTACCGGCCGACACGATCCCTGCGTGGGGATACGCGCCACGCCCATTGCCGAGGCGATGCTGGCAATCGTACTGATGGATCACGCATTGAGACAGCGCGCGCAGAATCCTGACTGAATCACTCTCAGGGGACGGATTTAAGCATGCCCCCGCATGTTGTAAGCGGGGGTCCGTCTCCGGTCGTGCATTCGTTCAAGCCGGTTCCTCGAAACTGATAGTTATGTCATGTGAGGGTGGTCCGCTGCCCGGGGATCCGCTCAGGGAGAACGGCAGTGTCACCCAGCGGGCCGGTACATCACCGTCATTTTGCAATGCCGTCAGCCACTCGGCGCTGTCCGATGCAGCCCTGGACCATGGGCATACCACCTCACCGGCATCGAGGAGGTCGATAATAGTACTGCGCGTCGACTGGTCCGGGGCGCCGGGGATGGCCCTGAAGAATTCAAAAAACTTTCTTGAATACCACTTGCCGCGGATACCCTCATCCATCACAAACCGGATCTGGCGCGGCGCCGCCATCTGTATGAAAGTCCAGTCTTTCAGGCTTGTCTGTTTCCCCAGCATCAGGACGCCTCCCGTATCGGGGAAATGTTTAAATCCCTGCACCACCAACCGGTAACGATAGCCGATGGCCAGGGTGACGATAAGCCTCACCAGGGATTGCGGCAGCTTGTACACCGTGTATACCGCCCCGCCCAGGGCAGTGACGGTCAATAACGGGAATAACAGGTTGCTGATCTCAAACATGGAAAACAGTACTGTCAGCACCAGGAAGCTCAGCATCACTATATTCTGGATGAGGCTGTTCCCCGCCAACACCCTGCCCAGGATGCGCTTACCTGCGTGGAATTGAATCAGGGCATTGAGGGGGATGATGAACAGGCCGCTGAGCATTCCCAGCAACAGGATATTGAGTGCGTGCGCCGGCACGCTTGCAAGTCCCGGCAGGATGAACAGGCAGATGGCCACACCCAGTGCGCCGACCGGGATCAGACCGGTTTCGATATAATTCCTTGAGATCCTGCCGGCGATAAGCGAGCCCAGCATGATACCGATCCCGGCACAGGCCAGCATGCCCTGAATAATCCGGGTGTCGTATATTCCCAGGTTGTCTTTGGCAAACGCAGGAAAGGCCGCCAGCATGACCTGACCGATTGCCCAGATTATCGCCAGGCCGATGATTGACAGCAGGATCACTTCACGGGATTTGACCGCATACAGGTTTTCGGCCAGGTAACGGCCTGTACGGTATTTAACCCAGTCGAAATGCAGGTTTTCATCCGGTTCATGGACGCTTGGCAGCCGGTAGGACAGCAGCAGTTCGACCAGCGACCCGGCAATCAGAAACCAGCCGGTCAGCTTGATCGCCTGCAGGATGTCCTGTTTGGTGGAAAAAGCCACGTCGGCCAGGTACATCTCAAATGTTATTGAAAATACGAAGGTTCCAGTGAGAATGGCGGTGGTAGTGGTGGCCTGCACCACGCCGTTGGCTCGCGCCAGTCTCTCCTTGCCGGCAATTTCCCTGATATAGCCGTACTTTGCCGGTGAGTAAAAGGCGCTTTGTATTGCCAGCAGAAAGGTCATGGCAAAAGCCGCCCAGAACCATCCCAGATGATAGAACAAGGTGATCATACAGGTCAATCCGACGGCGCCCCAGGCGGTAGTACGCATGACCTTGTTTTTAGGGAACTTGTCCGCCATAAAACCGGCAGGAGTAAACAGCAGGATGAAGGGCAGCAGGATCAGGGCATTGACGATGGCCGTCAATATGATCAGGGTATTGCCATCGTAGGTTTTGAAAACGGTATTCTGTATTGTGATCTTATGCCCCAGGTCCACAAAGGCATTCAGAAACAGCATGATAATGTATGGAGAGAAGCCCCTGATCTTGAGTAGACTATCCATCTTTATTTCTTTCTACCGCTTACCTCGTAACGTGGGGACGGAATTCAATTCCGTCCCCTTTTGTATCCCCTCCTACGTGGATGTACCTCCGACGGTTAATTCGTCAATTTTCAGGGTGGGTTGCCCCACGCCGACGGGGACCGACTGGCCGTCTTTCCCGCACACGCCGATGCCGGAATCAAGCTGCATATCATTACCTGTCATGGACACCCGGGTCAGCACGTCCGGGCCGTTGCCAATCAGGGTTGCGCCTTTGATCGGGCTGGTCAGTTTGCCTTTTTCAATCAACCAGGCCTGGCTGGCGCTGAACACGAACTTGCCGCTGGTGATATCCACCTGCCCGCCGCCGAATTGGGAGGCATACACGCCCTTATCAACCGAACCGATAATTTCGTCGGGGTCATAGTCGCCCCCCAGCATGTAAGTATTGGTCATTCTCGGCATGGGCAGGTGGGCGTAGGATTCCCGCCTGCCGTTGCCGGTGGGTCGCATCCCCATCAATCCGGCATTCAGCTTGTCCTGCATGTAGTTCCTGAGAATGCCTCTTTCAATCAGGGTCGTGGCTTCCGTGGGTGTGCCCTCGTCATCAACGGTCAGTGAACCCCGCCGGTTTTCAATGGTTCCGTCGTCAACAACGGTAACGCCTTCGGAGGCAACTCGTTGGCCTATACGGTTACTGAAAGCGGAAGTCTCCTTGCGGTTGAAGTCGCCTTCAAGACCATGACCGATAGCCTCGTGCAACAGGATCCCCGGCCAGCCCGGACCGAGCACCACCGTCGTTGTGCCGGCCGGCGCAGGGATCGCTTCCAGGTTATTCAGCGCCTGCGATACCGCGTCATCAATATAGGTAGAAACGAGTTCATCATCCAGGAAATAGCCATAACCGAAGCGACCGCCACCGCCGGCGCCGCCTTTTTCCAGCCTGCCGTTATGCTCAACGATGACGTTGATATTGAGCCTTATCAGCGGCCTGATATCACCGGCATAAGCGCCGTCACTGCCGGCAACCAACACGCACGTATAAGAACCGCTCAGCCCGGCGATGACCTGTTTTATCCTGGGGTCTTTTTTCCGGGTTTCGGTATCAATCCGTTGTAATAATGCAATCTTTTCCCGGGGAGAAATCGAGTCCAGCGGATTCGCGCCGGAATACAGCGGTGTAATGCTCCGGTTCTGCCAGGCTTGTAATTTTTGGTCGCCGCCGCTCCTGGCAATTGCCCGGGCAGCCCGGGCTGCGTCAGTCAATGCCGGCAGGATGATTTCATCCGAATAGGCAAAGCCGGTCTTGTCCTCGCTGACAGCCCTGACGCCCACCCCCTGGTCGATACTGTGGGAGCCTTCCCGGATAATGCCTTCTTCCAGCACCCAGGCTTCGGCCTGGGAGTATTCAAAGTACAGGTCTGCATAATCAATATCATTGACGATGATCTGGTCCAGGGTTTTTTCGATATCCCTGCTGTCGATACCGACCGGACTGAGTAATTGCCGGGTTGCCGTTTCCAGTTGTGTACTCATAGTTTCGTAAATACGGGGACAGATTTAACGTAAATACGGGGACAGATTTAAATCTGTCCCCTTTGATTCACATATTACCCGGTGCTCCAAAGCCGGGAAGGACCGCCTTAATTTATGCACCCTGGTAAGATCAATATCGGCACAAGCAACGCCCGGACCTTCTTCCAGGCTGCATAAGACGTCACCCCAGGGGTCGATAATCATACTGTGGCCCCAGGTGCGTCTGGTTTCCGTATTCTGTCCGCCCTGGTTGGAAGCGATGACGTAACAGAGGTTTTCCACCGCCCTGGCGCGCAAAAATAATTCCCAGTGACGTTTCCCGGTGGCGTAAGTAAACGCAGACGGGACGGTAATGATTTCTGCCCGCCGTCTGGACAACTCCCGGTACAGTTCGGGAAACCGGAGGTCGTAGCACACCGTCATGCCGATATTGCCCAACGGGGTATCTGCCACGACTATATTGCTGCCCGGTACGATGGTATCGGATTCATTGTATACCTCCTCCTCCTCTTCATCTCCCACCTGGACGTCGAACAGGTGGATCTTGTCGTAACGATGGCTGCAGAGGCCCTCAGGATTAAACAGCAGACAGGTATTATAGACACGGTTTGCCTCATCACTTTGCAATGAAAAAGTGCCCGCCATCAGCCAGAGCCCGTTCTGTTCGGCCTGGTTTGCCAGGAACTCCTGGATAGGTCCTTGCCCGTGTATCTCCCCAATACCGATCTTTGCCGTCTCATCATCACTCATGACAGGGAAATATTCCGGCAACAGGGCAAACCGGGCGCCCTGGTTTGCCGCTTCCTTTATCAGGTCGGCAGCCTGGGCAAGATTGGAGTCCAGGTCATCAGTAGAAACCATCTGGATTGTTGCAACTCTGAGCATAACGCCAGTATACGTGACTCCGGGACTTGAAAACAGCGTATCGTGCTTGAACTGGTATATAATAAAAGGACACAATCAATAAGGGGGCAGATTTTATTATTCTGGGGACAGATTTAAATCTGTCCCCTTATTGTATGCTTTATTGCAACCTGGAGCTTGAACCATGCAGATAAATGAAGCATCCGGTCGGACAGACATCCGCTACGAGCCCGACGAACGACCGTCCTATGCCCTCTCCATTGGTCTCGGCTTACAGGCGTCCCTGCTTGTCTTGCCGGCGATAGTGTTGCTACCGACCATTATAATCCGGGCAACCAATCAGGGTGAGGACTACCTGTCATGGGCGATCTTTGCCGCATTGCTGGTCTGCGGGGCAATTACGGCATTGCAGGCCCTTCGATTCGGGCGCATCGGCGCCGGACACGTTCTCATTATGGGCGTCTCCGCCCCACTTATCGCAGTCTGCATTCTGGCGCTGGTGGAAGGGGGAATTGCGCTGATGGCGTCCCTCATCATTGTTTCATCACTGTTTCAGTTTGCGCTGTCAACGCAGTTGTCATTGCTGCGACGCATTATCACGCCGGTCGTGTCCGGCACGGTGATGATGTTGATTGCCGCCACCGTTGTGCCCATCGCTTTTGATATGTTGACAGACGTGCCTGAAGGCGCGTCGTCTGCCGCAGCTCCGAGTGTTGCGGCTGTGACCGTGGTCGCGTTCGTGGCGCTGACCTTCCACGCTAAGGGCGTCCTGCGGCTGTGGGCGCCGGTTATCGGGGTTGTTGCAGGCTGCGTGGCGGCAGCGTTTTTTGGTCTGTACGATACTACGCAGATACTGGCGGCGCCCTGGGTCAGTATTCCCGCCGGTGGCTGGCCGGGGTTTACCCTGACGCTGGACACGCACTTCTGGGCGCTTTTACCGGCGTTTGTGTTCATCACCCTGGCCGCCACCATGGGGACTATCGGCACTGCAATTGCTATTCAGCAAGTCTCTCGACGCATGCCACAAGCGATTGATTTTCGCGCAGTACAGGGGGGGGTTGCTGCCAATGGCCTGGGTAACCTGCTCTCCGGCCTCGCAGGCACGGCGCCGGTCATGATCTACCCGATATCCGTTCCACTGACCGAACTGACCGGGGTGGCTGCCCGCAGGGTGGGGGTGTGTATCGGGGTCATCCTGTTATCGCTGGCGTTTATGTCCAAGATAACGGCGTTTCTTCTCGCCGTCCCAAAATCCGTGATCGCTGCTTATCTGGTTATGGTGATGGCGTTGATTTTTGTACAAGGTATGAAGGTTGTCGTTCAAGACGGCATTGACTACCGCAAGGCTGCGGTGGTCGGGCTGGCGTTCTGGATCGGAACAGGTTTCCAGAACCAGGCTATTTTCGCGGATCAACTGGGCGAGACATGGGGCAGGTTGTTGGGTAACGGCGTGACTGCGGGCGGCCTTGTCGCCATCGCGTTGACCGTGCTTATGGAACTGACCGGCCCGCGCCGCCGCCGTATTGAAACGGCATTGGACATCAAGGTTCTGCCCCGACTCAATGCTTTCCTGCGCGAGCAGGCGGAGCGCCTCAACTGGGATGCGGCGGCGACCGAACGTCTGTTTCTGATCGGCGAGGAGACTCTGTCGAGTCTTGCAGAACGGCATGAGGGGGCATCGGCGGACGAACTTCGGCGTCTGCTTGTAATGGCGAGTGACGACGGCGCCATCATGGAATTGGAATTTGTGGCCGCTATCGGCGAGGGCAATCTTGAAGACCAGATGAGACTGCTGGGAGACCAGGCCGAGGCGCAGGATGGGCATGAAATCTCCCTCCGCTTATTGCGACACTTTGCCTCCTCCGTGCGTCATCAACAGTATCATGATATGGACGTTGTGACGGTGCGTATTAAGGAAGGCGACGATTGAAAAGAGACAGGATTATGACTCCGATAAAAACAGGGTTGCTTGGTTTGGGTACGGTAGGCGGTGGCGTCGTCACGGTATTGACGCGAAACGCGCATGAAATTGCGCGTCGCGCCGGTAGAGAAGTGGTCATCAGCCATGCCGCGGCAATAGAATATGACGCTGATGCGATCCACGGTCTGGACCAGGTAGATCGGATTACCGATGATGGTTTCGCCGTCGTTGACGACCCGGAAGTTGAAATCATCATCGAGTTGATAGGAGGCTATTCACCGGCAAAAGAACTGGTGCTGAAAGCCATTGAAAACAAGAAGCACGTCGTGACGGCGAATAAAGCCCTGATTGCCACTCATGGCAATGAAATCTTTACGGCGGCACAGGAAAACGGCGTAATTGTGGCGTTTGAGGCCGCAGTCGCCGGGGGGATTCCGGTTATCAAGGCAATCCGGGAAGGTCTGGTGGCCAACCGGATTCATTGGGCAGCCGGCATTATCAATGGGACGGGAAATTTCATCCTCACCGAAATGAGGGATAAGGGCAGGGATTTCGCCGAGGTGTTAAAGGAAGCCCAGGAATTGGGTTACGCGGAAGCCGACCCGACTTTCGATGTTGAAGGTATTGACGCCGCCCATAAGCTGACCATCATGGGTTCCATCGCTTTCGGTATCCCGTTGCAGTTGGAGAAGACCTATACAGAGGGCATTAGCAAGATAGAACAACAGGACGTAGCTTATGCCGATGAGTTGGGTTATCGAATTAAACATCTCGGCATCGCCAGGCGCACCGACGCAGGTATAGAACTGCGGGTCCATCCCACCCTGATTCCCGCAAAAAGACTGATTGCCAACGTGGACGGGGTAATGAACGCGGTGCTGGTGCAGGGTGACGCAGTGGGGCCTACCTTGTATTACGGCGCCGGCGCCGGCGCCCTGCCGACTGCCTCTTCCGTAGTGGCTGATGTAATTGACGTCGTGCGCGCCCTGACTACCGACCCGGAAAACCGGGTGCCGCACCTGGCGTTTCAACCGGGCGCCATGTCCGACGTATCGGTCCTGGACATGGAGGACGTATGCACCGCTTATTATTTGCGTATGCAGGCCGTTGATCAGCCGGGCGTCTTATCCCGGGTAACGACGATTTTAGGCAACCTGGGTATCAGTATTGAGGCCATGATCCAGAAGGAACCTGAACCGGGCGCTAACCATGTCCCGATAATCATGCTCACCCAGCGAGTGCTTGAGCGCAATATGAATACTGCAATCAGGCAAATCGAGGCCCTGGATTCAATCAATGGAAATGTTCACCGGATCAGGGTTGAAACCCTTGGACAGTAGCCCGGAAACCATGCAATGAGTTACCTTGGCAGTATAACCGTATGAAGAGATATACCGGCCTGATTGAACGCTACCGTAAGCGCCTGCCGGTGGCTGACGATGCCCGTATCATCACATTGGGAGAAGGCAATACACCGTTAATCCAGCTGGAAAATATCCCCCAGGCCAACACCAGGGAAATCGGGTTATACGTGAAGTATGAGGGGTTGAACCCGACCGGTTCCTTCAAGGATCGCGGCATGACCATGGCGATTACCCAGGCGGTCAACGAAGGATCACAGGCCGTCTTGTGTGCTTCCACCGGCAATACCTCCGCTTCAGCCGCGGCCTACGCCGCCAGGGCGGGCATGGTTTCTTACGTCCTTATCCCAGACGGGAAGATTGCCATGGGAAAACTGGCCCAGGCCATGATGCATGGCGCCGTTATCATTCAGATAGAAGGTAATTTTGACGATGGGATGAGGCTGGTAAAAGAAGTGGCCGCTGAGGCGCCGGTCACCATAGTCAACTCGATCAATCCGTACCGGCTGCAGGGCCAGAAAACGGCCGCGTTCGAGATCATGGATGAACTGGGCGCCCCTCCGGATTTCCACTGCCTGCCCGTGGGTAATGCCGGCAATATTTCCGCATATTGGACCGGCTATAGCGAGTATGCGGGAATGACCACCAGGGCCTGTAACTTTTGTGACGGACAATGCCCATACCAATCCTTACCGGTTGTGGATAAGCTCCCGCGGATGCTGGGTTATCAGGCGGCAGGCGCTGCGCCTTTCCTGCGAGGCGAGATGGTGAAGGAACCCGAAACCGTTGCCAGCGCAATTCGTATCGGTCAACCCCAATCGTGGGACCTGGCCTGGGCGGCAAGCAGGGAGTCCGAAGGCTGGTTCGATGAGTTCAGTGACACGGAAATCCTGGCTGCACAGGCGCTGCTGGCCGGCAGGGAAGGCATATTTTGCGAACCCGCTTCAGCCATATCGGTTGCCGGCGCCCTGCGCGATGTCGAAGCAGGAAGAATCCCGGAAGGGAGCACAGTCGTGTGCACCCTGACCGGACACGGCCTGAAAGACCCGGATATCGCCATGCAGCAAAGCACTGCAGCGGTGACAAAGGTCTCAGCCGACCTGGACTCGGTAAAGAGGGTCATTCTTGGCAACATGTAAACCTAGCCCGCATTTCTCACCAGGTGATGCGATGATCGCGCCGGATTTTTTGCGCCAACGGGTGCCTGCGACCGAAAGCATAACCGTCGCTCTGGTTGAGGGACAAATCGTCAGGACAGACGATTTGCACGGCGCCAGCCGCCCGAAGGGTTGCGCCCAGGGATGGGCGCAATGAACACGTGCCCGTTGGCGCAAAAAAGACAAGCGAGGGCGCATCAAGCGTAGTCTGTAATGATGACATAGTTGATGAATTACCATAACTCATTGACAACAAACATGTATTCGATAGCAACAAGCGACCTGGTGAGAAATGCGGGCTAATACCCTGGACGGTCTGCAGGGTACTCTGTCTTTTGACCATATCCGGGTCGGGGATACTTACAAAGTTGAACCCTACAGTGTGTCGTTCGATGAAAATCACCCGTCGCGTTGCCTTATCCGACTGTAATCTGCCGAATGATATTCACCCGGTAATGCGCCGTGTCTATGCCGGTAGAAGTATTTCATCGGAACAGGAGCTGGATTATTCACTGGACAACCTGCTGCCGTTCAATACGCTGAAAAATATTGAAGCTGCGGCGGAATTTCTGGTGGACGCCGTCCGGGGCGATAAAAGAATATTAATCGTTGCGGATTACGACGCTGATGGCGCAACGGCTTGCGCCCTGGCAAAGCGCGGCCTGGCTTTGTTAGGCGCCGGACACGTAGATTACCTGGTCCCGGACCGGGTTAAACATGGATATGGTTTGAGCACGGACGTGGTCAGGCTGGCCCTGGAACTTGATCCCGATCTCCTGATCACCGTGGATAACGGTATCTCCAGCCTGTCCGGCGTCGAATTTGCCCGAAATGCAGGAATAGACGTGTTGATCACGGATCATCACCTGCCTGGCAAAGAACTGCCTGCTGCCTCCGTGATAGTCAACCCAAACCAGCCAGGTGACCAATTCCCCAGCAAGTGTATAGCCGGTGTCGGTGTCATGTTCTACGTGCTGCTGGCAGTGAGGGCCAGACTGAGAGATGGCGATTGGTTTGCTTCGCAAGGCATACAAATGCCCAATTTCGCCACATTACTGGACCTGGTCGCATTAGGTACCATTGCCGATGTAGTGCAGTTGGACTTCAATAACCGGATCCTGGTCGAACAGGGTCTGCAGCGGATCAGGACCCGGCGCTGTTCCCGGGGTGTTATGGCATTAATCCATGTAGGAAATAGAGTTCCTGAGAAGATCACTTCCGCCGATCTGGGGTTTGTACTGGGACCCAGGTTGAACGCGGCCGGCAGGTTGGAGGACATGAGTCTTGGAATCGAATGCCTGCTTGAAGAAGATTTTCCCCGGGCGCTTTCCCTGGCGCAACAACTGGACCGCTTGAACCGGGAGAGGAAACAGATACAAACGGAAATGCAGCAAGAGGCCGAAACTCATCTGACTGAAATAGCGGATCTGAAACAGGGCGAATTACCCCTGGGATTGTGCCTGTATGATGCGAACTGGCACCAGGGGATTATCGGGGTGCTTGCCGGCAGGATAAAAGAGATGGTTAACCGGCCGGTGATCATATTCGCGTCCGCTGGAGAAGGCTTCCTGAAGGGATCAGGCAGATCATTATCAGGCATACACCTGAAAGACGTGCTGGACGCGCTGGCGGCAAAACATCCAGCCCTGATAAACAGGTTCGGTGGTCATGCCATGGCCGCAGGTTTGACGATCAGGGAAGATGATTATCCGCAGTTCAAGGTGTTGTTTGATATGGAAATCAGACAACTGACCGCCGGACGGCCGCCGGCTGCCGAAATCATGACGGATGGTGACCTGAGAGTTGATGATTTTAACCTGGAGCTCGCCAGGGAAATTGAAAAAGCGGGTCCCTGGGGACAGGGTTTTCCCGAACCGTTGTTTGACGGCATGTTCTCCGTTGCTGATACCCGGCCGGTAGGGACCGGACATTTGAAATTGAAGCTGCTTGTTGACGGCGCCGAACAACCTGTTGAAGCCATTTCGTTTAATACGGATGAGGAGGCGCTCGACAAATCCGCTGATCGGTTACACTTTGTCTACCAACTGGCAGTCAACGATTATAAAGGATACCAAACGCCACAACTTATTATCAGGCATATCCAATCTTAAATCCTCCATCGTACGCGATATTTGGGGTCAGTGTAAAAACTCACAGAGTTTTTACACTGACCCCAAATATCAAAGAAAATAAATCTGTCCCCTTTTCTCCCGCTGTAGTAAGATTCCTGCGCCGTTTATACTCAGTGAAAATAAAACATGTTGGAACTTACTTCAGTAACAGCCCGAATTAAAGATTACCAAGGGAGGATCGAATCCCTGAGGAGGTATCTTTGACTTCGAGGCAAAGGTAGAACGCCTGGTCGAAGTTAAACGAGAGCTTGAAAATCCGGATATATGGAAGGAGCAGGAACGCGCCCAGGCATTAGGGAAAGAGCGGGCCGCGCTTGAAAAAACGGTCGGGACAATTGAAGCGATCAGCGTTGGGATGGATGACGTGGAGGAGTTGCTCGACCTGGCAAAAGAGGAAAATGATGACGGCGCCATGGCTGCGATTGTTGTCGACCTTGATAACTATGCCGGCCAGATAGAAGACCTGGAGTTTCGCCATATGTTTTCCGGCGAGATGGACCCGAATAATGCTTTCCTGGATATTCAGGCGGGTTCCGGTGGCACTGAGGCCCAGGACTGGGCTGAAATGCTGTTGCGCATGTATTTGCGCTGGGGTGAGCAACGCGATTTCAAGACGGAACTGATTGAGGTATCACCGGGAGAAGTAGCCGGGGTAAAAAGCGCGACAGTCAGGTATGAGGGTGACTATGTTTACGGCTGGTTGCGGACGGAAACCGGCGTACACAGGTTGGTGAGAAAATCCCCTTTTGACTCCGGCAATCGGCGCCATACGTCATTTGCCTCGGTATTCGTTTCGCCGGAAATTGATGACAATATCGAAGTGGATATCCAGTCATCCGACCTGCGCATTGACACCTACAGGGCGAGTGGCGCGGGTGGGCAACATGTAAACAAAACGGATTCCGCGGTGAGGTTGACCCATATACCGACGGGTATAGTCGTGCAATGCCAGAATGATCGTTCCCAGCATAAGAACAAGGACCAGGCTATGAAACAACTCCGCGCCCGGATATATGAACTGGAGTTACAGAAGCGGATATCGGAGCAAAAAGCCATGGAGGAATCCAAGGCGGATATCGGTTGGGGCAACCAGATTCGCTCTTACGTATTGGATCAATCCCGGATCAAGGATCTACGCACGGGCGTGGAAACCGGCAATACACAATCCGTACTGGACGGGGGGCTGGATCGGTTTATGGAAGCCAGCCTTATGCAGGGAACTACGAGCTAAAGACTTGATATTTGGGGTCAGAGTAAAAACTCTTAACAGGTATTGGCGATAACTGAGATTTCAAATATGAGTTTTTACTCTGACCCCAATTATACAGGAAAGGAATAGAATGCAGGCTAAAGACGACGGCAACGAGATTATCAGGCAGCGACGCGCGCAATTGGAAGAATTGCGCCGGCAAGGCAATGCCTATCCCAATGACTTCAGGCGGAATATCCTGACAGCCGAGTTGCATGCGCGCTATGGCGACAGGGACAAGGAACAACTGGAGGAAGAACCCGAAAAATTCAGTCTCTGCGGCAGGATGATGAGTCGCCGGGTCATGGGTAAGGCCTCGTTTGCCCACATTCAGGACATGTCCGGGCATATCCAGTTGTATGTCAGGCGTGATAACCTGCCGGAAGGCGTTTATACGGAGTTCAAGAGATGGGACGTCGGTGATCTCATTGCCGTGACGGGGAGCGTTTTCAAGACGAAAACCGGCGAGTTATCAATCCTCGTTGATACCATCAGGCTACTGGTCAAGTCGTTACGGCCTTTGCCGGAGAAATTCCATGGATTGTCAGACCAGGAAACCCGCTATCGCCGGCGTTACCTGGACCTGATTACCAATGAAACAACCCGGCAGACATTTCAAATTCGCTCCCGCGTGATCAATCATATCCGCACTTACCTGAGCGGCTGTGGCTTCATTGAAGTGGAAACACCGATGATGCAGGTTATTCCGGGCGGCGCCGCGGCCAGACCGTTTATTACCCGTCATAATTCACTGGATATGGAATTGTACCTGCGCATTGCGCCGGAGTTGTATTTAAAGAGACTGGTGGTGGGCGGTTTTGAAAAGGTGTTTGAGATCAACAGAAGTTTTCGCAATGAGGGCCTGTCTCCACGGCATAATCCTGAGTTCACCATGCTTGAGTTTTACTGGGCCTATACCGGTTACGAGGACTTGATGGCATTGACTGAGACTATGCTCCGTTCCCTGGCAATGGAAGTGAAAGGCAGCGCAACTATTGAATACCAGGGGGGAAATTATCATCTCGACCAGGATTTTCGCCGCATGACGGTAAAAGAAGCGATACTCCATTACAACCCGGATCTGGCAGCGGAAGATCTTAACGACCTGGATAAGTTACGCATTATTGCGGAGAGATTAAATGTGCAGGCAGAGAAAAATCACGGCATCGGCAAGATACAGGTTGAATTATTCGAGAAAACCGTAGAGGCGAAGTTGGCGCAACCCACGTTTATCACCGGCTACCCTGTCGAGGTGTCACCCCTGTCCAGACGCAATGACGCGGAACCTGAGCTTGTCGATCGTTTTGAACTGTTTATCGGCGGGCGTGAAATCGCCAACGGGTTTTCCGAATTGAACGATCCCGATGAGCAGGCAGAGCGTTTTCGCAAGCAGGCCGAGGAAAAGGCGTCGGGCGATGAAGAAGCCATGCATTATGACGCCGATTATATTACGGCCCTGGAATACGGTATGCCGCCCACTGCCGGAGAAGGCATCGGGATTGACAGGCTGGTCATGTTGCTCACGGATTCAGCTTCGATCCGCGACGTGATTTTATTTCCTCACTTGAGGACAAAAGAATAGAAGCAGGAAAATAGCCGCCAAACTCTCTCTGCGTAGAACTACCGCACGAACTTTTTTCCCCTGATCGAGTCCACAATAGTGATATAATTTTTTGTGTTTATTTAAACAATGGTGAGGCAGACAGTGGAAAAGTATCTGGCTAACTCAACAAGGCTTATTTGCTCAAACTAATCCGGGAGGAACCCCTGATGTCCAAGAAGACTAAATTAAAACCCATAGCTGCTGCATTAGGAACCACCTTTGCGGTTTCCCTCTCATTCAGTCCCATTGCCAACGCTACGGATAACCCGTTCGGTATGACCGAGTTGTCCAATGGTGGCTATATGGTTGCCACCAGCCACGGCGGCGGTGAAGGCAAATGCGGTGAAGGCAAGTGCGGTGATGCTAAGGAAGGCGAAGGCCACTGCGGTGAAGATAAGGACGGTGAAGGAAAATGCGGTGAAGGCAAGTGTGGTGAAGGCAAGTGCGGTGATGACAAGGAAGGCGAAGGCCACTGCGGTGCAGATAAGGACGGCGAAGGAAAATGCGGTGAAGGCAAATGCGGCGACGACAAGGAAGGCGACGACAAGGAAGGCGAAGGCAAGTGCGGTGAGGGAAAATGCGGTGACAGCAAGGAGAGTTAAGCGCCAGATGACGGATTGACTTAACTGTCAGTATTGCCTGAGATGTCTGAAACATACTCAGTGCATGGAGCAGGTCTGGGTTTGCGGCGAGCCTTTATAGGCTCGCTCGCGGACCCGGAACCGTTACCTGCAGAGATAGATTTTATGGAGGTGGCGCCGGAGAACTGGATCGACGTGGGTGGGCGATTTGGGCGCAGCTTTCGTGCGATCTCGGAGAAAATACCCATCGTCTGCCACGGTCTGTCGTTGAATCTGGGAGGTCCGGCGCCCCTGGATGAGGCGTTTCTGCAAAAAGTAAAACAATTCCTCGATGCACACGACGTCCGTTGTTACAGCGAACACCTGAGTTATTGTGCGGATGACGGACATTTATACGATTTGATGCCGATTCCGTTTACGGATGAGGCGGTCAGTTATACGGCCGGCAGGATCAGGCGCACCCAGGAGATCATCGGCCGCCGTATGGCCATCGAAAATGTGTCCTACTATGCGGCGCCGGGACAGGAAATGGAGGAAACGGATTTTATCAATAACGTGTTGGCCGAGGCCGATTGCGACCTGTTACTGGACATCAACAATATTTACGTTAACAGCATCAACCACCGTTATGATGCCGAGACCTGGCTGAAGTCACTGCCGGCGGAACGCATAGCTTATGCCCATATTGCCGGTCATTACGTTGAAGCAGAGGATTTACGGGTGGATACCCACGGAACGGATGTCATCGATCCTGTTTGGAAGCTGCTTGACGTTGCCTACGGGCATTTTAGCGTTTTCCCGACGCTGCTGGAGCGGGATTTTAATATCCCTCCGTTGCCCGAGCTACTTGGTGAAGTCAACAGGATTCACTGCGCACAGACCAGCCGGGAGGAAGCAGGGGACGGACCCCCGCTTACAACATGCGGGGGCATGCTTAAGTCCGTCCCCGTACAGGTACCGATGCCTGCCCCGTACAGGTAATTCCGATGCCTGAGTCATTTACAGACATCCAGTACCAGTTTACCCGGCATATACGTGACCCGGCCAATGCCCCCGCGCCGGAAGACATCGAAGAACGGCGTATGGCGATCTATCGTGACCTGCTGTATCGCAACGTTGAAAGTTTCCTGGCGAACAGTTTTCCGGTATTGAGGAAGATTCTCAAGGATGATGAGTGGCATCCGTTAATGCGGGATTATTTCAAAATACACCAGTCCCGTACACCCTTGTTTCCCAAGATGCCCCAGGAGTTTCTGCAATATCTTCAAAATGAAAGGGACACCGATGACGGGTTGTATCCGTTCATTCAGGAATTGGCTCATTATGAGTGGGTTGAACTGGCGCTGTCTATCGACAGTCGGGAGATCAGGCGGAATGGGGTTAATGAAAACGGCGACCTGTTGTCCGGGGTCCCGGTATTGAATGAACTGGCCTGGTCCCTGGCCTATCAATACCCGGTACATCGCATCGGCCCCGATTACCTGCCGTTGGAAAAACCGGAACAACCCACCTGCCTGCTCGTTTACCGGGATCGGCAGGATAGCGTAAGGTTTATCGAATTGAACCCCGTGGCCGCCCGCCTGGTTGATTGCCTCAAAGAGAACGCGGATGAAAAAACCGGCAGGGATATCCTCATGGGAATTGCCCGGGAAATAAAGCATCCTGATCCTGAAGTCGTCGTTAACGGCGGACGCGATCTCCTTGAAGACATGCGAAAAAAGCAAATTGTACTCGGTACGAAGTAATAACAACGATAACCGGAGGGGAAATATGAATGGCATAATACCTTTCGCCGGCAAAGCTCAGGGAATGCTTGACAAGCTCAGGAACAATCTTGATTTCATTGGTTCCGCGTTACTGAGGTTATACCTGGTCCCCGTGTTCTGGGTGGCCGGTAATAATAAATGGAATCCGCTTGATGAGAACAGTTCGCTTGATTCCGTCATCGAATGGTTCGGCAATCCTGAATGGGGCCTGGGCCTCCCGTTTCCTGCGTTAAATGCCTACCTGGCCTGGGGAGCGGAATATTTCGGCGCCATCCTGCTGGCCCTGGGGCTGGCAACCCGTTGGATGTGTATTCCGTTGATGATGACGATGATCGTCGCCGTCACGACGGTGCATATCAGTCACGGCTGGCAGGCCATACACGACCTGAACAGCCCTTTTGCCTCTGCTGATGCCGGTGAGGCAGTGGAGCGCCTGGCGCGGGCCAAAAGTATCTTAAGAGAACATGGCAATTACAACTGGCTGACGGAACACGGCAATTTTGTCGTCTTCAACAACGGCATTGAATGGGCGGCCACCTACTTTATCATGTTGGCAGCCCTGTTCTTCCTGGGCGGCGGCAGGTTCATCAGCCTGGATTACTGGATCAGGCGTTATTACCGGTAAGAAATACGGGTTAATTAATTTTTGGAACCTCTGATTAAGTCAGAGTTTCCTTTTTCTGTTTTGCAGGCGCAAGCGCAGGGCGTTGAGTTTGATGAATCCCTCTGCGTCTTTTTGGTCGTAGCTGCCGGCGTCGCTTTCAAAAGTAGCGATGTTTTCGTCAAACAGGCTGTTCGTATCAGACTTGCGGCCGCAGATGATGACGTTGCCTTTGTACAGTTTCAAGCGGACGCGGCCGTTTACCGAAGCCTGGGTCTCATCGATCAACTTCTGTAAGGCCAGGCGTTCGGGACTCCACCAGTAGCCGTTGTATATCATTTTGGCGTAGCGCGGCATGAGGTCATCCTTTAAATGCGCCAGTTCGCGGTCCAGGGTAATGGATTCAATGGCGCGGTGCGCTTTCAGCAGTATCGTTCCACCGGGGGTTTCATAGCAGCCCCGGGATTTCATACCTACATATCGATTCTCGACAATATCGGTCCGACCGATGCCATGTTTGCCGCCGATTTCATTCAGCGTCTTCAATATCTGCGCCGGAGACATGGTTGTTCCATTCAAGGCGCAGGCGTCGCCTTGGCTGAAATCCAACTCGATTATTTCCGCCTTGTCAGGCGCGTTTTCCGGCGCTACGGTCCAGCGCCACGTGGATTCGTCCGGCGCCTGCCAGGGGTCTTCCAGGTCACCGCCTTCATAGGAGATATGCAGTAAATTGGCGTCCATGGAGTAGGGCGAGTCCCCCGGCCGTTTTGCCTCAATGGGGATGCCATGTTGTTCGGCATAAGCCAGCAGCTTTTGCCTGGAATCGAGCTCCCACTCGCGCCACGGCGCAATTACCTTGATATCAGGCTTAAGAGCGTAAGCGCCCAGTTCGATCCGCACCTGGTCATTCCCTTTGCCCGTGGCGCCGTGGGCTATGGCGTCTGCGCCTGTTGCTGCGACAATTTCTACCAGGCGTTTGGCGACCAGGGGACGGGCTATGGAGGTGCCGAGGAGGTATTCACCTTCATACAAGGTGTTTGCCCGAAACATGGGAAAGACGAAATCCCGAACGAACTCCTCCACCAGGTCCTCGATGAATATTTCCTTTACCCCCATGCTTTCGGCTTTTGCCCGCGCCAGGGAAACCTCCTCTCCCTGGCCGATATCCGCGGTGAAGGTAACCACTTCACAGCGGTAAGTATCTTGCAGCCATTTAAGGATAACGGAGGTATCCAACCCTCCAGAATAGGCAAGGACGACTTTGTTAACTTGTTTATCGCTCATTTGGGACGAAAGTCCTCAGGAATAAATACGGATTGTAACGGAATTATATACCCAATCAGCCATATTGGAAAAAAGTAGTGACGCGTACAAACAGACTGTAACCGGGAGGATGGTTCTCAGTTCCCTCGGTGTTTATTTACAGCAGGATATCACGGATGTCCGTCAGGATTTTCCCTAGTGTACGGGTAAATTCCGCCGCGGCGACGCCGTCGATTATCCGGTGGTCATAAGAAAGCGAATAGGGCAGGATCAACCGGGGTTCAAATTTGCCGTCCAGGTAGACGGGCCTGGTGGTTGCCCGGGACACGCCAAGAATGGCTACCTCCGGGGCGTTGATTATGGGTGTAAAACCCGTGCCCCCGATATGGCCCAGGCTGCTTATGGTAAAACACCCTCCCTGCATATCAGCCGGGTTGAGCTTTTTATCCCGGGCCTTTTGCGCCAGTTCAGCCAGTTCTTTTGCCAGGTCAAACATCCCTTTTTGATCGGCGTCTTTTACCACGGGGACCAGCAACCCCTGCGCGGTGTTGACTGCGATACCGATGTGGAAATATTTTTTATAGATTAAATCTTCGCCGCCCGGACTCAAGGATGAGTTGAATTCAGGATGCTTTTTCAAAGCGACCACAACGGCCTTGACCAGAAAGCTGAGCAAGGTGAGTTTCGCGCCATGCCGCTGGGCTTCAGGCTTTTTCGACAGGCGGAATGCCTCCAGTTCCGTGATATCCGTTTCGTCATGTTGGGTGACGTGCGGCAAATTGATCCAACTCCGGTGCAGGTTTTGTCCGCCCAGTCTTTTCAGCCGTGACAGTGGCCGGGTTTCAACCGGACCGAATTTGGAAAAATCTACCGGAGGTATTTCCGGCAGCGCAAACCCGGCCGACCGGTCAAATACGCGATTGCCGGACATCACACTCTTGGTGAAAGCCTTTACGTCTTCTTTTAATATCCGGCCTTTTTTACCAGTGCCCTGAACCAGACCGAGGTCAACGCCCAGTTCCCGGGCAAATTTACGCACTGCCGGACTTGCATGGGCCTTGGAGGAGGCGCTGGAACCCGCGGTCTGGGCGCCGGCCGGGGTCTTCGGCGCGGGTTTCTGTCCGTGTATTGGTGACGCGTCCGGGCACGGATCTGGAATCCGTCCCTCATCAATTGGGGACAGACTTAAGTCTGTCCCCGGCCGTTGATCCTGCTCCAGTTTCAGGATCAGCATTCCCTGGGATACGGCATCGCCGACGCTGACCAGGACAGCCTTGACAATACCGGCGGCGGGAGAGGGGATATCCATGGTTGCCTTGTCCGATTCCAGGGTGAGCAGGGTGTCCTCCGGTTTGACCTCGTCGCCAGGCTGTACTGCAATTTCGATGATTTCAACGGAATCGAAATCACCGATATGAGGAACAAGGATGTCGGTAAGTTGTCCCATGGTTATACGGTGGCCGGGTTAGGTTTGTCCGGATCGATGTGATATTTTTTCACTGCTTCAGTAACCTTGGCGACCGGAATTTTACCTTCATCGGCCAGGGCCTTGAGGGCGGCGACAGCCACATAATAACGGTCTACTTCAAAAAACTTTCTCAACCGGGCGCGGGTATCGCTTCTTCCATATCCGTCCGTACCCAGGACGACGTAACGGCCCGGGACAAACTGCCGGACCTGGTCCGCGTATGTCTTCATATAGTCCGTTGCCGCAACGACAGGACCGCCGACGTACCCCAGTTGCCGGCTGACGTAACTCTGCTTCGGCGTCTCTTCCGGATGCAGCATGTTCCAACGATCCACGTCCATGCCGTCACGGCGTAATTCGTTAAAACTGGTCGCACTCCAGACGTTGGCAGCCACGTCGAAATCATCCTTGAGTAAATCCGCCGCGGCCAGCACTTCCCGTAAAATCGTGCCTGAACCCAGTAACTGCACCTGCAATTCCGCCGCGCCGGCCTCCCGTAACAAATACATGCCTTTCAGGATCCCTTCCTCTGCGTTTTCGGGCATGGCCGGTTGCCTGTAGTTTTCATTCATGACCGTGACGTAGTAATAAACGTCTTCGTTGTTTTCATGCATCCGCCTCAATCCGTCATGAATAATCACGGCCAGTTCGTAAGAGTAGGTCGGATCATACGAAATACAATTGGGAATGGTGGACGACAGCAGGTGGCTGTGGCCGTCCTGGTGTTGCAGTCCTTCACCCGCCAAAGTGGTCCTGCCGGCTGTTCCGCCTATGAGAAAACCCCGGGAACGCAGGTCGCCGGCCGCCCAGGCAAGATCGCCAACGCGCTGGAAACCGAACATGGAGTAAAAGATATAAAACGGTATCATCTGCACCCCATGAAGTTTATAAGCCGTAGCAGCGGCTATCCATGAGGAAAACGCCCCCGCTTCAGTAATTCCTTCTTCGAGAATCTGCCCTTTTATGTCCTCACGGTAATACATGACGTGGTCAATATCGACGGGTTCATACAATTGTCCCACCGAGGAATAAATGCCCAGTTGCCTGAACATGCCTTCCATACCGAAGGTACGGGCTTCGTCGGGTACGATGGGAACGATGTATTTACCGATGTTTTTGTCCTTGGTAAGGGTGTTGAGGATACGAACAAAGGCCATCGTAGTCGAGATTTCCCGTTTGCCGGTACCTGCCAGTAATTTTTCATGAATGGTAATGTCAGGCAGGTCAAGGGCCGCCGCCCGGGGCCATTTCTGCAGCAGGAAACCTCCCAGTTTTTCCCTTTGCTTGTGCATGTATTTCAACTCGGGGCTGTCATCATCCGGTTTATAAAAAGCGGCATTGGCAACGTCTTCATCCGATACCGGGATATTGAAACGTTGCCGGAATGCTTTCAGGGCATCTTCGCCCATTTTCTTTTGTTGATGGGTGATATTCTGTCCCTCACCGGCCTCTCCCATGCCGTACCCTTTTACCGTCTTCGCCAGGATGACGGTGGGTTGACCCCGGTGTTTAACTGCGGCTGCGTATGCGGCAAAGACCTTATGGGGATCATGACCGCCGCGGTTAAGACGCCATATATCCTCATCGGACATGTTGGCTACCAACGCATTCAACTCCGGGTGTTTGCCGAAAAATTTCTCCCTGACGTAGGCGCCATCGTTAGCTTTATAGGCCTGATATTCGCCATCCACCGTTTCTTCCATCACCTTCAGCAGCTTGCCTTCGGTGTCTCGGGCAATCAGCGGGTCCCAGTATGAGCCCCAGATCACCTTGATTACGTTCCAGCCGGCGCCGCGAAAATTAGCTTCCAGTTCCTGGATGATTTTACCGTTGCCCCGCACCGGGCCGTCCAGTCGTTGCAGGTTGCAGTTGACAACAAATATCAGGTTATCCAGTTTTTCCCGTGCAGCCAGGCCGATGGAACCCAATGATTCAGGCTCGTCCATTTCACCGTCCCCCATAAAGGCCCAGACTTTCCTGTCACTGGGCGGGATCAGTTCCCGGTGTTCCAGGTACCGCATAAACCTCGCCTGGTAGATGGCCATCAACGATCCCAGGCCCATGGACACGGTGGGGAACTGCCAGAAATCGGGCATTAGCCAGGGGTGCGGGTAGGAAGAAAGACCATCACCTTCGACTTCCTGGCGAAATTTGTTGATCTGGTCTTCTGTTATCTGCCCGTACAGGAAGGCTCGGGCGTAGACCCCGGGCGCGGAATGGCCCTGTATAAATATCAGGTCGCCACCCTGTTCTTCCGTTGCGGCGCGAAAGAAGTGGTTGAAACCAACGTCATACAACGTGGCGGATGAGGCAAAGCTGGCAATATGCCCGCCCAGTTCGGAACTCATCCGGTTGGCCCTGATGACCATGGCCAGTGCATTCCAGCGTATCAGTGAGCGGATACGCCATTCCATACCGGAGTCGCCCGGTGATCGCTCTTCCCGGGAAGGGGGGATGGTATTAAGGTAAGCAGTATTGGCCGAGTAGGGCAGGTAGGCCCCGGATTTTCTTGCCTTGGCAATCAATTGCTCCAACAGGTAGTGCGCGCGTTCTATCCCTTCCTGAGCCATGACTGAATCCAGGGCTTCAATCCATTCCCGGGTTTCCTGCGGGTCAATATCGGGTATTTTTTCTGACATAAGTGTGGCTGATAAAAAGATGACACAAAAATTTGCCCGGTATTATAGCCACAACGGGTATAAAAGGCTTAGGTTATTCACGGGTAGATATTAAAAAAAACCGCCACCATGAGGGGAGGTCCGGTGGCGGTAAAGAATGGGAGTTGGAACACTCCCGGGGGATAGATCTTTTTTCATCAGCGAATTCAATTAAACAAACCAAGTCCACCAGGATACTGTCCGGTAACGCCGTGCGCCTGGTTGGCAACCGGAAACCTGGTCCAGGTTGTTCGTCCGTTTACGTTTTTGTCGTCCTCAGCGGTAACAATCAGCCAATCACCCTCATAAAGGCGCTGGACATTGTCTTTCAATTCCTCAAAAACCTGTGCGCGAATGGCTTCGTCCAGGTTGAATTCGATTTCACCCGCGTGATTCTCAACGGTAGCCAGGACCAATAAGCCTGCGATCAAGGCGACAGCAACATTTTTTCCGGTTATAAAAGTCATCTTCTTTCTCCTTAAATTTGTAAGCTATCCAACTAAATATGGGCGAAAATATATATTTTCAACCGTTATGAGATATATAGTAACACTTCTTAATTAATTTGTCACTAATTATTTCTATACTTGTTAGTTATCTAACTTAATATCAGTCAAATTTTTTTACTTCCAACTATGCGGCAGCCTGGTTTTCGTGCTGGCAGACCGGCTCAATAGTGTCTATCCAGTCAGCCACTGCCGTGAGTTGCGCTTTCAGTTTCCGGGCATCCCTCAAGACATTGCCCAGCAGCACAACTCCCTCTATACGAGCGACGAATTCAAATCCCAAATCTTCCGCGTTTTCCATGCCCATAAGTCGGAACTGCTCAGTAGACCATTCCATTAAAAATTTCATACAACTGTCCGCAGAATCCATAAGTTCTTCAAACTCCTCGTTCAATTCCTGGCACAGGCTGCCCAAGGGACATCCTGCTTCCGCCAGTTCCTTACTGTGAGAACTCATGGCATTCACCATATTTATCAGGGCCTGCTTCGGTTCTCTCTTCCTGCAACAATTCTTCAACATGTGTGATAATTCAAGTTGTCTTTCCCTGATGACTGCCTGGCAGATATCTTCCTTGGTCTTGAAATAGTAGTAAACGTTGCCCAACGGGATCCTGGCCTCATCAGCTATATGGGCCAAAGTCGTGCGGTAAAAGCCTTGTCTGCGTATCAAGGCGTCCGCGGCATTAATCAAACGTTCTCGTTTATCACTTGTTCTGGGCATGTACTAAACCTTAGTTAGTTACATGGCTAACTATTATAAGGGCTGAATCCAGAAAGTCAAGCCCTAATTCTAAAAAAATGAATATATTCCAGCGAAGTCCCCTCTGCCATTCCCGCGGAAGGGGTGGCATTCGCCAGAGTGTATTTGAGATTCCGGCCAGGCCGGAGTACGATAGTTTCATGATAACTTCGAGTAGCCGTTATTTCGGCGTAGGTCTGAAGCCAGTCATTCACCTTGCCTTATTTTAATCTGGAGAAGTATTGTGACAAAGAAAGAAGCGTTTATTATAGTTATCCTGAGTCTGCTCTGTCATTCGGTCATGGCCGGACCTGACGTTGGTCAACCGGCGCCCGGGTTTGAAATGCAGGACCAGTATATGAAAACCCATAACCTGGACCAGTATGTTGGCAAGTGGGTGGTAGTGTATTTTTACCCGAAAGACGATACTCCCGGTTGTACCACGGAGGCATGCAATTTCCGTGATGACATCTTCAAACTCCGGGCCATGGATGCAGAAGTCCTCGGCGTCAGCCTGGACAGCACGGAAAGCCATGCCCTGTTTGCGGAAAAATACGGCCTGCCATTTCCATTATTATCCGATGCCGCAGGTGAAGTAGCGGAGCAGTATGGCTGCCTGGCGGATTGGAAAGGCATGAAAATCGCTGCTCGCCACACTTTTATCGTTGACCCCAGGGGCAACATCGCAAAAATTTACCGCAAGGTGGACCCGAACAGTCACAGCGCCGAGGTCAGGGCGGACCTGGCATCCTTGCAGGCCGGTCAGTAGCGCTCAGTTTCAACCCCTGTCACTTTGTTCCATCAGAGTCGGATCTGCGCCACCTTTTATCGCAGGTTGCCGGCTTAATGTCTACCGGGAAAAGGCTTATAATGCCAGGATAGTATTTGGGTATGCCACCAATGTCGACGCCAGAGCCAAACGAAGAATCTCTAGGATTCACTTATGACCCGTGCGCGTTCAGTACCTCTACGTTACCGGATGTACGGCGCGCCTGTTTCCGGGTGCGCAAAGTACTGGAGGGCATTGTTTATGATACCGTGGCACTGGAAAATAATCCGTTTACGTTCCCGGAGGTCAAAACCTTGTTGGAAGGGGTCACGGTAGGGGGGCGCCAGGTAAGTGACGCCAACCAGGTATTGAACCAGGCCGCCAGTTGGCGGAAGTTATTGCGCCAGGTAGAAACCGGCGCCTTTGCATTTGATACCGATAACTTCAAAGTTCTGCACGCCCTGGTGGCCAAGGAAGAGGCCCTGACCTGGGGGGTATTTCGGGATGATCAGGTGAGTATTGCAGGGACGGAATTTCGTCCTCCAGCACATACTGAGTTGGAGGCCATCTTTGAACGGGGGGTCCAAACCTTGACATCGATCAAGGATATCCATGAACGGGCCATAGCCACGTTTTTATTCGGTTCCTTGACGCAGTTTCTCCACGACGGCAATAAGCGGACTTCACGGTTATTAATGAACGGACAACTTCTGAGCGCCGGTCGAGACGCCATCTCCATTCCGGCCCGCCACAAGGAGGAGTTTAATCGAGAGATGATCCGGTTTTATGACAGCCGGGACGGCAGCAACATGTTCGCCTTTTTAGCGGAGTGCTCACTGGACCCCAACCTGCGCTGTATCCCGGTTTCTCCAAAGTAGGCGCCTGTGAAAAAATTCAATTCAACAAAAACGAGGCAGATGTAATATGGAAAACGGTAGTAAGCTCAAACATGAACTCAAGTCCATAGAGGGTCTATTCAAGGATGGGCAACGCATTTTTCAGGTCCCGGATTACCAACGCGGCTATTCTTGGGAAAAGCAACAGCAAGAGTTTCGTTGAATACCTCACCCTCGATAAGGATGAAGCAGGGGATTATTACAGTTGGATCGGTCTGAAATTTTTTCTTGCGAGTTACGAAGAAGAATTAAAAAAAGAGCGGAAAGAAAGTATTGACCTGCAGAAGATAATGGCATCCCGCAATCCGGAGACTCCGAATGATTTTTTTCATAAAGAGCATAAGGTTATGGCGTGGTGGCAGTCCAGTGGGTATCGGTGTGGAGGGTTGCCTCGAATACCTTGGCGTGGAAACAGATCATATTTCCATCCGCACCTCTTATACCGGAATGAGTACCTATGCAGACATGATTCTATACAAGTACACTTCGCTTGATGCTGCCCGACAGATTCTCGCTTCCGCTCAAATCGGATTCTCAAGACCAGGTTTCTTCAATGACCCGTTTGACAAACCAGTTGCGACACCGGAACCGTCCAAAGACCCTATTACTGGTGTATTTGCACACGTTCGTGCTGAAGCCAAGAGTATAATTTGGGAAGAAAACACGGCGATATTGTCGCTGACACGATCACCGACGAACCCGTTGAGGTGGGCGCATTATTCCGACGGTCACCGCGGGGCCGTGCTCGAAATCAACGCCCATGATGCTGGTTTCACGAATGTCGAGAGCAACATGATTCCTGCCCAGTTTGGTAGCGTCATCTATTCACGCAATAGGCCAACCGGACCGTATTACTCTACCTTCAACGAAGGCGTTGAAGTAGGCGGAACTCATCATTTCGTCTCAAGCCACTATGAAAAGTGGCAACGACTATTCTTGACTAAACCGCTGGAATGGGCCTATGAAGAGGAAGTAAGAGTCGCCAAGTGCTTAAAGGGACCTGATTCGCATGGGAGTTCGTCCAACGAAAGCGGCAATTGCAACGTTATAGAGTTTGACTATAGGCTTTTATACTGTTTTGAATTTCCAAGGCATGCGATCACCAAAGCATTTGTAGGAGTACGAGCCGACAAGAGCGTCGTAACAGAGTTGTCTAACGACTACCCGGAAATATTAGTGTGTCCGGTAAAACTTGAAGATGCCCGCTTTGAAATACATTATTCGACCGATACCAGAAAACGGGGGAGATTCCAGCTCCACACTACTCAATACGAATTGCTGTGCTGCTGCGGAAGGCGAAGGATTTTGATCGCGAACGACGATTTCTTGCGGCCTGGTGCAGGCACTTTCCGTCTGGGAACGGCGTGACATATGGCGCTCTTATGGAGCGTGCTAAGAAGGTTGGGGCTATCCAGTGATTAGGCGAGTGAAAGAATAAAGGAATCCATCTTATCAGGTGATGGGCAACTCCAGCGCCTCGCCTGTCTTAGTAGGAAGTCATTGGCGCGCAGGGGATTTCCTGGCGTTTCTTTGCCTCGATGTGCCGGACTTGCTGGTATGCGCTTGTTCCGGCCTCGGTGTTTGATTAGGACGTCTGAGCGTTGACATATCCAGAAACTCCGTAATATCCTCACCTTTGTCAAAGCGGGCGTCAAACTCTTCAGCTGTTATTTTCTTCATACTTTAACACCTCTTTTTTATGTGAGCGTCGCACCGATATCAAGCGTATTGCGTTATTACGGTATGTGATGACTGCAGACCAATGTTTACCTTCGATTTCACCGATGACCAGCCATCTTGGTTCAACTACAGTTCTGGTGGCAATCTCAATAAGGTTGGAATCGTTCCATAGCTGTTGCGCCGTCTGGAAATCTATCCCGTGTTTCCTGAGATTACTTGCGCTTTTCCTGTCGTCGAACTCAAATTCCATTTGGGGCAAAGCATATACTGGACGACGACCAATTTCAACCTGAATTTTATACTGGGTCGGTTATAATTTATCTTCGTTTATTCAACTGTCCAGATTGCTCCCTCTCACCCGGCAGGAGCGCCCCTCAAACGATGCGATGAGGTTGTCGTCCTGGTCGGTGACCTTGACCTGGTACTGGCCATAGCGGCCTTCCTGGGATACGTGTTCGGCGGTTGCCGTCAGTTGGTCGCCTGCCTTGCCCGGCCGTTTGTATTCGATACTGCACTTTTGCGCCAGGTTCACGTCATTGCGGGTGTTGCAGGCGCAGGCAAAGGCCGTGTCCGCCAGGGTGAAGATAAAACCGCCATGGCAGATGCCGTGGCCGTTCAGCATTTCAGTCTTTATCGGCAAATTGAGACGGGCATACCCTTCGCGCACCTCACTGACGGTAATGCCTATGTTCTGCGAGGCAACGTCCCTGGCATACATGGCATCGACACAGGCGCGGGCCAGTTCGTCCCCCGAAAGATCAGTCATCCCGGCGCTCCACCAGGGTCAAGACGTCGTACAAGGCCACGACTTTGTCATCCTGGTTGATGATCTCCACCGCCCATCTTACTACTCCCGTGGCCCGAACGTCATCGGGGCGCTTGTCTTTCTTTATCTTCTGTTTGACTACGAGTTTTACTCTGATCGTATCGCCGATTCCCACGGGTTCGATAAAACGCAGGTTTTCCAGGCCGTAGTTGGCTAATACCGGCCCGGGCGCCGGGTCCACGAACAGGCCGGCAGCCGCGGAGATCAGGAAATACCCGTGCGCCACGCGTTTGCCGAATAATGAATCCGCCGCGGCAATCTCATCGAAATGAGCATAGAAATAATCTCCGGTCAGGCAACCGAAATTAACGATATCCGCTTCGGTTACGGTACGCCGGTGAGTTGTATGGGTCTCGCCGATTTGCAGTTCTTCAAAATACTTGCGGAACGGATGCACCTTGTCCGTTATCGGCGTCGCGCCCTGGTGGTGCTCGCCTGTCAGGCGCATCAGTGTTGTTGGCGAACCCTGTATTGCGGTGCGTTGCATGTAATGTTTGATGGCTCTTTCGCCCCCCAGTTCTTCACCACCACCGGCCCGACCCGGCCCACCGTGGACCAGCGCCGGCAGGGGGGAACCATGGCCGGTGGATTCCGCCGCACAGTCCCGGTTGATGACCAGCAGGCGGCCGTGCCAGGCGGCCGTATCAAGGATAATCTGCTTTGCCTCCGCGTCATCATTTGTAAATATAGAACCTACCAGGCTGCCCCGGCCTTTTTTTGCCAGCAGGATGGCCTCGTCAATGTCCTGGTAAGGCATGACCGTACTGACGGGACCAAATGCTTCGACTGCATGGGGTTCGGCGGCAGTCAAGGGTCGGTTGCAATACAACAAGGTCGAGGGGAAGAACGCGCCTTTATCCCGGTCTCCTCCGCGGACCTCGAACTCTTTGGCGCCGCCATAGAGGATTTCGCATGAGCGGACAAGCTCGTTGACGTTTCCCCACACGTCTTCCACTTGAGCCTGGCCCACCAGCGGACCCATTTTAACGCCATCCAATGACGGATCTCCCAAGGGGACCCTCTCCAGCCTTTGTTTGAGGGCAGCGACAACCGCTTCAACCTTGTCAGCGGGTACGATGGTCCGCCTGATGGCGGTGCATTTCTGTCCCGCCTTCACCGTCATCTCCCGGGCCACTTCCCTGATGAACAGGTCAAACTCGGCGGAAGCCGGTTCAACCGTCTCACCCAGCAACGAGAGGTTCAGGGAATCCGCCTCCATGTTGAAAGGAATGGAATTTGCAGTCACGTTTGGATGGGATTTCAATTTCCTTCCGGTGCTTGCCGACCCGGTAAAGGTGACCACGTCCTGCTCCATCAGGTGCTCGAACAGGTCACCCGTGCTGCCGCAGAGTAACTGGAAGGCTCCTTCCGGCAGGAGACCGGATTGTACAATTTCCCGGGCCATCTTCTCGGTCAGGTACGAGGAAACCGTTGCCGGTTTAACTACTACCGGCATTCCTGCGCACAGGCTGGGAGCGATCTTTTCCAGCATGCCCCAGCAGGGAAAATTAAAGGCGTTGATATGCACGGCCACACCTTCCCTGGGAACCAGTATATGCCGGCCGGTGAACGTCCCCTGTTTCGACAGGCGCTCCTGCTCGCCTTCTACCAGGAATGTCTCATTGGGGAATTCGCGCCTGACCAGGCTGCTGTAACTGAACAACGTACCGATACCGCCCTCTATGTCAATCCAACTGTCGGCGCGGGTTGCGCCGGTCCAGGCTGAAACCTCGTAAAATTCCTCCTTATGCTCCAGCAGGTGTTGCGCCAGCGCTTTCAGACGCAAGGAGCGCTCATGAAACGTCATTCTGCGCAACGCGGGACCGCCGACTTCCCGGGCATGGCGCAGGACGTCACTGAAATCCACGCCATCACTGGAGACCTTGCCTATGAAATCACCGTTAACGGCGTTGACAACCGCTACGTCGTTACCCTGTCCGCTGACCCACTCGCCGTTTACATAACTTTGTATATTCAAGGTTCAGTTCCTCAACATCAGTTCTACATTATTCATCAATATGATAACGTGTTTTTAAAAAGATCGGATAATCGGCTGTGCACCAAGCAGGGCAACCGAATACTTTCGTAATGGAAGCAGGCATAAGTTTTTTTCTCTGTGTCCTCCCCGGTTAATATGCCCTCAGTGGTATTCGCAGAGAAAATCGGGTCGGCCACCTGTTTTTGGAAGTATGTGGTTGCCTTGGAGAACATACAGGATATACGGGCTATGCGGCCCATTTTGTTCTTGTATAATAAAATGGATAGCAATGCGTTCGGAGGTCATTGGCCCCCCCAGCCCTTGGCTGCGGATGGTCGTCGTTGCTCAATCCATTGCGAACTGTCGAGACAGGTAGGAGTTGATCATGGGAGCTGAAACCGTCGAATACAGCACCAACAACGTAGAGTTGGAAAAGTTGCTACGCTCAATCGACCGCCCCGGAGAGTATTATGCTCATGGCAGGCGGTTCCTGCCGATGCCTCGATTGGAGGTGGACACGGTTGGAATGGTCTCGTTTCCCGTACCAACCGCGCAAGTTGGCGAGTTGATAGAGGTAGCAGAGCGCGCGCCCTATGGCAAGGGGCCGGAAACGCTGGTGGATACCTCGGTCAGGGATTGCTGGCAAATCAGTGCGGACAAGATTCGATTGGGGGGCGGCGCCTGGGAGGACAGTTTCGGGTGGGTGCTTGACCAGGCGGCACAGGGTCTCGGTTGCCCACGCGGCCGGCTCGATGCTGAACTCTACAAGCTGCTGGTCTATGAACCGGGTGGGTTCTTCTCGGCTCACCGGGACACAGAAAAGACCGACGGAATGATAGCTACACTGGTGATATCACTCCCGACTGCTGGTACCGGGGGTGAACTGGTGGTCCGACACAAAGGCAACGAGACTGTTATCGACATGAACGCCGAGGAATCGTCCGAGTTGGTGTTTGCCGCCTTCTATGCTGACTGCAAGCACGAAACGCGGCCCGTGTTGGAAGGTTATCGCGTTTCGCTCGTTTACAACCTGGTACTCCGCGAGGGAGATGCATCCGCATGGAAGGCGCCGGACTATGAAAATCAGGTGGAAAAGATTGCTGACCTGCTCACACAGTGGAGAAACGAAGACGAAGGTGAAGTGCCGGACAAGATCGTCTGGATGTTTGAGCACGACTACAGCGAGGCGGGGTTGTCATTCGCGACTCTGAAGAACGCTGACGACGCGGCGGCTCGTGTACTCGGTCAAGCGGCAGAGCGTGCAGGTTGGGCACTATCCGCTGCGATTGTTCACATCGAGGAATACGGTCCCGGGGTGTATTCCGACGACGCCTTTGATGGTGGTTACGGCTGGAGTCGCCCCAGCGATTTCGATTATGCCGTTGAGATGATCGAGGTGGACAATTACGAGCACTGGCTCGAGGGATGGGTGGCGCAAGACGGAACGCACCCGGCGTTCGGCCGTATGCCGTTGTCGGGAGCCGAGTTGCTCCCGTGTGGAGAGTTGGACGACGTCGAACCCGACGAACAGCGAGTACACGAAGCGTCTGGCAACGAAGGCATCTCCATAGAACGCGCCTATCGCCGCGCTGCGCTGGTGCTTTGGCCATGGACACAGGCTCTGAGGAACCTCGCCACCAGCGGAATTGAATGCGCCGTTCGCTACGTTGCCGACACATTTGAACGAGCGGAGGGAACGACGCAAACCGATGGACGGACTGGTGAATTCGTCTCCCGGTTAATCGATATCTGGCCGGAACGAGAAGACTATGGCCGCGATAATGACGAGGAGGGACGGCGGGAGATGTTGCTCCTCCTTTGCCGCGTCCGGGATGAGGGCGCGGTGTTGCGTTTTCTGTGTAACGTCGTCACAAACCACTACAGTGGGGCCGAAAATCAGGAACTGACAGCCATCGCCGGTGTCGTTGGAGCGGACGGAATGCGGCGTTTCCTGCCGTCGTTCGTGGAGACGAACCTGCCGAGACACGCGCAGAGCGTGCTTGAGCTTGCCTGCCAACTTTGTGAGAAATACGATAGAGAACACGATAGGGAAGACAACGCGGCATGGCGTGAGGCGCTCAGCGAAGCCGCCCGGGCTGCTCTTGACGGATTACCGCGCGTATTGGAGTCGCCAACTCAGGACAATCAATGGACATGGGCGGCTCCCAGACGTAAGGCGTTCGACGCCAAGGCGATACGGGATCTCTTCCTGCTGGCATGGCGTTTCGATTTGAATCAGGAAGCCGATGCGGCAGCACGAACGCTGGTCGAGCATCCCGACGTGGTTACCCCGGACCGAGCGGTTCCAACGGCGCTCAAGGATCTGCGGAATCGAGACAGTGATTTGGCCGAGGCCTCCGCGTTCGCGATTCTGTGGCTCCACGCGTCGGAATATTTGCTCGTGCGTAGCGGTACGCCACCTGCCGAACCAAGGGACTGGACCATCGCCGCTGAGATCGACTGCGATTGCGAGCATTGCCGCGACCTCAAGGCGTTCTGCGAGAACCCGGATGAGACAACTAAGCGCTTCGCGTTACGCCAGGAATTACGCGGCCACATGGAGCAGATGATTCGTCGCGGTCGGCTCGACATCGACTGCAAGACTGAACGCAGGGGGCGCCCTTACAGACTTGTATGCATAAAAAACCGAGCAAGCTATCAGCGCCGTCTCAAAGAGTATGCGACCGATGTCTCTCACATGCAGTCCCTGGCCGCATCGGCGCCCACTGGGAATGTGGCCCGAGGCTGCGCCGACAGCCTCGAACGGCTCCGCGTTGCGGTCGCGCTGTCAGGCGGAAGCTGAGTTTGGCACATCGATCTCCCGAAATGATTTCAAACAACATCAAGAGGTGTCTGGTATGACGGAATCCGGAGCATTAGACACACTGGAATCTATCGAAAAAGCCGGTAAGGATGAATTACAGGATTTACAACTGAGGCGTCTCAAATGGAGCGTGGCCCATGCCTATGCCAACGTCGAGTGTTACAGGAAGAAATTTGCTGAGGCCGGCGTCCACCCCTCGGACCTGAAGCAACTGAACGACCTGTCCAAATTCCCGCTCACGGACAAGCATGATATGCGGGATAACTATCCTTTCGGTATGTTTGCGGTGTCCATGGACGACATAGTGCGCATACATGCCTCCAGTGGCACCACGGGCAAACCGGTAGTGGTGGGTTATACCCGCAATGACATTGACATGTGGAGCCGCGTCGTGGCCCGCTCTATCCGGGCTGCCGGGGTTAATCATAAAGACAAGATACACATTGCATACGGCTATGGTCTGTTTACCGGCGGCTTGGGCGTCCATTACGGGGGTGAACTGATGGGTTGTACCATCATCCCCATGTCCGGCGGGCAAACGGAAAAGCAGGCGCAACTCATCCGGGACTTTGACCCTGACATCATCATGGTGACGCCGTCTTACATGTTGAGTATCGCCGATGAACTGGAACGGCAAGGCGTCGATTGCCGCAAGCTGATGTTGCGGGTAGGGATATTCGGCGCCGAACCCTGGACGAATTCCATGCGCGCCACCCTGGAACAGAGGCTGGACATCGACGCGGTGGATATTTACGGCTTATCAGAGGTGATAGGTCCAGGAGTCGCCCAGGAATGCGTGGAGACCAAGGACGGCCCCACCATCTGGGAGGATCACTTTTATCCGGAAATCATCGATCCGCATACGGGACAGGTATTGCCGGATGGAGAGGAGGGCGAACTGGTATTTACCAGTCTGACCAAGGAAGCCATGCCTGTGATTCGCTACCGGACCCGGGACCTGACCAGGCTGTTGCCTGGAACGGCCCGCACCATGCGCCGGATGCACAAGATCACCGGTCGTAGCGATGATATGTTGATCATCCGCGGCGTGAACGTATTTCCCACCCAGGTGGAAGAGCAGATCCTCAAGGTCCCAAGCCTAGCTCCCCACTACCAGATCGAAATAACCCGCCCCGGCAACCTGGATGAGATGATGATTAACGTGGAATTAGCACCCGGCGCCGAGGTGACGGCAAAACAGCCCGCGGCCGTTGAACTGCGCAGACATATCAAGGACATTATCGGAGTGTCCGCAGGGGTCAACGTGCACGACGAAGGCGGCGTAGCTCGCTCGGAAGGTAAGGCCAAGCGCGTGATCGACAAACGGAAGTTGTAGACTGAAAGGGGACGGATTTAAATTCGTCCCCGACCCATCCCGACCTTTGAATATTCTTCTTGTTGAAGCAAGTCGTCAATATTGGCGCCGGCGCGGCGTGCAGTTACAATTTTGGACAATACCTCGGGGTTTTCTATCCACAGGGAATACTCATACAAAGTCAAGCCGAGGAAATCGTGTATTGTTTTGTCACTATTGCATTGGTGCCACCGCTCGACATAGGTATCTATATCAGTAAATCGAGCTGTTCCGGAAAGGCACTCTTGAATGAAATTAGACACGGATTCTCCTGCCTTTGACAGCGCTTTTTATTAAGCGTCCCTCAATTTGATCAAGGACGCCGAGGTGATACCCACGATTGTTGAAAACTTCGATTTCGCCATGTAGTGAATCCCAAGTATATATCCTCTTCCTGTCATCGGAGCGCCATCTCTGTTCTCCGTAAATAAATCCCAGATATTCTTGTTTGTCAAGAAATGGCGATGCAGTTTTGGACTTTCGGGGCATACATCCGTGTAAAGTAATTGTTCCAATTTTTGATCAAACGGTTTATTAGCCAGCATTTGGCAAACAACTTGATCAGACTTAATGGAATTATACACCAACAAAACAACAGAAGGCAAAGTATCAATCTCCTATTCATCCTGTTCATCTATGTTAAATTGGTAGAAGCAAACATAGCAAATAAGCAGAGGGTATAAATATGGAAAGGTATGAAAAGACAGCACAAGTCTGGTCTATGCTGACGGAGGCTGCCAAGAGCAGTAAAGTATTGTATTACAGTGATATCGATAGCAGTAATCCTCAAATGGTCGGGAAACTGTACCTGGAACCTATACAGTCATACTGTCTACTCAAAGGCCTGCCAGCTTTAACCGTTCTGGTAGTGGGGCGTGCTACCGGTAGACCGGGAACGGGGTTTATTGCTGTTGAAAGGGGAGATATCCCAAGTGAAACACAAAGATGTTTTAATTTCGACTGGGATGAACTAAAAAAACCAACTCCCGAAAAATTAACGGTTGCTGTAGAAAAATTGCCTTCGTGTGGCATACCTGAAGCAAGGCAAACCGTTAGGCGTTAGAGACGAAAATTTTTTACGTCGCATCATAAAACTTTCCAACTATTTGACTCATCGAGATATAAACCATTTCCATTGGTAACTCATAATCATCTCTCTTCACTTGTGAAGGCAAGGTACAGAGCGCTGGCGAATCCGCGGAGGCTGTGACAGAGGCCACGATAGCATCAAGAATATCATCACGACCAACATCTCTGCGCCGAAAACATTCAAGCATCGTATTGAATTCCCGGCGAACGGAAGGGCGGATGCGTTCCAAGATGGTAAGTCGTTCTTCTATTCCTTCCGGTTCCTTTTTTTTGAAGTCCATGGGTTTCCGTTTATTGAGAGCCCAGAAGCAAATCTCGGGGTGAACTTCGCGAATGAGACGGCGCGCTTTTGCACAACCTCTCACTAGATCATCAATTTCCTTGATCTTCGGCAGGATATTGAATGTTTGTCGTGACAGCTTCTTACCAGTCTTTTCTGTATTCTTTTCGCAGGCTTCCTCATACGAAACTGCATTGATCGCAGCGCGCGCTGGAGCTGGAAACACGCTACTGCCCAGTGGTTTGCCAAGTTTTCCACGAGCTTCTTTATCACAAAGACGTTCTTGCGGACTGTCTAATAATCCAATCGGAATATCGATGAAGATACGGTCTGAATCGTCTGTTTTCGTTACCAGATCGCGAACAGTCTGGACAACGCCCCAATCAATTCCTCCGTCCGGTCTTAGGGCTATGAAGAACCAGCCTTTAGGACAACCATCAACACCGTAGGCTGTGACTGATGGGGAAGTAATATGATTTTTCATAATGTCAATTCAATTAATACAACTCCGAGAAACTACTCAACTCTGATGTATAGACACCACGTTTGACTATAACTGGTTGTATGGATAATTTTAAGAACGCTATAAATAACTACTATCTTGCTGCAGGTCTGAAGCAGCGAAATTTCAGAATTCTCATGAGGATTATCACTAATGAGTATCGGGCAACATAATCCCTTGCATCCGGGAGTATTTATCAAGCGGGTTTACCTGGAACCCTTCAACATCTGCGCTAAAGAACTTGCTGAAAGGTTACGGGTCAGTGAATCCGTGGTCAGCCGGATTCTCAACGCCGAGAGCAGCATCATGCCGAGCATGGCGCTCAAGTTGTCCAAAGCCATCTGAATGTCGATATCGCGAAAATAAAAACTATTTGTATCATCTCGCTTAAAGCTTTCATCTGAGACTGAGGCCGTACTTTTGGCGTGTGTTTACTTGCGACTTGAGGTAGTTCACGTCCTTTCCACCGAGCAGAGCTACCAGTAAGCGACAGATCAGGTTACTCATTTCCAACGTAATGTTTACGCCGTTGTCTAATCCATGGATCGCAAAGCCTAACGGCTCATCAACATACAACGCCTCATGCAACGCGTCGTTCCGAAGAGGGGATATCAAGGTATCCTTGGTGCCGACTGTCTTCTGTGCCCAGGACGGCGTCTGTATGCCGAGTTTGTTACACGTCCACTCAATCCGTTCGCTGTGAGTATGTTTTGTTGTTTTCTGACCAGGATATCGTAGCGCTTTCGTTAGCGCATAGCATGCGTCGAAGGCGGTATACAGGTAAATGAAGCTTTCATATTGCAGAGCCTTGGGATATTGGCCGAGGAACAGGGCATGCACGGCTGCCGCGAATCGTTGCGTATTGCGCGGCTGACCACGGTTTGCCATCCAGAACTGATCAGCCAGTTTAATAGCAGGCTCGAGCTTTACAACTGGCATAAAATCAACGAAATAGCCGGGTTTCACCGGTGTTGCGTCAATATATCCTGCTTCTGTCGCTGTCAACCGCATGCCGAGAAAGAACGACAACGCCCAGATATGAAATACGACATGATCCTCGCCGGTCGCCTTAGTATGTTCGAACATGTGTGTTTTAGGCAAGCTGAAAACGCGAATGCTGGATGGCCCTTGTAGTGGGTATATCCAGTTTTTATAAACGCTTTCGCTTGAAAGCACACCATCAACGCGTTCGTCAAGCTCCGGGAGAGTCGAAATCCTGATCGAACCAGTCTTGACCTCAAGGGATTTTGGATAAAACCCGAATTTTTTTTCGATCTTGCTCATAATATTGTCTTCATATAACGTTACTAACATTTATCCTGTCGCTACACACTTAAACTGGTGACCAGGAAAATCTGCCAAGGCCTGAGAGTGTATGAGCGTAGAAAAAACCTGCCCTAAAGTGTAATGTGTTTTACAATGCTCCGATTTTTTCAGGTGGTGGAATGCACGTCAACCTGTATTCTGCGTTAATGCCAGCGCTGATCTTATAGACTTTCACAAGCCAAAAATATGCCATGACAGAAGAACAGAAGCAAGCTCTGGAAAGACAACTCTGGAATATAGCCAACGACCTGCGCGGCAAGATGGATGCGGATGAGTTCAAGGATTACATCTTGGGATTTATTTTCTACAAGTATCTGTCGGAGAAACAATATGCGCTGGCTAATGAATTACTGGAAACCGAGGAAGTAAAAGATTATTACAAGGTCACGGATGCCGAGGATATTACGGCCATCAAGGATGAATCACTGGAGCGGCTGGGCTATTTTCTGGCGCCTGATGAGACATTTTCTGCGGTAGTAGCGAAAAGGTCAGGGGGCTGCTGAGGAACAGGACACCTATATTATTGGCGACCTGAAAGCGATCTTCAAAAACATCGAGGCATCCGCCAATCAAACGGACAGCGCCGATGATTTCAACAACCTGTTTGAAGATCTGAACCTGGACAGCAGCAAGCTGGGCAGGGAGGTTGATGACCGTAATGAACTGATAGTTAAAATCATGGCGCGCCTGAACCGGATTGACTTCGGGCCGGAAGAGGCCAATGCAGACATTCTGGGCGACGCCTATGAATACCTGATTGGTCAGTTTGCGGCTGGCGCCGGCAAGAAGGCCGGTGAATTCTATACTCCGCAGCAGGTGTCGAAGATACTTGCTAGGATCATCACCCTGGATCGTGAGCGTATCCGCAACGCGTATGACCCCACCTGTGGATCCGGCTCGCTGCTGCTGCGCATTGAAAAGGAGGTAAGGAGGAATGCCCGGGATGGTGATGATGCCCTGATTGAGTTGTACGGACAGGAACTCAACCGCACCACCTACAACCTGGCGCGCATGAACATGATTCTCCATGGTGTGCATTTCGACCGGTTTGACATCCGACAGGAGGATACCCTGGAAAAACCCCAGCACCGGGAGATGCGCTTTGAGGCCGTCGTCGCCAACCCGCCGTTTTCTGCCAAGTGGAAAGGCGACAGCAATCCGCTGCACGCGGACGACGAGCGTTTCAGCAAATACGGCAAACTGGCGCCGAAAGGCAAGGCCGATTTCGCCTTTGTGCAGCACATGATTTACCAACTCGCGGAAAACGGCGCCATGGCAGTGGTACTACCTCACGGCGTGCTGTTCCGGGGCGCGGCGGAAGGCACAATCCGGCGATACATCATTGAGGAACTGAACTACCTGGATGCCGTTATCGGTCTGCCGGCAAACCTGTTTTACGGAACATCCATCCCCGCTTGTATCCTGGTGCTGAAAAAGTGCCGCAAACAGGACGACAACATCCTTTTTATCGACGCCTCACGGCACTATGAAAAAGCAGGAAACCAGAATACGCTGTGTGATGAGCATGTAGACAGGATTATCGAGACCTACAGAAAACGTGAAACCATCGACAAGTATGCCTATGTGGCAGCACTGAGCGAGGTCAAGGGGAACGACTATAATCTTAACATCCCACGCTACGTTGATACCTTCGAGGAAGAAGAATCTGTTGATATCGCCGCCGTCTCCAAAGATTTGAAGGCGCTGGAACTGGACATGCAGGCAACGGATAACACCATTGCAGGGTTTTGCCGGGAACTGGGGATAGACAGTCCGTTTTGAGGGGATGAACGGATGGCTGTAATTCCAGAAAAACGTGTGCCAGCCTTACGGTTCAAGGATGAGGATGGAAGGGATTATCCGGATTGGGAGGTAAAATTATTGGGAGATATTTCAAAGCTCAGTAAGGGTAAAGGAATTTCAAAAAGCGATGTCGTAACAGATGGAGCATTAAAGTGTATCCGGTATGGGGAACTCTACACCCACTACGGAACAACAATTTCACATGCGATTTCTAGCACTAATACCCCATCCTCTCAACTGGTATTGAGTAATAAAAATGATGTCATTATCCCATCATCTGGTGAGACCGCATCAGACATAGCAACAGCTGCTTGTCTAATACTTGACGGGGTTGCGCTGGGAGGCGACATAAATATAATTCGCTGCCAGCAAAACGGAATATTTCTTGCGTATTATTTAAATTATAAGAAACCTGATATAGCCAGATTGGCACAAGGAATATCAGTTATTCACTTGTATGCGTCTCAACTCAGATTGCTCAAATTAAGTATCCCTTCAATAGAAGAACAACAAAAAATCGCCGACTTTCTCTCCGCCATCGACAGGAAGATAGAACTGGTGGCAGGCCAGATTGAGCAGGCCCGTTCCTTCAAGCACGGACTCCTGCAGCAGATGTTCATTTAACGCGAATAGTCTGTATGGCCACCCAATCAGAAGCCGTCCTCGAAAAAGAACTTGTTGCCCAGCTACAGACCCTGGGTTACGAGAAGGTCCGTATCAGCAATGAAGACGACCTGGTCCAGAACCTGAAAACACAACTGGAGAAACACAACCACATCACCCTGTCCGAAAAGGAATTTCAAGACATTCTGGTTTCCATCTCCAAAGGGAATATCTTTGACAAGGCCGAAAGGCTGAGAAGCAAGCTGGACTACAACAGGGACGACGGCGAGATCGGGTATATCGAACTGGTCGATCAGGTCAACTGGTGCAAAAACGAGTTTCAGGTCGCCCAGCAGGTCGAGATGGAGGGCAGCTACAAGAATCGCTATGACGTGACCCTGCTCATTAACGGTCTGCCTTTGGCACAGATAGAGTTGAAACGTCGCGGCCTGGAGCTCAAGGAAGCTTTCAACCAGACCAACCGCTACCAGCGTCATTCCTATTCGGCAGGATGGGGACTGTTCGAGTACATCCAGGTGTTTGTCATCAGTAACGGCGTCAGCACCAAATATTACGCCAACAATCCGGTCAAACAGCGCGACTTCAAGCAGACTTTTTACTGGGCCGACGAGGAAAACCGGCGCATCACGCAACTCAGCGAGTTTGCCGATGTGTTCCTGGAGCCGTGCCAGTTATCCAAGCTCGTCACAAAATACGTTGTGTTGAGCGAAACCGACCGGGTGTTGATGGTGTTGCGGCAGTACCAGTACCATGCGGTGGAGGCCATTGTCGAGCGGGTCAAAACGTCCGACAGGTTCGGTTATATCTGGCACACCACCGGTTCCGGCAAAACATTGACGTCCTTCAAGGCGGCACAAATCCTGACCGGCACGTCCGGCGTCCACAAGGTCGTGTTTGTCGTGGACCGGAAGGACCTGGACTACAAGACGATTGAGGATTTTAACAGCTACAAAGACGGCAGTGTTGACGGGACGGGTAATACCCGGACGCTGGTAGAACAATTCAGCGATGATACAAAGCTGATTGTCACCACGTTGCAGAAGCTGAATAACGCCATTCACAAGCGCCGTCATGCGACATCCATGGAACCATTGCGCGACAAGCGCATGGTATTCATTTTTGACGAATGCCATCGCAGTCAGTTCGGCGAAACTCATAAGCGCATCAGGGAATACTTCCCCAAAGCGCAAATGTTCGGGTTCACAGGCACCCCCATTTTTGCTGAAAATTCACTGACCAATGAGTATGGCAGACGCACCACAACAGACCTGTTTGGCGAGTGTCTGCATAAATACGTCATCACGGATGCGATTAACGATGAGAACGTGCTCCGGTTTTCCATCGAATATATCCGCACCTTCAAGGACAAGGAGAACACCAGAGCGGATATACAAGTTGAGGCAATAGATACAGACGAAGTACTGGAATCAGAAGAACGGTTGAACGGGATTGTCGATCACGTCATCGCACATCACGACCGCAAAACCCATAACCGCGAGTTCAACGCGATCTTGTGTGTCTCCGACATCAGGATCCTGGTGAAGTATTACGACCTGTTCAAGAGGAAACAGGAGAACGGCGAGCACGACCTCAACGTTGCAACGATATTTTCCTATCAGACCAATGAAGATGACAGTGACTCGAGCGACACTGTGGATACGTATTTCACCGGCATGTCGACAGGGCCGGTGAATATACAAAGTCGAGTCGGGCAGAAGAACCAGGTCCGAGACCATGAAAAAGCCTACGGCGCCAACTACCCCACCGACAGTTCATACCAGTACTCTGATCCACACAGTCGGGACAGGCTGGAGAGTTGCATCAAGGATTACAACAAGGCTTATGGCACAAACTACTCCACCGACAGTTTCTACCAGTATTACCAGGATATCGGCAAACGGGTCAGAAAGCGGGAGAAAAACAGAAACACGGGCGAAGGCATCGATATCCTGCTGGTGGTCAACATGTTCCTTACGGGGTTTGACAGCAAGTGGCTTAATACCATTTACGTGGACAAGAACCTGAGATACCACGGCCTAGTGCAAGCCTACTCCCGCACTAATCGTATCCTGGCGTCGAAAAAATCTCACGGCAACGTCGTGTGTTACCGCAACCTGAAACCGGCTACGGACGAAGCCGTCGCGCTGTTTGCCGACAAGGATGCGGTTGACACCATCGCCCTTGAACCTTATGAGAAATACGTTGAACTGTTCAATGACGCAGTGGCTGAACTACTTGAGATTGCGGCGACGGTAGACAGTGTTGACGCACTGCAAAGGGAGGAAGATCAGCTTGCCTTCATCAAGGCATTCAGGGTTCTGTTGCGTCTTATGAACGTGCTGGTCAGCTTCACCGAATTCAAATTTTCTGACCTGGCCATGCACGAGCAGACCTTCGAGGACTACAAGAGCAAATACCTGGATTTGAACGACAAGGTAAAAACCGACAGGCAGAAGGAAAAAGTATCCATACTGGACGATATCGATTTCGAGGTGGAACTGATCCATCGTGACAACATCAACGTCAGCTACATCCTTGATCTGGTCATCAGGATGCGCAACACCAAACCGGACGAATACCACCGGCAGGTGCAGGCCATTATAAGCACGCTGGAGAGTGAGCCTGAACTGCGCAGCAAGAAGGAACTGATACAACGCTTCATTGAAGAACACGTGCCGGCGATACCAGAGGACGGAGACATTAATCGTACTTTTGAACAATACCTGTCGGAACAACGGGAACAAGCCCTGCAGTCGTTATGCGATGAGGAGGGACTGGACAGGGATGGATTAGACAAGGTGATCGGTAATTACCTGTTCACAGGTAAAACACCCTTGCAGATTGAAGTAATCCGGACCATGGACGAACAACCCAGACTCAGAGAACGGCGCACGGTGGGCGAACGCATTATTGGTCGGATCGTGTCGTATGTTGATACGTTTATTGATGGGATGGATTAGTGATCAAACCGGATGACCGGAATTATTGCCCGGAAACCGTATTATGTAGCACGGAGTTAGTTCAATGAAACGTGATAATGATTATATTAGGAATCTTCTCTTTGAAATAGAAGATGACAGCGGATATGCAACATTTGTGCCTTTATCAATTGGCATGTCCGATGATGTAAAAAAAAGGTATTACCATGTTCAGCTTTTATGTGACGTTGGGTTTTTGGTTAAATTACATGACACAAAGACTTCTGGTCATCGATTGACCTCACAAGGCCATGATTTCATCGAAGCTGTCCGGGATAAGGGAATCTGGGAAAAAACTAAAGAAACGGTTGCAGAAACGGGCGGCAATGCAACAATTGAAACCCTGAAAACTCTCGCTCAAGGTTTGCTTAAGAAAAAAATTGCTGAGCATACTGGGCTCGAGTTATGACGCATCCCTCCAGTCCTTGGAGCGACTACTCCCTAATCTCTAAGAGTGTAAGCCTTTGTCGTCTGAATCCACCACTCGTTTTCTCACCTCTGCAATAGCCTGAGGTATCGGATTGCCTGGAGTTTCCAACCTCGGGAATGGACGAATGACGAATTCCGTATCAGGTCCAAGAATTCCGGAATTTCCAACGGCGAAACAGCCGGCGGCTGCCGAACTGCGAAGACGTATCAAGGATCTCATCGGGGTTTCAGCAAGAGTCAACGTACTTGACGAAGGCGGCGTCGCCCGCTCGGAAGGCAAGGCGAAACGCGTGATCGACAAGCGGAAGTTGTAATACGAAGCCAGTCAGGGCAGTCAGGGGACGGACCCCCGCTTACAACATGCGGGGGCATGCTTAAGTCCGTCCCCACATGTTGTAAGCGGGGGTCTGTCCCCGGTCATTCGTTTAATCCTCCGTTACCCCCAGCTTATCCCTGATCCGGGCGATTAACTCTTCCCGGCGCTGGACTATGTTGATAAGGGGTTGTTTGCGAAGTTTATCGATTTCCTTCGCGGAATAGGGATCAAACGGTTCAGGCAATTCATTCCTGCTGAAATTCAGCAGCAACCAGTTCATCACGTCGGCCAGTTCCTGGTCGCTGATAGGGGCATTGGCCGCTCCCGGCACCTGTACGATGAACTCTCTGCCACCGGGCACCTGCAGGAAATAACCCACGAAATCATTCATCTTCGGCACGTTGCCCTTGGAGCCGGAACCATCGGGCAGGTGGCAGCCCTGGCAATTCAGGATGTAATTCTGCCTTGCCAGGACTTCATTCGCGCCGACCGCAACGCTGTTACATAACAGCAGCAGAAGCAGACTGACAAGATGACCTTTGAACATATTGGACCTCATTACAGTGAAAGCGTGTGTCCTTCCAGCGTCTCCTCTCATCATTCCGGCGCCTCCTTCGTCATCCCTGCGAAAGCAGGAGTCCACACTCCCGTCATTCCAGCGCCTCCTTCGTCATCCCTGCGAAAGCAGGAGTTCACACTCCTGTCATTCCTATGCAAGCGCGGTTCCACCACCCCCGTCATTCCGGCGAAAGCCGGAATCCAGTCAGACAACAGTCGCTTGCGACACATTATTACTTGATCGCCACGCCCAGGACAAGGTTCACGGTGCAATGATACGCCTGGCTTTTAGTGCCGATACACCAGTTGTAATCATTGGACGTGTGTGGCCGGTAAGTGGGCCTGTCTCCTTCGTTCCTGTTACAGAAACAGTTGCCGCAGGATCCTTTACCACAGCAGTCGTTATAGGAGATGATATAGTCTTTTCCGTCACCCGGGTTCTTACAGGTGCCAATCCAGGTGATCGACGACATTTCCGTCCCGGGCGGACAACTGTTGACGGAACCGCCACAGCAGGAACACAGGTAGCCGTCAATGGCGCAATTACGCCAATAATCACAGGTTGCCGGATCCCCCGGATCTGCCGCGGGCGGGCCGGGTTGTTCCGCGGCCGCGGCGCGGGCAACCGGCAACAACGGGATGAGCGACCCACCGGCGATCATACCTCCAAGTCCGCCGAGAAAACCCCTGCGTGAAGATGTCTTGGCCACGTTTCTCGAGATACCTTCCGTCATCTTGTCTAACCAGTTCATTCTCTTCTTCTCCGGGTAATGTCTGTCGCCTATTGTGAAGCATAAACCAGCAAAGGCCAGGTATGGTAGAAATCAGCGATGGTGTTGACGTGTTTGCCTGATACGGCGTCATAAACTTCCAGGTTCATTTCAACGTTGGTCGTCACGATCCTGGGCGCGTCGCCGGCCGTAATATCAAAGGCGATGGCCGGCAGGGTCAGGGGGATGCGGTTCACCCGCGTTTTTTTATCGGTGTCGAATACCCAGATCTCCGAACCCGGATCATCATGAGAGCCTTCTCTGCCGTTTTCATGCATCATTACGTACAGACGCCGGGTACTGTCCGTCGCCGCCAGCCAGGCGCCGCCGGGACGCCAGTTTTTATCCTCAGCACTCAGCAAACTCCACTTTTCACCGAGCCTGGCCGAGTCGCCTGTCAGGTCGATTTCCTGCACGTTGCCGGTAAAGGTGGGGAAATAACCCACGCCATTGATGATCGCGGGCCTTTCAAACAGGGCGTCTTTGTCAATATCGAAGAAAGGTTCAATTTTTGTCTGCCCCGTGACTTTGCCGTTTTCATCAAGCTGGTAGCTGACCAGCGAGGCGTTACTGCAAATTGAACTGAACCCGCGTTTACCGGTGGGATAAATACCGGCGCAGGTCGGTAATTGCACCACATTGACGACTTCTCGTTTTTCCAGGTCAATCACCGTGGCAAACGTGGCGGGGGTGAAGTTATAGAATACCAAAAACCTTTCGTCGTTAATGAGTGAGATGACGAATTTGCTGACCAGCATTTCCGCCCGTTTGGGACCGGTCAGGACGATTTCATCCACGGGACTTAAGGTTGCCTTGTCATAAATGGTTACCACGTCGGCGCGATTCCCGCGGTTGCCGCGATCATAATAATGTTCGAGCACGTACATCTCGGGCTTTTTCAGGGCCTGGGTAAAGGCCGAAATATAGCCGCCGTTAAAGCTCCCTTTAAAGAACTCCGTATTCTTCTTCCCGGTAATATCCATCACGAGGAACCTGCCCAGGCTCATCTGGTCGAACGCGATGTCATGGACAATCACCCAGTCATCCGGGTAGGGGACGGGCAGGGTTGCCACCTTGCCTAATTCATCCCTGGCCAGTTCCGCCGAAACGGTATGCACAACGTTCAAAAGCAGGACTAATCGGAGTAATTGTCTGAACATAATCGGGTCTCGTGATAGGTTTTAGGATAGCCTCCGGGTATTTTAACGATATCAGGAGGATATGCCAGATTTTTTGCGTTAGGCAGGGGAAAACCACCTATTCATTTTATTCATGCGTTTCTGTTGCAAATACATCAAAATATTGTATTATTATAGGAAATACATCAGAATAATAGCAAGTTATGCTGATAGCAGAAACAACACAAGCTGATCGACGGATTGTCCTGACCAAGGCATTGCTGAATGCCGGTAAGCGTCTTGGTTTATCCCAGACTGAATTAGGTCAGGTTATCGGTAAGGATCGTACATCACTCAGCCGTGGTATCAGTGAAACCAGTAAAGCCGGGGAACTGGCGCTACTGTTTGTCCGGTGTTATCGGAGTCTATACGTGCTGGTTGGTGGCAATACTGATGATATGAAGCACTGGATGCATACAAACAATCTACATACCGGCGGTGTTCCTGCCGAGCAGGTGAGAACGGTAGCGGGACTTGCACGAGTTGTTGATTACCTGGATGCTCTTCGTGGCAAGGTCTGATGGATATCTGGGCGGCCTGCAAGGAACGGGTCTCAACAGTCACCATTGAAGGTGAGTTAATCCGTATTGTTGAAAGTCAGGAACAGGTCGCGACCAACAGCCTGGTTGATAGCCTTGCCGAGCAATCGCTACTTGAGGAGATGCTTGAGCAGTCAAAACCGCCACTTCCTGCCGGCACTGGAGGATTGCATTATTTGCTGGCCACACCATTTCGTTACCCGCCACTTCCATGCGGCTCACGGTTTGGTTCGCGATTTGACCCAAGTCTCTTTTACGGTTCGCAAAAACTGACTACCACTTTGGCAGAAGCTGCTTATTATCGGTTTGTGTTCTGGTCAGGTATGGATATACCGCCTCCTTCTTCCAGGTTTATGACACAGCACACTGTTTTTTCCGTGAATTACCGGACTGAAACCGGGTTGCAATTACAGCATCCGCCGTTTGCCGTCTATGAAAAACAATTAACCGATCCGAGTGATTACTCCGCGACCCAACAACTGGGGAGTTCCATGCGCGCTGAGGGTGTGTCGGCATTCGAGTATGTATCGGTCCGTGATTCCGACAAAGGCATTAACGTGGCTCTGTTCACTCCCGGGTCATTTAACGGTAAAGAACCGTTGTATCAACAGTCCTGGCTATGTGAGATGCGAGCGGATGCCGTGGTCTTTGCCCGGACAAACAACATCTATCGCTTCAACCTGGACACTTATTTAATTAACGGACAGTCCCCCCAACCGGCACTGTAAACAATGAGCCGGAAATGTTCTGGCACGATCTGATTGTCATGGACATTTTCTCAAGAATGATAATACTATCCTGAAAGCGCTTATTAAGGAAACTCTGATTTATTCAGAGCTTCCTTAACTCGAGGAGACCAACATGGCAACAGGTTTTGTTTATCACGAACTTTATACGTGGCACGAGAACGGTAACTTTGCAGGGTTCATGCCCTATGGCAACCCGGTGCAACCTTACGTGCATTCGGAACACCAGGAAACCAAGCGGCGGATTCGTAACCTGCTGGATGTCAGCGGTTTGTTGAAGGACCTGGTGCATGTCGAACCCCGGGAGGCGGAGAAAGAGGAGATCTGTCGTTTTCATACCCCTGATTATTATGAAAAGATCAAAGCGCAGAATGACCGGTACTTGTCTGAAACGGGATTTTACACCGCGATGGGGCGGGGCAGCTTCGAGATCAGTTGTCTGGCCGCAGGTGGCGTGATCGAGGCGGTCGATGCCGTACTGGAGGGCAGGGTACGTAACGCCTATGCCCTGGTCAGACCGCCGGGGCACCACGCCCTGGCCGATATGGGTATGGGGTTTTGCATATTCGGTAATGCGGCCATTGCCGGTATGCACCTGCTCCAGGCCCGCAAGCTCGAGCGTATTACTATTGTTGATTGGGACGTGCATCACGGGAACGGTACACAGTCGGCCTTCTGGGACAATCCTGCCGCCCTGACCATATCGGTACACCAGGATAATTGCTTCCCTCCGGATTCCGGCCATATCAGTGAAACAGGCGAGGGCGCCGGTGAGGGGTTTAACATCAATGTTCCATTGCCACCGGGCTCGGGGACCGGCGCCTACGCGGCAGTTTACGACCGGATCGTCATTCCTGCACTGCAAAAATACAAACCGGACTTCATCATCGTCCCGTCCGGGTTTGACGCGGGCGCCCATGATCCCCTGGGCCGGCAGATGCTGACCAGCGGAGCCTATCGCGACCTGACCACAAAGATGATGGAGGTGGCTGATGAGGTATGCGATGGCCGCCTGGTCCTATGTCATGAAGGAGGTTACAGTGGCTACACGGTGCCGTTCTTCGGTCTTGCCGTTATGGAGCAATTATCCGGTATCAATACCGGGGTTGAGGATCCTTTTGAGCCGATACTGGCAGGATTGGGAGGCCATCCTTTGCAACCACACCAGGATGCGGTGATCAAAGAAATTGAACCGTTGCTGGGAAGGTTGTAACCATGTCCAGGATCAAACTTGCCGCCACCATTATTCTCACCCGCGGATCCGTCGATAATCCGGAAGTGTACCTGGTGAAACGCGCCCCGGAGCTTAAGTTCTTTGGCGGTTACTGGGTATTTCCCGGAGGGAACGTCAGTCGGGTAGATTATCACGAGGAGAACGACCCCGAAGATCTGGTATTAAAACGTTGCGCCATCCGGGAAATCCTGGAAGAAACGGATATCCTGTCTGCAACCCTGGGTAAGGAATTCAGCCGGAAGCAGAAACAGGCATTAAAAAAACAGGTAAAGGAATCTCCCGAACAATGGCAGCAATTCCTGACGGAGTTTGATACAGGCCTTAATCTGCTTACACCGTTGTTCCGAGTCACCACGCCGCCATTCGTTCCAGTCCGTTTCGATACCTTGTTCATGTACGTGAGGGCCAGGGAAGATGAGACGCCTGAAATTGATAATTACGAGCTGATTGACGGGGAGTTCATCAAACCACAACAAGCCGTCGACGCCTGGAACAGGGGAGAGATGGCGATTGCCCCCCCCGTGCTTTTTTTGCTGCGGCTCATGGCAAAAGGTGGCATGGAAGCATTTTTTGTCCGGGCCGGGGTTGAGACGGAACGCCTGGCGCGAGGGGAATTGCATGCACTTTATTTCTCGCCGGGTATATTCCTGGCGCCGTTATCGACGCCGACTCTACCTCCCGCAACCACCACCAATACCGTGATCGCAGGTACGGATAAATTGTATATCATCGACCCTGCGACCCCGGATGAAGCGGAACAACAACGCCTGTTCAACAAGATGGATGAGTTGATTGATGAGGGAAAAACATTTGTCGCCATCCTGTTGACCCACCATCACGTCGATCACGTCGGGGCTGTCAATGCCGTCAGCCGGCGTTACCAACTGCCGGTAAGGGCCCACGCGAAAACATACGACCGGATTGGAGCCGGATATATTAAAGGAGAACCGTTAAAAGACGGCGACCGCCTGGAACTGGGTACTGCCCCCGATGGAACAGGCGACTGGCATCTCAGCGTCATGCATACTCCCGGCCACGCGGTCGATCACCTGTGTTATATCGACAGCCGTTATGGCGCGGCAATTGTGGGTGACATGCTGTCTACCGTCTCCACAATCCTGATCGACCCGCCGGAAGGACACATGCGTACTTACCTGAACAGCCTGAACAGGTTACTCAGCATCCCCATGAAGACACTGACCCCCGCCCATGGTCTGCCCCAGCGTGACGGTCACAGCCTGATCCGATATTTCCTGAAACACAGACAGGACCGGGAAAATGTCATCAAGTCTGCACTGACCGGCGCGCCGCAAAGCATCGATAAGTTATTGCCTGAAATTTACAACGACGTGCCTGAGAGTGTATACCCGATCGCATCCCGTTCCTTGCTGGCCAGCCTGATCAAACTGGAGGAGGACGGGTTCAGCAAACAACAGGGCGCCGAATGGTTGCTGGCCTGAACATCCCCGCTTGAGATCCTCCTCGCAGATTTTGAGTTACATCAACTGTTCTTCTATCTGAATAACAGGGTCGATATTGGTAAAATTGGGGATGTCTCCCATGATCTCCGGGGCATGGGCGTCGAGCGCCTGTTGAAACGACTCCACACTGTCGAACTTCAGGTTGGCGATGGTGACATAAGTCTCAGCGCCGCCGCCGGCGCCACTTAAACCTTTGTAGACTTCCACGCCGCGCAGTACGTCACTCCACCTTTCTCCCACTAAAGGCATGTGGGTATTCAGGTAATAGTCATAATCAAAATTACCGCCGTCTTGTTTGGGGTACATCACGTTGACTCTGATCATTTTATTTCTCCGTTTTCGTTACAAGCTGTTTGCCACCAGGTAGCCGGAACCGCCGCCCAGGCCCGGGCCGGGATGGGTGGATGCGCCGATGTGGTATAAATTTTTAACCGGTGTGTCGTGATTTTTCAGTGCCCGCAGTGGTCGCCACAGGAAGAATTGATCCAGCGAACAGGCGCCGCCGTAGGGGTCTCCTCCGACAAGATTGACGTTGATGGCCTCCAGGTCCGCAGGCGACAACACCGTTCTTGCAATGATACTGTCTTTCAGGTTTGGAATATAGTGCGCCAGCCTGTCAATGATCCGGTCGGCATAGGCCTCGCGTACCTCTTCGGTCCAGGCGCCGTCTTCAGGCGTTTTGATTTCCCCGGCGGCGTCGCCTCTTATATGCCGCGGACATTCCTGTAATTGTATCCATAACAAACCCTTGCCGGCCGGGACGCGGCCTGGGTCCAGCGCGGCAGGTTGACCGACGACGATGGTAGCTTCCTGAGGGAGCAAGCCGCAGTTTGCCTCGTTAATGGCCCGCGACACGGCGTCAGCTCCGGTCGTAATATGAGTAATAGCCACTTTTGACAATCCGGGCGCCTGCCATCGGGGTGGTTCCGACAGGGCCAGGTGGATCTGCATATCACCGTTGCCATAACGGTAGGCCCTGGTTTGCGCGGCCACTGACTTCGGCACCTCGGCCGGGTCCAGCAAGCGTTCGTAGAGTTGGTTCGGGGTGACACTGCATATCACCTTAGCGGCCGAATATTCAGTGCCATCACTGGTTTTAACGCCTTTCGCCCGGCTATTTTCCGTTATTATCCGCGCCACGTCCGCGTTCACCTGCAGTTCTCCGCCGTTTGCCTCAATTACCTGCCGGAAGGCTCGCACAATATTATAGTTCCCTCCCTTGACTACCGGGCAACCCACCATCTCCAGGGTGAAGGCAATCACCTGGGCCATCTGGGCGGAGGCCGGCGCGTCCGGGCCGATACCTGCATGGGACGGCCAACCGGCCAGGCAGGCAGTGGCGGCGTTTGACTTGAATGTTGTCCCCAGCCAGGCGCGCGCTGTTTGCAGGCTGTAGCCAAAATACTGTGCCAGTTTGAAGGGGCCCATTTTTACCAGAACCGAGAGGAAAACTTTCACTGTGGACCAGCGCCATAATTCGCTGCCCAACAAGGTAAACGTCAGCGCAAGGGACTGTTCCAGTTCCGCCATGGCCGCGCCATAACGGTCGCCATCACCGCTCGACAGGGCATTCATATTGTTGATATTCTCATCCCGCGAATTCTTCAGGATAAAAGCGGTATGGTCGGGCAGCGCAACCGCGGTAGGACTGTCGGTATTGCAATATTCGAGACCGTATTTTTCCAGGTCCTCCTTCAATTCTGCGTAACCCGGAGACGTGACGAACAGGGGATGCCAACTGGATAGTACGTCGTGGATAAAGCCCGGGGCGGTGATCTCGTCAGTGCGGATACACCCACCCAGGCGGTCGTTACGCTCAAGTACCAGCACCTTGTTGCCTTTCTTGCTCAACAATGCCGCGCATACCAGGGCGTTGATTCCGCTGCCGACAATAATACAATCGTATTTATTCATTTAGCTCTTGATATTTGGATATTTGGGGTCAGAGTAAAAATACCTGGGAATAAATAAGCAATGCCTACCAATAACTGTATTTTTACTCTGACCCCAAATATCCAAATTTTACGTTAATTATCGTTCCACGGCGCCCACATTTCTTTCAGGTCTTCCCAGGATGGTTCTTCTTCTCCACCGGGCTGAAAGCGACAGCCCTCGTGTTCATAAAACGGTTTGGTCCACGTGCCCCGTTCAACCAGGGATTCTATATTACGGCGATAGATATCATCCACCTCTGCGTGACGCTTCGGGTCCTGCTTCATCCAGAGGTTTTTCGGATGTATGGGTTTTTCATACATGCGTTGGAATAATTCGGTGCGCAGGTCCTTCAACCAGTTGCTGTTCAGGTTCATCAGGCGGAATTGCCGTAACGCTTCGATATCGATGGTGGCGCAGACCAGGGTGTTATTGGCCGACGGGCTGTAAGACATGATCTCGCCGCGGTAATCGACGATATGCGCGTGCCCGCCGGTAATGTCTATGGGATGTCTGGAGGTGGCCGACAGGTAAATAGGACCGGCATTCGGGCAAAGCATATAAACCGAATTAAATTCCGCATGTCCGCGGTTCTGTATCATCCAGGAGCCACCGCCGGGATAGCCGGACCCCGTCATGGGCATGGCCTCGCTGGGCCGGTACACCACCTCGGCGCCGTTGAAAGTCAATGCCCGCACCGCTTCCGGGTATTCGCCGTCACTGCAGCAAATGGTGCCTATGTTACCGATGTCGGCGGTTTTCAACACGGGATAAAAAGCATCAATATCGTCACCAAACACTTCCACCCAGCGGTCGTAGATATCGTGCGGGGTACAGGAACGCTCCCGGCACCAGATATGGTTTTTTGCCGCTTTGTGTACCACGTTACCGTCAGGGGCAATAACAAGCAGGGTATTAAAAAACCGATCGTCCATGATCTCGGGCCAACGGGCCTTGCATTGTCCGATGATATAGGTGTTATAGAGTTTCGCCAGACGTCCCAGCCACTCGGTTTCCTCTCCGGGGATATCGATAAACAATTCCTTTGCCGCCAGGGTGTGCGGCAGGTCGAAGATCTCGTCGGTGAAGCCCGTTAACGCGCCTTCTGCCAGGGCGATGATCTTCACCGGCATATTGATATTCACCATAGAGACGGCCGCATGGATCGTCTCCTCGATGTTTTCCAGGTTATGGCGGATATGTTTTCGGTCGGCTATCCCCGTAATCGTCGTAGACAGGCCGATAGCCATGTAGGGAGCGATGGGTTTCTTCTGTTGTTCAGTAGTCATCTGGCGCCTCGAACTGATAAATTACAACCGGCAGTCTAGCAATATCTGTACGAAAAAAAACACCGGTTGATCACTCAACCGGTGTTGCAGAGGAGAGAAGTGGAGGATTATGAGAAAAAGTGGGCAGATTTATTTTTAGTCAATTATTTTGGAAAATTATTCTGTCCCCTTTATTATTGCCAGGAGTAACGGACGGAACCACCGAACCAGCGGGGTTTGCCGTAGTGTAACTGGTTGAATCCGCCCGGACCGACGAAATCGAAGGTGTAGGTCAGATATTCTTTATCGGTAATGTTGTTGACGAATGCCGATACTGTCCAGGCGGCATTGGCGGACGTCCATTTCATTCTGAGGTTTCCAACAATATAGTCATCTGCGAGTGAGATATCGTAATTCTGTATATCGTAGAAGATTTCATCCTGGTAATAAAAACTGGCTATCACCGCCATGGCGCCGTTCCACATCGGCCATTCATAGCGGGCCATGCCGTTTACCGTAAAGTCGGGAGCCGCCACCATCGTCCTGTCTGTCGGGGTACGGGTGCCAGGGGTCAGTATATCCATTGCAGTTGCATCCAGGAAGGAGGCGCCTACGAGGAAATCCCAGCCCTCCCCGGGGCTGGCCTGTAACTCGACTTCGCCGCCGTATACTTCTGCATCGGAGTTGAAAATGAGCGTGTTGAGACCAATAAATTGAAGGGTCTGAAAATCTTCATAGTCATAATAAAAGGCCGACGCATTCAACCGGGCCGCGCCACCAAGAATGGTAGATTTGAACCCGATCTCATAGCTGGTCAGCTTCTCATCATCGAATGGAATGTTCTCAGGCGGTGTCACACCGAAATTAGCACTGACATCAAGAAAAGTACCGTTGAAACCGGCCGACTTCACCCCTCTTGAGTATTTTGCATAGAGCAGGAGATCATCGTTGGGCTTCCAGTCCAACTCCGCCAGGGCGGTAATATTGTTCTTATCATGTTTTGCCAGGTTACCGACGGTAGCTGTATTAAACAACATCATGTGATCGGCTGTCGGCCTGATGGCGCTTGGGTAATTGGGAAGTACTCCAACACCGGGGCCGGCTCCAAGGTCCACCTCAGGCGGAGGCGCCGTCAGGAATCCAGTAAGGCCTCCTATGTCCACGTTGCTGTAGTTCATTTTCTTTTCTTCTTCCGTATATCTCAGGCCGCCGATAACGGTCAGTTGTTCGGTCAAATCGAATTCAAACTGGCCAAAACCCGACCATGAGTCCGTATCCTGCTTTCCGTCGACGTCAATGATAAAAAGACCGGGTATCAGGACCAGACGATAGTCAGACTCTACGTCCCAGTTGAAATAATACAGCCCGGTCTGCCACCGCATCCTGTCCGACTCTCCGGCAAGACGCAGCTCCTGGGTGAATTGTTCCGTCATGGCGTGAAATTCCACCTGGACAAAATTGACAGGGCTGGAATCGGTGTCTTCCTCCTGGGTGCGATCCACGTGGTCGTAGGCCGTTATCGACGTGAGTGTCAAACCATCCCTGAGTTCCCAGTCGACTACCGCCGATACGCCCGCGGCGGTGACCGCCGTATCGCCGTCCCGGTCAAAGCCGCCTTTGTGCGGGTCGCCGTCCGTATCCCTGTATCCGAAACAATCTGTGCCAACCACCTCATAGAATGTACCCGCTCCCGGGTCAAAACAATTGGGATTGGCTTCGGTCGGTCCCAAAGGCACTCGGTTGTCGAAATCAAACCCGCCGCCGGCGGCAGGAGCAAATCCGGCAGCCTGGTTCTGCCAGCCGCCTACCTGGCCCCGATTGTGGGAGTAATGGGCTTTAATCAGGGCTTCAACGTTATCGGAGGGCGTCCATAACAACTGTATCCGCCCGGCTTTGGCATTGGTCTCATTGAAATCACCCGGGGACGTGCCTTTCAGCGGGTCAACGCCGTCATATGTGTTTTCCACGTAGCCCCCATTCTTGTTAGTTGCAAAGGAAATCCTCGCGGCTAGGTTTTCACTGATGGTGCCGTTCACCATGCCTTCGGTCTTGAACGTTCCGTAGGACTCCAGGCCCGCCTCCAGGTAGGCTGCAAATTCCCGGGTCGGCTTCCTGGAAATGAAATGCACCAGACCGCCGGAAGTGTTACGACCGAATAAGGTCCCCTGTGGGCCGCGTAATACTTCCGCCCTGTCCATGTCGAAATTTTGCAGGTGCAAGCCACCCATTGCTGCACGGTAGACATCATCAAAATAAACGGCTACCGGATTCTCGTTAATGTCAGCTACTTCGTTCAGGCCGACGCCTCTCAGGAAGAAATTGATCTGGCTGCCTTCGGCGTTGGGCACCGTGTACTGCAGTCCGGGGGTCATGGTCGTCAGGTCCACGGTATCAGCCAGTCCCAATTCCTTGATCTGCTCGCCGGAATAAGCGGTCACGGAGATGCCCACGTCCTGCAGGTTCTGTTCGCGTTTTTGTGCGGTAACAATCACTTCTTCCAGGACTTGTGCGCTTGTGTTGAAAGGAACGGTCAGTGACAAGATCAAAATGATCCTGAGAAGAGAAGGGTTAGACGGTCTCATTATGTGCCCCCGATAGTAGAATCACTCGATTTTTCATTATCCTTGTGTCGCTTCTGCAACAACGTGTCAGATTAGCAAGTATAGTCCGATAAAACTCAAATTGTAAGTATAATCTGATGAAATTCAAAATAAAACAGGCGAGCGCGTGATATTTATGTTTCCGGTTCAGCCGGTTGGTGTTGTGCATGTACAACACGAAGGGGACGGAATTAATTCCGTCCGCCAGGAAGCAAAGTCAAGACTTGACCACTTCCGCGTCTGACAATTTTTTGAGGTGGCGGCGCATGGCGACGCCGGGGTGGTCTGCGGGCACGTCGACCTCGTAGAAGTCCGGCGTCCGGTCGGTATCCTGCATCCGGTTGATGTGTTCGATGGCGAATACATCTTCACTGAACGCCGCCTGGTTGGCTTTAAGCATGAAGGCGCCCATTTTCTTATCGTCAATGCAGAAATTGCGGCACTGGGCGTAGTAGTAATTGGTTGAAGTATTCGTCTCCGGCGTGATCAACTGAGCCACCTTGACCATGGGTTGCAGCTTTTCCATTTTTTCCGGCCGATCCAGGTTTTTCAGGATGCCCGTGTTCACATGCAGTCCGGGGGAGATAAACAGGGAACCGGAACTGCGCAGGGCTTTTTCGTTCTCCCAGCCAAGCGGTAGGGAATAAATCGGCGGCAACACACATTCCACATGTCGCCAGACTTCAAAATGTTCATCTTCTACCGTGGCCTCAATGGGTGCCCGGGCGTATTCCGGCGTGCCGAATGTCTTGTCGTGCAAAAAGCTCAGGTGGGACAGGTCCAGCAGGTTTTCGTGGAGGGATACGTAGCTTCCCTTGATATTGAGAAAGCCGATGTTTACCGCCCAGTCCGTGTGGTCGAAGTATTCCTGGTGCGGCAACAGGGCTTCATCGGCCTGGTCCGGGTCCCCGGGCCAGATCCAGATAAAGGGTTTTTTCTCGATGACAGGGAACGCGCGGACACCGATATTTTGCGGCGGTCTGTCCCGGGACGGGATCGCCACACAACGACCGGCACTGTTATACCTGAACCCATGGTAGCCACATTCCAGGATATCGCCGTGCAGTTTGCCCTCGGATAAGGGGAAAGATCGGTGGCAACACCGATTCTGCAAGGCCACCGGGGCCCCGTCGTCCTTACGAAACAACACGGTATTGATACCGAGGTATTGCCGGGAAAACAGCGTCCGATTAATCTCGTCGCTGCGCGCGGCCACGTACCAGGCGTTACGGATAAGAGGGGTATCGCGACTGGCCATGCTCGCCGCCGAGATGGAGGCGAGTTTTTGTTGTCTTTCAACTCTCAACGGGTTTTTACGCCTAAATGGGTTTCTATTCTGACGACACGTTCGCGTTGCTGCAGTCAAGAACCTTCTTACTCTATTATAGATGGGAACCGGCTCAAACACCAACTTACCGCTCAAATGGTGGCGGAATGAATTCCGTTTTCCAATTGGATGAGGAAGGGGTAATTTCAATACTGAAAACGCAATTGGTCGGTTTCAGGGTTTTAAAATATATTTATTTCGCGGATGAACTGTCGCGTAATACAATGGGCAAGGTGCTAAAAAGTAAATTAAGGGAAACCTGGAAGCAAAATCACAAAAAGTAATCGGAAAAATACCGGCTTTATCTCAGATCATGGAACTACGGGAACAAGTCCGACGGCTGTCTGCTTCGGAAAAATACCAGTCGCTTGTCAATAGACACAGGCGTGTGATCTACCTGCTGACGGGCATCGCCGTTTTTCAATTCAGTCTCTATTTTCTTGTCATTGCCTGGGCGGCGGGACTGGCGGGTACGGTATGGCCGGCCGGTGGCGCCGTCAGTATTATCATCTGGCTCTCTGTGCTGATCATTTTACTGAGCATCGTCATTTCGGGGGCTTACTTATGGTGGACCGCTAAATATCATGATCCGCAAAAAGAGGCACTCATGAGGGAACTTTGGAATGAGTAAGCGCGTGTTTTTTTGTTTGTCTCTCCTGCCGTTATCAGCCCCGGTGTTCTCCATGGCCGAGACGGCAACCATCACCGGCGACAAGCAACCGGTGAATGTGGCGGCGATCATCACATTTTTACTGTTTGTGCTGAGCACGTTGCTGATTACCTGGTGGGCAGCCCGGCGCACCCATTCCCGGAAAGAGTTTTACGCGGCCGGCGGTGGTATCCCCGCGTGGCAGAACGGGATTGCGATTTCCGGTGATTTTATGTCGGCGGCTACTTTTTTAGGGCTTACCAGCGTGTTGTTTTTTTCCGGAACAGACGGATTGATGCTGGCGGTCGGGGCCGTCGCCAGTTGGCCGATTATATTGTTCCTGGTAGCGGAGCGCCTGCGCAATCTTGGTCGTTATACGTTTATCGACGTCATCTCATTTCGTCTTGCAGAGCGACCCGTGACGTTTGTTGCCGCCCTGGGTTCCCTTGCAACCGTGATCTTCTATCTTATCTCGCAGCTTGTCGGCGCCGGAAAATTAATTCAACTGCTGTTCGGTCTGGATTACGTCTGGGCTGTGAGCGGCATCAGCGCCTTGATGATCGCCTATGTTACCTTCGGAGGCATGCTGGCTACGACCTGGGTGCAGATTATCAAGGCATTCCTGCTGATCATCGGCGGTACGCTCATTACCCTGCTGATGTTGCAACATTACCAGTTTGACCTGAATGAGGTTTTTCACAGCGCGGTCATGACTCATCCCAGAGGTTGGGACGTGCTGGCGCCGGGGGGCTGGCTGGATGATCCGGTGTCAGTGATCTCCCTCGGGTTGACAGCGATGCTGGGGTTCATGGGACTGCCCCATATCCTGATGCGTATTTTTACCGTGAAGGACGCAAAAACCGCAAGAAAATCCGCGTTTTACGCTATATCAATCATCGGTTATTTCAACCTCGTGATGATCATCGTCGGTTTCGGCGCGGTGTCACTCATCATGTTCAATCCGGATTACCAGACTGTCTCCGGCGGTCTGGCAGGGGGACGCAACATGGTCGTGTTACATGCCACCCATTATCTGGGGGGCGACGTGTTACTGGGTTTTGTCTCTGCCGTTGCCTTTGCCACCATCCTCGCCGTCGTATCAGGGTTGACCATCTCCGCGGCAGCCACTATCGCCCATGACCTGTATGCGAAATCGATTAAACAGGGCAAGGCAACGGAAAAATCCGAGTTGCTCGTCTCCCGCTGTGCCGTGATCGGCATCGGTATGCTGGCAATCCTGTTCGGCATCGCTTTTGAAGATCAAAACGTCATATTCATCACCAATATGGCCCTGGCCGTTGCCGGCAGCGCCAATGCGCCGGTATTATTGCTTTCCATGTACTGGCGCGGGCTGACGACCCGGGGCGCTATCTATGGTTGCCTGGTCGGCCTGGTTTTTTCCGTTGGTTTGATTATCCTGGGGCCACAGGTATGGGTGGACGTAATAGGGATGGAAAAACCGGTATTTCCTTACGTCTATCCTACCATCGTCTCGGCGCCCTTGGCTTTTATCACGGCCTGGTTGCTGTCAAGTACGGATAAAAGCGCCCGGGCCGATAAGGAAAGGGCGGCTTTTACGGAACAATATATACGCTCGGAGACCGGTATCGGTACGGCGGAAGCGGCAAGTCACTGAGGTCAACAGCGCTCCTCTGTTAGCCGTAGGTATGGTATTATTACCAGACGTTGGCTACCAGGGAATAACCGCATGATTTTCTTTTCCAACAAAAACCGTCCCTTTCACTATGGGCCTTATCCCCTTGAGAGATTACCTCGCGATGAGCAGGTTGCCGTACATGAACGTCAGGCGGAACGCAATGCCCGACCGGTCTTAACCAACGGCGCATCTTCAAACTACGCCGCTGCGTTGGAGAAATATCACGCTATCTTCAAACAATTTTGCAAAGGCGCGGTCGCTCCGGCCAAGGCGCCGGCGCCTGATGACCTGGAAAGACGGTCAATAGACGTTAAAGGCGCCGGTTATTTCCTTGATGCCGGCCAGATCGGCATCTGTGAACTGGCTGACTCCTGCTGGTATAAGGACGCAACGCCGGAAAATCACAGTCACGGGATAGTCGTGCTTGCTGAATACAGTCGGTTGCCGGAGGCTGATAACCCTGCCCGCGGCTGGCTCAAGGATTCCATCCACGCAACCGCGCAGATGCGCGCCTTTGAAGTGGCGGTGGGCATTGCCAACCATATCCGGGCGATGGGATTTAATGCGAGTGCTTATGATGATCGGAATGATCAAATCGATATTGCCCGGTTAACCGTGCTCGCCGGGCTCGGTGTCCGGAGTAATGGGGAGGTAATCAACCCCTACTTGGGCGACGGCTTCTCGGTCGCGCTAGTGACCACGGATTATGCGCTGGCAACGGACAAACCACTGGCCGCCAACGCAAAAAACGGCAGGAACCTGGCGTACTGGCTGGGTGTCGGCGGCGCTACGTCCGGTCTGGAGAGATGGCGCCGCGCCAACCGGCAGACCCATCTCAGCAATTACCCGATGGAACAGGTGAACCGCGTAGACAGGCCCACAACGCTGATCCTGGATGATGAAGTCCCGCGGGTACCAAAACGGGCAGGTTTCTTCGAAAGGGCAATTCATGGCGACCTGGACAAGAAAGCCCAGGTGGAACGCCAGCGGTTTGCCTTCAAGCATCCGTTTGCCGCCGCCATGCTGAAGCAGATCCGCGGGATGGTGCCGCACCAGGACGGTCCTGTGGCAGTAACGCAAGCCACAGAATTGAGTGAACCCGAGACTAATACCAAAGCGCTCAAATCACTGTCATACGCCCTGGGGTCGGAGATTACCGGTATTTGCGAGATACCGGAGTATGCCTGGTATTCACACAAGGAAGACGGCTCGGAGATCAAGCCGTACCATAAATATGCCGTCGTATGCCTGATCGATCAAGGCTATGACACCATGGAAGGCGCATCCGGTGACGATTTCATTTCCGGGGCACAGTCAATGCGCGCGTATATGCGCGGGGCCTTGATTGCCGGCATCATGGCTGAACATTTCCGCTCGCTCGGTCATCCTGCCCGGCCGCAAACCAATGCGGACTCTCACGTGCTGCATATTCCCCTGGTTATGTGGGCGGGTCTCGGGGAGCTCAGTCGCATCGGCGAACTGGTGCTCAACCCGTTTATCGGCCCGCGTTTTAAGACTGTTGTGATGACCACCGATTTACCGCTTGTACCGGATAAACCCGTTGACTTCGGATTACAGTATTTTTGCTCAAATTGCCAGAAGTGCGCGCGGGAATGCCCCTGCGACGCCATACCTTTCGGCGACAAGGTGATGTTTAACGGTTATGAGATATGGAAACCGGACGTCGAACGTTGCACCCGTTATCGCCTTACCAATCAACGGGGTCTTGCCTGCGGCCGTTGCATGAAGACCTGCCCGTTAAACAAGGTCATCAGCTGGGACGGGCCCATCGCCACGCAGATAGCAAGCTGGTGTGGCGTAAACGCATTCTGGCTGAAACCCTTGCTGGTGCCGATTGCGGTAAAACTGGATGATTTGCTGGGCCACGGCATCCGCAACCCGGTAAAAAAATGGTGGCTGGACCTGGAGATAGTCGATGGCGTCTGTATCGATCCGCGTAAAGGCGTGAACCAACGGGACCTGGACGTGAACCGCAAAATTGACGTGAAAAAACATAAAGTCGCTTACTACCACGCCGACATGATGCCTCCACCGAACAGCTCAGGCATCGCCATGATGGTGAAGAGAAAAGACGGACTGGCCGCCGCGGTGAAAGTCGAAACAGTCGAACAGGCCCTGGCCCGTAAAGCCAAGGGCGGTCCCGTTCCGGAGCATTACACCCCCACGCCTCCTATGGACACCAGCGCCTCGCAACGGGAAGACGTGGCTGCATTCAATCCTTATCATCAGGGCGAACGCATACTTTTGAATCCAAGCCCTGCCATTCCCGCGGAAGTTCTGGGGACGAAGTTCTGGGGACACAATACTTAATTCGACGAAGTTCTGGGGACACAATACTTCGACGAAGTTCTGCGACGAAGTTCTGGGGAGAAGTTCTGGGGACACAATACTTAATTCAAGGAAGTTCCCCAGGACGAAGTTCTGGGGACACAATACTTAATTCAAGGAAGTTCCCCAGGGTGGAATTAAGTATTGTGTCCCCAGAATTCCGACGGCGAACACGCATCCGGACCACGACACGATATGCAAGTTTCGGCGGGAGAACGTGGCGGCGGTGCAAGAGAATTTCGTGCAGGTATTGCTGCTGGCGAAGGAACTGAAGCTATTGAAGGTTGGTCGGGTGAGTGTGGACGGGACGAAGCTGAAAGCGAATGCGAGCAAACGGCGCGGGCTGCGTTATGACCGTGCTGCTGAGTTACGTGCGCAGTTGCGTGGGGAGGTCAAGGCGTTATTGGGTCAGGCGGAGCGCGCGGATGCGGGGTCAGAGGTAGACCCGCAGCAGTTGCCGGCGGAGTTGGCGCGTCGGGAGACGTTGCAGGCGCAATTGGATGCGGCGTGTGCGCGTCTGGAACGCGAGGCGCAGGCCCGGGCGGCGGCAGAGCAGGCGGAGTATGAGCGCAAGGTGGCGGCGCGCGCGAAGCGTCAAGGGCGAGCGAAAGGGCGGCATATTCAGCCCCCCAAAGACACCCCGGAGCCGACGGCACAGACGAACCTGACGGATGCGGACAGTCGGCTGATGCGCAAGAACAAGCGGAGTGAGTACCAGCAGGCGTACAATGTCCAGGCGGTGGTGGATGCAGACGGCAGTCAGTTGGTGTTGGGGACGCGGGTCAGTCAATGTGCCAGTGACCGGGGGGAGTTGGTGGCGGATATTGATGCGGTGCCGGCGGTGGCGGGCGTGCCGACTGAGGTATTAGCGGACAACGGCTATGCGACGGAGACGGAGGTGGCGGAACTGACGGGCCGGAAGATGGAGGTGCTGGTGGCGGTCGGTGGTGGGGACCGGCGGCGACAACATGACTTCCGCCCGTTGAGTAAGGACGCAGCGGCGCGCGCGCCGAAGATAGCGACGGCGCCCTGGTTGATGAAGATGCAGGAAAAGCTGTCGCAAGCGGAGCATCGGGCCAGTTATCGACTGCGTCAGCAGACGGTGGAACCGGTGTTTGGGATCATGAAGCACGCCATGGGCTTTCGGCAGTTTCTCTTGCGCGGCCATGCCAAGGTGACCGGTGAATGGCAGTTATTGGCCCTGGCGTACAACTGTAAGCGCTTACATAACCTGCAGTTGGCCTGACGGGCGCCACCGGCGAGGTTTGCCCGGTAGTTAGGGCACTCAGCGGCGCCTATGCCGGTCTGAGCGGTACGGAATCCGCCGAGGCGGATGAAAATGGCGTCCTGACTGACGGGAACCCTCAACCAGACGAGCGACTGAGATGACAGTTTATCAAGACAACTTCTGCACCCAAGTCCGACAGTCTGCTAGTTTAGCTTGGTCGGATTTTATGGAGAGAGGTCAATGTCCCCGGAACTCCCCGGAACTCGTTGAATGGGTTAATTATGATTGAACCAGTTTTCCAGCCGGAGACCTTCGACTTGGGAGAAATGTCTCTGGTTGTTGGTCACAAGTGTTGCATCGGTCATCAGGGCATGGGAGGCAATCATCGCATCGGTGAAACCGATCGGTTTGCCCTTTTCGAGCAGTGCTGTCTGCGTAGCAGCAAACTTATCCGCACACTCAGTTGTCCAGTCCGCCACATAATCAAGACGTTCGCATATCTTATCGATGCGATTGTGGTAACTCGCAGAGCCGACCCGTTCAGCGCCAAAGCGTAACTCCTGGTAGGTGATTACGGACATACAAAGGATATGACCTCTGCTTGCCCTATCCTGTAGGGCTTCCAGGACGGAATGCGAATGCTGCCGTATGATATAGCTGCAGGTGTCTGTGTCGAGCATATATATCATTCAATTATCACCCGGCTTTCATCAATCTCGAACATGTCCGGACGTTCGGCCAGGAAGTTATCGCCGACAGGCTTGCTTTCCTCGTTCAACGTCAGCCAGGACTTACGCGCGGGCTCCAGGATCAGTTTTTGTCCCACTTTCTGTACGGTAAGCTCAGTCACGCCCTCGAAGGCATAGTCCTTCGGGATGCGGACAGCCTGGCTACGGCCGTTCTTGAAAATCTTTGCGGTGTACATGATCGCCTCCTACATTGGTATATGACAGCATATGCCATATAGTAGCATAATCCAGTAAAATAAAGTTCTGGGTGTAAAGTTCTGAAGTTCTGGGAAGTTCTGGGGACACAATACTTAATTCCACCCTGGGGAACTTCCTTGAATTAAGTATTGTGTCCCCAGAATTCCGTTGTGTCCCCAGAATTCCGAATTAAGTATTGTGTCCCCAGAATTCTCCCCAGAATTCGTGATTCCACCTTGTGTCCCCAGAATTCGTCCCCGAATTCGAAGTATTGTGTCCCCAGAATTCGTCGCCAGAATTCGATACAGAATTCCTGATTTCCGATACGCCTCACTGTTACCAGGCCGCTCTGTGTAAGCCGGAACAATTCACGCTGCACGGCGCCAGAACCGCTGTCTGCGAGCGCAATAATCTCGGTGGCATAAAAGCTGCGGTCTGGATGGCCGAAAAGATAGGCCAGCACCTTTTGTCTGGTGGTGGAAAACAGCGCATCGGCAATGCTGCTTAAAGATGGTTGTGGTCATGATTCATCAATACCCATATAGGACATGTTACAACCCATACCATCTATTTGTTCCTGACATCCAAATTGACAATCGTCTTTGAGACGTGCATGATATTATATATAAAACGATATTTTATATATGATCAAAACGATAGGGGAGAGTATCTCGTGTTGCCTGCAATTGCCCGCGTACAAGAATTGAATCCCGCGAAGCTGGGGATTTTGTTTAAAAAACAGTTCGAACTCTGCAATGTGCACCAGGGTGAGACCGTGATGTTGCTGAGCGATCTTGCCACCCGTCGTGAATACGTGGAGGCGGCATTCGCCGCTGCCGAAGATCTGGGCGCAGACGTTTATGAAATGTGCGTCAACTCCATTCCTTCATGGACCAAGGTCGGCGTTCCCACGGTCGGCCAATGCAAGGGGACCCTGACAACGGCCATGAGCGGACCACACCGCCGGCGGGGTGCGCCATGCACCGGTTGAGCCGCCGCAGACGGGCCGTGCCGTTGCTGCTCGCCTTGACCGCGAGCTTGCTCGTACTGGCGTTTGCCGCGCCAGCTCAGGCGTCGACCGTCACACTCGTCTCCAACATGGCGCAGGAGACTGCCAGAGCGGCAGGTGCTACTGTCGGGAGGTTCACATCACGGAATACTGTCAATTACGTCCAGGCTCAAACTTTCACCACCGGCTCTAATACGGGCGGGTATAGGCTTAGTGCCGTCGCGGTAAACGTCCTCTCCCCAGATTCGAGAGCGGCGTTGGCCGTGGGCATCTATACGGACAACTCAGGTGAGCCCGGACGAGAGTTATACCGCCTTATTGGGAGCGTCGCAAATACCGGTGTTGCCAAGTTCTACGCCACTCCCGGTGCCAACCTGGACGCGAACACAACTTATTTTCTGGTGCTGATCAATGATGACGGTGAATACCACTACTTCAAAACAGCGAAAACTGACGCTGACCGTGAGGATGCCGGTTCCCTAACCGGATTCAGCATCGGAGATTCGCGTCTGGAGAAATGGGTAACGAACAATCTGGAGCAGCCATGCTCGCCCAGGCGTGACATTTATTGCATTAAACCGGAAGAATTGAACGTGTGGCACACAGGTAGACAGGCATTGAAGATGTCTGTCAGGGGTTTTGCAATTGGGACGGAGGACTCCAACACTCCCAACCTGCCCCAAACTGAGAATAACGTGTTGACGGCTCACTTCCAAGACCTCCCCGCGGCCCATGACGGGCAGAGTTCGTTCAAGTTTGCACTTCTTTTCAACCAAGAAGTTAATCTTCGTTTTCGGGCCATGAAGGACTATGCACTGCAGGTGACAGGCGGCACGGTGGTGAGATTGCAGCGTTTAGAGCCGCCAGGCAACCAGCGTTGGGAATACACGTTGCGTCCGAATTCTGGCGGGGAGATTTCCATTGTGATCCCGGCGCCAAGCGACTGCGCCGCGACGGGCGCGGTGTGCACGTCTGGCGGCAAGAAGCTGTCGGCCGCCGCTAGCGTGACGGTGCCGGGTCCTGGCGGCACGCCGGAATCCCCGGAGATTACGAGTTCGTCAAGCTTCATGGTGCTGGAGGGCGAGACGGCGGTGGCGACCCTGACAGCCACGGATTCGGATACTCAGGCAGCGGATCTGACCTGGTCGGTTCCCTCAGGCGCCGCTGCCGGGACGGACGGTGGGAAGTTCACGATCAGCGCCGCTGGCGTATTGGCGCTCGCCGCGGCCAAGGACTTTGAGGACCCGGACGACGCCGACAACGACGGCAGCTACCAGGTCGCGGTACAGGTGAGCGACGGCGGCCGCAGTGACACGGCAAATCTGACCGTCACGCTGTCGAACCGCAATGAGGCGCCCACGGCGAATGCGGGGAACGACCGGGCGGACATTAGCGGAGGTACCACGGTGACCCTGGCCGGGACGGGCACCGACCCGGATGCAGGCGACCAGTTGAGTTATGCGTGGACCCAGACGAGTGGTACGAATGTGACGCTTGCCAATGACGACACAGCCGGCGCGACCTTCGATGCGCCGACGGGGCTGAGTACGGACGAGATACTCACGTTCAGCCTGCGGGTGACGGACGGGGCCGGGCTCTACCATGAAGACACGGTGTCGGTGACCGTGGTTGCGGGTGATGCCCTGACCGTTGAGTTCGAGAACGTGCCGGCCTCCCACGACGGGTCGACAGCGTTCACGGTGGGGTTGCGCTTCAGCGAGAACGTCGCGGTGTTGAGTTACCGGACGGTGGGTGGCGGACTGCTGAATGTGACCGGGGCCCGGGTGGACGGCGCCCGGCGTCTTACCCCGGGCAGCAATCAGAGATGGGAAGTCCGAATAACCCCCACCCAGAATGGCAATATTACAATCAGCCTGCCCGTGCGGTCCTGCGGCGAGGCCAATGCTATCTGCGTCGATAACCGGGCGCTTGCATCTGCGGTCTCGAAAACGGTGTCGGGGAGGCCGTTCACAGCCTCCTTCTCACAGGCGCCAGCCGCGGATGCCGATTCAGCGCTTGAAGCCGCTAAACATGACGGCAGCACGCCGTTCGAGATCTACTTTCACCTCAGCCACGACGTGCCCGGCCTCAGCTACACCACGGTCGGGGGGCGTAATGTGCTGTTTGAGGTCACCAACGGGCGTGTCGATGGCGCCAAGCGCCGGGAACCCGGCAAAAACAGGAAATGGATTGTGACAATTGCTCCGAACGGAGCGAGCGACGTTACTGTACGGGTGCGCGCGACCACTGACTGCGCCGGCTCGCCCGGCGTGTGCGATGCGGACGGACGTATGCTGCCCGGGGGGCTGCAGACCATTATCACCGGTCCGTCTCTTTCGGTCGCCGACGCGGAGGTGAGGGAAGCAGTGGGCGCGACGCTTGGGTTCACGGTAACCCAGAGCAACCAGCGCGCCTGGGCGACCACGGTGCGATACGCAACCTCGGACGGCACGGCGACGGCGGGGCAGGACTACACCGCCGCGTCCGGCACGTTGCGGATACCGGCGGGGGACATCCAGGCGACCATCAATGTGACGGTGCTGGATGATGACATTGACGATGACAGCGCGACCCTGACCCTGACCCTGTCCAATGCCAGTGGTGCGAAAATCGGCGACGGCACGGCAACGGGGACGATTCGGAACACCGATCCATTGCCTAATGGCTGGCTGGCACGGTTCGGGCGCACCAGCGCCGTGCAGGTAGTGACCCTGCTGAATGCCCGCTTCGACGAAGCGGCGAGGGCTGACAGCCGGTTGACCTTGGGTGGGCGGGCAGTTCAACTCCGTTCGTCATTCCCGCGCAGGCAGGAATTCAGTGAACAGACCATCACCGCAAGCGACACGTCTGATCACATCCCTCGTCATGACGACCAGGCAGGATCATTCGGACAACCCCAGCCTGAATCATCCTGTCCATCCATGTTAAATCCCGGGCAGATCGGCACGGAACAGGGGACGGACTTGAATTCCGTCCCCGGACAGGTCGAAGCCCAAGCCGGCGAGGCGACCCTGCTGGAACGCGCTCTGTGGACTCTGCTGACCAACCGCGGCAGCTTGCAATTCGACAAGCGGCAGTCCATCTCCCGGAGCAGTTTCAACCTGTCCCTGTCAGACTCGTCATTCCTGCGTAGGCAGGAATCCAGTGAAACACACGGTCGCGCCGACAACACCTTAGAAACCATCACAGCCACCTCGGAAACCCCCGGCCACTGGTCCCTGTGGGGCCGGGGAGCATTGACCCACTTCAGCGGCACGGATGAGAGCGTGGACATCAGCGGTGACGTCCTGTCGGGCCTGTTGGGTGTGGACTACGCTCGCAACCGCTGGCTGGCCGGTGTGGCGCTGGCCTACCACGACGGGGACGGGACCTACCGGTCTGCCCGCAACGATGGCGCCGGCAGGTTGAACAGCGCACTGGTGAGCGTCAACCCATACCTGCGCTATGCGCTGACGGACAGGTTATCGGTGTGGGGCACGCTGGGATATGGGGCAGGCACGTTGCAACTACGGCAAACGGGGTCGGACTTAAGTCCGACCCCAATAGAGACGGACATGCGGATGGGTATGGGGGCATTGGGCCTGCGCGGGGTGGTATATGCGAGCGCCCGCACGGAACTGGCCCTGAAGACGGATGCCTTGTGGGTGCGCACGGCCTCGGATGAGGTGCCGGGCATGCAGGCGGTGGAAAGCGCCGATAACAGCCGGGTGCGGTTACTGCTGAGCGGGCGGCACCAGCGGGCGCTGGCCAATAATGCCCTGCTTGCGCCCGGCTTTGAGCTGGGGATACGCTATGACGATGGCGAGGCCGAGAGAGGCTTCGGCATGGAGTTGGGCGGCGGGCTGCGCTATGCGGACCCGGTGCGGGGCTTGACCGTAGAGACCCGGGCACGCGCCCTGGTGGCCCACGAGGACGGCGGCTATGAGGAATGGGGCGTTAGCGGTAGCCTGGCCCTGGACCCGGGGCGTCTGGCCCGGGGTCTGGCCCTGCGGCTGGATTCGGGCTGGGGCATTACCGACAGCGGCGCCGAGGCCTTGTGGCAGCGGCAGACGACTGCGGGCATCTCACCACACCACAATCCGGCGGCACAGGGGCGCATCAAGGCCGAGATGGGCTATGGGCTGGACGTGCCGTGGACCTACGGCATCCTGACGCCGTACAGCGGTATGGAGTGGGCCGGCAGCAGCCGCTCCCTGCGGTTGGGCTGGCGCTTCAACCTGGGGCAGTCCCTGAGCCTGAACCTGGACGGGGAACGCCGTGAGAGCGGCCATGGCAAACCGGAGCATGGAGTGATGCTGCGCACAACCCTGCCGTGGTAGAGCAGGGTAATGGTAAAACAAGGATGGATGTGAACTCCGTCCCCGAACGGTCAATACGTCTTTGACAGATCCTGACAGGCCTTCTCAAAAACGATCGTTTGTGAGAATGAGGGTGTCATGCAAACCAGGGGAAGTCTAATTCTAATCTCGCCTGAATTTCGTTATTCGATCAATATTACCTAATCTGCAAGATTGCCGGGACTAATTTTTCCTTGGCCGTCAGTGCAAAATCTGAGACTCCTTCGGTTGTCTCTTTCTCCTGTAGCAAATTACTCACATGCTCATCCGCAATTACCTGGTCCCATCTCAAACCAATTTCATCGGGCACGTGACGGAATACCCTCTCTTCCGGAAAAGCGTGGCCAGCCCCGTAAAGACCAGGAAAGTGACGCGCTTTCCTCTCATCAGTATCCGATTTGTTATTCTGACAGTATGTAATGCGACATGAAGATCGATCGTAGCTCACCTCTTCGTCTATCCAGCACCGCCCCTTATAGTGAATTCCTGGTAAAGGTGCGCGTTCAAGGCCAACCGCATGGATGATTTTTGTCACGCCGTCCAGCTCTCGTTCCAGATCCAGGTCCGGCTTGTCAGTATGTCGTACAGGGTGAAAACTGACTTCTTCCGGACGTGTGCTCACATAGTGAGGCAAAGTAAATATATTACCTTTATCATCATGGCATGTGAGCCCGGCACGATTCTCATCCTGGACTATATTCGTGTTCGCAAACATAGCCGCCAGACCCTTAACGCCGTAATTATCGTGGATGAGAAAATCTGCTTTTCCATCGGGAAACGACCCCGGCTCATTGCTCTTAATGTAATCCCGAATATATTCAATGATGTCATCCGTTGTGCAGGGCAACCGCATACTTTTAAGCAGCCTGTCCAAACAGGATTTCAGCCCGCCTCGCATCACTCCACCCAGCCTGCTTGAGTTTTCCCCGCATACTGTTCTTGTGCGGATGCAAACGCGCCAGGTTCAGGCAGAAGCACCGGATAATCCCCACGTTCTCCGCCCCATCCCTTGGCCAATCGCCGTGTTCGAATAACCCTGTTTCTTCATCGTGTAAATATGGTATCGTTCAGCCTCAGTCAGCTGTGTGTATCTCTTGCTCATGGCAATCACCCTTGAGTTGGTTTCAGTCAAACTGTGAAATATACCAGCTGACTGACTTCTTCGGGTGTTGCACTTATTATCTGAATTTACGTCACTTGTTTCTGAAGCTTACCCCGGAAGTAGTAAACCGGGTTGGATATAGGTTTAATCGTAATGGACTCGTATAAATTACTCTTCCCAAATAACGGGCAATGCCTCAATTTGCTGCAGGAAGCATTGTGTGCTGATTTGGATTTTCATGGCACAAACGGCAAGCACTTGACCCATGGCTGGCATCCTTTTCCAGCCAAGTTCCCACCACAACTGCCACAGTTCTTTATTGAAAATCTTTCGGATAAAAATGAGGTTGTTTTTGATCCTATGTTCGGTTCAGGTACGACGCTGGTGGAAGCCACACGTTTAGGGCGGCGTGCAATCGGTTGTGACATTGACCCTTTGGCACGGATGATCGCGGAGGCAAAGTTGATTGCCATTAACCCGACAAAAACACTGGAGACTGGATACAGAATTATCGACTCGGCACAGCGCAATTTTCATCATGACCGAGATCAATTAGAACAGGAACTGAATCGACGTTTTGATACAAAGACACGAGCATTTGTCGATTACTGGTTTTTGCCACAGCAACAATTGGAGTTGCTCGCACTTTTGAAGGGTATCGAAGCGTTACAGCAGGATGAGATGCAGAAATTTTTCAAGATGATTTTTTCAGCGTCAATCATCGCTAAGTCGGGGGGGTCTCCCTGGCACGTGATTTAGCCCATACTCGCCCGCATAAGGTGATTGATAAAAACCCGAACTCGACATTCGTCGAATTTGTCAAGCGGTTAAAACATAATCTGGCTTCTTATACTAAGGATGCAACGGGGTTGCTCCACCGGGGATTTATAGCAAAACAAAACGTTGAGATTCGAATAGCAAACGCGGATAAAACTGGTATCCCGTCTTCAAGCGTTGATTTGATCGTGACTTCGCCTCCGTATGCGAACAATGCGATTGATTATATGCGGGCACATAAATTTTTACTCGTTTGGTTCGGTTGGAAAATCGAGGACCTCACAAGGATTCGCGCACGATACCTGGGACATGATGCTACCAATGGAGCTCAATTTGATCGTTTGCCGCAACAATGTGAAAAAACGCTTACCAGATTGGCCGAGCTTGATTCTAAAAAAGCGGGAGCTTTACGCCGGTATTTTGGTGAGATGTCCGCCGTAATAAGCGAAATGCGGCGGGTTTTGAAGAAAGGTAGAGCGGCTGTAATTGTCGTTGGCACTTCGAATTTGAGTGGTATTGACGTGGAAACACAGAAAGGGCTTGCGGCTATTGGCGAAAATATCGGTTTTAATTTGGCGGGGATCGGTGTTCATCGTCTGGATCGTGATAGGCGTATGATGCCTGCGCGCTGGGGCAAAGAGCAACGTTCACAAATTGAGAAGCGGATGCACGAAGAATATGTAATTGGATTGATAAAGCCATGAGTCAAGGAAAGATCGAAGAACTGCGGCGCGCCTGTCATAACCGGATTTGCGAGAAAGTATTGCGCAAAAGCGGAACTGGCATACCAAACAATGCCGATAGTGGGAACTCGACAAGTGTTAAGATTAGTAAGGGTATCGTGGACAGCATCGGAATTGATGTAAACGAAGGTAAGTTGCCCGGACAAACAGTAGGGAGCCAGTTCGAGATGGCGACCGTGGATTTTTTACAAAATGCGTTCGAGTTGTTGCTCCATTTGCGTCCAGGAGAATGGGAATTTTCATTTCTTGCAAATGGACGATTCGTAGCGATCGCTCGCAAAACGCACGTACAGAAGGATTGAATTTGATACGCAATCGCAAGGGCAAAACACCGCACATTGTCGTCGTCATCGGTGAACCTTTACCTGGACGAATCGCTTCGCTGGCTTATGCTATCGGTGATATAGATTGTGTCTAGCATTTCGTGTTACGCGAGTTGATGGAAGCTACCAAAGATAATGCTTCAGACTCCGATTCGTTGGATACACTGAATACCTTGGTGTCTGGCAAACGCTTACGAGACATTAGCGATTTACCGTTTGATTTGGCAACTTAGTTAAAAAGCCTTGGTTTGATCTGATACCACACTGGGAAAATTGAGGGTTCTCTGCCTTACCTCCTCCAATACGATAATATCTGCTACCTCTATGAAGGATTGGCTGTACAGTGGAAACAAGCTGAACCAGATGGAAAACTGCCGGACGACGAGCTAGCCCAAGTAGTGGATAAGGCCGTAGAAATTATTTCACCCTTTGTTGCTATGGCCTTGGCGGGGGTCGAATCTGGCAAGGAACAATTTAAAAATCAGATTTGCTAAATATTACTGAATGGAAGCGTGATGGCTATGTAGTTTGGGTGGAAATCTCATCTGCGCTTGGGTACGTATATCATAGTTTGCATGGTGCGCTCTGTCTCTGTACGAATCAGGTGGATTTAGGTTTAGCGCTGGCGCGAGTCAAGGTCCCCTCGCCATATAAACATGAGGACTATTCTAATGTATGGAAAGAATCTAGATCATGGGCTGGTTGGATGACCCAATGTAAAAGAAGCCTAGGTTATCGTATGAGAATCTCTCATATCCCTCATGAAGATTTCTTTAATCTTTTACAGCATTAAACGATATATGATTTTATTTGATGCAATGACATGATGCATCTTGTAAGGGAAACTGTGGCTTTTCCATATCAAGAGTATGATACAAAAAATTTGACATTGTTGATAAATTTTGTATCATTAACTAATCGGTAACATACACGCGATAAACAGATGAACAGCACAGCCACGTTGATACAGGCCTTTCAGGGGCGGATAGACGTCGAGGAGAAAATCGAGCCTCGGGACTGGATGCCGGACGCCTACCGGCAAACCCTGATCAGGCAGATCTCACAACATGCCCATTCCGAGATAGTTGGCCAGTTGCCGGAGGGGAACTGGATCACGCGGGCGCCGACGCTGAGACGCAAGGCGATCCTGCTGGCCAAGGTACAGGATGAGGCGGGACATGGCTTGTATTTATACTGCGCGGCGGAAACCCTGGGTATCTCCAGGGAACAGTTGATAGAACAACTGCATTCCGGCAAGGCCAAATATTCGAGTATTTTTAATTATCCGACCCTGACCTGGGCGGACATAGGGGCCATTGGCTGGCTGGTGGATTCGGCCGCCATCATCAACCAGATTCCCTTGTGTCGTTGCTCTTATGGCCCATACAGCCGGGCTATGGTGCGGATTTGCAAGGAAGAGAGTTTTCATATCCGCCAGGGTTTTGAATTGCTGATGACCCTTTGCCGAGGGACCGCAGAGCAAAAGGCGATGGCGCAGGATGCGGTGAACAGGTGGTGGTGGCCGTCATTGATGATGTTCGGTCCCAGTGACGCGGATTCCCGGCATTCCGCCCAGTCCATGCAATGGAAAATCAAGCGCAACAGCAATGATGAATTACGGCAGAAATTCGTGGACCAATCCGTTCCCCAGGCCGAATACCTGGGCCTGACTTTCCCCGACCCTGACCTGAAGTGGAATGAAGCGCGGGGACATTACGATTTCGGTGAAATAAACTGGGACGAATTTTACCAGGTGATTGCCGGCAACGGCCCCTGTAACCATGAACGGTTGAGCGCCCGTATCCAGGCTCATGAAGACGGCGCCTGGGTGCGGGAAGCCACCCTGGCCTACGCGGCCAAACAACGGCAACGGGCCAATAAAGTCGCTGCCTGAGGAGAAAAGATCATGTCGGATAAAGCCGGGCGTTTGCCTCTCTGGGAGGTTTTCATCCGTAGCAAGAGGGGACTGGATCACAAACACGCAGGCAGCATTCATGCAGCCGATGGTGAGCAGGCCCTGCAATATGCCCGCGATACCTATACCCGCCGGAATGAGGGATGCAGCATCTGGGTGGTGAAATCCGCCGATATCATCGCCAGTCAGCCCGGGGACGAAGACAGTTTTTTTGAACCGGCGACAGATAAGATGATCTATCGCCACCCTACCTTTTACGACGTGCCCGACAACCTCAAGTTATGAACATACAGGGTCAGGTCGCACATTGCACACGTAAAGAAATGAGTGTGAAGCTGTGACAAACCTCAGCGTGTGCAATGTGCGACCTGACCCCGTATCTGTGCAACAGGACTTATTCCAGTACGTCATCAGGCTTGGGGATAATGCCCTGGTTAATGGCCAGCGCCTGGCGGAGTGGTGTGGTCACGGACCCTTTGTGGAAGAAGATATAGCCATGACCAATACCGCGCTGGACCTGGTCGGACGCGCCCGCATGTTACTGACATACGCCGGCGAGGTGGAAGGCGCAGGAAGAACAGAGGACGATCTCGCTTATTTTCGCAATGAACGGGAATTTCGGAATTTTCATATCATGGAATTACCGGTGGGTGATTTTGCCTTTACCACGGCCCGGCAGTTCTTTGTTGACGCGTATGATTATTTCTATTACCAGGCATTGCAATACTCCGTTGATTCCACCCTGGCTGCTATTGCGGCGAAAACCCTGAAAGAATGTGAATATCACCTGCGCCATAGCGGCGAATGGATAGTTCGCCTGGGCGATGGAACCGGCGAGAGCCATATAAAAATAAGCAGGGCCGTGACCCAATTGATGCCGTTTACCTTCGAGTTGTTCGACGCGGATGAAATCGATCAAACCATGCAGGCCAAACAAATCGGCGTGGACCTGAAAATCATCGAAGCCCAGTGGAATGAAAAAGTAAACAGCGTTCTTAACAAAGCCACGCTGGAACGGCCGGAAGCCAAGTTTACTCGTAGCGGGGGGCGGCAAGGTCTGCATTCAGAACACATGGGTTACCTGTTGGCTGAAATGCAGTCCGTACAAAGGGCCTATCCCGGCTTGGAATGGTAGTGACATGAGCGCTACCCGGGAAATAGCCTCATCCATGTCTGATGATAACGCCGAAGACATCATAAAAGAGGCAAGACATGTTCTGGAACAGGTTGTTGATCCGGAAATCCCCGTTTTAACCATTGCTGATTTGGGCATATTACAGGACGTGCGGTGGAAGGAAGGCGGACTACAGGTCGTGATTACGCCCACCTACAGTGGTTGCCCCGCCATGCAGACCATAGAGAGCGATATAGCGGCCGTTTTAACAGAAAACGGCTATGCGGACGTCGAAGTGAAAACGCAACTTTCACCTGCATGGACGACGGATTGGTTAAGCGAATCAGGCAGGAAGAAACTGTTGCAATACGGCATTGTTCCCCCCGCGGGTTCGGCCGCCAAGCAGAGTTTGCGCGTACCGGCCACAGGTCTGAACTGCCCGCGCTGTCAATCCGCAAATACGGAGGAAATCAGCCGCTTCGGTTCAACCCCGTGCAAGGCTTTATATAAATGTAACGATTGCCTGGAACCCTTCGACTATTTCAAATGTATTTAAATGCCGGAATTTCATCCTTTAACCCTCAGTAATATCAGGAATGAAACGGATAACGCGGTTTGTCTGACGTTTGACGTACCCGAACGTCTGGCCGAGACTTTTCAATTCACTCAAGGCCAGTACCTGACGTTGAAGGCGGAGATTGACAGGGATGAGGTAAGACGTTCTTACTCCATTTGTTCCGGTGTCGATGACGGAACCCTGCGGGTTGCCGTAAAGAAAATAGCGGGCGGCGTTTTCTCAACGTTTGCCAATCAAGAACTGGGCAAGGGCGATCTGATAGACGTCATGTCGCCGCAGGGGACTTTTTTCACGCCGTTGCGCGAGGATAGCGAACGCAATTATTTGTGCATCGCGGCCGGTAGCGGCATAACGCCGATCATCTCAATTATCAAGACCATATTGAAACGGGAGCCGGCAAGTCGGGTTACCTTGCTGTATGGCAATCAGCGCGTGGCTACAATCATGTTCAAAGAAGAACTGGAGGCGGTAAAAAATCAGTACATGTCCCGCTTCCAGTGGATCAATATTCTGAGCCGGGAACACCAGGACATTGACATCCTGAATGGCCGTATCAATAACAAAAAAGGTGGTGAATTAATTCAGCGCCTGCTTGACCTGCACTCCGTTGACGAGTTTTTCCTGTGTGGACCCGAGGCGATGATATCCGAAGTATCCCGGGGATTACGCGCCCAGGGTATTGATGAAAACAAGATCCATTATGAACTATTCGCCGCCTCGGCCGAGGCGGCCGCGGCAAGAGTGGCAAAACACCATGAGCGGGCCATGAAGATGGCCGGGATGGTGGCGCAGGTCAGCATCAATGCCGATGGCCGACAGACCCTGTTTGAATTGACTGCAGACGGCCAAAACATCCTCGATGGCGCCCTGGATAACGGCGTTGACCTGCCGTTTGCCTGTAAAGGCGGCGTCTGCGCAACCTGTAAGGCAAAATTGTTGGAAGGGGAAGTGGATATGGATATCAACCACGCCCTGGAAGCGGACGAACTGGCCGCGGGTTATATACTCACCTGCCAGGCCCACCCGGTTACGACCCGGGTCATTGTTGATTTCGACCTGTGATTTTTTCCTTGTTACTTGTAACTGAATAACTGTTCCGAATTAGTGTACATATTAAATCCGTCATTCCAGCGAAAGCTGGAATCCAGTAGACAACTTTCCTTATTATCAAGGATGTTTTTTTGAACTGGATTCTGGCATTCGCCAGAATGACGGGGCGTCCTGGAATGGTGTAATCCAGGGAACAAGGGCGTGGATCCAAAAGTATGCGTTTGCCCTGGGACTACTTAGGTATTAATAGCGGGTATGAAGCAGATCAATAAGCTGGTGGCGGAATTTGCCGGTCGGAAGCCCGTTCGTACCGGGTCGCTGATCGTCAGTGTGTTCGGCGATGCGGTGTCACAGCATGGCAGCGCCGTTTGGCTGGGTAGTCTGATCAAGGTACTGGCGCCGTTCAGTTTAAATCAAAGACAGATTCGCACCGCGGTCTTCAGGCTGGTAAAAGAAGACTGGCTGCTTGCCAGGCAGGTCGGCAGACGCAGTTATTACAGCTTTACCGAGTCGGGACAAAGGCATTATGAGAAGGCCGCGCGCCGGATTTATTCCGCCCATCAACGGCTCTGGGATGGGAAATGGATCCTGGTGTTGCCGACTTCATGCAATGGTGAAGAAAAAGAGTTGTTGTACAAGGAATTATCGTGGCTTGGTTACGGCGCGTTAACTCCGGGTATGCTGGCGCATCCCTCCGCTGATCGGCAATCGTTGGATGAGACCCTGGTGGAGTTTAAGCTGACCGACAAGGTGGTCGTGCTGATTGCCAATACCGAAGACGTTGCCTCCCGTGAAGTATTGAGGAAATTATCATATAGTTGCTGGAACCTTGCCGGGATAGAAAAAAAGTATAATCACTTTATTCAGCGTTTTCGCGCGGCTTATCGCGCCATCAGCAGGGCAAGAAAAATGGATACAGGACAATGTTTTCAGGTTCGTACCCTGCTCATTCACGAGTATCGTCGTATACTCTTACAGGATTCCGATCTCCCCGAAGAACTGCTGCCGCCGAACTGGTCGGGCGTTGCGGCATACAATCTCACAAAAAATATATACCGCGCAGTGCAGAAAGGTTCCGTAGACTACCTGGTGGAAAATATGGAAACCATTGAAGGCGGCCTGAGCGAACCTGGCAGAGGTTTTTATTCCCGCTTCAATGGCGCCGGTGTATAATTTTATCTGCAGATGACGCAGATAAGAAACATAAAGGCCACAGAGAGCACAGAGAGCACAGAGTCAATGGAGACAGGTTTGCATGAGCTTTTCAAGACCCGCTGTGAATACATCCCTGTACGCTTACCATCCGCTGTCCCCCTGCTTACGACATGCAAGGGCAGGCTCTGGCGGATGATAGTCTTGAAAAGCCCATCCAAACCTGTCGGAGATATTATACTGGATAACTCTGTGATCTCTGTGTCCTCTGTGGCTAAACCAATAAAAAGGGGGATAACATGCTGGGTCTGATGATGGACAGGCAGTTGACCATTACCTCGATAATGGAGCACGCCGATAAGAACCATCCCAATGCGGAGATTGTATCCGTCACCTGTGATAATCCCAGGCACAGGTATACATACACAGAGGCTTTTCGCAGGACCCGTCAACTGGCGAATGCACTGATTGACTATGGCATACAGACGGGTGATCGTATCGCAACCTTTGCCTGGAATGATTATCGCCACTTTGAATTGTATTACGCCATAGCGGGTATCGGCGCCGTCACCCACACGGTCAACCCGCGTTTGTTCCCGGAACAGATCACCTATATTGTCAATCACTCCGAAGACAGGCTGGTCTTTGTCGACCCGTTGATTGTGCCCGTACTGGAAAAGATTAAAGAGAATTTGCCGGCGGTGGAAGCCTTCATCGTTTTAACGGATGATGAACATCTACCGGATACGGATTTGCCTGATGTGCAATCTTATGAAGCCTTTATTGCGCGGCATTCGGCACAGTTCAACTGGCCTGACCTGGATGAAAAAACTGCTTGTACCCTCTGTTACACGTCGGGGACCACCGGTAACCCCAAAGGAGTCCTGTATCATCACCGGGCAATGGTGCTGCATACCCTGATAGGCATCTCGCCGGATGTGCTTAACCTTTCCGTCCGGGACGTGATTTTGCCGGTAGTGCCCATGTTCCACGTTAACGCCTGGGGCCTGGCCTATGGGGCGCCGATAGTGGGAACAAAACTGGTCTGCCCCGGCCCCAGGATGGGTGACGGCGAAACCCTGCAAGCGTTAATCGAAGAGGAAGAGGTCACTTTTTCCGCGGGAGTGCCCACCGTGTGGCTGGCCTTGCTGAAGTATCTTTCAGAGTCGGGCAAAGAGGTTAAGACATTGGAGCGTGTCGTTATCGGCGGTTCGGCCTGTCCCCGGTCGATTATGCAGGAGTTTGAAGACCGGCATGACGTTTATGTTCATCATGCCTGGGGGATGACGGAGATGAGTCCCCTGGGTACGGTGAATACCTTAAAATCGGAAATGCTGAAACTGTCCGGGGAGGAACAATACGCCATAAGACAGAAGCAGGGGCGCGCACCTTATGGCGTCGAGTTGAAAATTGTCGATGATAATAATAATGAATTTCCCCGGGACGGGCAATCAACGGGGCTACTGAAGGTGCGCGGACCGTCGATCTGTAGTGACTATTACAAACCGGATGCCCCAAGCGACGTGCATGACGACGATGGCTGGCTTAGTACGGGCGACGTGGGGAATATCGACGCCGAGGGTTACCTGCAGCTTACCGACAGATCCAAGGACGTGATCAAATCCGGCGGCGAGTGGATCAGCTCCATCGAATTGGAAAACGCGGCAATAGGCCATCCCGACGTGGCCGAAGCCGCCGTGATCGGGCTGCCCCATCCGAAATGGGCGGAGCGACCGTTGCTGATCATAGTCAGGAAGGAAGACAAGGAGGTCAGCAAGGAAGCAATGCTGGACTGGTTAAAAGACAAGGTGGCGAAATGGTGGTTGCCTGATGACGTCGTATGTGTCGATGAAATCCCACATACGGCGACGGGGAAGATACAAAAGACGGAATTACGAAAGAGATTCAGCGATTATAGCTTCTAACCTTTCCGTTCTAAAATCCGTAAGAGTTAAGTAAACTGTCTTCAGAATATTTGGGGTCAGAGTAAAAATACTCAATAACAAACCAGAAGCGCCTATCAACCCAAGTGTATTTTTACTCTGACCCCAAATATCCGGAATTCCCAAACTGATGAATACGAAACGTCAACAGCAGCATCATACGCTGCCCGCAAACAGTGAGACTGTGCACTGGGGTTATTTCAGTAAAGACATCGAGCCTAAGCTGACTGTCATCTCAGGTGATTTTATTACCATCGAAACACTGAGCCATCATGCCAACGATGATGCCTCGCTGATGGTTGATGGCGATCCGGGTGCGGAAAGTGTGTTCCGTTGGAGCAAAGATGGCAAGGGCGTTGACCGGCGTGGAGCGGGACCTATGGATGCGTCGCTGTTTGGCCGCGGTGCGGGAGAAGGCCTTGGTGTGCATATCTTAACCGGGCCAATTTATATTGAGGAGGCAGAGCCGGGCGACATCGTCGAGGTTCGCATCCTTGACCTCAGACCCCGGCCCAGCGCCAACACCGATCACCCGGGTAAAGCCTTTGGTAGCAACGCCGCCGCTTGGTGGGGCTATCATTACCAGGACTTGATCACCGAGCCCAAGCCGCGCGAAGTGGTAACGATCTATGAAATCGACGTGACAGGGGAGCGTACCTGGGCCAGGGCATTATATAATTTCCGTTGGGTGCAGCAGACCGACCCGTACGGTGTCGAGCACGCCACCATCGATTATCCCGGTGTGCCGGTCGACCATGACACGATCAAAAAAAATACCTCAGTGTTGTCTGGCGTACGCGTGCCGGTCCGCCTGCACTTCGGCACCATGGGGTTAGCGCCCGTGGAGGCCGATTTCGTCAACTCCATACCACCGAGCTATTTCGGCGGCAACATCGATAACTGGCGGATCGGTAAGGGTGGCATCATGTATTACCCGGTGTCGGTAGAGGGTGGTCTTCTGAGCGCCGGGGATCCGCACGCTGCCCAGGGCGACTCCGAGCTGGCCGGCACGGCGATCGAAACCTCGCTGACCGGCGTTTTGCAGATCATCCTGCACAAAAAAGACGCACTCAATGGCTCCTTGTTGCAAGGCTTGGACTTTCCGCTGTTGGAAACTGACTCAGAGTACATCGTACACGGCTTCAGCTACGCCAACTACCTGGCTGAGCTTGGCGAGGACGCGCAGAGCGAGATTAACAACAAGTCTTCAGTCGATAATGCCATGCGTGATGCGTTCCGTAAAATGCGCAAATTCTTGATGAATGCCAAGGGCTTGAGTGAAGACGAGACGATCACCCTGATGTCGGTGGCGGTTGACTTTGGCGTGACCCAGGTGGTTGATGGCAACTGGGGTGTGCATGGCATCATTCAGAAAGGGATTTTTCCTTAGTTGCCGGCCAACGGCGCTCGCCAGGCCCCGTGCTCTCCGCCAATAAACCGGCGTTCCCACCAATTGCCGCAGTGTTGACGGTGTAGGTTTGCTCTGTTGTGAAACGTAGCAGGTAGTGCGGGCCACCCGCCTTTGGTCCCGTCCCCGACAGGCCACAACCGCCGAAAGGTTGCACGCCCACCACGGCGCCGACCATATTCCGGTTTACATACACGTTACCGACGCGTACCCGTTCCCGAATGTATTCCGCCCGTTGTTCAATACGACTCTGTATGCCCAGCGTGAGGCCATAGCCCAGGCCGTTAACCTGCTCCAGCAGTGGTGCAAGTTTCCCGGCATCATAGCGCAGTACGTGTAATACCGGACCGAAGACTTCTTTTTTCAACTCGGAAACCTGGTCGATTTCAATAATAGCCGGCGGAACAAAATAGCCCTCCGAATGCCCAGCAGGTCCATGCCCGCGGTATATCAGCCTGTTGTTTTCCTGCATCCCCCGGATGTAACTTTCCAGCCTGTTTTGCGCCGGCGGATCGATGACAGGACCCATATCCGTATCCAGACGGGCGGGGTCACCGGTGATCCATTCATCCATGTAACGGACCAGGAGTTCCAGCACCCGCGGCGCAATCTCTTTTTGCAGGCACAATATGCGCAGGGCTGAGCAGCGTTGTCCGGCGCTGTTGAACGCGGACTGGACCACGTCCTGCACCACCTGTTCCGGCAGCGCCGAACTATCTACCAGCATGGTATTGATACCTCCGGTTTCGGCGACCAGGGTGGCCAGGGGGGCATTCCGTAAAGCCAGTTTACGATTGATGACGCGCGCGGTTTCAGTGGAACCGGTAAAAGCAACGCCGGTCACCCGGGGGTCGTAAAGCAGGGCGTTGCCGAGGTCGGCGCCGACACCCGGCAGGAATGCCAACGCCTCTGTGGGGATGCCCGCTTCATACAGTAGTCGGGTGAGGCGCCAGGCTACAAAGGAAGTCTGTTCGGCGGGTTTGGCTATAACCGTATTTCCGGCGGCCAGGGCTGCCGCAACCTGGCCGGTATAGATGGCAACGGGAAAGTTCCACGGACTGATACAGACAAACACGCCTCGACCACAAAGCCGCAGGCTGTTGGTCTCACCGGCAGGACCAGGTAAAGCCAGATCGCCGGACATAAGACTGCGGCAACGGCCGGCGTAGTAACGCAGAAAGTCTATGGCTTCACGCACGTCGTCATGGCCGTCACGCAGGCACTTGCCGGCCTCGAGCACGCACAGGGCTGTCAACTCCTCCAGGTGTGCTTCGACCAGGTCCGCGGCTCGTTCAAGTATTTCGGCCCGGTGTTCCGCACGGGTGCGATGCCAGTATCCAAAGGCATCTGCTGCGATGGATAAAGCCTGTACTGCGACGCCCGGAGTTGTGTCCCATACCCGGCCAATACGTTCCCGGGTATTGGCCGGGTTGTATACCGTCCTGGATTTGCCGCCCATAGTATTACCGTTAATAAAGGGGGCTGCCGTCCACTCACGATTACGGGCCTGTTCGATACTATCGAACAGCGGCGCCAGGGCATCGTGATCGGCAAAGTTGATCCCGCGGGCGTTTTTTCGTTCCGGTCGGAACATATCCGGTGGCGTCGGGATGCGAGGATGACGCGTTGTGCCATTGTTTTGTTCCACTTCGTCTACCGGGTCTGTCACCAGTTCAGAGATGGATGTTTCCTTGTCTGCTATACGATTGATAAAGGACACGTTGGCTCCGTTTTCCAGTAATCGCCGGACAAGATAAGGCAGCAAATCTTCGTGTGCGCCTACCGGGGCATAAATGCGACAGGGAATATTGAGTCCTTCCGTGTCGGTGACGATGTCATACAATTCTTCTCCCATGCCGTACAGGCGTTGAAATTCATAAGTTCGATCCCCCGCGTGATGCTGGATATAACTGACGGTATGGGCATTATGGGTGGCAAATTGCGGGTAGAGGCGCTGACACCCGGCCAGCAGGTAACGAGCGCAAGCCAGGTAGGAAACGTCGGTATTGCGTTTTAAGGTAAACACCGGGTAGTCCGCAAGCCCCTGTTCCTGGGCCTGCTTGATCTCCATATCCCAGTAGGCGCCTTTGACCAGGCGCACAGGAATAACGCGTCCTTGTTCATTGGCGAGCCGATTCAGGTTTTCCAGCAGGGGCAGGGCGCGTTTCTGGTAGGCTTGCACCGCGAGGCCCAACCCCGTCCAGTCATGCAGCGCGGCATGACGATAAAGCTGTTCGAAGACACGCAGGCTTATCTCCAACCGGTCTGCTTCTTCCGCGTCGATTGTCATGGAGATGCGCGCGGCGTGCGCGGTTACCCCCAGACGTAACAGTCGGTCAGTGAGTTCGGCTACGGCGCGGGCCTGGTGGCTTGGTTCGAAACGGGGACAGAGGGAAGAAAGCTTTACCGAAATACCCGGTCGTTCCGGCTCCTGCGAGTCATCGTCAACGTATCTTCCCAGCGCGTTGATGGCCTGCGCATAGGCCTGTTCGTAACGGTCCGCGGCGGCCGTCGTCAGGGCCGCTTCGCCTAACATGTCGTAAGAAAAACGATAACGCCGAAGGCCGGTCGATTGACTCCGGTGCAGCGCTTCGTCAATGTTGCGCCCCATGACGAATTCAGCCGCCATGATTTTCATGGCGGCTTTCAGCGCCGCGCGCAAAACCGGTTGTTCAAGCCGGCTCAGTAATTTGCGCAGCAGTTCCAGCGGATCACGGGAGTCATCCTGCCCAGGGTAAAGTAATTTACCCGTTAACATCAGTCCCCAGGTGCACGCGTTGACAAACAGGGAGCTGTCTTTCCCCAGGTGTCGTTCCCAGTCGGCGGACTCCAGCTTGTCGGCAATTAAGGCATCCATGGTGCCGGCATCGGGGATCCGTAACAGCGCCTCGGCAAGACACATCAGTACCACACCCTCATGGGATGAGAGATCATAGTGGTTGAGAAAAGCATGTAATCCCGATGAGTTCTGTTGCCGGTTGCGAACGGTTTCCGCCAGGGACTTTGCCGTGGCCTCGATCTTACGTTTGAGTTCCGGTTCCGTTTGAGCTAATGGCAGTAAACGTTCCAGGATGCTTTTCTCAGCGGTAAGGTAGTTCCTATTGATTCCGGCGCTCAGGCCGGATGAATAGCATTTTGAAGACTGACTCATTGCAAAACCTCCGACCCGTCCCTGGATTGATAGCATTTCCAGGGCAGATATTCCGGTGAATAGCGGAATCCAGTGAACAATTTATTGTTTATCCTGATATAATTAATATTTTGTATTTTATCGATTAAATGGTAAATTAAGTTTCTTATTTTATTTATTATTAAAATATAATTTCTTTAAATTATATTTATATAAAATTAAATGTTATTAATCTTATGAAGGAGCAACTCGACCGTATCGACTTGAATATTCTGCGAACCCTGCAAAGGAATGGCAGAATTTCGAATATTGATCTGTCCAGGCAGGTGAACCTTAGTCCTGCTCCCTGTCTGGCGCGGGTAAGAAGGCTGGAAAAGTCCGGGTATATCACCGGTTACCGGGCGGAACTCAATCCCGAACTGCTGGGCTTGTCGTTACTGGCCTACGTGGAAATTACCCTGGACCGGACCACCCCCGACGTCTTCGAACGATTCAAGCAGGCCGTGCGGGACGTACCTGAAATCGAAGAATGCCATATGGTGGCAGGCGGGTTTGATTACCTGGTCAAAGTACGCAGCCCGGATATGGATACTTACCGAAAAATCCTGGGAGACCGGATCGCGACCATTCCCGGTGTTCTACAGACCCATACCTACGTCGTCATGGAGCAGGTAAAGCGCGCCGGAGAGTTGAATATTCCTATATAAAAGCGCAATAATGCGCAATATAAATACTTTATGAATTGCGCATTCTTGCGCTATATTGTATAATACCAGACAGTATCCATACCAGGGGTCAGTTAAATGTTGTCATTTACACCAAGCAGCAAGACCGAGAATCAACTTAAAGCATTACAGGGTTTATTTGTTGAAGCATACAAGGGTCTTGAAGCAGCCACAACTGAAGAAAAAGATTTCTTGAGGAAGTGTGCCTTGATAAGCAACGTGGGAGCGTCGACGCGGATTGAGAATGCGGTGCTGACCAACGCGGAAATAGAGTGGGTGGATACAATCCTATCGAAAGATGGCAAAACCACAGCTTATGAGGAAAAAAAAGATTTCATCGTTGACAAACTTTCAAAGAGCAGGGAAAGGAGTATTGAGGAAGTCATAGGCAGCCGGAGCGTGCTGACGACCATATATCTTCAGGCCGAAGAGTTTAAACCGTTGACCCAGACCATAGTCCGGGGTCTCCATCGGGAGTTACTCAAACATTATCCCCCCGCAGAGCATTTTGCAGGGGCCTATAAAACCGTAATAAACAAAGTTATCTCAAGAAACAACGAAACCGGCGAAGAACGTGCTGTCCTGGAGCCCACCGACCCTGGGGTAATGACCGAGACGGCGATGCGGGAACTGGTCGATTGGTATAACAAGACTATCGATACCTACCACTGGCCGATACTCGTGGCTATCGAGTTCACCTTTCGCTTTTTGGCGATACACCCCTTCCAGGACGGGAACGGTCGGCTGGGCAGGGCCTTATTCCTGCTGATACTTTTGCAATCAGGCGATAAATACCTGGAACAAATCGCATCTTATATTGCCATTGACAGAAAAATTGAGCAGAACAAAAACCAGTATTACACCGTATTACAACAGTGCTCGAATGGTAAGTTCAGAGCGGATGCAAGGCTCTATAAATTCGATATCGTGGTCCTCTTTTTTCTGAAAATCTTTGAAGCGGCTATAGCCGATATCGATATATATCGAAAAAAATACAAAAATCTCCAGTTGCTTTCTGAATCAGCCGTTGCAGTCCTGGAGTGTTTTAAATCCAATCCGGAAAAAAAACTGAAAGTTGCCGAAATTGAAAAAACGACCGAACTACCCAGACGGACAATCCAGTTCGCGCTGAAATCCTTGACGGAAAAGACGTTTTTGCAAAGGCTGGGTAAAGGCGCCGGGAGCCGGTATCAATTGATATTTTAACCTTGCAGGCCAGGGAAGATTGTATTACCAGATACCGGCCCTGTATTTACTAAGTCACGCTCAAACTTTTTTTCGGTGATTATTCGATAACAGCGGAGATTTGCCTTGGTGAGAACACGGGGACATGGGATTATCCTTGATTACTGTATCCCCTGATGAGTCGCTGGCGCCATCATCTAATAACGACGCAAGATTGGTTCCAGCGCGAAACCGCTCAGCGTATTTGCCTCGCACTCCACCACGGAGTAATTGAGACAGGTTATACTCCGGGCGCAGATCGTCTTTCATCTTTTCATGCGATTCCTTCTTCATACTGTCTTCTTTCTCTGCGTGTAAGTTCACGGACACTGATGATCCGCACATGATCATTCTGCTCAGTATGGGCTACCATTAACATGCGAGCACGATAGGAAATCCCCACAGTAATGTAACGATTTTCTTCAACTGAATGGTCAGGATCATACACAGTCGTACTTAACAGGTCACTGAATACCGTAGCTGCCTCATGAAACGAGATACCGCGTCGTCGTAAGTTGCTTGCTGCCTTGCCTGGGTCCCATATAAATTCCATAAACTGTGCTTCCCTTCACTCCTGAATGTGCCGAAAGTGACTGCCTCGATCATGGCTCAATTATAGTTTGTATCGTAGTCAGGCGCAAATTCTATTTGTTGACAACAGTATCAGGAAAACTACTTGAAAATGACAGTAATACCGTCTATATTAACTGTCATGAAAGAAAAAGAAGAATTATTCACTCTGGATGAGATCAGTAGCCTCGTGGATTTGCCCAGGCGAACGGTGCGGTATTACATCCAGGTCGGACTTGTGGATCGACCTGATGGGGTTGGTCGCGGGGCGCACTACACGACTCGACATCTTGACCAGTTGCTTGAGATACGAAAGTGGCAACAAGCCGGGTTGTCCCTGGAGCGTATCCGGGAGTTGCTCAGCGCAGGTGGGGAAGAGACCCTGCAGCCCCCCCCCCGGCCTCGTCAAAAGGGTTCGGTAGAGGTCTGGAGTCACGTTGTTATCGATGATGGTATCGAGCTCATTATTGACCCAAAACGAGCGAATCTGACACCGGAGGAGGTTCGGGAGCTTGCTACAGATGTGATGGTTCTTTACGAAAAAATACACTCAAAAGAGGGGAAACAGTGATGATAAATGCCTTAGCAGCCGTACTTGAACCCGCAGGTGCAGATGACGCTCATATTGCCCTTGAATCCGTCGATGTTCAGGCAAGTTTACGAGGCTTGTTTGCAGACGTTGTTGTGACCCAGGTCTATAAGAACCTGGAGAATGTCAATATTGAGGCGGTTTACACCTTTCCGCTCCCGTCAGACGCTGTGTTATTGGATCTCTCTCTGGAACTCAATGGAAAAATACTGCGCGGCGTGGTGCAAGCCAATGTCAAGGCGGAGGAGAGCTACGAGGACGCTATCGATGATGGCGATTCAGCCATACTCCTGCAGCAGTTGGAGCCGGGTCTCTTCACGTTGAATGCAGGCAATATTCTGCCTGGTGAACAGGCTGTTATCCGCTTCAGGTATGGTCAACTGCATCGCTGGCAGGGTGACAGTCTTCGCTTCCACCTTCCTGCAACGATAGCTCCTCGATATGGAGACCCGTCCGCGTCAGGATTGGCTCCTCACCAAGCGCCGGAGTATGTATTGTCAGCAAACCATGGGTTTACACTGGCTGTTCGAATTGAGGGGGCACTGGCTCAGGCCGATTTCGACTGTCCTTCATATTCAGTGGCTGTTTCTGTAATCAATGATGTAAGAGAACTATCCCTGTCGGGAGGAAGTTCCCTGATGGACCGGGATTTTGTGCTGATATTGAAAGAACCTGCCGGCTCCACAGTTGAAGGGCTTTGGGCGCCTGATGGCATCGGCGATGGGAAACCGGAGCAGGATATTGTTGTCGCATTCCTGGCTGCCCTTTCAGAAAGTGATCACGGGAAGGGGTTTTCCCGCCATGTCAAACGACTCATCCGCGCGGCGGAGAAACGAACCACTCTTGATTTATCCCTGAAAGAGGCCGTGCAAAATATCGTTGAATACGTTTGAGCATGGATATTACAGAACTGCAAAAAGCAATTCGACGCGGGGCAGGGAGGACGAGAAGGTGAATGTCGACATTCAAAAGGAAGGACCCATCGACATCGAGTTGAAAAAAGGCAAAAAGATTGCCCTATCTGAAGTTGACACGGACGGAAGGCTGCTGAGTTATAAGGGTCGCGAGGTAGTGCTTTATATCCGGGACCACGGAGAGGAGGCTCAAGCTGCACTGGAAGACGGCAGTGAGGGACGCAGGTTTCATATTACTTTTTGTCGCACCTTGAAGGAGATGAGGAGAGATGGGCTCGAGCTCTATGTCGCGACCAGCGATTTCAGCGGAGAGTTCCATATCACGGGAATTGACACGGAGACGGGGGCTCCCATAGCAGGCGAGACAGACCTGAACCCCTGCCAGAACTGTCTTGTGGAACTGGGGTTGCAGCGCTCTACGGACGCAATATTACGTGAGTTCCTCTCCCCACGACGCTACTCGCGGCGTACGTATTCACGTAGCCGAACACACCTGAACATCTGGGGTTGAACCCTTCCCTGAAAAAGTTGCTGCGGAGCTGGGTTTGAAGTCTTCCCTGCAAGAGCAGACCGCTTGGCCAGGCCGCAGACGGCATGGCGACGTGCTTTCGACAACCTCCGGAAAGGCCTCGCACGAGTCGGCTTTCGGGACAAATTGAGTGAGAAATTACCAGTGACGACGGTACTACCCAATACGAAGTTGTATTTTCACGATGCCTTATGGAGCGCGCCTTGGGATGACATAATTTCCGAACGAAACGGAGAAAGCAAACGCCTTTTGGAAGTTATGAAAAAAATGGGACACATTCTGAAACCGTGCCAAAATTGGGATGCTACACCCTGCGCTATGGCATGGTTGCTATTATGGTCGAGAAATTATGGCATTACCCAAGCGATACTGGCACTGCTCGAATGCCAACTCCCCATTACCGGTGGTGGACAACGTCGGATGCTTGATGTGCTTTGCCGGCAAGCGATAGAACTGCAACTTGACTTGATGGTGATTGCAAACCCGAACGAAGCATCTTTCGGGGAAATCGACCCAGAGAAAGTCGGTGAGGTCTATGAGCGCCACTGCGCTTACCTGGTTTACTGTGCAAATAACGAGAGCAGGTACTATGGAGCGCTCGCCCGCAGATACGTGCTTGATACAGTGGATGACTTCACTCGATTCGAACGAGAAATCGTGAGCGATACATCCCGCTACGGCGATTTAAAGGAATTACAACAAGAACTTTGGGGTGACGACGTCGAGAACGATGCCCCTGATCGAATATCGGGGCGCGTAGAACGACAAAAGTTTGCTTATGAACAGACAAATCGTTTGAGGCGGTGGCTTGAGCATGAGGATTTGGTTCAGTGGGATCGTGAACTCCAAAATCGCTTTGCTCAAAAACACTATGTAAAGAGTTTTCCCGACTTGGTCTCAGATGACCACGCCTCATTACGAAGGATGATTTAAATTATTGCATTGAGTATTTCCATCGTTACCTGCAATATGACGAAGTAAAAACGGGACAGGCTTTCGAGAATTTACGTCGTGATTATGAACAAGCTCGGTCGGATAATGAAGCCAAATCAAAAATTCCTGAAGCCTGGGACCAACTTGTCGCCAATTCCGACAAGATGTTGATTGAGATTATTGTTGGCCGAGTGAAGGAAAATAGCGAGGGAAGGCATACGCCCAAAAAAGATAATGTAGTCGAATTTTTAAAGGGATTGAAACTAGTAAAAACTTCTGAACCTCCAGGCCCTCCACCACCACCACCACCTGGTGATGATTCTGAAGGAAAAAAAGTAATACATCGATATAAAATCAACGGGCAACCCCATAATGGCAAGAATGGTAAGGATGTATATATGAAGGTGCTGGATTATGTTCTTACCGAATATGATCGATTTGAGGCACTTAAAAATCAAAAGTTCAACAAAATGAAAAGTCGTGCTCTTGGTACCGGGTATCATATGTCTGAGAATGGGGATGAGATTCCTAAAGGAAGAGAACATAAAACGAAATTAATGCGGAGTGGGAAATGGGTCAATACCAACATGTCCGCGGAGAGTATGTTAACAAGGCTTGACGAAGTGGGAGGGTTTTATTATCGCTTTGAGAATAGAAAAATTCTGGGTAAGTGGGGTAGTGGCGCCGAGGTGGAGTTTGATATTCCCACACGGCCACCCAATTCGTAAATTCCGGTAAAATCCGCGATTCTCTTTCTATGTCAAGGAATTGATTTTCTTCGTGCTTGTGAGTTTGGGTGTATCCTCAAGCACTGTTTTCCAGGCGAGCATTGGCATTGCATCAATTCGCGTTTGTGTCTCGGGACCGACATCAAGCAGGTCTGCATTTATTTCCCCGCGATCAAGAACATCGTCGAGAAACGGCCGTTCGTTCGCTGACAGGTCGAACAGGAAAGCAAACCTCTCACGGCAAAGCGCCATGAGGTGTATAACATGGATGTACAGGATAAAATAATCCTGTTCATCCTGTATATCCATCTGAATCAGAACTGCTCCGCATCCAAAGCCATGATCGACTCACTGCCTGCCCGGATGGCCGAGAAATGCCCGCTGCTCCTGGACAGGTAGTGTTCTGCATAGAATCTTGCCGTTACGATTTTGCTCCGGTAAAAATCATCACCTGATGAGGTTGATTTTTTCTGTGCTATGAGCGCCGCCCGGGCCATTTGCCAGCCGCCGCAAACGTAACCCATCAGCATAAGGAAATTTATCGCAATGGAACCCGGCGCATTGGCGTCATCCTGATAGTTCTGCAGCAACCAGTCCGTGGCCTGCTCCAGTTTTCCGGTAGCGTCGGTCAACTCCCGTTTAAGGATTCCCTGACTGAGGTCCGAGTCGGATAATTCGGCAATGACCTGTTCAATCTCACTGATGAGTACCTTGACGGCTTTGCCGCCATCCTTGATGATTTTTCGGCCGACCAGGTCCTGCGCCTGGATGCCGCTGGTTCCTTCGTAAATCGTCGTTATGCGCGCGTCCCGGTAATGTTGCGCTGCGCCGGTTTCTTCAATATAGCCCATGCCACCGTGTACCTGTACGCCCAGGTAGGTGATCTCCTGGGCCAGTTCGGTGCACCAGGCCTTGACCACCGGCGTCAGCAGGGCAAATCTTTCGGTGTGGTAGCTCGTGTTTGAAGCCTGGTTTATGTGATCGAGTGATGCTGCGGTTACGTAGGCGACTGCACGCATAGCCTCACAGCCGGATTTCATCAGCATCAGCATCCGGCGCACGTCTGCGTGATCGATGATCTTCGCTCGTCCGGGCTGTCCCGGCACTTTTCCCTGTTCACGATCTTTTGCATAATCAAGGGCCTGTTGATAAGCCCGCCCGCTGATACTGAGGCCTTGAATACCGACTGACAGGCGGGCGTGGTTCATCATGGTGAACATACAGGTTATACCGTCATTTTCGGCGCCGACCAGGTAGCCGACGGCGCCGCCATTATCTCCATAACTCATGACACAGGTCGGGCTGGCATGAATGCCCAATTTGTGTTCGATGGAAATAGGGTAGACGTCGTTCCGTTGCCCGGTCGAAGCATCCGCATTGACCTGCAACTTGGGAACCAGGAACAGGCTTATGCCTTTAATCCCCGGCGGCGCGTCGGGCAGACGCGCCAGTACCAGGTGTACAATATTGTCCGTGAAGTCATGATCTCCCCAGGTGATAAAAATTTTTCGTCCTGATAACAGGTAATGGTCACCATTGGGTACGGCTCTGGTCTTTACCGCGGCCAAATCGGAACCGGCTTGCGGTTCCGTCAGGTTCATCGTCCCGGCCCATTCGCCGGAAACAAGCTTCGGTAAGAAAATTGCCTTCAAATCAGCGGAACCATGGGTTTCAAGGGCAACGACACATCCTTCCGTCAACATGGGACACAAAGCGAATGCCATGTTAGCTGATTGCCATATTTCGTTGGTCGCGGCCGCAACCAGTTCCGGCAGTCCCTGACCACCTATCTCCGGCGGGAACGGCAAGGACGACCAGCCACCCTCTACAAATGCCCGGTAGGCGTTATCAAAACCCTCGGCAGGAATGACCCTGCCATCTTTAAAGGCCGCGCCGGCTATGTCCCCGGAGTGGTTTGTGGGAGCGAGTACGTCACGGGCAAATTTTGCCGCTTCCTCAACTACCGCATCCACGATATCTTCCGTTGCATCCTCCAGGCCGGGTAATTGATTGATAGCAGACAGCCCTGCCAGTTCATTCAGTACAAACCGCATATCGCGGATGGGCGCGGTGTAATTACTCATTTATTTAGTTTTTTGTTGTAAGTTGTCAGTTTTTAGTTATCAGTTGTTAGTGGTAAATTTGTAATGACAAAAACTAAAAACTAAAAACTGAAAACCAAAAACCTTAATACAGCCGGCTGGCGTATTTTTCCTTGAACTGGTCACAGTGTTGGATAAGGGCATGAGTGGTTTTGGGCATTGGAATCCGGTAATTTGTTAAATCCTCGATTAATGTGCCGCATCTGTGAAAAATATCGATCCCGCGTTTCCCCAAAGTATATTCGCGCCGGGTCGCATCATTACCAAAAGTGGGTTTGCAATCTGCAACCTGTTCGGAGGCGCTGACAAACCGGGGCCATATTTCAATTATAGCCGGGTCGCTACGTAAGGTTTCCATGGTATTTTTAGCGCTGACCGCCAATTCTTCAACCAGTTTCACCTGTTTACGGAACATGGGTGATTCTGCAAACACCTCGTTCATTTTTTCAGTAAGCCGGTCGATTCCCTGCATAGTCTGTGCAATTTTGATGTAGCGGCTCTCAAGGAATTGTTCAACCGGGGTGGTAAATGCCTTAAACGGTTCTCCCCAGAGTTCCTCCAGTCCTTCCCGGCCATGTTTAACCCGAATGTATTTCCCGTGTTCAAGCGCGCCCATAAAACAAAGGCCACATTCCCTCAGGAGTTCGTTGTCCGGCTTGACGGATACGCCAATCTGTTCGAGTTCAACGACACGAGTCAGGATATCGGCGCCACGATTGAGCAGCGCGCCGGCCAGCATGGCGGCCAGTACGCGTTTTTTTGACGAGTTATTTTCTGCTTCATACCTGTGCCGGACTTCCTCGAGTTTATTGCCCGGGGTGTTTATTCCCGTTTCCACGTGGTGAAAGACCCGACGGGTTAATTGATCTATAAGGGATTTTTTATACGCTAAATTATTAGGTACGTCGTAATACCGGATCCAATAACCTTCGTAATAAACTCGCGCCTCACCGTCTATTTCCCTGATTGTACCGTTATCGACTTCTTTAAGCATTTGATACACCTGCAATTATTAAACGATATAAATTCAGACAGGTCTGCCCCCGGGTTAATAACATTTCCAGCGCAGGTTCTGTAATGGTGTAATTCAGTTGTCTGCCCCGGGAGATACGATAAAGCTGATCAATTAAATCTCGATTGATAATATTTACTGTTCAGTACGGGTAATACACCCAGGTCAATCGGTCCATCACGAACCAGCATATCCTGGCGGGTTTCCAGTCCCTGCCGGTAACGCCGGTACTCGCCCAAGGCCCAAACCGGGAAATAGTGGCTGTAACCGTGGTAACGCAAATAGAACACACGGGGAAACCCGGTGCCGGTGTATGACATTTCTTTCCAACCTTTTGCGCCGTCAAAATTACGTACCAGGTAATTAATGCCTTTTTCCACTTCCTCGGATTCCGTTTCACCCACCGCCATCAGGCCCAGCAGTGCCCATGCAGTTTGCGATGCAGTGCTTTTCCCCAGACCAATCAATTCCGGTTTATCATAGGTGCCACAGTTTTCGCCCCAGCCGCCGTCCTTGTTCTGAATGCTTTTTAGCCATTCTACCGCTTTGCGTATATAGGGTTGATTCGGGTCTTCGCCCAGGGCGCCCAGGCCGACCAGTACGGCCCAGGTCCCGTAGATGTAATTGACTCCCCAGCGACCGAACCAGGCGCCGCAGGGTTTCTGGTCCTGTTGCAGGAATTCAATAGCGCGCGCAACGGGTGGAAAGCTTTTATCATAGCCGGTCATTGCCAGCATTTGAATACAGCCCCCCGTCAGGTCGGCGGTACTTGGGTCAACCAGCGCCCCATGGTCGGCGAAAGGTATGTTGTTCAGGTATTCATAATGGTTGTCGATATCGAAAGAACCCCAACCACCGTCCGAATTTTGCATGCCAATAATCCAGTTGACGGCCTGGGCAATGCGTTTTTTCTTGTCCGGGTGATGATGGGCGCCGACGCGCAGCAACGCCATGACGACCATACTGGTATCGTCGACATCAGGATAGAATTCATTTTCGAACTGGAACGCCCAACCGCCTCCTTCCAGGTCGGGCACTTTGCCGGCCCAGTCTCCCCGGATAAAAATCTGTTTGTCAAACAGCCAGTCTGTCGCCGGTTTGACGGCCTCGTGATCCTGTCGCAACCCGGCTTCTGACAAGGCTGACAAACTCAGACAGGTGTCCCAGATTGGTGAGACACAGGGTTGGACATAGGTTTGTTCTTCTTCCTCTATCACCAGGTCTTCGATGGCTTCTATGCCGCGTTTCATGTCCGGGTCAGTTGCATCGCAACCGAGCAACTTGAGTGCGTAGACGGCGTTTGCCATGGCCGGATAAATGGCGCCGATACCGCCCTCACCACGCATGTGCTCACGTATCCAGGCTTCCAGCTTTCTGATGGATAGTCGTCTTATAAATCCCGGGATCAGTGGTTCGAACAGTTTAAGCAGGCGATCCAGCAGGATAAAAAAGTTTTTAACGGGATTGCCCGAAGCAAATTTATCAATGTGTTTCAGGGATTCCGGCTCATCCTTGAACAACTCCCTGATGTTCAGCCCTGTGTCGGACTTATGCACCGGCCTGTAAGCGAAGATCAACAACAGGGGAATGATGACACAGCGTGACCAATAGGAAACCTTGCCCAGGTTGAAGATCCACCAACGCGGCAGCCAGATAATTTCCGCAAACATGGCCGGTACGGTTCTCCAGGGTATCTGCCCAAAAATTGCAAGCAGGATCCGGGTAAAGATGTTGACTTGCTCCGCGCCACCTTGCTTGTGTACCCAGGCGCAGGCCTGCTTCATTGCATTTGAGTCAGGATCATAGCCGGCTGTTTTCAGAGCAAAGTAGGCTTTTACGGTAGCACTGACGTTGCCGGGACCACCCTCATACAAGGGCCAGCTTCCGTCAGGCAATTGGCGGCTGATGATGTAATCGGCCAGGCGTTGCTCCCGTGCCTTGTTCACCGTACCCAGCAGGTGTTGCAGCAGGATGTATTCAGATGGGATCGTCGTATCTGCTTCAAGGTCAAAACGCCAGTAACCGGCGCGGTATTGGCGGTCCAGCAATGACGTGCCTGATTGTACGAGTGTTTTTGCTACGGGGTCGGTTTGTGGGACCGGTACGTTTACCTCTTCCCGCCGCAGAAAACGGGTTGAAAGTAGTTCACCAAATGCCGTATCCGTTATTGTTGTCGTATTCTGTTCGGTCATGGTTCCTGTTTCGGTGAAGTTAATCAGAACATTTTATCCTATGTTGTTAAATAGGCAAGCGTTTTTGCTGAAATACAACAGCCTCTGAGATCAAAAATCCACAACCGGCGCCCCGCCTGTTGTCTGCGCTTTTGCATGGATATGCTTTGCCGCGAACAAATCCTGGGCGTTGATACCGTGGGATTGATAGAGCGTAACCTGCTGGTCGTTTTGTCTGCCGGCAATTTTGCCTGCCAATAACTGGCCCAGTTCTCCGATGATATGTTCTTCATCAATGGCGCCTTCGCTGACGGGTATCATGATATCACCTCCTTCATTGCGAGTGGATTCCATGAGGTCCACATAAACCGAGGACTTGACGACCAGGTCAGTATCCGCCTCCCGCGTGGCGAGACTGTGGGCGCCAACCAGGTTGACGTGGGCGCCGGGTTTGACCCATTCTCCTGCCAATATGGGTTCCGGTGAGGTGGTAACGGTACATACCAGGTCACAGGCGCCGGCTTCCGCCGGGTCCGCTGTCGCCCGGACCCGTATACCGGTACGTTGTGTCTGCTCCTGGGCAAAGGATTGCGCTTTATCCGGGTTGCGGCCCCAGACCAGGATTTCATCTTCAAATCAATATTGTTCAACACTTCGAGTCCATTTTTGGTGGCAATCGTATCTTACGCTGTGCGACTAACAATTTTAGCCAGCGAGCGAACAAGTGTTTTGGTGACATTTGAAAATAGTTCGGGGGGCAAAACACCATAGCTGTATTTTTTATCACCTTGCCTGGTAATTGGCCTGATATCCGGTCCGGGCCAGGTAAAGCGATTCACTTCCGTGCAGATAATCCACGAATACTCACTGTCCAGATTTAAGTACTCTTTTACTGTTAATGGTATTTCCACCGCCATGTCAGGATTATCCGGTTCGCTATGGGTAATTGCTGCAACAGTGACCACCGTATCGTCTCCCTTTAATTTCCTGGATAAAACAATAGCACAAGGCCTTTCTTTTACACCTTCCTCTTGCCCTGTCAGATAATCTTTACGCCAGAGATAGGAGTAGCTGATAACAAGACCCGGAAACGGCTCTGGGATCTGTGTCATCTGGAGGTTTTCTTATTATTCTTCGTTGAGTAACTCATTCAGGTAGGCGTATTCTTCCGGTACATTTGCCGCAGCAATATCACGAATATCTTCTTCACTTAATTCCTCGATACCCAATACTTGCCTGTCCCGGCGTTTGAGACGTTGGTACTCTTCGATCGATAGCAGGATATATTTTTCCCGGCCATTGCGGGTAATGGAGACCGGCTCTTTCAGGGCCAACTCTTGAATATCGCCAATATTACGCTGTAACTCAGAAATCGTTACACTTGCCATCTGGATAACCTGTATTTTATGTATATTACATATATTATGTAGAATATGTCAAAATATCAATACTGTTTTAAATGAACAGGTTAACTTCAGGAAAAATACAATGAACTCCATGTCCGCTAAACCGCACCTGGCCGTGCAGCTCCAGCAGATATTGAACGAGGCCATACCGCTGACAAATGCAATGTCAATAAACGTCACTCATGTTGACTCAAACACTGTCTTTATCGAAGCGCCGGTGGATAACGTAAATGTTAACATTCATGGCACTGCCTTTGCGGGAAGTATTTATAATGTCTGCGGGTTGTCTGCCTGGGGACTGGTACATATACGTCTGCTTACAGAAAACATTGCTGCCGAGGTTGTGATGGCAAAAGGCGAAATCAGTTACCTGGCGCCTGTCCGCAATCGTATAAAAGCAAGCTGTCAACTGGATGAAAATGAATTTCAGGCATTCAAGGACCGGCTTGTGGAAAAAGGCAAAGCCCGAATAACAATAATCGTCAATGCCCGGGAAAAGGATCAGTTGCAAGCGAGCCTGGAAGCGCATATCGTCGCAATGACTATCTGAATATTCGAGAGATGGACGTTATTAATAAGGAAGGTTTGTCCACTGGATTTCCGTCCTTTGGTCCGTAAACGGCACATCCCCCTGCTTACGACATGCAGGGGCAGGCTCTGTGCCACTACTCTGCTTTCGCAGGAATGACGGCGCTCGATTCGAAAGTATGCGGGAGCCCTGATGGTACTGACATTTTTGACATTTTTGTTGTGTAATTATAATTATATAACTACAATCGCCTCATTAAAAACAGGTCTCGTTACGCTTGGACGCTGATAGGCCGGAATGGTTCAAGGTACACGGAGGCAAATATCAGACGCATATTAACCAAGTGCTACGCCGTTATATCAGGTCCAATCAAGTCGAGAAATAAACGTGTTGAATCTTAAGTCATACTGGTTGCCTTATACGGCGAACCGCGCCTTCAAGAACGCGCCTCGAATTGTCGAATCCGCGCAGGGGTTTTATTATCAAACCCGGGAAGGTCGGACTGTCCTGGATTCCTTCTCAGGTCTGTGGAGCAGTGGCCTGGGACACTGTCATCCCAAAATTGTCAAGGCAGTGCAGGATCAGGTTGCCAAGCTGGATTATGCCGCGGCTTTCCAGGTGGCCCATCCCGGTGCGTTTGAATTGGCGGAGAAGTTGGTCGATTTCGCCCCGGACGGGTTTGACCACGTGTTCTTCACCAATTCGGGTTCGGAATCCGTCGATACCGCCTTGAAGATTGCGTTGGCCTGGCACCGGGTGCGTGGAGAAGGGACCAGGACCAAATTGATCGGTCGTGAGAAGGGCTATCACGGCGTCAACTTCGGCGGGATGTCGGTGGGCGGTATTCCGGCAAACCGGAAAATGTTCGGCAACGCCATGTTGCCCAATGTCGATCATCTTCCCCATACCCATAACCTGGAACATAACGCGTTCAGCAAAGGCCAACCTGAATGGGGCAGCCACCTGGGCGATGAGTTGGAGCGGATCATCGCTTTACATGACGTGGAAAATATTGCCGCGGTGATCGTTGAGCCGGTGTCCGGTTCGGCCGGGGTCCTGGTTCCCCCCCTGGGTTATTTGGAGCGCCTGCGGCAAATATGCACGGCTCACGGTGTCCTGTTGATCTTCGACGAAGTGATCACCGCGTTTTACCGGATTGGCACCCCGTTCGGTTGTGAACGGTTTGGTGTGATGCCCGACATAATAACGACGGCCAAAGGGATCACTAATGGGGTCATTCCCATGGGCGCGGTCCTGGTTGGTGAAGATATCTACCGGAGTTTCATGAATGGCCCTGATTACGCCATAGAATTTTTCCATGGTTATACTTATTCCGGCCATCCGGTGGCTGCCGCCGCTGCCCTGGCTGCGCTGGATATTTATGTTGAGGAAGACGTCGGCGTCAGGGTGGATAAACTGACTCCGCTGTTTGAAACTGCGCTACATGCCCTGCGGGACGCCCCCCACGTCATAGACATACGCAATTTCGGTCTGATGGGCGCCATTGAGATGGCCCCGCGTCCCGGTGCGCCGGGCGTTCGGGGCATGGAAGCCCACGTGAAATGTTTTGAACAAGGGCTGATGGTGCGCAACGGTGTGGACACCCTGCAGTTTTCTCCTTTCCTGACCTCCACGCCTGACCTGTTTGCTCAAACCTTCGACATAGTACGCAAGGTACTCAACACGATTGATTGATCCCGCCATTCAGGCGCAGGCCGGAATGACGGGATCAACTCATATCCAGGATTTGACTGGCTGCCCGCGCTCCTTCCTCCGCGGCCGTCGTCCAGAGTTGGGCGCCGGTCAGTTCGGAATGGCCGCAGGCCATGACCACGTGTTTCGCCCTGACCTTGTGGAGCTTGCCGTCCCTGTTATAAATCACTGACACGCTTTCGGCGGGATTTGGCGAGCCATCGTGCATGACGCCGGCTACGGTAGAGGACAAGCGTATACGCGTTGGCTGACCCACCTGGTCCAGGGACTTCCAGTCGACATCATTGAACAATACTGCCGATAACGAATTATCACCCTTTGCGATGGACCCGTAGTTTTATCAGTCCCCTTTCACTCGTCCTCAGTTTTCTGTTCGTTCATTGTTTCGCGAAAGGCGCCGGGGGACACGTCATATTGCTGCTTGAAGCGTTTGTTGAAATGCCCGGTATCCTGGAAGCCCCAGTAAAACGCAATGTCGGAGATCTTTCTGTTTTTCATGTGCGGGTTCAACAGGTCCCGGGCGCAGAAATCCAGGCGCTGGTGAAAAATGTATTGCTTGACCGTGTCTACGTCGGCATTGGCATTGAACAACCAGTGCAGGTACCGGGAAGACATGCCGCCCGCTTTTGCGATCATGGCCGGTGACAGGTCGGGGTTGCGAATGTTGGCTTTGATGTAGTTCTTGATATGAAGCAACTGGGTCACGCGCAAGGGTTTCGGGTCATTGGAGCTGCCCGGTTCCAGGGCATTGACCAGGACGCCGATAGTGGCGTCAATTAACGCATAGTTGTCCTTGCAGCCTCCATGAAATACCGACGTGGATAATGATTTGACGTGGTCGGTCAACAAGAGGCCGCTGTTTGATTGTCCGTCCAGCGAGTGCCGGATTGAAAACCACGAGCGAGGCAGCCAGGATTGAAAGCGCGGCAAGGGCAGGACCACGGATATCTTGTGCAACCGGTCCTGGACCTGAAAAGACATGGGTTTGGTGCTGTCCCAGATCAGGAGGTCGCCCTGTTTCAACATGATATCCTCACCGTTGAAGTTGATGTACTCACGGCCCTGGAGCACGGCTTGTATGGTCAGGGTCTCAAGGCCGTCGGCCCGGATGTCGGCGCGAGTGCGGGTCGCGGCACAAGGGTCGCAAGTGCATTCAATGACCTTCAGGGTCGCATCGTCATAATACTTGACGGTACTGAAGAAGTCGGGCATCACCGGTTTATCCATTTCCCAGTGGCCATAGGCCTCGTTCAGTACGCTCGCCCAGGCATCGTAGCGGTCACTCTTCGCGAATTCATTGGTCGTCCAGGTATTGACGAACGATTGTGCAATATTATCTCCCATTGTCCCCCTGTGTTTTTTCAACAACACCAATCAGGTGATAATACAACCAAAAAAGAATTCATAACCATGCAGCCAAAATTTATTATCAAGCTCAAAGTTTAGCCGATTTTCGTTTAAAACCAAGCCGATTTGCACAAACAACAAAGTTTTAACCCATATTTCCCTCTAAAACTCACCTTTTGCGTATCGTTTGCACGTTCAGACAGATGGAGTTTCGCCAGGAAACAAGCTACTTTCAATAATATCCTGTAAATTCTTATCGTTAAAATACAACAATACTGTCGTTTTACTCGAGCATGTCCGCCTCACTATGTGCTAATGAGACTGGAACCAGATAAAACCAGTGAGGTTTGCAAAGGGGGAGAGTAAATGAATAGAGAATTATCCGGCAATTGCAAATTTGTCGGCGCTGACGGTGTGCGTACAACATGTCGGAGGATCGGCGTGTGTGTCGGTTCTGCAAGCGGAATAATGATGCTTGCAGCAACTGTGCTGGCCTTGCCTCTGGGCATGTTGACGAGCCAGGTTGTTATGGCACAGCAGGATACGATGCTTGAGGAAGTCATCGTTACCGCACGAAAACGGGAAGAATCGCTCCAGGAAATTCCCGAATCTATTTCCAGTATGTCGAGTATTGAACTTGAAATGGCAAACATCGATCAAATTAACGATATCGGTGGACGCATTCCCAATCTGACCCTGACAACGCGTGCCGATGGTTATCCCAATGTGACCATCCGCGGGGTGGGATCATTTGGTAATACCCAGGGCGTGGGGTTTTTTGTGGACGGGGTACAGGTCGTTACCGATGCCTCGTCAAAATTCGGCGATATTGAACGAATGGAAGTCCTGAAAGGCCCGCAAGGGACCTTGTATGGCGGGAGTAACGTGGGGGGTGCGATCAAGTTCATTACCAAGCGGCCGGATCTGCACGAAAGAGTAGGGAACGTGAGGGTGACCCTGGGTGAGCAGGATACCCGTAACTTTTCCGGCACGGTCGGTATGCCTCTTATAGAGGGCAAGCTCGCGCTTCGCGTTTTTGGCTATCACGAAGAGGATGACGGTTTCGTAAAGGCGAACGATCCCACCCGGCTCAACGGTGAATCCAATATCCGCATTCCCTTACCGGGGGGAGGGACGACGGACAGATTCTGGCCGAGCAACAACGTCTGCAATGCGCTTTTCGCGATTCTTCCTTCTTATACCAGGGATTGTGCAATTCCAGACGTTGCAGAAAAGTGGCGCAGCCGGCCGAATGAACGCGAAGAGAATGGAGTGCGGGTTTCCGTGCTGGGAAACATCACGGACACTATCGAATTCTTCGGTTCAGTCCGTTATAACGAATGGGACGTGGGTAATAATAACTGGCGCGTTGAAGACCCGGAACAACTCACCTACAGCCGGGAGCGTGAGCTGACTTTTGCGGGTAGACATACCCGTGAAACCTATGCCGGCACCTGGGAGATCAATTGGGATGCCGGCCCCGTGACGCTGACCTACCTGGGCTCCTATACGGATACGGAAAGTTTCCGTACCACCGACCTGGATGTCACCAGCGAGGTCGGCTTCGATTTGTATCGGCCGGACTTAACGGAATTCAGGACCCATGAATTTCGCATTTCCTCGACCAGCGAAGGCCCGCTTGAATGGATTGTCGGTGCATTTAATTCCAAGAAGGAAAACGACTGGGATTCCTTTGCCAATTTTTACGATACCACCAGTGTCTTGAGCGTCATCGGACTCCCTCTAGGACCATTGGCCATCCTGGATACCCACCTGGGAGATACCTCTGTGGCGCCAACCCTCGCACAGGAACAGGGGGTGCGGATCTACTTTCCGTTCGAGAACAGGTACCGCGAAATCGAGCATATTGGCGCCTTTCTCACTGCGAACTACACTTTTCTGGAGCACTGGGAACTGGGTATCGGCTTCCGTGCGGATTACTGGTCATCGGATACCCTGGACAGAGACGCCGGCTTATATGGTACCGGGGTCCCGTACCTGAAACAAAGCGATACGGAATATCTGCCCAAAGTCTCTCTCTCATATACTTCCGATAACGGCACCATGACTTACTTTACCTTTGCCAAGGGCTACGAACCGGGCGGCTACAATCTTTACGATCCGGTTGGTGTCCCTCTGCTGAACCCCTTTGTCGAAGAGGAAGCCAGTAGTTACGAGCTTGGCCTGAAGACGAGTCTTTTTGACGATACCCTGGATATAAACGTCGCCGGGTTTTACATTGACTACAAGGATCGACAATTCGAGATTCAGCAACAGATTGCCATCGGAGGCATTGTAGAAAACATTCTTAATGCCGGAGACTCAACCCAATATGGCATGGAGTTTGATTTTCGCTGGCAGGCCGCCGAGCACCTCACGGTGACCGGTGGGGCCGGATGGGTCGATGCCGAGTTCAAAGAAGGCAGCCATGTAATTAATGTCAATAGCGGCGTCACTCCTTTGGGGAACGATAATTTTCCGCCATGGATCAATAAATACAGCTATACTTTATCCGGGCAGTATGTTCGCCCGATTGCGGATAATCTGACGCTGACGGGAAGGCTGGACTGGCTGGGCAAGGGGCCATTCTGGTTCAACATGGAGAATACGGCCAGGAACCCGGGTTGGGACGTCGTCAATGCCCGTATCGCCGTGGACGTCGGCACGCATTGGACCCTGGGTTTTAACGCAGAAAATATTTTCGATGAGGATTATTACGTGGACGGGTCGGTCTGGCCAGGTGATGCTGTTCCGGGTACCCCGGCGCCGAACTACGATCCGGTGATCGGAACCCTCGGCCAGCCACGCCGCCTGACCGTGGACCTGCGGGCAAGTTTCTAATGTACACACCAGGGCTTACCTGGTACTTTTTTAAACATAGGGGAGACAAACAGATGAATAAATATATACCTGGAAAGTGGGGGAGCGCCGGCGGTATCGCGATGGCCGTCGCCTCTAGTATTTTATATTGGCTTTGTCTCTCGCCGGCGATGCTCCTGGCGAGTCAAGCTGCAGTGGCGCAACAGGATACGCTGCTTGAGGAAATCATCGTCACCGCCAGAAAGCGGGAAGAAAACGTACTGGAGATACCGGAATCCCTGACCACCTTCACGGGGAACATGGTGGAAAGAGCCAATATCAACGGTCTTGAAGATATCGGGCTGCTCGTGCCCAACCTCTGGATGAGCCGGCGCCTGGACGGTTACCCCAATGTCTCCATCCGCAGTCTGGGGGGATTCGGCAATACCCAGGGGGTCGGGTTTTACCTGGATGACGTGCAGTTGTTCGGGGATGCTTCGTCCCGCTTCGGCAATTTCGAACGGATCGAAGTGTTGAAAGGGCCGCAGGGCATCCTGTATGGCGGCGCCAACATCGGCGGCGCGGTTAAATTTGTTACCAAACGGCCGGACCCCGAAGCCTTTTCGGGTCGGGTTAAAGCGCAGGGCGGTGAAGATGGTTACTATGACGGCGAGGTTCAGTTGAATGTGCCGCTGGGCAATGATTGGGCATTAGCGCTGTTTGGATTTGCCATGACTGATGATTCGTACCTTGTCAATCCCAACACCCCGCGCCTGAACGGCGGCGTTCCGGACAATGATCCCGACGTGGGGCAAACGGAGAAATACGGCGTGCGCGCGGCCCTGGCCGGTAATATCAGCGAACAGCTTTCGCTCTACGCTACCCTGCGTTACAACGAGTACGAGGGGCCCAACAACATCTGGAACCGGGAGATGAATGGCGATCTCACCTACACCAATATCATCGACACCAGCTACAATGCGGGCCACGAGCGGGAAACCACCGCGGGCAGCATAGAACTGACCTATGATTTCGGCAACTTCGACGCCACATATCTTACCTCGTATACGGACACGGATTCGTACCGGGAGACCGATCTTGATATCGACCAGGAGTTCGTGCTCGACCTGACACGGTCATGGCCGGTCGAGGTATGGACCCACGAATTGCGCTTTACCTCCACGGATGACAGTCCCTTGCAATGGCAGGCCGGCGCCTACTACCTGGACTGGAAGAGGCACAAGTCCGGGGAACTTCCGGTTCCCTACGGTTTCTGCTTTTTCCTGGACCCCAGTTGCAATCCCAACCCGGATGATCCGATCCCGTTCCCGCGCATTGACGAGGATCCTCCGGAGGATACGGTAGTCGTGGTAGTTCCTTTCGAGAACCTCCGCGAAAAACGCGAACAGGTGGCAGGTTTTGCCAACGTCAGTTATCGCATGAATAACCTGGAGATTGGTGGCGGTGTGCGCGTGGACCACTGGGAATTCGACGCGAACAACCGTGACAGTGGCACCACCGGAAATCAGTCCAACACCGAGGTATTGGGCCGTGCGTCCATCTCCTTGTTCTTTGATGATGATCGGTCCATGGTGTACGCGCTCTTCTCCCAGGGTTTTGAGCCGGGGAGTTTCAATGCGTTCGACCTGGAGGGAGAGAACGCCCTGTTCGACATCAAGCCGGAAGAGGCAACACAGGTTGAAATCGGTTACAAGGGGAGGTTACTGGATGACCGCCTGATATTGACCCTGGCGGGTTTCTATATTGATTACGAGGGCCGGCAGTTCGAACTTCAGACGAAGAACCCTCAAACCGGTACTGTACTTGAGGGCATCTTCAATATTGGCGATTCAGAGCAATGGGGACTGGAGGCCGATATGCTCCTGTCCATGCATGAGAACTGGACTCTTTCTGCCGGGTTTGGCTATGTGGACGCGGAATGGGTCGGCGGCACTGAATTCGTGACCCCAAGCGATTATCTCGCTGACCTCTCGGGAAGGAGACCGCCCAATACCGTAAAGTGGAGTGCCACCGCGGCGCTGGATTATGATCAGCAGTTGAACGATGACATGCGCCTGTTCGGGCGCCTGCAACTGCGCTACAAGGGAGAGGCTTCCACCAATGCCCAACTCTGGGATTCACCCGGGGATGATTTTCCGTTCTGGACAAACCCTGATTTTACTGTCGTGGATCTGGGCGCCGGGGTGGAGTGGAACAACTGGGAGTTCGGCATTCACGTGGAGAACCTGTTCGACGAGGACTACTACATCGACGTACAGGAATTTCCAAACTTTGCGGGTAGCAAATTGCAGGGAGCTCCAGGCTATATCATTATCGGCACCCTGGAACAACCGCGCCGTGTAGTCGGTTCGGTGCAATATCACTTCTGACCGGTATAATCCACAGGAACGCGCTTACCGTCTGGAGAAAGTTATGGCACTACCACAGGACATCAGTCCGGTTAACAGCGAGCTCATGGATTCGCTGTGCAAAACCGATGACATGGATTGGATCCCCATGGAAGCGGACCCTGAGCGGGGCTTCATGAAGGTCCTGTGGACAGGACCGGAGACGGGCGCCTGGGCCGCGCTGTTTCGCTGGTATAAAGGCTACGTGGCGCCGCCCCATAAACATCTGAGCCCGGCCCACGTGTACGTCCTGTCGGGGAAGTTACAGGTGCGCGACGGCATCCTCGAAGCGGGTGATTACGTGTATGAACCGAACGGCATGGTCCACGGCGCCACAACGGCGCTGGAGGACACCGTCTACCTTTTTATCTGTAATGGGCCGGTCCTTTTCTTCGACGATGACAACTTCACCAGTTACCTGGGTTGGGAAGAACTGTGTCGTATCCAGGAAGAATATACAAATACCAGGAAATCTGCGGCGTAAGTAAGTGTAGTGATGTTCCAATATATAGCGTTGAAATAGTAGTAATAGTAGATGTTTCAACGTAAGGCTGTGTGAGAGAGTAGAGAGAAAATAAGGTGTTCATACAATGAGTGACACAGTTCAAGCAGGCGGCGCTACGAAGTCCCCTGAAACGGAAGGGTTTGTATTTAACCAGACCATGCTTCGCATCAAGGACCCGGAACGTTCCCTTGCGTTTTACCAGGACGTCCTGGGAATGACCCTGGTTAAGAAACTCGACTTCCCTGAGATGGAATTTTCGTTATTATTCATGGGATACGTCCGGCCGGAAGATGGCCCCATTCCGCAGGACCCGATGCAGCGGACAGCGTACACGTTTGAGCAAAAAGCGTTGCTGGAACTGACCCATAATTGGGGTACGGAGAATGACGAGGCGTTTGCAGGGTATCACAATGGCAACAACGACCCGCGCGGTTACGGCCACATCGGATTGTCCGTCCCCGACGTTTATCGCGCATGTAGCCGTTTTGAGGAATTGGGGGTAGAATTTGTCAAGCGGCCGGATGACGGCAAGATGAAAGGCATCGCTTTTATTAAAGATCCGGATGGATATTGGATTGAAATACTGGAAGCAAGAATATCAGCGGCATTGTGTAACCAGTAAAATTAAAAAACCTGATATTCGGGGTCAGAGTAAAAATACTTGATAGTACAGCAACACAATCTAGCGGATTGGCCGTATTTTTACTCTGACCCCAAGTATCGATCTTCAATACATAATACAGTAGTAAAAAACCTGAACTAATGAGGAGGCAATAGTATGAATCCACAAAAATATAACCCGGTGCCCGGTCGTTCGGTACAAATTGATGAAGTCGACTGGGTAGACTTTCCTGGGCCGCTCAGCCAGGGCGGCATACGCTGGAAATTGCTGAACGTGGCGCCCGAACTGGGATCCTGGGCCGCCCTATACGATTGCCCGAAAGGATCGTCTTTTGCGAGCCATGTTCATATCGGCCCGGGAGAATACTTTCTGACGAAAGGCCACATGGAAGTCAGGGGCGGTGAAGAAGATGGCGGCGTGAGCGTAAAAGCTCCCGCATACGGTTACGAGGCTTGCCAGGCCTTTCATGGTTTGACAAACTTTCTTGAAGACAGTGAGTTTTACATGACGTTTCTTGGGCCACTGAACTTTGTCGACGATGATGGCAATACCGTTGCCCTGGTGACATGGCAGTCCGTCCAGGAAGCCTGGGAAGCAGCACAGGCAGCAAAAGGCTGAGGCCATATCTATTTCCCCGTCATTCCCGCGCAGGCCTCTTCTGCCATTCCCGTGAAAACGGGAATCCAGTAGACAAAGAGTCGCCTTCGGCGACACATTATTGACTGGACCCCGGGTCAAGCCCGGGGTGGCGGGGTTGCCTCCGTTGCTATTCCTGCCTACACGATATTTGGGGTCAGAGTAAAAATACAGGCAACCTGACAGGTAGTACTTGTTTATTGTTGAGTATTTTTACTCTGACCCCAAATATCAATTCCTCATTCCCTTTCTTCCTCAATGACGTATTTTGACTAATCCCGGTCGTTCCTGGGATAATCACCTGTAAGCGCCGCCGCATAATATACGCGCTTATTCGTTATTTCCCATCAGGAACAAAAAATACATGAAAACACACGCCCGGGTAGTGGTTATCGGTGGCGGCGTTGTCGGTGTCAGCACGCTGTATCACCTGGCCGGGAAAGGCTGGGGAGAAGACGTCGTGCTGGTGGAAAAAGCGGAGCTGACCTCCGGCTCCACCTGGCATGCGGCCGGCCTGCTGCCCCTGTTCAACATGAGCTACAGCGTCGGCCAGATCCATAAATACTCGGTGAACCTTTACCAGGAACTGGAGGCCGAAACAGGACAAGCGGTGGGGTTTAAACAGGTCGGCAACCTGCGTCTTGCCATGAACAGGGAGCGTATGGATGAGTATTATCAATACGCGGCCACCGCCCGCACCATCGGCGTCAACATTGAATTTCTGACACCGGGCCAGGTACGGGAGATTTGGCCCCTGTGCAATACGGACGGACTGGTCGGTGCGCTGTATCACCCCGACGACGGCTATATTCAACCGGCTGACCTGACCCAGGCCCTGGCAAAAGGCGCCCGTGCGCGGGGCGCGGAAATTTATCGTCATACCAGGGTGGAAGGCATTGAACGTACCGTTACGGGTGAGTGGCGGGTCAAGACCGCCAAGGGCGATATCACCTGTGAACACGTTGTCTCTGCGACCGGCAATTATGCCCGCCGGACCGGGGCCATGGTCGGCCTGGAAATCCCGGTGATGCCGGTTGAACATCAATACATCGTTACGGAATCTCATCCCGACCTGGTTGCGCGGGCCGGGCAGGGCCTGCCTGAAATGGCCGTTTTGCGTGAATCCGACGGTTCCTGGTACCTGCGCGAAGAAAACCAGGGCTTTATCCTGGGCCCCTACGAAAAAGGCGCGCCCTGCTGTTACGTTGACGGCCCTACCGAGACCGCCGAGTATGAATTGTTCCAGGAAGACATTGACCGGTTGGAACCCCATATCGAAGCGGCCATGAATCGGGTCCCGGCCTTTGCCGAGTGCGGCATTAAACAGGTGTACAACGGCGCCATCGCCTATACCCCGGACGGCAATCCCATCGTCGGCCCCGCCTGGGGCCTGAGAAACTTCTGGCTCAACGAAGGTCACAGTTTCGGTATTACCGCCGCCGGCGGCGCCGGCCGGCAACTGGCGGAATGGATCGTTGAGGGCGAACCAACCATCGATATGCTGGGGGTGGAGCCGCGGCGTTTCGGCGATTACGCCAACAAGGATTATTTAATCAAAAAGAATGAAGAAGCCTATGCCCACGTGTTCATCATTCATTATCCCGACGAGGAACGCCCCGCCGCCCGCCCTTTGAAAACCGCGCCCTGCTATGGGCGATTACTGGAAATGGGGGCCGTATTTGGCCAGAAATTCGGTTGGGAACGGGCCAACTGGTTCGCCACGGATGGGATGGCGCAGGAAGATCACTGGTCGTTTCGCCGCTCGCGCTGGTTTGAGGCCATTAAAAAAGAAGCACTGCACATCAACCGCAGGGTAGGGTTGCTGGACATGACGCCATTTGCCAAGTGCCGTATATCCGGCCCGGGCGCCGAAGCGTTTCTGGACTACATGGTCGCCAACCGGCTGCCTGGGAAGACTGGACGGATCTACCTTTGTCACTCGTTGAACCAACGGGGGGGCGTACATTCGGAATTTACCATCACCCGTGAGTCGGCAGATTCATTCTACCTGGTATCGGCTGCCGCATGGCAAAGGCTGGACCACGATTACCTCTGTAAGTCTATGCCCACCGACGGCTCAGTGCGTTACGAACACCTGACCGACAGCATGGGCGTATTCGTTGTTGCCGGTCCTCGTTCCCGTCAATTACTGCAACGCGTATCCAATGATGATTTTTCCAATGAGGCGTTTCCCTTCCTGGCTGCCCGGCAGGTTGACATAGCGGGGATAGCGGTAAATGCCATGCGAGTCAATTACGTGGGTGAGATGGGCTGGGAGTTGCACCATCCCATCCACCGACAAAACGCGTTGTTCGACGCTTTGTTTGAAGCCGGTGATGATTTGGGTTTGAGACCCTTCGGCATTCGGGCAATGGACTCCCTGCGACTGGAAAAGTCCTATCGCATGGTGGGTACCGAATTATCCATCGAATACTCCGCTTATGAATCGCGAATGGACCGGTTTGTCCATCCCGACAAGGGCGAGTTTCTTGGCAGAGAAGAACTGCTGGCCGGCAGGGAACAAGGTCTCAACCACGTGCTCGTCACCCTGGAAGTCCTGGACACCGACGATGCCGATGCGCTGGGAAATAATGCGTTGACCAGAGACGGTGAGTTAATCGGGCGCGCCACCGGTGGCGGTTTTGGCTTCAGGGTGGGTAAATCCCTGGCGCTGGGGATGGTTAAACCGGAATACGCCGCAACAGGCACTGAGATGGAAATCGACATCCTCAACAGGAACTACCGGGCCGTCGTGATACCGGAAAGTCCGTTCGACCCCGACAACGAACGCCTGCGGGATATGAATAATGCAAACAAATAGGCCCGTGCGCGCCACTGGCGGTTGTCTTTGCGGCGCGGTGAAATACAAGGTCTTAGGTTCGCTCCGACCTGTTGTATATTGCCATTGCACCCAGTGCCGAAGGACGAGTGGACATTTTGTCGCCGCCACTGCAACCGTGAAGGAAAATCTGGTACTGATTTCGGACCAGGGCTTGAGTTGGTATCAGTCGTCAGCGTCCGCCAGACGGGGTTTTTGCAGGCATTGTGGAGCAAGTCTGTTCTGGTCACCTGAATCGGATAACCATGTGTCCATTATGGCGGGCACATTAGATCAGTCCACTGGAATTGAGGCGGTGGAACATATTTTCGTGCAGCACAAGGCCGATTACTATGATCTGGACGATGGTTTACCACAACGTCGGCAGGACGAACAACATACCGATATGTCCGATGCCCGTTAAAATTCTTAACCACGGAGAGCACGCAGGAGTTCCACGGCCGTCATACTGGCGAATGCCAGTATCCAGATTTCGACGAACTCAGCTGAGTCGTTTAATCAACCATTCGTTATTCTACTGGATACTGGCATTCGCCAGTATGACGGAAGTAACGGCTGAGATTGTTTTTTGATTAGTGTATTCGACATGTTTTCTATCGGGATAGGGCCTTCCAGCTCCCATACGGTCGGCCCCATGCGCGCGGCTTTGTTGTTCGCGCGGCGCCTGGAAGCAGGGAAGCTGTTAACGCGCGTGGACGCGCTCAGCGTGGGGTTGTATGGTTCCCTGGGCGCCACCGGCAGGGGCCACGGCAGCGATAAGGCCGTGATTCTCGGATTGCTGGGTGAAACACCGGAAACAACTGACCCTGACGAGGTGGACGACAAGGTTGAGCGGGTGCGCGCATCCCGGCGTCTCGACCTGTTGCAACGCCAGCCCGTCAAGTTCGACGTGGACAAGGCCCTCATCTTTCACAAAAAAGAACGCCTGCCCTTGCACGTAAATGGTATGCGTTTCCGCGCGCTGGATGAACGGGGAGAGACGCTGGTCGAGAAGACCTATTACTCGGTCGGTGGCGGCTTTGTCATCGACACAAACGATCAAGGCGAACTTGCGTTGGAGGAAGACGCTTCCGTTTCGCTTCCCTATCCCTTTCGCACGGCAAGGGAGTTACTCGAATTATGTGACACACATAACATGAGTATCAGCGCCTTGATGCTGGAAAACGAAAAGTGCTTGCGGACAGAACAGGATATCCTGGCCGGATTGCTCAATATATGGCAGGCCATGCAGGATTGCGTCGCCCGTGGTTGCCGGACCGGCGGCATCCTGCCGGGCGGTTTGAAGGTCAGACGCCGGGCCGCTGCATTGAAGGAAAAACTCGTGCAAAGACAGGATGATGTCCCGGACGCGTTCGAGGCGATGGACTGGGTGAATCTCTATGCCCTGGCCGTCAATGAAGAAAACGCCGCAGGGGGGAGGGTAGTCACCGCGCCCACCAACGGCGCCGCCGGCATACTCCCCGCGGTACTGCACTATTATTATCGCTTTTACGATGGCGCCGATGACGACGGGGTCGTAAGGTTCCTGCTGACCGCGGCAGCGATTGGTATACTCTACAAACTCAACGCGTCCATCTCCGGCGCCGAGGTTGGTTGCCAGGGTGAAGTGGGTTCGGCCTGCTCAATGGCGGCCGGCGCCCTGGCCGAGGTGTTGGGCGGTACGCCGGCGCAGGTCGAACAGGCCGCGGAGATCGCCATGGAACACAACCTGGGCCTGACCTGCGACCCCGTCGGAGGACTGGTGCAGATCCCCTGTATCGAACGCAATGCCATCGCTTCGGTCAAGGCGATCAATGCCGCGCGCATGGCGCTGTTGGCGGATGGTCAGCATTATGTTTCACTGGACAAGGTGATTAAAACCATGCGGGATACCGGCCGCGACATGAAAAGCAAGTATAAGGAAACGGCCCGCGGCGGCTTGGCCGTCAACGTGATCGAGTGTTAGCCCGCATCCTTTGGTGAGATATCCGGACTAAAATGAACAGGCAGAAATATTCCATCTTCGCCCTGTTGCGCAATGCCGTCTCTTATAATGAAAACTGGCAACAAGCCTGGCGCAGTCCCGCGCCCCGGAAAAAATACGACGCGCTGATCATTGGCGGCGGCGGCCACGGTCTGGCAACCGCCTACTACCTGGCAAAAGAACACGGAATCCGTAACGTCGCCGTGTTGGAGAAAGGCTGGATTGGCGGCGGCAATACGGGACGTAATACCACCCTCGTGCGTTCCAACTACCTGTGGACGGAAGCCGCGCTGTTCTATGAGAAATCGCTGAAGCTGTGGGAGGGGTTGAGCCGGGACCTGAATTATAACGTCATGTTCAGTCAGCGCGGTGTCTACAACCTGGGTCACAGCTTACAGGATTTGCGCGATATCGAACGGCGGGTCAACGCCAATCGTCTGGACGGTATCGATGCCGAGATGGTAACGCCCGCACAAATCAAGGCCGCCATCCCCATGATCAACGTCTCGCCCCAAGTGCGTTATCCGATCCTGGGCGCTTCGTTGCAGCGTCGGGGCGGCGTCGCCCGTCACGACGCGGTAGCCTGGGGATTTGCCCGGGCCGCCGATGCCCTGGGCGTCGACATCATTCAACAGTGCGAAGTAACCGGTCTGAACCGGGATGGCGACAGGGTCACCGGCGTAGAGACCAGCCGCGGACGTATTGAAGCAAACCGGATCGGCGTCGTTGTCGCCGGCCATGCCAGCGTCCTGGCGGAGATGGCTGGGTTGCGCCTGCCGCTGGAAAGCCACCCGTTGCAGGCATTCGTATCGGAACCGCTGAAACCGGTACTGGATACCGTCGTCATGTCCGGCGCCGTACACGGTTATATCAGCCAGTCGGACAAGGGCGAACTGGTCATCGGCGCCGGCATCGACGCCTATACCGGTTACGGCCAGCGCGGCAGTTTCCAGACCATTGAACATGCCATGCAGGCCATCATCGAACTGTTCCCCCCGTTCAGCCGGGTGCGCATGTTGCGTCAATGGGGCGGTATCGTTGATGTCTCGCCTGACGCCTGCCCGATTGTCGGCAAGACCCCTTTACAGGGTCTCTATTTCAACTGCGGCTGGGGCACCGGCGGATTCAAGGCCACTCCCGGCTCCGGCTGGGCTTTTGCCCACACTATTGCCCGGGACCAGCCCCATGAGTTGAATGCCCCGTTCGGACTGGAACGCTTTACCACGGGCGCGCTCATAGACGAACACGGCGCCGCCGCGGTAGCCCATTAACCGGAACAATGTCCACAACACACAGACAGTACCCCCCCCAACCTGTCCCCTTAGCCTGGTAACACAGAGAGACGGAACATGCTGCTCATAAAATGTCCCTGGTGCGGTGAACGTGACGAAAGCGAATTCAGTTACGGTGGTGAAGCCGATATTGTCCGGCCGGCCGCGCCGGATACGCTGACAGATGAACAATGGGCGGATTATCTATTCATGCGCAAAAACTCCAAGGGACTGCACAAGGAGCAATGGGTGCATGCCCAGGGTTGTCGCCGCTGGTTTGTGCTGGAAAGGGATACCGTGACTTACCGATTTACGGATTATGCAACCTGATCGTCTTACCGAAGGCGGCCGTATCGACCGGTCACAACCACTGACGTTCCGGTTTAACGGCCGAACCTGTCAAGGCTATACCGGAGACACCCTGGCCTCTGCATTACTGGCAAACGGGATACGCATGATCGGCCGCAGTTTCAAGTACCATCGCCCGCGGGGCCTCGCGGGTATCGGCGCAGAAGAGCCCAACGCCATTGTCCAGGTGGGTACGGGCGCTACCACCATACCCGGGCTGCGCGCCACCGAAGTGGAGTTATATGAGGGCCTTGTTGCAACCACGACAACGGGCTGGCCCGGTCTCGATTTTGACCTGCTGGCGGTAAATGATTTCTGGCATCGGTTACTGGGCGCGGGGTTTTACTACAAGACCTTTATGGCGCCCCGGTTCCTGTGGCGCTGGTATGAGCACTGGCTCCGTCGCGCCTCCGGTCTGGGTGTCTCGCCACAACTGGCGGATCCGGGTCGTTATGAGCATTACAACGCCCATTGTGACGTACTGGTGGTCGGGGCCGGACCGACGGGACTGATGGCGGCGTTGGCGGCGGCCAAATCCGGCGCCAGGGTGATCATTGCGGATGAACAAAGCGAATTCGGCGGCAGCCTGTTGTATGACACGGTCAGGCTGAACGGCAACTCCGCCGATGAATGGTTAAGCAAGGTGCTGGCGGAGTTGGCGCGTTGTCCCGAAGCGATCCTGCTGTCCCGCAGCACGGTGTTCGGTTATTACGATTACAATTTTCTCACTATCCTGGAACGGCGCCGCGACCACCTGGGCGAACAACCCGCGGGAGAGGTGCGACAACGCTTATGGCGGGTGCGGGCCAAACGGGTCATCCTTGCTCAGGGGAGCATTGAGCGGCCCCTGGTATTTCCAAATAATGATCGTCCGGGGGTAATGCTGGCCTCGGCGGTATCCGGCTATATTCATCGCTATGGGGTGTGTCCCGGTCGGCGCGGCGTGATCTTTACCAATAACGACGGAGGGTATCAGGCAGCCCTGGACCTGGCGTCGGCAGGGGCGACCGTCGCCGCGATCATTGATTGTCGCGCCGGGGGCGCCGGCGCCATTGCCGAACCCCTGCGCCAGGCCGGTGTTGACATCTTCCGGGGGCGCGTCATCACCAACGTGACGGGCAGAAAGAAGGTGCGTTCCGTACAGGTTACGCCGCTGTCGGCGGACGGCAAAGCCTTGACGGGGGGCTCGAAAACGCTTGATTGCGACCTGGTCGCCATGTCCGGCGGGTGGAATCCGGCCGTCCACCTGCATTCGCAGGCAGGGGGCAGGATTATCTGGGATGAAGCCCGCAGTTGTTTTGTCCCCGGCGAGTCTCGACAGGATAATGTCTCAGCAGGGGCGGGTAACGGGTCTTTTTCCCTTGATGCTTGTCTGGAGGAGGGGAAGCAGGCGGGATTGAGCGCGGCGCAATGGTGCGGGTTTGAGTCGGCGCCGTTTTCTACGCCGGAAGTTAAACAGGAGGTGGACGGGGGGACCAGATCGTTGCAACCTTTATGGCGGGTTCCCTTGTTGCAATCTCCGGGGCGTTGCCCGAAACAATTTATTGATTATCAGAATGATACGACCGTAGCTGACGTGTACCTGGCCGTGCGCGAGGGTTTTCAGAGCGTAGAGCACGTCAAACGTTATACCGCGCTGGGGTTTGGCACCGACCAGGGCAAGCTGGGAAATATTAACGGCATGGCAGTGTTGGCGGAGAGTCTGGACAAACCCATCGCCGAGGTCGGCACGACCACGTTCAGGCCGCCCTACACAGCCGTCACTTTCGGCGCGGGCGCCGGCGCGGACGTGGGCACACTCTATGAACCAGTGCGTAAAACCGCGCTGCATGATTGGCATGAAGCGGCCGGGGCCGACTTTGAGGTAGTGGGGCAATGGTTGCGGCCCTGGTATTTTCCCCGGGCAGGGGAAGATTTACATGAGGCGGTGGCCCGGGAGTGTTTCGCCGCCCGCGCGTCGCTGGCAATCATGGACGCCTCGACCCTGGGCAAGATAGAGGTGCAAGGCCCGGACGCGGTCACCTTCCTGGAACGTATCTACTCCCACAACGTCGCCGGGATGAAGGTTGGACGTTGCGCCTATGGTATCATGTTGGGCGAAGACGGCATGGTCATGGATGACGGGGTCATGGCGCGCCTGGGCGAGCAGCATTTTTATCTTACCACCACCACCGGCGGCGCGGCCGGGGTGCTGGGCTGGCTGGAACAATGGTTGCAAACGGAATGGCTGGATTTAAAGGTATACCTGACGTCCGTCACGGAACGCTGGTCCACCATTGCCCTGGTCGGCCCGGAAAGCAGGAAGTTGTTGCGGAGCATGGAAAGCAATATGACTTTCGACCAGGCCGACTTTCCCTTCATGTCGGTACGCGCCGGCTCACTGGCGGGGTTTGCCGTACAGGTATTCCGCGTGAGTTTCAGCGGCGAACTGGCCTTTGAAATCAACGTGGAAAGCGACTGTGCCCCAGCCCTGTGGCGGACCTTGATGGAGGCCGGTGAACAGTATGGTATTACTCCCTACGGCACCGAAACCATGCACGTGCTGCGGGCTGAGAAAGGCTTTGTCATCGTCGGCCAGGACACCGACGGTTCCGTATCACCGCTGGACCTGGGAATGCACTGGCTCCTGTCCAAAGACAAGGACTACCTGGGCAAACGCTCCTTGGCGCGCCCCGACTGTCAACGGGCAGACCGTAAACAACTGGTTGGCCTCTCATGCGAAGATGGAACGGACGCTTTGCCGGAAGGTACACAACTTGTAGAGCAGCCAGGTGGCGACCCGCCAATCCATAAACTGGGCTACGTTACCTCCAGTTACCACAGCGCCTGCCTGGGCCATCCCATAGCCCTGGCATTGGTCAGCGCCGGGCGCGCCCGCAAAGGCGAGATCGTCTATGCCGCGTTACGCTCCGGACGATATGTCAGGGTCAGGATCGTCTCCTCCGTATTCTACGACCCGAAAGGAGAGCGACAGAATGTCTGATTCGTTTCAAAGACAGCATGCGCTGACTTCTTTCCTCAGTGCAGCGGTTGCGCCCGGTCCGGATAACCCCGGCGTACAACTGGAAGTACGACCCCATTACGGTTACCTCAACCTGCGCGGGGACCCCGGCGCTGAACAGTTCCGGCAGGCAGTACAGACAGCGCTGGGACAGCCCTTGCCGAGCACTGCCAATACGTTTACGGTCGGAGAACACACGGTATTCTGGCTCGGTCCCGATGAATGGTTGCTGGCTACCGGGCTTGGGAGAGAAAAAGAAACAGCGGAACAACTGAGAATAAACCTGGCAGGGCAACACCACTCCCTGGTTGACGTGACCGGCGGCCAGATATTAATCCGTCTGCGCGGCAATCATTCCCGGGAAGTGTTGGCTAAAGGCTGTACCCTGGATCTTCATCCGCGCAGCTTCAAAGTCGGCCAATGCGCACAAACCACCCTGGCAAAGACATCCATGCTGATCGCCCTGACCGATGACACGCCGACTTTTGACATCATCGTCCGCCGCAGTTTTGCCGAATACGCAGCCCTGTGGCTGCAACACAGCGGCAGAAGCAATAATGGGTATTGATGCGTCAGGTAAGAGGAAGCGCCTTTTCCAGCTGCTTCCAGCATGTCCCAAAATCCATTAAATCCAGTTTTCTATTTTCAGCCTTGAAATTCGGGAGAATTCGTTCTCATTATTCGTTACTAAAGTGGCTTGGAGAAACAAGGCGTGTGCGCCAATGAGTAAATCCAGGGGACCAATCATATTGCCTGATTTCTTGAGTTTTGCTCTTATCTCGCCGTAAAGCGGGCAGGCGCCCACAGGGAAATCCAGGATCTCGAGTGGTCCCAGGAATTCATTAAGCGCCTCCTGATTTTGTTTCGGGTTGGAGCTGTTGGAGATACCGAATTGAAGTTCCGCGCAGGTAATTGATGAAATGCAGACGTCACCGATATTCAGGGTTTCAAATTTTTTCTGAATTTTGTCGGAATGTTTGTTGATGATATAAATACACGAATTTGTATCAAGTACATATTTCATAAACTGAGGTCTTCCCTGTTTTCCTGATAACCTTGATCCCGTTGCGCCATAAAATCCGAAGTGAATTTTCCGCGGGCGTCAAACATCGTTTGCCAGGGATTTTCCTTCGGGATAAGAATAACATAACCGCCTAACCTCTTTATATAGACGGATTTTCCACGAAACCGGAATTCTTTGGGTAGTCTTACTGCCTGACTTTGACCATTAGTGAATAGCTTTGCTTCTTTCATGAGAAAAAGTATATATTATAAAATATATATTTCAAGAAATATTCTGAATAATATTCAAAAAAAGAGCGTTTTCCTGCAAAATCCCGGCCTTGTCTACAAAAATGAATTAACAATGAAAAGAATTTTATATTTACTACTCTCGGCAGTTTTAATTTCAAACGTCGTTGTCGCGGAGGAACGATTAAGGTTGGCCACGACGACCAGTACGGAAAATTCAGGTCTGTTGACCCTGTTGCATCCGCCTTTTGAAGAGCAGAACAACGTCAGGTTGGACGTAATCGCCGTAGGTACCGGCAAGGCCTTGCGCCTGGGCAGGAACGGCGACGTGGACCTGGTCATGGTCCATGCCCCGGCAGCGGAGAAGGAGTTCGTCGAGAGCGGTTTCGGCGTGGAGCGCTTACCTGTCATGCACAATGACTTTATCCTGGTAGGTCCCGTTGCAGACCCGGCTGCCGTGGCCGCGGCGGATTCACTGGCGGACGCCATGACGCGCATAGCGAGCTCCGGTGTCGGTTTTATCTCAAGAGGGGATGACTCAGGGACACACAAGAAGGAAATGACTCTTTGGCAAGCGGCGCGGCTCAAGCCGGGAGGGGCCTGGTACCTGTCCGTGGGCCAGGGTATGGGCGCAGTATTGAAAATAGCCGGTGACAAACAGGCATATACGCTGACCGACAGGGGAACGTACCTGGCATTCAGGGGCAAAATAGAGTTGGCTATCGTCCATGAGGGCGCGGCGGAGTTACAAAATCCCTATCACGTTATCCTCGTGAACTCCGAAAAACACCCGCATACCCAAACAGCCCTGGCGCAAAAATATGCGGACTTCATCCGCGGAGAGCAGGGACAGTGCATTATTCGTGAATTCAGAATTTCAGGGGAACAACTCTTCATTCCTGACGTTATTTCCCAGTAAGAAACGCGAGTTAGAACCCCTGTTCATTCTCGGGCGCTAATGGGTCGCCCAGGTCTGTTTCATCCATTGCCTCGGCTACGATGACCTGCGATGTTTGCATCATGACCGCCATCCCATGAGATTGTTCCTGCGCGGTAATCGGCGCGCGCACCGACATGCGGTAAAGGGTGAATACCGCCATGAACAGGTAAACCAGCGCCACGAAATAATACAGACTGCCCGGCCCGAAGAATTTCATCACCTGGGTGCTGAGTATGGGGCCTGATAAGCCGCCGATTCCATTTATAAAAATAATGCTGCCGCTGGCCGACAGAATTTGCTCGTTGCGTACGTGATCGTTGATATGAGACATGGACACCGAGTAAAACGACAGGACGATCCCACCCACCAGGAACAACAGACCGGCCAGGAACCACAGATTGCCCAGGTGGGCGGCAAACGGCACGAACAGGCTCGCGCCTGCAGCCAGGACTGATAATAACAGCAAAGTGTGGCGGCGCTCCTGGCGGTCAGACAACCTGCCGACGGGCAGTAACAATACCAGTCCTCCAGCCATCAGGGTCCCCACCAGCAAGGCGCTCTCGGCAGTGGAAAAACCGCTCTGTTGGCCAAATACCGCGGTTAACCACATCACCGCGCCAGAGGTGACGCCCTGTACGAAGACGCCCATGGCCCCCAGGGGAGTAAGCCTGATTAACCTGCTCAACTCCAGGTGTTCCGCGTACGCAATCGCCGGGGCGGAAATATTACTCAGCAACATAGGCACGATGGCAATGGACAGGATGACGGAGGCCAGGATAAACAACTCGAAACCCAGCGGGGACGCCAGGTTTATCAGGAATTGTCCGCCGATAAACCCCAGGGCAATGGTGAACATATAGGCAGCCAGCAGGCGGCCTCGATTGTGGTTGCCGGAGATGGCGTTCAGCCAGCTTTCCGAGACCATGTATAAACCTGACAGACAAAAGCCCGTCAACGTGCGAAACAGGAACCACATCACCGGGTTGACAACGGCGGAATGCAGCAGGATAGCTACGGAGGCAATTGAGGCCAGGGCGGCAAACACGCGGATATGTCCCACTTGTTTTACCCACTTGGGCACCACCCGGGCGCCCAGGAGAAAGCCGGCATAATAGGCGGACATAATGAGACCGATGGTGTCTACCCCGAAGTCTTCCAGTGAAGCCCTGATCCCCAGCAGCGTACCCTGCATGCCGTTGCAGACGGAGATCAACGCAACGCCGAACAGCAGGCTCCAAACCAGGAAGATCTGCGGTTTACTTGTTTGATGATGCGAATTGTTCAAGAGAGTGATTGCCCTGATAAATACATGAACCAGCGATTTTACGGGAAACTTCTGTTGCCTGGTTTCCGACAGGCGGCGCAATTGTCCGCCAATTCTACAAATAGTCAAGTATAATCAAACAGTGTCCTCTCCCAACCATTACAACACCCGTTATACCGTCGGTCAGGACAACGTCCGCATCTTCAGGATGGAGTTACATAACCCGGTGTTTTTTATCACTGCGCTTCTCACCGTCGGCTTCGTTGTCGGAACCCTATTATTCCCCGGCGAAGCCAAAATCATTCTTGAACAGGCAAAGAACTGGTCAATTGAAAATTTTGATTGGCTGGTGATGATTTCCGGCAATTTCTTTGTCTTCTTTTGTATTCTGTTGATCGTATTGCCTTGCGGCAGGATACGGCTGGGTGGCGAAGCAGCGAAACCCGAGTTTTCCAGGCTATCCTGGTTTTCCATGCTGTTTGCGGCCGGGATGGGTATCGGCCTGATGTTCTGGTGCGTCGCCGAGCCGGTTGCCTACTATACGAACTGGGCCGGAACACCGTTAAATGTGTTGCCTCATTCGCCTGAAGCGGCTGCCGCCGCGATGGGGGCGACGCTGTACCATTGGGGCTTACATCCCTGGGCCATCTTTGCCGTGGTGGCGCTGTCCCTGGCCTTCTTTTCATTCAATAAAGGTTTACCGTTAGTAATCCGTTCCATCTTCTACCCGTTGTTGGGCGAACAATGTTGGCGTTGGCCGGGGCATTTCATCGACGTGGTGGCCGTTTTTGCCACCATCTTCGGTCTGGCCACTTCCCTGGGACTGGGAGCCAAACAGGCCACCGGGGGGCTGCACGCTGTGTTCGGCGTTGACAATGGCTTGACCACACAGTTGTTAATTATCACCGTGGTCACGGCGATTGCCATTATATCCGTCATACGCGGCCTGGATCGCGGCGTAAAAGTGTTGAGTAACTTCAATATACTGGTTGCATTGCTGCTCCTTATGTTTGTTGTTATTGCCGGCCCTACCTTGTCGGCTATTTCCGGCATCGGTGAAGACCTTTCGCACTATGTGACACATTTCATGCCTTTGAGTGACTGGGTCGGCCGTGAAGATGAGGCATGGTACAAGAGCTGGACCGTCTTTTACTGGGCCTGGTGGATATCCTGGTCGCCTTTTGTCGGGATATTTATCGCGCGTATTTCCAAGGGCCGCACGGTCAGGGAGTTCCTGGTGGCCGTGTTATTGTTGCCGACACTGGTCAGCGCCATCTGGATGTCGGTTTTTGGTGGCGTCGCGCTGGACCAGGTCCAGCACGGCATCGGCGAGTTGGCCAACGGCATTGACGATCCTTCCCTGGCCCTCTTCCATGCCCTGGAAAACCTGCCTTTCACAATCCTGGCTTCACTGGTGGCCGTGGTCCTGGTGCTGACTTTTTTTATCACCTCGGCCGATTCCGGCTCCCTGGTCGTGGACATTATCACCGCCGGGGGGAAGCTCGATTCGCCCCGTTACCAGCGCGCTTTCTGGGCGATACTGCTGGGCCTGATTGCGGCGGCCTTACTCGTCGGCGGCGGCAGCGATGCCTTGAGCGCATTACAGGCCGGCGCCATTACCGTGGCCATACCGTTTACCCTGGTGCTGCTCCTTTCCTGCCTGTGCCTGCTACTGGGCCTGTTGTCCGACTACGCTCCCCATTGATTTTTTTAATGAGGAACGGTAGACGGAGTTGCACAAATATGTTGCTTGACGATAGTATACTAACTATACTGGCCTTAATATTTTAACCAGACAGGTCATTACATGCAGACTACAACTGTGTCACAACTCAAAATGTCGATAAGCGCCTACTTGCGTCGGGTCAAAGCCGGCGAAGAAGTGTTAATTACCGACCATGGTCGTCCTGTTGCGCGTTTATTGCCTGTTGCGGATCTTGCGTCTCTACCTGAGCACCTGGTAGACATGGAAAAAAAAGGCCTGCTCAAACGCGCTGAGAAATCCTTACCAGAGGATTTTTGGGAACTGCCGCGTCCCATGGACTCACAGGCGGCAGTGCGTTCGGCGGTTTTGCAGGAGCGGGAAGAAGGCTGGTGAGATTCTGGGATACGTCGGCCATTGTGCCCCTATGTGTGTATGAGCCGAACACGACCATCGTACAGGACTTGCTCGTTGAAGATTCTTCCATAGTCGCGTGGTGGCGCGCGCGCACCGAATGTATTTCTGCATTGATGCGACAAGTAAGAGCAGGTGACTTGACAACCCTTGACGAACGCGCCGCGCGTCACGTGTTGCATACCCTGGTGCAAGCCTGGACCGAGATGCAACCGAGTGAGGCGTTACGCAGTACGGCCGAACGATTGTTGGCAGTGCATCCCTTACGAGCGGCGGATGCCTTGCAACTCTCTGCCGCCATCCAGTGGTGCCAGGGACTCACAACCGGCCAGGGCATTGTTGCCTTTGATCAACGACTGCGTGACGTAGCATATCGGGAAGGCTTTACTGTTCTTCCCGAAGCGTTTTGAAATAAACAAACCAGATCAATATGAAACCTGGCTTCTTGCCATGTATGAAAAGAATGAGCGTGAGAATATTCCGGCTCACGAACTGAAAAAAATCAGAGAGGCAATCAATGACCGGGAAAATGAGTAAAGCCGGACAAGCACTGCTGAATGTTTACTTTCACCGCACGGTCGCTACGCAATACGCCGGACAGCATGGCTACGCCCTGTTCAGTAAAAGCATAGGGTGGGTAGCGTCGGCCACCCCAGTTTGAGGTCACAGTCTGTGACCTCAAGTGGTCAAATTCTTCCTTGCTGAGTTGGAACATGAAATCAGCGGGAAAACGCGTCATATTGCGTTTGACGGCTTGGGTCAGAACTTTGGTTTCCACTTCATAGAGGATCGCAAGGTCAGCGTCAAGTATAACTTTTTCTCCCCGAATGAGGAGGATATGGCGTTCAATCTGGGTGGCTGGCACGGTTGCCATGGATTTCCTGGTCCGTTTTGTCATTCCGTGTTGTCCTTATTCTTTGATTTGTCAGATAAATTGGTTCAATGATACATAATCTTTTTTGATACTTGATCAAATACTGTTCCACTCGCTTGCGATCTTCGTTCTCCTTATCTCCTTTGCTTGTGATATTTCGATAAATTCAATTCGCTGTTTCTGCTCAGAATACGAGTAGATGACGCGCAGTGACGACCCCTTCAAATATCGGCAAAACAAACGGGCTTTTACAATATACAGGACGTCGTTTCGCTCAATGACGGCAAAATGTTTATTGTTCCCGAGCGGGACGACGGAAACGACGTTCCGAAACTCCCGGAGGTCTTCGGGAAGTGAGCGATATTTCCTGGCAAGGCGCTGACGTTCTTTTTGAAATTCCGGCAGTTCATCAAAGTTCATCGTCATAGTTTCTTACGGAGTACTTCTCATCACGGTAAAAGACGCTCTCATAGGAAAGCGGCTGGCCGTCCTGCGCCGATTTCCAGGAAATATCCCCGTGTGAATAGTTTTCTATCTCTTTCGCGTTTTTATCGGAGAGACGGGCTAATACATCATCAATATGCCCAACGTCGCGAGCAGAGAGAGAGGCAAGGGTAGGACGCTTGAGGGGCAGGTATTTCTGTTGCTCATGTTTAAAATATTGACTGTTGACTGCCTCAATTTCCCCGCTCTCCTGCATATCCTGCAGAATCGACTGCAATTCGACGGACGTCGGGCCGTGATGATTTTTAATGTACGTCGCGCCCATCAGGTTTTCCTCAAATTTTTCGTAATAGTCAAAATCAATGAAATAAAGCAGTTTGTGCAGCACGGTCTCGCCTACATTCGGCTTGCCACCGACTTTATTCAGGATGTAAAGAAGAACCTGCCTGAACGTATCGAGATTTTTTTGTGTCACGCGAATCCGCAGGTCTCCGGTTTTTCGCGCCGGCTGCTTGGTGAGTTTAACGGTATGCTTCGGCTCGCGACCAGCCAGAAAATCTTCAAGCGACATAGCAAAAATCCCCGCCAGCGTTTTGGCCTCGGTAACCGTAAGCTCCCGCTCACCGCGCTCAATGTGCAGATAGGTAGGACGAGACACACCCAGCTTGGATGCGAGATACTCCTGTGTCATGTTGCGCCTGGTGCGTTGCCCGTGAATAAATTTTCCCAGCATGGTGATACCCTGCCTCGCTTTCTCCCTCAGCGTGAATGTGTTGATGGTTTTTCTTGATGACTGGAATGTTATTTCAATATAAGTCATGTATAATTTCTTTTCAATATGAATGTAAAATATTTATACATACAGTGCCATGAGCGTAGATAACTTATCGGACAGCAAAAAGCGGGAGTTCGAAGAACGGATGCGTGCATTGCGAGCGAGATACAAAAACAGGCAACGGAAAGATCGTAAATTGATAAATCCGGTAAAAAATCCTCGATATGACGATGTCTATTATGAAGGTATTGCCTGGCTTGATAATCTTGCCGGTGAGCCGTTTTCGGAGGGCGAGTATATGGTTGAGTTTTCTGACGAAGATTGGAAATCTGCTGTCCCGAAAGGTCAGGATATATCCTGAAGATTGTGTACAGGCTATCTGAATACTGAACTTATACCCGACAGTATATTCCAATAGAGAAATGATACTGAACTCTGGGTCTTGATAGCAGCCATCCATGTGCTCGCTATGCAGCCTGATGGTTCTGTTCAGTAACGGTTTTAAAGAGTTGTTGTTTGGCGTCCTTGAGCTGTTTAGCCGCTTCATTATCATTGATTGAAAAAGCAATTGCATCCAGTTTATTCATAGTGATGTCGGGTTTCAAATGTTGGCTGGGTTGGTCGAGTGATTTGAACTTCTCATACGGTGTCATCATGGCTTCATAGGGATAGGTTTTTACCTGCTTCCCTTTGGCATTGGTTTTTGTCACCGGGAAGAAGCAAGGCCGATGGTAATTGATGTAGGGGTTCAGATAGTCTTGATGGAACTGATTAACCAGCGGCGCCAGGTGCTGTCGGATATGGCTGTAGCCGAGGTGCTTTCTGATGATCGACCCATTTTTGGATTCGACCAACGCGTTATCGTTGGAGTGTCGAGCGCGGGATTTGGTCAGTTCGATCAGGAGTTTCTTGAGGAGCTTGACCACATGCTGATTGATGTACTCGGAACCGTTGTCGGCGTGAAAGCCAAGAATCATAAAAGGGAACTGCTCCAGTAGCTGTTCGAGCACAGGGATCAGGTAGCGCTCGGATATTTTTTCGACGGCACAGACAATTTCAAATTGGGTGACTTCATCGACGCCATTGATATGGTAGAGTCCTTTGAACCCATCCAGGTCGCCTTGATGAACTGTATCCACTCGAATATAACCGGGCTGGCCATTGGGCTGTGGTTTGCGCCGCTCGCCAATAGCGGACGCTCTTGGCCGTGTTTTATCGAACTGGCGACGATTCCTCTGGTAGATTTTGGCACGCCTCATATTGTAGAGGTGTGATACGGAGATGCCGGCCAATCGTTGATAGCCGGGGAGTTTAAACAACCGCCAGGCACGTTCACAAAGCTTTTTGGTGGCGGGTCCGGAGAGCGTGCCATGCAGTTCATCCAGTTCGACCAGAAGGCGTTGGTCCGCATCCGTATATTTGCGTGTAAAGCCATTGCCTGCACTGGAGCGGGGTTGTAGTTGTCCCCGTTTGAGCCAGGTTTTGGTCAACCGCTTTACCTGAATCCGCGAATAGCCACTGACATGTGTCATGAAACTGAGCAGCAGCCCTTTATCGGGCTTTGACAAGCGCTGATAGGCAAACCGAATGAGGGTGCGACGAATAAAATCGTAGCGTTCCGCTTTGGTGTCCAGGGAGAACTCGACAGCCTGGGTGCCGTCAAGAAAGGCACGCACCTGCTCCAGTGTTTTTAAGTGATGGTCGTTCATAATGGTATTCATCCTCCCATCATGAACAGAAATCAGGCTATTTCAGTATCATTTCGTGTTAGAAACACGATCTCCGTTCAGTATCATCTCGTATTGGAAGAGGCTCGACTTTTAATGTTACTTGTGTAATGGTATCCTGTCACGAGCATATTGACCGCACAGTGACAGTGACCACTACATCTTCGACCCCACAACCGACCCTGGATAAAAAGGTTTTCCTGCCAACCTTTATCCTGGTTATTATCATCGGCGTGATGCTGGTCTTGAAACCCGAGCGCGCCGAACTGTTTCTCGGTGACGCGTTGAAGACCGTGACCGGTTATTTCGGCTGGTTGTACCTCCTGGCTGGTGCCGCCAGCATCGCGGTTCTTGCCTGGCTGGCGTTCAGTTGTTACGGACGGGTAAAATTAGGCGACCCCGACGACGACGCCGAGTTCTCGACGCCAAGCTGGGTTGCCATGATGTTTACTGCCGGGATAGGCATCGGCATTACCAACTGGGCCTTTGTCGAACCGATTTTTTATTTCCAAACTCCCCCTTTCGGAATCGAGGCCGGTACGCCGCAGGCGGCCGAGTGGGCGCACATGTATGGTCAGTTCCACTGGTCGATGGTTCCCTGGGCAATATACGCGCTGCCGGCGCTGCCGATTGCGTATTCGCTGTACGTTCGTAAACAGCCTTCCTGCAGGATCAGTACCGCAAGCGGCGGCGTACTCGGCAGGCAGGGTTCCGACTGGCTTGGGATCGGGATCGACCTGATTGTTGTTCTTGCCATCATAGGCGCCGCCGGCACCAGCCTGGGGTTGGGCCTTCCCCTTGTTTCCGCCCTTGTCGCCCGGTGTCTTTCCCTGCCGGATACGCCCATGTTGCACTTCGGCGTCCTGGTAATGTGGACGGCAGTCTTTGGAACAAGCGTTTACCTGGGACTGGATAAGGGTATACGTATCCTGGCCGACCTGAACGCAATACTTGCCATCGTTTTCCTGCTCTTCGTGCTGGTGGCCGGGCCGACCGTATTTATCCTGAATATGTCTACGAACAGTATCGGTCTGATGCTGGATAACCTGTTTCGCATGAGTTTCTGGATGGACCCCATTGTAAAAAGCGGGTTCCCGGAGGATTGGACCGTGTTCTACTGGGGCTGGTGGATTGCTTATGCGCCGATGGTCGGGCTGTTTGTGGCGCGCATTTCCAGGGGGCGCACGATCAGGGAGGTCATCATCGGGCAGGTGATATGGGGGAGCCTCGGTTGCATGGCGTTTTTCGCGGTAGGCGGCGGGTATTCCCTCCATGCGGAGATGAACGGCATTCTTGACATATCCGCGGCGCTGAACGAGTCAGGCATTCCCGCCGCGGTCGTTGCCATAGTCAGCAGTCTCCCGGGAGGGACGTTCACGCTGTTTATATTTACTATCCTGTGTATCATTTTCCTCGCCACGACGCTGGACTCCTCCGCTTATGTATTAGCCAGCGTGAGCACAAAGAACCTGACCGGCGAGGGGCAACCGGCCCGCTGGAATCGCTTTGCCTGGGCCTTTGCCCTTGCCATGATAGCGGTCGGCCTGATCGCTGCCGGCGGGTTGAAGGCCGTGCAGACGTCAACGGTGATTGTCGCGTTGCCGTTGTTTCCGGTTTTGGTTATCTTGCAGCTTTCCTTATTCAAATGGCTGCGTAAAGATTTTGGCAAAACGCTACGGCCGGCGAATTACGCTCTTGACCACCGGCCGGACGGCAGCACAGAGGTCCGCGAGGTTTAACCCGCAGGGGGCGCAGTCATCGCGTTTGCGTGCTATTATTTGCGAAAAAAGTCCGGGGGGAATTGCAATAGCTACTAAAGAATCACTCCATTACGGATTCCTGTTGGTGCCGAATTTTACCCTGATCGCGTTTTCTTCGGCGGTCGAAGCGCTTCGTATGGCGAATTTAACCTCGGAGCAGGAGTTGTATCGCTGGTCCGTTTTGACGCTTGATAATACTCCCGTTGCTTCAAGCGCCGCCCTGGAAATCCAGCCGAATTACCCGTTTGAGCAGGCGAAAAAACTCGACATGTTGTTCGTCTGCGCCGGCGTACACGTCAAGGACAGTTGGAATCCGTCACTGGGCAACGCGTTGCGGCGGCTTTCCGGCAGCAATTTACACCTGGGCGCCTTGTGTACCGGAACCTACCTGTTGGCAAAATCCGGCGTGCTTGACGATCATCGTTGCACGATACACTGGGAAAACATAGGCAGTCTGCGCGAGGAATTTCCACGGTTGAAAGTGACCGATGAACTCTTCGAGATTGATCGCCGGCGTTATACCTGCGCCGGTGGCACGGCGCCATTGGACCTGATGCTGTACCTGGTTCGAAGAGATTACGATCGGGGGGTTGCCTCGGCTATTTCCGAACAGTTCACGGTTGATCGCATCAGGGAGCTAGGCGAACCCCAGTATATATCGGTTCGCAGCCAGGCCCCCGGGGCGCCGGATTACCTGAATGAAGCCGTGCTGCTCATGCGGAATAATATTTCCGAACCGTTGTTCGTAGAGGAAATTGCCGAATATCTCAACATATCGACCCGACAACTCGAACGTGCGTTTCGCCACTATTTCCAATACTCTCCAAGCCAGTATTACCTCAGGCTGAGACTCAACGCCGCGCGCAATCTCCTGCGACAATCCGGCACGACTGTACGTGGAATCGCGATAGAAACCGGTTTCAAATCCTTACAGCACTTCAGCAAGTGTTACCACGAGTATTTCAAGCTCCGGCCCACCCAGGAGCGCGTCAAGTGACTTGACGTGCAGGTGATCAAAGCCTGACTTATCCCCATAAAATTGAAGTCCCGTCATTCCGGGCTTGACCCGAGTAGTGGCACACGGACGTGCCGTTTATGGACCAAGGGACGGAAGTCCAGTCAAACCAACTTTCCTTATAAAGAATCATTTAATCGACTGGATTCCTGCCCCTGCTCAACAGCATACAGGGGTAAACTTTCGCAGGAATGACGGATCGAAGGTAATAGCAACATACAAATGACGACAGCACAGGCTGATTACGTAAATTGGCAAATTCATGTCGTTATTCAGACGGATTTTTTGATCTCGCTGTGGTTCAATATCAAGGGTCATAAAACTTGCGATCTGGTGACTTATGCAGGTCAGGAGGCGAACCGATGAATTTTGACGTTGTTATCACCTGTGCGGTGACCGGCGCCGGCGATACGGTTGGCAAACATCCCGCGCTGCCGGTTACCCCTGAACAAATTGCCGGCGCCGCTATTGACGCAGCCAAAGCGGGGGCGGCCATCGTCCACTGTCATGTGCGCGACCCCGAGACCGGTAAGGGCGCGCGTGACGTTGCTCTCTACCGGGAAGTGGTCGCGCGTATTCGCTCTGCCGATACCGACGTGGTGATCAACCTCACGGCGGGCATGGGCGGAGACCTCTGCATCGGACCTGATGCTGCCCCGACGAAATTCGGGGAAGACACCGATCTTGTCGGTGCAGCAGAGCGCCTGCCTCACGTTGAGGAACTGTTGCCGGAGATCTGTTCCCTGGACTGCGGTTCGCTCAATTTCGGCGACGGCAGCCTCGTTTACGTCTCCACGCCCGATATGCTGCGCCGTGGCGCAAAACGCATCCGGGAACTGGGGGTAAAGCCGGAGTTGGAAATTTTCGATACGGGCAACCTCAGTTTCGCCCTGCAAATGATCAGGGAAGATTTGCTGGAGTCCCCGCCGCTGTTTCAACTCTGCCACGGCATTCCCTGGGGAGCGCCGGCGAACGTAGGTGTTTTCAAATCCCTGGTTGACCAGTTGCCCCCCGACGCCAACTGGACCGCGTTCGCGCTGGGTCGCTACCAGATGGCCTTTGCCGCTCAGGCCGCCATACTCGGCGGCAACGTGCGCGTAGGTCTGGAGGATAATCTTTACCTGGAGAAGGGGGTATTCGCCAGTAACGCGCAACTGGTGGAACGGGCGCGCAAAATCGTCGAACTGATGGGCGCCCGCGTGCTGGGTCCCGACGAGACGCGCGAGAAATTCGGCTTGGTTAAACGTGCTTAACAAGGCGTCCGCCGATGGCTATGACAAACAGGAATGACGGTGGCGGGTTATCGGGGTCGTTATCCGTTATCGGGGTCGGACCTACGCAACCAGACGCAACCAGATGATTTTATTATATAGTTGCTCCTCATTTGATAGTATTTCCCACCTTAGAGAGGCCATTTTGGTAATAAAAAGGGTATTTTAAGAAACCCTTCTCGGGACATGGCTGGAATGATGACAAGCAATCTGATGCCATATCCGGGCTGAGAGTTCATAGTGAAGGAGATAAATACCGTAGCCGTTATCGGGACCGGGGTTATCGGCGCCGGTTGGGCCGCGCGCGTGCTGGCGCATGGGCTGGACGTGGTCGCCTGGGACCCCGGTACGGATTGGCAGACCAGGCTGAGGGCTGCCGTGGAGAACGCCTGGCCGGCATTACGCAAACTTGGCCTCTATCCCGGCGCGAGTCTGGAACGGCTGCACTGTGCCAACTCGCTGGAGGAGGCCTGTGCAGCTGCGGACTTTATCCAGGAAAGCGCCCCGGAGCGACTGGAACTGAAGCGCAGCCTGCACGCACACATAGACGGCAGTGCTCGAGCCGGCGTCATCATTGCTTCCAGTACCTCAGGATTGCTGCCTTCCGATTTCCAGGCTGATTGTCGCCGGCCCGAACGGGTCATCGTCGGACATCCTTTTAACCCCGTGTACCTGCTGCCGCTGGTGGAAGTGTTGGGCGGCAGGAAAACGGCGGATGAGAATATCGACCGCGCCGTGGCGTTCTACACCGACCTGGGTATGTACCCGTTGCGGGTGCGCACCGAAATAGAAGGCTTCCTCTCGGACCGCTTACAGGAGGCCCTGTGGCGGGAAATCCTGCACCTGGTCAACGATGACGTGGCCAACACCGAGGAACTGGATGCGGCGATCACCTACGGCCCCGGTCTCCGCTGGGCTTTCATGGGTACCTGTCTGGCTTTCCATACAGCCGGCGGTGACGCGGGCATGCGCGACTTTATGAAACAGTTCGGCCCGGCGCTCAAATTGCCCTGGACAAAACTGGAAGCCCCCGAGCTGACCGATGATTTGATCGACAAGATGACCACCGGCACCCGGCAACAGGCCGCGGGTCGGACAGTGAAAGAACTGGAACAATTACGCGACGATTGCCTGATCGCCATCATGCAGGCGTTGCGTCGTTACAAGGTCGGCGCCGGCAACGTACTGGCCCGGGATGAAACGCGCCGAGGACTCAGCAACAGTTAGTTACCGTCCTTTCCAGTTCGGTTTGCGCTTTTCGGCGAAGGCGCGGGTGCCTTCCTGCAAGTCCTCGCTGTCGTAAAGTGTGTTAACGGAGGGAATACCCTTGTTGTTCAGCAGTTGGAGCGCCTCCTGTTCCTTGAGATCTTCCGTCATGCGAACGGTTTCCTTGGTGGCGGCGAAGACCAGCGGCGGGCCTTCGGCGAGGAGCTGGGCGACTTCCCGCGCCCGGGTCATCAATTCCCCGGCCGGCAGCACCTCATTGACAAGACCCCAGCGCGCCGCTTCTTCGGCCTCCATCCAGCGCCCCGTCAACAGCAGGTCCATGGCGACGTGGAAGGGTATGCGGCGTGGCAGCTTTACGCTGGCGGCGTCGGCAAGTACACCGACGTTGATCTCCGGTAACGCGAAACGAGCGTGTTCGGCGGCGAAGATAAGGTCGCAGGAGATGGCCAGTTCAAAACCGCCTCCAACCGCCATGCCGTTGACTGCCGCGATGACCGGTTTATTGAGATCAGGCAGTTCCTGCAAGCCGCCGAATCCGCCGACGCCGTAGTCCGTGTCCGGCGGCTCGCCCTCGGCCGCGACCTTGAGATCCCATCCGGCCGAGAAAAAACGTTCACCTGCCGCGGTCAGGATCGCGACGCGTAACTCCGGGTCATCGCGAAATTCGGCAAACACGTCGCCCATCTGTTTGCTGGTGGGGCCGTCAATGGCATTGGCCTTGGGCCGGTCCAGGGTCACTTCGAGAATGGCGCCGTTTCGCTTGGTGTGAAGAGGACTGCCTGTTGTAGTTGTCATCTTGGATTTCCTTTGGTTGGTTATGTGAGAAAAGGGGACAGATTCTGAAGGATACCCACGGAATCGAAGTCATAGTTCTGTCCGTTTTCCCTGTTATTCGTACTGCCCCCGTCATTCTGGCGCAAGCTAGAATCCAGTGAAAACACTATCCTTCATAACAAGCCTACCCCTGGAATGATGTAATTAAGGGGAAGGTTGTTTGACTGGATTCTGACATTCACCAGGACGCGGTTTCTTCACGTTCAGGCGCCCAGGGGTCGGAGCAGGTCACGGGCGATGATATGGCGCTGGATCTCGCTGGTGCCGTCCCAGATCCGCTCGACCCGGGCGTCGCGCCAGAAGCGTTCTATGGGCAGGTCATCCATCAAGCCCATGCCGCCGAATATCTGCACTGCCTCGTCCGTCACCCGGGCCAGCATTTCCGAGGCGTAGAGTTTGGCCTGTGCAATCTGGCGGTTGGCGTCGAGTTCCTGGTCAAGACGCCAGGCCGCGGCGAGGGTCAACCAATCTGCCGCGTCGATCCAGGTGAGCATGTCGGCAAGTTTGAAGGAGACGCCCTGGAACTTGCCGATAGGCTGGCCGAACTGGCGGCGATTGGCGGCCCAGTCCACACAGAGATCGAAACAACGTCGCGCCCGACCCACACACATGGCGGCGACCGTGAGGCGCGTAGCGGCGAGCCATGTGTTGGCCAGGTCGAAACCGGCGCCTTCTTCGCCGAGCACCTGGGAAACCGGCACGCGGCAGTCGTCGAACGTCAGGGTGTTATTGTGGTAGCCGCGGTGGGATACGGAATGATAACCCGGACGTATCTCGAAACCCGGGGCGCCCCGGTCAACCAGAAAACAGGTGATGCGTTTCTTCGGGCCGCTCGGTGTTTCATCCTCTCCCGTTGCCGCAAACGTAATGACAAAATCGGCGACGTCCGCGTGGCTGATGAAATGCTTTGTGCCGTTAATGACATAATCGCCGCCGTCGCGCCGGGCAAAGGTTTTCATCCCGCGCACGTCGGAGCCGGCATCGGGTTCGCTCATGGCCAGGGCATCAATCTTCTCACCGCGGACACAGGGAAGCAGGTAATGGTTGCGCTGTTCGGCATCGCCGGCGCAGAGAATATTGGATGGCCGACCCCAGAACACCGACAGGGCCATGGAGGCGCGGCCGAGTTCGCGCTCAAGCAGGGTAAAGGTCAGGGAATCCAGGCCGCCGCCACCGAATTCCTCCGGGATGTTCGGGGCGTAGAAACCCAGGTCAAGAACCTTATCCTGGATCTCTCGGCCCAACTCCCGGGGCACCTGAGCGTTGCGTTCAACTTCGTCTTCTAGCGGATAAAACTCGTTCTCGACGAAACTCCGCACGGTGTCTACCACCAGTTGTTGTTCATGGCTCAATCCGAATTCCATTACCACCTCATAAATTTGCTTCGGGACAGGGCGAACGCATACTTTTGAATGCTGCTGCAAGAAGCGGGAATCCAGTCTGAAAACCACGCCTTGCCATTCCTGTTTTCGCAGGAATAGCAGAACCCGGATTCAAAAGTATACGTTTGCCCTGTATTTCGGGATTACAAAAGCGAATCAATGTTGTCATTTAACCTTCATTCTGCGTAGTTGTCACCTTCAGCATCCAGGATCGTTTTTAATTCGCTGAAGTGACGTTCTGCCTGTTCGGGATAATTCTCCAGTTCCTGCGCGGTTTTCTCGGCTGTTTCAGGCGGAATAATGCGCAGTTCCCGCCCGGTTTGCAGCGCCTTGATATAGGTTTCGGCTGCCCGTTCAAAGTAATAAAGGCGGTTGAATGTATCGGCAACGCTGGCCCCGATCACCAGAATACCGTGGTTGCCCATGATCATGACCTTCTTCTTCGGATCGCAGAGCAACGTGGCACAGCGTTTCCCTTCCTCTTCAAAGGCCAGCCCGCCGAAATCCTCGTCAACCACGTAGCGGTTGTAGAAAGTCGCCGTATTCTGGTCTATGGGCAACAGGGCGCTGTCGGCAAGACTGCTCAGCACGGTTCCGTAAATCGAGTGCACATGCATAATGCAGCGGGCGTGAGGACAATGGCGATGGATTGGCCCATGCAGGCCCCAGGCGGTCGGGTCCGGGGCATCAGGCCGGTCCAGGACGCCGGGATCATCGACGTCCAGGAGCAAAAGATCGCTCGCCTTGATAAGGGAAAAATGGCGCTGGTTGGGATTCATCAGGAAGCGCTTTCCGGCGCTGTCCACGGCGAGGGAGAAATGATTGGCGACAGCCTCGTGCATATTCAATCTCACCGCCCAGCGGAATGCCGCGGCAAGATCGGCGCGTTCATGCCTGTAGGTCAGTTCCGGCAAGGACCGTAACGTGTCGGTACGAGTATTCATCATTACACCATTGTCATAGTATTTGGGGTCAGAGTAAAAATACAAGCAATTTGGTAGAGGGTGTCTATTAGTAGTTTAATATTTTTACTCTGACCCCAAATATTTAAAGTGTAATATAGAAGAATCAGCGGCAACTGTTCAGGTAGATTTAAAGAACAAACGACACGTCTTTATGCGAAGGCGACACTGTTAAATCAACCGGGGTCTGACACGCTCGAATAATGCTTTAAAATCAGCGCGGGTTTCGACCGGCGCTGACGTCCGGCTGAAATTTCCTCCGATTATTTTGCCTGGCAGGGTAATGAGATGCAGGATAAACAAGACTGGTTCAAATGTGATGTAGACCGGAAGACGCTGAAAGCCTTGTCAAGACGGACGAACCGCCATGGCATCCTGCATTTCGGGACCTACTTCGCTATCCTGGCCGGTTTGGGGGCGGCGTTGGTCTATGCCTGGGGAACCTGGTGGGCAGTGGCGGCGATGCTGCTATATAGCGCCGTCTGGTCCTTCGGTAATGCCGTCGGACATGAGGCATGCCACGGCACGCCATTCAAAAGCCATGCATTGAACCAGGCCCTGCTTTACGTGACCAGTTGGATGCTGAGTTGGGAACCGGTATCGCTGAAGTGGGTACATGCCAGACATCACTCCTATACGTCCGACGTCGGGAATGATGCGGAATATCTGTTGCCGAACCCTATCCGCTGGGTTGATATCCTGAGCCTGGCCGGCGGCTGGAATCAGGTATGGCACTATAATAAGGAACTGGTGCAGCTGGCATTCGAATATGCGAATTATTTTATGAAGGAATCCGTCCCTCTCTCTGAAATGTCCAAGGTTTTCCGTAACGCCCGGCTCTTTTTGTCAAGCTATATCGTCATTATCGGTATTTCCCTCTGGATGCAGACCTGGTTGCCGATATGTTTGCTGCTGCTGCCCCGGGCAGTCGGCGCGCCGGTACACGGTGTATTACGCATTACCCAGCATGGCGCCCTGGCGACTAATGTCAAGGATCATCGTCTGACCACCCGGACCATGTACGTGAATCCGATATTGCAGTTCTTCTATTGCAATATGAACTATCATGTTGAACATCACATATTCCCCATGGTGCCGTTCCACGCACTGGGGAAATTGCACGAGCAGGTAAAGGATCAAATGCCCGCGCCCAGCAAGGGTGTCACCGGCGCGCTGGCAGAGGTGCTTGCAACCAAATCCAGACAGAAAAAAGATGCGAACCACGTCTTCCAGCCGGTTTTTGCTATAAGAAAAGGGGACAGGTTCTGAAGGAACCTCACAAATTTGACACAAAAGGTGTTTAAAAACAACTCATTACAATCTGCGTATACGATCAGACCCGTTATACGACCCGTCATACTGGCGAATGCCAGTATCCAGAGGTATCTTTATGAACGGTCTACTTAACTGGATGCTGGCCCTGGATTACACCATTCCAGAGCCTGCCCTGGAGATGCTGTTTATCCAGGGACAGGCATTCGCCAGCATGACGGGACTGCTATTGGAATGACGATGACAGGTAAATGGGTATTGGCAGGCGCTTTTGACGACATTGACACGGAAGATGTCATGCGTTTTGACTATGGAGACAAGACCTATGCCGTGTACAGAACCATGGATGATAAGGTATTTGCGACTGATGGCCTGTGTACGCATGAGCAACAGCACCTGGCGGAGGGGATTGTTATCGATGATATTATCGAATGTCCGTTGCACCAGGGGCGTTTTCATATCCCTACCGGCAAGGCAAAAGGCGCGCCGGTCTGCATTGACCTGAATACCTACCCGACCAAGGTGGTTGACGGCGAGGTCTATATTCTGATCAGTGATCATCTCTCATAAACATCGATTTATTTTCTTCGCCGTTCCAAGGACGGCGACACATGCCGTGCGCCAGGCTCTGAGGTTACACCTGGGTGAAGACGATTGGGAACAGCAGGCGCTTTTCGGCGAGCAGAGCATACCGGTTCCGGGAATCGCCGCCGTCAGGCATGGCCATGTTTCTTTTCAGCAGGTCAGGGCGTGTTTGCCGGCTGAAACCTGGTCTTCTTATTTCAAATTCGGTTTTGTCAGGAATCCTTTTGACCGGTTTGTTTCCACGTGTTTTTTCCTGAATCGCCGCAACCCCGGGTTTGCCGGAAATGAAGTCGAATTTATGCGACAGGTCATTAACAGTACGCGTTTCCGGCAACGCGTGCTGGTTAAAGCCCAGTACCGGCTGCTTACGGATGAAAATGATCGGCTTATGATGGACTACGTGGGGCGCTATGAAACATTGCAGGCATCATTCGATGAGATTTGTCGCCAAATCGGTCTTACCTCATCAGGGTTGACAAAGAAGAATGCGTCCCGGCACCAAAGTTACGAATGTTATTACGATGCTTCCTTGAAGGAATCGATTGCAGAATATTACCGGATGGATTTCGAGCTTTTCGGGTATGATGCGCAGAAGATTGTAGCCGGTCCGTTGATAAACCAGGAGTATGCGCCAGATACGTCATGAAACTTGCCAGACCCTTCATCCGTCTTCCCCTGGCCTTTGACGCCAGCCGCCTGGCGCAGGAAGCCGCACAACTGCAACAGACTGCCTGGAGGCCGCACCCGTTGGGATTAAAAGGCAATTCGGCTATTGCGCTCATTTCCCAGGCCGGCAAAGACAACGATGATTTCGGCGGACGGATGGCGGCTACCCCTCATCTTGCTCAGTGTCCTTACTACCAACAGGTCATGGCGAGCTTTGGCGAAGTGCTGGCGCGTTCCCGCCTGATGAAACTGGATGTGGGCTGTGAGGTGCAATACCACGTCGATTTCAATTACCACTGGTATACCCGGGTGCGCATACATATACCGATCAGTACGAATCCTGCAGTCGCGTTTTATTGTGGTGATGAAAAAATCCACATGCAGGCGGGCGAATGCTGGCTGTTTGACAACTGGCGCCGGCACAACGTCGTCAACGGCGGCGGCGCTGAGCGCATACACCTGGTGATAGACCTTGCAGGTTCATCACGTTTCTGGAAGATGGTAAGGCAGGCGCTGCAAGCTGATCCCATTGAGGACAGCAGGGGCAGCAAGCAGTTTGAATTCGTCCCGTACGAGCCGGACAAGAGGGTGAATATCCAAACTGAGAATTACAATATCTCACCGGTCATGGCGCCGGGGGAAATCGATGCATTGGTGGCAGACCTGATTCGTGAATTTGATGATCACCCCGGTAACGATCCCGACCTGGTCGAGCGGTACAAACTGTCATTGACCGACTTTGCCAGTGACTGGCGTGAAACCTGGCATCGGCACGGTATCCGTAAACAGGGGTTACCTCATTACCGGCGCTTGATAGACAGGGTAAAAAACGAATTACATCCCGACCGGCGGGCCTTGCTCATCGCCGGCAACGATATTGGCGTCAACCCCGTTATCGTACAACGTATATTGCGCGCGGCCCTGGCGGTTGATGTCTATGATCAATTTGTCGAGGGCGTGGATAACTGAATGGGGAGATAGCTATGAACAAAGTGAGTTTTACCGTTATGGATCACGGTACGCGTGAAGATTACGACCTGGTTTTTGCCCATGATACTGACAATGCGTCAGGCCAGGCAGAGCGGGTAATCGGCTGGTTGCGAGACATGGACGGGGATTCCCCTTACCAGATCAGCCGCCTTGAACACTGCCTGCAGACCGCCACGCGGGCGGAGCAGGATGGCGCCGATGAGGAAACTGTCGTCTGCGCCTTGTTGCACGATCTAGGCGACGTGCTTGGCCCCTACAACCACTCGCAACTCGCTGCGGCCCTGTTGAGGCCCTACGTCAGTGAAAAAAATTACTGGGTTGTCAAACATCACGGATTGTTTCAGGGCTATTACTGGATGGAGCATTTCGACCAGGACAAAAATGCCCGGGAGCGCTATAAAGATCATCCGTACTACCAGGATTGTGTCGATTTCTGCGCCAACTGGGATCAATGCTCATTCGACCCCGCCTACCCGTCGAAACCGCTTGAATATTTTATCCCCGTGGTGAAACGGCTGTTTGCACGAAGGCCGCATACGTTTGTTTGAATCTTAGGCCCCCGCTTATCATGCCGGGCCTGACCCCTGCTTTCGCAGGGGCAGGCTCCGGCATCCAGTCGATTATAGCGGAACAGGGCGGATTACCGGTTTTGCCACGCGCTTAAATACTGTCGTATTTGCGTGCGATCTTCGTTTTCCTTATCTCCCTTGTAATATATTTCGATAAAATCAATGCGTTGTGCCTGCTCAGAATACGAGTAGATGACGCGCAGTGACGACCCTTTCAAATAACGGCAGAATAAACGGGCTTTTACAATATACAGGATGTCATTCTGCTCAATAACAGTAAAATGTTTGTTGTTCCCGAGCGGAATGACTGAAACAACTATACGGAACTCCTTGAGGTCTTCGGTGAGCGAGCGGTATTTCCTGGCAAGGCGCTTACATTCTTTTTGAAATTCCGGCAGTTCATCAAAGTTCATCGTCATAATTTCTTACGGAGTACTTTTCATCACGGTAGAAGACGCTCTCATAGGAAAGCGGCTGGCCGTCCTGGGCTGATTGCCAGGGAATATCTCTGTGTGAATAGTTTTCCATTTCCTTCGCGTTTTTATCGGAAAGACGGGCTAATACATCATCAATATGCGTGATGTCACGGGCGGTGAGAGTATCGAGGGCAGGGCGCTTGAGCGGCAGGTATTTTTTTTGCTCATATTTAAAATGCCGGCTGTTTACCGCCTCGATTTCCCCGTTCTCCTGCATGTCCTTCAATATAGACTGCAATTCAACAGACGTCGGGCCGTGATGATTTTTAATATACGTCGCCCCCATCAGGTTTTCCTCGTATTTTTCGTAATAATCAAAGTCGATGAAATAAAGCAGTTTATGCAGCACGGTCTCACCTACATTCGGTTTTCCGCCGACTTTATTTAGCACATAAAGAAGAACCTGCTTGAACGTTTCCAGATTTTTATGTGCCACTCGTATTTGTAAGTCTGAAGTTTTTTGTACCGGCCTTTTGCTGAGCTTCACGGTTTGCTTAGGCTCTCGAGCGGCCAGGAAGTCCTCCAGTGACATAGAAAATGCAGCCGCCAACGTCTTCGCTTCGGTGATCGTCAGCTCCCGTTCTCCGCGCTCAATGTGCATATAGGTAGGGCGAGATATACCCAGTTTGGACGCAAGATACTCCTGCGTCATGTTGCGCCTGGTGCGTTGCTCGTGAATAAAATTTCCTAGCATGGTGATGGCCTGCCTTGCTGTCTCTCTCCGTGTGAATGCGTTAATGGGTTTTTCCTGATGACGAGTATATTTGTGAATTATAGATCATGTATAATTTATTAACAATACGAATGTAAAATATTTGTTCATCTGATTCCATAAGGGTGGTAACGTTGGCCACCCCAACTTGAGATCACAGATTGTGATCTCAAGTTGTCAAATTCTTCACTGGTGATTTAGCCCTTGGCAGTTTTCTCAAAGTCAAGGTATAATTACTTAAAACAGTAATACCATTTACAGCAATGAAGACCATTACCCTGAAAGCCGATGATACGTTTGACGCCCTTTTGACAGGACTTGCAAGAAACCTGAACACCACGAAGAGCGGGATCATGCGCACCGCAGTGTTGAATTACAAAGAACACCTGGAGCGAGTCTCCCTGTCGCGCCAGGTCCGGGAGGCATCACAAAAAGTTCGAGAAGAAGCTCTGCAGTACGCATCCGAATTTGACGCAGCCGACGCCGATGGCCTGTAGGCGCGGCGAGATCCGTCTTGCAAACTTCAATCCTGCGAAGGGAACGGAACCCGGCAAGATACGGCCATGCCTGATCATTCAGAGCGATCTCCTGAATGACGCCAACCACCCGAGCACAACGGTCATCCCGCTCACCAGCAGGCCGGTCAACAACGTGGCGCCGTTGCGATTTCGGATCAGCGCCAGGGAAGGGCTGCAATCGGATTCCGATGTCATGCTTGACCAGGTAAGAACCATCGATAATAGACGGATTTCCAACGAGGCGCTGACGGTATTTACCAAACCGGAACTGGCGGAAATCGAGGAATACCTCAGGATTGTGCTTGGATTTAATTTGTTTGACGACATTTAGACGCAACAAATTTTGTTCCATGAAAAAATGTTTTGTCTGACTTTTCATGTATGCAGAGACAATTACGTTCTTAAGTATCGTTCCTAAGTATCTTGACTTGTATCTCGTTTGTGGTACATTATCTGTGAACTACAACGGAGGTGTCCATGGCAAAGACTGAAATGATCCGCGCTCGCGTTGAGCCGGAATTGAAATACCAGGCCGAAGATGTCTTCTCGAAGCTCGGCCTGTCGCCAACTGAGGCGATTACGCTGTTTTACGCGCAGGTCACCCTGCATAAAGGGCTGCCCTTCGCCGTGAAGGTTCCCAATGCCGAGACCATCGAAGCGCTTCGCCAGGCGCAATCTAGAGAAGGTCTCACTGAATTCGCCGATTTGGAGAGTCTCAAGGCCAGACGTGGTTAATCCGTGCGTCTGCTTACTACGAATCGATTTGAGAAGGATCTCAAGCGTACCAAGAGACGTGGTAAGGATCTCGACAAGCTTTGGCGTGTCGTTGAACGGCTCTTGGCACGGCAACCCCTTGATCCAGGAAATAGACCACACCGGTTATCAGGTAAGTGGTCTCCTTATTGGGAATGTCACGTCGAACCGGACTGGTTATTGATTTGGGACCAGGGACAAGATGCTCTCATTCTGGTGCGGACTGGAACACACTCCGACTTGTTCGACTGAACGTATGATGTGAGATTTTATACATACAATGCTATGAACATAGATAACTTATCGGAGAGGAAAAAGCAGGAGTTTGGAAAACGGATGCGTGAATTGCGAGCAAAGTACAAAAACAGGCAACGGAAAGAGCATAAATTGATTAATCCGGTAACAACTCCCCGATATGACGACACTTATTATGAAATTATCGCCTGGCTTGATAGTCTCGCCGGCAAGCCGATTTCGGAGGATGAATATATTGTTGAGTTTTCCGAGGAGGTCTGGAAATCTGCTGCTCGGAAAGGCTAGGATGTATACTGAAGATTGTGTACAGTTTATTATTCATCCAACCGATTGGTGGATAGAAAATAAAGAAAAAACCTTGTGCCGTGGCGCATTGGTCTTACTGTGAATACCCTCAATTCCTGTGGGACCGCTTGCCGATATCCGGTCCTGAAGAGTCCATTCTCCGGTTGGACCACTTACAACCAATTGGTACACACCATAATTCGTACGAGTTATGTGGACGCAAACTTAGCGATGATGCACTTGAAGTTGTCGATGAATTATTGCAATGGTTGATCCGGGGTGGGGTTCAAGAGGATAGTCTGATAGCGATTTACCGAGCAGAAATCGAATCCACTTTTGGTGATTGGGGTTATTCTACACGTATTAATGGGGACTGTTTTTTACTGGATTCCGGCTCCCGGCTTACAACATGCAGGGACAAGCTTCGCCGGAATGACGAACAGAGGGCGCAGGACGAACGGGAAGGTCGCGTTCGGGGACGAATTTGAAGTCTGTCCCCGTTCTCATTCTTCATAATTGAAATAACTAATCCAGGGTTCGAGCGCCGGCAGTACCGTCTGCATTTCATTGCGGTAACGTCGCCATCTGCCCTGCGCTTCGGAATAAATGGGTTGGGTCACCTGGTTGTAGCTTGCCGTCCCGATGAAAGACCTGTCCCGGGCAGTCCGCTCGTGCTCCAGTATGCCCGGATGCCAGGGCGCCCCGAGAAACTCCAGTACCGGGCGGCAGGCTGTTTCAACGTCTGCGATAAGGTCTTCATACCTGACCTGGATCATGTCCAGTTCCAGGAGGTCCGTATATTGCCGCCAGAGACCGAATACCTGATCATACAGATGCGCGCTGTCTTCCAGGGTGTAAAAATTCGCATTAGCTGACGTTTCGTAAAAAGTCTGCATGAAACAACTCAATACGCAATCGGCGGGGTGGCGCAGCAGCAGGATGAACCTGGCTTGCGGAAACAGGCGAACTATTTCACCGGCATAAATGATGTTGAGGGCAAATCGGTCAACCAGTATGGCACTGCCTTCGTCGAGTTTTGCATGACGCGCCAGCGTGTCCAGATAAGTTGTCCTCAAATTCTCAACGTCGCTGTTCGATAGGCTTGCCAGGGTTTCCAGGCGCTCATCAGAATGTCCCGAAAGTTGGTTGACCATCCTGGGTACGGCGTCGATTTCTTCCGTCACTTCGATGGAGGGATGTCCCCGGAGTATCGTATCGATCAATGTTGTGCCGGACCGGGGGAAGCCAATGATAAATACGGGATTTTCGCGTCCGGGGACGGATTCGTCACGCTTTTGGGGACGGACTTGAAGTCCGTCCCCGGAGGTGAAGTCCGGCCACCGGTTGATGTTCTCAACGGTGAAATAACGCCGCCGGTTTTCTACAAATTGTAAAAATCTCGTTTTGTCAATTCCCTTGGCGGCGCTCAGCTCCCGTGAGACGTAATTCGCCCTTTGCGCATATTGAATTGCCGCGGCAGTATTATCCAACCTGTCGCACAGTCGGGTCAGGCGAGCCAGTCGCGTTCTCTCACCATGTCTTGACGGAACATCCACCGGTTCGATAGCAATATCTTCCAACAACGACTTCGCTTTTTCATGCTCTCCATCAATGTCAGCCATGATGCCTTCATAGAGCCTGACCATGACGTGTGCGCCAAGTGCGTTGCGGGTTTGGGATACTGCGTGACGCAACTGCTCATGTTGATTGGATTGTTCCAGGAAGCGGATTAGACCCAGGTGCGCCGGCAGGTAATTTTCTTTAACAGCCAGTGCTTTTTCAAAATACTCAGCTACCTGCTCAGGTTCTCTTAACTCCCACAGCACTTTGGCCAGTGAACTCAATGCCTGGTAATAATCCGGGTTCAGCAGCGTTGCCTGTTTGTAGTACCCGGCGGCCTCCGGTAGCCGTTGCCGGTTTTCATAGACGATACCCAGGTTGAACCAGGCCTGGGCGAACTGCGGGTCGTGCCTGACGGCATTGTGAAAACTGCCGGCCGCGTCCTCAAGCCGTCCGGTGCGAAGATAAGCAATACCCAGGCTGTTATGCACCTTGGCGAAATCCGGTTTGATGGCCAACGCCGCCTGGTAACTTTTGATCGCAGCATCATAGTCCTCCAGCTCCAGGCAGGCCGAGCCTGACAGGCTGTGCAGCGCCAGTTCATCGGGGTGGTTATCAAGCAGGGAGCGCGTCCGTTCCACCAGTGTCCGGAAATCACCGGCCCGGTATAACTCGAACAATGATTTAATCGTTGCTGACTCTATCTTTGTCATAGATATTTGAGATATTTGGGATCAGAGTAAAATAATTTGGGGTCAGAGTAAAAATACAGGTTATCTGGTGGAGGGTGTCAGTTTGTTATTGAGTATTTTTACTCTGACCCCAAATTATTTGACCCCAAATTATTTTACTCTGACCCCAAATTTTCGAGTAACTCAGGCCCCAGCGCCTCTTTCAGGGGACCCAGCCAGGGTTCAAAGTTACGCCATTGTTCCAGGCCGCTGCGGTAAATGGGTTGTCTGACCTGTTCGGAACTGGGCGTTCTGACACTGCGTTCGGTTTTATGAAAGTTGATGCAATCCTCCTCAAAGGGCAGGTCGCAGAAATCCAGGACACGCCGTACCTGGGTTTCCAGGTCATTGACCACGTCTTCGTGCATGACGCGCAGGACAAAGCCGGGCAGGACCCGGTCCCAGTGGTCCATCAGCCGGACATAAGCGCGGTAATAGCGTCCGACTTCATGCAGGCCGTAAGTGAACTCCTGTCCCTCTCCGAATAACTGTTTGAAACAACTGAAACAACAGGCCATTGGGTCGCGCCGGGCATCGATGACCCTGGCATTGGGCAGGATAAGGCGAATGAGGCCGGCGTGCATGAAATTATTCGGCATTTTATCGATGAACAGGGGTGCGCCGGCGCGATAGACCCGGGTTTCTTTGATGTATTGCTCACCGAACCGCCGGAAATAGTCCTCCTTGAGTTCATGCAATATGATGGGATATTTGGAGGTTTTCTCCGATTCCCGTCCTCGCAGTTTCTGCGCCAGGGCGAGAATATTATGCAGTTCCATGGTGCCGTCCACCATGCTGTGAGACGCCAGGATTTGCTCCAGCAGGGTTGAGCCGGCGCGGGGCAGGCCGACGATGAAGATCGGGTCCCGACAATCAAGCCCCACGTCCTGTCGACTCTCAAACAACTCGCGGGTACACGTGTCTACCTGCGCCTGGACCCGCGCTTCCATTTTTTCAATCTTATAGCCGGTCTGCTGTTTCTTGAGGGCATTGCCTTTTTCATAATATTCAAATGAAGCAGCGTACTCCGCCCGGTCTTCCTGGGCCTTGCCACCGGCAAAACACAGGTGGACCCGATCCGTGCCCGATACGTCGGGAGCGTCCGCGTAGCGTCTGATGCTGTCGATCTCATCATCCCTGAATTGATAAGTCTTCGTGTTGGCGAGACTCCAATAGGCATCGCCGAAATCCGGTTTGCGTCCGTATGCCTCCCGGTAGGATTGTATGGCGGGTTCCAGCAATCCCACGGTTTTCTGTGCGTGGCCGGCCTGCAGGTGCAATTCATGCCGGTTGGGGTGCGCGTCCAGCACCTTTTTGTACAGGGCGATACCCTCATCAAACCTGCCGAGGCCCACAAGGGTCGTCGCCAGGGTGCTTTGGAACCCCGGATTATCAGGTTGTTGCTCCAGCAGGCGCTTTGCCTGTTCGTGGGCTTTCTCGAACCGGGTTTTCCTGATCAGGAGATTGGTATAGTCAATGCGGGCCTGCACGTGTTCGGGCGCAAACTCCACACAGCTCTCCAGCAGAAATTCGGCATCGTCGTAGATACTCAGTCGGATACCTATATCGGCCAGGAGACGCATGGCTTCGATGTGGTGCTTGTGTTTTTGCAGGAAATCCCGACAGAGCCGTTCGGCCTTGTACAGTTTGTTCTCATGGATGAGGTCCATGACGTTGACCAGTTCCGGGGGGAGTTGGTTGAGAAAATCCAGGCGTTCGCGGGGCAGTTGGGCTTTCTTCTTCCTGCCGGCGCGCTCATCCAGGTTGATGAGCGCCTTCAGGCTGGCCGGCAGGGCGGGATTTAATTCCGTCGCCCTGGTATAGGCCCGTGCGGCGTCGTCGCTCCTGTTGAGGGATAAAAAGATATGACCTTGCTCCTGGTGGGCGCGGGCATATTCGGAATTTTTGTCGAGCAGGATTCCAAGTGTCGCCAGTGCATTGTCGGGTTGATTGCCGTAACGCTGTGCGACGGCCAGCATGTACAGGGCTTCCACCTGGTCATCGTCTTCCGGTTGCGAGGCAAGCAGTTCTTTCAGCCAAAGGATCGCATCGCCGAACCGGGCGGCCCGGATCAGCTCTTTTGCGCGGGTGAGTTTTTCAATGGCCCCTGAGTGAACTGGTTTTTGCGTTGCGTTCATACAGCTATTTTAGCATTTATGCGTCAGGTAAAAAAAAGCGACTGAATATGCTTACCTGTGCTAAACTGTCTGCTACAGGTCAGGAATTGGTCTTGCCCTGATCACTTAATATCAATCAGTATAAGGAAATTAAGCGTATGGAGACGACGATGGAGATGACAATGAACCCTGAAGACCCCATTACCCGGGACGAGTCCAGGAAATCGACAACGGAACCTCGTGCCGTAAATACAACCCCTGAACACCGCCATGAAGATATGGTTTATCGTGGCGAGTTCCGGTTGTTGCTTGGGGTGGGAGCGTTTGCCCTTGCTGCCATCCTGGGCGGCTTCGCGTTCTTCTATGCAGAGCTTACAGACTTCCGATCCGCTATGGACAGGCAGTTTGCGGACTTACGTGTTGCAATGGAAAATGAACATGCAGACATACGCCTTACAATGGAAAAGAGACATGCAGACATACGCCTTGCGATGGAAAAGGAACATGCGGGCATACGCCTTGTGATGGAAAAGGAACATGCTGCCCTGCTTGAGAAGATATACAATAAAATTGAACAGGTAAAATTATGAACCCCGGCGTAATTAAAAACGAAAGACAATATAAAGAATGTAGAGGATTACGAATCCAGCCGGTATAACTATTTGTTTTAATTCAGCTTGCATCATAAAAAAGGGCAAGCTCAAGGCTTGCCCTTGGATGATGCCTTTTGTTGCCTCCTGCTCAATAATCGTATGACATACGGACGCCGAAGCTACGCGGCCGGTTGGTCACTACCTTGGGTACATACTGCAAGGTATCGACGTGAAGTTCCGCCCGTTCATCAGTCACGTTGTTTACGAAGAGTTCGGCGCTCCAGTTCTCGCTCTCGACACCTACCGCCATGTCCAGGAGAATGTAGTCGTCCTGAACATACCGGCCGTTCTTGCAAACTATGGGGCTATCGTAAGTACCGCAATTGCCACCGACAAAGTCACCGCCTTCATCGGCAATCTTGAGGCCCGAACCCTGCCCACCATGGCTCCTTTTGAGGGTATCTTCAACGAGGTAGGCGCTGCCCGAGATGCCTGATTTGCTTTCGCCTGTGTAACTGAGGCCACCGGAAATATAGGCGTTTGATCCTCCCATAAGGGCGAGGTCGAAGTCATAGCGCGCCCGCAGGTTACCGGAAAAATCCGCGGTAAACGGTAGTTCACTGCCTTTTGGCACGGCAATGCCTTCCAATTGCGAGTTCAAGCGGGTGATTTCACTGTCCACGAAACTGAATGCACCGGCAACGGTGAGATTCGGTGTGGGCACCCAGATGAAATCGCCATCAGCACCCAGGATTTCCGCATCGCCAACGTTCTCTATGAACACCAGGAAAGCCACGTTGACCGGGTCAAACCGGGATACCTGCAAGTCCGATATATCGGAAAAATAGCCGGTCGCGTTAACCCGCAGGGTGTTGTCAAAAAGATCCGCCTTGATTCCCCATTCATAATTATCCATCTTATCGGTGACGGCGATTGCCGGTACCCGATAACCGGCGTATACCCCACTCTGATTTCCTGAAGGTACGGCTGCATTCCGGTTGGTGACCGGTGGGCGGAAACCCTGCCCGAAAGTGGTGAACAACAGGATATCATCGGTGACCTTCCAATCCAAGGATGCCCGGAAAATGACATCGGATTCATTCAGAACACCGTCATTGTCCAGGTTGTCCACATTTAGTGAACCGTCCTGAATGGCAGCATATACCGAATTTGCAGCACTAAAGCTGAACGGAGTACCGCGACATGCACTGGTGTCACGGACTTCAGGGCGACAGCTGTCTCTGCCGGCATTCGTAAGAGCCTCCAATGTGCCCTCACCCAAGGCCTGAAGCCGGGCGGTGACGTTATTACCGGAGGTGGGGCTTCTGGTGTCAAAGCCGCCTCTCGCAATACTGGCGTCACATGGAGCATCATCACCATTTACAACACCATCAAAGTCCTTGCAGCCAAAGGACCAGCTGTTGAGGCCCTTGAAATCAAAGTCGATGTCATACCAGCGGGCGCCAAAGCTGGCGGTCACGTTTGGAAGGATGTCAAATTCAAGCTGGCCGAACAGGGCAAACTGTTCGGTCTTGCGAGTGAAGTCGTTGACGAAGCTGGTCTTGGGATTAAATGGTTCGGCACCGGCATTGGTCCCCTCAGTGACATCACTCACCAGGCCAGTGGGCAGCCATGAACCATCGCCGTCATCCTGGGTGGCAGCGTCTTCAAAAGAACCTATCCCGCGGGTCGTCTGCTCGTCAAAGAATACACCGGCCGTCAACCTTGTCCGGTATTCCTGAGGCATAGAGACGCGGAATTCCTGGGTCACGCGAGTGTTCTCGTTCCAATCGGTATATTGCGCTTCCGGGTCCCAGCATTCGCTCAGGCCTACTGTGCCTCCACGACCCTCAAAGCCAGCCCCACTCCAATCTCTCGTACTGGTACACAGATAATACACCTGATAGCCGCCGCCATTGGTGTAATCCGTGTAGTCAATCATGGACTCCACCTCGCGATCCAGGTAACCAACTGCGTAGATGAAATCCAGCATGCCGATGCGACCGTTGAGGGTCAGGGTGGTCAATCCGAAATCATCATCACTGGTATCGCGGGTGAACCGGTTTGTGCTGCTCTCGCCGTCGAGGTTGGGGTCGTAGGCAAACACCCCGTCCGTATCCAGGGATTGCTGGGTGTGCTGGATGAGCAGGCCCCAGTCTTCACTGGCTTCATAGGCAAGGCTGAACCGTCCGCCATAATAGGTGGCATCGTTAAAGTCGTTTTCAACCAACGCGCTGTTATCGGCGGCCTCAAATGGGCTGTCAGGATGGACGGGAGCACCCGACCTGTCGTTTCGGTTGAGCACGTCAAGACTGGGGGCAAAGCCACCGTTGTTCGTATCATTGAGAATATTATCGATCCAGCCGGCCTGATGGTCGTGGTACGCGGCAATTCGCACCGCCAGACTATCCGTCAAAGGCACGTTGAGATAGACCTCCTGGGAGTTGCTCACATCCCCGCCTCTGGTAGTGGAGATGTCAGCCTTGACACCACCCTGGAATTCGTCCTGGGCGGGTTTATTGGTAATCAGACGCACCGTACCGGACTGGGAACTGGCGCCGAACAGGGTGCCCTGGGGGCCTGGCAGCACCTCGATACGATTGAGATCCGCCGCATAGACGTCGAGATTCCGTCCACCGAAGGAAACCGGTTGCTCATCCACGTACAGCGCCACCGCCGGTGCTGAACCCTGGATACTTGAAATAGTAATTTTTGATTGCTCGGTAGCCGCGCCGCGGATGTAGAGTTCACTCTGTCCCGGCCCGGTGCCCATGGTTACCACATTGGGCAGGTATCTGACATAATCGTCGAAGGTGCTTATGCGCAATTTATTGAGGTCATCACCCTGCAACGCTGTAACCGACACAGGAATATCCTGGGTGGACTCGGCCCGCTTGGTTGCGGTTACGATTATTTCCTCAATCTGGGCGTTGGCCGGCGCGCTGATGGCCGTTGCAGTGATAGCTGACAGGATCGCGCAGCTTAGCTTATTTCGTTTGAAATCAACTCGATTTGGCATGTTCTTCTCCCCAAGGGTTTCCCTGTCTGCACATTATATAAAAGGGAGGCATAAGTACAATCCTAAATTCGACATTTTTTATACTATATACGACATTGTTGGCAAAAAGAGACAAACTAGTTTTCTTTATTGCGGCATTTCCTTAGCTCAGGTCTGACGGAAATCCCGGCCTTTTCTACGCAGCATTTCCAGGCGGCTTTGTAAATCATCCCGGCAGACGTAGCAGCCCTGTAAATGGCGGTAACCGCTGTCAGGGTCAAAGGCGCTGCGTGCGTGCATAATACGGTAGTTATCGAATATCTGGCAATTGCCCTTGTCCTCCGGGGTCGGACTAACGTAATCTATTGATTTTATTAGATAAAAGGCTGGATATGGGCCTGATTTAAGGCTTAGAACGCGTTTTTGACGGCCAAAAACATCACTTTAAGACAGAGTAACAGGCTACGACGGTAAGCGACATTTCTACAATGCCCATTTTCGTGGCAAAAAATGCCTTTTAAGGTTGAAAAAAGGCCATATATAGATGTATTAATCAACAAAATCAAATAGTTATCCAGGTCCGATCCCCACAGTTCCGCCAAAAAGCTACCGACCCTTGACATTATAGTGGAGACTATTGAGCAGTGTTATAAAAAATTAGCGACAGAGGAGGCCAAATACGGGGTTTGGAAAAATGCCGAAGAGTATCTCATACTGGAGAAGGGAAGCGCAGATAAAATGAAAGAAAACTACGGTAGTGGTAATCCCCAGCTCTCGGTACTCGTAGACGGTCAGTACATATCTTCGGTTCAAAAGTACGCACAGAGTACCAAGTCAGATAGATTGAAATACCTTTATGCTCATGAAACGTTAGTTTGTGAATTGGCGGGGTAAGTGGAGAACAATGGGAATTCTTAAGGACGCTTCGGGGGATGAGGAAGGGGTTAAATCCTGACTTAATCTGTTTGTTTGCGCCACTCAGTCGATTCATTAATTGGTTTAAACGGCTTATCGCTTATTAGCAACAAAGTAGTACACCAGGACGTTGGTGTCGAGGCCAAGTGTTAGTTTCGCTTGACTGCGTATTTTGGGTTGTTATACGATTGCAAGTACGCCGTAGAGGAATTTGTGTCGCTTGGAAAATACGGTCAGGTTATCATTCACCGGATGGAGATAATGTATGCACCGAAAAATGACAGGTGCTGAGAAGGAACGCTTCAAGGACTACTTTCCTGATCTTGATTTGGAACGCGCTATAGTAAGTGGCGGACCAACCAGTAAATATAACTGCATTTCTTGGACAGTTGGCGTTACTACGAGTTGGATTTGGCCCGGCAATGATATCAAAGACTTTGACAGGTTCTACGAGTCACACGGATACACAAGGTCATCTAACGGGCCAATTGCTATTTGGGGACATGGTTTATCGAAAATAACACATGGTTGCATCTCCGGTCCTGACCACGGCCCGCGTTGGGAGTCAAAATGTGGTAGTGACTTACGAATTCAGCATGGGTTGAACGAATTGGTTGGTGATAGTTACGGACGGGTTGTTCAATTCAATTCTATAATAAAGAGAAATCTTTCCGGGAAGAGGCGGCGACCTATTACGAGCCAAGCAGAGTTTCCGGCCTCAAGGGGGTGCAAGAAGTGAAGCGTAAGAAAACTGAACAAAAACATGTTTTAGAGTCTGTTATCAGAAAGATGGACAAACAAACCGTAGCCGAATTTGAAACAAGATTTTCCGCCTGGGTGAAAACCTGGCACGCTCCTCATACGGAGCACCTTTCCAATCCTGCGTTTGTGAAAGACAATAAGGAGTTTGTGGCATTGATGAAAATGGGAACGGACATTCTTCCTTTGTTAGTGCAAAAACTTACCGACCCGAAGAATTTTTTTGCTTTGCAGCTCTACGACTCTCTCCAATCGAAAGTTGAAAAAGCCCCAATTGTTCATATCAATCCCGAGGATGACGTAATGCTGGAAGGTGAGCAAGGACGTGCGGCACGAACTGTTGAGCGGTGGGTTTCCAGCTTGTAGCGCGAAAGCCAACAAAGCGTTGTAACTAACTCAAGGGGTCAGATCAGTTATCTATATTTAAACTGCTGGCTTTCCCTTCCCCATGGAATAACCAAAGCCTCGGCGCTTTTGGCTGACAGTCATGCTGATTCTCAGGTCTGGCGGAAATCCCGGCCTTTTCTGCGCAGTATTTCCAGGCGGCTTTGTAAATCATCCCGGCAGACGTAGCAGCCCTGTAAATGGCGATAACCGCTGTCAGGGTCAAAGGCGTTGCGCGCGTGCATAATGCGGTAGTTATCGAATACCTGGCAATCGCCCTTGTTCAGGCGAAACTTGAACTGCATTTCAGCGCTGGTCGCAATGCTGAGAAACATTCGATGGGCCCGGTAAAATTCCGCTTGTAGTTCCGGTTCTATATCTACCGGCCCCAGCAGGGCCGGATGCAGCCGGGTGCCGATAATATCACCGTCTTCGTCGACTTCGATCACGGTACCGCGGTTGACGATATGCCAGTCATCGGCCATGGAGGTGAACGTGACCTTGCGGGTACTCAGCAGGTTAAAAGCGGCGCTATCCGTTTGCTGCAACTTTCTCGCCGAAGCGATAGAATCAACCAGGATACTTTCCCCGCCCCGGGCATCGTTATGCAAACAATGCAGAAACTGGATACCCGGTAAATGCCGGCGGCTGGGGAGATCATTATGCGGGTACAGCGCCTGCGGCGTATAGGCCAGGTTTTCGGGGTTTGGTTTTGATTCCACGTCGAAATAACGGCCAAAATGGGATTCTTCCAGGAAGGCTACCCGTTCGGCAAGCCTGACAACGGCAAGGTTTTCCGAAGGAACGCCGGTGACGATACCGACGCCCACGTCGTCGATATGCTCCAGCAGTTCAAGCAGGCCCTCCCGGCTGTTCATTACGCCGGCAAAATCAACGGATATGGCATTCTTGCCGAACTCGGCGGCAGTCCAGGCGGTGCGCTGTTTTTTGCGCGCCAGGCGAGCGGTTTGTTCACAACGATGCCGATTTAACCAGTCCCAACTGTAGAAACTGCCGGCACAGGCGGCCTCGTGCTCAGGCCAGGTAATGTACAACCCGCGCGCATCGCCGCTGAACGATGCGGGGGCTATGTCCGGCGGGATCGCCATAAAATCAACAATGCGTTCCCAGGCCTCCTGGTGAGTGCATTTCGGACAATGACAGTTCTCCCGCAGCCAGTAATACAGGTGGTGACTGCGGTAACCTTCAGACCAGGTTATCTCCAAGCTGTCTGCCTGTGCTTGTATTTCGGGAATTTGTTCCCGGATATCTTCGGATTTCATTGTTATATTGCTGCTTCAAGCACTCTGATTGGAAAATGATAATGGATAATACACTATATTCTTTATCGATTGGCCACAGAGAAGCACAGAGAAACACAGAGAAATACAGAGAAATACTTTATATTATTCCTCTGTGTCCTCAGTGGCAATCATTGAAAAAGGAGGGGCAGGCTGGAAAACCGGCCGGTATCCTTGTAACCTGATTAGCATAATGGAAAACAACACTTCTACTGATTTGGGCCTGCTGGAACGATTCTTCAAACTTCCTGAACATGGCACGAGGGTTCGTACCGAGGTGCTGGCGGGTGTCACCACCTTCGTTACCATGGCTTACATTATCTTCGTTAATCCGCAGATGATGGCTTCCGCCGGCATCGACCCGGGCGCCAGTTTTGTCGCCACCTGCCTGGCCTCGGCGCTGGCCTGTATTTTCATGGGTCTGTATGCAAACTGGCCGGTAGGGCTGGCGCCGGGCATGGGCATGAACGCATTTTTCACTTACACGGTAGTCGGGAACATGGGCTACAGTTGGCAGGTCGGCCTGGGGGCCGTCTTTCTTTCCGGGGTTCTCTTTGTCATCATCAGCGTTACCCGTCTGCGCGGCTGGATGCTGAACAGCATCCCCATGAACCTGCGCCTGGCCATGGGCTGCGGGGTGGGCTTGTTTATCGGCTTTATCGGTTTGCAGAACGGCGGGATCATTGTTTCCAACCCGGCCACCATCCTGACGCTGGGAGACCTGACCCGGCCTGAGCCCATGCTGGCAGCCATCGGCTTCCTGCTGATCGCCGGCCTGGGCGTGCGCGCCGTTCCCGGCGCCATCATGCTGGGCATCCTGGTAATGACGATCGTCGGCCTGCTCGCCGGCCTGGTATCCTACCAGGGGCTGGTTTCCGCGCCGCCCGATATGGCCGCCACTTTCATGCAGTTGGACATTGCCGGCGCCCTGGATATGGCCATGATCAGCGTGGTGGCGGCCTTCCTGTTCGTTAACCTGTTTGATACCACAGGCACCCTGATGGGTGTTGCCAACCGCGCCGCCCTGGTTGACGACAAGGGCAATATCCGCAACATGGACCGGGCGCTGAAGGCTGACAGTTCCTCCAGTGTTGTCGGCGCCTGTCTGGGTTGTACACCGGTCACCAGCTACGTGGAAAGCGTAGCGGGCATTGCCAGCGGCGGTCGAACCGGGCTTACCGCGGTGACGGTCGGCGTCCTGTTCTTACTGGCCGTATTCTTTGCGCCCCTGGCCGGTATGGTGCCTGAATTCGCCACCTCCGGCGCCCTGGTCTTCGTGGCCATGCTGATGCTTGGCGGGATGCGGGACCTGGACTGGGATGATGCCACTGAACTGGTCCCGGCACTGCTTACGGTCGTGGCGATCCCGTTGACCTTTTCCATTGCGGACGGTATTGCCGTGGGTTTTATTACTTACGCCAGCGTCAAACTGGCGGCCGGTAAATTCAGGGAGATTTCTGTCGGCGTCTGGTTCCTGACGCTGATTTTCCTGGCCAGGTTTGCGTTTATTTAATTCCGTGATTTACATGGATACACAGGATGAACAGGATTGTTTTTTTATCCTGTCTATCCTGTGCATCCATGTTCAACCCGCATTCTAAAATTCATAGCCCAGCCTCAGGTACAGGAAGCCTCCGTTGTAGTCATAAGGTGAACTCTCCGGTTCTGCATTGCCTTGTCCCAGGGACTCGGCGCGTACAGCCCCCGGCGAGGTGTCGAACAGGTTCTGGACGCCAAACGATACGGAGTACGCGTCCCGGAGGCGATAGCTGATCTCTGCGTCAAGGAGAAAAGCCCCACCAAAAGAATCGAGATTTGGGCAATCGGAGTTTACGAATCTACAGGCTTTCCAGCCCGTGTAATAACTCCCGCGCAACAGGGCCTGCCAGTTGCCAGACAGGTGTGTCAGCGTTGCGGCAAGGCGGTGCGGCGGGTTCAGATCCTCGAGTTCCACGCGCCGCCTCTTGGTCAGCAAACTCACCGTCAGCGGGGTTTCAAGGGTCTGTCCGAATACCTCGGTGACCTCCCGTGGCGGAGAAAAGTCATCAAGCGATGTGTCTGTCCAATTCCAACCGAAGTGCAAGGCGGTGCTTCCGCCCCGCCAATCGAATTTATAGTCCAGGCCCAGGTCGATACCGCGTGTCGTAGTATCAAAATCGTTGGTATTGAAGCTGATAATTTGTACGCCTGACGCGGCCGCCAGACCACTCTTCTCTAACAGGGCCGCCACCTCCGGCGTAATGCCGATATTGCCGGTACGTGTGATGCGGTCATCGATCTCGATATTGAAAAAATCCAGGCGCAACTGCATATCAGGTGTAAATTCGTAGGTAAGGCCGAAAGAAAAACCGATGGATTTTTCTTCCTGCAATGGTTCGCCGCCCAGGGCTTGCGCCACGGGATTGTGTGGCGGCACGGTGCCCACCTCCACGATGTTGCCGGTGCCGGAAAAGGCACTGGAGAGTAACGAGATATTGGCCTGGCCGGGAGAGGGCGCGCGAAATCCGGTACTGAACGTGCTGCGCAGGACGAGTTCATCAGTCAGTCGCCAGCGAACCGACACCTTGCCGTTTATGGTGTCCCCGAAGTCATTGTAGTAGTCCTCGTAGCGTGCAGCCAGGCCCAGCAGGAGGCTTTCGGTTACGTCTGCTTCCAAGTCTGCGTATACCGCGTAGTTGGGACGCTTCCAGTCTCCTGCATTCCTGGGGGCGAGTCCCTGGAAGCCGTTTGAACCGACACTGAAAGCGTTGCTGACGCGACCGTCTGCATAGGGACCGACAATATAGGACGCCTCATCACCGGCGCTGACTTCAAAGTGCTCCTGGCGCCATTCCCCCCCCAGCGCGACATTGAGTGGAGAATAAAAGACGGGGATTTCCAGGGGATAGGCGAGGTCAAAATTCACGTTTGTTTCCGTTTGCTTATACTCTCTCGGTTTGAAGTCGATGGGGGTCTCAGGGCCAAGCGAAGCGTTGATGGTGTTGTGCATAAAGAACTCCACGTCACTTTCAGCGAAGCCGGCGCTCAGGTCCCAACTCCAACCGGAAGGAGTCTCACCGCGCAGGCCGACAACCGTGCTGTAGTCCGTAATCTCGGCGCCGAATCGAGGTGTAAATCCGCCCGGGAAACGCTCATTGAAAATAAAACATTGACCTTGCGTGGATTCGATAAATGCCTGTACCTCGGCATTCGGGACGTCCAGGTTCGGCACAGCGGCCTGGCAATCCAGGTTGTCGTCGGGAACCAGGTCGGCCACAAGACGCATGTCGCCGGTTCGGAATACGCCATTCCGGGCAGTGCCGGTTCCCGGCGCGCGAAAGAAGAAACCGCCCTCGGAGCGGCGTTCGCCATAGTTTCCGAAGGAGTAAAATTCAGCCCGATTGCCCAGTCCGGCGGCCAGGTTATAGAAGCTGTTGATTGAGTCATCGATATCGGGATTTCCCCAAATCTGCGCCGGGTCGGCCACCGGATAGCCACGCTCCTCAAGTATGGCTGCGTCTGCGCGCTGTTTGCTGCGAATTGTCGGGTCGACGCTCTTGTATTCCGCACTCAAGTTGAGAAAGCCTGCCGTACCCAAGGGCAGGCCGGCGTTGCCGGCGATTTGCATCAATTCGCCGTCTCCCTCATAGTATTCACCATATCTTGCCTCCAGCATTCCACCTTCAGCTTGATCCTTGAGTTGAACGTTGATCACGCCGGCAATCGCATCCGAACCGTACTGCGCGGCAGCGCCGTCCCGCAACACTTCGATGCGCTCTACCGCCAGCGCGGGAATGACATACATATCCGGCCCCTGGGAACCGGAGTTCAGGGAACTGCCCAGGAATGTAATCGCCGCTGATCGGTGTCTGCGTTTCTCGTTTACCAGCAGCAGCGTCGCATCCGGAGCCAGGCCCCGCAAGGTTGCGCCGCGCACCAGCGTTCCCTCATCATCAATGGCATGGCGTTGTACGTTATAGGACAGGGTCGTAGTACGGAGCAGGTCATCGAGATCGGTTGATGCCTGGGACATGAGATCATCGCCCTGGATAATGTCCACAGGCACGGGGGCGTCGGCCAGCTTTTGCTCAGCGCGTCGGGTGCCGACAATAATGATCTCTTCAATCGGCGAGTCTTCACCGGACGACTGTGCAAATATCAGGTTTGGGAACAGCAGTGGTAAGACTGCTATGGAAAGGACAATATCCCTTAACCTGACGTTCACAATACCCCCCCTACATCCTATGGAACTTGGGCGTTTCTGAATATGGCGAATGAATAGTTATCAGCAATTGGTTTTTAGTAGTCAGTTTCTAAAAACCAAAAACTATAATCAAATAAGTATAGATAATTATTGATGAGAAATACAAGTTATCCCGCGGCGCCGGCGTGCAATCCGTCGACGTCCCGTTCGGGCAGCATGCCCTCGGCCACGATAAAGCGGATGATCGCCTCAAGGCCATCACCGGTCTTGAGATTGGAGAATACGAACGGCTTGTCTTTGCGCATCCTGCGGGCATCGCGATCCATCACCTCAAGGGAAGCGCCGACAATGGGGGCCAGGTCCGTCTTGTTGATGATCAACAAATCGGAACGGGTGATGCCCGGCCCGCCCTTGCGCGGGATTTTGTCCCCGGCCGACACGTCGATCACGTAGAGTGTCAGGTCCGAGAGTTCGGGGCTGAAGGTGGCGCTGAGGTTATCACCTCCGCTTTCCACAAATACCAGGTCGAGTTCGCCGTGACGTTGTTGCAGGGTGTCAATGGCCGCCAGGTTCATCGAAGCATCCTCACGAATGGCCGTATGCGGACAACCTCCCGTCTCTACGCCGATAATACGATCCGCCTCCAGCGCCTCATGGCGAGTAAGAAACTCTGCGTCCTCGCGGGTATAGATATCGTTGGTGACGACACCTATATCATAGTGATCGCGCAGCGCTTGGCACAATGCTTTCAATAACGCGGTCTTGCCGGAGCCGACCGGCCCGCCAACGCCTACTCTCAGTGTCTGTTTAGTTCGCATAAGAGGCTACCTCAGGATCTGAATAACCGGCTGTATTGTTGCTCGTGCCGGATGCTGGCCAGGGCCAGGGCCGGCAAGGAACTGCCTATCTCCTCGTCAGCAATTCTCTCGGCTTTATTAACGGTTTCCGGCAGTTCTTGCATGACGACGTCCAGTAACTGCTGGGCCGCCGTTTGTCCCAGTGACGTCAACCTGGTTGCCGCGGCGACCTGGTTTTCCAACCAGCTCCAGAGATAGCCGTGGCAAGCGAGTTTCGGCTCGATATGCCAGTATGTCGCCACCATCGCAAAGCTGGTAATGAACGCGGTTTCACCCTGTGCCTGCCAGGGTACGTCGATTTTAAGAGGAGGCGCCAGGCGCAACAATGCTCCACCCATTGCAACCTCTGCCGCGCGCAGTTCAGACGTGTCCCGGCAGGCGAGAACCCAGGCATTCCAGCGGCGCAGGTCATTGGCGTCGCGTCGCTGAGCGGCATCCATCTGGCGCAGCAGTAAAGGCAGGTCAACTCTTGCGTGCCCCTCGCTCAACTGCAATGACAACCAGGCGTGAATCTCTTCGCTACCGTGCAACCAGCCCTGTTCCACTGCCGCCTCCAGGCCCTGGGAGAAAGAGTAGCCCCCCACGGGCAAGGCGGCGCTGCTCAATTGCAGCAGGCGCAGTAAGGCGTTTTCAGTGGTGGTGATGGGCATGACCGGCCTCACTGTAAGCCCCCGGCTCAGGTTCGAAAACCGCTTCCTGGTGAATCACCTCCAGGCCCAGTTTCACCAGCATTTCCTCCAGTACGTGATCGGGAGTCATGCGCAGCCAGCGTTCCCCTATCTGCAACCGGATATGCCGGTTTCCAAGGTGGTAACAGGCGCCGGCGAATAAGGCCCAATCGTCGGTACGCGCCAGAACGACCGGTTCCGTCGCTCCGGCTACCACCAGGTAGCGGCCGCAGGCGCTACGCAGTCCCTGGCCGATGTGCAGGACGTTGCCACGCTCCAGGAAGACTCGAACCTCGGTTCCGTCGGCCAGTAAAGTTTTAAACCTGCCTTTCTCCCGTTGCAGGTGGTCAAGCGCCAGTTCCTCGGCGCCGGAACCAGGCTCAAGATGGCTCAGCCGCTCATAGACTTCCAGCATGGCATTTCTCAAAACAGGCTGTACAGCTGGGCCAGCGGCAGCACGTCAACCGGTTCACAGGTCAACAACTCGCCGTCAGCCCGTACTTCATAAGTTTGCGGGTCCACCGTGACGGATGGCATCCAGTTGTTGTGTATCATGTCGGATTTGGTCACGCTCCGGCAGCCCTGGCATGTCACCAGGCGACGACCCAGTCCCAGTTGGCGCCCCACACCGGCTTCCACCGCGGCGGCGCTGGTGAAAGTCACCGAAGTATTGCGCGGCACCCCGCCGAATCCGCCGAACATGATCCTGTAATGCACCGGTTGCGAGGTCGGAATCGACGCATTCGGATCGCCCATGGCAGCCGCGGCGATAAAGCCGCCCTTGATAATCAACGAGGGTTTGATGCCGAAAAAAGCCGGCTTCCACAGTACCAGGTCGGCGAGCTTACCGACTTCAACGGAGCCCACCTCCCGGACGATTCCGTGGGCAATCGCCGGATTGATGGTGTACTTGGCGATATACCTGCGGGCGCGCAGGTTGTCCATGCGTTCGTTGTCCCCTTCCAGCGGGCCGCGCTGTACCTTCATCTTGTGCGCGGTCTGCCAGGTACGGGTGATCACTTCACCCACCCGCCCCATAGCCTGGGAATCCGAGGCAATCATGCTGAATGCGCCCAGGTCGTGGAAGATATCTTCAGCCGCGATGGTCTCCTTGCGAATGCGAGAATCGGCAAAGGCCACGTCCTCCGGTATCCCGGCGTCCAGGTGATGACAAACCATCAGCATGTCCAGGTGTTCATCCACCGTGTTGCGGGTGTAGGGCCGGGTTGGATTTGTCGAGGAAGGCAGCACGTTGGCTGCGCCACAGACGCGAATGATATCCGGCGCGTGTCCGCCGCCGGCGCCCTCCGTGTGGTAGGTATGAATAGTCCGGCCCTTAAAGGCCGCCAGGGTGTCGTCCACGAAGCCGGACTCGTTGAGCGTGTCCGTATGGATGGCCACCTGCACGTCGAATGCCTCGGCCACGTTCAGGCAGGTGTCTATGGCCGACGGCGTCGTACCCCAGTCCTCGTGTAATTTCAATCCGCAGGCTCCGCCCGCCAACTGCTCTTCCAGCGCCAATGGCAGGCTGGCGTTGCCCTTGCCGAGAAATCCGAAGTTCATCGGCAGGTCGTCAACGGCCTGTAACATCTTGCCGATGTTCCAGGGGCCTGGGGTACAGGTGGTCGCATTGGTGCCGGTGGCGGGTCCGGTGCCGCCGCCCAGCATGGTGGTCACGCCGGACATAAGAGCCTCCTCCACCTGCTGCGGACAGATGAAGTGGATGTGGGCATCTATGCCGCCGGCGGTCAGGATCTGCCCTTCGCCGGCAATGACTTCGGTGCCTGGACCGATCACCACGGCAATGTCATCCTGGATGTCCGGGTTACCCGCCTTGCCGATGGCGCTGATGCGTCCCTTCTTGATGCCGACGTTGGCTTTGACGATTCCCCAGTGGTCCAGGATCAGCGCGTTGGTGATCACCGTGTCCACGCATCCCCTGCCGCCGAGTTGGCCCTGACCCATGCCGTCACGAATCACCTTGCCACCGCCAAACTTGACTTCTTCCCCGTATCGGGTGAAGTCTTTTTCCACCTCTATGATGAGTGCAGTGTCGCCCAGCCGCACCCGGTCGCCGGTAGTCGGACCGAACATGGATGCATAGGATCGCCGGTCAATAGTGTTCATGTTTCTCCCTCCGCCTCTCCATCCAACGCGCCCATAATTTCTCCTCGAAAACCGTATACCATGCGGATGCCGGCGTAGGCGACCAGTTCCACCTCCCGGTCTTGCCCCGGCTCAAACCGAACGGCGGTGCCGGAGGCGATATTCAGGCGAAACCCCCGAGTCCGGTCGCGATCGAACAGCAAGGCGGGATTTGTCTCAAAAAAATGGTAGTGGGAACTGACCTGTACCGGACGGTCTCCGCTGTTTTTCACTACCAGGGTCAGGGTCTCGCGTCCCTGGTTCAGGTCGATTTCACCCTCGGCTACGAGGATTTCGCCAGGTATCATACTGATGCTCCTTCAACTGATGGGGTCATGTACGGTAACCAGCTTGGTGCCGTCAGGAAAAGTGGCTTCTACCTGTACCTCCCGGATCATGCCCGCCACGCCGTCCATTACCTGGTCCGCACGGAGTATCTTCTTGCCGTGGCTCATTAATTCCGCCACCGTTTTCCCGTCGCGGGCACTCTCGATAATCTCCAGTGTCAGGTAGGCGATAGCCTCCGGGTAATTAAGTTTGAGCCCCCTGTTCAGGCGGCGTTCCGCCAGCAGGGCGGCGGCGAACACCAGCAGTTTGTCTTTCTCTCTTGGAAGCAACTCCATGATGTCTTTCTCCTTAAGTAAACCAGATGCGCGGCGTACAGGCAGTCCGCCCCAGCAATGACGGACGCAAAGATCGCCACCAGGCGGTGTACAGTTTGCGCGCGCTGTATGCGCTGCCGCCAAGATAGCGCCCTACCAGGAAGTCGCCCAGCCAGCTTATCGCCACAGTGGGTTCCGGTGTCGCCTGCCGCAACAACTGCAACAGGGCTGCGCGTTTTCCGGGAGCAAAGGGTCCGGCCAGGAAAATACCGCTAACGGGTTGGCCGCGCAGGCCCGCCGCCCCATCCAGCATCAACGCGCGGTTGTCGTCATCCAGGGTGAAACAATCAACAAATACCGGCGCTCCCTCCTGCATAATGCGGTAACGCTGTGAAAAGCGTCCGCTGGAAAAGGGTTGATGGCTCGCCGGCAGGCCGAAACAGCTCAGTTCCCAACCGATAAAACAGCTGTCCCGGGCCAATTCAACCGTCGTTTCCAGTTCCACCCAGGCGCCGTCAAATACGATGGTTTCCATGGGGAACCATTCCAGGATTGCGCCCGTGCGCAGGCGCAGGCGGCAGCGTTGGCGTTGTAACGGGTTGCTGTCCCGGGCCCGGTAAACCCGGGCCGCGCCCGGCGTAGTAACCAGGGCGCCGCTGTTGGCGGCGACGTCAACCCGGACATTCAGGCTATCGCCCGAGACGATGCCGCCGGGAGGGTGGAGCAGGTACAGGTGAGGGTGCTCCTTGCCCTCAGGATAAAAGGGTTTCTGCACATACAGGGGTCCGTTGTGGGTGCAGCGGGCCAGCCGGGTCCTGCCGGCCTCGGAGCGCAGGCCCAGTTCGACGCTTGCCGGCCAGGTCTGCGCTGCGGATAATGCCATCAGAAATCCAGACCGAAACGTACCATGTATTGTCTCGGCGCAATCAGCTCATCCCCGGTGGCGCCCACGCCGAAGACGTCGGTAAAGCGCGCATTAATGCCGTCCTCATCGGTCAGGTTCATCCCCATCAGGTCAATGTGCCAGGGATAGGCGTCAGGCGCAATGCTGAGCATCAGGTTGACGACGTTATAGCTCGGCACGTCGTCGGTTCTCGGGTTGTTGAAGATACGGTGCTGGAAGCCGTCGCGGTAAGTGTACTGCAGGCTGCCTTCAAAGTCGCCCCAGCCGCCCAGACGTCCGCGGTAACGCAGCATCACGTCCGCGGTGAACCTGGGTGTTTTGGCCAGTTCATTACCGTTGACGTCCGTGATCGCTGCCGCGCGCGCCAGTTCGATTTCGGGACAAAAAATATTGAAATTGCACTGAAACAGTAGTGCATTGGTGGCATCGTCGGACTGCACGTTATCCAGGGCCAGGTGAGGCTCGGTGATCTCCGTTTCCAGCCAGGATAGACGGGCGTCCAGAGTGAACCTGTCGGTGATGAAACTGAGGATTTCCACCTCGGCGCCGTAAATCTCGGACCCCGGAAGGTTGCCGACGCCGCCGTTAAATACTTCGGGATCCGTTGCCTGGTACTGCAGATTCTTATAGTCGTAGTAGAACACAGCCGCGTTCAGACGGACCCGGTTGTTTGCAAAGTCCGTCTTGATACCCAACTCCCAGGCCTCAATCGTTTCATCCTGAAAGGTTGGCAGCACCAGTATGGGTGAGATGACATCCTCGATGCCGAAGGTCAGGTTGCTGCCGCCCGGTTTGAAACCGCGGGTGTACGAACCGTATACCATGGTGTCGTCACCCAGGTCGTATTCCAGCACGACACGGCCGGTAATCTTTTCACTTTTTACTTCGAGTATATCCGTGCCTTCGCGACCAAAATAATTGGTCACCTCGGAGTAGACCTCATCATGCGTATAACGCAGGCCGGCTACCAGGCGCATGCGGTCGGTGAGGTGAAAAGTTCCCTGGCCGTAAACGGAGACCGAGTCCCGCTCCGGTTTGGAATCAGAGATAAAACCGACCTCCCCCCCGTAGCTCAGTACCTGCTCCAAAGTAACCGGACCAAACGTGCCGTTGGTATCGAAGTCCAGGTACTCACGAATAAGAATATCTATCTCTGTGTCCAGGTAGAAGACCCCGGCTACCCAGTCCAGCTTGCCCCAAAGGGGTTCGGCGGAAATCAGGTTGAATTCCTGGGTGAAGGTTTTCTGTCGATTGGTCTCGGGGTCGAAAACACTGGGCAGCAGGAAGATACCCTGGTTGATAAGGGTCACAAAGTCATTGCGGTCGTTGTCCCGCACTATGGCAATATCATCGTCCTGGTAACTGCTCAGCGACCTCACCGTGAAGGCCGGTAAGTCCCATTCGGCAACAAGGCTGTATAGCTGGCTTTCCAGTTCATAACTGTTTTCCGAGTTCTGCGCCAGCCGGCGCTTACCGGGAGTGGGGTCGAGAATGCCTTTTTGTGCCGCGCCGTTGGTGTCTTCATCGTAATACTGGGCCGTGAAGTTCAGGCGTATGTTTTCCGTGGGGGTCCAGAGCAGGCGAGCCCGGCCGGAAATACTGTCTGCCTGGTCCAGTGCCTGGTCCAGCACGATATTCCTGCTGAAGCCGTTGTGGTTATGGGAAGCAACGGAGGCGCGCAAGGCCATGGAATCACTGATGGGAACGTTCACTGATCCCCGTGCCCGCACCAGGTTGTAATTGCCCACGGTTACGTCGGCTTTACCGGAAAATTCCTCGGTATCGGGCGCCTGGGTGATCACGTTGATGGCGCCCCCCGTGGAGTTCTGACCGAACAGGGTGCCCTGGGGGCCGCGCAGCACTTCGATGCGCTCGAGATCCAGGAAATCCGTATGCAGCGCATAGGGCGAGGCCACGTAAATGCCGTCCAGGTGATAGGATACGGAAGGGTTGGCGCTCGCATTCTGGTTGGTTTCATTACCCACGCCGCGAATGGAGATGACGGTTTTGAAACCCTCGTTCTTGGCGACCGTCACCCCGGGCGCGATGCTGCTCAAATCCACAAATGAGGTAATATTCCGGTTGTCTATATCCTCTCCGGACAGCGCGGTCACGGCCTGGGACAAGTCCTGCAAACTTTCAGAGCGCTTTTCTGCAGTCACGATTATCTCTTCAAGCAGTGGCTTTCTCTCCTGGGCCGCGGCATTCAGCGACGGCAGGATGGTGGTTACACATAGCAAACATAAAGGGCGCATTAAAGTATTCATAGTAATTTTCATTATTGTGGTTTATATATTTTTACAGGGAATCTTGCGACGCCCTGTTTTTTTACACTGCATAGAAACATTAACACATTTACGCAACATTATGGTGTGAAATGTCGGCTTTTGACAACATAATGAGGATTCAGGCAATTGCCGTGCCAGGACTACCCTGTCATCCAACGCGCGGTAAAATCCCGCCGTTCAGGACAGGGAGATACGGCGCAAACGCACTGGTAGCTCAACAACTTTGTATTGATGGATGATCTACTTTTGGATGCTGCTCCGCAGGACAGGCTTGCGCTTTCCCGCTGTCGCAGTCGATCACGCGCCCGCCTCCGGCGACACCGGCCTGGTGATCGAATACGAAGGCAAACTGAGTCGCAGTCGATCACGCGCCCGCCTCCGGCGACGGGAGACATTGACGATACTCCACCAGCGCTGAGCTTCCCACGATCTCGACGATGCGTACCAGCAACTCGTTGCCGTCGGCGTCGGCGAGGCGCATTTCTTCGCCCGGCTGGAAGGAAACCGGCTGCGGTTGCCCCTCGTTGATGGCGATATTGTCCGCGTACAGATAAGTTCTGTCGTGCGTGTCCCGTTTGGGATTCAAACGCCCCGCCAAACCTGGAATGTAGCCTGTTGCTTTTGGGAAAATGGTCGCGCCCCCGCCCCATAGCGGGATCAGACTGATATGGAGTATGCGTTCGGCGGGTATCCAATTCCGCTCCAGATACGCAACGAAGCCGCTGGCGGCCACGAATACCGTCATTGGCAGGTGGCTGGAATGGAGCTCAAGGGTCGCCTCGCCGTGTTCGTCGGTCTGCGCGGACTTCCAGGTTTTGTTCGGGAACAACGCGAGGATGTCGGCATTCGCTATCGACTGCCCTCCGGAGACGACCTGAACGACGGGACCTGCATGGGGCAGGGCGGCTGTTCGCAGCATTCGCCACGGTATCAGTCGTCCGTCTCCACGCTGTTGAAACTCATCCCCACCGTAGGCGACTGCCACATCAGGCGGAGGCGAATCAGGGAAATGCCGCCGCACGCGCCTGGCGCTGTCGAACAGGCTTTTCGATGGGGTCGCTGAGGACTTGGCTTCGAGCAGCGTCAGGCCAGCCGGTTGCTCTATAATGAGATCGACTTCAGCTCCGTTGCTGTCCCGGTAGAATGAGAGACCCCGGGTCTCACCCCGATTGGCGCGCTGTTTCAGGATTTCCGAAACCATCCAGGTCTCGAAGATGGCGCCACGCAGCGGGTGTGAGCGAAGCTGCTGCGGTTCACGGATCCCCAGCAGCCAGCAGGCCAGGCCGGTGTCGTAGAAGTACAGCTTCGGCATCTTCACGAGGCGTTTGCGCTGCTTGGTGTTAAATGCCGGCAGGTGGAAGGCGATAAAACTCGCTTCCAGAATGCTGAACCAGGCTTTGGCGCTCGGCTGCGAGATGCCGCAGTCGTCGGCCAGGGAGGAATAGTTGAGCAGCTGTGCGGTACGGCCGGCGCACAGTTCGACGAACCGTTGAAATGTCGTGAGGTCGCCGACGTTACTGAGCGTTCGCACATCCCGTTCGAGATAAGCGGATACGTAGGAGCGGAGCCAGGCCGACGGGTCGAGTTCTTGATCGAAGATACGGGGATAGCCGCCGCTGAACAGGGCTTCTTCAAGGCTCGCGGGGTGTTGGGCAAAGCGTCTGATTTCACCCCATGTCAATGGCAGTAGCTGGTGTACCTCGGTTCGTCCGGCCAGCGACTGGCTGACCGATTCCAGCAGGGAGAAGTTTTGCGAGCCGCTGAGAATCCAGCGTCCGGGCGCCGGGTCATCGTCGATGATGCCTTGCAGGTAGGAGAGCAACTCGGGCACGCGCTGCACCTCGTCGATGACCGCGCCATCCGGGAATTGCATCAGGAATGTCCGGGCATCCTGCGCCGCGAAAGCGCGTTCATCCGGGGCCTCAAGCGTTCGGTACGGATGCTCGGGAAACAGGGCCTGGCACAACGTGGTCTTGCCGCTCTGCCTGGGACCGGTGAGCGTTATGGCAGGCGCCCGGGTCGCTGCCCTGGTTAGTTCCGGGGTAAGGTCTCGATAAATCATGGTGATGGACTCTACCGGAAAAATCAGGCTAATTCAAACTATAAATTTTAATTATCCTAAAAAACGCAACTACCAGCTCCTGCCCGCCGCCCACTGGCTGACACTCTTACTGGCGCACATCCCGGATAAATACGAACACCTCTCAGACCCCACACGGATTCATTTTCCTATCCCTTGCCATGGAGTTCGGCAAACACCTGCGCACTGGTTTCCATTGTTCGTTGTATATGATATTCCGTTGCCTTGCAGGCGGCCTTCACGTCCCGTGCCAGGGTCGCTTCCATGATTTTCAGGTGTTCCCGGTGAACGTCCCGGTTTTCTTGGTGCGCCAGTATGGCAATGAAACGGTATCTCTTATGTTGCTCGTACAGTACATACCGGAAGCGTAATAACCAGGTGGAGGTACAGGCGGCAACCAGGGCTTCATGAAATTCTTCATTGCGCTGTTCCCATTCGGTCAGGTTTTTTCCATAACTTTGTTCGGCTTTTTGCAGGCGGTGATGGGCCGCGATCAGGTTTGCTTCCCATTCATCATCGCCGTTCCTGATGCTTTCCCGCAGGGCTTCACATTCCAGCATGATGCGCATGCGGCTCAGGTCCCGGAGATCGTCCAGGGAAATGGGCGCCACCTTGAATCCACGTTGCTCTTCGACCGTGACAAAGCCCTCGCCGGCCAGCCTGTTCAACGCCTCCCGTAACGGGCTTGCCCCAATTTGGTAATCTTCCCTTAGTTCTTCGATACGGAGTTTGGCGCCCGGCGCCAATTTTCCGGCTATGATGTCCGAACGAAGTCGGTTATAGGATGATTCAACCAGCGTTCTGGCAGATGAAGATGGCATTGTTAGTAGTCATTTATGGTTGCCACACTAAAAATATCGATAAACAAAATAAATATCGATATAATTTAACATCAACGATAAAATATTGTAACTTGATATAAAGGAAGTAATCTAATTAATTTATCCGAACAAGGGAAAGCTCGGTAATACTGACAATACAACAAAAAAATCATGCTGGAATTATACACACATCCCATGTCGCCCTGTTCCCAGAAGGTGCGTATAGTCCTGGCGGAAAAACGCCTGGAATGTGAGAAGCGTTACGTGAACCTGGCCGAAAAGGAAAATCTCAACCCTGGTTATCTCAAGTTGAATCCCCTGGGTGTGGTGCCGACATTGGTGGACGATGGACAACCGGTCATCGAATCATCCATCATCTGTGAGTACCTGGAGGATAAATTCCCCGGGTCGGAGTTGCGGCCTGACAATCCCTACCACACCGCACAGATGCGATTCTGGATGAAGCACGTGGATATCAAGGTTCATCCCAGTTGCGGCGCCTTGCAATGGCCGCTGCTCATGGCGGACAAACTCAGACAAATGTCGGAGCCGGAGATGGACGCCATGATAGACCGGGTTGTGGAAAAACCCCGGCGCGAGCGACAGAGGCGCTTATTGAAGCAGGGTTATGACGCGCCCGATATCGTTGACGCGGTAGGTACCTACGAGAAAACCATCTGCGCTATGGAACAGCTTTTAGGCCGGCAGGACTGGCTGGCCGGCGACCGGTTTTCCCTTGCTGATGCGGCCATGGCGCCGTATTTTCAAACACTATATCAATTTGGCTGGACCGACTGGTACCTGTCCCGCAAAAAAGTAGCGGCCTGGTATGAACGGGTTGTGAACAGGTCTTCCTATCAAACGGGGGTCGCGGCCGACTTCTCCGCGGAAAAGCTGACTGAACTGAACAGTAAGGGTCAAGCCCCCTGGGAAAAGATACAAGAATATTTGGGGTCAGAGTAAAAATACTCGACAATAATCCGGCTCTACCTGCCAACATGACTGTATTTTTACTCTGACCCCAGTTATCGGCTGAACTGAACAGGAAAGGGCAAGCCCCCTGGGGAAAAATACAAGAACACCTTGGAGCTGGGTAAACAACGATGAAAGTAACGGTAGAACAGAATAATATCCATTGGGAAGCGGCCAATGCGCTGGTACGGGCCGCAGTAGGGCGGGCAGATGAATTGAACGTGACGGTCAACGTTGCGGTAGTGGACAGTGGCGGTCACCTGGCTGCTTTCCTGCGGATGCCGGGCTCGGCCTTTCACTCCATTGAGGTGGCTATCAACAAGGCTTATACGGCGATGAGCTTCGGTATGTCCACGTCACAATGGGAGCAGGTGATGAATACCTTGTCCATTCCGTGTCAAACGGGTCTGCCGTCGGTGGACCGGTTGATGACTTGCGGCGGGGGTGTTCCCATAGAATTTGAAGGACGCCGCATCGGCGCTATCGGCGTCTCGGGAGCAACTGAAAAACAGGATGAAGAAATCGCAGAACATGCATTGGGATGTTTGGGGTCAGAGTAAAAATACTCGACAATAATCCGGCTCTACCTGCCAACATGACTGTATTTTTACTCTGACCCCAAATATTGCCAAATATTGGAGGGTTTGGAATAATGCACGCGAAAGTAGAACAGGTCGTATCAGGTACGCCGTTTTGCCATTTTATCAATGGCGAATTTATCGGGTCAGCCGGGGGGCGGATGTTCGATACGTTCAATCCGGCAACGGGTGAGATATACGCACAGGTCCATGAGGCCGGCAGGGAAGAGGTTGACGCGGCAGTCCGCGCCGCCCGTGCGGCCTTGACGGGGCCGTGGGGCACAATGACCGTGCAGCAACGGGTCGCGTTATTGCACGAACTGGCCGACGGGATCAACGCCCGCTTTGACGATTTCCTGGAAGCGGAATGTCTTGATACCGGCAAACCCTGGTCATTGGCCCGGCACGTCGATATTCCGCGGGGCGCGGCCAATTTCAAAATTTTTGCCGATGTTATTAAAAATGTACCGGCAGAATCCTTCATGATGGAAACCCCCGACGGCGCCGGGGCTTTGAATTATGCGCTACGCGTGCCCAAGGGTGTTATCGCCGTCATCTGCCCCTGGAATTTACCTTTGCTGCTGATGACCTGGAAAGTAGGGCCGGCGCTGGCCTGCGGCAACGCTGTCGTAGTCAAACCGTCCGAGGAAACCCCCGCAACAACGACCTTGTTGGGTGAGGTCATGAATGAAGTGGGCATACCGGCGGGGGTATTTAACGTGGTGCATGGCTTCGGACCTGAGTCTGCCGGTCAATTCCTGAGTCAACACCCTGGAGTGGATGCCATCACGTTTACCGGCGAGACGGTGACCGGTACCGAGATTATGAAAACCGCGGCGGTGGGTCTGCGCGACGTGTCGTTTGAATTGGGCGGCAAGAACGCGGGTCTGGTGTTCGCAGACTGTGATATGGATAAGGCCATAGAAGGCACCATGCGTTCGGCCTTCGCCAATTGTGGTCAGGTTTGCCTGGGAACGGAAAGGGTTTACGTTGAACGGCCGATATTTGACGAATTCGTACAACGGCTTGAAATGGGCGCGAAAAACCTCACGCCGGGAAGGCCGGAAGAAGCAACGACCACCCTGGGACCCATGATCAGCCAGCAACAAAGAAACAAGGTATTGTCGTACTATCAAAAGGCCAGGGAGGAAGGGGCGGAGATTATTAGCGGCGGTGGTATTCCGCGAATGCCGGTCGAACTTGAGGGCGGTTTCTGGGTAGAACCGACCATCTGGACGGGTTTACCTGAATCCTCACCGGTTATTCGTGAAGAAATCTTTGGTCCTTGTTGCCACATTCAACCTTTTGACGAGGAAGATGAGGCGATTTATATGGCAAACGATACGCCTTATGGGCTGGCGACGGCAATCTGGACCGGGGACGCGGCGCGCGCGCACCGGGTTGCGGCCGCAGTTGAAGTAGGCATTACCTGGGTGAACTGCTGGTTCCTCAGGGACCTCAGGACGCCTTTCGGCGGGTCCAAACAATCGGGAATAGGCCGGGAAGGTGGTGTACACTCGTTGGAGTTCTATACTGAAATGCGCAACGTGTGTTTGAAACTATGAATACTCAACGGGGACGAACAGGGACGGATTTGAAATCCGTCCCCTTACGTAGGATTAACCGATGGCTTTGACTGAAGACAAAATACTCTCCTACGGTAACACGCTTTACGATTGTTTAAGGACGCGCAGGACGATCGAGCCGTTAACGGACCAGGAGTCTGATATTTCCATTGAGGACGCCTATCGTATTGCACTGCAACTGTTGCAGCGGCGGCTGGATGACGGTGAGAAAATTATCGGTAAAAAAATCGGCGCTACCAGCAAGGTCGTACAAAATATGCTGAAGGTGAACCAACCGGATTTCGGCTACCTGACTGACCGCATGGTTTACAACAATGGGGATGAAATTCCCATCAGTTCGGAATTGATCCAGCCCAAGGCAGAGGGTGAAATAGCGTTTATCCTGAAACACGACCTGGAAGGGCCGGGTGTGACCAACGCCGCCGTCCTGCGGGCGACGGAATGTGTGATGCCCTGTTTTGAAATAGTCGATTCACGCATCAAAGACTGGAAAATCAGGATCCAGGATAGCGTCGCTGATAACGCGTCCTGTGGTTTCTTTTCGTTGGGCGACCGGGCCGTCAACCCCAGGAGCGTTGACCTGGTCACCTGTGGTATGGTGCATGAAAAAAACGGTGAAGTCATCGCAACGGGCGCCGGCGCCGCGGCTCTGGGTTCCCCGGTAAATTGCGTTGCCTGGCTGGCGAACACCCTGGGCGAATTCGGCATCAAGCTACAGGCCGGTGAGGTAATCCTGTCGGGGTCCCTGGTTCCCCTGCACCCGATCGTGCCGGGAGACTCGATGAACTTATCGATTGGCGGTATTGGCAATGCCTCAGTCCGCTTTAACTAGTTTTGAGTTTTTAGTTTCCGGTTTTTTGTAATAGACCGAGACAGCATTAAAGAACTAAAAACTGAAGACTGAAAACTAACAACTGAAAACTAATATTATGAAAGTAAATGCTGCCCTGGTCGGTTCCGGCAATATCGGAACGGACCTGATGGTGAAGGCGTTACGCAGTGACTGGATTAACCCGGTCTGGATGGTGGGGATCGATCCGGCATCCGATGGTCTGGCCAAGGCAAAGACAAGCGGGTTGAAGACCACCTATGCGGGTGTTGATGGTTTGCTTGACTATATAGAAGGTGATGGTGTCAAAATTGCTTTTGATGCCACTTCCGCCTACATCCACCCGGCAAACGCCAGGAAACTGGAGGCGCGGGGCGTGCTGGTTATTGACCTGACTCCGGCGGCCATCGGCCCTTATTGTGTACCACCCGTTAACCTGCAGGAGCACGTGGGCAGACAGGAGGCCAACGTGAACATGGTCAGTTGCGGTGGCCAGGCGACGATTCCCCTGGTTGCGGCAGTGAGCAGGGTGCAACCGGTTAAATATGCAGAGATCATCGCAACGGTAGCGTCAAAGTCCGCAGGTCCCGGCACACGCAAAAACATCGATGAATTCACCCGCACCACGGCCAACGGTATAGAAAAGGTCGGTGGCGCCAAACAGGGCAAGGCAATCATCATCCTCAATCCGGCTGAACCCCCCATGATTATGCGCGATACCATCCATTGCCTGACGGAAGACTCCCCGGATGAAGCCGCAATTACAAAATCCGTCCATGATATGATCAGGGAAGTGCAAAAATACGTGCCCGGATATCAACTGAAAAACGGGCCGGTTTTCGATGGCAGGCGCGTGTCCGTTTTCATGGAAGTGAAAGGCCTGGGGGATTACCTGCCGGAATATGCGGGCAATCTTGACATTATGACCGCGGCGGCTTTACGCACCGGCGAGATGTTTGCGGAAGAAATCATTAATGGCGCGCTGCGGCTGGAAGCCGTTAACGCCTGAGGAGAGGCTGCCATGAACCTGACGGGTAAAAAAGTCAAATTACATGATATGTGCCTGCGTGACGGCATGCATGCCAAACGCCACCAGATCAGCATTGAACAGATGATCAGTGTTGCTTCCGCGCTGGACGACGCGGGTATTCACCTTATCGAAGTCACCCACGGTGACGGGCTCGGCGGCGCATCCATCAATTACGGTTTCCCTGCCAGCACTGACGAAGATTATTTGCGGGCGGTCATCCCGCGGATGAAAAATGCAAAAATCTCGGCGTTACTGTTGCCCGGGATTGGGACCGTGGACCATTTGAATATGGCCAGGGATTGTGGCGTCCATACCATTCGGGTTGCCACCCACTGTACCGAAGCGGACGTGTCCGAACAGCATATCAGTTCGGCCCGGAAGCTGGACCTGGATACGGTCGGCTTCCTGATGATGGCCCACATGGTGGAACCGCAACACTTGCTGGAACAGGCCAGGTTGATGGAATCTTACGGAGCCAATTGCATCTATTGCACGGATTCGGCCGGCTACATGCTGCCGGATGACGTCACGGCCCGTATCGGCGCTTTGCGCGAGGGTTTAAAAGAGGACACCGGGATCGGTTTTCATGGACACCATAATATGGCGATGGGCATTGCCAATTCGCTGGCTGCCATCGAAGCCGGCGCGGACCGTATCGATGGTTCCGCCGCGGGTTTGGGCGCCGGCGCCGGCAACACTCCCCTGGAAGTGTTCAACGCGGTACTGGACCGCATGGGCGTTAAAACAGGCGTGGACGTATTCAAGTTGATGAACGTGGCGGAGGACCTGGTAGTGCCCATGATGGACCAGCAAATCCGGGTTGACCGCGATTCACTGATTATGGGCTATGCGGGCGTGTATTCTTCTTTTCTCCTGCACGCAAAACGCACCGGTGAAAAATATAATATTCCTTCCGGCGATATCCTGGTTGAGCTTGGCAGGCTGAAGACCATCGGCGGTCAGGAAGACATGATTGAAGACGTGGCACTGAACATGGTGAGAGCGCAACAGGAGAATAAAGCGGCGCTATGACGCTGGAGCAAGCCACGATCAGACAACTGGCGGAGCATCTGGAAAACGCCGAGTTGAACAGGCAACCGGTGACTAAAATCACGGATGCTTACCCGGAACTAGACTGGGATGACGCCTATTCCATTCAATATGAGATCCGTCGCCGTAAAGTAGAAAGCGGCGTCAAAATAGCCGGCCTGAAAATGGGTTTGACCTCCCAGGCGAAAATGAAACAGATGGGCGTGGCTACGCCGGTATATGGATTTTTGTCTGATTACGGCAGCTATGCCGACGGCGCCGAAATTGATACGGAGGCGTTTATCCATCCCCGGGTGGAAGCGGAAGTGGCCGTTATGACCAGGACTGAACTGGCGGGTCCCGGTTGCCATCTCGGCAAGGTGTTGCCGGCTATTGATTTCATTATTGGAGCGGTGGAGATCATTGATTCCCGTTATGAGAACTTCCGGTTCGACCTGAAAAGCGTCATTGCCGACAATACTTCGGCTGCCGGCTTTGTCTGCGGCAGCGTGATACGGGATGCGGCATCCGTGGATATGCCGACCCTTGGGGTCGTGATGGAAAAAAACGGCGAGGTAGTAGAAACAGGCGCGGGCGCGGCAGTGCTGGGTCACCCCGCCTCCAGCGTGGCCATGCTGGCAAATATGCTGGCGGCGCGGGGCGAAGTGGTCCCCGCCGGGACGTTCATCATGACCGGAGGCATAACCGCAGCCGTTGCCGTGGGGAAAGGCGATACTCTTAACGTGCGTTTCCAGGACCTGGGCAAGGTCAGCTTCCGGATGATCTGATAGAACTTTGAGGACAGATTGGCATGGCATTTTCAAGACCGTCGCCAGCCAGGGAAGTATTCACAGCGTGTCTTGAAAATGCCATGCCAATCTGTCTGGGCAGCATGCTTGATTATGGAGGGGAACATTGCTTATTAATATAACTACAAAAATAACCAGGGTTGCGTACTGTTGTCTGTTAGCTGTCATCTGTATTTTTTCTTCCGGCTGCGAGTCCCCACTGGTGTTGGATGGAGTGCAAAAAGCAGAACAGTCTCCAATACGCAGGACGGATAACTTCCAGGCGATCGGCGCTTTTGAGCAGAATATTGTTACGGTAGGAGCAAGCGGTGTCATCCTGACCTCGGAGGACAACGGAGTTACCTGGCAACGACAGGCAATTCCTTCCTGGCCTTCCTTTCTGGACATCACCAGTTGCAGTAACGGGCTGTTTGCCGCATTGGCCTTTGAAGGCGAGGTATGGCTCTCCACTGACGGCGGCCGAACCTGGAACGTGAGTAAACTCACTACCGAGGAAGCGCCACAGGCCATCCAGTGTGACCCCGCCGATAATTTATGGGTGGTGGGCAGCTTTTCCACCATATCGATCAGCCGGGATGGCGGCGCAAGCTGGACGGTATCCTCACGGGATGAAGACGTGATTTACACGGATATCCAGTTTTTCGACGAGCAAACCGCCTATATCGCCGGTGAATTCGGCTCCTTGCTGAAAACTACGGACGCCGGCGCCAGTTGGGAATTATTACCCCCCATGCCCGGTGAGTTTTATCCGCAGAGCATGTATTTTGAAGATTTAAACAAGGGATGGATCGCCGGCCTGGGCGGCGTCGTCCTTGAAACCACGAACGGTGGGCAAACCTGGGAGACGCAGGCCACCGGCAGTCTGGTGACCTTGTACACCCTGGCAAAATCCAATGGCCACATATTCGTCGTCGGCGGCGAAGGCGCCATATTCCGTTATGACGGAATGAAGTGGCAGCCGGTCGATCATGATCAACCATTCCGCCTGTACCTGCGCGGGATACAGCCGTTGCCTGAGCACAGGTTAATTGTCAGCGGTCCCGCCGGTGTGTTACACATTTTTTCCGTAAAAGAATTATTGAACGACAACATGTCTTGAAAATGCCATGCCAACCTGCAACCCCAGTCAGTGATAAATGATAAAAATGGATACCAGTCAGATTTTCCCTGTTTTTGGTAATTTTCTGTTTAACAACAGAAAGTTCGTATTGATAGTCATCTTTTTGATTACGGGCCTGTTTGCATGGAATATTCCCACCGTTCGCATGTTGTCGGATTTTGCCGACCTGTTACCCCAGGAGCACCCTTATATACAACTCCATAACAGTATTCGCGATACCTTCGGGGGGGCCAATATTATCGTCATGGCCATGGAAGTGGAGGAGGGTACGATCTTCACCAATGACTCCCTGGACCGGATTCACCGTATCACGCAAAAGCTGGACAGTGTATCCAACATCAATCACAACCTGGTAAGCAGCCTGACCCATCGCAATACCCGGAAAATCTTCCTGACGCCGGACGGCACCATACGCTCGCAAACCTATTACGACCCGCACCACGATGAATACACCGAAGAACAACTGGCCAAGATCCAGCGGGACGTGCTGGCAAGCACCAACGTTTACGGACTGCTGGTTTCGCCGGACATGAAGTCGGCCCTGATCAAGGGCACCCTGAATGAAGGCCAGCTTGATTACGGCAAGGTGTTTGAGGAAATACAGGAAATCCGGGAGTCAGAGACTGTGCCGGGCGCGAATATCCATGCAACCGGCCACCCGGTGCTGGTGGGTTGGGTGGATTCCTACAGTGGCGATATCCTGCTGATCTTTTTTTATACCATACTGATTGTCCTGGCAATCCTGGTTTTCTACTCGCGCCGACTGTACGGCATCCTGTTGCCCTTGCTGGGCATGGTATTGACCAGTATCTGGGGAGTAGGCTTCATGGGAGTATTCGGTTATAACCTGGACCCGCTGATGCTGGTTGTGCCGTTTCTCATCTCGGCTCGAGCCATGTCCCACGGCATCCAGAAGATGGAGCGCTATTTTCTTGAATTGTCCCGCACCGGCGAGAAGGTGCCGGCGGCCCGGAACACTTTCAATGCCTTGTTCAGACCCGGCGCCCTGGCTATTGTCGCCGACGCCTCGGCACTTTACCTCATCGGGCTGGGATCGGTGCCGATCAATGACAAAATGGCTATTTATGCGTCTTTCTGGGCGGTGTGTATGGTTGCCACGGTATTGATAACGATTCCCATGTTACTGGCGGAACTGCCCAGGCCCAAAGACGTAGCCGTGAAACATACGATGGCGCGGGCGATCTTCCCAAAGTTTGCGCAGGTCGTCGGGACCAGTGGACGTTCAAAGGCGGTGTTGATTACCTGTCTGGTCATTGTCTGTTGTGCCACTTATTTCGGTTCCTGGGTACAGATCGGTGAGCCGGAGCCGGGTTCGCCGCTGCTCTACCGCGATCACGATTTTAATATTTCATCAACGGCGATAAACGACCGCTTCCCGGGCGCCGAGGAATTGTTCATCATTGCCCGCGCCGATGAGAATGGCGGGTTGAAGAAGCCGGAAATCATGAAGGCCCTGACGGATTTCCAGAACCACATGATGCTGGACCCGAAACTTGGTGGGGTAAAAGGGGTAAACAACCTGCTCACGCAAGTGAATCAAATGACCCGCAACAACGACCCGCGCTGGGCGGTAATTCCATCCATCGACCAGAATATCGGCGGTTTATTGTTCATGTTCATGATGTCGGCGCCGACCCAGGGCGCATTACAGGAATATATCGACACCGATGATCGGCTCGCCAATATGGTTTTTTACTATAAAGACCATACCGGTAAGACCATCCGGCGCGCCATACACATGGCCAAGGAATGGATAGACACCAAAGGCAGGCTGGTTGAAGGGTTGCATATAGATCTGGCCGGCGGTCCCGTCGGCGTTACCGCGGCCATCAATGAAGAGGCCTTTGAAACCAACGTGATTGTCGTGCCGGCCGTGTTGATCCTTATTCTGGGCTTTACCCTGTGGTTTTACGGCTCGTTTCACTCCGGTTTCATGATGCTGGTATCCATGACGTTCGCCACTACGCTGACCTATGCCTGTATGGGATTATTGAATATGGGACTGAACGTCAATACGGTGCCGATGATAGCCGTGGGGATAGGTCTGGGTGTGGATTATGCTATTTACATGATGGACCGGATCAAGGAGGAAATGCACGTGGCCGAGGATGTACAGGATGCCATCCAGAGGGCGGTCACCACCACCGGAGTCGCCATTGCCTTGACGGCCACGACCCTGGTCGGCGGCATCATCATGTGGGTGTTTATATCTGAATTGCGGTTTCAGGCGGATGCCGCCCGCCTGTTGATCATCATGCTGGTCATGAATATGGCGTCTGCCATGTTCCTGGTGCCGGCCTGGGTGAATATCTTCAAGCCGAAATTCATCATGCAGGCGGCGGAAGAGCGCTGGGCAAGAGGAGAGGGGTCGACGATTGATGAGATTGAAGATCTGGATTAATAGGACTATAATCCCCGTATAAATGTTGCAAATAATAATAGCACCAGCAGAGAAAAACGTTATAATGCCGAAATATCGATATTTTTCAGCATTAATTCTAACCAAGTCAGTATAGCGTAGGGGGATAAATGATGAATATCCGCAGGTTTAATTCTACCCTGTTGTTTGGCGCAATCACATGCGCCCTGGTCATCTCGCCGGCACAGGTGTCCGCCTGGAATTCCAAAGACGGTACCCTGGAACTCCATGGCTTTGTCGATAACACCTATCACAACCGTGACGGCTATGGCATTACCAAGGAACGCGTGCGCGGCCAAATAGAATGGTCCAAGATATTTAAACCGACGGGTCTGTTCTCCGAACTCTCCTTTCACGGGACTCTCAGGGCGACCTACGATGGCGTGTATGACCTGAATGATGATGAGTTTGGCGATCGGTCGGGCGGCCCGGTCAGTACAATAAGTAGCGGCAAGGCGATCTATGTTAACAGTCACCTTTCCCTGGTTCCCAATCCGCAACCCGGTCCGCCTGCCGTTATTCCGAATAGCGCCATTCCCTCACTTCCCGCCACGGCATATAATTGGGGGCATTCTCCGGTAACTGCAGGTACGCCGGCCCTACCTGGCGGAGGCGGCTTTGGTTTTGATACCGTGGCTAATCCCAATGAAGGTCTGAAGAGAGTAGGTAGCGAACTTGGCGCCTCCAACAATAATGGCGAGTTCGGTGGTGGACTGGAATTCTTCACTCCCACCCGACCCTGTAACGTGGATTCCCGGGGGTGTATCCCCGGCTATATGGACGCGGACATGGACGACCTGCGTTTCCCCGAGTTTACTGATGACCATGGTTGGCTGCGTGAGATTTACGTCGATGCCACCATACCGGTCAGTAACGGCGATGAGATCAATTTCCGGGTAGGCCGCCAACAAGTTGTCTGGGGTCGGACCGACTTGTTTCGCGTGCTGGACCAGGTCAACCCCATTGATTTCTCCATCCAGAGTATTTATGAGGAATTCGAGGATAGCCGTATTCCTGTGGGTATCTTTTCCGCCGAGTACCGCGCCGGCGCGGTCGGAGCCTTCGATGACCTGAACTTCCAGGTACTCTGGAACTTTGAGAAATTCCGGCCGAACAACTTGGGCCAGGGCGGTCAGCCCTATAATATTTTACTGGCGGGAGATATATTCCGGGCATTGAAAAACTGCTGGGACAACGGATGTACCATCAACAATTTTGCCACCGGTCTTTCCCATGAGGGTAATCTGGCTACGGATTTTCCGGCCCACGTTGTCGGCATACGCGATATCAACCTGCCGGGCTGGGACTTCGACCAGGGTGGCGTGCGGCTTGAAGGTGTATTCAGAAGCGTGGGCTTCTCAATTAATGCAATGACTTTTTACTCGCAATTACCTTCATTAAGAGGGGGTATAGAGGGTGCGAATCCATTTGTGGGTAACACGTTACCGGCGCCCGTATGCGATTTTCTTGTAAATACTGTATTTACAGGGCCGGCGCAACCAGATACTGGTTTCTTGTGTGGATTCGGCGCCAACCCTTTTGACCCTACGGATGTGCCGGGGCTGGAACGGGTGCGGCCCTATGTGCCGGCGTTTGATATTCATTTCCCGCGGGTCACCCTGGTGGGCGCATCCGTCGACTTTTACGTTGACCCGATTAAATCAGCGATCCGGATGGAGGTGGCCCATACCAGCGGTGAGGAATTTGCCGATACGTCTAAATCCCGCCTGTTTTCCGAATCCGACGTGATCCGCTGGGTGGTGGGCTGGGACCGCCCCACCTATATCCGCTGGTTGAACCCGAACCGGACGTTCCTGCTGTCGGGACAGATTTTCGGTCAGCATATCCTGGATCATAAATCCATCAGTCACCCGGTTACCGGGGGGCAAATAGGATTTCAGGACTGGAAGAGCGGTTTTATCGGCACCTTCCTGTTCCAGGGTTTCTATGCCAATGACCGTATTCTGCCGCGGTTGATTCTGGCCCGTGACTTCCGGGCAAAAGCAACCGTATTGGGGCCGGGAGTGGATTATCTCATCAATGATAACCTGCGCCTGATCTTCGGCGCCAATATCAAACTGGGCACCGGCCGCCGGGTGGCAGATGACGGTCGTACATCCAACTCGTATCCGCCCTTCACTGCCGGGCCGGCTTGTGCTCCCCCGGGTAGTGTTGCTCCTTGCGTGCCCGGCAATGAATATTCCAGCCTGGGGATACGTAGAGGATTTGAGCCTTTGGGCCGCTTCCGTTCCGGACCTCTCGGCATGGCGCAACACGAAGATGAGTTTCAAATACTGATTCGCTATCGCTTCTAAATATAGACAAGACGGAGGCTTAAGAACCATGATTAAGTATGTCAAATATATCGCTATACTGCCGCTGTTGATCCTGAGCTTGGGGGTATCGGCTGAATTCACTGAAGAGGACGTAAGAAAGTCCTTTTATCCTTACGAAAACTGGACGCCGGAATTTCCGGGTTATACGCCCGGCATGGTAATCGACCAGAGCAACGTGGAGCAGTTCAAGGATATTCTCGACCCGGCGCTGTATGACCACGTCATAAACGGCCAGACGACGTTGCAGACCAAAGTAACGGAATCCCTGGAGCTGCACCCGAACTATATCAAGTTCACGATGGATGCGGTGAAGAATCCGCCAAAACTGAGCGCCGACGGTCTGGTGGACAATTTTGTCGCAGGGCGGGCTTTTCCCGCCGAGCCGGATGTTAATGATCCCCAGGCCGGCCTGAAACTGGCCTGGAACTACCAGTATGGCTATAACTGGGGTGACAATGCGGCGATTTCCCCGTTTTACTGGAAGTTCAGGAACGCCAAGTCAGGGAAACTGGAACGCACTATCAAATGGAGCTTTCATTTCCTGAACTGGAAACATCGGGTCAACCAGGACCCGGTCCCGGAGTTCACGGATAATCCCGCACAATTATTCCGCTCCGTTTACGTCAAGGCATTGGAACCGTTTGATATCGCCAATACGCAACTTCTTATCCATCGGTATAAAAACGACCTGAAGCGGGATGACGCCTGGTTGTACCTGGGCTTCCAGCGGCGTGTACGTCGTCTGGCTACGGGCCAGACAACGGATTCGTTCCTGGGCACGGATATCATGATCGAGGACTTTGAAGGCTACAACAATCGCGTGTCCGATTATGACTGGAAATACATCGGCAGCAAAAACGCGATGTTGCCGTTCCATAATCACAATGAGTTGGCACTGGCCACCGATATGCCGTCGGAACCCGATGGTTACCAGTTTGTAGACGTGGAAGGTTGTTTCCCCAAGACCACCTGGGAACTGCGCAAAATCCATGAACTGCACGGTTCGTCCAAGGACCCGAATCACCCGTTGAGCCGACGTGTGATGTATATTGACGCACAGACGGCGACGATCCCGCGCCAGGCGGAATTCGACCGCAAGGGAGACCTGTGGAAATCATTTTCCATCTGCCAGGCCTATCCGGACAATCACATGCCTAAGAACAAAGGCTCTGGCGTCGCTATCGATGATTGCTTCATGATGTATGACGTACAGGCCCAGCACTGTACCACCGGCCAGTTCAAGGGGCAGCTTGATCCGGAGTTGAACCCACCTCAGATGTTCACGGTGCAGAACCTGCGCAAGAGCGGAAGATAGAATTATTTTTGATAGCCACAGAGGACACAGAGAGCACAGAGATAAAGGTGTAATGACTTCGTGTACTCTGTTTATGCCAAGTGATTAACGGGCTTAGTTTTAGCGCGGTCATCGTCCTGTAACGGGGACAGATTTAAATCTGTCCCCGGTTATTTTTGAATAACGAGTAAGATGAATTGATAAACTTGCAGGTTGTTCATCTATTGAAAGATTCCCGATCCACTCTGTGTACTCTGTGCCCTCTGTGGCAAACATAAGGAGTAGGACAGGTGGCAGAGCGCGTTGATTTAAAGTTTTTCTTCAATTTCCGCAGTCCCTATTGTTATCTCGCCAGTAAGACGATGTTCAGCCTGGTGGATAACTATCACATTAATTTCATCTGGCGACCCCTGGCCGGGTGGAATGGCCGGTCTGCCCCCGACCGGGCTAAAGTCAAGATACCTATTACCCGGCAGGACGTGGCGCGCTGGGCGAAGCGCATGAATATTCCCTGTATCCCCCCTCCCATCACCACCGATCCAACCCCCGCGGGAATTGGATCCTTATTGGCTGAAGAAAAAGGCTGTTTACGGGAATATATCGTCGAAGTAATGGATACCGAATGGGGGCAGGGAGTGGATATCGGTCAGTCCGATACATTGATTGACATAGCCCGGCGAGCAGGCCTTGACCCCGCTGAGTTTGAGGCGACGTTAAACGATCCGGATAAACAGAAAATACTGGAAGACAACTGGTGCGAAGCCCAGGCGACCGGCGTAATCGGCGTGCCGACTTTTGTCATAGACGACCAGGTGTTCTGGGGTAATGACCGGATTGATTTCGTACATGAGCACCTTCGCGATCTCGGCCTGCAAAAAGTATAAACCGGGGGCAGGGGGGCGTATTTGGGGTCAGAGTAAAGGATATTTGGCGTCAGAGTAAAAATACAGTCACGTTATCAGGTCGTACTGGTTTATTGCTGAGTATTTTTACTCTGACCCCAAATATCTGACTGTATTTTTACTCTGACCCCAAATATCCCAAATATCAAAAATTGAACGACATGCGACTTTTTTCTCATAAAGACCGGGCAATGCACCTCGGTCCGTTCCCCCTGGAAAGACTTGCCAGGACGGGTTCGGAAATTGAATATCCCTCCCCCACGGAACATCGTTCCCTGGAAGTGGAGGCCCCGGACAATCCATTATCCCTGGCCAATGCCTTCCGCGAGTATATTGATTTATTCGACCGGATGCGCCTGGGGGAACCCGCGCCGAAACAGGCGCCGAACCCATCGGACCTGCAGGAACGCGCAAACCATCTGAAAGCTGCTTGTTACAACCTGGACGTCAGTATGGCAGCAACCTGTGCCATACCCGAACAGGCAATTCTGGAAGAACCCGTAGTTAATGAATCACTGAAGAAGGTGCAGGAAAAAGAATATCTTGCCGGTTCCGCCGCAAACACGGCGACAAGATCATGTTCAACGGCTATGAAATGTGGAAGCCGGACGTGGAGAAGTGCGCCCGTTATCGTATTACCAACCCCGCCGGTTCCATGTGTGGCCGTTGTATGAAGACCTGTCCCTGGAATATCGAAGGAGTATTGTCTGAAAAGCCTTTCCTGTGGGCGGCAATGAATCTGCCCTTTACCCGAAAGTGGATCGCCAAACTGGATGACAAGGTCGGCAACGGCCTGATCAATCCGGTGAAAAAGTGGTGGTGGGACCTGGATTCAGATGAACACGGCAATATTATTCCGGCAAAAAAAACCAACATGCGACAATTTTCAAAACGTACGAATATGGATCCGGCAAAACAAAGCATGGGTTGTTATCCGGCGGACGTGGCGTCGCCACCGGTATCGGAGCACCCGATTACCCTGCACAGAAAGATAGCCGTGGAAAAATACAAAAATGCGGAAAGCCCCGACAAATACAAAGCCCGAAAAATGGCATAGCCACAGAGGCTGATAATTCTCTGGCTGATAATGATAATAGAAGCAGGTAGATATGAGTAACGCGTTTGAGAAAGAAACCTTGAAAAATAACGTTCGTCCCTACACTGGCGATGAATTTCTTACGGATTTAAAAGACGATCGGGAAATCTGGATTTACGGTGAACGCGTTAAGGACGTAACGGAGCATCCTGCCTTTCGCAATCCCGCCAGGATGATGGCGCGGCTGTACAACGCGTTGCATAACGAGGCGGAGTACCCGCACCTGCGTACCGTTACGGATACCGGCAACGGTGGCTTTACTCACCCCTATTTTAAAGTGGCGCAAACGCGTGAAGACGTGATTGCGCAACGCGAAGCAATTGCCCAATGGGCGCGGTTGACCTATGGGTGGATGGCGCGTACCCCTGACTATAAGGCCAGCCTCATGCTGACCCTGGGATTTAACCCGGAGTACTTCGGCGCTTATGCCGATAATGCCCGGAACTGGTACAAGAATGCCCAGGAACGCGTCCCTTTCCTGAATCATGCCCTGGTCAATCCCCCGGTTGACCGTAATAAATCCCACGAGGAGGTAGAAGACGTCTATATGCACTGCGTCAAGGAAACTGATGAAGGCATCATCATCTCCGGCGCCAAGGTGGTTGCCACGGGGTCGGCATTAACCCACTACAATTTTCTCGGCCAATACGGACCGATACCCGTGAAAGACAAACGCTTTGCCATCAGCGGCATGCTGAAAATGAATACCCCTGGGGTCAAGCTGCTTTGCCGCCCCTCATATTCTTATGCGGCCGAAGTAATGGGTAGTCCGTTCGATAACCCGCTGTCAAGCCGGCTGGATGAAAATGACGCCATATTGATCCTGGATAATGCCTTGATGCGCTGGGAAGATATTTTTATCTACCAGGACCTGGACGCGGCCAGCACTTTTCTGGGCACATCCGGCTGGGCTTATACCTTCGCCTTCCATGGGTGTACCCGCCTCGCGGTCAAGTTTGATTTTATTACCGGTTTATTTATGAAGGCCCTGGAGATCACTGGCGCAAAGGATTTTCGCGGCGTACAGGTGGCCATCGGTGAAATGATCGTCTGGCGGCACCTGTTCTGGGCATTGTCGGATGCCATGTGTGGTATGCCTGATGACTTCAAGGGAGTAAAAGTGCCCAACGGCCATGCCGGACACGTGTACCGGGTGTTGATGACCATGGCCTATCCCAGGGCAAAAGAGCTGATCGAGAACATGGTCGCCAGCGGTCTTATTTACCTGAATTCCCACGCCACGGATTTTAACGTGCCGGAATTGAAGGGATACCTGGATAAATACCTGCGCGGCTCTTATGGCCACGACGCGGAAGACCGGGTCAAGACCATGCGCCTGTTATGGGATGCCATAGGCACGGAGTTCGGCGGTCGCCATGAATTGTATGAGCGTAACTATTCCGGTAATAATGAGAATATCCGTATCGAAGCATTATGGAATGCACAAGGTTCCGGCCTGGATAAACAACTCAAGGACTTTGCCCAGCAGTGTATGGATGAGTACGATATCAACGGCTGGACGGTGGCAGACCTGATCAACCCCCATGACGTGAATTTATTCATGAAACAATCCGCAGATAACGCACATAAGAATATATCCGCAGATGACACAGATTAACGCAGATAAGAATACAAAAGATAAAGAAAACTATGCCATTATTGACGTAGAAATGACTGTACATGACGAACCGAGGCGCGGTTTTCTTGAGGTAATTTATCAGGAAGCCCTGTACCTGGACTTGCCGGGTATTTCCCCGTTATTATAAAAAAACAGAAACCGAAGAATTAGAATCCGACAGATTTTATCTGTTACCATAAAGACTTGTTTTTAATCTGCGTTTATCTGCGACATCTGCGGATAAAAAATAATCTGTTGATAATCATGACACTGCAAGCCCTGACCCGCATATTGTTTTTCTGTTTATTGGTTAATTCCGGTATGGCGTCGGCGGATGTTGTTGAGCAGTCGTTTGCCGTGGACCAGGAGAAAACCTCATCACTTAACCCCGTACCCGGTACGGTTGTCACAAAAGAGAATGTTGCATCTTTCAGCAATATTCTTGCCCCAAAGCTCGTGGACCTGATCAGTGAAGAATTTTTAACCATCACCACCGGCGAGACCATATCATTTGCTACGCATCCTGCCTACGCTGAGGCAACCAGGCACTACATTGACACCACCGAGCTTGGAGAGGAACCGGGAATTATTCGCAATTATGTGGCCGGCCGTCCGTTCCCCCGGGAACCGCAACTTGATGATCCCCGGGCTGGTGACAAACTGGCCTGGAACCTGCGTTATACCTATACATACGACAGTGGCGAGGTAGCAAGCTTTTATTGGCAATATAAGGATATCCGCAGAGACAAGCTCGAAAGACAGTTGTCTTTCTACGCAAGCTCAATGAAATTCATGCACAGGCACATACAGGAACCTGTCCCGTCCATGCCCAGGAATCCCTCGCAGATATATCATGCGCTATACCTCAGGGTGTTGGCGCCCCCGGATTTGCGCGGGACGCAATTACTTATACAGCGGCTGGAGGATGACACCAAGCAGGAACAGACCTGGCTTTATCTCGCAAGTCACCGTCGTGTCAGGCGCCTGGCGTCGGGACAAACCACAGACGCCTTCCTGGGCAGTGACATCATGATAGAGGATTTTCTCGGCTATAACGGCCGCATTATGGACCAGAAATGGACCTACAAGGGGGAAACCTGGGTATTGCTGCCGTTCTTCAACCATGACGAGCAGCAACTGGAAGAGATGGGACAGCAACTGGACGGCTTTAAGTTCGTCGGTTTCCATGGAAAGGGTGACTGTTTCCCGAATGCCACCTGGCACGTGCGTAAGGCCTATATCCTGGAAGCCGAGCCTTACTGGAAACAACATCCACTGTCAAAACGCCGTTATTACCTGGATGCCCAGACGATGCTGCCGGTATATGGTCATATCTTCGACCGGCCAGGCAAGCTGTGGAAAGTAGCTATGGCGGCGTATTCGCATCCGGACCGGCATCATCCCGCCAATCACGGTTCCGGTGTGCCAGTCATAGATGCGGCGGCGGTGATAGATATCCAGGCCCTGCATTGCACGACCTTACAATTCAAGGCAATAATACCCGAGAAAGAATTTCGCGAGACGGATTTCACCGTACAGGCATTACGCGCGAAAGGGCGTTAGTCCGGATATTGCACCAGTTCATGTAAAAACATAATACAAGGGGGTTGATCATGCGTGATTTTACTATCGATAATCTGACGGAAATTGTTCTGGAGGAATATGGTTCCAAGACAGAAGATCCGAGATTCAAGCAAATAATCACTTCATTAATCAAGCACCTGCACGCCTTTGTCAAAGACGTGGAGTTGACGGAAGAAGAATGGTTCAAAGCGATTATGTACCTGACCGCTACGGGCCAGATCTGCGATGACAAGCGTCAGGAGTTCATCCTGCTATCGGATGTGCTGGGTGTTTCCATGCTGGTGGATGCGATCAATCATCCCAAGACGGGCAAAGGGACCGAATCCACGGTGTTAGGACCTTTTTACGTAGATGGCGCACCGGCTTATGAAAATGGCGCCAGCATCATCAAAAAGCAATATGCCGAGCAAGTCGCACTGGTACAGGGGAAGGTAACGGACCCCGATGGCAACCCGATAGCCGGCGCCAAGCTGGACGTGTGGCAAACCGCGGCCAGTGGTTCGTATGACGTACAGGACCCGACGATGCCCGAATATAATATGCGCGGTATTTTCACTACGGACGCGGAAGGCAACTACACATTTGTGACGGAAAAGCCATTGTCCTACTCGATACCGACGGATGGGCCCGTTGGCGAATTACTCAGAACCAGCAGTCGCCACGGCATGCGTCCTGCCCATATCCATTTCATTGTCTCCGCAGACGGCTATGAATCGTTGACGACCCATGTTTTTTCTGACGGCGATGAATACCTGGACTCGGATGCGGTATTTGCGACCAAAAGCTCACTCATAGGCTATTACTCGGACTCCGATGACGCTGACTTGGCAGCCCGGTACAACATTCCTGTTCCGTTCAGCCACCTGCAATTTAACTTGGGCCTGATGCCAAGTTGATCCACAGATGAAATTTTATCCGCAGATGACGCAGATTAACGCAGATTGAAAACAAGTCTTTATGATAACAGATAAAATCCGCTGAATGACTGGTCTTCAGCTTCTGCTTTTTGTAATAAACAGGGAATGCCTCGCAAGCGTAATTCATACTCCAGGGCGTCCTGATAAATTACCTCAAGAAAACCGTGCTCTGGTTCGTTATGTACAGTCGTTTCGATGCCAATAATGACACAGTTTTCTTTATCTTTTGTATTCTTATCTGCGTCCATCTGCGTCATCTGCGGATACTTGTATGTATGACCTGCTGAAAGACCTGCGCGTCGTGGAAGGTTCCGCCTTTGTCGTAGCGCCGCTGGGAGGCATGACCCTGGTGCAACTGGGAGCGGACGTCATATGATTTGATCCTGTTGGTGGCGGGCTGGACTACGGACGCTGGCCGGTTACACAACAGGGGCAAAGTCTATACTGGTCAGGTCTGAACAAGGCCAAACGCTCCATTGCAATCGATTTACGCTCTCCAGAAGGAAAAGAACTCGCCGTTTCATTGATAACGGAAGCCACTCCCAACGCCGGAATATTCCTGACCAACTTTCCGCAGTCGGACTGGTTGAGTTATACGGAGTTGAAGAAGCAACGTGACGACCTGATCATGGTGCAGGTGCAAGGAAACCCGGACGGGGGCAGCGCGGTTGACTATACGATCAATTCCGCGACAGGTATTCCCTTCAGCAACCCGGTATCGGTGAATACCTGATGCCCGGTTCCCCCCTGCGCTTCGAGTCGGGCTAGGGGCGAAAGCCATATTTCAAGCTCCGGGATAGACATCCATTTATTCTCTTAATTTTTATCATATTGTTGATTATTGAATGATATCTATCCGCATACTTCGGAATATATTCTTAATTTTTTATACTATTATTGTTTAACTTATAAGTAATCTTTGAGTACTAACAGACTATATTTTGGAGATTCGAACTATGCACTGCATGAATAAGTCTTGGCACTGTTTGGTGGTGTTTGTTTTATTGCTGCTATCTTCCTTAGCAGGTGCACGGGTATTGGAAGAGGTCGTGGTCACAGCTCAGAAGCGCGCGCAGAGTCTGCAGGACGTAGGAATCGCAGTGACGTCGTTTTCGGGCGAGTCCCTCAAATCTACTGGCGTCCAATCACAGGAAGATATATCAGCACTGGTACCCAATCTAGACTACAACAACAATGGCCCGGCACCATGGTATCGAGTCCGTGGTGAAGGCGTGACGGTATTCAACGACACCGCGGAGACACCGGTCAGTTTCTATGTAGATGAGATCTACTATGGTACACAAGCCCTTCAGCGCTTACAGGTCTATGACGTTGACCGTGTTGAAGTGCTGCGCGGACCTCAGGGTATTCTTTTCGGGCGCAATACTACTGCCGGCCTAATCCATTTCGTTACAAATAAACCCACTGACGAATTCGAAGCTTATCTAGAAGCGGGTGGTGGTGCTTACGCGCACCGGATCGTGGAAGGTGCTGTAAGCGGACCCTTGACTGACTCCATACGTGGTCGACTATCCTTCAAGTACAACGAAGACGACGGCTGGCAGGACAACATAGGATCAGGCGGTGGTGACTTTGCTGTTACCGATGTCGCGACCATTCGCGGCCAACTCGACATCGATCTAAACAAAGACCTGAACCTTCTGGTTAAGGCCAGCTATTACGAAAACACCGGCATTAACCAAATCTATGGTTATCAAGGCACTCGAGATGCGACGACCTTTGGGCCATGCAACGTCGGCCAGATTGACGCTAATGAATGTGTTAACTTTTTCGGTGTCCCGACGATCGACCCGGATCCTGAGGAAGGTTTTAGCGAACGTAGTAAACTGGTTGATGATATTGAGGAGTCTGAATTCGTCGCAACCTTCAACTGGACCGTCAACGAACATATCGCGCTGACCTCTATCACCGCGTACATTGACTATGACCGGCACCAACAGGAAGATTTGGACGGTACCGATGTGCTGGCAGCATTCGGCCAACTGACATCAGATTTTGTGTTGGAGGGCGATCAGCTGAGCCAGGAGATCCGTGTTAATGCCAATTATAACCGGGTCAACTTGACTGCCGGTTTTTACTACTACAACGATGAAAAGACATCCGATGTTACGATCCTGGAGTTTTTCCCGCCAGGCCTGCCTGACTCGGTATCCACGGTCGAAACCGAATCCTTGGCAGGATTCGGCCATCTGGAGTACGCTCTGACCGATCAGTGGACGGTTTTGGGTGGGCTGCGTTACACAAATGACCAGAAAGAAGCCGACATAGCTACCCTTGATTTTGATTTATCACCGGTGACAGCAAATTTCAATACCGATGATAACGAGCTTACCTGGAAAGTGGGCCTAAATTACCAACCATCTGACGATTTGCTTCTCTACGGTAGCGTGCAAACAGGGTTCAAGTCTGCAGACTTTCACACCAGTTTTCTGTTCGGTGCTATCCAGCCCCCAAGCGAGCCGGAAACCAGCATCAGCTATGAGTTAGGCGCGAAATGGACGTTCTTAGATGGTCGCGCGCGACTGAATGCGGCGTTCTTTTATAACGAGATCGAGTCGAAGCAGTTCTTTGTTATAGAGAGGATGGGTAACATGCTATCTTCAACATTTGGCAACTTTGGGGATGCAGATATGTTGGGAGCCGAAGTCGAACTGAGCGTCGAAATCACCGAGCGTTTACATGCGCAATTTGGCTTGGGTCTGCTTGACACGGAGATCTCCGCACCGCCAAACATATCGTTCTCTGCCGGGCCCGCACCGACGGCCACAGCACTCGATGGTCTGAAGACGCCAGGCGCAGCGGATATCAGTATCAGTGGTCTGATTCGCTATGACATCCCCACACAGGACTTCGGTAATTTTGGTTTACAGACCGACTTCTCATGGAAAGACAATCATCACTTCTCCATCGATTCCTATCCGCTCGATGCAGAAGACAGTTTTGCACTGGTCAATCTACGTTTACTGTGGGAATCCAGCACTGGCAAGTATCATGCTCAGGCCTTCGTCGAGAACCTTACTGACAAGGAGTACAAATCCTTCTCATTGTCGTTCGCGGGTACGGATGTCCATAATATTATGTGGGGTCGCCCGCTTTGGTGGGGATTAAAGGCCGGTGTCCGGTTTGATTAGGTGGGGGTGGAAAACCACATCCCGAAAATTCACGCGGTATATGTGCACGTAATAATGATGGAGTCTCTGAACTAAAAAAGGCCAATTCCCCGGCGAACACCGCCTGCCAGGCCGGACCTGTCAACAATCTTACGTTCAATATCACGCACCACCCTGCCTGAGTACGTGCGTAACCGCTTCACTGCGCGGCGTAGTCGCCGATACTGCCTGGCATGACCATATCGATCTCTATCAATTCGATGAAACCAGTTCGCGGAAAACGCTCATACTTCGGAATACTTGCCGAGAATTTTATCGTATCATTTATAATATGGCAACAAACGTAAACGGCGCGCTTACAGAACCCGCCGCCACGAACAGTGACCGGCGGATCGGGATCCACCTCGGTACCGAAGTACCGCCCGATGACTTGCCGAGGGTGGCCGCGCTCGGCGAGGAGTGGGGCTTCGACGAAGTCCTGGTCGGTGAGGACGTTCCTTTTACTGCGGGTATTTCTGCGGCCACAGCGTGCGTCGCCTCCACGCAGCACATACTCGTTGAACTCGGTATTATATCCGCAATGCTCAGGCAGCCGGCCGTCCTTGCCATGGAGATGGCGACGCTGTCACGCATGTACCCGGGCCGGGACGTGATCTGCGGCATCGGTCTGGGTGTCCCGCAATGGTTGCGTCAAATGAATGTCCTTCCCAAGTCCCCGCTACGGGCCATGCGCGAGTGCGTCGAATCGGTAGCAGCACTGTTACAGGGCGAAGAGCTCAACATTCACGGGGAGTATTTCCAGTTCGAGCACATCAAGCTAGCCTTTCCCCCACACAAGAAGATCCCGATTTACATGGGTGTGGTTGGTCCCAAGCTGCTCGCCTTATCAGGCGAGATCTGTGACGGTAGTTTCCTCTCGGTCGACGCATCGCCGCAATATGTGAGTTGGGCGCGCGAACAGATCGACGTCGGAGCAAGGCGCGTCGGTCGAAACCCGAACGAACACAAGGTGACCACGCTGGCGCTGTTCGCAATTGATTCCGATGGTCGCAAGGCGCGCGAGCGGATTCGCTACATAACCGCATGGTGGATGGCGGCAATGGGAGCGAATGCGCTTACCACGGCGTACAGGATCGAGGACCAGATACGCGACATGATCGCGCGGAGCGGCTCTACGGTGGATGAGCAAGCTGAGACCATCGCGCGCGAGATGCCCGAATCGTGGCTTCGGGAACTGGTTATCGCCGGTGATCCGGAGGAGTGCGCGCAAATGATCGAGCGTTTCTGGGACGCGGGCTCCGACTCGGTCGTGCTGTTCCCCTGTCCGGTAACCGAGTCGGAAGCGGTTTTCCGCACGGCGGCGAAGGAGCTGCTACCGCTACTGCGGTGAGATACCGTCGCATAGCAGAGCTATTGTTATCAATTCGCTGATAATCTAACCGATATTGTCCCCATAAATCGGAGGATATGTCTTGTGCCTTATCATATTATTTAATTAACTCAGTAGTTGTCGTTGGCCCCATCAAGAGCGACTCAGATCCCAATACTAAAGCACCAAGGAGACCATATGCCCAGCGTCAATGATCTAGAACTTGCACACGCCGCTTACAAAACCGTACGGGATATCGTGCGAGTGAAAAAAGACGAGAGTCTTCTAATCACGATCGATTCCGTGAGCGACTTCCGCGTCGCGGAAGAAATGGCCAAGGCCGGTGAGGCCTTGGACGCCAAGGTGATGGTTGCTTGGCATTCGACACCGAAGGGATATGGGCAGGCGACCGATCCCTACTTGCCCGCTCCGCTCATAGCGGCATGTCCCGCCGCCGATGCCTGGATCGAGCTGAACAATCAATGGCTTCTTTACGGCACGCCGTGGCAACGGGCCGTCACCAACGGTCGCACGCGCAACCTTATGCTCGGCGGATTGTCCACGGATCAGCTCATCCGCTGTATCGGCGAAGTCGATATCGACGCCCAGGTCGCGTTTCAGGAGAAGGTCGTCGAGATAACCAAACGGTCGAAGAAGATGACAATTACGAATGCTGCCGGAACCGACGTGAGTTTTGAAAACGATCCGGCGCGACCATTCGCCAATGAGCTTCTCGCCGACACGCCCGGCGGACACTTCCTGACCGGTCAGATTGGCTGGGCACCCAGAGAATCAACAATCAACGGTACGATGGTATTCGACGGCGCGATCTCCGGCGGCGGTGAGGCTGATCTCGGCCGGGTCGACGAACCGGTGATCTACCAGGTACGTGAAGGCCGGATCGAGGCGATTGAGGGTGGCCGTGAAGCGGCCATCGTTAAGAAGTGGTTTGAGAAGCTCGACGATCCCGGGATGTACATCTCCGCCCACGTCTGCTACGGCTTCAATCCAAACGCGCAGCTCGGGTTTACGACCACCGAGGATGAGCGTATTTGGGGATGCACCGAGTGGGGTTTCGGCTATCAAGGACCCATGTACTCCGGCGGTGAGCCGCGCGAAGCGGCCTCGCACATCGACGGAATTTCCGTGGCCTGCACGGTGATATGCGACGGTGAGCATATCACCAAAGATGGCGAGGTCGTGCACTCAGAGCTCGTCGAACTCGCCCACGCGTGTGGACATTGAGCCGTGAACATTGTTCGGCTAGTGGCGGATCCCTACCCACCCTACCAGTACGAAGAAGGTGGAACGACTAAAGGCCTGGACTACGAACTCATCGCAACCGCTTTTGCAGCAGGCGGTGTGGAAGCAACGATCCAGCTACTGCCCTGGGAGGCTTGCATGGCGGCAATGGCGGCCCAAGATGCGGATGCGATTTTCCAGATCACGCGAACACCTCAACGCGAAGAGAAGTATGTGTTCTCCGCGCCATTTCGCACTGCCAGAACTTTGCTATTCAAACAAAGAAGCACGCCGCTTGAGTTGTCGAACTTCGCTGAGCTGGAGCAAGTCGCAATGACGCACCCAATCGGCACAGTAAAGGGCTTCAGTTACGACCCTCTTGTGGAAGCCCTCGCTCCGGAAGCAAAGATCGAAACCGACAGCCAGGAGGAATTGTTTCAGGATCTGGCGGATAAGCGGTTCGTCCTTGCTCTTGCTGACAGTGGTGTTGCCGCATATCTGCTTGAGAAGATGAGTCTCGATGATATTAGGCCCCTGGAGAGCTTTGGGATAGAGCGGGATCTCCATCTTGCAGCTCAGAAGGAGCTGCCTGGTGTGGTGCAGGCGTTCGACGCTGGCCTCCATGAACTCAGAAGAGAAGGCAGCTACGCTCAGATCATCGATCGTCGTGCCGTAAGCCTGAACTAAACCCATAGACATTTTCTTGATGTTCGAGGTAACAAAACTATGAGCGATCAATTGCCCCCTATCGGTCTCGTACTTGGCAGTCACATGTCAGCCGAGGGTATTACACGAACCGCCCGCAAGGCAGAGGAGCTTGGTTTCGGCGAGTTGTGGTTCTCTGAAGACTGCTTCTTCACTGGTGCCATGTCCGGAGTGACCGCGGCGCTCAGTGTCACCGAGCGGCTGCCCGTCGGCATCGGTATCGTCTCGGCAGTGACCCGCCACCCGGCATTGTTGGCCATGGAGCTCGCGACCATCTCGCGCTTGTACCCCGGTCGGGTGCTGGCCGGCGTCGGCTTGGGCGTGCCGGCCTGGCTCGATCAGATGGGGATCCGTCCGTCCGCACCGCTGGCCGCTATACGCGAATGCATTACCAATGTGCGCAGACTGCTGGCTGGTGAGCAGGTGACCATGGCAGGCAAGGTCCATACCTTTCGTGACGTGCAACTGACCCATCTGCCAGCCGGCAAGATTCCGATTTACACAGGTCTCGTCAACGAAAAACCCCTGCATCTTTCCGGCGAGATCGCGGATGGTACGGTGTTATCGGTACTCGCCGGGGTCGATTACATTCGCTGGGCTTGCGAACGGATCCGCGAAGGCGCGACCACAGCAGGACGCGATGACGAGCCGCATCGGATCGTCACATATGCGCTCTTCTCAGTGGACAGAGACTCGCGGAAAGCCAAGGAAGCAGTGCGTGATGCGATTGCGTTTTATCTTGAGGCCATGCCGAACAACGCGCTATCGCAGGTATATGGCATCACGGGGGAGGTCGAGGACATGCTTGCACGCGGTGGGGCCGCAACCGTTGCACGCGAGATGCCGGAGCAATGGCTTGATGACCTCGCCGTCGCCGGGGAGCCTGATGAGTGCGTCGAAAAGCTACGTGCCTTTTTGGACGCGGGTTCGGATACGATCCAGCTGTGGCTGTTTCCGACCGATCGCGGTGAGGAAATAGCCGAGATCACGGCGCACGAAGTATTGCCACACCTTAGCTAAGACATAATGACTCGAACATAAAGGGGAGAAATCCATATGGCGCAACGCGTGTTCTTTTTCAATAGTCTCCATGAAAACACTGATCGCTCAGAGTACGAGGATTGGATCCGCCGCGTCGACTACCCGATCGCGCGCAAGCAGGACGCCATCCGTAGCTATGTCGTCACGCGACTCGACGGCATGGTGAGCGGTGAAGGGGAGCCGCCTTACCACTACCTCGAGACCATCGAGATCACCGATATCAATGCGTATCGCGCCATCGATAATCCAGAGTTCAAACAGCTATTGGAAGAATGGTCGACTTATGTAGCCGAGTCAGTAATGGTCTACGGAGAGGTCATTGAGTAGATAACCAAGAATGCATCGGTCACAATAACGCTTCCCATACTTCGTCATTCGCTGGACGGGATGTCTACGTCGCTAGCGAACCCTTTCATCAGCAGCCAGTACACCGTCATTGAAGCGACGATCGAGTTTACAGAAGGGATCCCGAATGTTGCAGTGGCGCCAACGATCATGCCGATGATCCATGCCGGGAACGCGAACCAATTCCAGTCGGCCCATTGCGCATTATCATCGTAACGATAAGCATGGCTTCGACATACCCAGCAATCAATAAGGAGGACACCGGCGATCGGGGGCAGTGCAATGCCGAGGCCTACCAACCATGGTACGAAATGCCGGGCCAGACCCGCCGCGCCGACCAGGGTCGCAAGAATGCCGGTCACGAGCACGATCTTTCGCTTTTCGGCACGAAGGATCGTGGCAAGACTGAGCGATCCGGAATACAGATTATTATCATTTGTCGTCCATTGCGCGACGATGAGTACGATTATCGCTGGCGCGCCGAGCCCAATCGCCAGCATCGCCGCTGGCAGATTACCCTCACCGGTCGCCATGGCGGTCGTAGCGCCCGCAATAATGATATAGGTATTTGCCAGGACATAACCGAGCGCACTCGCTATCCACGCGGCGCGAACACTGCGCGCGTAGCGCATAATATCGGCCTGAAGCACGGCCCCCACGGCGAAGGAACCGACGGCGAGTGTCACGCCCTTGCCGAGTGAGAACTCCTCGCTGGGGGTGTAGTGCAGTATGTTCCCGGACCCGAACGCCTCCAATAATCCCCAGAATGAAAGAACGATGAGCAGCGGTACGGCGACTTTGCTCAGGACACTCAATCCACGATAGCCGAGGTAGGGGGTGATAATCATGAGCAGGCCACCCCATAAGGCTGCGACCCAAACCGAGGTCAGCACGCCGCCACCGGGCCACAGTGCGTGGATCGATTGGCCGAAGAACCAGGTTTGTACCGAATACCAGCCGAGTATCGTGATCGCCAACACCGCGGCCACAATCTTTGCGCCGTAAAGGCCGAAAGCGTGACGCATAAGCATACTGGTCGACACACCGTGCTTCGCGCCTGCCGCGCCGATCAGTCCGCCGTAGAGCGCGAGTATGCTGTTGCCGATGACCGCCGCGACAACACAATCCCAGAATCGAAGCCCGGCGCTCATCGCAGCGCCGGTAAAAAGCCCTGACATGCAGATACAAAAAGCACACACGACAAGAGTGACATCAATCAGGCTGCGCCGCATGTGTATTGGTATGGGAGTCGTCGCGAAATCGTTGCGCCCGGCTGAATCTGAAACTGACCTACGTGTGTCTGTTTCCATTACTCGATGTGGCCTCTGGTAGAGCTGCCTCGAAGTTTTTGGCGCAAATGTGAATACAGACCCGGTGTAAACTGCTTCCAATAGTAAACACGATCCTGGACCAGCAGATCATAGTTGAGGAGATAGCTGCCCAGATCCGTCTTGACTCTTTCGATACTCCCATTGAGTTCTTGCGGGGTGCGCGCATTGAGGTAAAGAACCATATCGTAATCCCCCGTCATCTTTGCCGCATAGAAAATATTTCTGAGTTTCTGGAACGGTTTGCATAGTATTTCTTGCGGTGTGTCTTGCAAAACCCTGACCAGGAGATAGTAAGTGACATAGCCGAGTTTCGAGACATTGGGAATTGCGCCAAAGCTCAAAACCACTTCCTTTTCGATCAGCCTTACGAGTTTCTTCTTCACCGTCTGTCGATCGCAACCCACCATCTGGCTTATCTTGGTTAGTGACCTCCGCGGGTCGTCTGCAAGCACCCGCAATATCTCTATTTCGAGCGCATCGACGTTATACCGATCAAACTGCTGCGCTACGGGAAAGTGCGGGCTGCTGAGTAAGTTGCTGAAAGATCCGTCCTCTTTCTTCTCGAATGATGTACCCAGATTGAGATGAGGGTTGAGCTGGGTAAATTCCAAATCGAAAAGGCAGGTCAATATCGAATAGTTCGTGATCTTTCGTTTGCAGAGATTAAATAATTCTTCCTTAATCTCGTTCAGGTGAAACCCATTGATTGCATCGACGATGATTTGCACGTCATACTTTCCCACAAATGTGTTGATCCACATGACGAAGTCATTCTTGGTAAACCCCTGAATGATGTCTGAAGTTTTGGTAGATCCACTTTCGAACTGAACCAGGAGATGATTCCGTGCCAAGCCGAATTTCCGTACATCAATGAACAGAACGTATTCACTGATTAACCCCGCTTCTTCGAGCTGATGAATACGGTAGGTGACCGTATCTTTCGACACGTCCAGGGCCCTAGCGAGTACTGAGTACGGGATCCTGCAATTCTGCGCGAGGATCTCCATCAGTTGTAAATGCTTTTTGTCGATCTTTATCAATTTGATGGAAAAATTGCTCGCAAAGCACCCATAGTTCGGAATACCTGCCAAGAATTTTATCGTATTATTTGCAATATGACAACAAACGTAAACGGCGGCGTTACTGAACCCATTAGCGATGAAAGATTTCGCGTCTAACATCACTACTCCAACTGGGCGCGATCCCTTCACGTTCATCGCGGCGGCTTGTGCCGCATTCGCAGTAGCCCAGCTAATGCAAATCGTAGTGCCGCTAATCATAGGTGCATTGATGGACGGCCTTAGTTTGGATGAGGCGACCGTAGGCCTCTTTCTATCAGGTGAATTCCTGGTCGCGGCTATTACCGGGTTTGCGCTCGCGCCTATGCTGGGACACTTGCCGCGACGGCGACTCACAATCATCGGAGCCGTGTTGTTTACCATCGGCAATGGCGCGTCGATGTTTACCGGTACGCTGATGGAACTCATTCCCTGTCGGTTTGTGGCTGGGATCGCTGGGGGGATCCTGCTCGCGACCACCAGTTCCATAATAGCGGGGGCGAGAGTTCCGGTGCGCTTGTACGGGCAAGCACTGGCCGTGGCAATACTGATAGCTGCAATCGCGGTGGCCATCATCCCATACGCAGTCGTAAGCTATGGTTATCAGGGCGCATATGGCGTCTTAGTCTTATGCACGCTTGTGTTATTGCCGCTGTTTGTATATCTGCCCCGTGGTGGTGCGCACGCCACCCCCACGCAGTCCGGCTGCTTGATCGGATTTCCCATTGGCGTTATGGCGCTTATTGGCGTTTTCCTCGTGGTCGCCAGCACCACGACCTATTACGCTTTCGTGGAACGTATCGCCGTCCGCCTTGGGATGGTTCCGCAGGATATAGGTTTCCTCGTGGCCATCCTGAATATCGGCGGAATTATCGGTTCGCTTGCTGCTGCTGCAATGGGTGAACGATTTGGGCTGATGATACCACTTTTCGTGAGCATCATCTCGCATGCCGCATTCATGTGTATCGCAGTCACTACAAGCAGCGTCCTGGTCTTTACGTTAACTGTCATCGCAGAAGCGTTTGTCTACTTTTTCGTTTACGCTTTCATGTTTGGACTCATTGCGAAGTTCGATGCCACGGGCCGCTGGGCCGGTGCCGCTGGCGGCGCCGGGGTCTTGGGGGTCAGCGTGGGTCCATTTCTCGGCGGCGTGGTAATTACAAACTTTGGCTATATGTCAGTCGCCTGGTTGCTGGCGGTCATCACGGTCGTGGCAGTAGCCGCATTCGCATGGGTGGGCAAACAGATGCCAAGCACGGTTGCAGCGACTACGTGAGAAACCGACGATGAATGATTCAGCATCAACCGAACTGAAGGTTGTCGGCAAACGGTTCGCCCGCACCGATGGCCGGGAGAAGGTCACCGGGGAGGCGCGCTACACGGCTGATCTCACGCTCGCCGGCATGCTTCATGCCCGGCTCCTGTACTCGGAACATCCCCATGCACGAATCCGCTCGATCCAGACCAACAAGGCCACGGCGCTACCGGGGGTGCATGCGGTTTTGACCCAAGCGGATGTACCGAACGTCCGCTACGGTTTATTCATCAAGGATCGCACATTGTTCGCCGATGGCGTGGTGCGCTTCGAAGGCGAGGTGGTAGCTGCAGTCGCTGCGCAAACGGCGGCGATCGCGAAGCAAGCCTGTCGTCTCATCGAAGTTGACTACGAGCCGTTGCCTCCGGTCCTCGAACCCGAGGCTGCCCTGACACCGGACAGCCCGCTGGTTCACTCGGAATGGGAACGCTATGAAGCCGACGAGGCGGTCGAGCGAGCGCGCAACGATGGCGGCCACATGACGACGGTGAAGGGTGATGCCGAGGCAGGATTCGCACAGGCTGATGTCGTCGTACGCGACACCTTCCGTACCGACATGTCTCACGCGGTGCCGATCGAGCCCCGGGCGATCGTGGCGCAGTGGCAAGGTGACAAGGTGACGATCTGGAGTTCGACACAGGCGCCCTACCCGGCGCGTTCGGGCGTGGCAGAGACGCTGCAGATCCCAGAGAATAGCGTGCGCATTGTGGTCCCGCATCTCGGCGGCGGGTTCGGCGGCAAGTGTGGCTTCCACTTCGAAGCGCACGTCGCCGCACTCGCACGCGCCACCGGCCGTCCGGTAAAGCTCGTGTTCACCCGGCGCGAGGAATTTGTCGCCACCGACAAGGTGCGCCACCCTATGATCATCAAGCTCGAAACGGGTGTGCGGCAGGATGGCACCATCGTTGCACGTCGTGGTCGGCTGGTGCTTGACAGTGGGGCTTACAACGGCGACGCGTTGTTCGCGACCGAGATCGGTCTGATGATGGTTGGCGGCCCTTACCGGATCCCGAATCTGTTTGCCGAAGTGCACACCGTGTATACCAATCGCACCCCGGCCGGATCGGTGCGCGGCCCAGGGGGACCACAGGTTTGCTGGGCAGTCGAGCAACACACGGATCACATCGCCGAGCAGCTCGGTATGAACCCAATCGAGTTCCGAAGCAGGAATCTCGTCACGGATGGGGATACGGGACAGACAGGACAGGTGTTTGAGGACGTCAGCGCACAGCAATGTCTTAATAGGGCGCTGGAGCTATCGGGTTGGGGTCGGGAGCTGCCTGAGGATGAAGCGTTGGGGATCGCCTGTGGCTGGTGGTTTACTGCACCCGTGCCATCAGGTGCACACCTGAAGATTAATGCTGACGGCAGTGCCAACATCGTCACAGGGGCGCAAGAAAACGGCAGCGGAGCGGTGATGGCGTTACCGATGTTGGCGGCGGAAGAGCTTGGAATGCAGCCTGAGGACTTCAATATCCTCTACCAGGACACCGATGCCGCGCCCTGGGATCTAGGCAGTCAAGGTAGCCAGACCACCGTGAACAATGGACGCGCGGTGGTGGCGGCAGCGCGGGAGGTGAAACAACAGTTGCTCGATTTGGCCAGCGATGAACTCGAGGCCGGCACCGGCGACCTCGAACTGGCTAACGGCTCTGTCCACGTGCGTGGCTCACCAGCGTCGGCGGTAACCATCAAAGAGTTGGCCGCCAAAGCACAGGGTGGCAAGCTACTGATAGGCCGCGGTTCGGGCACACCCCCACCACTACCCTATCACAATCTTGCAGGCTGTGTCGGACGTCTGGGTTACTCAGTATTTGGTGCACCGCTTTTCTTTTGCAATGTAGCGCACGTGCGGGTAGATCGTGAGACCGGGGTCGTGCAGGTTCTCGAAGTGACCGCGGTTCACGATATCGGTCGAGTCCTGAATCCGATCGGCGCGGTAGGGCAAGTGCATGGGGGTGTCGTTCACGCCGTGGGTATGGCGCTGCTCGAGGGTACGCACTACAACGATGGTAATCAGCTCAATCCAAATCTCCTCGATTACAAACTGCAGACCATGGCTGATGCGCCGAAGATCAATGTCGATTTCGTTGCAGCGCCTGCACGCCAAGGCGGACCCCACGGTGCCAAGGGAGCCGGCGAGGCGCCGATTGTCGGGCCAGCGGGTGCGATCGCGAACGCCGTCCACCATGCCGCGGGTGCGCGAGTCCACCACCTGCCGATGACCCCCTCACGCGTGCTGACGGCCTTGGACGATTTGAAGGACGCGGTGTGACGAGATATCACGTAGCGCAGAGTGTATCGGACGCCCTGACAGTACTCGCGAGTGATCCAGAAGTGAAGGTCGTCGCTGGTGGCACGGATATCATCGTTGGCACGCGCCAAGACAAACATGACATGCCACAGAGCCTGCTCGCCGTCCATAGGATCACGGAGTTACAACAGCTTGAGACTATGGAGTCTGGCGGGCTCCGTATCGGAGCGCTAGTAACACATGCCATGCTCGAGTCGGATCCACAGCTATGCAACGACTACAGCGCGCTTCCGGACAGTGCCGCCTTGATTGGATCTCACGCCACACGCAACGTCGGCACCTTGGGTGGCAACCTCGCCAATGCCTCTCCTGCCATGGACACCGGTGCACCGCTCATGGTCCTGGATGCCAGAGTAACGTTGCGCTCATCATCGACTGAACGCGTACTTCCTGTTGCCGAGTTGTTTGTTGGTCCAGGAGAGACGGTGATGCGGCATGAGGAATTGCTCATAGCTGTTGAGATACCGTCGCTGCCGGATCGCACCGGCAGTGCTTATGTTCGGCTGGAATACCGGCAGGCGATGGAGATCGCTGTCGCAGGCGCGGCCGCGTATGTCGAACTCGACACGCAGCAACGCGTGGTCAACTCCCGAATTGTGCTGTCGGCTGTGGCGCCGACCCTGGTGCGCGCGTCCGCTACGGAGGCTGCTCTCAAAGGGCTTCCCGCGACCGCCGAAGTGTTTGCCCGCGCGGGGGATCTTGCCCGTGAGTCGGCGAGCCCGATTGGCGATGTACGTGCCCCCGAACATTACCGTGACACCGTCCTCTCGGTAATCGTAAAGCGGGCTCTCAATGCCGCTAGCCAGCGTGCACAAGGAGAAAGTGTGCCTATTCCGGCAAGTCGTTTCGGCCGGTAGCGGGACTGAGCAGATGTCCGAGAAGATAAGCTTAACGATTAACGGTATCAGCTATGCTCTCACCATCGATGCCGGCCAGAGCCTCATGTCGGTGCTGCGCGACGAGATTGGTCTGACGGGTACAAAAGAAGGATGCGACGACTCAGAGTGCGGCGCCTGCATGGTGCTGCTGGATGATAAACCCGTAAATTCGTGTTCGTACTTAGCAGTCCAAGCGGTTGAACGCCTTATCACTACAGTGGAGGGCCTCGCGCGCAACGGCGATCTCGATGAAATCCAGCAGGAATTCCTCAAAGCGGGTGCTGTTCAATGCGGCTTTTGCACGCCGGGGATGATTATATCCGCCGAGGCGCTGCTCGCCCGTAACCCGCAGCCCACGGAGGATGACGTGCGCATTGCGCTCAGCGGCAACCTTTGTCGTTGCACCGGCTACCAGCAGATCGTGGCGGCCGTCTTGCGGGCTGCAGATGAGCGTTTTCGCAAGTGAACAACGAACGGATCATCGAGCATGTCGCGACGACTTGGAAGGACTCCATAATTCCGGAACTCGTTGAGTACATCGCTATACCAAACCAGTCGCCGTTGTTCGATCCAGATTGGCAGGTCCACGGCTTTATGGACGACGCAGTTGCACTTATAGAGGACTGGTGTGTGCGCCAACCGATCAAAAACATATACATCGAAGTGATACGCCTTGAGGGCAGAACTCCGTTGATCTTCATGGAAGTTCCCGGTGACGGCGATGATTGCGTGGTTCTCTACGGGCATCTTGACAAACAGCCGGAAATGACAGGCTGGCAAGAGGATCTCGGCGCCTGGAAGCCGGTACTCAGGGATGAAAAGCTCTATGGCCGGGGCGGCGCCGATGATGGATATTCGGCATTTGCCGCGTTAACGGCCATTGCAGCTCTACAAGAACAGCAGATCCCACACGCACGCTGTGTGGTTCTGATCGAGGCGTGTGAAGAGAGCGGTAGCTACGATCTTCCCTACTATATCGACGCATTAGAGACTCGAATCGGCACCCCAAGCCTGGTAATCTGTCTGGATTCCGGTTGCAGTAATTACGATCAGCTCTGGTGTACGACGTCCTTGCGAGGCCTCGTGAGCGGTACTCTCTCGATAGAGAATCTCAAGGAAGCCGTACATTCAGGAGATGCTGGCGGCATCGTTCCATCCACTTTCCGGATCCTTCGTCAGCTGCTAAGCCGACTGGAAGACAAAGATACTGGCTGGATCAAAAGCGAAGTGTTTCACGCCGATATTCCTTCCCAGCGCATAACGCAAGCAGCGCAGGCTGCTGAGGTCCTTGGGGATGCCGTCTATGGGAAGTTTCCGTTTCTGAACAAAGCCGGCCCGACGAGCGACGATCTCAAGGAACTCGTGTTGAACCGCGCTTGGCGTCCGGCGCTCGAGGTCGTTGGCGCAGCCGGTATACCGTCGCTGGCGAGCGCGGGAAACGTTGCACGCCCAATGACTAGCGTGAAGCTCTCTCTCCGTATCCCCCCGACTTGCGACCCCGTTGAAGGAACACGCGTGCTCAAAAAGTTGCTCGAGAGTGATCCCCCTTACGGTGCCGTAGTACGATTCTCACCCGATACTCCCTGTGCCGGCTGGGACGCGCCGCCAGTCAGTCCTTGGTTAGAACAATCTCTGAATAATGCTTCACAAGATTATTTCGGCGCGGCAGCGATGTATACGGGCGAAGGTGTCACCATTCCTTTCATGAGCATGCTTGGTGAGAAGTTTCCCCATACCCAGTTCCTGGTAACTGGGGTACTGGGACCGCAGTCGAATGCACACGGACCAAATGAGTTCCTGCACATCCCGACGGCCAGGAAAATAACCTGCTGCGTTGCACAGGTGCTCGCTCATCACTTCAACAACAGCACAATTTAACGGCATATGAATCCGTCTAATACGACTTCTGATTGGCAACGCAAGCTCTCACAACCGCTGTATTTGGTTGCATCGGAAAAGAATGTCACAGATTTATTGTTAGCCTCAGTGGTCGATATCAAAAATCAAAGACCTGACCCCTTGTTTCTCTCATAGGCTATTACTCGGACTCCGATGACGCTGACCTGGCAGCCCGGCACAACATTCCTGTTCCGTTCAGTCACCTGCAATTTAACATGGGCCTGATGCCTGGTTAAAGAGTGAATGGGGTCAGGTCGCACATTGCACCTGACCCCATACGCATAGTGACCCCATACGCATACGACCGCGGGTTTCTATTTTGAATTGCGTTTCATGATGTCAAGGAGTATATTCCAATATAGTTGAACTATTATGGATTGTATTCCGAAATGGTTACTATACACAGAACCCTGAATATTGAACTCCAGAAAGATCAATCCGCTTTTTTGTGGGGGCCTCGCAAGACCGGCAAGTCAACCTACCTGAAACAGGTATTTCCGGAAAGTGTCATCTATGATTTTCTAAAGACGGACGTTACACTCGACTTCATCAGAAATCCCGCCCTGCTGCGGGAACAACTCCTTGCAGACAGGAAACAGGCAGCCGCATCACCTGTTATTCTGGATGAGGTACAGAAAGTGCCTGCAATCCTCGATGAGGTACATTGGCTCATTGAAAATGAAGGTTTGAATTTTATTCTATGTGGTTCGAGCGCCAGGAAGTTGATAAAAGGCGGAGCCAACCTCCTTGGTGGACGGGCCTGGCGCTTCGAGATGTTCCCGTTTGTCTTCCCTGAGATCAAACAATTCGACTTATTACGCGCTCTGAACCAGGGCTTGATACCCTCCCATTACCTGCAACGTGACTCTCAACGGTCTTTACGCGCTTATGTGCAGGATTATCTGAAAGAGGAAGTTTTCAATGAGGGCTTAATTCGAAATATCCCCGCCTTTTCGCGATTTTTTGAAGCGATGGGATACTCCCATGGAGAGTTAATCAACTATTCAAATATTGCGCGGGACAGTGGGGTCGATGCAAAAACCGTAAAAGAATATTTCCAGATATTGATTGATACGTTGCTGGGCACTTACGTCATGCCGTTTAAAAAAAGACAAGGGCGGCAGGTCATCAGCAAGGCCTCCAAATTCTATCTTTTTGATGTCGGTGTCGCCGGGCATCTCAGTAAACGCAAGATCAATGAAGAACGCGGTGATCAGTTCGGCAAGGCCTTGGAACACTTCATATTAATGGAACTTAATGCCCACCGCTCATACCTTGACTTGCATTATGACATTGACTTTTGGAGGACCAAATCAGGGCTGGAAGTAGATTTTATACTGGGTGGCGGAGAAGCCGCCATAGAAGTAATAGGCGCTCGTCGCATAGATAATACTGATATGAGAGCCCTGAAAGCTTTTATGGATGAGTTCAAACCAAAGTTTGGAATTATTGTATCAAACGAAAATAAGGAACGTAAAATTGGCGATATACTCGTGCTGCCATGGCAAAACTTCCTCAATAAGTTATGGGATGGGGAGTTGATTAAATAGATAGCAATGACTCAATTTGACGAATTATTTCCCGGTTGGATACCAAAGGTTGACAGTTGTACTGAGATAATTTCACCTGCCCAGGTCGACAGGCTGGCGGCCACACTGGATGAAACGGCTCCAGGCTACGGGGACGGTGACAGCCTGCCGCCTTTGTGGCATTGGATATTTTTCATCAAGCCTGTGCCCCATGCCGGCCTGGACCGGGACGGACATCCGAAGCGGGGTGACTTTCTTCCCCCCGTGTCGTTGCCGAGGCGTATGTTTGCCGGGATGAAGACGGACTTTCGGTATCCGCTCATTATCGGCCTTGAAGCCGAGCGTGAGTTGGAGGTCATTGATATAAATGAAAATTCCGGCACATCCGGACCTTTGGTCTTCGTCAAGGTACAAGTGAGGATCAGACAAAATGGACGACTGTGTATTATTGAGGAACAGGAAATTGTCTACCGGGAAAAGGGCGCGCCCGTGGCATTACCGGAAGTAAAACCCTTGCCGGCGCCACCGGCGAATAGTTGGTCGGAAGAGATGACCGTGGACGCGGCCAGGTTATTTCGTTTCTCGGCAGTGACGTTTAACGGACACAGGATCCACTATGATAGAACTTACGCCGCCGCGGAAGAAGGTTATCCCGCCCTGGTCGTACACGCTCCCCTGGTAGCCATGCTTTTGCTGCAACTGCTGAGGAGAAACACCGACAAACGAGTCAACCGGTTTGAATTTCGTGCAATGGCGCCGCTATTTGATGGACAACCTTTTCGACTATCGGCCGTTGAGGAAGGAGCCGATACCATTAATATGCAGGTGTTACGCACTGATGGTGAAATGACGGCCCGGGCAAGGTGTGTCATGTCTGAATGAGATAAAGCCACAGAGGGCATAGAAGGATAGGAGATTCTCTCTATGTGGTGAAATGTGAGGTACCTTTCTACTGGCTTTTGACTCCAATCCGGGCGTGTAGCGCAAGTATTCCGTTGGCATACTATTGGCAAAAGTCAACTTAGGCATACAAGATGAGTTTTGAACAATTAATACCAATCATTGTCGTGGTTCCTGGCGCTGTAACGGTAATAATAAGTTTATGGAAAATGATGCCATATCAACGAATTACGGAAATCGATCAATTAAGAACAGCAAAAGAGGTTTTAGACAAAAACTCAAATTCTTTCGACGAGAAACTACACCCTTACACCAAAGAAATTGCAAGCAGAATCATCACTCGGTCGGATTTTGTTTCTGCTTACGAGTTGGGATACCTTTTAAAACTCGAAGATTCCCACCAATGCATTAAGGATTTCATTAGAGCAAAAAAATGTTTTGAACCTATATCAGAAAAAGGTAATCAGGTGCTGGAATTCACCGGCCCTTACAGATCGAAATGCCTTAGAAGTTGCCTAAAATGGTTTGCGGCTGGCACTTATTTTGTTACCGCATTTACATGCTTTCTTCCACTTCTGTTCTGAGAAAAATTAAAATCCTCCGATCTCGACTCTATATTGCTGGTGTTTCTGCTTTCTCTTTTTCTCTTATATATCGCTTGGGTGTTTGGTAACTACGCCGTAAAAATATTCCGAACCGAAAAACAAGAAGACGCAGCAAAAACATACGCAATATCTCTTAAAGACAGTACACAATAAGTCGTTTGAACTCAGCTAAGCGGGCACGGGTAGCATCAGCATCGAGATTAATAACTACGTCCGGTTCACATGAAGCCACGTTATCAAACTCCTGCCAGGACGGCCAGAACTCGTAATGGTCGTAGTCAGCGGAATAATCATTGTGAGTCTGAGGAAGTGGGTGAGTACCTATTATCTGGTCAGCTTCCCTCAGAAATGGCAATAAACCCCGGTATGCAGGCACCCGGCGAAATGTACCGAATACCATTGAAGTGAGCATATCCTCCATATTTTCTTGTTCTCTGGAAAGTTTTCCCTGTAGCAGTGCATCCAACATAAAATTTAACCCCAGTGTAAGTTTGAAACACCATTGTGGGTCAAGGTTTCGAATATTCAAGGAGTTTTCTGCCAGTCCTGCATTTATTTTCTTCAGAGAGCACTTTTCTTATGTGTAGCAATCTGCTACAACTTATTTCCTTATCAAAAGAGAAGATGAACAATGCCTAAAGCCGCATCACCCATACGGCTGCAAGCGGAACTCATGAGGACGGCGACAATAGCCGGCCAGCGTCAGCACCGCAGTACGGCCGAGCAAATTAAATACTGGGCCGCTATTGGCCGTAGCTTAGCCAAAATAATTGATCAGGATACCCTGCTTGAGCTCAGCGCAGGTCTGGCTGTTGGCGGGCGACAATGGCGCCGGAAAGAGTACCTTTTATCGTACCCGTCTGGCCTCGCTCGGGACAAAGGGATAACGTAAGAAAAGGGGACAGATTTATTTTTCAGGATAGCGGTTTGCAGTTCGGGCTGAGAGAGTAAAAATAAATCTGTCCCTTTTTCTCCTTTTCTCAGCAAAAAGGAAGCGCTGTCAGGTCAGTGCCTCCAAACCTTTTTGGTCTACGATATTCAACAGTTTCAGTGAGGGGCCATTAGGTTTTTTCGCTCCTTGCTCCCACTTTTGCACTGTGGACTTGCTGGTGTTCAGGTAGGCGGCAAACACACCCTGACTGGTTTTGGTTTGTAATCGGATACGCTTGATCTGACCGGCGTCGTATACCGTTACCGGAGGCAGACACAAAGCATCAAACTTGCGCAACGTTATCTCGTCCATTAAGCCCGCTTCGTACAAGTCTTTAGCGCCTTCATGCACAACTTCCAGGATAGATTTATCCATCGTCTGTCACCTCGATTAATGCTCCAGCTTTCATCGCCTGGTTTAATTCCTCGTAATTGTGAACTAGCCCGCATTTCTCACCAGGTGATGCGATGATCGCGCCGGATTTTTTGTGCCAACGGGTGCCTGCGACCGAAAGCATAACCGTAGCTCTGGTTGAGGGAGCACGTGCCCGTTGGCGCAAAAAAGACAAGCGAGGGCGCATCAAGCGCAGTCTGTAATGACGACATAGTCAGCAGATTACCATAACTCATTGACAACAAACATGTATTCGACAGCAACAAGCGCCCTGGTGAGAAATGCGGGCTAGCAACGCATTCGCATAGGCTTTCAAGCCTTTCAACTCATCAGCCCTGATATTGTCCTTCACGTTCTTGGCAAAGCCATAAATGAAGAAGGCCATATCACCTTCCTTGTAGGCCAACAGAGTACGCACCCCACTACGTTTGCCCCGACCGCTCAATGCTACACGCTTTTTAAAGACCTGACCGCCAAGATTCACGCCCACCAGACCACGCTCCATTTCAGCAGCTACCTTCCGCAGGACGCTGTCTGCCACTCCTTCCCTTGCGGCCCATTTACTGAACTCCCTGATTTTAAATACACGCATGGACTATCCTTGTTATTCAGCATAAGTATAGCACTTGGTATTATATTTTCAATTGATATTTATAGTTATTTCGACCACCAGGCCCCATTGCGCCACACTGGTGGCCTGCTATGACGAGTTAGGGCCGCTCAAGTAAGCCAGTACGATAATCACGACAAGCGCCAGCATTGTTATCATCATCGGCAACGCCGTGTCATCGTGGAACCAACTGACGGCGAATGCTGCCAATGATCCGATTGTCATTTCCCCGGAGACGATCATGGCTGCCGCGGCCCCGGTTCTTTTATCAGTTGAATTCATGGCCGAAGTGGGTATCACGGCAAATATCGGCCCGTCGGCGAATACAATAATCGCTATGGCGATTATCAGGGTAGTGGGTGTCTCCACTCCCGAAAAGATGATAGCCAGCAACAGCAGGGCGCCGAATACCGCGACGTAAACACCTGTTCGTAATATCGCCCTGACGTTGTGCGTCCTGGCCATCCGGGTTGCCAGCAGGCTGCCGATTATATAGGCAAGGACGAGCACTCCCTGGTAGTAACCGAAATGTTCGGTTGCCACACCGTGGTTTTTAATCAGGACAAAGGGTCCGGCGGTAATAAAGGCAAAGATGCAGCCCAGACTACAGCCGCCGATGACAACATAAAGCAGGAACGATTTGTTGGTGAGTAAGCCGAAATAATCGGCGAAAATCTCCTTCGAGGCCAGTGCGCCGTAATCTTTTTCGATCGATTCTTTCAGGAACAGGGTAATCAGCAGGGTTACCAGCAGCGCCAGGCCCGTAAGGAAATAGAAATTCATTCTCCAGCCGAAATACACGTGAATATAGCCGCCCAGCAGGGGCGCAACGGCGGGCGCGAAGGAAGTTGCAATGCCATAGATGGCAATAGCCCGTATTTGTTCCTTCTCGCTGAATACGTCTCGTATGATAGCAAGCACAACGACGCCTTCCACGGCGGCCGCGACCCCTTGAAGTATCCGGGCAAAGAGCAGTTGACCTATATCAGCGGCGCTGCCGCAGAGAAAACTGGTCAGGGTAAATCCAACCATACCCCAGAGCAGGATCGGTTTCCTGCCGAACCGTTCCTATAAGGGGCCGTGGATCAGGGTTGCGATGCCGTAAGCCGCGATATTGAGGCTTACCGTCAGCTTGACCAATTCGGGACTGGCGCCAAGCAGCTCCGGCAAATGGGCCATGCTCGGTACATACAAGTCCGTCGACATCATGGTGATGACGCTGGCTGAGACAAGCAGTACGAGGATAATGAGTTTGTTCACAGACTACATATCTTATATATGATTAGCAGAAATCATACTCTGTGTCGTCTGTGACTGATACAATAATGACCGGTATGGAAAAACTGTTACGGCAATCAGAAAACGCCATCGCCGGTATTGAGAAACTGGTGTCCGGTTACCTGGAGACTCTGGCAGCGGAAGTAATCGGGGATAATACCATTAATACTCAATCACTGGAACGACACCAGTTCATCGCCCATGGTAAGGATCGGCAGAAATCCAGGCGAACGTTATCGCCAGAGGACTGCTCAACCGGTATTTACAGGATATTTGATTGGAGTTGTGACTTTATATATTCCGCCTGCCTTAAGGCCAGCGCAATAATGGTCAGTGTCGGGTTGGCGCAGCCTGAGGTCGGGAATAAACTGCCGTCACTGATGAACAGGTTGTCGAGATCGTGGGTTTGTCCCCAACGGTTGCAGACACTTGTGTCCGGGTCATCGCCCATACGCGCGGTGCCCATATTGTGAGTAGCCGGGAACACATCTACCATTTCTACCACCTGTTCGGCCCCTAACGCTTCATATATCCTTCGTCCCTGGTCAAGCCCGTAGCGCAACATCTTCTTTGAGTTGTCATGATGTTCATAATGTACGATCGGAACGGGCAGGCCGTATTGGTCCTTTCGTACGGGATGAAGAGAGATTGAATTAGTATGCATCGGCGGATCTTCACCCACGATCAACATGGCCGCCATCCGGTCGTATTTCTCAAGCAGTTTTGTATATGCCTTACCCCAGCCGCCCGGTCGCAAAAACCGGGCCATGGACTCCGGTGTAAAATTGACAGTCTCAAACAACAGCCCGCCGAAGAACCCGCGTTTATCGCTATGGTAACGCTCATCATGGATGCTTCCCGCCTGGTGGGTGCCGCGGTGCAGGTTCACTTGTCCGGGCATTACCCCGACCACTCCGGCCATGACGTGCCGCATATAATTTTTACCCACCTGGACGCTGTGGTTGGCCAAGCCATCAGGGAATTGCTCAGATTGAGAGTTTAATAACAACCTGGTTGTCTCAACGGCATTACCGGCGATACAGATCGCACGAGCCGATTGGGTATGCCTGTTACCGTTCTTATCCAGGTAATCGACGCCGGTTACTTTACCTTTGTTATTGTGGTTTATCTTCACCACCATTGATTCCGCTCTTAATTCGAAATGACCACTTTGTTCCGCTGCAGGAATATCCGTATACAAGGTTGACCATTTGGCTGCCACCGCACAGCCGCTGGTACAAAACCCCAGTTGCAGGCAACTGCCCCTGCCGTTACGAGGGCTTGAATTAATGGCTAAATTACCGGTATTGACTTCTTTGTAGCCGCACTTTTTTGCCCCGGCTTCCAACACCAGGTAATTGTTATTGCCCGGCAGCCGTTCAATTCCGTTGGTCCCAGTGACGCCCAACCGGTCTTCGGCGGCTGAATAAAAAGGTTCCAGATCAGCCAGCGTGACAGGCCAGTCGGCCAGTGTCGTATCTTCCATATCGCCGTAATGACTACGCGCTTTAAATTCATGCTCCGACAATCGTACACAGGTCGCCGTCCAGTGCATGGTCGTGCCGCCCACCGTTTTACAATTCCAGACGGGAAAGGGAGGCGGAGCGATCCCGCTGCCCTGCCTTTCGTCCAGCCAGGTGATTTTGCCGAACATCTCGGCTTCGTTGGTGACAATCTCCGTAAGGTCGAGGCGTCTGCCGGCTTCAAGACAAACAACGTTAATCCCATTATTTGAGAGCACATCGGACAATGTCCCGCCACCGGCGCCTGAGCCGATAACCACAACGACCGAAGAATCATTCCGGGAGAATTGTCTCATGTCATTTCCATGTTTCGATATTTGGGGTCAGAGTAAAAATACAGTTATTTTGTGGGTAGTGCTCGTTTTTTATAGTTGAGTATTTTTACTCTGACCCCAAATATCCCAGGCTATTCAGGCAGCCAGTCAATATCATTAAATCCCTTGTTGATATAGCCGCCGAACTCAAGCGACGACCCCTCAAAACCCAGCAGTTCCCAGGTAAGAGGGTGCCGGTAGAGCCCGTTTAAGGTTTCATTTAATACAAATTGAAAGAAAGGTGTATGTTGTATTTTCTCAAGCCGTTCCTGCTTCTCCCGGTCCGGCAATGCATCCCGGTTTTCACGGGTATCTCCGGCCAGGCTGTCCATTGCGCTTTCCATCATGACCGTCAACTCACCGGATTGAGTAACCTTATCGCTTACCTGCTCCGCAACCTGTATATATACCTCCCTGTTTAATTGTGGGTGGGGAAACAGTTGATAGACGACGTCCGACAATACTTTTTGGTCATTCTGTAACCACAGGGCTGCGCTTTCACTTGCACTGCGCCCGCACAAAGACACAAGCGCAAGGCTTGTATTTAACCGAAGGAACTCTCTGCGTGTTATTGCCATACCTGTTGCAGTGTAATGGATTTGATGCAGGTGTGGAACAGGCGGCATAATGATCCCGTATAAGGATAATTTTAACCGGGAACAAGACAAATAATTCTATTATGCGCTCATGATTAAATTATTTTACTGCTTCATCATAGTGACCTTCATCAATCTGCCTTGTTTTACCGATGTAATCAGTCCTGTTGAACCGGCAATACATCCTGAACTGAAAAAACACACGGAACACTTTGTAAAAAAGGTCTATAAGGTAACGGATCGCGTCTACAGCGCGGTCGGCTGGAACGTTGCGAATATCGTCATGATTGTCGGTGACGACGGACTTATCATGGTCGATGCCGGATTGAGTCCCGAAACCAGCAGGGAGGTACTGGCAGAGTTCCGTAAAATTACGGATAAACCCATAGTTGCAGTGATCTACAGCCATTTCCACCATGATCATCTCGACGGCATTAAAGGACTGGTATCGGCTGAACAGGTGAAATCGGGTGAGACACAGATCTACGCCCATACCTCACTATTATTACTAAAAACCAATCACACAACCGGTACTATTTTGCCGTTGTATTCCGTAGCCTCCGTTTCCCGGATCAGGTCCACCAGGGCCGGATTACGGGGGTCGGGTATCCTGACCCCGTCTTCCTCACGGAGTTGATCCAGGACGCGGCGGCAGCGGACCGTGGCGGTGTCCATGGACAGCAACACCGGGTCAACTTCATCAAGGTCTACGGCATTCAGTGATTCCAGCATACTCTGCTGGGCCTCGATCATGGGTTTGTCCTGGGTCCCGAATGCCATTTCTATGGCCTGGGTCCAGATTTTATCCATTTCGGCGCTGTCCTTGTCGTGGTCCCTGGCAACGCCCCAGTAGTAATAGGTGGACGTTTCATTTTTTGGTGTGAGAATATCCGTTCCATACATCCAGATACCCTCGTTACGCGGTCTGCCTCTGGGCGTGATTCCCACGTCCAGCAACATGTGGCAAGGGGCGTCCCAGCGCATGTACAACCAGTGGTCCACCGGCTTGCCGTAGTCTTTAAACATGTGGTCCCAGGCCGGTGGCGCCAGGCCGTCCGGGCACCAGCGATTTGACCATACGGTCGTACCGTCCCGCAAGAGTTCATGCTCTCCGCGCTTGATGGCGTCACTTCCCAGTATGCCTTTATGCAGGAATTCGACGTGGGAGAGGTCCATCAGGTTATCGGTAATCAATTCGTAGTAGCCGTGCATCTCAATCACACCCTGAACGGATGGGTAATTGGCATCGGTATGGCAACTGAAGTCAGGGATGGTGGCGGGGTCAGCCAATGCGGGGTCGCCCATCCAGATCCATAACATGTTGTGGACTTCCTCCAGCGGATAGGCTTTCGTACACATCTTTTTCGGAATTTTACCGTCTCCGTGAGGGTTATGTACGCATTGCCCCGTACCGTCATAACGCAACCCGTGATATGCGCACTCCACCACGTCCCCAATCAACGTCCCCAGGTGTAAAGGCGAATACCGGTGCGGGCAGGTATTGTTGATAGCGACTGCCTGGTTGTTTTCCTTACGGTAAAACAGGATGGATTCGCCGATGATAGTGCGTTCGAACAGTTCCTTTTTTACTTCATAACTCCATGCCGCAGCGTACCAGGCATTTCTCAGAAACGGCTTAACCACTTGGACATACCCCCCAACTGTTTTTTAATTAAAAAAGCTCTACTTCAATACGCTACGTCATTATTCAGGACACACAAAAGCAAAAATCCAGTCTTTACTTTATCCATATAACCAATAAGCTGTTTCCCTGCCCGAAGGATATAACACCGATAAGTATAAATAATATCAATCTTTTCTCCACATAGAATTTTGTTAAATCGATTATAATAATTCAAATGTTTAAGGTAAAAATAGCAAGTAGCGGCGAGGAGATTGCCGTCGAAGATGGTGTCAGGATTGTTGATGCACTGGGCGAACATGGGATCATTATCCCCGTGTCCTGTGAGCAGGGGATATGCGGCACCTGCCTGACAGGGGTCTTGGAAGGAGAACCGGAGCATAACGACATGTTTCTCACGGATGAAGAGCACGCGGCCAACGATCAGATGACCCTCTGCTGTTCACGCTCCAAAAGTGAATTACTGGTCCTGGATTTGTAGGGATTACGTATTTACGCGGCGCTACCTTTCAACCTACCGGCGAGCAGCGACACTAAGTGAACTGCGCGTCCAAGATCGAAAGCCTCAAAGTCTGCATCACGCAGCACGGGTTTCAATTCCGATTGTAGTTGGCGTTCGAGTGCGTTGAAACGTGCAGGTGATACGTCCACGGGATCATTACCTGGAATCTCCAGCTTAGCTGCCATAATTTCAACGAGCTTTTCATCCGCAGGGTCCAGAATACCATTACGAACGGTGTAATCGATGTCGAAGAAATCGCGTATGGCGACATTGCGGCGCGTGAGCGCGGCACGAAACTTCTCTGCAAAAGCCTCCAAAATATCGATGGATGTTGGTGTACATGGTATTACGAGCGATTCACGCGAGATAGGATCAAGCAGAATCGATGCTGCCGGCAACTGCTGCGGAGGAATACATAGTGGTTCTCGGAGACTAACTTCTATTTTGATGGATTCTGTTTGGTTGGCGACCACCGAGTCGTATGAAATCGTGCCGACATATTGCATCGAGTTATTCGCCCCGGTAATCGGGCTAGTCACCTGAAATGATGGACGATGCAGGGTTAGCTTTGCCACCGCATCTTTGATATAAGCGGCCCTGCTGCTTCGTTCAGTGCGAGAAGCATTTACGGCCATTGGGATAACGAAATCCAAATCTTCACTCAATCGATAGAAGCCAACATGGACTTTGGCAAGACAAGTGCCGCCTTTAAAGACCAGGGATGAGTCTGTGGCGCATAGATACTCAAGTAAGACCGAGCAGAAATAATCTTTCTCAATCAGTCGCGCTGTGAAACCGGTCTCTACTGCCGTAAAGTTCACCGCTTCCCGAAAAAGGTCAACATCTTCATGATGCTGCATAGGGGTATCTTCAAACTCGTTCATTCAAAATAATGCCCCACCTTCGATTAATCACGCCTTTCCTGGAAACTGCCGGTACAAAGGGTATGGTACTGGTTGAGGAAGGTAATGCCTGTTCCAGTTTTTTCAGCAACTCCTCCGGTACACCCTCCTGCTCGAGCAGCGCACCGACACGACGTATGGCGCCCTTGTTGCCATACTTCAATGTCATTGCCACCAACTCAGAGGCTTTGACCCGCTGTGCAGATAGTTCATTGCGAATCCACAGATAGCCGCGGGGCAGACTGTTGAACCGGGACCAGTCGTAAACCGCATCAACCAGGGAGCGGACGCGGGACGAGTATACAATCGTTGACCCCTCCTCTGTTTTGATTTTCTCAATGCCCCCAAGTCGTGTGTCTGCAACCTTGATGAGACTTAACTGTACGGCGCCGATTTCCCGGTCCTCAGAGACACGATTGTTGTAAGCATAGACGCGCATCGGAACTTGCGTATCGAAACCGTACCGGTTGAAGGCGCCAGGACCGCAAACCTGGTAGTGTCCATTGCGTACGGCCATAAGCGTATTCAGGGCGAGGGCTTCGGTGGGGCTCCACTTTCCGCCCAAGGGCAGCCGCTGGGGCACTAAGTATATTTTGGGTTGAACCCGCGCGATAAGGTTTGTCTTTGCCAGTCGGCGCAAGAGTTGTTCTTCCTGGAGAGGCGTGATTTGCAATGGTCCGGCCAACTCGCCGGCGATGACAGTCCGAAGCTGTCGGAGTTGAACATAGGCGAAAAATCGAGTTTCCAAAGGGCCTAGTATGCGATTCATCCTTGTATTATATTTCTTTAAATTATCTTTTCAAGTTAATTATTAGAAATAGAATGCGAAACGGAAAGAGGTTAAATGAGGACCTGGATGGAAAAAAGGAATAACAGGTCGCATTAGAGACCCGCAAAAAGCCTCATCAGGTCTTTACCCCCGTTCCCCGGTGGAGTAAATATAGCGAAAACCCGGACAGGACAATGATAAACAGGGAGATAATGGCAAACGCGATATAGATGTTGATGTCGGAGACGCCCAGTATGCCGTAACGGAATGCGTTGACCATGTACAGTATCGGGTTGCCCAGGGAGACTGATTGCCAGAACTGGGGGAGCATATTAATGGAATAAAATACGCCTCCCAAGTAGATCAAGGGGGTCAGTACGAAAGTCGGGATAATTGAAATATCATCGAAATTATTTGCAAATATGCCGTTAATAAAGCCGCCCAGTGAAAACAGGATGGAGGTCAGGATGACTGTGCTGAAGACGATAAACGGGTTGTATAGTGAGGGAAGTCCTGTGAAGAACAACGCCACGGCGGTCACGATCAGGCCTACTATCAAGCCCCTGATTACACCGCCGGAAATATAACCTGCCAGGATTATCCAGTTCGGGACCGGGGCGATCAGCATTTCTTCGATATGGCGTTGAAAGCGTGCGCCGAAAAAAGAGGAAGAAACGTTGGAATAGGCGTTGTTTATGATCGACATCATGATGATCCCCGGGGCAATAAATTCCATATAGGTAAACCCGCTCATCATGCCGATACGGGGGCCAATCAGGTTACCGAATATGACGAAATAAAGTGTCATGCTGATTGCTGCCGGCAGTATGGTTTGCATCCAGATACGCGTAAACCGGGTGATCTCCTTGGTCAGGATAGTCCTGTAGGCAATGAATAACCGCTCGGTTGTCACTTTTTGGTCCCGTTTTATCAGTCGTTGTCATCCAGTAGCCTGAGAAACAACTCTTCCAGGCGATTTGACTTGTTGCGCAGGCTGCGGACGATTATCAAGTGTTGGGACAGCATCTCAAACACGGCGTTTGCGTTCTGTTCCTTATTGATGACCACTTCCAGGGTCATCGGGTCGACCTGCTTTATATCGAAGGCAGGCATGTAGGGCAGTTTCACCAGGGGACTTACCAGGTCCAGGATAAATGTCTCCGAATGCATTTTGGCCAACAGGTCTTTCATGTGGCCATGTTCAATGATTGACCCCTTGTCGATGATGGCAATTTTTTTACACAGGCTCTCGGCTTCTTCCAGGTAGTGGGTAGTGAGGACGATGGTGGTGCCCCGGCGGTTGATATCCTTCAGAAAATTCCAGGTTGACCGCCGCAACTCCACGTCCACGCCTGCCGTAGGCTCATCCAATATCAACAGCTTTGGTTCATGGATCAAGGCCCTGGCGATCAGCAACCTGCGTTTGAGACCGCCGGACAGGTTGCGGGATATGCCGTCACGCCGGTCCCACAAACCCAGTTGCGAGAGATATTTTTCCGCCCTCGTGTAAGCGAGTTTCCGGTTGATGCCGTAATAACCCGCCTGGTTCAGTACGATACTGAGAGGGGTTTCAAATAATGAAAAATTCACTTCCTGGGGGACGATGCCCGTGTCGGATTTTATCTTCGAAATATGTTTATCGGCATCCAGGCCAAGGACCTTTATACTGCCGGCAGTTTTGGTCACCAGCGATGCAATAATGCCTATCGTGGTTGATTTTCCTGCGCCGTTCGGGCCCAGCAGCGCAAAGAAATCACCCTCGTCAACGGTTAAGTCAATCCCATTTAACGCCCGAAACCCATTCTTATAGGTTTTTTCGAGGCGGGTTATCTCCAGCGCTTTCATAAATTATAAAAGGGAAATTGTTTGACTGGATTCCGATCCCGGATTACAACACTCCGGGACAGGCCCGCGCGGGAATGGCGTCTGTCCGTCATTCCGGCGAATGCCAGAATCCAGTCATGGTAAGGCCTTCCTTATTACAAAATGACCCCAAAACCCGGGGTTGACGGGGGCTGACGGGGTGACGCAGCTTATTCCCGCCTGCCCTTATAGGCTCGAACTGCCGAATTGAACAACTCACCGATCGCTTCCATGTCATCCACCATTTTGTTGTGGAATAAATCATTGATTTGCCCTTGTTCTTCACTGATGGCTTCCCCCCAACCCTGCTTGAGTTCATCCAGGCAAGCCAGTACGTCATTGCCTTTGGCAATATAGTCTTTGATGCCTTTTTGCGCCGCCAGCATATCTTCCTCGGAGGCGCTCAGTCCGTTGAGAATAGAGGGTTTTTCCGGCAAGGGACAGGTCTCAATGACTTCGGTGGATGCTGCTTCAACCTGCGCAAATACGATCTGGGCCGATAAGACGCTGAATATGACGTGACATGATAAATACAGCACTGACAACTTCATATAAGCCTCCTGTGAATTAATGTGTTTTCAGGTTGTCTGAGCGTATACTACACTTTTATACGTCCGGCCGGAACCGCTATTATATTTGGGGTCAGAGTAAAAACCTATAGGTTTTACTCTGACCCCAAATATTCATGCAAACCTGCCGGAGACATTATGATAGTGGCATATGAGTAAGATTTTAATACGGCAATTCGGCCTGTTGGAATACCTGGGCGTGTACCGGCGCATGGCTGAATATACCAACGAACGGAATAAGGTATCTGCGGATGAAATCTGGTGTCTGGAACATGAGCCGGTATTTACCCTGGGCCTGGCGGGTAAGGCCGAGCATGTGCTGGATGCCGGTGATATACCGGTGCATAAGGTAGACAGGGGCGGGCAGGTTACCTATCATGGCCCCGGCCAACTGGTTGTCTACCCGTTGATCGACCTGAAACGGCAAGGCATTTCGATCAAGCGGTATGTCAGCCTGCTGGAGGAGTCCGTCATTCGTTTCCTGGCGGCATTCGACCTGGAGGGGTTACGACGGCAGGGGGCGCCGGGCGTGTACGTTGATGATAAGAAAATAGCGGCCCTGGGTGTCCGGGTGAGGAAAGGCTGCTGTTATCACGGCTTATCGCTCAATGTCGGCATGGATTTATCTCCTTTTAAACGGATTAATCCTTGTGGTTTCCCCGGACTTGGGGTAACGCAACTGGCGGATTGGGGCATCAGATTATCGGTCAATGAAGTGGTAGAAAAATTGTTACCTTTCCTGCTAAATCAGTTTGTATACAATGAGATAGAAATGATTGATGAGAATACGCGGCATACTTTGTTCCATGCCGCCTGACACTTTATAGAGATGACGACAACTACAGCGGAAAACCGGACAAAGCAGGATCGGCGGGGAAAATTCAAGACCGCGCGCATACCCATAAGAGTAGTGCCCATGGTGGGGAAGGCGCCGAGAAAACCCGCCTGGATCAGGGCAAAAGCGCCGACGGCCCCCAGGGTGTTTGAGTTGAAACGACTGTTACGGGAGCATAATCTCCATACGGTTTGTGAGGAAGCATCCTGCCCCAACCTGGGTGAGTGTTTTTCCCACGGCACCGCCACCTTCATGATCATGGGCGATACCTGCACCCGGCGTTGTCCTTTTTGCGACGTTGCCCATGGCCGTCCCCAGCCACTGGATGAAAATGAACCGGAACACCTGGCCGAAGCCATCGAATTGATGGGCTTGAGATACGTGGTCATCACTTCCGTTGACCGGGATGACCTGAAGGACGGCGGGGCAGGGCACTTCAGGGACTGTATCGAGGCCGTCCGCCGGAAAACGCCTGATACGAGGATCGAAATACTGACCCCGGATTTCCGCCGCCGTATGGGCATTGCCCTGGAAAAACTGGGCCAGTCACCGCCGGACGTCTTTAATCATAATCTGGAGACGACGCCGGCGTTGTACCGGAAGGCGAGACCGGGGGCCGACTATCATTGGTCGTTGGATTTGATACGGAAATTCAAAGCGCAACATCCCGAAATACCGACAAAGTCCGGGCTCATGCTGGGACTGGGCGAAGAGATTGAGGACGTAAAACAAGTATTGCGCGACCTGAGAGAACATGACTGCGACATGCTGACATTAGGTCAATACCTGCAACCGAGCAGGTATCACCTGAAAGTGGAAAGATTCGTGGAGCCGGAAGAGTTTGACGACCTGGGCGATTACGCAAGACAACTGGGTTTCACCAGCGTGGCCAGCGCCCCCATGGTGCGCTCATCCTATCACGCCGACCTGCAGGCCGGGGAGGCGTCAGCCCAGTTTTGACCTGGTTTTCCGTCCTTAGGTTCGTAAACGGCACATCCATGTGCCACTTCTCCGTCCTTAGGTCAATAAACGGTATATCCATGTGCCCCCGCTGTCACTCCGGGCTTGACCCGGAGTCCAGTCAAACAACCTGTCGCCGTAGGCGACTCCTTGAACGGCGTCTTGCGTGAACATCAGACTTTCAGAGCAGTCTGCGGTAATCACAGTCCAATATCTGCGCTAACTTCCTGGCAATCATTTTGCCCAGAGCCCGTTTGTTGTTTTCAATTTCAGACAGGTGGTGCTGGCGGATCCCGATTTGACCTGCCAGTTCCGCTTGGGTCAATCCGGCGCGTTGACGGTACAACCGCAAGTAGTAACCAGGACTTCTATAATCATTACCGTAGCGCTGCCTGGCTTCATCATGCACTACCTGAGCAGGGACACGATCTTCACTCCGATATTGGTCCAGGGTTGATCGAATCATTCTTTTCAGACGTTTCCGGTTCACTTCACCACTGGGTTTGACGACAACGTCACCCAAGTCGTGATGGATTTTCAATGCTTGAGTCATCGATAAGCCTCTCGTCGATGTCCGACATAAAATATTTCGATTTCCAAAGTCTGTTTAGATGTAACGCAATAGCGCATCCGATACCGGTAATTCAGGCGCAGACGATACTCGCCTTCGCCAGTTTTAAAAGTATCCCAGCCTTGTGGGTTAATGCCCTGTTCCTCCAGGTCAGTCACTGCAAGGTCAGCCAAATCACGTATCATTTGCGGCAACTTCATCAGTTGCTTATGCGCCTTTCTGGTCAGGTAAACAGTCCATGTCATATTTTAAAGTATATACCAAATTTTGGTATATTACTATGTTATATAGAGTCCATGGGGTCAGGTCGCATCCATGTGCCATTTCTCCGCTTTCGCGGGAATGACGGTAGGGGCACACTATCATTCCGGGCTTGACCCGGAGTCCAGTTAAATAATGTGTCGCCCCCTGCTCAACACCATGCTGGGGCAGGCTCCGGCGACTCTTTGTCTACTGGATTCCCGTCCCCTGCTCAACACCATACTGGGGCAAGTTTCACGGGAATGACGATAGGGGCAGGAATGACGGTGGGGGCAGGAATGGCAACGGAGGCACAACCGTCATTCCGGGCTTGACCCGGAATCCAGTCAAATAATATGTCGCCGGAGGCGACTCCTTATTCATCTTCAGGGTTTATCTGTTTGACGGTTGACTGTACGTTTCCCTTAGAGAATTTCGTAGTTATTTCTGCGTTTTCATGCAGTTGATCAGCCCTTCGTATAATATTTTCGTGTTCATCGGTGACGATGGCGTAACCCCTTTTCAGGGTTGCCAGGGGGCTGACGGTCTCCAGGGAACGGAAAAGAAAATCGAGTTGTTTCTTCCATGCGTACAGGGTTCGGGTTAACTGGTTTTGCAGTTGCTTGTCCAGGTAAGCGCATCGAGAGCGATAGCTTTCCAGTTGCTGCAAGGGGTTTCTTCCCCTGACAGCGTCGCCAAGCCGACTGAGACGAGAGCGTCGCAACACAATTCCGTTATCAGCGGAGAGTTTTAACCGGACGGCCAGGTCGTCCACGCGCTGGGTCATGTTCTGTAGCAGGTAGGTGGGACGAGGCAGCCGTTTGGATAATTGCGTCACGTTTCTCAGATGGTCGTCCAGCAGGCTGGCAACCCGGGAATAAAGCTTCGACCCCAGCGAGTCCAGCCCCGCCTTCAGCACTGCGGAGTCCGGACTTACCAGTTCCGCCGCGGCCGAGGGCGTGGGCGCTCTCTGGTCGGCAACGAAGTCGGCAATGGTAAAATCTATTTCATGGCCGATGCCGCTGACCACGGGAATGGCTGATTGATAGATCGCCCTGGCCACGATTTCCTCGTTGAATGACCACAGGTCTTCCAGTGAGCCGCCGCCCCTGACGAGGATAAGCACGTTACATTCCCGCCGCCGGTTTGCCGCGTTGATGGTTTCCGCAATCTGCTGCGCCGATCCTTCCCCTTGAACGGGTACGGGGTAGACGATCACCCCGGCAATAGCGTAACGCCTTCTCAAAACCTGTATTACGTCTCTAACGGCCGCGCCGGTCGGCGATGTCACTACCCCGATTGTCCTCGGGTAAGCCGGCAGCGGCAGTTTATGCTCTTCCGCAAACAGCCCCTCTTCCAGCAAGCGTTGTTTCAGCAGCTCGAATGCCTGCTGCAAAGCGCCGGCGCCGGCAGGTTCCATCTCCGCCACGATCAATTGGAATTCACCGCGGCCTTCGTACAGGCTGACGTTTGCCCGTACCAGTACTTCCAGGCCGTTTTCCACCGGGAACTTCAAGTGGCTGTTGGCGCTTTTGAACATGGCGCAACGCACCTGTGAATGTTTATCCTTGAGGGAGAAATAAATATGACCCGAACCGGGCCGGGCCAGGTTGGAAATCTCACCGCGCACCCATAAGGCCGGGGGGAAACTGCTCTCCAATACCGTCCTGACCTCACGGTTAAGCCGGGTAATCGTGTAGATATCGCGCTGTTCTTTCATTGGTTTCGAACACTATGGGGTCAGAGTAAAAATACAGTCAATTTCGTAAATGGTACCGGCTTGCTGTTGAGTATTTTTACTCTGACCCCAAATATCAGTATAATAAATCATGCGTATTATCGAAGAAGCCCTCACCTTTGACGACGTCTTGTTAATCCCGGCCTTCTCCCGGGTTCTGCCCGGGGAAGTCAGTCTTGAAACACAACTGACCAGGCGCATCAAGCTCAATATACCATTAATATCGGCAGCCATGGATACGGTAACGGAGTCCCGCCTGGCGATTACCATAGCCGCACAGGGAGGCATGGGGATTATCCATAAGAATATGAGTCCCGAACAGCAGGCCAGGGAGGTGTTACAGGTCAAAAAATACGAGGCCGGAGTGATACGGGATCCGTTGACCGTCAGCCCGGAAACCAGTATCGGTGAGGTGATCCAGGTCACGCGTGCAAACAATATTTCGGGTGTGCCCGTGGTGGAAGGTTCGGAACTCGTGGGGATCGTCACCAGCAGGGACATGCGGTTTGAAACCCGTTTCGATGATCCCGTGGCCAATATCATGACGCCCAAGGAGCGTCTTGTGACGGTCCGGGAAGGGGCCGACACGGAGGAAATCACCTCCTTGCTGCACCGGCACAGGATCGAGAAAGTCCTGGTCGTCAACGACAGGTTCGAACTGAAGGGCCTGGTCACCGTCAAGGATATTCATAAGGCCAGGGAATTTCCCAACTCCTGTAAAGATGAAGATGAACGATTGCGCGTCGGCGCCGCAGTGGGCGTTGGCCCCAGCACCCGCGAGCGGATTGAAGCCCTTATAGCAGCCGGTGTGGACGTGCTGGTCGTCGATACCGCCCACGGGCACTCCGAGGGCGTGTTGCAAGTGGTTAAATCAATCAAGTCGGAACATCGGGATTGTGAGGTCATCGGCGGGAACGTGGTGACTGCGACAGGGGCGACAGCCCTGGTGGAAGCGGGCGTGGACGCGGTTAAAATAGGCGTCGGTCCCGGTTCAATTTGTACGACCCGGATCGTGACCGGTGTTGGTATGCCGCAGATATCGGCTGTGGTCAACGTGGCAGGGGCGTTAAAGGGAACGGGAGTACCGTTTATCTCAGACGGAGGCATCCGTTATTCCGGCGATATCGCCAAGACACTGGCCGCGGGCGCTCATTCGGTCATGATAGGCGGCTTGTTTGCCGGCGCCGAGGAAGCCCCCGGAGAGGTTGAGTTGTTTCAGGGGCGGTCTTACAAGTCTTATCGGGGAATGGGTTCTCTGGGCGCCATGTCACAGCAGTACGGTTCGTCAGACCGTTATTTCCAGGAAAACGATGAAATAGAAAAACTGGTGCCGGAAGGGATTGAGGGGAGGGTGCCGTATAAAGGGCCAATGGATGCGATTGTGCTCCAGTTGATCGGCGGGCTGCGCGCGGCCATGGGCTATACGGGGTGCCACAACCTGGAAGAAATGCGCAACAAGCCGAACTTCGTCAAACTGACCGGAGCGGGCATGAAGGAGAGCCACGCGCATGACGTAATGATCACCAAGGAACCCCCGAACTACCGAGTATAAAGTTTAACATCGATATACAGGATAGGCAGGATAGACAGGATATGTCCAGGTTCAATATGTATGAGAGAAAACAGATACTGGCGAATGTCAGTATCAGGTAACTTGTTTGAGTAGTTTATGACACGCAATGTACAATGGATTCACCCACCCGTCATTCCGGCGGAAGCCGGAATCCAGTGAAACAACGAGCCGCCTTTGGCGGCACTTTATATGACTGGATTCCCGCTTGCGCGGAAATGGCGGCATGTCTCATATCTATCTGAACCAAGACAGGATATATTGGATGGAAGGGTTTTTTGTATTCATATCCTGTATATCCTGTCCATCCATGTAAATAACCCCCTGTCCATCCATGTCAGACATACACAGTGACAAAATCCTGATCCTGGATTTCGGTTCGCAATACACGCAACTCATTGCCCGGCGGGTCCGCGAAGCCGGGGTCTATAACGAGATCCATCCCTTTGACCTGAACGAACAGGCAATCAGAAGCTTCAACCCTAAGGCCATCATATTATCCGGTGGCCCGGAATCGGTGACCGACGATCACAGTCGGCGCGCGCCGGATATCGTCTTCCAACTGGGCGCGCCGGTACTGGGGATTTGTTATGGTATGCAGACCATGGCGCAACAACTGGGAGGCCGGGTCTCCGCCTCTAGTCTGCGGGAGTTCGGTTATGCCAGGGTCAGGGCCAGGGGGCATTCGCGCTTGTTGCAGGACATCCAGGACGACACCAATGCGGCAGGTCACGGATTGCTGGACGTCTGGATGAGTCACGGTGACCGGGTCGATGAATTGCCCGAAGGATTCAAGCTCATCGCATCAACGGACAACTCGCCCATTGCCGGCATCGCAGACGAGGCACGGCATTTCTACGGCTTGCAGTTTCACCCGGAGGTGACTCATACCCGTCAGGGTATGGCCATCCTGCAACGCTTTGTCCACGCTATCGCCGGTTGCGACACCCTGTGGACCACCGACAATATCATCACGAATGCCATAGCGGACGTCCAGGCCAGGGTGGGCAGGGACAAGGTGCTGCTGGCCTTGTCCGGCGGAGTCGATTCCGCGGTGACCGCGGCGCTCTTGCGCCGGGCAATCGGGGAGCAACTGACTTGTATCTTCGTCGATACCGGTCTGTTGCGACTCAATGAAGGCGACCAGGTTATGGAGACATTTGCAAATCACCTGGGCATCCACGTGATCCGCGTCAATGCCGAGCGGCGCTACATGGAAAAACTCAAGGGAATTACCGACCCGGAAGAAAAGCGCAAGATTATCGGCCGGGAGTTCATCGCCATCTTCGAAGAGGAAGGCAAGAAACTCAGAAATGAAAAATGGCTGGCCCAAGGCACCATTTACCCGGATGTGATCGAGTCCGCCGGCGCCGGTACCGGCAAGGCTCACGTCATCAAGTCGCACCATAACGTGGGCGGCCTGCCGAGCCGTATGAAGCTGAAACTGCTCGAACCCCTGCGGGAACTGTTCAAGGATGAGGTGCGCAAGCTGGGCGCGCAACTGGGACTGGCGCGGGAAATGATTCAGCGCCATCCTTTTCCAGGCCCCGGTCTGGGTGTGAGGATCCTCGGCGAGGTAAAAAAGGAATACGCGGACATCCTGCGCCAGGCGGATGATATTTTCATACGCGCATTGCGCGAACACGACCTGTATGACAAGACCAGCCAGGCGTTCACGGTGTTCATGCCGGTCAAATCCGTGGGCGTCAAGGGCGACGCCAGACGCTATGATTACGTAGTGGCCCTGCGCGCCGTGGAAACCGTCGATTTCATGACCGCCCGCTGGGCTCATCTGCCCTACGAATTCCTCCAGGAAGTGTCCGACCGCATCATGAACGAAGTGGAAGGCGTGTCCAGGGTTACCTACGACATTTCCAGCAAGCCGCCGGCTACTATTGAGTGGGAGTGATGGACTTGCACTTGTTGCTGGTTCTAGCTGGCTTGCCGTATACTTTTTGAAGTCAACATCAATTGTATCGTTATTGGTGATTAGGTTCTTCCGGTGCCATCATCTGCCGTAGGGTACCGTTGTTATTCCTGTATCAGGTAAAGGGAAAATACCACCTTGAAGTTTTCTGGTAGACGCTTAGGGTAACGGCTGTCAATCAGGCTGATTCGTAGCGCTGGACATCGATCTCGCTTGCGCGAGTGCGCATCTGCGAGGCGTCCCACCAAGCCTGCATTCGTAGCAGCATATCCATGCTCACGTCGAAGGCCTTCTCGATGCGTAGCGCCATCTCCGGCGATAGCGAGGCATGTCCGTTCAGCAGGTCTGAAAGTGTCGCTCGACGAACCCCCAGAATTTCCGCCGCCCTTGTCATGCTCAGACCCAACTCGTTGATGACCTCTGTGCGGATAAAGTCACCCGGATGCGAAGGGGTCATGTTCACTTTGATGTCATTGATAGCCATTAGTGGTAATCCTCCAAGTTCAAGCGGTCAATATAGCCATCTTCTTCTTCAAATGTGATTCGCCAATTACCTGATACCGAAACGCTCCATTCGTTCTGCCGGTCACCTGAGAGACGGTGGACGTGCCATCCGGGCGGAGCGTCAGCAATAAACTCGTCAATGTGCTCAACCAGGATCAGTACTGTTAATATCTTGCGCACCCGATCGACGAGGGTCTGCCGCAGGAACCGGGGGTTATCGTCCTCGATCAGTCGGCGCAATCCCCGGTGACGGACAGAGCGAACAATCATGTCAAGAGTGTACGGTAAAACCGTTCACTATACAAGTCTAACTTCCCCCCCATCAGGGCGATCTTAAAGTTGCGTTCAAGCTGTTGAATTAGCTAATTAGATATTATAACTGGACATTCAGGTTCTTGTGCTTCACAATGCGTCGTGATTGACGGTTTGGAGGCATAGTGATGGGAACAGGCTATGATGGACTTGGTTTTTCATTATCGGCAGTGTCAGTGCGTCCGGTTCGGGACGGGGAAGAGCGGGCAGAATGGGACCGGGTGATGGATGCGGGGCACTACTTGGGTTTCCGGGGGATGTTTGGCGGCGGTCTTCGGCATATTGCGGTCGGTCCGGACGGGCGCTGGCTGGCGCTGTTGGGCTGGTGTTCGGGTGCGTTCAAGGTGAAGGCGAGGGATGCTTGGGTGGGTTGGGCGCCGGAGCAACAATTCCGGCGGTTGCACCTGGTGGCGAACAACTGTCGTTTTCTGGTGCTGCCGGCGGGGCGGGTGCCGAACTTGGCCTCCCGAGCGCTGGCCCTGTCGCTGCGTCGTCTGTCCGACGACATGGAGGCCGTGTTTGGTCATCCGGTGCTGCTGGCTGAGACCTTCGTGGACCCGTCCCGCTTCACGGGCAGTTGCTACCTGGCAGCCAATTGGACGCCGCTTGGGGAGACCCGGGGCTTCGCCCGGTCGGGCGGCGGCTGGGTTGAGCACGGGCAGCCGAAGGCGATTCTGGTGCGCCCGCTCGCTCGCCACGCCCGGGCAGTGCTCAGCGGGCTGGACGAGCCGGCGGCATGGGATTGTGGACGCACCCGCCCGTCAGCGCCGTCCGAAGGGCGACTGCGCAGCCTGTTCGACTTCTTACGTGACGTGCCCGAGTTCCGCGCGGCGCGGGGTGTTAGGCACTCATTGGCGAGTGTACTGGCCATTGCCGCCGCGGCCAAGCTGGCCGGGGCGCAGGGCGGCGCCGCCATCTCGGAGTTCGCAGCACGACTGAACCAGCGACAACTGGCCGCAGTCCGGGCCTTCCGCAGTCCGACGACGGGGCGGCTCACGCCACCTTCCCGAGCCAGTATCCACCGCCTCCTGTCGGCGTTAGACCCCGACGCACTCGATGTGGCCGTGCGACGCTTCACCGCGTCCCGTCACGCCCCCGAAGGGGCCTTGGCCATCGACGGGAAGTCCGCCCCGATCAATCGTCCGGGCGGGCCAGATGACAGCCGCATGCTGCTGGCCGCAGTGGAGCACGGCCGCGGCGTGGTGGTGGGACAGACCGCATCAGACCGCGCCGGCGGGGAGATACTCGGGGCCAGGCAACTTATCGCCGAGTTAGACGTCGCCGGGCGCACACTGACACTCGACGCACTGCACAGCTGTCCGAAGACGGCCCGCCTGATCGTCGCACGGGGGGCGGACTACGTCATGCCGGTGAAGGCCAACCGCCCGCAACTACTGGACGACCTCAAGGTGTTCGATTGGGACGCGGCCCCCGCCTTCCGCAGTGCCGACAAGGGGCATGGACGGCTTGAGTTGCGCACCTGCTCCCTCATCCCGCTTGACGGCCTCGACGATGACCTGGCGTCCCTGCCGGGCAGACGCCAGGCCTTCCGCATCGTGCGCGACAGAACCGTCAGGTCAACCGGGAAACACACCGTCGAGGCCACCTACGGCCTCACCTCCTTGGGACCGGCGCAGGCCGGGCCGGCTGAGGTGCTCGCACTGAACCGGGGACACTGGGAGATCGAGAACCGGGTTCACTACGTCCGCGATGTCACCTATGACGAGGACCGCAGCCGCGTGCGCACCGGCAAACTGCCTCGTAACCTCGCCTGCTTGTCCAACGCCGCCATCTCTATCGTCAGGATGCGGGGCCGGTTTCGACATCAGCCTCAAGCCCACCGGCACTATGCCGCCCGCCAGGGCGAGGCCCTGCGCGCCGTACTCAGCAGCGCCTGACACCACCCCACCCCTCGCAAGAACACTGCCGACGGGCCGGGGGCTGCACTCGCCTGGCGACCCGGGAGACCGCACCCCCTCAACTCAAATCAGGCCCGCAGCATGCCGCTGAAGCCGAAACAAGCCACCAAAAAAGACAAATCAACAGATTCTATGGCCCTGGACGCCCACTCCAATGCAACCGCTTTCAGACTGGGTCTACTTTAAGATCGCCCTGTAACGATCAGACAGGACAAATGTGAACACCGTCATTCCGGGCTTGACCCGGAATCCAGTTAATAATGTGTCGCCGGAGGCGACTCTTTGTCCACTGGACTCCCGCCCCTGCTCAACACCATACAGGGGCATGCTTTGCGGGAGTGACGGCGGGGTCAGGAATAACAACGGAGGCAACCCTGTCATTCCGGGCTTGACCCGGAATCCAGTGAAAAATGTGTCGCCAAAGGCGACTCTTTGTCCACTGGACTCCCGCCCCTGCTCAACACCATACAGGGGCATGCTTTGCGGGAGTGACGGCGGGGTCAGGAATAACAACGGAGGCAACACCGCCATTCCGGGCTTGACCCTTTGCTTGAGATTCGCGCCTATTTGTCGAATACTGTCGTTATGAAGATGCTTACATATCTACTGCTGATGTTTGCCGTCGCTACGCCTGCCGAAACCGTGGGTGATTTCCGGCTCTCTGTGCTTACCGATGGCGTGCCGGGGGCAAGGCAGATGGCGGAGACGGATTCCGGGTTATTACTGGTGGGAACAATGCGTCCCGGCAAACTGTACGCGGTGATACCTGCATCGGAAGGCGAGGCTGAGGTCGTTGTTTTTGCGAGTGGACTTACCATGCCCAGTGGATTGGTATTGCTCGGAGGGGACCTGTACGTGGGCGCCTTGGATCGGGTGCTGCGCTATCGCGCTATCGAGAGTACCTTCAGGGATGACCCGCAGCCGGAGATAGTAACCGACAGCCTGCCTGACAAGCGCCACCATGGCTGGAAGTACCTGTCCGTCGGCCCCGACGGGTTTCTTTACGTACCCGTAGGCGCGCCCTGCAACACCTGCGAATCCGATGACCCGCGCTTTGCCAGCATACTGAGGATGGACCCGGAGAGTGGTGAGACGATAATTTATGCAGCGGGCGTCAGGAATTCCGTCGGGATGGCCTGGCACCCGGATACCGGCGAACTCTGGTTCTCCGACAACGGCCGTGACCTGCTGGGGGATGACGTGCCCGCCGAGGAGATCAATCGCGTTGCCAGTCCGGGCGCGCACTACGGCTACCCTTACGTCCATGCCGGTGATATCCCGGACCCCAGGTTCGGAAAAGGACGAGACCCGGCGGATTATGTCCCCCCCGAAGTCAGGATTCAGGCCCACTCCGCTGCTCTCGGTTTGACCTTTTACACCGGCGACCAGTTTCCCGAGTCTTACCGGAACGCGCTGTTCATTGCCGAGCATGGGTCCTGGAACCGTTCCTCCAAGGTGGGGTATCGCGTCAGCATGGTACGCTTCGGCGCAGCCGGGCCGGTGTATGAACCGTTCCTGGACCTGTGGCTGAAGGACGATGAGGTATCGGGACGCCCCAACGACGTGCTGGTATCCCGGGATGGCAGCCTCCTGATCTCGGATGATAAATCAGACTCGATTTATCGGGTGACTTACCAGGGCGAGTAGACATTTGGGGTCAGAGTAAAAATACTCGACGATAAACTAATACCATCTACCTGTGACTGTATTTTTACTCTGACCCCAAATATCCTTCTACCCTCCGCCGATAGCGGGGACGAAAAAGACTTCGTTGTCTTCTTCCAGGGGTTGCAGCGGGCCCAGGTGGCTGATTTGTCCGTTGACGGCGACCGCGATGCCGGGTTTGAATTTGTCGCCGTCCATGAGTGCGTCCTTTAATCCAGGGTAGGTCTCATCCAGGGCGACGACCAGCCTTCTGACGGTACGGCCTTCCATCTCGACGATCTCCTTGCCCCCGGTGTGGCCCTGCATGGGTTTTGGAATCCAGACTGTGGGCATGGCGTCTAAGAAAAGGGGACAGATTTATAAGAAAAGGGGACAGATTTATTTCTTGCGGTAAAAGGGGACAGATTTGAAATCTGTCCCCAGCCGCTGCCGGGGGGAAAACATGTCTGTCCCCTTGTCATCATTGATATTTGGATATTTGGGGTCAGAGTAAAAATACAGTCACAGGTAGATGGTATTAGTTTATCGTCGAGTATTTTTACTCTGACCCCAAATATCAGGCGGGTTTCGCGGCATTGATTGCCGCACAGACCTTGTGGGGCGCCATGGGCATGGAGTTCAGGCGGACACCGACCGCGTCATGGATGGCGTTGGCAATGGCCGCGGGTGGCGGCGCAATGGAAATCTCACCGCAGCCGCGTACACCAAACGGGTGGGCGGGATTGGGCGATTCCAGGATAACCGTTTCCAGCATCGGTAAATCCAGTGCGGTCGGCAGGCGATAATCAAGCAGGCTGGCATTCTTCAGGTGGCCTTCCTCATCGTAGAAATACTCTTCGTTCAAGGCCATGCCTATGCCCTGTGCCGCGGCGCCCTGCAGCTGGCCCTCTACGTAATCCGGGTGTACGGCCTTGCCCACGTCCTGGAATATCGTATAGCGCAGAATATCCACCTTGCCGGTCTCAGGGTCCACCTCAACGTCCGCCAGGTGCGCGGCGGTACCCGGAATAAAGCTCTGTGGGGTACTGGTCTTATGGTAGCTGATGGGGCCGCCGGTTTCAAACATCTTTGCAGCCAGTTCATTAAATGACAGGGTTTGTCCGGGTTCCGCCTTATTGCTGAACACCCCGCGGTCAACGGTCACCTGGTCGGCATCGGTTTCCCACAGCAGGGCGGCCCGTTCACACATCTGTTTCAGTATTTCCTGCGCCACCTCACAGACGACGGCGCCGGTGCCGTAAGTGGTTCGGCTGCCCACCGACGGCATTGAAAAACCGATGGATTGGGTGTCGGAGACTACCGCGGATATCTGTTCAACGGCTATCCCCAGCATCTCCGCCGCCTGCATGGCCAGCGAGATACGGGTGCCGCTCAAATCAGGGCTGGCCGTGGTCAACGTGACGGAGCCGTCCGGGTTGACCTGCATACGCGCGCTGGAGGTTTCACCCAGGTTGAACCACAGGCTGTAGGCGAGGCCTCGTCCCCGGTTCGGCCCGTCCAGGGGCGTATTGTAATGGGGATGCGTTTTCACGGTTTCCATCAGGTTTACCGTGTCAATGGGCGCCAGCGGGAAGCCCGGCACCAGCCGGTCTCCGGTCGTGGCCAGGTTGCGCATACGAAAATCTAAGGGGTCCATACCCAGCTCATGGGCCAGTTCGTCTATCATCTGTTCCACCGCAAACAGGGCCTGGGGCGCGCCGGGGGCGCGATAGGGGCGCATGGTGGGTTTGTTTACGATGACGTCGAAGCCATTGATCCGGATATTGGGGATGTTGTACCGGGAAGTGGAAGACAGCACCCCGAGAAATAACGGCCCACCGGCGTAGGCGCCGGCCTCGTAGGCCATGTGCAGGTCGGCTGCCGTCAGGACGCCGTCCTGCTTAACGCCGAACTTCAGTTTGATATAAGTGCCGGAACTTGGCCCGGTTGCGCGGAACACCTCGTCGCGACGCATGGCGATCTTGACCGGGCACTGGGATTTTTTCGACAGCATGGCCGCGACCGGGTCGATATAGATACGCTCTTTACCGCCGAAACCGCCGCCAATCTCCAACGGCACGACGTTAATATTGCTCATGGGCACCTGGATGATGTCGGCCAGGTGGTCGCGCAAGCCAAATTGCCCCTGGGTTGCGGTCCACACGGTAACGTAGTCATTACTGTCCCAGTTTACCGTCGTGACATGACTCTCAATATAACCCTGGTGGATGGTCTCCGCCGTGTATTCCCGTTCCAGGATGAGATCGGCTTGTGCGAATCCCTGTTCGGTGTCACCGTTGCCGAGTTGCAGGCGGGTGGCATTGGGCAGGAATTTTTCCGTCGGCGCGATAAAGCTCCCCGGCTGGTAATTCTCGTGGATGACGGGGGCGTCATCGGCCATGGCCGCGCGCACGTTCATCACCGGCGGCAGCAGTTCATAGTCCACTTTAATCAGGTTGACGGCTTCCTCGGCAGTATGAGGGTTGTCCGCCGCCACTGCGGCCAGGGCGTGGCCGTCATAGAGTACTTTGTCTTTCGCCATGCAGTTATCGGACATTTCACGGACATTAATCATCCCGGCGGCGCCCTGGCTGACCATCTCGTGTTTGACGTGAGGGAAGTCAGCGCCGGTCACGACGGCGCGCACGCCGGGCAGTGCTGCCGCCGCGCGGGTGTCGATGGACTTGATGCGCGCATGGGCATGGGGACTGCGGAGAATTTTTCCATGCAGCATATTGGGCAGGAAAAAATCATCGGCAAAGACCGCGCGACCCGTTACCTTGTCCAGCCCGTCCGGACGCATGGGCGTGGTGCCGATGACGTTAAAGTTGTTGTTCATCGCTACGCTGCTCATCTTTATGCCTCCGCCATGGTGTCGGCCGCTTTCAGCACGGAACGCACCAGTTTGTCGTAACCGGTACAGCGGCACAGGTTTCCCGCCAGCCAGTGGCGCACCTGGTGCTCATCCGGCCGGGGATGTTCATCCAGCAATGCCTTTGCGGACACCAGGAAACCCGGCGTGCAGATACCGCATTGCAGTCCTGTTTCTTCGAGAAAAGCCTGTTGCAAGGGGTGTAATTCACCGGCCGTTGCCAGCCCCTCAATGGTTTCGATGCTGCTGCCTTCCGCTTCTACGGCCAACATGCAGCAGGCATCCAGTAGTATGCCGTCAACGATAACGTTGCAAGCGCCGCAGTTGCCGTCGTTGCAACCTTCTTTTGTGCCGGTGAGATACAGGACGTCTCGTAGCGCCTCCAGCAGACTCTGCCGAGGCTCGCACAGGAAATCCTTTAACTCTCCATTGATCGTTGTCGTTACGCGTGATTTATTACTCATCAATATATTCTCCCACTATACTTGTATCATCATTGAGTAGCCTTCCCTGGCTCCAATGGTTTCGCCAACCCCCAGCCTCGCCATCCGTGGCTCACCGTTCGCCGGGAACAAGACACGTTAAGTGTCTTGTTCTGTTTCCGGCTCACCCCTTAGCGCGGGCACAGGCGCGGCGCAATGCTCTTGTTGTCAGGACTTCAACCAGTTGTTTTCGATGCTCGATTGTCCCCCGCATGTCATTTATCGGCGTGGACGCGTCCCGGGCAATGCGGGCGGCGGCAGTGATCGACGCGTCGTTTACGGGTTGGCCGCTGAGCGCGGCGCCGGCTGCTTCTACGAGCAGGGGGGTCGGCGCCACAGCCCCAATGGCTATACGGGCGGATTTAAAGGTTTCGCCTGATTCATCCAGTTCCACCCGGGCCGCGGCGTTCGCCACTGCGATGTCCATTTCATTGCGCGGGATAAAACGCAGGAACGCGGCGCCGGAGTTTGCCGGGGGCGTGGCCATGGATAATGAGACCAGTATCTCATCATCGGCCAGTGAAGTCCGGCCGGGCTCCGTACATATTTCTTCCACGGGCGCGTTGCGTTCGCCCCGGGCGCTGACAATATGGGCGAGCGCCTCGTAGACGATGAGGGAAGGCACGGTGTCGGCGCTGGGTGCGGCATTACACAGGTTGCCGCCCAGTGTCGCCCGTCCCTGGATCTGTATCCCACCGATCAGGGTCGCCGCGTCCGTCAAAGCCGGGAACCTGTCGGCAATTTCCGGGTTTTCCCAGATCGTCCGGCAACTGACCGCTGCGCCGATGGTCAGTTGGTCAGCGTCCAGGTGTAAGCGGGAAAGTTCCGGGATTTTTTTTGCGTCGATGATGAATTCGGGGGACTTGCGGCCGTTGCGCATGAATATGAGCAAGTCCGTTCCCCCGGCCAGGAGTTGCGCAGAACCTGCATGTTCGGCCATCAGGATGGCTGCTTCATTCAGTCTGCTCGGCGCCAGGTATTGGAAATCCTTCATGGTATGTCTTCTTGTTATGTGTGTATGATGCGTTCGACGGTCATATTATCATCGATAATCTTACCGTTTTCTATGATAACCTGACCGTCAAGCGCCATGGTGCAATCCCGCATGGGCACGTCGTAATGGCCGCGAGTGGTGCGTTTCCCGCCGCCCTGGTTATTGGGGCCGGTCGAGAACAGGAAATTGCCGGGAAAGGTGCGGGCAGCGGCCCGGCTGCGCTCCGGTTCATCGCCATTGAGGGCGATGCCGTACCACAAAGCCTGGGGGTTCAGGCCCCAGCCGAGGTGGGACACCGCATAAGGGTCCCTGTCAGCAGCATCGGTCCGATTGTCATCCAGCCAATCCTGCATGAGTTTGGCATCCAGGCCGCCTTCCACCTTGTCGATAAAGCCGTCGTTGACGGTCAGCCTGACTTCGTCCTGTACGTAACGGCAATAAGGCAGGATCACGATATCCCCCGGTTGTAACACCACCGTGCCACTGGCGCTGCCCTCATTGGGGAAGGTGTGGACATGACCGCCTCCCCAGTGGTCAAACCGCCCCGGCGCGTCGGCGTAGCCGTACTGGCTCATCACCGGGTATTCGCCGCAATGGTAGGTCAGGTCGGTGCCGGCGGCGCTGGTGACGTGTATTTTTTGGGTCTTTGCCAACAGGGCATCGGCATAGAGGACGGCTTCCTTCAGGCCCGGCGGCGCCATCAGTTGCTCCAGGTCGTCGGGAGAGTCAATGATCATCTGCACCCGGGTACCGGCGACCCTGACTTCTTTCAGCCAACTGGTAAACAGGGGAACGTGCAGGGCGACGATAATATCCGCGGCCTTGGCCGCTGCCAGGGTCCCCTTGCATTGGCCGACCGTGGGAACACCGACCTTGGTCCATGAAGGAATGGAGTTGACGCACATTTCATAAACGTCTGCGCCCAGGTCTTCGGCGGCGGCGAATGCCGCCTCCACGTATTCACGACGGGTGGCAAGATCGCTCAGCAACATCACGGTCTCACCCTGGTACACATTGCAGAGTTCAAACTGTTTTTTAAACAAAATCCCCAGTTTTGCGGGATTCAATTCTTGTACGCGGGCAATTGCAGGTAACACGATATACTCTCCCTCATCTTTTTTACCATGATTGAATGAGTATGCCCATTTGTCAATATAATGTTACGAACTAATCAATTATCCACGCCAGTAACACATGATTAACCGGATGAAGGTAACCGGATGAAGGTAACCGGATGAAGGATTAACCGGATGCAGGATTAACCGGATGCAGGATTAACCGGATGCAGGGCCAAACCCGGAATAACGGTATTGCCTCCGTTGCCATTCCTGCCTCTACCGTCATTCCCGTGAAAACGGGAATCCAGTGGACAAAGAGTCGCCTACGGCGACACATTATTACCTGGATTCCGGGTCAAGCCCGGAATAACGGTGTTGCCTCCGTTGTCATTCCTGCCCCCACCGTCATTCCCGTGAAAACGGGAATCCAGTGGACAAAGAGTCGCCTCCGGCGACACGTTATTTGACTGGATTCCGGGTCAAGCCCGGAATAACGGTGCTGCCTCCGTTGCCATTCCTGCCTCTACCGTCATTCCCGCGAAAGCGGGAATCCAGTGGACAAAGAGTCGCCTCCGGCGACACGTTATTTGACTGGATTCCGGGTCAAGCCCGGAATAACGGTGCTGCCTCCGTTGCCATTCCTGCCTCTACCGTCATTCCCGTGAAAACGGGAATCCAGTGGACAAAGAGTCGCCTGCGGCGACACATTATTTGACTGGATTCCGGGTCAAGCCCGGAATAACGGTGCTGCCTCCGTTGTCATTCCTGCCCCCACCGTCATTCCCGTGAAAACGGGAATCCAGTGGACAAAGAGTCGCCAGCGGCGACACATTTACCATGGCATGGAACCGCGCAGCATCACACCGTGGTCGGGCAGGGCGCCGAGGTTTTCCCGGCGCTCGGCGTCGAGGCTGAGTTCAAGTAACTCACCGAGCCTGAATACGCCACCCAGGCGGTACACGCGGGAGTGGGGGCCGGCCAGGGTGAGGCCACCGTACGGGGTGAGGAGGTTACGCCCGCCGGGCACCTCCAGGCCGTACCCCAACCGTGTGTCGAACTGCATCGAATAGTTACTCTCCATGCCGCCCCGGGCGAGACCGGTGGTGGTCTGTTGTGACCACAACCCGTCTATGCCGCTGGCCACGGCGCCCCAGCTGGAGCGCAGGTCCAGGGACGCCCCCCGTCCGGCGGCGCCGGGGTCAAGGCGCAGTGAGCCGCCCAGTCCCCATTCCTCATAGCCACTGTCCTCGTGGGCGAGCAGGACCCGGGCATGGGTTGCCACGGTCAGGCCCAGGGTCATATCCTGGTATTGCACCCGGCCACCCAGTTCGGCGCCGACCCCGGTCTCGGCATCGCCGTCGTCATAGCGCAGGCCCAGTTCCAGGGCCGGCAGCAGGCTGCGCCCGTTCGCCCATTGGAGCATGTGCGATCCCTCCAGGGCCAGGCGCAGGCGGCTGGTCTCGCCCGTCGCCGCCGCCAACCCGTCAACCGCGGCCGACGTGGTACTTACCCACAATACGTCCGACTTCAACGCCAGTTTCGTCGTTGCACTCGCATATACCGTCCCGCGTACCCCGAAGGCGCCCATACCCATGCGCAGGTCCGTCTCGATGACCTCTCCGGGGACGGACTTAAGTCCGTCCCCGGCAATGGCGATGACGTCTCCAGGGACAGACTTAAGTCCGTCCCCGGCGTCCCCGGCAATGGCCGGGGTCAGTGTCATTGCCCCCTGACCGTAGCCGAGTACGCCCCACACGGACAGGCTCTGGTTCACCGTATAACGCAGGTACGGGTGCACGCTCAGCAGCGTACTGTCCAACTCGCCGCCGCCGTTTGCGGCCCGGTACGAACCGGCGCCGTCACTCCAGGACAACCCCACGCCGGTGAGCCAGCGGCCGCGGGCATAATCCAGCCCCAGCAAGCCGGTCAGGACATCACCGTCCACGTTCACCCCGCTATCCATACCGGCAAACCGGGTCAACGCCCCGCGGCCCCACAGCGACCAGTGCCCGGCCGGCGCCGGCGGCGCAGTCACGGTCTCGACGGACTCATTCTCTCCGACCTGTCCGGGGACGGACTTCAAGTCCGTCCCCGGTTTCAGGAGGTCGGTCAGGGACAGCTCGAAACTGCTGCGCGACAGGAACTGGCGGCGGTCAACCTGCCACACGTTCTGCCCCGTCAGCAGGTTCCAGGCCGCCCGCTCCAACAGGGTGGCATTGGCGCCGCCCGCCTGTCCGGGGACGGAATTCAATTCCGTCCCCTGTTCCACCGCCGCGCCCGCCGCCGCGCCGGACCTGGCCGCACTGCCGGAGGAGGTCAAATAGGCGGCATTGAACCGGTCGATCGGGTCCGTCTCGGCGGCGTCCGACGCCAACCGGTCGGATTCGCGTGGCGCGCAGTCCGCGCCCGACGCACAATGTGCCGGCGGCGGCGCGCTGGCGGCGCGGTCCCGACCGCCCGGCCCGGCGCGCAATGCCGCCAGCGGCACCGACCGACCGCCCAGGGTCAGTTGCGCGCTCGACACCGGCGCCTCGTCAAAGCGGCTGTCCAGTAGCCTCACTACCTGCACCGCACTCGTGCGACCAAAGCGGGACAGCCAGCCCTTCGGCATGGCATCGGTGTTGTTGATGGTCCCCGTTGCCGTGCCGTCGGCGATGCTGGCGCCGGACGGGTTGGAGAGCGTCAGGGTGAGTATCTCTGCGCCCTCGTCGTGGGAGTCATCGAGTACGGCGACTGAGACTGTCTTGCTACTCTCCCCGACAGCGAAGGTAAGCGTGCCACTGGTCGCGGTGTAGTCCGTGCCCGCGTTCGCGGCGCCCGTTCCGGTCCCGTCCGCAGTGGCGTAGTCCACCGTCAGCGCGGCAGTGGGCGTCCGGTCCAGGGTGACTGCGAAGGCGAGTGTCGCCCCCGCTCCCTCTTGCACTGTCGCATCCGCCACCGACAGCGCCGGCGGTGGCGGCCCTTCGATGCTTACCTGAAGACCGCCGGCGAGCCTGCGTCCGTCTTCGCTACACAGCGTCGGCCCGCTCGTGCACGAGGTGGTGTTCTTCACTCGCACGGTCACGTCGCCGTCGCCGGACGGCGCCACCCGCAGGGCCCAGCCCCGGTTACTGCCCTGCGTCAGCCGCTTGGCGCGCTCGATGCGCCCGCCGGTCACGTCGAATACTGATTCGCGCACCGTGACATAGCTCAGGTCGTGCGGCTCCTCGCTGAGGCGGAAGTGCATGACGAACGCCGTTGAGCCGTCATGTGCCGACGGCACGTTGGAGAACGATGCCGTGAGCGGCGGCGGTGTCGGCTCCACTGTCGGCTCATCCACCACTACCTCCTCCTCGTTCTCCTCGTTCTCCGTACCCTGCCTCGCCTCCGCCGTGGCGGGTGGGCCGGCCACTGTCGCTGTGATCCTCGCCGAGAGTGGGCGGCCGTCTTCGCTGCAGATGGCGCCCGTTGCGGCGCAGTCCGTCGTCTCCGGCAGCGCCACCGTCAGCGCTTCCTCCGAGAACGAATCGACCGTGATCTCCCAGGCGATGTTGCCCGGCGGGTTGAGCCGCCGGGCTCCGATCACCCGGCCGTTGGTCACCGTGAACGCCGAATCACGCAGCATCGCGGAACTGAGCGGAACCTCCTCGCTGAAATGCACCTCGAAGGTGAACGGGCTGTTGTGGAACGCCGGTACGTTCCGGAACACCCCCGTCAACGCGGCGCTCGCCGTCGCCGCGCCCGTCTGTGACACGATCACCGACACCTGGGGCGGTTCGATGACGGTATAAAACGGTCCGCCGAACTCGTGGCTGAGTGTGGCCACACCACTGGCATTCGCGGCCGCCGAGACGGTTGTCTCCTGCTCACGCCACCAGTTGCCGGGGTTGAACGTCAGCGTTTGCGGTTCCACGGTCACCGAATTCCGGCTCGAGGTGACGCTGACGGTGGTATTGCCGGTGTTGGGGTAGTGTGTCAGGCGCATCCGGTAGCTTGCGCTGCCATTGGGCTTCACCCCCAGCCGCGTCGTCGACACTTGCAGTTCCCGTTCGACCCCCGGATTGCGGCTTATGCCAAGATCCCTGAGCGCCGCAAGCGTTTCAAACTCGTCGAACGGAACCGGGCTCAGCAGATTGTCCATGAGGTCGAGCACACGGAGTCTGTTCAGTCCGGCGAACGCGCCGGGACGTATCGCCGTCAAGCCGATGTTACTCAGGTCCAGTTCCTCCAGCTTGTTCAAGCCGCTGAATATCCCGGCCGGAAGCGTTCCGATGTCCTCGTTGTCCGACAGGTCCAGCGCGTCCATCTCCGTCAGTCCGCGGAAATCATGCGCCCGCAGCGACGCGATGCCTTCACCACTGAGCGGAAGGTGCGTGATTTTCTTCAGGTCCGCATCCGTGATCGCCGCGCAGTCGTCCGTTCCTCCGTGCAGACTGATGTACAACACGATCCAGTCGCGCACCTGTGGGGTTCGATCACATATACCCACCGGCTGGACGTCCGCGCCTGTCGTTGCCGCCGCGCTGCGCGAAAATTCGCCGCCCCCTGCGGCGTTGCGGGCCGATACGCGATAGTGGCGCGTGGTCCCACCGCGCAAACCATCGTCCCGGTAGGTCGTTTGTTGCGATGCGGTGTTGGGCCGCAATACACCCCAGTTGTTTCCGTTCGATGACCGTTCGATGCGATAACCCGTGATCGGGGAACTGCCGGTGTCCTGCGGAGCGTCCCATGCCAGGTTGACGGTATCGGCGCCGGACGCGGTCGCGGTCAGGTTCAGGGGCCGACCGGGCACGCGATTGGCGTCGGGTCCTTTGGGCGTCGCGGTTCGTGTCGCCGCGGGTCCCACGTCAAAGCTGTTCACGGCCCGCAATTCAAACTGGTACTCCTGCTCATTGGTGAGACCGCCGATCGTATCTTCGCGACTTGAACCGCCTCCGGCTACGGTGGTCCACTGCGCCGGCCACGAACCACCCGTGCTGCGGCGCCTGTGCTCATAGCGGGTGATAGCGGAGCCGCCATTGTCCGGCGCGGTCCAGGTCAGCGTCACCCGGGCGTCACCGGGTTCGACCGACAGCGACGGTTGTCCCGGCGCGCCTTCCTGCGTGGACGGCTCGGGTCGCGCCTGCGCCTGTCCGGGAGACCCGGCGCCGGCGGCATTGACCGCCCGCAGCTGGAACTCGTAGGGTTGATAGTTGCTGAGGTTCTGCACCGTATCGCCACTTGCTTCCCCGGCTCCGGGTACCTCGATCCACTCATTCGGCCAGGCTGCCCCCAATTCCCGGTGACGCCGCTCGTAACGAAGCACGGGCGACCCCCGGTCGCTCACCGCGCTCCAGCTCAGCGTCGCCAGCCCGGCGCCGGCCGTGGCGGTGACCAGCGGGGTTGCGGGTACGTTGCCGGAGGTGGGGGTGGTTTTGACCGTGCCGGGGGCGCCGGCGCCGTTGCCATTGACGGCGCGCACGGCAAACTCGTATTCCTCACCATTGCCCAGACCACTCACCTGTGAGCGACGCGCGCTCGCGCCCCCGCTCACCGTGGTCCAGTCTGACGGCCACGAGGCCGACGCCACCCGGTAGCGAAGTTCGTACCCGATGATGGCGCTATCGCCATCGTCGGGCCGGGTCCAGTTCAGCGTGACGCGACCGTCACCGGCATTCACCGTCAGCGCCGGCGCCAGCGGCAGGTTCGTTGCCCCGTCGTCGTCCGCGACATCCACGTCGACCTGCTGGGGTTGCTCCACCCGGTAATCCGGCAGATACTCCAGCACCAGCAGTTCCACGCTGCCGGAGGGTTCCTCGATCCCGTCCTGGTGCGTCGCCGCTTCGAACTCAACCGTGCTTGCCCCGCTGGCAAACCGGACATAGTGCAGGCCCTTGGCGTCCTGTTCGAGCATATTGCCGGTCTCGCTGACGACAACCTCCACCTGGTGCCCGCTACTCGTTCTCGAACGGTGAATCCTGATCCGCGCCGGTTGTCCTTCCCGGACCGACGCGCTCAGCGCTGTCACCGTCATGACCACGGGCGACTCCGTGGGCGTCGTCGCTGCGTCCGGGTACGATACCGGCCCGGGTCCCGCCGAGTTGATCGCGTAAAGCCGGTAGTGGCGACTGGTTCCAGGCGCCAATCCGGTTTCCGTATAGCGCGTTTCCACCGTGCTGGTGTTCTCCACCAGCGTCGCCCAGTTGGAACCGTTGGCGGACGATTCGATCTTGTAACCGAACACGGCATCCGCGCCTTCCTCGGCCGGTTCACGCCACTTCAACAGGATCCGGTCCACGTCCTGGGCCCGGGCAAGCACGAATCGGGGTTTATCCGGCACCCCTTCGTCGTCCACTACCGTAACCTGTGCCTGCCCGACCGTGAACCCGTTGTAGTTGCTGTCGGTGGATGTGACTGTGTGCGTGACCTGACCCGCGTCATTGGTCATATCCTCATCGTGCGCGGCAGCCAGGGTAATCGTCCGGGGAGTGTCCCAGTCCGTCGTCGTGAACGTCGGGTTGCTCCCTGAATTGATGCTGATGTCGGAGTCGGACGACGTGGCCAGCGCCACAGCCACGGCTACCTCTGCGGTCGGCCGGCTGTTGAGGCGGATAGTATAGCTTCCCGTCCTGCCTTCCCGGAACCGCAGGTTCGTCGTCGACAGCGTCACACCGGCGTCATCGTCGTCCTCGATCGTCACCACGCTTTGCGTGGGATCAAGCTGTATCCTGGCGTCCGTACCCTCTTTCAGTGTGAAATTGACGTTGAAGGTCTCGCCGTCATCGTCGACCTTATCGTTGATGATCGGAATCGTGAACCGTCTGCTGACCCCCGCCTCGACGAACGTTGCGCTGGCGGGAAAGTCAATCGTCCCCGTGGTGGACGTGTAGTCGCTGCCGGCCAGCGCGGCGCCGTCCGCGGTGGCATAGTTCACTGTCACGTCGAAGTCCACGCTGGGAACCATCGAAACCTCGAGGGTCACACGGCCTTGCGCTTCGTCGACCGTCTTCGTCGCCGTGATGTTCACCTGTGCGGTGTCATCATCGGAAATCTCGATTGTTGCAGAGGGCGTCTGTGACAGTACCGCATCACGACTGCCTTCCGGGACACTGAAATCGATGAAGAAGCTCTCGCTTTCCGGCTCCAGCACATTGTCGTCGACGATGTCAAAGTGGAAACATTCGCTGGTATCGCCTGTGCTGAACCTTAACGTACCCTCGCCCTCGGCCACCTCGTAGTCCTCTCCCACCTGCGCGGACCCGTCTCGCGGCGCGTAGTGCACCGTTATCGGCCACGGCGCCGGGATCGATGATTCCACGCAATGTGTGACCCGGCCGGCATTCTCAAGCTGGGTATCCGCAGTTTGAGTCGGCCCCACCACCGGCAGTTCGTCGTTGAGTACCGTCACCGTCACCGGCGCCGGATCCTGAACCCCGGTCTCGCTGTGCGAACCGGTGAGCGTCACGGTCACGTCCCGCTCCATAGCGCTGTTGTCCACCGCCGTGAGCGTGATGGTCTCCGTGCCGGTGACGCTGTTGGCGGGAAAATTGATGGTCGTCCCTGACAGCGTGACCCGGTCCGCCGGATCTGCGGCCAGCGTGAGCGCGAAGGCGGTCGCATACGCGCGCGTCAGCGTCGCAGTGAGGGTGACCGAGTTGCCGCTCCCGGCTTCGTTCATCTCTTCTTCACTCAGCGTGAACTGCACCCGTGGGCTGCCCTCGTCGTCGTAGATCGTCCCCGTCGCCGCAGCGGCAGTGGAACTCAGAATGGCGTTAACCGGATCGGTCAGGGTGAGCGTGAAGGTCTCATTGTCCAGGTCCGCCGTGTCGTGGTGCGTCGGCACGGTCACGGTGTCGGTCAGTTCATTCGCGTTGATCGTGAGTGTGCCCGCCGTGGCGGTGAAGTCGGCGGCCTCGGCGGTTCCGCCGGCGCGTGAAGTGGCATAGTCGACCCGCACGTCCTGAACGCCCACTGCGTCGAGAGTGACCGTGAACTCGACCGGTTCCCCTTCCGTCGCGTACGCATCCGCCACGCTCAGCGTCGGGATGAAGTCGGTGACGGCCTTGTTGCTGGCGGCCGAGGGGCTGCCGAAGCCGGCATCGTTCTTTGCCGTGACCCGGTAGTAGCGGGTGGTTACCGGGGCGAGGTCGGTGTCGGAATACATTTTGACCGTGCTGCCGGTTTCGGCGGCCAACTGCCAGTTTGTGCTGCCGTCCGCCGACCATTCGATCTTATAGCCGGTGATCGGCGTGGCCCCGGTATCCGTGGGCGCGGTCCAGATCAGGTCGATCTGCGTGGCGCCGTTGGCGGTCGCAACGGGTGGCGCCGGGGCGGCGGGGGAGCCCGGCGTGCGCTCATTGTCCAGGATGTTCACCACCGCGCCGCAGTTGACGCCCGCCGCGTTGGCCTCGCACAGTGTCCCGTCCGCGTTGGCCCGCTTGATCAGCCGGTGCATGCGGTCGTGCCTGGCGAGCGTCACAAAGAACCACTCGGTGGGTTCGGCCACGGGGTCGGCCAGGTCGTCCACCACGGCGACCTGCACCTCTTTGGTCGCCACCCAGCTCTTGTCCGCTTGTTCTATGAAGGTACTAGAGGTGAACGTGACCGTGCCGCTGCCGTCCGTGAAATCCGCGTCCCCGCCGGTTGCCGTGTCCGCCATGGTGGACCAGTCCACCGGGACGGCGCCGATCGGCTGCGCCGCATCGGGGATGGTCTCGGCCCTCAGCGTCACCGTCACAGTGCCGCCGTCTTCCGCGTGGTTATAGGTCGCCTGCTCTGCGCGCACCGTGATCACCGGGTCCGCCGCGAGGATCCCGACCTCTGCCGTCTTCGTCGCAGAGTCGAGTTCGTAGCCGTCGCCTGGCTCCAGCGTCACCGTCAGGGCGCCACTCTCCACCGGCGCGTCCACAAGGAAAAGGAAAGCGGGCTCCGCCCATTCCCGCTCGTCAAAGATGTAGCGCGTACTATTCATCAGGCTACTACTCGTGAACCAGTCATGCTCCTGCTGCGCGGAATAGTTGATCGTAAGGTCGCGGGAGGGACTCGGCGACCCGGACAGCAAGAAGTAGACGATATCATCCGAGATCAACGCCCGCGGGGCATACTTTCGCGCGATACTCACCGTCGGCAGGTCAATCAGCGTGATGGTCACGCCGACGGTCGTCGCCTCCGTGCCGTCGCTCGCCGTGACCGTCACTTCGTAGGACGACCTGGTCTCGAAGTCGTAGGTGATACCGGTTTTGGTGGTGATCCGGACGCCTCTTACGCCATCCTGAAACTCCGCCTCGGTAGGCGCGGTAATCTCGAACGAATCCTTGTCCGTCCCGCCGAGCGTATAGGTCAGCCTGTCGCCGTTAGCGTCGGTCGCTATCACCCGCGCGCCGATATTGCGCGCGCTGACATCGCCGGCGGGCGCCGGCGCCGCGGTCTCCTCGATCGTGCGCGCCAGCGTCATGGCCGGGGGTACCGGCGCCGGGAACAGCGGCGCGGCGTTGGGCGCCACGGTCGCGGTCGGGTCGCTCGGCCGCGTCTCGGCGTTGTCGGCGTCGTCGGTGAAGCGCCAGACCACCTTGATCGTCTTGCCGGCGTCGGCCGCCGTGACCTTGTAGCTGGCGGAGGTCGCGCCGGGGATGGGTGTATCCGTCGTCCCGTCCACTGTGAACCACTGGTAGGTGTAGGCGTAGCCCGTCTCGTCGTTGTCGGCCCTGGTCACCCCGTCGACGTCCGTGATAGTGTTTTTCGCCGTGGTCAGCGTCTGGCCGACCCACAAATTGTCACTAATGTCCGGCTTGCCGCCCGGCGTCTCCCGCGCGCCGTCCACCCTGTGGCCGCCCTGGATGCCAGGCGCCGCATGGGTGAGCACGGCGTCGACGCTGGGGTCGGCCGTGGAGCGGATGTACTCGCCGGCGTCGAGCACGAAGGTCAGCGGGTCGTTGCCGATCGCGATGCCGTCGGCGTCCATGTCGGCGTCCGTGCCGGCGACCGCGTCGGCCGCCTTCACCGTGTAGGCGAACACCAACCGCGTCGTGCCCGAGCCGCCCGCGAACGCCGCGGGCGCGAGCACGTCGGTGGCGTCCGGGCCCAGCCAGAAGCGGAAATCCGGGGACCCCGTCACCGTCACCGGTTCGTTGAAGGTCACCTGGAACCGGATCCTGTCGCCCGCGCCGTAGGTGTCATTATTCAGCACGGCGTCATCCGACTTCAGCGTCGGCGTCGAAATCACCGCCACACCCCCCGGTATCACGCCGATGTCGTCGTCGATAATCGTGACCGGGTAGCTCACGTTAGCGGCGCCGCGGTTTCCGTCCGGCCCTTCAAGTTGAAAAGAGCCGAACAGGAGCGCCGGCGGTTTGGTGAGCTGGAAAGACAGCGTTTCGTCTGCCTCCACCACGCGGTCCTGCGTCGGCGTGAAAATAAACGTCGTCCGGCCGCGCTGGATGCCGTTCGCATCGGCGCTGAACGCCGCGGCCGGGAATGGGACCTCTACGCTCACGGCGGTGTAGTCGGCGATCGTCGCCGTGCCTGCATCGGTGGTGACGGATATACTCAGGCCCGTGCCGCCGTTGGGGCCTTCCGATGGCCCCGGCATGGCGGCGGAAACGGCGGCGGCCTCGATCTCCACCATCCGGGCGCCGCTGCCCTCGGGGAAACTGAAGGACTTCTTCACGTACCTGAAGATCCAGGGCGGGTCCCGGGGCGTGACCACCTCGACTGCCGCCTTGTCGGTGGTGGTGTAACCGGTCACGTCCGAGAGGCTCGCCACCAGCCTGCCGCTTGTTGTCGCCGTTGTGGAAAACCCGATCGCGCCGGGAGCGGTGCTCTGCAACAAGATGCTCAGCGTCGTTGTCGGCTCGTTAATGGGGAAGGTGGCCTGGTGGTTGAGCTTGTCTACCGTGCCTGTCTCCGTGCCGTCCGGGATATTCCAGTCGTTGCCCGCGGGCGGCTCCAGCGTCACGGTCACTGTCAGCGCCGCCGCCGTTTCGCCCTGCCGGGCCAGGGTGTAGTGGATCCAGTCCCAGCGGCCGGTCGCCTTCGGCCGGTCCGGCGCGATGGTGATGGCGGGCACAAGCCCGTCCACCAGCGCGCTCGCGCTTACCAGCGTCTCCGGGTTGCCGGCGTCGTCGGTGAAGCCCACCCGCACTTTAAGCATCAGGCTGGCATCGGCGGCGGTCGGCGTGTAGGTGACGGTCGTGGCGCCGGGGATTGGCGTCTCCGTCGCTCCATCGAACCGCAGCCACTGGTAGCTGAAGACCGGGTCGGTCAGCCCGTCCTGGTCGTCGATAGCGGTCGTCGCCGCGGTCAGCACCCGGCCCTCCACCGGCGTCCCGTAAATCATCGGCCGGCCCGCCGCCGGGATGTTGCCCCGGACGCTCAGGTAGAGCGTCCGGGTGCCCACCGACGACCAGTCGAGGCCGGCGCTGGGCCAATCGTAATGGGAATTTTCACCGTCGTCGAAAAAAGCGGCGTCAGCGAAGGCGTAGGACTCGCCGCACACATGCAGGACCAGGGTCGCAGCCTCCGCCTCCGTCAGGGTGGAACTCAATGCAATAAAGAGCGACCCGTCCGTCTCCACAAAGCCGGAGGCTATGGTGTAGCCGTTCGGGCCGATTTCAAAGGTGGAATCGGGCAGGCTGCCGACCGGGGTTGTCGAGACAATCGTGTCATAGCCATGCCCTGTTGTGGTTCCACCCACATCCAGCGCCGCCACCGTCAGCGTATCGCGCCAGATTTGCGTCCGCCCGGTGAGGGTGGGCTCGGGCACGGCGCAGGCCGCCGGCGCGCGCATCGCCCGGATACTCACCGCGGCGCTGGTCAGCGTCTCGGCGTTGGTCGCGTCATCGGTGAAGCTCACCCGGACCTTGACCTGTTTGCCCTCGTCGGCGTCCACCGGCATGTAGGTGGCCGCGCCGGTCCCGATGGCGGTTTCCCGCGCCCCGCCCATCCGCAGCCACTGGTAGCTGAAGGTCGCGCCGCTCAGCCCGTCCGGGTCGCCGATGGCGTCCGTCGCCGCGGTCAGCGTCTCGCCGACCCGGCCCGACCCGGTAATCGCCGGCGCGCCGGTCGCATTGGAACTGGATACCTTCATCTTGACCGTGGCGATGTCGCCATACGCCCACCCCGCCAGGTCGCTCGGACGGGTCCAAAGGTAGCAGCCCTGCGCGGGGGCGGGCGTCGAACCCGCAAAGGTAAAGTCGTGGCTGTCGATGCGCAGGACCAGCGTATTGCGGACATCATCGGAGGGTTGCGCGGTATTGTGGAAACAGAATAAGACCCGATTGACATATGATTGCTCCAGAGAAACCCGGTCGCCATACACCACGAGTATGCGCAACCGGTAGGTCGCGTCACCGGCCACGAAGTCATTGCCAGTCAGTGCCCCGTAGGCGGTCGATGCAAATCGGTAGTATCCGATGTTGGCTGAAAGATCACCACCACGATCAGTGTTACTGCCTGCCCCCGCCGTCAACCTGGCGGTGAGCAGCGCCATCGGGTCGGGCGCCGGCGCCGAGGCCTCGCGCGCCACGATCACCGTGTAGGTCTCGGTCGCGACGCCGTCCTCGGCCGTCACCGTCACCGTGATGGGGTTTGCGCCTTCCCGCAGGGTGAACACCGCCGTGTCCGGTGTGTCCGGTTCCACGTCCCCGGCGATCACCACTGTCGCGCCGGCGTGGTTCTTCGTCGCCGCCAGCGTGACCGTGGCGACGTCGTTCGTCACCCAGGCGCGGTAGTCGCTCACGTCGCTCGCAAACGCCGGAGACAGCGCCACCTCCGTGCCGGCGCTCCCCCCGGTCAGCGCCAGCGCGCTCAGCGTCGTGTCGACAGAAGCGGCAAGGACAGCGCCGTTGACGCGGAGGTAGATGCGCGAGGTAAGAGTATCCCAAACTTCCCTTTGGAAATGGTAAGACAATGCGGTGTGGGGTAGGTTCCAGCCGGTCGCGTGGCCGGCATCCAGGTTCCCCGAACTTGTCCCGGTTACACTGATGGAGTCACGAAGACGATATTTGAGGCTCACGAAATAGCCAGTGTCCGCAGCGAGCCACGACCCGTCCGGCGCGGTGAAGGTTGCCGCCGTACCCGCGGCAATACTCGCCGGGTTGGTGAAGGTGAACAAGGGATTGGTGGGCGCGGTTCCGATCACATTGGCGCCGAGGAGTTTGACCTCAAGGTTGTTGATGTCCGCCGCGGACAACGCATCATTGAACAGGAGTTCGATTGATGTAATGCTGTAGCCGCTCGGGTTTCGCCCGGTAATGAACGCCTCGCCTTTCTCATCGAGACCAGCTATTGTGAACGCCGTGATCGGGGGGAACTCCGACTGGTCCTGGCCCAGGTTGCTCAGCAGCACTCCCGCCGAGGGGTGTTGCACAATGATCGGCGGCATGAACGGCGCCGCCCCGACCGTGCCGGTGTCGGGATACGCTTCGCTGGTCAGCGTCGCGACGGTGTCGGCGGCGTCGGTGTACCGCAACCTGACCTTGATCTTCTTGCCCTCCTCGGCGGCGGTCAGCGTGTAGGCGTCCGCGCTCGCGCCGGGGATGTCCACCGGGTTTGACGCGCCGTCCAGGTCCACCCGCAGCCACTGGTAGCTGTAGATTGCGCTGCTCAGCCCGTACGTGGCCACGGTCAGCGTCTCGCCGACCCGCGCCGTACCTGAAATCACCGAGGCGAGGCCGCCTGTGTGATCATCGTCGGTGATGACGACCGCCGCGCCGCAGTGGACGCCGGCCTCATTGCCCCGGCACAGCGTGCCGTCCGCGTTCGCCAGCTTGATCAGCGGGTTCAGGCCGGCGGGCCGGGTGAGCGTGACGTAGAACCGCTCGGTGGGTTCGGCAGCGCCGTCGTTCGTCAGGATGATCTCGACATTCTTGCTCGCCACCCAGCGGGCGCCCTGTTGGGTGAAGTCCGCCGCGGCGAACGTGACCGTGCCGCTGTCGTCGGTGAAATCCGCGCCGCCGCCGGTCGCCGAATCCGGCGTGGTGGACCAGTTCACCGACATGGCATTGGCCGGCTGCGGCACGTCGTCGATGGTCTCGGCGGTGAGCGTCACCGTTGCCGTGCCGGCGAATTCCCCGTACGCATAGCCGGCCTTTGCCGTGCGCAGCGTGACCAGCGGGTCCGCCGCGACGATCTCGACCTTCGCCGCCGCCGTGCCGAGATCGTAGCCCGCGCCGGGCAGCAGCGTCAGCGTCGCGGTACCGTTCTGCAGCGGCGCGTTGTCAAGGAATTCGAGGCGGGGCTGTGTCCATTCGTCGTCGTTCGCGGCATAGGTCGCCGTACCCGTCGCGCCGAACCAGACCTCGTCCTGCTCTACGGTATAGGCCACCGACAGGTCGCCGGCGGGCGTCGCCGCCGCGGTTATCTCGAAACCGGCCGCGCCGTCCGCCATCAGGACCCGCGCCTGCGCCGGCGCGACGCTCAGCGCGGGCGCATCGGTCAGGGTGATGGTCACGTCGACGCCGGTCTCATCCGTACCGTCGCTCGCCGTGACCGTCACCGCGTAGACATTTTTGCTGGCCTCGAAGTCGTAGATCACGTCCGCCCTGGTCGTGATCTGGCCCGTCTCCGTGTCGAAATCGAACGAATCCTTGTCTGTCCCGCCGAACGTATAGGTCAGCGTGTCATCGTCAGCGTCGGTCGCCGCCACCGGCTCGCCGACCGCCGCGCCCGCCGCCGGGTTCTCTTCCAGCATGCGCGCCGACGCCGATTCCGGGAACACCGGTACGGCGTTGGCCGCCACGGCCGCGGTCGGGTCGCTGTCCCGGGTCTCGGCGTTGTCGCGGGCGTCGGTGAAGCTCGCCCGCACCTTGATTGGCTTGCCGATGTCATCCGCCACCGGCACGTAGGTCTCCATGGTCGCGGTTTCGATCTCAATCTCGTCTGTCCCGTCCAGCCGCAGCCACTGGTAGGTGTAACCCGGCGGGTCTCGCAACCCGTCACTGTCGCGGATGTCTCCCGCTGTCGCGGTGAGCGTCTGGCCGACCCGCGCCTCGCCCTCGATGAGCGGCTGGCCGTTCGCGTCACGCGCGCCGTTCACCTTGTGCCCGCCCAGCGTGCCGAGTGCCGTATGGGTGAGCACGGCGTTGGCGGCGCTGGGGCTGGCCGCGTTGCGGAGGGACTCGCCGCTGTCGAGCCTGATGGTCGTCGTCTGGTCGCCGGCCTGGTCGCCGACCCGGATGCCGTCGGCATCCACGTCGCCCGGCTGCACCGGGTAGGCGAACACCAGCGCGTTCGTGCCCCGGCCGCTCTCCAACGCCGCCGGTTTGACGACGTCGCTGCCGTTCGGCCCCAGTTTGAACTCGAAATGCGGGTCCCCCGTCACCGCCACCGCTGTGCTGAAGGTCACCGTGAAGCGGATCTTGTCGCCATCGCCGTAGGTGTCCGCATCGGTCAATGCGTCGTCCGACTTCAGCACCGGCATCGACGTCACCGCCACGTCCAGCACGCCGAGGTCGTCGTCGATGAGCGTGACCGGGTAGTCCGCCTGGCTGCTGCTGCGCCGGCCGTCGGCGCCTTCAACCTGCACCACGCCGGCCGGGACCGTGTCCGGCCTGCTGAGCCGGAATGACAGCGTTTCGTCACCCTCTATCACGGTGTCCTGCCGCGCTGTGAAGGTGACCGTCCTGCGGGCGCGCTGGATGCCGTCCGCGCCGGCGCGAAACGCCGAGGCCGGGAAACCGATTGTGGGGTCCTTGTTGTTATAGTCGGATCCACTAGCCGCCGTGCCCGCAACGGTGACGAATCTTGCCCGCAGCAGCGCGCCGCCGCCGGGGGGTTGCGACGGCGGCGGCACGGCGGCGGACGCGGCGTAGGCCTCGAGCGCCACCGTCCGGGCGCCGCCGCCCTCGGCGACGCGGTAGGCGGTCTCGGTGAGTTTGACGATCCACGACGGGTTCAGCACCACCACCTTGACCTCCGCCGTGTCGTCGGTGTTGTAAGTGGGAAGGTCGTCGGTCAGGCTCGTAACGAGCGTGCCGCTCGTCGTCGCCGTGTCGTCAAAGCCGATCGAGCCGCTGTTGCCGGTGTTCAGGCGGATGCTCAGCGTCTTTGTCGTCTCGTTGGTGTCGAAGGTGACCTCGTGCGTGAGGATATCAATGCCCCAGTCGTTGCCCGCGGGCGGCTCGAGATTCACGCCCACTAGCACTGGAAACAGAGACTCAATCTGCTCCGGCGTGCCCCGCCGGGTCAGCCTGTAGTGGATCCAGTCGAACTTGCCGGTCGCCCTGGTCCGGTCCGGCGCAATAGTGATGGCCGCTATTGTCCCCGTGACCGCCGCGCTCTCCAGCGTCTCCGGGTGGCCCGCGTCATCGCTGAAGCCTACCCGGACCTTGAACGCCAGGGCCGCGTCAGCGACCGGTGTGTAGGTGACGGTGGTGGCGCCGGGGATATCCGTCTCCGTCCTCCCTTCGATGCGGATCCACTGGTAACTGAAGGCCGGGGCGGTCAGCCCGTTCGGGTCGCCGATGCCGCTGGTCACCGCGGTCAGCACCTGGCCCGGCGCTACCATCCCGTCAATCATCAGCCGGCCCGTCGCCGGGGCGTTGCCGGCGCTGCTCAGGTAGAGCGTCACGCCGGTCTGCGCCGACCAGTCGAGACCGGCGCTGGGCCAGCTGTATGAGATGGAGACGCCGTCGAAGTCACTAGCAGATGCTTCGGCGAAGGCGTAGGACTCGGCGCAAACATGCAGGACCAGGCTGCGGCGCTCCGCATCCGTCAAGGCGCGATTCAGACCGACAGCGAGTTCCCCTGTAACGGTGTCTACGTCGCTGCTCAGCACAGTGTAGCTGTTCGCGCCGATCTCAAAGTTCGGCTCGTCCAGGCTGCCGTATGTACCATCCCCGTGAAGATCAACAGCAAATCCATGTGTGTCCGCGCTTCCCGGCACAGTCCGCGTCGCCTGCGACGCCACCATCACCGTGCCGTCCCAGATCTGCGTCCGGCCGGTGAGGGTGGGCGCGGCGCAGGTCGCGGGCGGGCTCGCCGCCCGGATTCTCACCGCCGCGCTGGTCAGCGTCTCGGCATTGCCGTCGTCGTCGGTGAAGCTCACCCGGACCTTGATCTCCCTGCCGCGGTCGGCCTCTACCGGCACGTAGGTGGCCGCGTCCGTCCCGACGATAGTCTCTGTTGCCCCGTCCATCCGCAGCCACTGGTAGCGGTAGGCCGGGCTGGCCGGCCCGTCCGGGTCGTCGATATTGTCCGTTGTCGCGGTCAGCGTCGCGTCGACCCGGCCCGATCCCGTGATCACCGGCGCGCCGGTCGCGTTGGAACCGCTTTCCTTGATCTTGACCGTGACGACGTCGCCCCAGGCCCAGGGAGTCAGAGCGGAACGCGAGCGCGAGTAGCAGTTGGTGTTCGCTCCCGGCAGTAGGGTCGTACCCGCAAGGGGAAAGTCGTGACCGCCGATGTTCAGGACCAGCGTATTGCGCACCGCGGTGGTGGGTGGCGCCGGGGTATTGGTGAAACAGGCGGTGACGGTGTTGGCTGCGAACGCACTGACGCCGGTGTCGCCCATTACGAGGACACCCCACAGTCTGTAGGTCGAGCCGCCGACCACGAAATCAGTGTCGGTCATTGCTCCCCAGCCGGGATTGAACACCTTGTAGTATCCGACGACGCCAAGATTTTCCCCCACCGTCACATTGGCGCTGAGCAGCGCCATCGGGTCGGGCGCCGGCGCCGAGGCCTCGCGCGCCATCACTACCGCGTAGCTATCAGCCGTTTCGCCATCCTCGGCCGTCACGGTCACGGTGATGGGGTTGCGGCCTTCCCGCAGGTCGATCAGCGCCGTGTCCGGCGTGCCTGTGAACCGGTCGCCGGAGATCATTACCGTCGCGTTGGCGTCGTTCTTTGTCGCCGTCAGCGTCACCGAGGCGACGTCGTTCGCCACCCAGGCGCGGTACTCCCGCGTGGCGCCGGCAAAGTCCGGGGACAAATCAACGTCCGTAGTGGTGGTCCCCTCAGTCAGCGCCAGCGCGCTCAGCTCTGTGTCGGAGGCGCCGGGGTCGGGGCGAACGATGCCGTTGACGCGGAACATTAAGGGTCCATCCTCAACGTCGAAGTTACCGTTTGAACCGACAGATCTATAGAGAGCATTATTGGCGATGCGCCAATCAGGCAGGGAATCACTGTCCTGGGCGTGACTGCTTGCGATTCGGTATGAGAGATCGTTTGCTCCTCCCTCGATGAACACATGGTAATTCGTTGCCGCAGCCAGATAGGTATTCGGCGGGGCCGAAAACGTATAGTTTGCCGTCAGTTCTGCAAGGCCAGTGATGGAAACCGGGCCGGTCAACGTGGCGACCGCCGTGCCCGTCACGCTCCCGCGCCTCAGCACGACTGTCGGTGGCGCTTTCGAACCGTCGATATCATTACTAATTCTTAAATCGATACCTCTCAATTCATATCCGTTGGGCTCATTCCCGGTCCTGAATTCATTTCCGAAGACGTCCGTCGTGCCCGCGGTGAGTGTTGTATTGCTGTTGACCTGATTGATGTTGCTCACCAGCACCGCGGCCGAGGGCGGGGGCAGAACGATGGCGTGGACGCGGATCTGGAAGGGTTGGCCCGTCAGAATGTCATTGAAGTTGCCGTCGGAACCGGCGTCTTCACGAAGACCATCATTGCCGATATGCCAATCACCCGGGCCAATGTCATCTTCGGCCGCGGAATTTGTCTGCGAGAACCGGACGCTGTTTGAGCCTCCCTCGATGACCACACCGTATGCCCCTTCCGCAATCAGACGGGTATCCGGTGGGGCCGAAAACCGATACTCCTGAATGTCTGAATGAGTAGCAAAGGAGGCCGGGCCGGTCAACGTGATAGTCTCGCCGTCGACACGGATTACGATTGTCGGTGGCGCGTGCGGCCCCCCTGTATCAGGAACCCTGATCTTGAAATCGATGCCGGTCAGGAGATATCCGCCTTCGTTGCTCCCGGTGCTAAAACTCTGGCCGAGGTTGTTCTCCGTGCCCGCCCATTTTTCGCCATTGGACATTTCATCGAAGTTGCTCACCATCGTCTCCATCGGGGGGAGCGGCGGCGTGACGACTGGAGGAGGGGGATCAACAACACTGCCGAGGGCGCCGATCTGTAAAGCGCCGGTTCCGGAAGTGAAGGCGCCGGTGGACTCGTCATCTCTGCTGTGATGGGTATTGGAGATGCGCCAACCGGGCAGGGTTCTGGAATCATAGGAGGTATCCGTTGTGGCCTGGTATATCAATTCGTCTGATCCCCCCTCGATGACCACGTAGTATGTCGTTGCCGCAGCCAGACGGACAGCCGTCCGGGCAACAAACGGATAGTTGTTCGTCTCTGTAATCCCGAGTTCGTCAGGATTGAATACAAAGTTGTAACTCAATGTGGTGGCGACCAACGGGCCCCTCGGATCCCCGGCCCTCAGCTTGACAGTCGGTGAAGTTAAGGTATTGGAGGTAGTGAGTTCAATTCTTATGTCGATACCGGTCAGGTCATATCCGCGCGGGTTGTTCCCGGTCGTAAACCCCTGGGCAAGGTCTTTCTCCGTGCCCGCAGCCGAAGATTGATCGGAAGTCTGACCGATGTTGCTTATCAGTATCACCTCGGGGGGAGGAGGCAGCGGCGGAGGCGGCAGTGGCAACCCGACCGTGCCGGTGTCGGGATACGCGCCGCTGGTCCGCTCCTCGTCGTTGTTTGCGTCGTCCCGGAAGCTGAACCTGACCTTGATCTTCTTGCCCTCCTCGGCGGCGGTCAGCGTGTAGCTGTCGGAGTCCTCCCCGATGGTCTCCGGGTTCGACTCGCCGTCCAGGTCCACCCGCAGCCACTGGTAGCTGAAGACCACGTTTTCCAGCCCGTCCGGGTCGAAAATGGATCCCTGCGTCGCGGTCAGCACCTGGCCCACCTGCGCCATCCCCGAGATCACCGGCTGGCCTGCACCGACCGGCGTGCTTGAGACCAGTTTGACGGCGACCGTTTCACTACTAACGTGCCCGGTCGGCAGCGTATCGGCATCGCCACCCGAAGCGCTCTTGACGTAGATTCCGGTTGTATGCGGCGTTTTTCGTTCGGACAGGGCAAATTCCCAGTATTCGCCTGGCCGGTTTTTCTTTTCCAGCTTCAGCGTCAGGTTGTCGTGGTTCGGCAGGTCGGTCAGTGTTGCGGATACGCCCGTGACCACGTGGAATTCAAAGGTGTCTTCCGGGCCGCTCTCGTCATCGTAGGGTCTGCCATTGTACAGATATGTGACCGTGTAGGCCGTCCCGAAGATATCGAAGTCGTCGTCGTCGAGGCTTCCTTCAGTATAGTCTACGCCAAATGCCTGGTAGTGAATGTATCCCGTACCAGCGATCGCATTGCCATCGTACTCCACCGTCATCGTGGCCGACCAGATTTCGTACTCGGTCTGGGCCACGGCCACGGGCGCGAGCACGGTGAACGCCGCCATGAGCAGCGTAGCGAGTGCCGCGCGCAGGCCCCTAGCGACGCCTGCTGCCCCGCGCAGTCCCGCCGCGACGTTCGCCGCCCCGCGCAGGCCCGTAGCGCCGCCTGCTGTCGCGCGCAACCCCGCCGCGACGTTCGCCGCCCCGCGCAGACCCGTAGCGCCGCCTGCTGTCCCGCGCAGTCCCGCCGCGACGTTCGCTGCCCCGCGCAGTCCTGTAGCGACGCCCGTCGCCGCGCGCAGTCCCACCGCGATGCCCGCTACCCCGCCGCGACGCCCGCCGCCGTGCGAGGGGACAGGAGGCGCTGAAGGGATCGAAGGAACCGCCCGCGCGAAGACCGTGCGGGGGAGGGGGAAGAATAAGGCGGATAGTCCCGCCGTCGGCAAGGATGCCCTAACTGATGGCTTGGCGCTTGGCCTTGGCTGTTGGCTGTTGGCTGTTGGCTGTTGGCTATAATATTATACGGGCCAACACCTGCGGCTGTCAAGGATTTCTTGGAAATAACCGCTAACCGTTTCATATTCACAACGTATCTTCTCTTATAAAATAAGATCGGCTGGAATAATGACACAGACAGGCGCTGAATACAACTACGGCGGGATTCCGTCCTTTGGTCCGTAAACCCGGGAATTAAGGGGACACGATACTTAATTGTCAGTCAGGAATTCCAGGGACACAATACTTAAAAGGTTGCAGGGGAGTGGGGTCAGGTCGAGGGAAGTGGGGTCAGGTCCAGGGAGTGGGGTCAGGTCTTTGATTTTTGGGCGGGGAGTGGGGTCAGGTCTTTGATTTTTTAACTTCCATGAAGGAGACCCTGAAGGATCTGCGGACCCTGTCGATAGACCCACAGTTGTTAACCGTTGAGGAGATGCGTCGCAAGGGCGAGTTGGACTACAACACGAATATGTTGGTGAGTAGAGAGATAGGCAGAGCAGAAGGCAAGGCTGAGGGCAAAAGGCAGAGGGTAAGGCTGAGGGTAAGGCTGAGGGCAAGGCAGAGGGTAAGGCAGAGGGCGAAGCAAAAGGCAAAATTGAAAATGCCCGTGCCATGTTGGAGAAGGACTACCCGCTGCAAGAGGTCAGTGAAATCACGGGCCTTAGCCCTGGGCAGCTTAGAGACGCGGGGTTAATCCGATAGGGGGAATTCCAGGGACACAATACTAAAAAGGTTGCAGGGGAGTGGGGTCAGGTCACACATTGCACAGGTTTGTGACACTCATTTCTTTGCGTTGCGACCTGACCCCCTTGAATCAATAAAACGTCCGGGGCTGAAAATCTGACTGGTTGACGATACTGGCGCTGCTGCCGGTGGCCCGGATGACGTACAAGCCCTGGCGCTCTGCCTGGAGTACCACGTTGGAATCTGCCTTGAGGTATGCCACGGCGCCCAATATCCTGTTCCCCTTGTAGCGCCGCACCCACCCGGTGAAACGCTCCAGCTTCGACAGAAAATGGGTCACGTCCTCAGGCCGTAACGTGGTCTTTACTTCCACGACCACTACTTCCTCGCCGTTCACGGCCAGGATGTCAAACTCGTAATGCCGGCCTTCCTGTCCGCCCTTCACATTGGTTGAGGTTTCCTCCACGAGAATGCCTTGCGCCCGTAACAGGGGCACCAGGTCTCCTTCCACCAGACTCTCCATCAGTTTGCCCCACTGGCTGTTGAAATGCGCATCCGTCTTTTTCAACTGCCGGTCGGTTTCTTTCTGCTGCTGGGCGGTTTCTTTCATCTGCTGGGCGGTTTCCTGTATCTGCCGGTCGGTTTCCTTTATCTGCTTTTTGAGATCCTCTGTCTCCCGGTCAGCTTTCTTCCTCTGCTCTTCCATTTCCCGGGATGCTTTTTCTTGTTTCTCCGATACGGCGCGCAGGATGTTCCAGATTTCCTCGGGGGTGGCGGGTTCTCGATGTGGTTGGTTTTCCATGATGACGTTCTCCTTTTTTGGTTTGATGTTGTTGAAGCATAATAAAACAATGAGGGCATGTCAAAGTTAATAATGTGCCGCCGGGGGCGACTCTTTAACAATTAGCTTGAAATGGATGCAAATATGTCGTAATATGCAAAACTCTATTGCGGGGTGGAGCAGTTTGGCAGCTCGTCGGGCTCATAACCCGAAGGTCGCAGGTTCAAATCCTGCCTCCGCTACCAATCACAGAAGACAGATTGACTTTCCAGGCGGGAATGGTAACTCTCGTCGAGAGGGTTAATGGGTCGCCGAAGCCTGCCCCTGGAATGTTGTAATCCAGGGGCGACTCCTTAGTGGAATACCTTGGGACGAAAGTCTGCCTCGTTGACGATGCTGGCGCTGCTCCCGGTTGCCCGGATGACGTACAAGCCCTGGCGTTGTGCCTGGAGTACCACGTTGGAATCTGCCTTGAGGTATGCCACGGCGCCCAGTATCCTGTTCCCCTTGTAGCGCCGCACCCACCCGGTGAAACGCTCCAGCTTCGACAGAAAATGGGTCACGTCCTCAGGCCGTAAGGTGGTCTTCACTTCCACCACCACCACTTCCTCGCCGTTCACGGCCAGGATGTCAAACTCGTAATGCCGGCCTTCCTGTCCGCCCTTCACATTGGTTGAGGTTTCCTCCACGAGAATGCCTTGCTCCCGTAACAGGGGCACCAGGTCCCCTTCCACCAGACTCTCCATCAGCTTGCCCCACTGGCTGTTGAAATGTGCATCCGTCTTTTTCAATTGCTGAGCGGTTTCTTTCTGCGCCTGGGCGGTTTCTTTCATCTGCCGGTCGGTTTCCTGCATCTTACGGGATAATTCTTTTTGCTCTTCCGATACGGCGCGCAGGATCTTCCAGATTTCTTCGGGGGTGGCGGGTTCTCGATGTGGTTGGTTTTCCATGATGACTTTCTCCTTTTTTACTTTGATGTTGTTGGATAGTAATAGCGTAACAGGGGCACGTCAAGGAAAAGGAGTCGCCCCCTGCTTACGACATGCTGGGGCATGCTGCGGCGACACCTTATCAAAGGTCGTCAACAAATAAGTGACTTTTGCAAAACAGGCAAGTAAACTGGTTCGCAGTGGTGGTGGAAAGGCTGCAAGACCAACCTCGTCACTGCGCCGGACCGGCTGCCGGGTTTCAGCCCGTACTTATAGGAAATACAGGTATTTGATGATGGATCATCCCAGGCTGTTAGCCCTCACCTCTGATTTTGTCTTTCGTGCGCTGTTTACGCGCTCCCAATCTTCCCTGATAGACCTGCTCGACCTGCCGGACTACCAGAGCAGATTCCTGATACTGGAGAAAGACCATCCTGATGTACAACTGACGGACAAGTTCCAGATGGTCTTTTTTGAGTTGCCCAAATTTACCCGGACACTGGAAGAAATAGATGACAACCTGGGACTATGGTTATATATTATCAAATACACATCATCGTTAGACGAGGCCGCCATGCGCACCATAGTAGACAAAAATCCGATCATGAAGGAGACCCTGAAGGATCTGCGGACCCTGTCGATAGACCCACAGTTGTTAAGTATTGAAGAGATGCGACGCAAGGGCGAGTTGGATTACAACACGAATATGTTGGTGAGTAGAGAGCAAGGCAGGGCTGAGGGCAAGGCAGAGGGCGAAGCAAAAGGCAAGGCAGAGGGCGAAGCAAAAGGCAAGGCAGAGGGCGAAGCAAAAGGCAAAATTGAAAGTGCCCGGGTGATGTTGGAGAACGATTATTCCCTGCAAGAGGTCAGTAAAATCACGGGTCTTAGCCCTGAGCAACTTAGCGATGCGGGGTTAATCCGATAATATAAGGAGTCGCCGAAGCCTGCCCCAGTATGGTGTTGAGCAGGGGGCGACACGTTATTGACTGGACTCCGGGTCAAGCCCGGTGTGGCGGTGTGTCCCTGCCGTTATTGTGCGTAATCGTTATACCGGCGTTCTGTGACATGACAGCATGTCTTCCTGTTGATATTCTTTGAAGTAAGGCATATCCTTTTTCCGGTAAAATTAAAACAATTTAAGGAGAATCACAGTGGCATTGACCAGTGTCGAATCATTCCATAGTCCCGCAGACGCCTCCTCGGTGGTGCAGCTTCTGCAACAGCATGAAGACAGCGCGTTGATCGTTGCCGGCGGTACATTCCTCCATGGGTTGGCCTCCAGGGGCCTGCTGACGGGCATTGATGCCCTGATTGACATACAGAACCTGGGCCTGGACACCATCGCCGTCGGCCCTGACAACGTGGTTATCGGCGCTACGACCCGGCTGGCTCAATTGGAGGCAAGCGAAGCAATTCAACGGCAGGCCTGGCTGGGCGCAGTAAAAGACGCCATTACCTATCCACCGGTACAAATTATGAATTCGGCGACAGTCGGCGGGTCTGTTGCCTCAGCCTGTCCCTTGTTCGACCTGCCAACCGGTTTCCTGGCACTGAACGGCGTGGTTCAGGCTCACGGGCCTGACGGCGGCCGTGACATCCCTCTGGAAGAATTTTTCTCGGGGCTGTTTGAAAACAGCCTCGCTCCGGCTGAATTTGTGACGGCGATCAGGCTCCCGCAGCCGCCGCCCAACAGTACCAGCGCGTTTATCAAGCTGGAAACCAATGCCAATGACCTCGCTATTGTCAATGCCGCAGTGGCTTTGACGCTGGACGGGTCAAACCAATGCGAGCAGGCCAGGGTGTTTATCGGCGGCGGTACCGGTGAAACTCCGGTAAGAGCAGGCTCGGCGGAGAACCTGCTGACCGGCGCCACCATAAGTGAAGATAACATTGTCGCCGCGGGCGAGGCGGCAAAATCAGACGTGGACCCCATCTCCGACCACCGGGCATCAAAAGAATATCGCACTGCCATGGTCAAGGTGCTGGTGGAAAAAGCCTCGCGCAAGGCAATGGCCAGGTTGCAGGGAGAAAGCTAATGAAACAGGTCATTCAGCTTGACGTGAATAACGAGGTGCATGAGGTCGCGGTACAACCCCACGACAGTCTGTTGCGCACTCTACGGGAAACCCTGGGATATAACGGGTCCAAACGCGGTTGTGATTCCGGCGGGTGCGGCTGTTGCACTGTCTTGCTTGACGGTAAAGCCGTGTATTCCTGCATGACCATGGTCATGCAGGTGGGAGACAGGCAAGTGACGACCGTGGAAGGACTCGGCGACGGCGCCGGGCTGGACCCCGTACAACAGGCCTTTATCGATGCCGATGCGGTACAGTGCGGTTACTGTACCTGCGGCATCATGATGGCGGCGAAACAACTGCTTGCCGAAAATCCGAACCCCGATGAAGAAGCTGTCCGTAAAGGCATCTCCGGGAATTTATGCCGGTGTACCGGCTACCAGAAAATCGTTGAGGCCGTGCAGTTGGCGGCAGCGCGCCTGTAAGTATTAAGACAGGAGAGAACGAAAGGAGAAGAGTGCAGATATGACACAGTTAAACGTTGTTGGTAAAAGCGTTGTCCGACCGGATGCGTATGACAAGGTGACGGGCGGCAAACACTATATAGTCAACTACAGCCTGCCCGGTATGCTGCACGCGAAGCTGCTGCGCAGTCCCTATCCCCATGCGAAGATTATCCGCATTGATACCAGTGAGGCCGAAAGACTACCAGGTGTAAAAGCGGTGTTGACGCCTGCGGAGGTGCCGCAAAATGTGTTCACCCCCGTTTATTTCGTGCCGGCCCATGCCAAAAGCATGGTGCAGGATTTTGTCGTGATGAGCGACCGGGTCCGTTGGGCCGGCCAGCCGGTGGCGGCGGTTGCCGCGGTCACGGCGGAGATTGCCGAGGCCGCGCTGCAACTCATCGACGTGGAGTATGAGGAATTGCCGGCCGTGTTCGACCCGGAAGAGGCCATGCAGGACGGCGCGCCGCAACTGTATGAGCAGTCGCCGAATAATATTGCCAAGGCGCCGTCCTTCAATTTCGGCGACCTGGAGGCCGGCTTTGCCGCGGCCGACCATATTTTTGAAGGCGTATACCAGACCCAGCGGGTGCATACCTGCTACATGGAGCCCCGGGTCTGTGTGGTGGACAGTGAAACGGACGGCAGGATTACCGTTCATTCCTCCATGCAGCACGGGTTTGGCCTCAGGGAAAAAATGGCGGTTGCCCTGGGCATCCCCGAGAGCAGGATCAACGTGGTCAAACCGGCTTATATCGGCGGTGGTTTTGGCGGGAAACTGGATATCGGCCATCTTGAGCCTGTCGCGGCCTTGTTAAGTCTCAAGACGAGACGGCCGGTACGCATCGAACACACCCGCGGGGAGGATTTTATCTCGACCACCCGCAACCCGATCAAGGTGTATCTCAAGACCGGCGTGAAGAATGACGGTTCCTACACCGCCCGATACATTAAAAGCATACTTGACGCCGGCGCCCATGCCACCCACGGTTCCGAAGTGATCATGGTGCATGGTTTGTACGGGACGTTTTTTCCATGGAAGTGTCCGAACCAGACCTGGGAGGGGTTTACCGTATATACCAATAACATCATCGGCGGCGGTTACCGGGGCTACGGCGCTCCCCAGGGATGTTTTGCCGTTGAATCCCAGAATGATGAAATCTGCGAAAAGCTGGGCCTTGACCCTATCGAATTTCGTTCCAGGAACACCTATAAGGAAGGCGATCCTCATCCCGTGCTGCAAGGCCATAAACTGAACAGTTATCGCCTGGATGATTGCCTGAAACAAGGCGCCGAGCGCATCGGTTTTGACCGGCGCCGGCCGGCCGGCTCATCTGTCGGAGTGAAAAAGCGCGGGATAGGCTTTGCCTGTCACCCGCTGTGGGTGAGTGGCTGCCTGGGTTTCCCGGATATCTATGAACACTCGGGGGCGACGGTGAAACTGAACCGGGACGGGACTGCCGACGTGGTGTCGTCCTGTGTTGACCTGGGTTCCGGTCAGATTACCATGCTGACCCAGGTTGTGGCGGAAGAACTGGGCCTGGCGCCCGAAGCCGTCAGGGTAGTCTACGCGGATACGGATACGGCGCCGTTTGATGCCCCCACTCATGCCAGTCGCGCCACTTACTCGGCAGGTCTGGGGGTCAAGGCCGCCGCCGTTGAGACAAAGAAGCGCCTGTTCAAGGCCGCCGCGGCCGTGATGGAGGCGAATCCCGAGGATCTTTACCTTGAAGACGGCCATATCCTGGTAAAAGGCGCGCCGGATTCCGGCGTCCCTGTCACAGACATCATCGCCCGGGCCGAATCACCGTTCATCCAGATGACCGATACCGGACCGCAACCCACCACCGTAGCGGAAAAAGGCACGATAATCGGTTCCGCCAGCCAGGCGCCACCGTCGAATCCGTCACCGACCGCGGCACAGTTCGTCGAGGTGGTGGTGGATACGGATACCGGTGAGGTCCGCGTCCTGCGTGCGGTTCACGCCGCCGATATGGGCCGGGTATTTCACCCCAAGTCCGCCGAAGGTCAGGTTGAAGGCGGCTTCCAGCAGGGTATGGGCTACGCACTGATGGAACACTTGCAGTTCGATCATGACACCGGCGCCTGCCTGTCCGGGGATTTCCTGGACTACAAGATCCCGACGTCCATGGAAATGCCACCGAAGGTAGAGAGTATTTTCGTTGAATCCAATGAACCGACCGGACCATTCGGCGCCAAAAGCATGTCCGAAGTCTGTCTGATCGTCCCTGCCGCGGCCATTGCCAACGCGGTTTACAACGCCATCGGCGTCAGGATAACCGAATTGCCGATTACGCCGGAGAAGGTGCTCCAAGCCTTAGGCAAGCTATAGGCAAAAGAGTCGCCTGCGGCGACAGATTATTAACTGGATGCCGGGTCAAACCCGGCATGGCGATGGGGTAGCTTCCGGGTCAGGCCCGGAATGGCAGAGAGGGGCACATCAATTGGATTTTGGTTTACAAGGTAGCATTACCAGGAGATTTACTGATTTACCGTATAACATCAGTTGTATGGATACGGGATTTATCCGACCGCAATTTGCGGGGGCCTACCTCATTCAGCAGGATAGCGCTGCCGCCATTATTGAAACCGGTACCAGTTACTCCGTTCCGGGCTTGCTTGAAATAATCAATTACAAAGGTATTTCTCTCGAAGAAGTCCTGTACGTCATACCCACGCATGTGCACCTGGATCATGCCGGTGGAGCAGGACACTTGATGCAGGCTCTGCCCAATGCGCGATTAGTCGTACATCCACACGGAGCCAAACACATGATTGACCCGGGCAGACTCTGGCATGGCGCATCTGCGGTTTATGGTGAGGATAATATGCACCGCATGTACGGGGAGTTGCTTCCTGTTGCAGAAGAACGTGTCATAGTCGCGGATGATGGGTTTGAACTGGATCTTAACGGCCGGAAATTAATGTTTATGGATAGTCCCGGTCATGCCAGGCATCATTTTTCCATCTACGATGAAATGAGCAGGGGTTTTTTTAGCGGCGATACATTTGGCGCAGCATACAGGGAGCTGATCATAAATGGCTATCCCTATATAACCCCGATTACCACGCCGGTTCAATTTGATCCCGATGCCTGGGCCCGGTCCCTGGATAGATATCTGGAATTTGAACCGGAGCGCATGTTTGTCACCCACTTTGGTATGGTGGAGAACGTACCGCAATTGGCTGGGGACTTGCGTCGACGTATTCAACGTCATGCAGAGATTGCAGTGAAATATGCAAGGCGCGAAAACCGTTTTCAGTTGATCAAATCGGCGCTCACGGATATGACCCTGGCCGAATTAAAAGAACTGAATTGCCCCTTACCGGCTCCTGCCTGCAAAGGCTTGTTGGAAATTGATTTTGACCTGAATGCCGCAGGACTCGAAATCTGGGTGGACCGTGCTTGAGGCGCTCATGAAGCGCTACCGGTGGTCTTCAGACCTTCAACGGAACGCCGGCGGTTGACGGCCCGGGTCAGGGACAGTTCATAATTCTGCCGGGCCTGGTCCGGGTTGCCGATCTGTATATAAACGTCTGCCAGGGCTTCCGCGGCCGGTTGGGGCATGGCAGGACCGATTGCGGGTGACAGGGTCTGTTCCAGGTCTACCGCCTGTTGCATCAGCGCCAGGCCCTCCGTGTGGTTTCCCTCGGCGATGACAAGCCGGCCTTCCAGCAGGTGCTTCAGCACCGTCGGGGCGGCGGCGCGGATGTTTTTGCTGTCAGGGTTGGGGGTGCGGACAAACCCATCCACTATTGTTCTGGCCGTGCCGGTGTCACCTTGATGCAGCGCCCGCATGCCCATGACGTATTGATCCATGGCGATAATGGACGGCCGCACTTTGTCATGGTTTACTTCCAGGTCCAGTAACGGATTGTCCCAGTCCTGTGTGTCGATGATGTAATTGCTGCGGCAGGTGATGAAGCCGTGGCGGTTGGTCGGTGTATCCGCCTTCTTCCATTCTTGTTCGGCGATGCCTACCAGGCGCCGGGCTTCGTCAAAGTTGCTTTCCTGCAGACGGGAATAGAGCAGCCAGGACAGGGAATGATAAGCCTGGCCGTTGTAGGGGAGATTTTTTTCCTCGATCCGCTTTAACGCGGCCTGAAATGAGCGGGCGTTCAAGTCGCCGGCGCGTGAGTAATCACCCAGGGCGAAATAGATGTGTGAGGGCATGTGCAGGGCATGGACTGCGGCCGGCGCCACCTCTGAGTAGACGTCCGCGGCGCGTCGGCCCAGGGGAGCATGGATGGGGTCGTCATAGCTGTGAATGTTGTAATGCAAGGCGCCGGGATGCCTGGGCGCCCGGTCTATCAGTTCTTCCGTGATGGCGCCGGCCTGTATAAATTTATAAAAGTCCCGGCCGTCATAACTGGTAGTCAGTACCGACAGGGCATACAGGGCGCGGGCGTCTATATCCTCCGGCCAGGTTACACTGATCGCTTTCAAGGCTGCGCTGTAGGCATAATCCCGATCCCGTTCCGCACCCTCGCCGAACAGGATGTTTACCGAGCGGACATACGCCTTTTCCCGGTCGGTCTGCGCCCGTTCGACCCTGGCCTCAGCGCTGGGGCCCAGTTGGTTTAATATGGCCGTTGCCGCCGGGAGATCCTGCTGGTCCCACAACGGGTGTTCATGGGTCAGGGCTTCGCCCCAATAGGCCATGACGAAGTCCGGGTCCATGCGGCGTACCTCCTGGAATGTCTCCCGGGCGTCTTCGTATTCAAAATTGTGCAGCATCACCAGGCCGCGGATAAATAAGGGGTGAGCCTGAGCGTCGCCGCTGGCCTGGAAATCCGTAGCGCCGTATTGCTGCGCACTGAGCGAAGAAGTGAGGACTGACGTAATGATTGCCAGTGACATAAGGTAGTTTTTCATGGGCATGTTACTCTCCGGTTTCGATCCTGCCTTGCATTGTAGCAACAAATTCATTGCCGATTGAATCGGCGACTTTCTGCATCAGGCCCGAACCGAATTTTCCCAGCCGGCCCAGCATATTGATGTCGGAGTGATAGGTAATCTCCGTTTTATCATCTCCGAGTGGTTTCAGGCTCAATGTGCTCACGGCTTTTATCCGGCTGGCCCGGCTGCCTTCCTCACCGGACGTCGTATAGGCGGCAAATTCGGGCGGGCGTTCCTCCATGGTTTCAATATCGATTTTAAACGTGGTTTTTATCGGGCCGACTTTTGTCTTGATGACGGCCTTGTATTTGCCCGGTTCCGTTTGTTCGGTTCCCGTGCAACCGGGTATACATGGCGCCACCTGCTCAGGGGAGGTAATAAAATCCCAGACTGTCTGTTGCGGCGCATCCACTTCAAAGGTTTTTTCAATTTTCATAACAAAATTTCTCTGTGTCGGCCTGTTCCCATTTGTCACTTTCCCCTTTTTTAGTGTAACTTAAGCTTATGTCAACGTCACTCAGTCCCGCGGCGCTACGGTACGTAAAAGAATTGGAGCGGCTGGCGGAGAGTATAACGCTCATGCCCACTGCTGAGGCTGCCTACGGCGATCACGAAGACCAGCGATTGGAGATCTATGCGCCTGAGGCAACGGCAGGCCTGCCGGCCTTGATCTTTTTCCCGGGCGGCGCCTGGATGAACGGACAGCTGGCCTGGTTGCGATTTATGGCGCCCGTGGTTACGGCCATGCCTGCCATATTCGTAGCCGCCATTTACCGGCGCGCGCCGGAGTACCGCTGGCCGACGCATTATGAGGACGCGCGGGATGCAATTACCCTGGCCGTTGACAAGATTGCCGAGCTGGGCGGAGACAATACACGCGTAGTTGTAGGCGGCCATTCTTCCGGCGGCCACCTGGCTTCAATGGCCGTTCTGAAACGGGAAATTCCCCCGATGAGCGCCTGTTTCCCGGTCAGCGCGTCATTTAACCTGCACTATGGAGACGTGCCTGAAAACAGTCTTGCAGCCAGGGTTTATAAATACCTGCTCAAATACCGGGAACAGGACGCGCAGGCCAGCCCGATTAATTTCGTCAAGGGCAATAAAACTCCGTTTCACATCACCTGGGGGGAAAATGATTTCGAGCATGTCATCCCTACGACAAGACCGATGATTGAGGCATTAAAGAATGAAGGAGCGGCCGTGACCTGGCGCCTGCTGCCGGGCGCCAGTCATTTTGATACACACCTGGCCCTGGCCCGGCGGGATGATCCATGGTACGACCGGCTGCGGGAGATGTTTGCGCGCTGATACTGCCCTGTCAATCACTCAATAAATCGCAGATTTTACTCAGGTCTTCTTTCCCTTCTTTTATTTCCTCGATGGTCAGTCCGGCAAGTTCGTGGGGAAAGACCAGCCATTTATCGGTTGTATGGATGTAGTAGTCAGGCACGATATCTACTTTGCTGTTTGTCGGCTTGTACCAGGCGCAGGCGATTTTCAGGTCGGCAGGCATGTTGCGACGGGTCTTTTCCGAGAGTTCATCCAGTACCGCCTGGATGCTCCTGCCGGAATCGAATACGTCGTCAACGATGAGCAGGCAATCGTCGGCATTCACATTTTCTATAATGTAATGCAGGCCATGCACGCGGATCGAGTCTGATTGCTCACCGATATCGGTGTAGGAAGAAGTGCGGATGGCGATGTGGTCCGTTTCCACACCGCGAAATTCAAAGTATTCCTGAACGGCAATGCCCACCGGTGAACCGCCGCGCCAGATGCCCACGATAAATTGCGGACGGAAGCCGCTGGCATGGATCTGTGCCGCCAACCTGAATGAATCTTCCAACAGTTCCTGTGAACGAATAAATAACTTATCCATCTTACTCATTATGTTTATATCCAAAAACGCGAAAACGGCTGATACCGCCGTCGGGGTGCATATTGATCCTGATATGGCTGACCGGCCCGAAGTCCTGCAATTCTTTCTCAAACCGGTGCTCTCTGTCCGGACCCAGTTTCTGTTCATGCAGGAGTGGTTGCCAGGTAACGCCGTCCTGGAGAAGCGCGTCCGGGTCTTGTTCCAGTAGCAACCCCAACACGTCGTGCCAGGCTACTTCTTCCAGTGAAGGGGCATCACGGGTGAACCCGGACAGGTAAATGGCATCCAGGCTGACACGGTCAGGATAGTTTCCCTTAAAAAAGGCGGTATCAACGTTGATACTCTCGATTATCCCGGCATGACCCAACTGCAGGATGAGCCAGTCATGGCCGGCCTCCCGCCGCCGTCGCGTTTCCCAACCGTCACCCATGTTGATCCCTTTCCCCGGCATGATGATGTTTCCCATCTCGCCGAAATGTTCATCGTTGCAGGCGAGAGAGCGACCGCCGTTTTCTACTGCGGCGAGGTCGATCAACTGCGTTTTGCCAATGTCACTCCAGTCGCGATAGACATTGCCGAATATACGCAGTCGCGCAACGCCTCCATCCGGATAAATATTCAACCGGACATGAGTCCAGATATCCGTATGATCCACGTCGAACAGGTTATGTGTATTGCCTTCCAGACTGGACCTGGGAAGGATATCCGTCCATTGAGTCCGGTCATCCGGCGGTTGATCCGAATTGCAGGCATCCAGTGAGGCTTGTGCCGGATAATTCCCGGTGAAATGCCGCGTATCTACGTCAATGGCCTTGATGATACCGGATACGCCAAATCGCACGGTACAGTAATCATAGTCGCCGCTGCGCTTACGCCGCGATTCCCAGCCGTCCATCCACTTGCCGTGCTCGGTATACTTGTCCGCAATAAATATGGGTTCCGTCGGTTTTAACATGTTTTCCATGGGCGCAAAGAAGTCGTCCGTGCAAAAAATCGCTTTAGTGCCCATACGCTCGTCAGCCAGGTCGACATAGGCGTGTTTCAGGTCATGCAGTCGTTCGCTGTTGCTCATAATGTATTTGTCGTATTTTTTTGGATTGGCGTATCGACGGCGCCATTATAATGGTTTTTTCCCAGCGTGACCTGTACAGTAACGACAAACTCGAATCGTCCATTGATTTCATGCCTTTATGAGTGAAACAAGTTATCCGCGTGACCTAATCGGCTATGGCGCCGGACCCCCTCACCCCGAATGGCCGAACGGGGCGCGCCTGGCGTTGCAAATTGTGCTCAATTATGAGGAGGGCGCGGAAAACTCCGTACTGCACGGGGATGCGGCGTCAGAGACCTTTCTCTCCGAGATTATCGGCGCCGAGGCATTCACAGGGGTACGACACAAGAGTATGGAGTCCCTGTATGAATACGGCAGCCGCGCCGGCCTCTGGCGTTTGTTGAGAATCTTCCGTAAACGCGATATCAAAGTCACCGTCTTCGGGGTGGCGATGGCGTTACAGCGGCATCCCGATGCCGTACGGGCCATGCTGGAAGACGGACACGAGATAGCCAGTCACGGCTGGCGCTGGATCAACTACCAGTTTATTGATGAAGAGACCGAGCGCGCCCACATCAAACTGGCGATGGATACGCTTACCGCGCTGACCGGCAGTCCGCCGCTGGGCTGGTACACGGGACGCGACAGCCCGAACACGCGCAGGCTGGTCGTTGAGCACGGCGGGTTCCTTTATGATGCCGATTCCTACTCGGATGATTTACCCTACTGGGAAGTGGTGAATGACAAACCTCACCTGGTTGTGCCGTATACCCTGGATGCCAATGACATGCGCTTCGCCACTAACCAGGGCTTCAACACCGGCGATCAGTTTTTCACCTATCTCAAGGATGCGTTTGACGTACTGTACCGGGAAGGCGAGACCGCGCCGAAGATGATGTCCGTGGGTTTGCACTGTCGTATCATCGGCAAACCGGGGAGAGCCGCCTCCCTTGAACGATTTCTTGATTACGTGCAGCAACATAATGACGTCTGGATCTGCCGGCGGGTGGAAATCGCCAGGCACTGGCATGAGAAACATCCGTATAAGACAGAATAAAATTCCGTTTGCCATCTCCGGCGTGAGAAATATCAAGAATACAGCCCTGTTTGCCATCTTTGCCTGTGTAGCCATTTATGGTCTCACTTTAGGGTTAATTCGTCCTTTACTGGCCCTTATCCTGGAAGATCGGGGTATTGATCGTACTTTCATCGGCCTGAATGCGGCCATGCCTGCCATAGGAATATTACTTTCCGCACCGTTCATCCCGATGTTCGTCGAAAAACTGGGCATGCGTCGGTTTCTGATACTTTGTCTGGCTCTCGACTTATGTGTGCTGCTGCAATATCCGCGCTTCGACCATCTTTATGCCTGGTATGCCCTGGGCATAATGATTGGCGCTACGACCAACTGCCTGCTGGTGGCCAGTGAGACCTGGGTTAATGAAGTTGTCGATGACGCCAACCGGGGACGGTTAATGGGTATCTATAATGCCTTGTTTGCCGCGGCAATAGCGCTGGGTCCCCTGGTCATCCCCGCGATCGGCATTGATGGCTGGACGCCGTTTCTTGTGGGCGCGTTTTTCATCACCCTGGCAGCAATACCCCTGTTCTGGACCGGTTCGCATTACCTGTCTCCCCATAAAGAGGCATCATTCAATATTTTTACATTCATGCTTGTCGCGCCCACCCTGGTTGCTGCCGTGCTGCTGTTCGCCTGGAAGGAGACTGCCGGGATGTCCTTGTTGCCGGTATACGGCATTCGTAGCGGCTTGAATGAAGCAGAGGCCGCGATCATGTTGACGGTGTCGGGTCTCGGTGGCGTGACCCTGGCTTATCCCGTTGGATGGCTGGCAGATAAATTCAATCGTTACGGGATGCTCGTACTCTGCGGCGTCGGTACTTTGTCGGGCACTTTCCTGTTGCCTTACGCTATCGGTAATGCTCATCTGCTTTGGCTCCTGCTGTTTGTGTGGGGCGGTCTGTTTACCGGGTTATATACGGTAGTTCTGACCATAGTCGGCCAGCGTTTCAAAGGCAGGGAACTGGTGACGGCCAATGTCTCCATCGGTGTCCTCTGGGGCATAGGCAGTCTGACCGGACCGACCATCACCGGTATCGCCATGGACTTGTGGGACCCACATGGCTTCCCCCTGGTCTTTATTGCAGCCGGCTTGTTGTTTGTCCTGTTCACAACTGGCCGGTGGTTGTTGAGCAAGGAAAGATCAACGATTTTGTAAAGCCACCAGTATGGGTGTCTAAAATTTGGGGTCAGAGTAAAAATATGGTTAATCTGTTAACTGGTGTTGATATATTCTTGCGTATTTTTACTCTGACCCCAAATTTTAACCATATTTTTACTCTGACCCCAAATTTTTTACTCTGACCCCAAAAATGAAAGACGCTTCCCTCTCTCAATACCGGCTTGATGAAATCAACGACATGGACAGGGATACCTTTGTTGCCGTTTTCGGAGGTGTTTTCGAAGATTCGCCCTGGGCGGCTGAAGCTGCATGGCAATCCAGACCCTTTACAGATGCTGAGGGCGTGGTTGAAACACTAATTGACGTCGTCAGGGCCGCGGGACGGGAGCGGCAACTGGCCCTGTTACGGGCGCACCCGGAGTTGGGCGCCAGGAAACCGTTAACAGGACATTCAGAACGCGAACAGAGAAATGCCGGCCTGAAAGGGGGCCAGGGCGGGCAAGCCGAATTACTGGCAGGGTTGAATCGACGCTATCGGGATAAATTCGGTTTCCCGTTTATCCTGGCGGTAAAAGGTCTGAACCCGGACCAGATCATCACGCGCTTCCGGGAACGCCTGGAAAACAGCCGGGAAGACGAGTTCAATGAATGTCTGGGACAGGTTTTCAGGATCGCCATATACCGGCTCGAGGAACTGCTTGGTTCTTTCAATATCGATCTGGAATAAAATACTACGATATGGAATAATATTGATGAACAGAATAAGCGAGGAGTAATAAGACGATGGTCGATAAAAACCCTATTAATCCCGGCAGGGTCGAATGGTCGGGTGAAAATCCCGGTATTTATTTGCGCGATGAGCCTGAGGGTCCCTGGATTACCCTCGCGGTATTCGGGCGTATCGTTGTATCCCCTCATGGAAAAGGCCATTTTCTGCTGCTGCTTGAAAAGCCTGACGAAGCCAAGGGAATGCCGGACGTTGCCAATGTGCTATTGACGGATAACGAGCCCATGACGGATTATATTTTGCAGGATTTTGTTTCTAAATTTCCGACTTTCAGGGGGCGTGCGAGCCTGGCGGCAATGACGCGTTTACCGATAGAGAGCGTTGCTACGAGCGGTGATGCACAGAGTACCTATAAAGAGACCGTGAAAGGGGGTGGCGTTGAGATCACGTTGACCTGGAAAGATCTGGGTGAATCATTCGCCGTTGACGTGGACAAAGATCAAAGCGCCACCGGTGAGCATCAAATGTACAGCTTATTCGTTGAGGCGGGTTCGGCCGAAATCGCCGTTAACGGTCGGGTGCTGGAAGGAAATGTTTATCCGCGCCAGTTTTTTGGCCGCTCCATGAGTAGTGCCTTCCTGGCTTTTTCTGAAACATGGTTAAGCCATTAGACTTAAGCCGTCACTGACAGAGAGTAACTGATGGCAAAACGTCGCGGCAGGCCGCGTAAAAATTCCCCCCTGCAGATCAAGATTCTTGATAAGACATTTCACATAATCGAATTATTTTCTACGGAGCAACCCTGTTGGACCCTGGCCGGGGTTACGGAAGAGACGGGGTTGCCGAAAACGACGGTTCATCGTATTTTAAATGTATTACAGGATAAAAAAATTCTCTCACAGGATACGGATTCTGAACAATACCGGCTTGGCGCACTGGCGCTGCAAATCGGTCGGCGCGCCATGGCGCAAATTGATATCCGCCGGATTACACGTCCTGTTCTTAACGATTTATCCCTGCGAACAAGGGAGACGTCACTGCTTATGATGCTGAGTCCTTTAAGAGATTCAGTAATATGTACCTTGCAGGTAAATAATAATCCTGGTTTGAGGTTGATGATGGAAGATGGGGTACACGTTCCCTTGCATGCCGGTGGGTCAGCCAAAGCCATTCTCGCGTTTATGCATGATGACGAGATCGAAATTGCCTTGTCGAACACGATGGAAAAGCTGACCGACAAGACAATTACCGACAGTACCCTTATCGAAGATGAACTGAAGCGAATACGAACGCATGGTTATGCCAAGTCTATCGAAGAGATCAGTGAAGGAGCGGCAGGAATCGCCATGCCTATTTTCGATAGCTCACAAGAGGTGATCGGCAGTGTAGGTATCATCGGACCCGCCGACCGATTCCTTAAACTGGATACGGACGTCCTGATCAGGTACCTGAAAAATTCAACGGCCGAGATTACCAGAAATCTGGGGGGTTAGGCTGTGCCGTTCCGGCCATTAAAAATGACTGTGCCGGTTGCTCGAGTAGTAGCGCTTCTTCTGGTCATCACTCATGTATTTGCAGAGATTCCCGCCGAGAGAGTCGGCAGTGTAAGGGAACTTCCGACACAACCGCATCCGCACTGGGTTTGGATAAATGATGTTTCATTTACGCACCTGGAAGCGGGAAGGGCCTTCCTGGTAGACGGTGATACCGGCGATATGCTGGGTATGTTGAGCACGGGCATACACGGGATGGTCCTGGCATTGCCGAGTGATTACCGCGCTATTTACTCCCCTGAGTCTTATTGGTCTCGTGGCACTCGCGGCAAAAGGACTGACGTGATCACGATCTATGATACGGGCACGTTATCCCCGGTCGCTGAGATTGAAATTCCGGCTAAACGAGCCGAAACCATCCCGACCACACAAAATGCCACGCTCACGGATAACAACCGGTTCATGGCTGTCTACAACTTCACCCCGACGCAATCCATCAGTCTTGTTGACGTTGAAAATCGCAGGTTTGTCAGGGAAATCGAATCAGGCGGGTGCGCCATGGTGTATGCCTTTGGCGCCCAGGCACTGGCTTCAATCTGTGCAGATGGAACACTTCTTGTGATTGAACTGGATGACAGCGGTCAGGATAAAAGAAAGTATCGTACCGGGCCGTTTTTTGATCCCGGGGATGATTTTGTGTCTGAAAAAGCAGTTCGTTTCAGGGATCAATGGTTGTTTTTGTCGGTCCGCGGATATATCCACCCGGTATCAATTGCCGGTGGGGAGCCTGTGTTCCACGAGAAATGGTCTTTGTTATCGGACTCGGAGCGTGCTGAAGCGTGGATTATGAGCGGGCTTCAGCCGCTTGCCGTGCATCAACGACAATCACAACTATACGTGCTGATGCACCAGGGCAACAGGGATTCCTATAAAGATCCGGGCAGCGAAATTTGGGTATATGATTTAGATACGAGCAAACGCATCAGGAAAATCAGGCTTAAGGAACCGGCAACCGCAATTCAAATATCACAAGACGATAAACCACTGCTTTTTGCCGTCTTTTCGGCTTATCCTGAACTGTTAATTTATGACGCTCTGACGGGAGTGTTCAAGCGTAAAGTTACCCAACTGGGACAGACTCCCACTATCCTGCTGACGCCTGTTTCTCTTCTGATACCCCATGAAAAAATTTGACGACATCAGTGAAATAGCCGTTCGCGCCGTCGCTAAACGGACTTCGCGGCGCAATATGCTTGCCGCATTGGGCAGAATCTTATTAGGGGCATCTGTCATACCGCTGTTACCTGTTGCCAGGGCTACGGAGACTGCACCTGCGTCTCATGATGAAACATCCGGCAATCCCGGGAACTGCGATTACTGGCGTTATTGTGCGATTGATGGTTTTCTTTGTTCGTGCTGTGGTGGTTCTTACAATACCTGTCCGCCTGGCACCGAGATGTCGCCGATAACCTGGATAGGCACTTGCAGGAATCCGGAAGACGGTAAAGATTACATCGTCTCTTACAATGACTGTTGCGGCAAAAGTTCATGCGGACGTTGTCTGTGTACGAGAAATGAAGGGTCGCGACCCATGCACACGCCGTTCTTATCGAATGAATACAATTGGTGCCTGGGGACAAGCAGCCAGGCCTACCATTGTTCTACTTCGATTGTACTGGGTGCAGCAGTCAGATAATTTCTCTCCTGCCTCTGTGTTCTCTGTGCCTTAATTAATCATCTTTAATCCCGACCAGAACCCGGTCCTCTTCGACGCGCACGGGATAAACAGCAATATCTTCCGTGGCAGGCGCACAAAGAACCCTGCCGGTAGGTATATGAAATCGGGCCTGGTGGATAGGACAGACAATCTCATCATCATCGACGTAGCCTTCGGATAATAACGCTTCTTCGTGTGAGCAGATATTGGCGGTAGCATAAACCCTGTCATTGATCTTATACAGCGAGATAAGGCGCTCTCCGATTTCAACCGCCAGTGGTAAGAGTTCATCAACCTGGGATGTAGCTGCGACGTCATGCCATGTCAGTTGTTCAATTTCACTCATTTTCTTTAATCACGAAGGGAAACTAACTGTCTAATTCGTCCGAGGTGATGGGGTCACGAGGTGATGGGGTCAGGTCTTTGATTTTTGATAGGCTTTTTGTCAGCTTCAATGATACATATTCAAAATCAAAGACCTGACCCCATCATATGACCCCATCATACTCTCTTACATTATAAATAATCATTTTTTTGACTGGACTCCCGCTTGCGCGGTAATGGCGGCGGAGGCTTACGCGGGGATGGAGTCTTCAATTTTTTCACAACATTTTTTTGCTTTTCAGTTGACAAAATCATTTTCATAGTCTAAATTAATTACTGTTTTAGAATATTATTCCATATAATGGAATAATAGTTAAAGTATGATGATGAATGATAGTCAACCAGGTAGCCATGACACGACCATTGCCGCATCAAAGGCGGTAAGGGATATTGTAGGTCCACGACGTTTGGCGGAACTGATGCGACGCCAGGACCGGAGTGGGCTCCTGTTTACCCTGTTCCATTTCAGCGCGGTGGGTTGTACTGGTTATCTTCTTTATTGTGCCCTGAATTCACCCTGGTTTTACCCTGCCATATTGCTGCATGGTTTTATCATCGTCCGGTTTTTTGCGCCCTATCACGAGGCATCACATGGCACGGTATTCAAAACGAAATGGCTCAACGATAGCCTTTATTGGATAACGGGTCTGATACTGGTGTTGCCACCGCTGGCGTTCAAATATGAGCATGCCGACCATCATACTTTTACCCAGAACCCTGAACGTGACGCCCAATACGTAGAGGCGGACAATCTCCGGCAGTACCTTTGGTACGGTTCGGCTGTCCCCTATTTTTATAACATTGCACGGAACCTGTTGCTGCCACCGTTCGGCTGGATGAGCAAAATTACACGATGTGCGGTTCCGGCTACGGAACGAAAAAGAGTTCAGCGAGAAGCCTGTATTTTTTTGTGTGTCTACGGAAGCCTTGCCGCTGTCTCCATTTTTTATCAGACCTGGGCGATAGTTGTTTTCTGGCTTATCCCGCGAGTTTTAATGGAGCCGGTTGAGCGCCTGATACGCATGACGGAACACGTATGCTGCGCAAAGACCCCTGACATGATGGAAAACTCCAGGACGGTATTTGTTAACCCGTTACTTTCCATACTTTCCTGGCACATGCCGCATCACAGTGCGCACCATGCGGCGCCGCTTGTCCCGTTTCATGCCCTGGAGGAATTGACAGGGCTGTTGGAGGGGCATATCAAACATTGTGAATATGGTTTTCTGAAGACGATATTCGGTCAAATCAGGACTCTGGTTAGCCAGGGTCGGGCCATAACAGAAGTACGGAACTGATTTTTGTGAGAGGTATAGTGATGAAGCAGGTTGATATAACAAACTTGACACAACTGGATGACGCAGATCGAAAAGCCACCGAGGAAGTCAGGGAGCAAATTGATCGGAAGCTGGCTGTCTTGAAAAATCTTAAACCGTTTATCCTTGATATGGCGCCCAGAGAAGGGAGTCTGCCGGCGAGTTACGGCCACACCCTGGATGATAAGCAGGAGTTGTTATCACTGTCCAAGGAATTCGGGTTTAAGGATATTTCGATTACCGGCTATTTCGATTACGAAAACGTCGATCAGGTATTTGCGGAACAACTGAGGGAATCCGGTGATTCCATGGACGGGTATTTTTCCAACCTGATGCCGGCCAAAACGGAAGAAGGCAAACCATTCAGACCTACCTACAGCCAGCGACAATTTGAAGCAGTGGGCACGCCGAACTGTCTTTTACTGATCTACCTGGAACCGAAGGCTTTAACAGCGGAGGGGCGGACATACGACGATCTGTTTCGGGATATCGTCAGGAATATCGAATACCTGCGGGAAATATTGCCGCAACCGGCGGCGCGACGAGGCAGGATATTCGTTCGTATCGTTGATATTTTCGACGTCTGGGACCAGGACCCGGAGTTGTTGACCCGGGTACTGAAACTGCTGCAACAGCTTCCGATCCAGGCGGTTATTTTTGAAGACGTGCGCGGCACACACTTTCCATTTCAGAATGCCGAGTTGGTCAGGCTCATTCGGCAGTATGTTTCCCCCCCAAGACTGGTACTCGTACATTCCCATTCCGGTAACGGCATGGAGGATGCGGCGGTCATTGATGCCATTCTTGCCGGCGCTGACGGGATCTGGGCCGGTTTTTCTCCACACGCCGCACAGGGGGCGCATTGCTCGGGCGCCATGTTGATCTGTAATTTGTTGCGGGCCGGCAATGAACATCTGAAAGATGAGTACGATTTAAAAAAGATGTACCCAATCGTTGAAAGAATGTCGGTCATTCACATGGGAGAACCCTTGCACGAAGATTACCCCGTATTCGGTAAACGGTCATTTCACTATGTTGACGAAGCGTTCGTGCAGGCAGACCGCCCACAGGACTTGAACCCGGAATTAATCGGGCAAAAGTCCGGCTGGCGTATTACGCCCGCGCTGGCAATGCCGGCAGTGATCCGAAACAGGATGAGGGAATTGGAATACGGAAAAGAGGTGTATGACGACAAGCTGTTGGTGAAGCAAGTCAAGATACTGATGTCTGAAGCAAATATCAGTGGTACACGAATCCTGGCAGACGATCCCGAAGTGTTAGACGGATTAATCGGAAAAGCCCGGGAGAGACTTGGAAGAGAGCAAGTAGAACCGGAAGAATATGAAGCTGGGAAGCTGGCTGTGGGTGAGAATTAGGTGGTCAGTCTTTAGTAGTTGTTTGTTTTGGGTACTAAAAACTGAAAACTAAAAACTAATAACATCTGATACCGAGTAAGGAGGTTACTATGCGAATATTACTATCAGTCCTCGTCTTAACGAGTTTTTTCGGAAATGCAGTTACGGCGCAAGGCGTACTTGAAGAAATTCTGGTAACTGCACAAAAACGGGAAGAGAATTTACAGGATGTGCCGGTTTCCGTTACGGCATTCTCAGGTGACGCGGTCAGGGAACTGGGCTTTGAAAATTCAACCGATGTCGTTGCGCAAATTGCCAATCTTTCATTCGGCGTGCCGGTTGGCGAAGGCAATACGCCGGTATTTACCATGCGCGGCGTGGGCCTGAATGACTTTGGCGATTCCAATGAAGGGCCTGTTGCCTTGTATATCGATGGTATCTATATGGGTACGCAGGTCGGACAGACCCTGCAGCTGTTTGACCTTGAACGCGTGGAAGCGCTGAGAGGTCCTCAAGGCACCTTGTATGGCCGTAATACCACGGGCGGGTTATTGCATTTCATATCGAAAAAGCCGACCGGGGAATTTGAAGCTTATGGCGATTTAACCTTTGGGTCCCACGAAACCATAAACTTTGAAGGGGCGCTCAGCGGGCCGCTTGCAAGTGACAAATTATTGGGACGTCTTTCCTTTCGGACTAATAATGCCGACGGTTATATGAAGAATCGCTTAGGCGATGACGGCAATGACACGGAAAACCTGTCAGTGCGCGGACAGTTGCATTTTCTGCCAAGCGATAACCTGGACGTACTGCTCAACATCCATGCCGGCGACGTGGACCAGAACGCCGCGCAATATGCCCATCTGGGCACGTTATCCGTCGATGCGGCCGGAGCGGTTCCGTGTTCAACGGAACAAGCCCTGGCCGGTGGTTGTTTTGATGCGCAGGGGTACCGGGATACGGATGACGACCTCTATGCAACGGACCAGAATTTCGTCGGACCGTTGAAGCTGGAAACGCTTGGCGTGAACGGGACTGTCAATTATCGATTTGGCAACGGGATCGAATTTGTCTCAGTCACGGGTTATGAGGAAGTGAAAAGAAGTTACACTGAGGATTCCGACGCCAGCCCGAGCCCCGCTGCCGGGCCGAGAGCACAGAACGTCATCGCGACATTCGTAATCGACGCAGAGCAGTTCAGTCAGGAAGTCAGGCTCTCCGGTGAGCAACAAAGCTACTTGTGGCAATTGGGCGCTTACTATTTCGATGATACGAAGAAGAGTTTTGACGGCGATGACGTACAAGTCCTTACGAATGGTTTTTCCGGTATCACCGTTGGCCCTAACCGTTGGGAACAGGATACGTCTTCCTGGGCCGTATTCGGGCAACTTGATTATCATTTTAGCGAACGCCTGACCGGTGTGGTAGGGCTTCGATATACCGAAGAAGATAAGGATTTCCTGATTAATGCCGAGGAGACGATCTATGACTTCCTGGGGACCTTGATTTTCGGCAGTCCGGAACCGGTTAATTTTCCCACTTTTGTTGACACCCGCGGCAAGATTAAAGAAGAAAATATTTCCGGTAAAGTCGGACTTGATTTTCAGCTTAATGATGACGTGTTGTTGTACGCCGGTTTCAGCGCCGGTTTTAAGAGCGGAGGGTTTAACGGCTCTTACATTGATACGCCCGGGCAGGAGGAGCCATTTGGAGAGGAAATTCTGTATGCCTATGAAGTCGGCATGAAAGGCGATTTTTTCAATAGTAAATTACGCGCCAACGCATCTGTTTTCTATTACGATTACAAAGATATGCAGTACCAGTTTTTCCCCTTTCTCGGGACAGCCTTCTTTGGTAACGGTGATGCTGAAGTGTATGGGGCCGAGTTGGAATTAACGCTGACTCCGGTTGAAAATTTCGAGGCCATATTGGGCTTGGGCCTGCTTGATACGAAAGCCGAAAAAGGATTTGATACCGGGTTGCCCGGACAGGACTTTACCGGTAACGATCTTGCCTTATCACCGGATATGACCGTGAATGGGATTTTTCGATACTTTCACAGTCTCGGTGATATGGGTAACATGACACTACAGTTGGATTTCAATTACATGGACGAGCATTACTTCAGTATTGATAATTCGCCGTTCCACTTTCATGAGGATTACAGTGTCTGGAATGGGAGGATAGGTTATAAATCCGCGAACGAGCGGTACAGTCTCAGCTTTGCCGTAGAAAATCTTTTCGATAAGGAATATTTGAATTACTCGGTAGACTTCACTCCGCTTCTCGGCATGTCCCAATTGATGCCGGGCCGTCCCCGGTGGTACAGTGTCACCTTGGGAGTCAGTTTTTAACACCGCTGACGCCTCAAAGGCACTCTATGAAGAAGGGTTTTCTCACTCAACCATTTGGCGGCTATTATCACGGTAATCCGGAACTTGACCCCACCCTGACCGAGGTTGAAAAAAAATCGGCGATGGGCGAAGTCCTGCGACGTGCGTGGCAGCCCGTGGCATTATGTACAGAGATAGAAACCTTGCCCAAAGCCGTCAGGATGTTCGGCGAAGACCTTGTTGTATTCAGAACCAGGCAGGACCAGGTTGCCATCCTGGCTCGCCATTGCTCACACCGGGGATCCTCACTCGAATTCGGCATCCCGTCGGATGACGGGATCCGGTGCTGCTATCATGGTTGGCACTATGCCGTTAATGGGCAGATCCTGGATACCCCGGGTGATCCGCCCGCAAGCAAACTCAAGGATCAACTGTGCCACCCGGCTTATCCCGCAATGGAGTATAAAGGCATCGTCTTTGGTTATTTCGGGCCGCCTGAAGATATACCCGAATTTCCGCTCTACGACAGTTACGAGATTCCGGGCGATAAGCTCGTTCCATACAGCCTGACTTATCCCTGCAACTGGTTGCAGGTACACGAGAACGTCATGGACCCGGTCCATGCCGTGTTTTTACATACCCGCATCACGTTCAGTCACTTTACCGATACCTGGGGCTTGTTGCCGGAACTGCAATGGCAGGATACGCCGACGGGGATGATTTATATCACGACCCGGCGAGAAGGAGACCATGTCTGGATTCGATCGAATGACATTATTCTTCCCAACCTGGCCCAGGTGGGGTATGTGCTGGAGGGAGGCGAGCGTCTCAAGAACTTCGGCAATGTCGGGCGGGTCGGCATCACGCGCTGGACGACTCCCGTAGACAATGAAACCTGCAAGATTATCGGTTGGCGCCATTTTAATGATGATCAAAACCCGGATGGCCTGCATGATGAAAACGAATGTGGTCTGGGAAAGGTCGACTTTTTTGGTCAGACCGGGGAACGACCCTACGAGGACAGGCAGAATGAACCCGGAGACTATGACGCGCAGGTTTCCCAGGGGCGCATTGCCAATCATAACCTGGAGCACCTGACGTTCTGCGATGTTGGCGTGATGCAGTTACGAAGACATCTCCGGCGTAGTATAGATCGTCTCAATGACGACAAGCCTGGCAGGCAGTCTTCCATCCGTCTTTCAAACGGTACAATTCCCACGTACTGTCATGACACGGTGATTAAAGTATCCGGCATAAGTAAAGATAATGAACAGGATATTCTGAAGCAAATAGGTAACCGGGTTACCGATATTATTGTCAATGGCGACTACCAGGATAAAACGGACAGGGTTGAGCAAATCAAACTGCACATTGATAAGTTCGTTGAAGAAATAAATGCAGAACTCATTGGTTAGTTTTTAGGGATATATGGGGTCAGAGTAAAAATACAGCTAATCTGGTAGAGGACGCGGGCTTATTGTTGAGTATTTTTACTCTGACCCCAACTATGGAAAACCAACCATGAATGAAATTGATCTGCATGCTTTAGACGTTATGGAAAACGTTCAGCCAACGTGGAATGGATTAGCGCGAGCCGAGCAAGCCATTCCCATTGGTGAAAGGATGATCCTGCATGCCGGCCCTCCCGTAAAAGCGGAGAAGATGGCTAAGGCTGTATTTCATTCCGCAGTCATGGCGATCCTGTATGAAGGTTGGGCAAATGAAATAGAACAGGCAAGGGGGATGCTTCTCGCCGGGGAAGTGATTCTGAAACCTGCCCAGGACCTGGGCGCGGTGGTTCCTTTGGCGTCAGTACTTTCTCCATCGATGTCAGCAGTGGTTGTCACCGATGAAAACAATCGTCAATTGAAGGCGGTCAGTACGCTCAATGGGGGTATGCAGCATGCCCTGCGCCTGGGTCTTTGTAACCCCGATGTTCTTGAACATCTGCGCTGGTTGAATGGCGCCTTCAGTGAAATCCTCCGGGAGGCGCTACCCGAAGACGGGATTCAGCTCATTCCGATTGCCGATTTTGGGCTAAGCAGGGGTGATGACTGTCATGGCAGAACAATGGCTTCCAGCGCGCGCCTGCTGGAGCAACTCAAGAGCAGCCTGGCTACGAATAAGCACGGTAATCAAGCCATTGAATATATTGCAAACAGCCCACCTTTTTTTCTCAACCTCTGGATGGCCGCGGTAAAATCTATCATGGAGGCGGCCAAAGGCATCGAAGGAAGCAGTGTTGTCACAGCAATCGGCGGTAATGGCATTGAGTTCGGTTTACAGCTTGCAGGATTACCAGGTCGCTGGTTTACCGTACCGGCATTACCTCCGAATGCGGTGTATAACCCGGGCTTATCTTCAGACAACGCCCTGGGCGCTATTGGAGACAGCGCGGTTGTGGATGCTTTCGGGTTGGGGGCAATGGCGCTGAACTTCGCGCCGGAACAGCGCAAGGTATTCAACCCGGTACTCCCGGATGATGCGCTAACCTTGCCAAAAGCGCTCCTGGGTAAAACACATAAAGGTTTTGTAAGAAACGAAGTTCTTTTCGGCATGACAGCCGGACAGGTCCTTGAACAAAACAAAAGTTTGCTCATATCACTTGGCGTGATCGATATTGACGGAAAACAGGGGCGAGTGGGTGGTGGTATTTATCGACCTCCCATTAAGCTCTTTTCCGACGCCTGCAAGGCTCTAGGTATATGCTCAGGATAGCAACCGGGCAGCGCAATGTGATATTCGCCGAACCAACCCGATCCGGACCGCGATTATGCATATTAGTGCCCGAGTGATTTTTTTCGGCATCTATTTTTTCGTGTGCCTTGCAGCCAATGTATGGCCGATTGCATTGCTGGCAAATCGTATTTATCCAATGATCTCAGGTATCCCGTTTTTCTTCTTTTGGACTCTCACCTGGTCCTGTCTCGTCTTCCTTGGCGTACTTGCCTTGTACTTTACGGAGAATTCCAACCGGAAGTGAGTCATCGTGGCTGATTGGATTATTATTGCATCGATTGTCTTCACCTATCTTGTAGTTGTACTCGTTATAGGCGTGGTCGGACGACAGAAAGATGTCGGTGTTTCACTCGATGCCTATTTGGCGGGTGGCAGAGGCCTCGGGTTCGGACTCTTATTCTTTATTATCGGAGCGGAATTTTATAGTTCCGTGACCTTTCTGGGCGTCCCGGGCTGGGCATATTCCCGTGGTGTTCCGGCCTTATTTATAATGGTGGCATTTTCGTTTGCGCTTTTACCCTGGTGGTGGATTGGTGTCTATACCGCCAGGCTTGGAAGACGATATGGTTTTTTAACACAAAGTGACTTGCTGGGCGCAAGATACCAGAGTCGTTTCTTATCTGCTTTTGTTGCCGTTATCGGAGTAGTCTCATTATTACCTTACCTTGTTATTCAAATAATTGGTTCAGGTTACCTGTTTTCGGCGGCGACCGGCGGCAATATCCCGTATTGGCTGGGTGCTTTCCTGGTGTTCACTGTTGTTCTCGTTTATACCTTTGCCGGAGGATTACGTGGAATCGGATGGACAAACGTTATTCAGGGGTTCGTATTATTAACCGCTGCCTGGATCATCGGTTTGGTAATCCCGTATAGATTCTATGGTGGTGTTGATGCAATGTTTATAAAGTTGGCAACGGAAGCGCCTGAATACTTAACCATACCCGGTCATAATGATGCGATGCCATGGGTTGATTATACGAGTGCGATCATTGTGATAGTCCTGGGTATGACAATGTGGCCGCATTTGTTTAATCGAGCATACAGTGCTGCTACCGATGATACCCTGAGACGCTCAATCGTCCTGTTCCCGCTTTACAGCCTGTTAATCGTACCGGTTTTGTTTGTGGGATTTGCGGGTATCCTGATGGTTGACAGTCTGGAAAAATCAGATCAGATCATGATCGAATTGATAGCAATGGCAGATTTTTCGCCATGGTTTATTGGCATAGTTATTTCGGGCGCCTTAGCGGCATCGATGTCTACAGGCGCAAACGTTCTACACACCATTGCCTCAATCCTGGTAAAGGATTTCTTGCTGAAATTAAAAACCGGGCCATACGATGGTAGAAAACAGGTGCAACTGACCCGATTGGTAGTCGTTGTGATTTTTGGGCTCAGTTATGCGTTGGCATTGAATCCGCCACAATCTATTCTGTCGTTGGTATTAGTCGCCTACGGGATTTTAGTGCAACTGTTCCCCGCTGTGGTGGCAGCGTTTTTCTGGCCTAAGGTGACGAAACAAGCTGTGATAGCAGGCTTGACCGTTGGTGTCGGTATCTCAGTTTATTATACTTTTTTAGCCCCACCTCTATTTGGTATTCATGCCGGTTTGCTGGGATTAATCACCAACCTGGCATTGGTCATCGCAGTCAGCGTAATCACCAAGCCGGCCAATGAGGTGTATCTCAAAGAGTTCATGCAGGTTATTGAGACGGAATAAAGATTCCATTCAGCCTATCCATTGATAAGTTCTTATCGTAGAGAGGTATATGAAAAGTTCTTGTTTATGTATTTGATATGCTACACTGGGACCAAAATAACAACACACAACTTTATGCTGTGCCGCGTATTTTACTCCAAGGGGAAACCAATAATGAAAACGATTAAGTATATTCTTTCCGTATGTGTGCTCATTCCTTTACTTGTCAATGCACAAGGTGTACTGGAAGAAATCGTCGTCACGGCACAAAAGCGGGAACAGAATTTGCAGGATGTGCCCATTTCGGTTACTGCCTTTTCCGGTGAGCAAATGGAGGCACTGGGCCTGTCGGATTTCGTCGAAATCACGCAACAGGTGCCGGGCCTGCAACTGAATACCTGGTCGCCGAAACTGACCAATTTTAACTTGCGTGGAATTTCCCAGAATACCTTTAACGATAATAACGAAGGTCCTGTCGCTGTTTATATTGATGATGCCTACCTGGGCTCCTTGAATGGCGTCAGCGGGCAACTGTTTGATATGGAGCGAGTTGAGGTATTACGCGGGCCTCAGGGGACACTCTTTGGACGCAATGCGACCGGCGGATTGATCCATTACCTCAGTCGTGACGCATCGGACGCAGAGACCAATGGCTACCTGGAAGGAGAGATTGGCAATTATGATCGATATTCCGTGGAAGGCGCTGCCGGAGGCAGCCTGGCCGATAATGCGCGTTATCGCGTCGCCGGCCGCTGGAACCAGGCAGATGGTTATATAAAGTCTTTAGACTCCATTATCCCAGGCACGGATATGGTGCTCTTTCCCGGCAGTGGTCAAGACCTCGGCGGTCTTGATAGTTTTGCATTGCGAGGCACCCTGCAGGTGGATTTTTCAGAACAGCTTCAGGGTAATTTCTGGGTGAAGTATGCGGAAGACAATGATGTCCCCACCGGCGGGTATGTATTTGAGAACTGCCCGTTCGAAGCGAATGAGATAGATTGTATGGTTGATGCGGAAGGACGGACGATTACGCTTGGCGGCGTGATTAATTTCTTCGGAGAGCCTGCCAGCGCGCATGATCATTACAATGATTATCCCGGCTTTATGAACCGGAAACAGGTAAGCGTCACCGGTAGGTTCGATTATACCATGGACAATGGTATGGAACTGGTCTCCATCACCAATTTCTTCGAGAATAATTACGACTACGATGAAGATGGCGATGCCTTGCCGCTTCCTATTCTCACCTTCCAGACCTTTGTCGATTACAATCAATGGTCACAGGAACTGCGTCTTTCCGGTGAAACCGACAGGATGCGCTGGCAGGTCGGTTTTTACTACCTGGACATGGAGTGGGATGGTGGCACCTCGGTCACCGGCGCGCCCGGATTTGGCCAGATCGTCGCATCAGGTCGCATCCTTGCTGCCGGAGGTGTTGACACGGCACTGGCAACGGCGAATCCCTTCAATGGATTTGAAGGCGCTTTGAGTTTTCAAAATTATTTGCTCGGATCACAAAACTGGTCCGCATTCGGCCAGTTTGATTTCGATGTCACGGACAAGCTGATGCTGACCGGTGGCATACGCTGGTCTGAGGACGATAAATCCATGGATTGGACCTTGATGTTTACAGATAACTTCAATCCCACGCCGCTTATCACGGAAAGCGATGATGCTTTTGCTGCCGTTAATCCGGGTGTCAATGAGATCGACTACGGAGATTATGCCCTGCGTCTGGTACTGACATATCAAATGACGGAAGAGTTCATGTTGTATGGCTCGGTGAACCGCGGTATCAAAGGCGGCAACTGGTCCATCGGCGGTACCCCTAATATCACTGCTTCCACTTTTCAGCACGAAGAGGAAATACTCTGGTCCTATGAAGCCGGTTTCAAATCCGGGTTTGATACATTTCGTCTGAACGGCGCCTTTTTCTACTATGATTACAGCGACTACCAGGCCTTCTCTCTTGCCGGCGGCGGACCCTTTATCTCTAATGCCCCGGACACCACGGTCTATGGTGGTGAACTGGAATTATTCTGGTATCCGACGGAAAACTGGGATGTGGTTTTAGGTGGGTCTTTTATCGACTCGGAAGTCAGTGAGGTCCTCGGCGCGGCTGCTATTATTCCTCCTGCCGGCGGTGGGCCCGCGGGCGGCGTCACGATTCCAAACGCCGAATTACCCAACGCCCCAAGCGTCAGTATTAATTACCTGGTTCGTTATAACTGGAGCGCTTTCAATGGCAACGTGGCGATGCAGGTGGATGGCGCTTATTATGATGATCAATATCTGGAAGTCACCAATGGTTCGGGCTCTTTCCAGGAAGCTTACAATGTTTCCAACGCCAGGGTGACCTATACCGATGGCGGCGACCGCTTCAGCGTAAGTGCCTGGGTCAAGAATTTCACCGACGAGACCTATAAACAATATGCTCTTGACCTGGGCGCCCTGGGGACGACCTCGTACTACGCGCCACCGATTACCTATGGTGTCACCGCACGCTATAACTGGTAGTAAGGAGCTGTACTTCTCAAGAAACTGACTGACATATCCTGGCCGCTTTCTGGCATCTGGCCGATAAATTCTCGATTCAATATCGACGTGACATGATATAACTGTTTGGGTTGGGCCAGACTTAACCCGCGTCACTATTCACGTCCCGGCAATATGAGGTTCAGTATAATGGCTGTCAGGATTGCCGGGACCAGCCCGGTTTCCATGATGATACGCAGTTGCTCAGGGATGCGGTCAAGCAACCCCGGTTGTTGAGGGAGTCCGATCCCCACTGCCATGGTCAGGCCGGCAATCAGCATGTTGCGCTGGTCGAAGTGAACCAACTCAAGCATCTTCAGACCGGCGGCTACCACCGAACCGAACAACAGGACCGATACGCCGCCCAGGACCGCAGTCGGCATGACGCCTATGACTGCGGCCAGTTTCGGGAACAGGCCGGCAATGATCAGGAATATGCCCGCCAGTGATACAACGTGGCGACTCACTATACCGGTCAAGGCAATCAGGCCGACGTTCTGGCTGTAGGTTACCAGCGGCAGGCAGCCGCTCACCGCCCCCAACAGGGTGCCGCAACCGTCAGCCATCACGCCGCCGGATATCTCCTTATCCGTGGGTTCCCGGTTGACCCCGGCAATAGTCGTACCGGATATGTCGCCAATGGTTTCGGTAATCGCCACCAGTGAGATCAGGACGAAGCTGAACACCGCTGAAATCTCGAAACTCAAGCCGAATGGGACAGGTTCGGGGGTAGCTGCCCACCTTGCCTGGTCAACAGTCTCCAGGTCAATAAATCCCAGGAGCAATGCAATTACACATCCGGCCGTGATAGCGATGATTATCGCTGCCAGGGAGAGGAACCCCTTACCGAATTGATGGAAGAAAACAGCTATGAGAAGTACCGTTCCTGCCAGTAGCGTATGTCTTGGCGCGCCAAAATCAATCACGTCCGCGCCGCCGCAAGCCAGGGCAAAGCCCACCGGCAAGAGATTGAGGCCGATTAATAATATGCATAGCCCCGTGATGAGTGGGGGAAATAAAGACCGCAGATATTTAATGATATACCCGGCAAAGAGTTGGAACAGACCGGCTGCCAGCGCACCGCCGAATACCGCGCTGAGCCCGTACTTTTCGCCGATGGTGACGGCAATGCTGATATAGGCGAAGTTGGTGCCCAGCACTAACGGCAACCTGGCTCCGACAGGACCGATGCCTGCTGACTGTAACAATGTGCCTATACCCGACATGAATAATGTTGCCTGGAGGATCAGGGTCTTGTCTGCGGCATTCAGTCCCAGCGCTTCGGCGACAATCAGCGGCGCGGCAATCGTGCCGGCAAATATTGCCAGCGTGTGTTGCAGTCCCAACGGCGCCGCCTGGATCAGCGGCAATTTTTCGTTGATGGCGTCTTCTTTATTATTTCTCATAGCTCACCGTATTCAGGATTCTCATGGGATGACGTCCGTGAAGCTGAAAATCAGTGGACCCCGGGTTCTATCCAATCCACAACCAGATCGCGGATACCGGCGCGGTCGATCAGGTCAGCGGACGCCTGAACCGCGTCAGCAATGATCTTGTCCTGATCCACCCTGGTGGAGCGGCCATTTTCCACGATAATATCTCCGTTAATCACAACGTGTCTCACGTCCGAACCACGTGTAGACAGGGTGAGGCTGCATGCCGGCCGGTTATTGGGTTGATGGTGTATGCCGTTCATATCCACCATAATAAAGTCCGCCAGGGCGCCTGCCGTTAATGTACCCAGGTTTTTCCTGAGCATGCGGCCACCGTTCCTGGTTGCCATACAAAGCAGCAACTCCGAATTGGTCGTTGTCGGGTCCAGTTCGCGGATGCGTTGCAGCAACTGGGCTGACTTCATGACTTCGAACATGTCCTGGCCGGCAACGGCAACGCCATCCGAACCCAAAGCGACATTGGCGCCGGCGTTCATCAGCGGTCCCAGTTTGATAATACCCGAGGCCAGGTACTGGTTACTGATCGGGTTATGTACGATGGTCGTCTTTGCCTCACCCAGCAGGGCAATCTCTTCTTCGTCGAACCAGATGCCGTGAGCCAGGGTGATACGTTCGTCCAGTATGTCCTGTTCATACAACCATTTGGCGGGTCTCATGTGGTAAATAGATTCAAATATCTCCACCTCAAACCTGGATTCACTACAGTGCGCATGCCAGGAAACGTCACATTCCGTCGCCAGTTCATGGCAGGCAACCACCAGGTCCGGATCAAGGTACACCACATTTTCAGGGGTTGGCCAGACCTCCACCAGCGAACCGGCCGGTTTTTCCTGTATGCAGTTGCGGGTGATTTCAAGTTCTTCGGCACTGGAGTACCGGAACAGGCGCGGGTCGCAGTTCATGCGCCTGCCGCCTTCCACCATCTGGCCATAGATGCCGCGTGCCACCACACCGCGTACACCGATTTCTTCCATCGCATCAGCAGCGCGGATGATGGTTGTTTCGTCTACCGGCGCATAATGATTGTCCACGATGGCTGTGGTTCCGGACAGGACGCCGTTCAACGATCCCAGACGAACTGCATGGATCGCATCCTCACGGCTGATATTTGCTGACAGCGGCATCATGAATTTTGCCAGCCAGGGCAACAGGGACATGCCGTCTCCTAATGTCTTGCCCAGGCTCTGGAACAGGTGGCTGTGACCATCGACCATACCGGGCATCATCAGCAGACCGGAAAAATCCACGCTTCGGTGTGCGCTTGCGACCTGTGTTTCGACTTCCTGCACAGCCCCGATGACGACAATTTTTTCACCGGCAACCGCAATCGCCCCGTTACGGATATAGGGGTTGTGCCTGTCGAGTGTGATAATATCTCCACCCTTGAAAAGAATGTCTGCGACCAGCTTTTCAGTTTCCATCAAGTTCTCCGAAGTTGTGTGCCAGTTTAGCAGCCTGATCGAGGATTGAATACATGACAGACATAACCGCTTTTGTCGCCGCCCTGCCTAAGGCCGAGTTGCACCTGCATATTGAGGGTACGCTTGAACCTGATTTGATGTTTGCCATTGCCGCGCGCAACGGCGTTGAGTTGCCTTATTCCTCGATCGAAGAATTGCGGACGGCATATCGATTCTCCAACCTGCAAGACTTTCTTGATATTTATTATGCCGGCGCCAACGCCTTGCTTGAGACACAGGATTTTTATGACCTGACCTGGGTCTACTTGCAGAGAGCTTATGTGCAGAACGTGCGCCACGCCGAGATCTTCTTCGACCCGCAGACCCATACCGGACGCGGTGTGTCATTCACTACCGTCATTGACGGCATCAGCCAGGCCTTGAGCGATGCTGAGGCCAGGCTGGGTATCACATCAAGGTTGATCATGTGCTTTCTACGCCACCTGGATGAAGCAGCGGCCCTGGAAACCCTGGACGTGGCCATGACCTATCGCGACCGCATCGCCGGGGTCGGGCTGGATTCATCTGAGCGCGGCAATCCGCCGGGCAAGTTCCGCGAAGTATTCCGGCGCGCCCGGGCCGCGGGTTTTGTCGCGGTGGCCCATGCCGGGGAGGAAGGCCCTCCCGACTATGTCTGGGAAGCCTTGAACGTGCTTGAGGTGGTAAGAATCGATCACGGCAACAATGCGCTGGCGGATGCCGGGTTGGTGGAGGAGTTGGTGCGTCGGCGCATACCGCTGACGGTCTGCCCGCTCAGCAACGTGAAGCTCTGCGTGGTGGATGACATAGCCGCGCATCCGCTGAAACGCATGCTGGACCTCGGCCTGTTCGTCACCGTGAACTCCGATGATCCGGCGTATTTCGGCGGCTACGTCAACGAGAACTACGTCGCGGTTGCCGAAGCGCTGGGACTGAGCCGGGAAGAACTGGTACAACTTGCGCGGAATTCCTTCGAAGCATCCCTGCTGAACGCAGACGCCAAATCGGCATTGATCGCAGAACTGAATGCCGTTGTGCACCGGTTTGGATGAGCTTTTCAAAGGTTCTGGTAGAATATCCGGGATAATATGGGCTTTCTAACCACACACGTTTTGGATACGGCGCATGGCTTGCCCGCGGCAGGCATGACCGTCGAGTTGTATTCAATTGATGGTGAGAAACGCACCCTGGTGAAATCCACCGTTACAAACTCCTCCGGTCGTTGCGACAGCTCTTTGCTTGAAGGCGAGGATTTCAGGGTCGGTGTCTGGGAATTGGTGTTTCACGTAGCTGACTATTTTGCGGCCCTGGGGGTAGAGTTATCCGAACCACCTTTTCTTGATCGGGTAACCTTGCGGTTCGGCATTGCCGCTGCCGCGGAGCACTATCACGTACCCTTACTGGTCTCGCCGTGGAGCTACAGCACCTATCGCGGTAGCTGACATGATATCTTCGTCGAACCATAAAGAGAGCGATAGCCGCGCCATACGATTCCTGCTTGATGGTCAGGTGCATGAGGTCACGGGCATAGAGCCGACGACTACCGTACTGAATTACCTGAGGGAAGACTTGCAACGCACCGGCACCAAGGAGGGCTGTGCCGAAGGGGATTGCGGCGCCTGTACCGTCGTCGTTGCCGAGCCGGTCGCGGGGCAGGTCCGCTTTCGTTCCATCAATTCCTGTATTCAGTTCCTGCCGACCCTTGACGGCAAGGCCCTGTATACCGTGGAGAGTCTGAAGAAGATCAGCGCCAACGGTTTGCACCCGGTGCAGCAGGCGATGGTGGATTGTCACGGCTCCCAATGTGGTTTCTGCACACCGGGCTTTGTGATGTCGCTGTTTGCCCTTTATAAAAACAACAATAGCCCCACGCGTGCGGAGATCGACGACGCACTGGCCGGCAACTTGTGTCGCTGTACCGGTTATCGGCCCATTATCCGCGCGGCGGACAGGATGTACGACTATGGACAGGACCTGATTGATGAACGGAAGCTGGGACGTCAGCTTGAAGATATCCATCCTGCGGTGTCCCTGAAACCGGCTGCCCCGGATAGCTCCCGTATGGAAGCAAGAGGCAGGTATTTTGCGCCGGCAACCATATCCGAACTGGCGGAATTATTGATACAACACCCTGACGCCACAATCCTGGCGGGCGGCACCGACGTGGGATTGTGGGTAACCAAGCAATACCGTGAGATTCCCGTCATAGTCCATATTGGTTATGTAAAGGAGTTGAATTATGTTGATGAGACCGAAGACCGGTTGGAGGTCGGCGCCGCGGTCAGTCTCACCGACGCGTTTGTCCCCATGGAAAAACACTATCCGGAACTGTATGAAATCAATCGACGATTCGCTTCGCCCCCGATCCGCAATGCCGGCACCTTATGCGGCAATATCGCCAATGGTTCCCCCATCGGTGATACGATGCCGGCACTGATCAGCCTGGGCGCGACGCTGGTATTACGGCGTGGCGATGACGTCCGCGAATTACCGCTGGATGAATTCTACCTGGGCTACCAGAAAAAGGCCCTGCAGCAGTCCGAGTTTGTCCAGGCCGTGCGCATCCCCTTGCGCCGGGGCGCCGACAGTCATTTCCGCTCCTACAAGATCGCCAAACGTTACGACCAGGATATCTCCGCGGTGTGCGGGGCTTATTTTGTGCAACTCGAAAAGGGCATCGTCGCCGACGCGCGTATCTGCTATGGTGGCATGGCGGCGATCCCGCAACGGGCAAGCCAGTGCGAAGCAGCGCTCCGGGGCATGCCCTGGAATGAAGCGACGGTACAGGCGGCGATAAGTACGCTGGCAGAAGATTATCAGCCGTTGACCGATATGCGCGCCACGGCGGATTACCGTCTACGCGTAGCAGGCAACCTGTTAAAACGTTTTTATTTTGATATCACAGATAAGGAGTCGCCTGCGGCGACACATTATTGACTGGATTCCGGGTCAAGCCCGGAATGACGGATGTGCCTCCGCCGTCATTCCCGCGGAACTTGCCCCAGCATGGTGTTGAGCAGGGGGCGGGAATCCAGTGGAACAAAGCATCGCCCCCTGCTTACGACATGCTGGGGCAGGCTTTGGCGACACATTAAAAAATACAAGTAAATGGTTGATAAAGAAGATATTTTCGCTATCGGTTCAGCGCTGCCTCATGAAAGCGCTCACCTGCATGTGAGCGGGGAGGCCGGTTACGTAGATGACCAGCCGGAGCCTCGCGGCCTCCTGTATGCGGCCATCGGTTACAGTTCCAAGGCCCATGCCAGGGTAAAAAATCTCGATTTCTCCGCGGTCCGGTCAGCGCCGGGGGTGGTGGACGTCATCACGGCGGAAGATATCCCCGGAACCAACAATCACGGGCCCATACTGGCGGACGATCCCGTTTTTGCCGATGGCCTGGTCGAATACGTGGGACAATCCGTTTTTGCCGTCCTGGCCGATTCCATGATCAACGCGCGCAAAGCCGCACGCCTGGCCGGGATTGAATATGAAGAACTGCCGGCGATCCTGGATATCGATACTGCCATGGCGCAGGAGTTCTTCGTGATTCCCGCCCAGACTATTGCTCGCGGCAGCCCTGACCAGGCGATTTCCGAGGCTGCCAATCAACTGCACGGGCGAATAAGGGTCGGTGGGCAGGATCATTTTTACCTGGAAGGGCAGGTTTCCCTGGCCTGTCCCAGGGAAGACGGCGCCATGTTGGTCTATGCCTCAACCCAGCATCCCACAGAGGTGCAACACCTGGTTGCCCACGCGCTGGGTAAATCTTCCAAGGACGTGGTAGTTGAATGCCGGCGTATGGGCGGTGGCTTCGGCGGCAAGGAAACCACGCCGGCCCTGTTTGCCGTGATCGCCGCGCTGGCCGCGAACAAGACGGGGCGGCCGGTTAAAATACGCGTAGACCGTGATGACGACATGATCATCACCGGCAAGCGTCATGGTTTTCGCATCGATTACAAGTTCGGCTTTGACAACCAGGGTTTGATCAAAGGCATTGACCTGGAACTGGCTTCCGACTGCGGGCGTTCGGCTGATTTATCCGGGCCGATCAACGTGCGCGCCATGTTCCACAGCGATAATTGCTATTTCCTGGAACACGTGCGGATTACCTCGCATCGGTGCAAGACCCACAAGGCGTCCAACGTAGCCTTCCGGGGGTTTGGCGGACCCCAGGGGATGATGGGGATTGAGAACGTCATTGACGAAATTGCCCGTTTTCTCGGTAAAGACCCGCTACTCATACGCAAAATCAACTTCTACGGCAAGGATGACCGGAACGTGACGCCATACGGCATGACAGTGGAAGACAACATCATCCATGAACTGGTGGATGAACTCGAGAAAAAATCCGATTACCGGGAAAGACGCCGGCAGATAAAGGCGTTCAACGACGACAGCAGGATACTCAAGCGCGGCATGGCACTTACACCGGTCAAGTTCGGGATTTCATTCACGGCTACGTTCTACAACCAGGCGGGCGCCTTGTTGCACGTTTATCGTGACGGCAGCATCATGTTGAACCACGGCGGCACCGAGATGGGGCAGGGGCTGTATACCAAGGTTGCCCAGGTGGTGGCCGAGGAATTCCAGGTAGGCGTCGACAGGATAAAATGCACTGCTGCCGATACCGGAAAAGTCCCGAACACCTCCGCAACGGCCGCCTCGTCCGGTAGTGATCTCAACGGCATGGCCGCCAGGGCCGCAGCCGTGGTGATCAGGCAACGTCTGTCTGAGTTCGCGGCGGAAAAATATGCAGTACCTGTGGGAGAGATCAGCTTTACGACCGCCGGCGTGAAGATAGGGGAAGAACTGGTCGATTTTGCCGAGTTGACCAACCAGGCTTACCTGGCGCGCATTTCCCTGTCCTCCACCGGGTACTACCGCACTCCCCGGATCAGTTATGATCCGAACACCTTGACCGGTCGCCCGTTTTTCTATTTTGCCTACGGCGCGGCCGTGGCGGAGGTTATGCTCGATACCCTGACTGGTGAACACAAATTATTGCGGGTTGATATCCTGCACGACGCGGGGGAATCGCTTAATCCCGCCATTGACATGGGGCAGGTGGAAGGCGGCTTTCTGCAGGGGGCCGGCTGGCTGACCAGTGAGGAGTTGTGGTGGGACGATACGGGCAAACTCATGACTCATGCCCCTTCCACCTATAAAATCCCGACCTGTAGTGACTGGCCGCGGGAATGTAACGTGGAATTGATCGACTGGGGCAGGAACAGGGAGGAAACGATTTATCGGTCCAAGGCAGTAGGTGAACCGCCCCTGATGCTGGCCATATCGGTGTTCCACGCGCTGAAAGACGCCATGGCCGCACTGCGCAGCGGTCAGGCCAGGCCGAAATTACACGCGCCGGCCACCCCGGAGCAGGTACTGAACTGTATTGAAGAACTGTTGCAACAGGACTCATGGTCCTCTGTGGCTTAAATCAACAACTGATATGAACAATTGTTTTTCTACACTACTTGATATTGTAAACAACGACCGGTCCTGTGTATTGGTGACGGTTGCCCATATTGCCGGTTCCGCGCCGCGGGAGGCAGGCGCGCGGATGATCGTGACCCACGAACAGGTATTTGGCACCATCGGCGGCGGGAATCTTGAATTTGAAGCCATCCGCATCTCACGGACACGGCTGGGGGAGCCATCCGTCACAGGACCGCGGCGCTTTATTGAATTGTTTCCCCTGGGGTCGATGCTGCAACAATGCTGCGGCGGAGCCGTCTTCCTGCACTTTGAAGTAGTAAAAGACGGACCGGCGGACTGGATATCCGCAGCCGGGGAGAGCGAACAAAACAACCACCGCGCAATATTGGTAAGTCGCTCCGGACGAGAAGAACTGCCTCCCCTACGCAAGCGGGAAACCAGTGAAATAACGACCGCTGAAAGCGGACCTTATCCCGGCGCGGACCTGACATCAGTCACTGAAAAGATGATATTCACGGAAGCCGGCATCACAGGAAGCCTGGGAGATAAAGACCTTGATGAACTTGCCTCGGCAAAGGCGAATTTGCTCCTGTCTGCTAACGGCGCGGCGGGAACGGCCCTGTTACATCCTATGGTCGAGACTCAATCGACCCTGCCCGACATATCGGACGCCCTGTTTTTTGAAGTGGTATCCCCCTGTCACTTCCAGGTCGTATTGTTCGGCGCCGGTCACGTCGGTCGCGCGCTGGTCAGCGCCCTTGCCGGCGCCACCGACTGTCGCATTACCTGGATAGACAGCCGCGCCGAGCAGTTTCCCGAGACGAACCCGCCCAACGTGCAGACCAGGCTGACTGATAACCCGGTCGCCGAAATTGACGGTTTGCCGGGAGGCGCGTATTGCCTGGTCATGACCCACAATCATCAACTTGACCAGGACCTGTGCGAAGCCCTGTTGCAGCGGGATGATTTTACTTACCTGGGACTGATCGGGTCAGCAACAAAATACCGGCGTTTTATGCAGCGATTAAGCGAAAAAGGGATAAGCAAACGTCAACTTGACCGGTTGACCTGCCCAATCGGTATTCCCGGCATTGAATCAAAGGAACCCGGCGTCATAGCCATATCCGTCGCCGCCCAGCTACTTTCAATCCAATCAGCGTCCGCAGATGACAAAGATTAATCCGCAGATGACGCAGATGACGCAGATAAACTCAGATGAAAAGAAGATTATCTTTAATCCGTAGTTAACACAGATAAAAAATTTACCTGCGGATATCTATGTTCAAGCGTAAAAATATGAAAGCAGCAAGGAAGAAAATAATTTTCAATGATCTACATCAGATGCAGATAAAAAAAATAATCTGCGGTAATCTGCGTCATCTGCGGATTAATCAATAATGGAAGCCTACATCCTGGAATGGCTGAACCTGTTGTTGCGCTGGGCGCACCTGATCGTGGGTATCGCCTGGATTGGTTCGTCTTTTTACTTCGTCTGGCTGGATACGAATCTCAATGTCCCCCCCCGGGACCCCGAAGACGATGCCGTGGCCGGTGACCTCTGGGCAGTGCACGGCGGCGGTTTTTATCATGCGCAAAAATACAAGGTCGCCCCCGGAGAATTGCCCGAGCCCCTGCACTGGTTCAAGTGGGAGGCTTATACCACCTGGTTGACCGGGTTTGCCCTGTTGGTGGTCATGTATTACGTCAATGCCGACGTGTACCTGGTCGATAAAACCGTTGCCGATATAACGGGCGGCATGGCCATCGGCATCAGTATCGCTTTAATCGCGGCGGCCTGGGTTGTTTACGACCTGTTATGCAGAACCGGCTTGAGCGACGCTTGGATTGCGCTGGTCGGTTTTTTATTCCTGGTTATCGCCGTTTATGCCGTTTCGCAGCTTTTCAGTGGACGCGGCGCTTATATTCAAATCGGCTCCATGTTGGGCACCATCATGGCGGCTAATGTACTTATGATCATTATTCCGGGACAGCGCGAACTGGTGGCGGCCAAACTACGGGATGAAGAACCGGACCCGTTACCGGGTATCAAGGGCAAACAACGCTCGGTGCATAATAATTACATCACCTTGCCCGTGTTGTTCGTTATGCTGAGTCCCCATTATCCCATGACTTACGGACATGAATACAACTGGTTGCTCCTCATCGCCATCTTCATCGCCGGGGTATTGATCCGGCATTTCTTCAACCTCAGAAACCAGGGAAAGGCTGCGCCTGCTCTACTCGTTATCGCGATCATCATAATTATCCTGGCCGCATTCGTGGCCGCGCCGAAATCCAGGGCTATTCCGGACCAACCCGCAACAACGAACCCGGTCCAAGCCATTGAACCCGTCTCATTCACCCAACTGAATCAAGTGATTGTACAACGTTGTAACATCTGCCATTCGGCTGAGCCGAACCATCCCACCGCGCCCGTAGCGCCCAACGGCGTGATGTTTGACACCCCGGAACAGATTAAACTATGGGCGCAGCGCATTCATGCCAGAACCGTCACTACAACAACCATGCCTTTGGCAAACCTGACTCAAATGACCGTTGAGGAACGCCGGCTTGTTGACCGATGGTATACAATGGGCGCCGACATAGAGTAGAACAAGCCTGAAGATTCAGGGCTGAAATTGGCTTCTGCATCGCAACGGTCGAATGGGGCAACCGGGAGCTACCGTGAAGTTATCACCGGCGCCAGGATTTCATATATCGAAGGTCTGTTTTGTTTTATCTCGTCGATGGTCAACCCTTCCAATGAAAACGGAAACTTGATCCATTGTTCTGTGGTGTGCAGGTAATAATCAGGCTCACGCTCAGTTTTATTGTGGTCGGGTTTATACCAGGGTACGGCGATACGAATATCATCGGGTGCATTCAGTCTTGCCCTTTCCCGTATTTTTTGAATGACCGCATGAATCGTTAAGCCGGTATCAAATACATCATCAACAATGAGTAATGGATCGGTATGATTTATGTTTTTAATCAAATAATTCAAGCCATGAACCCGCACATCATCTGCACGTTTTTCAATACCACTGTAAGAGGATGTGCGAATAGCAATATGGTCGGTTTTAATACCGAAGTATTCGAGTATTTCCTGCACGGCGATACCAATAGGCGCTCCGCCCCGCCATATTGCGATAATGACCTTTGGTTTAAACCCGCTTTTCAGAATCTGGCTGCCTAATCTGAACGAATCTTCAAGTTGGCCTTGTGTGGAGAGATAGAGCTTTTCAGACATCGGGAATTATTTTGTACTATATGTTGAGAGCCATTATATACTTTCGAATATTGGATGCCTGCCTTAAATCATTTTTTCAGGACGCCCATGCGCCAGGGATGGTTTAATCATTTTGGATTTGAGAATTGGATAAAGTATTTATCGATGCAGAAGATCAATTGCTGGATTCTTACCGGCTCGGGGTAAAAATCCATGCAAGTGATTTCAGACCGGATTTTATCGTTGGCTTGTGGCGTGGCGGCAGTCCGGTTGGTATCGGCGTACAGGATTGTCTCGAATACCTTGGCGTGGACACGGATCATATTTCCATACGGACCTCATATGCCGGTATGAGCACCTATGCAGACATGATCGAGAATGTATCGGGTATTCATGTGCATGGACTGCAATACTTACTGGAAAACCTGGAAGCGGACAACAGGCTTTTGATTGTCGATGATGTCTATAGCACCGGCCTGAATGTCAAGGCCGTGATCGATCAACTTTCCAATAAAACCCGCAGGAATATGCCGGCGGATATCCGTGTTGCCGTACTCTGGTATAAACCGGCCAATAACCGAACCGGGCGAATACCGGATTATTATTTACACGAAACCGATAAATGGCTGGTATTACCCTACGAATTAAATGGCTTGTCCTTGAGTGAAATCTACCAGAGTAAAAGGGGTGTAAAAGAAATCTTTGAAGAATTAGAAGATTTTTTACCTGCGAATGGAAATAATCAAACTAACGCCCGAAAGTGAAACACCGTAGTTGTTGCTAAATAATAGTTTTCTCGCAGACATTACTGAAGGTGAGGCAATCATCAGCCCAAGCTCTGGGAACGCGCTCCTCTCGTTATTTGCCCCAAGTACTGCATTGTCTTGCGCTTTTGTATTGACGGCTTGTCTCAAATTTGAGATACTGCGTGACTATGAAGGATATAGATATAGCTAAGTCTCGGTTTAAAGAGGTTCAAGCAGGGTTAAAGCCACAGAGGAGATAGCTAATGAAGATTCACACTTACCAGAGCGTTTGGGATGCAATCGCCGACAGCCCGGGAGAGGCTGTCAATCTTAAACTCCGCTCTCAGTTGATGGATATGCTGGCGGATTATATACGGCGCGAAGGTATCACTCAAAAAGAGGCCGCTCTGCGGTTTGGGGTACCCCGCTCACGGGTCAGCGAACTTGTCAACGATAGGATCAGTAAATTTACCATCGACAAGTTGGTGAATATGGCTGCACGGGTAGGGCTGACCGCCCTCACCATTGACCCTGACGTGTCCAGAAATTTGAGTGACAATATGTCTAAGACTTGGTACAGACACGACAAGCTACCCATATCTGATAGATATCCCCACTTCGCCACGATTACTGTATGAAGCGTCAGGGCATTACCGGTATCCAGCATATCAATACCTCAGGATCTAAAATTTTGGCTACGTCGGGCATTTAACCGTGAAAGGCTACCAGTACCGCCGATTAGTAGCGGATGCGAAGGCATTCGCACAAGCTGCCTGGTTGATAGAGCGCGAAATCGAGCAACTCAAAGTCAAGCCTGCTGACCAAACGCGTGTGGGAGGAACCGGATGGCCATCTCATGAGGTCTGGGAGTCACTTAAGAGTGCCAGCCACTTCAACCTTGGTATTGCGTTGGAGTTGAAAATCAAGTGTCTGCTAACCCTCGAAATAGACCGTGACCCTCCTCAGCATCATAATTTGGCAGAGTTGTATGATAAGCTCTCAGTTGATGTCCGCAGACGATTGAACGAGCTATTCCAACAGGCTCAGAGTAATGAAGAAATCACCCTCGAAGCTTTTGTCAATACGGCAACACCTCAAACTCCTGAAGGACCACCTAATCCAGAACTGAACAATCTGAAGGATTTCTGTATTTACTTTGACGAAGATATGAAGCTTTCTACGAAGCGATATACATGGGAAACGCTCTCTAAAGCGGAATGGCGTCATTACTTGAGCAGCTTGGATTGGATGTTGCGATTCCTTGACATGACAGAGAAACTGGCAGAGGAGTTGGCTCGAGAGGGGGGCTTGGTCAAATGAAAGCTATTTGCCAGCGTTTTGGCCAACTATATGGCCAAATAGTTGAAATATTCTTGATTTAATTAACTCAATGATATATAAAACAGTTAGTTAATAGAAATGTAACCGGCCAAACAAGTGGCCAAGGCATGGGTTGAACACGAATGGTTACAACAAGTCATGATTTTACACCGTTTATTCCTGGCGATGAGGCATTAAACAAGTCTGAATTGCCGGATTTAGTGATGTCAATGGTGGGCGCTGATGCAAAACTGGCCGGACGCCTGACAGAAGTGACGAAAGGAACAATTCGTCAACATATGGCAGTTATAAATTCGTATTATTCCAACCTGATTGAAGGTAACCATACCCCCCCGCATGAAATCCGCGCCGCGCAAAGAGGTGAGTATCACGATGATCCGTTAAAAAGAGATTTACAGAAAGAGTCTGTTGCGCATATCCATGTTCAGAACTGGATAAAGCAACAAGCCCCTGATCAGGATTCAGTATATTCATGCGATTTTTTAAAAGCTCTTCATAGAGAGTTTTATACACAGCTCCCTGAACATATGTGGGAAATCAAAGATGAAGAGGGAAAATTAAAAGGAAAGATTGTACCGGGAGAATGGCGTACCGACCACGTCAAGGTTGGCCGGCATATCCCACCGTCTGCAGACAATCTGGATTCACTGATGCAACAGTTTTGTGAGATATACCATCCGGGCAGATACAACGGGGATAGAAAATATATTGCGCTTATGTGTGCCCATCACAGGTTTGTCTGGATTCATCCGTTTCTTGATGGAAATGGAAGAGTTGTCAGGTTATTTACTGACGCGGCGCTGTCCGGCCTCGGGTTAAACAGTGTGGGTGTATGGTGTATCAGTCGTGGCCTGGCCAGGCTGTCAAATGATTATAAGATGTTACTGGCGCGCGCTGATATTCCTCGACAGGGTATACATGATGGTCGCGGCCTGTTAAGTCAGGAGAACCTGGTGGATTTTTGTCGATACATGCTTGATACGGCGATCGATCAGATAGTGTATATAACCGGTTTGCTTGAACTGGGACAAATGCAAAAAAGAATTGCTAAATACATACAGGCGCGAAATGATAATCGTGTGCCGGCAATCAGCGCTGAAATCAAGGAAGTAGCTTCACTGGTCCTGTACCATGCTTTCATAAATGGTGAACTGGAGCGGCGAATGGCTTATGAACTGTGCGGCATGCCTGCTCGCAGCGCACGCAGATTACTTTCACAATTAAAGGAAGAAGGTCTGTTAACTGAAACATCATCACGATCACCGTTTAAGTGGTCTATCCCTGAACATGCGGAACCCTGGTATTTCCCTGAATTAGTGCCGGGTCAAGTATAGCTGACCGGATCAACGGACAGTACAGGAAAATTGACAGAGGAGTGGGAGCGAGAGCCAGGCTTGGTCAAAGGTGAAATATAAGTTGTCATTATCAGCGTTCGTAGGACTCCCGGCGGGAGGATTCGGACAGGGGTATCAGGTACTTTTCCGGGTTGTCCAGAATCTTTGCCCGTGCTTCCTGCAGCGTGGCTTCGCCGGCATAGCTGATGGATGAGCGGAGGTGACCGCGGATACGGTGCAGTATGTCCCCGACACTGCCTTTATAGGGCACCTGTATTTCCTGGCCTTCGGGTGGGGTGTCCAGGGCGGCATCCGTGGCTTCGACGTTCTCCGGATCGTACAGTGATTCGAGCACCGCTTCCGGTGAGGTCATGCCGCGATAGATCTTCTTTTTAGTATGGGTCACGGGATCTTCGATGACCCTGCCGGGCGCTTCATCGGTGCCTGACAAGGCGCTGCCCAGCATGACCGTCGTTGCGCCGCAAACCAGGGCGAGAAAGATATCCTTGTCCGTCTTGATGCCGCCATCGGCCATGATAGGGATCGAATCGCCCAGCGCCTCCCAGGTTTCACGTATCGCCTGCAACTGTGGCACACCGGCCGCGGTTTCCAGACGAGTGCGGCAGCCGCGCCCGGGACCGACTCCGACCTTGACCGCGTCGGCGCCGATATCTCGCATAAATTGCGCGCCTTCCGCAGTAGCCACGTTGCCGCATACCAGGGGAACGTCACCGAACCGTTGACGAAATTGTCCGACGGCATCTTCCATCACCATGGAATGGCCGTGGGCAATGTCAATGAACAGACAGTCCGCGCCGGCTTCCAGCAAGGCTGCCGAACGGTCCAGGTAATCGCCTCTTGCGCCTATGGCAGCGCCCACCAGCAAGCGTCCTTTATCATCTTTGCTGGAGTATGGGCGGTCGCGCAGGGAAAAAATGTCCCGGCGTGTGATCAATCCGTGTATGCGCCGGTCTGCGTCAACCAGCGGTAGTCGTTCAATACGTTTTTCAAACAGGGTTTTTGACGCCTGTTCAATGGGAATGTCGGGTTTGCCGACGACCAGCCTGTCGAAGGGAGTCATAAAATGCTCCACCGTCTGGCCATCGTTGTCGTTGGTCCAGGGCATATCCCGTTGTGTCAGCAAGCCGGCAAGAATGTTGCTGCCGGGTTCCGTCTCGATAAGGATACCGGTAATTGAGTGGTTCTTGGCGAACTTCCTGGCTTGCTGAATGGTAGCGCCGACAGGAAGGCATAAGGGGTTTTTGATTACCGCGCTCTGACTGCGTTTAATCTGGGCGACCTTGCGCGCCTGTCTCTCGATAGTCATGGCGCGATGGATGACGCCTATGCCACCTTCCATAGCCATGACCCTGGTCATGTCCGCGCCGGTCACGCTATCCATATTGGATGAGACGATGGGCAGTTCCAGCGAGATACCGTTGGTCAAGATGGTGGTCAGGCTGATATCCCGGCGTGATTCGGTCAGCCCTTTTTGCGGGCGAAACAGAAAATCGTCGAAGGTTTTTCCGACCCAGAGAGAAGCGGCTGTTTTTTTCATGAAGTGCTTAAGAGATTTGATCGCGCCAAAATGTTTGCACGTTGATCTGAATTATTTCCCGGACAACGATGAACAGTCTACTAACTTCAACCGGCATTATCAATATGCGGGTTAAGCAAAAAAGTTTGTGTCTTTCTTGTGAATTGAATATACTCGGTGTCGTCACGAGAATAGGAATATTAGCCTCATGTCGGGTTGATCAACCTGACCTGGCTACAAGGAGTAGATGATATGAGTAACACGCACTACGAAAAACCGGATTGGCAAATGGCCCTGGGACACCATGAAGAGTTGTGTTCCGAACGCTATGAAGCAGTCCATAAGGAGATTCGGTCCTTCAAGGACGAGACGAGAAGCAGCATTCAAGCTCTAAGGGATGATATCAGCGAACTGCGGACCGGACAGCGCTGGATTATCGGCGCGGTGCTGGTGTGGCCGCCGATCATGACTACTGCCCTGATTACTCTGCTGACCGGGGGTTGAACACGGCCAGCAGTTCACCTACTTCCCTGCGGTTCTTCCCGTCACAACTGATGTTTCTCCTGACTTTGAACCTGGAGATTTCTGCCTTTGCACTGGTATATAACTCGCGAATCAGCCGGGTGTCGTGGTTTGATATGACAACCTGGACCTGGTTACATGCCAGCTCGCGTGCGGTCTCCGCCAGCAGTACCTGGTCATCCCAGTCGAATCCGCCTGCGTGATAATCCGTAAAGTAGGCGGTGCCCGATAAGGGGGCATACGGCGGATCACAATAAATCGCGTCGCCGGCCTGCGCTTCTGCCATGCTTGCGCCGAAACCGGCCTGCAGCAGAGTGATGTTTTTTGCGCGTTCAACAAAGGCCAGCATTTCTTTTTCGGGGAAGTAGGGCTTGTCATAACGCCCGAACGGGGTATTGAATATACCTTTGCCGTTGTATCGGCATAAACCGTTATAGCCGTGCCGGTTCAGGTATAAAAAGATCGCCGATTTTCTCCTGTGATTGGACGTGCTGTTGAATTCATCGCGGTACTCGTAATATTTTTCTCCGGTATTATTTTTTCCGGTAAAAAAGCCGTGACAGTACCTGATAAAAGGCGCTGCTTCCTCGACCAGTTGTTCGTATAAGCCGATCAGGTCAGGATTGGCGTCCGCCAGCAGGTATGAATCATAATCCGTATTGAGAAATACTGCGCCGGAACCGAGGAATGGTTCGATCAGTCGTTGCCCCGGCTGCAGGGCCTTGCGGATTCTCGACAGGAGGCGGTATTTCCCCCCGGGCCATTTCAAAAATGGTCTTATAGATGCTTGTTTGATGATGTTTCTTCTTCCGGGGTCTTCGCCTGTATGCTCAGTGCATGGATTTCCCCGGGCATCATGTCATTGACTGCCAGGTACACCAGGCGATGCCGCTCTATCATGGAGCGACCCTGGAACCGGGAACTGATTATGTTGACGGTAAAATGCCCGGCGCCACCGGCGGCGCCGGCATGGCCGACGTGCTTGTGGGAATCATCGGTAATCTCCATGCGTTCAGGCGCCAGGGCCTGTTCAAGTTTGTCTCTTATGGTCTTGACCCGGTCCATGTCATTCCTTGCCGGTTTGTGGTTGTTCTATCGCGTAGCGGGACATAAACAGGGAGATGCCGACGATAAAAACGATATTCAATAACAGGAACCCGAACAGCTTGAAGGTTGCCCAGGCTTCCGTGCTGAAATTATAGGCGACAAATAAATTGATGAAACCACATAGCAGGAAGAACCCCACAAAGGCTAAATTGACCCGGTTCCAGATGGTTTTCGGCGCATCGAATAACTTCCCCATTAACCGTACCGACAGGTTTCGGCTGCCTATGTAATCGCTAGCCAGGAAGGCCAGGGAAAATATCCAGAATACGATAGTGGGTTTCCACTTGATAAACCTGTCATCCTTCAACCATAACGTGGCGCCGCCTAAAACAAGGACGACCAGGAAAATAACGACGTATTGTTTTTCAATCTTCCTGGTGAGGAACCATCCCAGGATAATCTGCAAAAATGACGTGGCTATCAGGACTTTGGTCGCCAGGTAGATCCCTTCCTGCCGGTTTTCGGGAATGAACAGGGCGATCAGAAAGGCCAGGCCGGGCAAAAAATCCAGGAAAAATTTCATATTGTCGGGTTAGAAATATATGATGTATGTATGGAATGTCAACTTAACAGTATATGGCACAGTATTTTAAAATTCACCCGGATAATCCACAAGCGCGCCTGTTGAACCAGGCTGCGGTTATTTTGCGGCAGGGGGGAGTCATCGCTTATCCCACCGACTCCTGTTATGCCCTGGGATGTCTTCCCGGCAATAAAGGCGCGTTTGAAAAAATACTCGCCATACGCCGGCTGAACAAGAAACATAACCTGACGTTATTATGCCCGTCCATGACAACCGTCGGCGCGTTGGCGAAAACGGATAATGAGGCATTTCGATTGATAAAACGGCTGACGCCGGGACCTTATACGTTTTTGCTCAGGGCGTCCCGCCAGGTGCCCCGGTATATTCAACACCCGAAAAAAAAGACAATAGGATTGAGGATCCCCGCACATGACACTTTGCTGGCCCTGTTGGACCTGGTCAACGAGCCGATACTGAGTACCAGTCTTATCTTGCCTGACAATGAGGCGCCGGAGACGGATCCTGAAGAGATCTACAGGCAACTGGGCCGGGAACTTGACCTGGTAATTGACGCCGGTCCCAGTGGAAATGAGCTTACCACGGTGCTCGACCTGACTTCTGCAGCCCTGGAAGTAGTTCGCCGCGGCTGCGGCAGTTTACAGGCTATCCAGGTTGGTGAATAATCTGTGGTAATCTGCGTCATCAGCGGATAAACAACATATTAAGGAGATAATATTGGCAACTTCAGCTAACCAGAGGGTGATGTCCGGTATGAGGCCGACAGGCGCCCTGCACCTGGGTCATTATCACGGCGTATTGAAAAACTGGATCAGGCTGCAAAACGAGTACGAGTGTTTTTTCAGTGTCGTTGACTGGCACGCCTTGACAACGGAGTATGAAACACCCGGCAAGATCGAAGCAAACGTCTGGGAAATGATCATCGACTGGCTGGCGGTTGGCATTAATCCCGGTTCGGCGAAATTGTACATTCAGTCACGCATACCGGAACACGCGGAATTACACCTGTTGCTTTCCATGATTACCCCGCAAAGCTGGCTGGAGCGGGTTCCCTCCTATAAGGATATGCAGGAAAGACTCAAGGACAAGGACCTGACCACCTATGGGTTCCTGGGCTATCCGTTGTTACAGACCTCGGACATCATCATATTCAAGGCCAGTCATGTCCCGGTCGGCGAGGACCAGGTCGCCCACGTGGAAATGGCCCGGGAAGTTGCCCGACGGTTCAACTATTTGTATGGCCGTGACCCCGGGTTTGAAAAAAAGGCGGAGCGGGCCGCCAGGAAAATGGGTAAAAAAAATAACCGGATGTATTTCGACCTGTTAAAAAAATATCAGGAACAGGGCGACGTCCAGGCGCTGGAAAAGGCCAGGGTCATGGTGGAAGCGCAGCAGAATATCAGTATCGGCGATCGTGAGCGCCTGGTCGGCTACCTGGAAGGCGGCGGAAAAATAATCTTCCCCGAACCGCAGGCGCTGCTTACCGAGGCGCCGAAAATGCCGGGGACGGACGGGCAGAAGATGTCCAAATCGTACAATAACACGATTTCGTTGCGGGAAGACGCCAACCGCGTGGAGGAAAAGGTGAGAACCATGCCCACCGACCCGGCCAGGATAAGGCGCACCGACCCCGGTGATCCGGAAAAATGCCCGGTCTGGCATATTCACCAGGTGTATTCCGATGAGGATCTCAAAAACTGGGTGTCGGAAGGTTGCCGTAGCGCCGGGATCGGTTGTCTGGATTGTAAAAAACCCCTTATCGACGCCATTCTCAAGGAGCAGGCGCCTATCAAAGAGCGGGCCGACGAATACCTCAGCGACCCGGAAACAGTCCGGGAGATCATTAACGAGGGTTGTGAATCAGCCCGCGATATGGCCAGGGAGACCCTGGTTGAAGTGCGCGAGGCCATGGGCCTGGATTATGGCTAACAACAGCCGGGAACGGGTGGGAGAGCAGCAGCCGGGCAATACCATGCAGGCGGAAATGCCTTTTGCCGTAGTGCAGGGTTCCCCCCTGACGGAAATTCCCAAAGACCTGTATATCCCGCCGGATGCGCTGGAGGTGTTCCTGGAGGCGTTTGCAGGTCCTCTTGACCTGTTGCTGTACCTGATCAAACGCCAGAATCTGGATATCCTCGACATACCTATCGCCAGGGTCACGGAGCAGTACATGCGCTACATCGATGTGATGGAGGAATTGCACCTGGAACTGGCCGGGGAATACCTGGTAATGGCGGCTATGCTGGCCGAGATAAAATCGAGAATGCTCCTGCCGCGACCTGAGCAGGAAGATGATGAAGAGGACCCGCGGGCGGAACTGGTTCGCCGTTTACAGGAATATGAGAGGTATAAACAGGCGGCGGATGACATCGACGCGTTGCCGCGGCTTGATCGCGACTACTTCGGAACGATTATCGATTTTCCCGACAGAAGCACGCGGAGTAAACCGCCTGAAGTATCACTGGATGCGATCCTGCAGACGTTCGGGGAAGTCCTGCAGCGCGCCGAGGTATTTTCCCACCATCATATACAACGGGAGCCCTTGTCGGTCAGGGAACGCATGGTGTCCATACTGGACCGGATCGGCGCTGATGATTTTACCGATTTCAAGGATTTATTTGTGGTGGAGGAGGGCAAGGCAGGAGTTATTGTGGTCTTGCTGGCAATCCTCGAATTGTCCAGGGAATCCCTGATTGATATGGTGCAGAATGAATCCAACGGGCCGATTTATATCAAGGCGACAGTATGAATCATGCTGAGCTGAAAAATATTGTGGAAGCTGCGCTGATGGCGGTTAACAGCCCCTTGAGCGTGGGCAACCTGCTGTCCATGTTCGAGGATGACCTGGAAAAACCCGATCGTAACGACATCAGGAAAGCCCTTAATGAGTTGCAGGAGGAGTATGCCGAGCGCGGCGTGGAGCTGAACGAAGTTGCCAGTGGTTTTCGTTTCCAGGTGCGTGCAAGCCTGGCCGGTTGGGTAAACCGGTTGTTTGATGAAAGACCCCAGCGTTATTCCCAGGCGCTGTTGGAAACCCTGGCTATTGTTGCCTACCGGCAGCCGGTTACCCGGGGTGAGATTGAGGAAATACGCGGTGTCAGCGTCAGTTCCGGCACCATCCGTACCCTGTTTGAACGTGAATGGATCAAAGTGGTGGGCCACCGGGACGTACCCGGCCGGCCGGAGTTACTGGCAACCACAAAGCAGTTCCTTGATTATTTCAACCTGAGGAAACTGTCGGAATTACCGTCACTGGTGGCGATCAAGGACTTCGACCAGATCGAACCCGACTTGTTCGCGGGTCTTGAACCGGACCCCGCCGCCGAGACCCAGACTGCCCAGTCGCACCCGGAAGAAGGTCCCGGCGAGGACGTCTTCGAGGAAGATAACGTCATTCCTTTTTCCAACCAGTCCAACACCGGTCAGGGTCTATCCGCAGATGACGCAGATGAACGCAGATAAGCGGATAAATGTGTCGCCCCCTGCTTACGACATGCTGGGGCATGCTTCAGCGACACGTTAATAACTGGATTTTCGCCCTTTGGTCAGTTAACGGCACATCTATGTGCCACTTCTCGGGTCAAGCTCGGAATGGCAATGCGTCTCCACCGTCATTCCCGCGAAAGCGGGAATCCAGTCAATTAATACGTCGCCGAAGCATGCCCCAGCATGTCGTAAGCAGGGGGCGACACATTATCCAGGATGTACCTGATTCAGAAAAAAGATAAACGCTAGTGTCTGACCGTATTCAGAAAGTTCTGGCGGCCGCGGGGGTAAGTTCGCGCCGCAACATAGACAACCTGATCAAAGAGGGGCGCGTGCGCGTAAACGGCTATGTGGCGAAACCGGGCGACCGGATCAACACGACAGATCAGGTAAGCATCGACCGGCGCAGGATCCGGTTGAATTCACTGCCGGCGGGTACCGTGGGGAACAGGCCGAAGGTACTGGCCTACTACAAGCCCGAAGGTGAAATCTGTACCGCAAACGACCCGCAGGGCCGCAAGACGGTTTTTGCAAACCTGCCGAAGTTGCAACGCGGGCGCTGGATCAGTATCGGTCGCCTGGACATCAATAGCTGCGGCCTGTTGCTGTTCACCGATAATGGCGCACTGGCGAACAACCTTATGCACCCGCGCAACCAGGTTGAACGCGAGTATGCCGTGCGCGTGTCAGGCAAGGCCAGACAGGAACAGCTCAATGCCCTGCTGAAAGGTGTCCGGCTTGATGATGGCATTGCCCGCTTTACCAGTATCTCGGACAGCGGCGGCAAGGGCAGGAATCACTGGTACCACGTGATCATCATGGAAGGGCGGAACCGCGAAGTACGGCGCTTGTGGGAGACACAGGGTCTGCAGACGAATCGTCTCATTCGAATTCGTTATGGCTCTTACAGCCTGCCCCGTAATAAACGCGCCGGCCAGTTCTGGGAATTGAAAAAGCAGGAGACCGATGCATTGCTACGGGATGCGGGCTAAATCCGGCGTGTATCCAGGTTTACCAAATAATTTATCGATCTTTGCAGGCATTCATTGAATTGTGCCCATACGTCATTTGCCCACCCGGGATCATCAGGACAAAAACAATGACGCATTCTGTTAATCATCTCCCTGCGTTTATTGGGTTCTGCACGAGCATCGCCCCACAATAAATTTTCATCGACCAATGTACTAAGCATCTCCTGGAGTGATACAGTACCAAATTCAGGCGCCACACCGATCACATGAATTTTGTCTTTAAAAATGTTAAAAGAGGAGAGTAAAGGGCCGTTTACATTGGGAGTGAGTTCATTACTAGGCAGCACGAGGTTGTTTTTCCCATAACACTCACAGGCCATATGAAAGGCCGGCTTTGACGGATCGCCGGTATATATGAGTGTCTGTTTCCCGAAAGGTCCGAGTCCGGTATGGATATCTATATGGATAGTATGGGTGGCAGGTGAAACACTTCTTTTTATAAAATTATTCCATGTAACGTTGCTCCACGTCGCTTGCTTCCCGCCAAAATAAATATCCGATTCATCGGTATATTGGCCTGAGGTTATGGCCTCCTGGTACTTCTTTTCACCAAATTTTTCTATGTACGCACATACAGCGCCCAGTGCATTCCGGCCTCCAGCCACTTGAATGTATCCAGCTATAAATTCTTTGAAGATCCGATAGTTTGGGTTATCGGGCAGCGGATGCCTGAAATCAACAAAATTACGATTTAAATCGACATTATCCTCATTGACTCTCCGATTATGAGAAAAACCATAGGGATTTATTGCGTGAACGAGATAACAAACGCAATCGCCGGCAATCATTTCATACAATCCCTGCTGCATGGCATGAAGTTGTAATGCAGACCCGCAATAACCTTCCACACCATGTGTACCTGAAGAAATGATTAACACCTTTTTTGCGCCTGAATCGCCGATGACTGCGATATCGGTATAAAGCGCTTTACCCTCAACGCCTTTGACGGCGTGGTTCCGGTAATGCCAAACGTCTAATTGGTGATTCTCACACGCCAGCAGAAATTTATCACGAGCCTGCAGATAGGTGTCGCTGAAGTAGTCTGATACAGGCGTACTCACGAGCAGGCATTCCCCAGGAATTGCTCCAGGCAGGCATTAAATTCTTCTGTTTTCGTGAGAAACGGCGCATGTCCGGTTCCGGGTATTTCAATCCAGGCAGCGTCTTTTATCTGCTGTAGCATATATTCATTAGCCTGTGTCTGGCTGAACACATCGAGTTCCCCATTAATTAACAGCGTTGGAACCGGTATATTGCCCAACTTTGCCCGTAAATCACTCTGTACCGCAAGTCTCAGGTGATGCAATGTAACCTCAGGTTTTGTACTGTTAGCAATATTCAGTATTTTTCCATATAGCGCTTTATCAGTAGAACCTGACAATATCTGAGTAACGAATTTTTCTGCTATGAATTCAGGGTTACTTTCCAGTGCCTTCATCATTGCAGTCGCCGTATCACTTTCTATACTCCAGGGAAAATCTGCCGAGCTTGTCCCTTTGGGGCAGGCATTGACTAAAGTCAACGAATTTAACTCAGACAAGAACAACTCTGCAAAGCTGATTGCAATCGAAGCGCCCATTGACCAACCAATCAGGTGAACGTTGCTTATCCGAAGATTTTGTAGTAAGTCATGGACATCGTGTGCATGCACTGCGTATGAATTAGATAATGCTGCCCTTGAGGAATTACCAAAACCAGCCAGGTCGATTGCAATGATCCTGTATTTATCGGCGAAGTAATTAATCTGAAAACTCCAGACCTCTTTGCTCATCATCAAGCCGTGCAGAAATACAAGGCTGCCTGCCGTGTTTTTATTAAGGCCTGTATCAATATAGCTTAAGACGGAATCAACCTGAGGTTGCCTGTCTGTAACAGTTAAATACCTTGCTTGAGACATGAACCCGCAGTCTTATAATTTGTTCTTTTATGCTGTGTCGGCCTGGATTTTAACTACCAATATAAACCAGGCATTAGTGGAACGGACGGATAGTGTGAGCGAATAGATTAAAAATTATATTTCAGATTAATACCGTATGTTCGCGGCCGTCCGAATTGGGCGATGTTACCAAATGCGCCGCCACGAAAGCCGCCGACCTCATAGTCTTCATCCAACAGGTTTCTTACATACACCGCCGCGCTCCATCTGTCATCCGGGCTGTTTAATGTCAGACGCCCATTTACTATGTTGTGAGAGTCGGCAGCAGCCAAAGGATCATTGAACAGTGTATAAAAAATTTTGTCCCGGTAACTGTACTCCATTCGCAGTATCAGGCTGCCCAGATACTGAAGCGGTAAATGATATTCACTACCCAGGCTGACGCTGAAATCGGGCGCCTTGGGAAGGTCATTGCCGTCGTGGTCGACATCGGGAGGATCATTGGGGTTTGGCGCTTGCAGACGTTCGATTTCAGTGTTCAAGTAAGCTAAGTGGGTGTCAAAAAATAAATTACCTGTTGCAGCCAGTTCCAGTTCGAGTTCAGCACCCCATACTTCGGCATCGCCGACATTGCGTACATTGGCGAAACCGTTGCCTGCCGCGATAGCCTCTTCGGTTAATACATTCTGCTGCAGGTCGCTGTAATCGTAATAGAAAAAAGCGGCATTGGCCCGTAAACGCCCATCCATCAGGGTGGCTTTTACGCCGCCTTCATAGGACCAGATAAATTCTTCATCGACTGATTCGAGGGTGGGGGATGCGCCGAAAAGCAGTGAATTGAAGCCACCTGATTTAAACCCCCGGGTTGCCGACGCGAACCAGAGGACGTCTTCCGACATAAAGTACTCAATGCCGAACTTGGGTGTGAAGGCGCTCCAACTGTTTTGCGGTGAATCACCGAACGGGCTGAAGCCCAGACCCGGCCTGTTTGCTATGAGGTCGGCGGCCGTAGCCGGCGTCGGAATGTTAAGCAAAGTGAAATTGTAGTTCACGTCTTTCTGCTCGTGGCTATAACGCAGGCCCAGCGTAGCGCGCCACTGCTCGGTGAGGTTGTAACTGAATTGTCCGAATACGGCATAGGCTTCGGTCTCGACACTGGTTACATCAGCGATTCCAAAGTTATAAAGTCCGCCTGCTGCCAGCGCTGTGCCGCCAAAGGGCGCGGCGCCAAACAGGAGTCGAAAGTCCTGCTCCGGTTCCTCAAAAAAGAGAAAGGCGCCCACAAGCCATTCAAGCGGGCCGTCATCAGTTGACGCCAACTGAAATTCCTGCAGGATTGATTCGGAACTTTCCGATGGCGCGGAGAATATTAAATTTAATTCAGACACGTCAAAATCCAGTGCCCAGGTCTGTTCGTATTCCCGGTAACTGCTCAGGGACTTGAACTCCATAGAGCCCAGGTCCCAGATAATCTCTGCGCCAAACCCATAATCCTCAAGGTCAAGCTGAAGCAAGGCATCGGAACTCTGTGTTCTCACGTCAGTGTGGAGGGGAGCGCCAAACACAACGCCGACATTGGATGCAAATACGGGTTGGAGTTGAGCGCTTTGGCCCCGACTGCTTTCATCTTTCGTATAATCGCCGAACAAGCGGATCGATAAATCATCCGTCACCTGGAGCAACAGTTGTGAACGGAATGAGACCACGTCGGTTTCCTCAATATCTTCGCTGAGATATGGATTAGTCGCATAACCGTCATCAAAACTGCCCAGGGCGGCTACGCGCAATATTGCCTTGTCTTCTGCCAGAGGTACATTCACGGCGCCGCTCACACGAATGGTTTCATAATTGCCGACGCTGAAATCGACGTAGCCGCCGAATTCCTTTTCGGGTTGTCTTGTGGAAATATTAATCACGCCACCGGTCGCATTCCGTCCGAACAGGGTACCCTGTGGACCTTTAATCACTTCAATGCGCTCAATGTCATAAAAATCCGTGATCGAACTAACCAACCTGGGCAGATAAACGCCATTTGAATGAACGGCCACCGATCCTTCGAGTCCTACCGTGATTTGATCCGTGCCCACGCCACGCAGAAAAGGTAAACCAAACTGTGCATTTGGGCTGAGTACAAAGCCCGGCACGTGGAATTGCAAGTCCGTCGTATATTCGATTCCTGATTTTGACAACTGCTCACCAGTCAGCGCATTGATAGTGATGGGAACATCCTGCAGACTCTCAACCCGCCGCTGAGCGGTAACCACGATTTCCTCCAGTTGTTGTGCCGTCACAACAGGTTGAACCAGCAGACCAGCCAGGACCAGAGACAAATACGCTCTACAATTGATCATCAGAAATCCTCCCCTGATTACGGAGCAGATAAATATTAAATCAGTGTAGCGATGAATATGGCCTGGAGTCGTCTCCTATGCGGAACCGTTTTATACCCTGTTAGGAACAGATGGGTTGTTGATTAACCTAAATTATCTATAACTGTTGGGAAAATGTTCTATCATGTTATGTAGTTACCGGTTTTCTGTGTAATCTGGATATATGCAAGTTTTTACGACTGAAAATTTCTCTGGCAGTGAACGAGTCGCCTATTGGAACGAGGTGATTTGTGATTATATGTTGGACGTTAATACCAGCATTGAGATGCCTAATACGGGTATCCACCATTTCAGAGGGAAGTTAATCAGGAATGACATAGCGGACCTGAGTCTGATTGAGGTACAGAGTCAGGGCCCGCTATGTACTATTTCTCGTGATTTACGTCGTACTCGTCATGCCGATGATGAGTTTGCGATGCTCAACGTACAAATCACAGGTTCAAGCATTATCAATCAGGCAGGTCGGAGCGCCCGCCTGGGACCTGGCAACATGGTCTTATATGACTCCAGGCTACCCCACAATGGCAGGCTGGATAATGATACTAGAAACCTCTTATTACGCATGCCACGCAGGCAAATCATTCATCGAATACCCTATTTGAAGGAAATCACGTCAGTTGTATTGGATCCCCGTAAAACCATGACGCGATTAGCTTATGACATGTTGCTGTCATTGAATGGACAGTTACCGGCTGGTGATACAGACGACAATACAACCGTAACCAACGCCATACTTGATACTATCACAGCCGCGGTATCCAGCAGTTTTCGTAATAGCGACGGTAATTTTTCCAGCAGCAGTGGCGCCCTGCTTCACAGGGTCAAGACTTTCATCGACTTCCACCTGTTGAAACATGAGCTGAACCCGGAGCAGATAGCGTCGGCCCATAGTGTAACAGTGCGTTATCTGAATAAATTGTTTGCGAAAGAAAATACATCAATAACCCGCTGGATCTGTAAACGTCGTCTGCAAAAATGTACGGAATTATTAAGTTGTTCGCAAAATATAAACAGGAATATTGACGATATTGCCTACCAATGCGGTTTTGGCAGCCTTCCCTATTTTTACCGTAAATTTAAACAGTACTACGGCTGCACTCCCCGTGAATATAAGTTGAATATGTCAATTTTGGAATATGATTGATCATTCCTTTAATCACATCATAGAACCTTTGACTTTTCACACATTTCCTTTAACCTTGGCGTCCTTTCCTGAATTGAGTCGGTAATAAATCGTTTATGACCAGCAGACGACCCCTGGTAGCTGCCAACTGGAAGATGAATGGCAGTCGCGCCTCCGTAACAGCGTTGCTGGACGGGTTCAAGCAGGGTTTGCCGGCAAACGGAGTGGAAGTCCTGGTGTGCGCGCCGTATATCCATATCCCGCTGGCGGCGGATGAACTGGCCGGCAGTGCCATCAGGTTGGGCGCACAGAGCGTGTCGGAGTACGCGGCCGGCGCCTATACCGGCGAAATCTCGGTGGACATGTTGAAAGATTATGGCTGCGAGTATGTTATTATCGGCCATTCCGAACGGCGCCACGTCTTTGCCGAAATCAATGAGACGGTGGCAAACAAGTTTTGTTTTGCCCGTGAGAACGGGTTGAAGGTCATACTTTGTCTGGGAGAGCGGTTGCAGGAAAGAGAGGCGGGCATGACTGAGCAGGTGTTATCCGAGCAGTTGCAGGCAGTCATTGCCAAAGCCGGTATCACTGCGTATGCCGATGCCGTGATCGCCTATGAACCGGTGTGGGCCATCGGCACGGGGCGAACCGCAACGCCGGAACAGGCCCAGGAGGCCCATAGCTTTATCAGGTTGCAGGTTGCCCGGCACGATGACGGGATTGCTGATAAGATGCGCATCCTTTACGGCGGCAGCGTCAAGGCGGATAACGCCGCAGGATTATTTTCCATGGCGGACGTAGATGGTGGGCTGATTGGCGGCGCATCGTTAATGATTGATGATTTCCTGGCTATCTGCCGGGCAGCGAGGTAAAAGGTGGAAACGTTACAAACATTATTGCTGGTATTGCAGGTGGTATGCGCACTCGCGCTGATCGGTTTTATCCTGATACAGCACGGCAAGGGCGCCGACGCCGGCGCGGCCTTCGGCAGCGGCGCGTCAACTACCGTTTTCGGTTCGCAGGGCTCCGGCAACTTCCTGACAAAAATAACGACGGCCCTGGTGCTTGTCTTTCTTATCAACAGCCTGGTGCTGGCCTGGCTTGCCAAGGAACGTAGCATTGAGGCGCGGCAATTGAACCTGAATATCGAGACGACGGTAATTGAGCAACCGGCCGAAGAGCCAGGCGACATAACGGTTGATATCCCGACAGGCGTACCCGAATTGGATATCCCGGTAATTCCTGAATGATAAGAAAGAAAAGGGTAACGTAGTTCTGGGGACACAATACTTAATTTTGAAACGTAGTTCTGGGGACACAATACTTAATTTTAATTCCTGAATAGCCCGGATTTCTCTTTCCTTACGTACGTGCCGATGTGGTGGAATTGGTAGACACGCTGTCTTGAGGGGGCAGTGCCCAAAAGGCGTGCCGGTTCGACTCCGGCCATCGGCACCATTTACCCATTTTATCTTTTTCTATTATTTCCTTTTTTATATTGTAACTATCTGTATTTAAAGGTATTATTCTTTTCATCTCTGCTTGACAAGTTTCATGCCCTGGTAGATATTCTTGTTTTTAACGTAGGTAAAAACGCGGGATAAATAAGAACACATGAGAAGAAAACTGACTGTCATATAGCTTAGGGGGAGATCAATGGTGTAAAATCGGGGAGAGGGTCACTGTTGGTAATTATTTTTTCTTTGTCTTAGGGGAAAGTCTCTTCCGTATGCTATTATAGAAGTGGTGATTGATTGTGTTCATGTCACCACAACTTTTATAAATCGAACACTTGGGGGAGCGTACATGATTTATAAAGATGCAATTGATCGAGAATATTCCTGCCTGCATATATCAGGACCGACCAGCAACCTAAATAAAATGCGCATAACAGCGGGATTGCTCAGTTCCGTATTGGTGGAAACACCGATTGCACAAGAACAAAGCATCACATTCGATATCTCCGCACAAGAGGCCGCTTCCGCACTGATAGCCTTTGGTGAACAGGCGGACATAACGGTGCTTATCAAACATGATGTGAGAGATATAAAGGTTTCCGGATTGCAGGGTACTTACACAATAGAAGAAGCTATAGAGCACCTTATCAAAGATACCGGTCTGGTCAACCGGATTAGCAACGATTCTGTCATCGTAAGTCTGAGAGTTGAAGAAAAAAGTCTTAAAAAGAAAGACAACGAGCAGATAGAAAAGGATAACAAAACAAAAACAATCTTCAATGGAGTTTTAGCTTTCATGGTATCCGTTTTTGCGGCGTCTCCGAGCTTTGCTCAGGAAGTACAGTCTGGAGCATCTGATTTTAGACTTGAAGAAGTGGTGGTGACGGCACAGCGCCGCGAGCAAGCAATAATGGACGTTCCGATTTCTATTACTGCATATACCGAGGCTCAGATAGTTGATGCGCGTATTGAAAGTATCGAAGACTATTTTGATACTACTCCGAATATTTTTGTTACCGCCGGCGCTACCCGTAACGGTAATAATGTCACACATTCTTCTCTCGGTCTGGCGTTGCGAGGTGTCTCCAATATCGGCGGTGATACTTCATCGTTTGGTATATATCTGGACGATTTTAATATATCAAATGGAACCTTGAACCCGCATCTGATGGACATGGAACGGATCGAAGTACTGCGAGGACCTCAAGGGACGTATTTCGGTAGAAATGCATCAGGTGGGGTTCTCAGTATCAATTCCAACAAGCCTGACAAGGACTTTTATGCAAGCGCCGGCATTGATTATGGGCGGTTCGATACGGCGGAAGCCCGGGGTGTGGTTAACGTAGCGCTTACCGATAAGGCTTTTGCCCGGATAGCCGGCAAGTGGACTGTCAGCGACGGCCATCTGGAAAATGTAAACCCGTCAGGTGACGGTAATGGCTACAACCATAAAGCACTCCGTGCTTCATTACGGTTTCTGCCGACAGATGATCTGACTGTAGATTTCAGTTTTAACTTTGCCAATGAACACCAGGAAGATGTCGGCGTAGTTCACACCGGCCTGGTTGGTGGATTCGTCAACAGTATTTGTTTCCCGCCGGTTGTTTGTCCGACTGATTCGAATATTGGCTTTTATCCCGCCAACGATGATAAATTCAATCACAACGATCCTTTGCGTGTGAGAAACGAGTATAAGATCGTTAACGGCAGGGTTGTCTATGAGACGGAGATGATAACACTGACCAGCATTACCGGTTACCTGGAATCGGAATTCTACCGTGGTGGTGATCTGGATTTTTCCAGCGTGGATTTTCTTGACGAGCCGCGTAATAATGAAGATAGGAAAACGTTTTCTCAGGAAATCCGTTTACAGTCAAACTATGACACCAGCCTCAGCTGGACAATAGGTATGGTTTATGCCAAGGATGATTTTGATGAAACCGAATTGATCACATTTGGCGCCGAGAATGGTTTTGGATTACCTAACGGTTTTGCCATCGAAGACAGGACCTTTGATCAAAAAATCACCAGTTGGGCCGGGTTTGGAGAGCTTGCCTGGGAAGTCACTGATCGCTTTAGTCTGATCGCGGGCGTGCGTTACTCGCATGACAGCATTAAACGTGACGAATCTAAATCGGAATTCTCAAGTCCGTTTAATTTTGTAAATGGTAAACGCAGTTTCGATGATATCTCACCCCGTTTTGCCGCAAACTTCGCCGTGACCGATGATATTAATGTATATGCGACTGTTGCAAAGGGCTGGAAATCAGGTGGTTTTCAACTGGATGCATTCCGTCAACGCAGTGACTTTGGTGAAGAGACCTTGTGGAATTACGAAGTCGGCCTCAAGGGTATGTTGTATGATGACAGACTGCGCGCTAACTTGTCATTCTTCTATATAGACTGGAATGATGTGCAGGTAAGATCGGGGATATTCGGTATTACTAACACAGGCGCCGTAGTGTCATTTTCTGGAATTTCCAATGCGGCTTCCGCTACCAGCAAGGGTATAGAGTTCGAATTATTGGCAGCTCCAACAGATGGTCTGGAACTGGGCTTCAATCTTGGCTATATGAATGCTGAATTTGACAAGTTTGAAGGGGCTAATACCAATTACGGGACGGTAGATCTGTCAGGCAAATCCTTGCCAAAGGCACCTGACTGGACAGTTTCCGCCCATGGTCAGTATCGTTTTCCGGTCTCCGGTCCCTGGGAAGCCTACCTTAGGGCAGAATACAGTTACACTGATGAGACCTTTAACAATGTTAATAATATCGCTGCGGTTACAGCCGGGCTGGATCCCTTTCCTTTTCTAGCCGATAGTTTTGACACGCTAAATCTGCGAGCCGGGATTGAAACAGATAAGTACCGCTTGGCTGTATTTGTGGAAAATGTATTCGATAGCGATCATTTTACCTCATCCTATGACTTTGGCTTTGTAAACGGTGCAGCTGTTTATCCTGTTTACCGTATGTGGGGTATTCAGGCTTCGGTCAAGTTCAATTAATTAATATAGTCCTCAAATAGTGGAGGGATGCGATTTTAAAGGAGACGTCGGTCTTTCCTTCACCTGCCTTTTTCGCCGCAGGTGCGGCGCAATGTCCTTTTTATCGGTGTCGTTCTTTTTTTTGACTGTGTTGGCATTTCAACAGTCCCATGCACAGCATGATGAAAACTCGCTACACCGAAACCTTCTGACAATCGATGCACATGTCGATATCCCCTTAAATTTTGCCGGTCCCGATGCAGATCCCGGTGTTAATTCTGATGCTCCGGTCAATCTTCAAAAAATGGAAAAAGGTGGTCTGGATACAGTATTTTTTAATGTTTATGTCGGACAATCTCCAAGAACAGCTGAAAATTACAAAATAGCCCAGGCGACTGCAAAGGCAAAATTAGAAGCTATACATCGTATGACGGAGATCATGTATCCGGAACGCATACAACTGGCCTATACAGCTGATGATGTCATAAAAATTAATAGGTCGGGAAAACTGGTGGCTTTAATCGGAGTTGAGAATGGCTTCGCCATTGGCAAGAATCTTTCGCTTATAGAAGAATTTCGCCGTATGGGGGTTCGTTATATCACTCTGTCACATACAGGACATAATGATATAGCGGATTCGTCAAACCCCGTCCCTGAGTATGGTGATGCCGAGAGCGAACATGGTGGAATAAGTGCATTTGGCCGACAAGTCATAAGAGAAATGAATCGTCAGGGAATACTGGTTGATGTTTCCCATACATCAAAGGAGGCAACTCTCCAGGCAGCAAAGTTAAGTAAAGCCCCAATAATTGCCTCCCATTCCAATGTAAAGGCTTTGGTCAATAATCCACGTAACATGGATGATGAGCAACTGTATGCTGTAAAAGAGACTAACGGAGTTGTGAATGTCACCGCCTATCCGGCATACGTTCGTATGCCGGATCCTGAAAAGAAGAAAGCGATAGATAACCTGGATGAACAAATGGGATTTACGAATATGGCGACAATTGGACGCGCCTCTGATACCCAGTTGCTGGAGTATAGACGTCGTTTGATAGCTTTGGATGAACAGTGGCCTCGACCAGGCGTTTCCGAACTTGTTGATCATATTGATTACATTGTTCAGCTGATAGGTATTGATCATGTCGGTATCAGTTCGGATTTTCCTGCAGGTGGTCTGAATGGATGGATGGATGCAAGCGAGTCCGAAAATATCACATCAGAACTTATGCGGCGTGGATACAGTCAGGAAGCGATACAAAAAATCTGGGGAGATAATCTTCTTCGTGTAATTCGTGAAGCTGAAAAGGAATAATACAACACGAACTGTCCTTAAAGATACGACTTATCTACACTCGATTGGGTCGGGCGCCAGCCGTGATCCTTGTATGACGACCTTTATTCCACGCGCCGGCCGCGAGTGCCGGCAAGCCACTCGCGCCAGGGCGGATAGCGTTTGCGGAGGTCCGGCAAATCCAGCGATTCTACGAGCGTAGCAACACCCTCCCGATCGTGTCGCTGCCAACTTACTTCCGTTTGCGCGAATCCATAAGCCAATACCGCAAGGATTGCGGCGTTGAGTCGAAGCTGGGCCTGGTCGACCTTGTCGAGGGTATCCGATTCGGCGTGGTAGTTGGAAGGGTAGTTTGCTGCGTCCTGCAATGGCACGACTGTTGCCACGCCCTGCAGCATGAAGTCGAAAGTATCCGTTCCGGTGGCGAGCGCATTGGTCATCTGCCAGGGCCCCAGGCCAGCCACCGGTTGCAGCAAGCGATTGATCACAGTTTCCATTGCCGGCCGACCGTTGGTGAAAAAACTTTTTATGGCACCGGTTCCCAGGTCGATCGCTATTGCCATCACGTGGTTATCGAGCGCCTGTTCGTGGTGCCGCACATAAGCATGAGAGCCCAGATGCCCCTGCTCCTCGCCATTGAACAGAACGAAACGGAGCGTTCTACGAGGCTTCAGCCCGAGTCTGCGCATCTGCCTTGCCACGCCGATCACGAGAGCGACATTCGCACCGTTGTCGAGGGCACCAGTCCCGAGATCCCAGGAGTCAAGGTGTGCGCCCAGCACCACGATCTCCTCGGGTCGCTCGGCGCCAGGCAATTCGGCAACCACGTTGGCACTCTCGTAGGGGCCACCATCGTCGACGTCGACGTCGATGTGAATGGTCAGCTTAATGCCTGTCTGCAGCAGCCGCGCTGCACGCTGCGCACCCTCACGTTCCATGGTCAACAGTGGCAGAGCATTTTCCAGGCCCACCGCGGCCTTGTGTCGGTACAGCAATCCCTTTGTTCGGGTCGACATGTAGACCACACCCACCGCGCCCGATTCGAAGGCGAGCACTTCCGTGACCAGAGCTCCGGAATACTCCTTGAACAAGCCATGCAGTAGACCGTCCTCATCGTGAAGTTCACGCGTCTCGACGAGTAGAACTGCGCCTGCAACGGCGTCTCCCAGTCGTTGGAGGTCTTCCTCCGCTCCGTAACCGGCATACAGCAATGGCGCCGACAGGCCGCCTTTGGGCGTCGCGGTACTGAACGGCGCCGTAACCACGCGCGGCGAAAAGCGCGCTCCGGCTCCGTCGATCATTACTGATGCGGAGATGGGCAGCCAGTGCCTGGCGACCTCAAAGCGCTCTATATTCGCATGCAGGCCGGCGTCGACAAATCGTTGGTGAGCCCACTCCACGGCCCTGAAATTGGCGGCCGAGCCTGTGATGCGTCCCCCGATCTCGTCAGTCAGAGCACGGAGGTCCCGGATCAGCGGAGTGTCTGAGAGCAAAGCTGCCGTCAGCTCGGCGACCTGGTTATCCTGCGCTGGCCCTGAACCTGGAGCAAGCATTGCCAATAGCAGAAGAACGGCGGTCGGTCGTAATGGCTTCATGATCCGGTTCTCTGTCCCTTCAAGGCCGCCGCTTCAATCTCCACTTGCATCAACGGCGCGCCATGATAGCGGCGACGACGATTCCGTAGATGATCGAGTACGTCTTGCATACAAATCGTATTCCAAAGAACGACGGTATTGGTGACCAGGCCCAGTGCCCCAAGTTGATCCTCCTGGCCTTCGCGGTAGCGCTTGCGGATTTCACCACGGCGGCCATGACAAATTCGCCGCCACACTATGGCGACTTTCGTACTCTACGACAACAAAAATGTATATGAAACGGCGATGTCCGCCAAAGCACTACGGTCTATGTATTCCACGAGACTAACTTCAAATAATATCACGAATCCAGTTCTAAATTCCTTCTTGAATGCTACCTTGCCAGGGCGATCTTAAAGTACACCAAGTCTGGAAGCAGTTGCATTGGAGTGGGCATCCAGGGCCATAGAGTCTGTCGATTTGTTCTGTTTGGCGGCTTGCTGTGGACCTGATCCAGGAGAAAGATCATAGGCGCAAGTAAACTACCAGTGGATAGGGCATGAAACAAGCGAGTTTTTCGGATCTGGCTTATGAGAATAAGAAGAAAACGACACGCAAAGAGCGGTTTCTGGGTAAGATGGATGGGATATTTCCCTGGAAGCAATTACTGAAGCCGATTTTGAAGCAGTACTCCATGGGAATGCAAATCCAAAATGGTAGTAATTTTTTAAAATATGGGACTTAATCAGAGGTTCCTTAGATTAACCTGAGGTGCAGCATCCCAGAAATGGCATCAACCCGCATAACGCCAATCCTCAACGGGCGAAGAAGTGAGGAAAGTAAAAATGAACAGAAGAGAGTTTCTGAAAATATCAGGGCTGGTAGGAATTTCGGCAGCCATGATGCCTGCGGGTGCCGCCGCCGATAGTTTCCGGCTTAGTGATATCACCGTAAATTCGAAGCCAATAGCAGTTCGTGAGCGGCAAGCACGAGTCGTCAAAGCGCAGCAGCTGATGCAGAAATTCGGTATCGATGCACTCCTGCTCGAGGCGGGGTCTGCTTTGGTGTATTTCACGGGTATCCGCTGGTGGCGTTCTGAGCGATTCACCGGGGCCATCATTCCGGTGAGCGGCGACATAGCTTTTGTGACACCTTATTTTGAGGAGCCATCGGTGCGGGAGAGTATGAGTTTTGGGGACGACGTGCGAACCTGGCATGAGCATGTGAATCCGTTCGAGCTGGTGGCTGCAATTCTGAAAGACCGTGGTTTATCGCGCGGCAAGATAGCCATTGAGGAAACCGTGCGGCATTTCATCGTCGACGGCGTGCTGCAAGTCGCGACGAACTTTGAAACAGTTTCCGGAAAGGCCGTAACTCGAGGCTGTCGAATGTACAAGTCTGAGGCCGAGATAGCGTTGATGCAAACAGCGAACGACGTGACGATTGCTGCGTACCGGCATGTATACTCACAGCTTGATAAAGGCATGTTGCCCGGAGATATTTCAGCATTGATGAATGACGCAACCCGTGCCTTAGGTGGCGATCCGCAGTTTGCAAGCGTTTTGCTGAATGAATCGAGCGCCTATCCTCATGGCACCGGTCAGCCCCAAACGGTGAAGGAAGACGGCATCATACTTATGGATTGTGGCTGTGCGGTTCACGACTACAAATCGGATATTTCCCGCACGTGGGTTTTTGGTGCGCCATCCACGAAGCAACGCGAGGTGTGGAATACCGTCAAGCGCGGCCAGGAACTTGCACTGGAAACCGCCACGGTCGGCACGCCCGCCGGCAAGGTCGACGATGTAGTGCGTAAGTATTACGAAAGCAAAGGCTACGGCCCGGGCTACAAAACACCTGGGCTATCGCATCGCCTCGGTCATGGCATCGGAATGGACGGTCATGAGCCGGTCAACTTCGTGCACGGGGAATCGACCACGCTCGCACCCGGCATGTGCTTTTCGAATGAGCCAGGCATTTATATATTCGGAGAATTTGGAGTTCGACTGGAAGATTGCCTGTCGATTACGGAGGATGGTCCGAAATTATTTACTGGCTTGTCGCCATCCATCGATCGACCGTTCGCCTGACAACCGGCCAGAAAGTGGCTTGCAAATAGGGATGGTTCATATATGACAATGCTCAATATTCGCAACAGCGTTATTCTATTTGCAGTTCTGTGTTTTTTTGTAATAAGCGGACAGATTTCTTACGCAGAAAATTTGACCATTGAACGGGTTTTTAGTGATCCTGATTTAAATGGCAAACTGCCAAAACAGGTCAAATTTTCACCGGATGGTACACGTGTGACTTATCTTCAAGGTAGAACTGCTGATTTCAATCAGCAGGACCTCTGGGAATATTCGATCAAAGAAGATAGCAATCGTTTACTCATCAACTCCTCGTTACTGTTACCGGTAGAGAAAACACTGGACGATGTGGAAATCGCACGGCGGGAGCGCATGCGCACCTCTGCCAGGGGGATAGTAGAATATTCCTGGGCAGATAATGGAACTGCTCTCGTTTTCTCGCTTGGGGGCGACATCTACATTTATGATTTTACTACGGCATCGGGCAAGACACTTCGGCAAATCACAAAAACACCCGTGTCCGAGACCGATCCGAAACTCTCCCCTAAAGCAAATTATGTCTCGTTCATACGTGATCAGGACATATTCATCGTTGAACTGACGACCGGCAAAGAGCGGCAACTGACTGATGATGGCGCAGGTACGGTAAAGAACGGTATGGCCGAGTTTGTTGCCATGGAGGAGATGGAACGGGATACGGGTTACTGGTGGTCACCAGATGAGTCGCATATCGTTTATACACAAATAGATGAAACGCCGGTTGAAATAGCCCAGCGTTATTTGATCTACCCGGATGCTTTTAAAGTAACAGATGAACGTTATCCCCGAGCCGGCACAAAAAACGTTTTAATCAAACTCGGTGTGGTGCGCCTGAATGATAAGCTTGTCCGATGGATTGATCTGGGCCAGGAAAACGATATATATATTCCACGTGTCAAGTGGTTGCCTGATAGTCAAGGTGTGGTCTTTCAGCGGATGTCACGGGATCAAAAGACACTGGAGTTATTGTTAGCTGATCCGGACACAGGAAAGACCTCGACAATTCTTCAAGAGAAGAGTGATACCTGGATAAATCTTCATAATGATTTATATCTTTTCAAACACACTCCGAGATTTATCTGGGCATCAGAACGTAACGGATTCAAACACCTTTATCTTTACAGTCTGGATGGCGCATTACTAAGGCAACTCACCAGTGGTAATTGGGTGGTAAATTCCCTGCTCCATGTTGATGAAAAAACAGCCTCAGTTTATTTTGACGGGTTCGCTGATACGCCTTTAGAAAAACACCTCTATCGCACTGGTTTGGAAGATCACGGTGAAAGCATCAAGCGTATTACCAGGCAACAAGGCTGGCATGACATTGAATTTCCCAAGAGCGGCGGAAGTTACCTTGACCGTTTCTCTGATCCTGGAAATCCACCCAGTATGAGTATACATTCTGTCAATGGGTCCCTCACCGGATACGTAATTCGTAATGCCCTGGACAAAACCCATCCTTATTTCCCCTACGTCGGTTCGCATACTCAACCCGAATTTAATACGATTACAGCTGTAGATGGTCAGACACTGTATTACAGTCTACATAAACCTCGTAATTTCGATCCGGACAAGCAATATCCGGTAATTATCGAAGTGTATGGCGGTCCGGGCGTACAACGAGTGTCTCGTCATTGGGATGTATCTCGTAATCGTTATCTTTGGCATCAGTTATTGACACGTCATGGTTATCTCGTATTTATGCTCGACAATCGTGGCGGCACGCACCGGGGCAAGGCATTTGAAAACCCGATTTATCATCAACTCTCGTTCACTGAACTTGAAGATCAAAAGCAGGGGGCTCTCCACCTTAAAAACCTTCCTTTTGTGGATAATAAACGGATCGGACTTTATGGATGGAGCTACGGCGGCTACATGTCACTTATGGGTATTTTCCGGGAACCAGAAATATTCAAGGTAGTAGTATCAGGTGCCCCGGTAATTGATTGGCGCTTGTATGACACTTTTTATACTGAACGTTATATGGGATTACCGCAAATTAACCAGCAAGACTATCGATTAAGTAATGTCCTCACATATGCCAATGATCTCAAGGGGCAACTCATGGTGATACACGGTATGGCTGACGATAATGTGTTATTTCAGAATTCAACATTACTCATTAGCAAATTGCAGAAACAGGACTTTCCGTTTGAGGTTATGTTCTATCCGGGCCAAACCCACAGGTTTTTTGATCAAAAGATCACAAGTCATCTCTACAAAACAATAGTTCACTTTTTTGATAGAAATTTATAACTAGGGAACCTCTGATTAAGTCAGAGGTTCCAACGATACAGTGATGTATCGTCAAAATCAATGACAGTAGGTCATTGATTTTGTGAGGAAAACAAAAATCGCATTTTTGTTTTCCGTACTCTGACAAGTCCTGGATGGACTTGTTCAGAGTTTCCCTAGTATATTTAGTTCCGGCCATGGCACCATTTAATGTGTCGCCGCAGGCGACTCCTTCCGTGAAAACAACGGTGACTTTCAGCCGAAATAGGTGGTAGATTATGGGTGACATACACAGTGAATCGGAGCAAGTTCATGGCTGAGGACGGGCGGGCGGTAAGCCTGGCGGTGCTGATTGATGCTGACAACACGAGCGCGCGCTATGCTGAGGCGATCTTCGAGGAGATCGTCAAGCTTGGCGAGGCCAGTGTGCGACGAATCTATGGAGATTTTTCAGGCAATCGCCTGGCCGGATGGGATGGTGCGGTTAAATCGCTCGCTATCCTCCAGCACCAGCAGCGCAATAACACCACGGGTAAGAACGCGGCGGACCTCGCGCTCGTCATCGATGCCATGGACCTGATGCATAAGGGCAAACTGGACGGATTTTGCCTGGTCAGTTCCGACAGCGATTTCACCCGTCTTGCTCAGCGTTTGCGCGAAGACGGACTCCAGGTCTATGGCTTCGGTGAGCGCAAAACGCCGGAAGCCTTCCGCAATGCTTGTCATCGCTTCATCTATGTGGAGAATCTGGTGGAAGGCGCACCGGAGAAGGAAGGCGCAGTCAGTGGTTCGCCCCCGCATATGAAGGAGTCGCCTAAGAAAGCCGTGAACATAATCGCCAAAGCATTGGAGGAAACTGATGACGACGGTTGGACGAATCTGGGTGTAGTCGGTAGCCGGATTCTCGGGGCAGCACCGGATTTCGACCCGCGGACCTACGGCTGTCCCAACCTGAGCACGCTGGTCAGGAACTGCAGCGGCTTTGAAGTTCGAACGGTGTCCAACACTGTGATCCAGATCCGTCGCAAAGTGACAGGGAAGGCCTCTCGTGGCAAGAAGAAATAAGGACAGCTGACAGGTCATATTTAAAAATTCCCCTGAGTAATGCTACAAACTAGCCCATTCAGAAAAAATAACCCCCTATGATCGAACGAGTATTGCTAAAAGACGCTGAACGCGTTGTACGCCTGGTGATGATTGTGGTCCTGCTGACTGCGGGGACCAGTAAGTTTTTCAGTGCCGGGGGATTTTACGAATACTATTCCGAGTTGTTTCAGGGAGATCTGCGGATTCAAATGCCGGCCGGACCAGTGAATCTGTATCTGGCCTGTATACCGTTTATTGAGGTGGGTCTGGGCCTGGCCCTGGTCGCCACCCGGCTGAAGCCCTATACGGTATATGGCTGGTTTGCCTTTATGATCAGCCTGTTGGTCGGTCATTACATTCTGCAGGAGTGGTCGGCCGTTAACCAGATGTTAGATTATATTTTTCTGGGACTGTTGTGTCTTGTCCTGCCGTCACACAGAGACTGGATCAAACGAGATTGTTAACCTGTATTATCTCATTCTCAGCTACTTATCGAATTCAATGAAAGCAATTCAGCTAATTGGTCATGGTGATTCAGATAAGTTAATCATTGCTGACGATGCCCCCAAACCGGTACCCGGCAAAGATGAAGTCTTAATCAAAGTAGGCGCCTGTGCGATAAATAATACCGATATCTGGACCAGGCAGGGGGCCTATGGATCATCGCAGGGGGATGAGGCGCCCACCAGTTGGCAGCGCAACGCATTTCAATTTCCACGTATTCAAGGAGTAGATATTGTCGGCCATATTGAATCCGTCGGGTCTGATATACCTGATACCCGTATTGGTCAACGGGTGCTCGTCAATCCCTGTATTTATGCTGAGCATAGTGATAGAAAGATAGAAATACTTATCGGCAGCGAAAGGGACGGCGGATTTGCCGAGTACTGTGCTGTTCCCTCAGAAAACGCGGTACACATCAACAGTGATTACAGTGATGTAGAACTTGCGAGTTTCCCTTGTGCTTATGGAACGGCTGAATCAATGCTGAATAAAGCATCAATATCAGCAAATGATACATTAATCATTACTGGTGCTTCAGGTGGCGTCGGCAGTGCTTTGATACAACTTGCCAAATTGCGCGGCGCTAAAATTATTTCTATTGTAGGCGCGGGAAAAGAAAAAACCGCAAAAAAATTGGGTTCTGATTATGTAATAAATCGTACGGATAATTTCGAAAGCCAAATTGACCAACTAGGTAAGGAACATCGTATCACCGCAATTGCAGACGTTGTGGGAGGTCGCATGTTTTCCCAATTACTTAATATTTTGGCTTTTGGTGGTACTTACGTCACTTCAGGAGCAATTGCAGGCCCTATTGTCGACCTTGATTTGCGCACAATTTATCTTAATGAACTGAAATTAATTGGTGCGACTGCATTCTCACATGACGAATTTCTAAGTTTAGTTGCTTATATAGAAAATGAAAAAATTAAACCGGTGATTGCAAAAACTTATCCTTTGGAAGAAATTCATCAGGCACAAAGTGATTTTATGGATAAACGGTTTTTTGGGAAACTTGTGTTGGTGCCTTGATGGATATTCTTTAATAGTTCTGGGGACACAATACTTAATTTTGCTATTCTGTCAGTATAGTAATCCTGGCCTTGAGAGGGCGTTGGGCCGGGTGGTGAGAAAGAAAAAATAGGCGCAAAAAATGAATTATGTATTGTGTCCCTAGAATTCGGCGCCCTTACTCCCAGTTTTCCAGTGTCCGTTTACTGACACCGATCAACTATCGACTTCAGATATCTCTTTTGCTCTGGCGTAAAGTACAACATGTGGCTGACCCATACCTGACCTTTACAATATAGTGACAGTGGTCTATATTCAGTAGGGAAGATTGCCACTGATAAGCAGGAGCACTTTCCTTCCGTATCCGTTTTCTGTCCGGAACAGGTGGATAAAACCACATTCGCAGCGTAGCTTCTATTACGCTCAGCGGTTCAGTAGCAACACTAAATATCTAGCATGTTTTGTTGTGCGGTACTTGTTTCAATGTTGTTGTGACCGGGATGTATTATCGTTGTTGCGATAATACCGGATACTCAGGACAAATAACGATGGGGGGGAAACATATGTATACGTTCGAAGATGACCCGGGTAAATTTAATACCAGGATATGCTGTTTTGTTGTAGTTTTTTCTATCTTGTTGTCGCTCTTTTTTCCACCCACAGTTACCGGCCAAGCGGCTGAAAGTACCGCTGGCTCCGTATTGGAGGAAATTGTAGTTACAGCACGGAAACGTGAAGAAAACCTACAGGATACTCCGGTAGCAATTTCAGCATTTTCAGGAGAAGCGCTTGAATTCCGAGGTGTTACAAAGATTGATCGGCTAGCAGATTTTACGCCGAACCTTGTATTACAGTCTTCACCGACTAATTCCGGTGTCACGAATGCCTCTGCATATATTCGCGGAGTCGGTCATAATGACTTCTCTCCCGGAGTTGACCCTGGGGTCGGAATATATGTTGATGGCGTTTATCTTGGCCGTTCGGTTGGCGCACTCCTTGATACGGTTGATATTGATCGTATCGAAGTATTGAGAGGTCCGCAGGGAACGCTGTTTGGAAGAAATACAACAGGCGGAGCAATCAATATCCATACAAAACGCCCGGAGGATGAACTGGGCGGTTCTGTCGATGTTCGCTTTGGTACGGATTCCCGTCTCAATGTTCGGGGGACGTTGAATGTACCTGTCTCTGATGAATTATCTACCCGCTTTTCCATAGCCTCATTGAACCAGGATGGTTATGTTCATCGCATCAACGATGGTAATAAGGACCTTGGTGATGATGACACCATCGTGGCTCGGTTTTCAGTGAGATGGGTACCCTCTGATACCCTTGAAGTTAATTTATCAGGTGATTATTCGCGTGATAGGGAAAATGGATCGGCCCAGGTACTTACCGGTGTCGACCCGCTGGCCACAATGGTATTGAGTCATAATGTCTTTTTTGATGGTACCGGTACATTTAACCCCTTTACATGTTTTGGCGCAGCCAATGCAAAGAATCCAAATTGTTACAATGAACAGTGGATTTCCACTAATCGGGATTCTGATTATGGTGAAGGAGCGAGTTATGCAAACCTTGATGTGTGGAGTGGTGCAATAACAATTGACTGGGACGTACAGGAGAATTTTCATGTGCGTTCGATATCTTCGTATCGCAACTCGGATGGTGAATTCAACATCGATCGCGACAGCTCTCCACTGCTTATAACGAATGTACATGATTTGTTTGAGCAGGAACAATATACGCAGGAATTGCAGCTTCTCGGTAATGCTTTTGACAACAAGCTGGAATGGATTTTGGGATTCTACTACTTCCATGAAGAAGGCGAAGATATTAATCCGGTGGAATTCTCAGCGGTAGATTTGATCTCGGGCATGGAATTCGAGAGTGAATCCTGGGCGGTATTCGGACATGGCACGTACAACCTGAACGATCAGCTCAGTGTGACGGTAGGCTTCCGCTATACTGAAGATGACAAGAAATACAGTCCAAATCAGACCTTCACCAGGCTGCCCCTGAGTCCGTTCGGTATTTTCTTTGCCTGTCTTGAACCCGTGCTGCATAATTGTGGAATTGGCGACCTCATTTTACCTTTGGGAACGACAAAAGTGAGCGCTAACGAGTTTGTCCCGATGGTAAATGTTGCCTATCGCTGGAATGAAAACCTGCTCACGTATTTCACATATTCTGAAGGGTTTAAAAGTGGCGGGGCAACTCAACGCATTTTTCCGCCTGAGCCGAGCTTGCCGACATTTAATCCTGAATTCGTAGAATCCTATGAAATAGGGTTCAAATTCGATGGTTGGAACGATCGACTCCGCCTGAATTTCGCAGCTTTTTATACGGATTATACGGACCTGCAGTTACTTGTGTCAGGGCCACCGCGTATCGGCGCATTCATAGAGACTGCCGGTGAAGCTGAAATTAAGGGTCTTGAAATGGAGCTTTCCGCCAGGCCTGCTGACGGTTGGCTGATAACAGCCAGCGCGGGATATATCGATCCCGAATTTACAGAACTGGCGGTAAACCCGGATGGTACCCCCCGCGTCCCGAATATTACGCTCGATAGCCGTTTTGAGCATATCTCGGAGTGGACAGGAAATGCCCAGGTGCAAAAAGATATCTTTCTCGGTGAATGGGGTACTCTGACACCAAGAGTGGAATGGATTTATCGATCCGATTATTTCACTAATGATAATAACTTCAATGTACCGGAGCTTTTTCAGGATGATTACCACCTTGTCAATATCAGCGCACGCTGGGATTTCAGGAATACGGGAGTTTCCGTGGCCGGTGGTGTGGACAATATTGGTGATAAAAATTATCGGATAACCGGTAGTTACCAGGCCGGCTTCGGGCAGTACCTTGAGGTATTTGATCGTGGGCGTCAGTGGTATGTAAATTTGAATTACAGTTTTTGAGCATAAACCATCAGACTCCCTGATAGCAGGAATCTTTGAACGTTACTCTATAGCATAACGATGGGGCTGGTCGTTGTACGCGGCGCCTCTTAACTGAAGGTTATTAGCGCATGAATCTGATTGATGAACATTGCTATACGGCAAGCATTCTTATCAATGCATCTCCACAGGAAATAATGACTTTCCTGCAAGATCAAGAAAGAACAGGTGATTGGGCATTCGGAGCATGGGCACCAATAACTCCGTTAGAAGATGGCGTTTACAAAGGAAGGAGCCTTTACGATGGTGGGGAAACCATATTCAGGATTCGGGTACTGGAACAGATACATCAAATAGATTATGAGGTGGGATACCTCGGGGGAGAATTGCAACCGTGGATCGTGATCCGGGTAACTCCAGGGCCGGTGATAGGAAGAAATCCCGAAACGTCCCTGCTGTCTTTAATGGCCTGGCGTAATGCAGAGTGGGCTGACGATGACTGGCGCTTGCTTTGCGCGACTCATCAAACGGAAGTATATCGACTTCGACATTTAATTGAGACCTCTTCATAGTTGATATAGGGAACAGGGAATATAGCCATGACAAAATATGGCGTTTTTTTACCTAATGCTAATAACGGTTATATTGTTTCCGAAGCGGCGCCTCAATACCTGCCCACTTATGAAATTCAAAAATCCATAACGCAGGAAGCGGAAAAGCTGGATTATGATTTTGCATTATCCATGGTCAAGTACAGGGGATTTGGCGGAAGTACGGAATTCTGGGACTACTACAGTGAGAGTTTTACACTCATGTCTGCATTGGCTGAATCCACTGACAGGATTATGTTATTTGCGACAGCAGGAATATTAAGTGTTCACCCACAATTTGCCGCAAGAATGATGGCAATGATTGACGATGTGAGCGACGGTCGGATAGGCCTGAATATCGTTACCGGTGGCTGGAAACCGGAATATACCCAATTCGGCGCCTGGCCTGGGGACGCATATTATTCAGAGCGATACGAACACGCAGCACACTATGTTCATATCCTTAATGAATTATGGGAACGGGGAAGTTGCTCTTACGAAAGCCCTTTATGGTCTTTGGATGACTGCCAGGCGCCCATGAAACCCGAACATCATATACCGTTGGTAAACGCAGGCTCATCACCGGCCGGTAGAGAGTTTACCGCACAATATTGTGATTACAGCTTTGTTTTTGCCGCTCCCCAACGATTACTACAACATGCGGAGTCGCTCAAGGATTTAGCCGCTTCGCATCAGCGTAAAGTGGAAACTCTGGCCTTATTCCACATAATTCCCGGGGAAACTGATGAGCATGCTAAAGACAGAGTTGAAGAAATACTACTGAAATCGGATAAGCAAGCCATTGACCGCATGGTTGAAATCCAGATGCAGAATAAGGCCAGCCAGGGCTCTGCAAAGTACTTTCGCGAAGGCGTCAACAATCCCGCTGAAGATGGGAATACCATATTTATGGGATTCCCCGTTATCTATGGTTCAAATGATACCATTGCACAAAAAATCGATGAAATAGCTGAGTCAAGCGAAGTAGAGGGTTTTATGTTTTGTTTTGAAGACTATATAGAAGGGATGCGCAATTTTACTGACAACATCCGCCCTAAAATAACCGTGAAGTAGTCTTACCAAGGGATCTTGTTAATGAAAGTATTGTGTTATGGAGCAACGGGCGTGCAGGGAGCGCCAGTGCCTGTCCAATTGCTGCGAAGTAACCATTATGTGCGAGTCATCTTAAGGGACCCGAACAGAGTTGCTGAGTTTCGGAAACAAGGCTGTGACGTAGTCACCGGTGACCTGCTTGACTCCGACAGCCTGAGTTTTGCATCAGCCGGCATGGACGCAGTATTTTTGATGCTGCCGCTTGTATATGATGAAGAGTTGATTATGCCCTATTTTCAAAATGTACTGTATGCGGCAGAAAAGGCGAAAATCAAATTACTGGTTTTTAATTCCAGTACACGCGTACCGGCAATGCCTACAAATATATGGCCGTTTGAACTAAAACGAAAAATGGAAGGGCGGCTGTTACAGAGTGATGTGCCGTTTATTGTCGTTCGCCCGACTTTCTACATGGAAAATCTGTTAGGCCCCTGGACTATGGAACCTCTTTCTCAAAGGCAAGTTGTCACATACGTCCATCCGGCAGATCGAAAAGTATCCTGGATAAGTGCCTGGGATATGGCAAAATTTTGTGTTTCCGCGTTGGAACATCCCGAGCTTGCCGGTTCCTTTATTGACGTGGGAGGACCGGAGCAGTTGGATGGTAATGAGATAGCGGAGCGAATTTCTGGGATTACAGGAATAGAATTGAGATATGAGCAGGCAGATATCGATAATTTTGCAGGATACATAGAGAATTTTGCCGGTAAACGTCCTGCCCGTGAAATAAAAGCACTTAATCAATGGTGGATAGAAAATAAGGACTATGACCCCGGGTTTGTGACCGACATAGACAAGGTGCTTAAACAACTGCCTGTCGACAAATTGACCACTTTTTCTGAGTGGGCTTCGAATCATGCATGGAAGCTATAACTTTAAATTGAAGATGAGTTATGAGCGAAAAAAACAACTATGAAAAACCGCTGACGGCACGCCGCGTTGACGAAATATTTCAGGAGGCGATGAACGAATGTGATCTTGATAAGGCAATGTCTTTGTACGCTGAAAATGCCGTTTTCGTACAGGCCCCCGGTGAACCGGTAATAACCGGTCTGGATAACATTCGTAAGGCAATCGAAGAATTTCAGGCAATCAAACCAAAATTGAAGGTGGAAGTATTGCAGTTCATAGAGGTTGATGATGTGGCATTCTTTACTTTGAAATGGGAAATAAAGGGTACATCGCCGGAAGGCGAGGAGATTAATGTATCGTCATATGACGGTAACGTGGTCAAACGGCAACCAGACGGCACATGGAAAACTCTAATCGATAATCCGTTTCATGCGCATCATATCGGTCTGATGGATTGAGGGGACTATGATACCGGCAAGGCGTTGAGCTGTCCTCATGTGCGGCCGGTTTGCCTTATGGAACAGTAAAGACAGGATATCAACACATTACGGATTATCCGATGTCCCTGCTGTCAGCAATAGCTACAATATTGCCCCATCCAGCTATATTCCGATTGTCCGCAGTCGCGGTGTCAGAGATTTAGCCAGTTGTCATTGGGAACTGATACCCCACTGGGCCAAAGATACCAAGTTGAAGCCAATTAATGCCCGGGCCGAGAGCATCACTGAAAAACCCTGGTTTCGGGAAGCCTTCAAGCAGCGCAGGTGTCTGATCCCCGCAAACGGTTACTACGAATGGCAGGTTGTGAACGGCAGGAAGCAGCCTTATTTCATCCGGTTGACTGATACGGACCTGTTTTCGTTTGCAGGGATCTGGTCGTACTGGCATGGTTCGGACAAAACAGTCGAAAGCTGTGCAATCATCACGACGGCCGCAACTTCTTACCTGACCGGGATACATAACAGAATGCCGGTGATTATCGCCCCGGATGCCTATGATACATGGCTACATAAAGGCGGTGAGAAGCTGCTCAAACCCTATGCAGGCGACATGGCGGCGTATCCCGTCAGCAATCAGGTGAACAATCCCCGCCATCAGGGGGAGGGGTTAATTCAACCTCTTTCCTGATTTTGCTTTCCCTGTCTTTCTCTGCGACATTCGGCGTTAAACCCGTCTCATCGGTGCATATTCCAGCGAAGTCTGCCACCCAAACCACGTGAAGCCTGCCACCTGAACCAAGGCAAAGCTGCCACCTATCGGAGCGCAGCGACGCAGGGTGTTTTTTACTTTTACTCGCTTTCAGTCCTCATCGTCAACTTAATTTTTGTTTTCGCATGGATTCTCCTTTCAAATTGATTTTGTATGCGTTATGGATCAGTCGGTCCATGATGGCATCTGCCAAGGTGGGGTCGCCGATGATATCGTACCATTTATCGACAGGTAATTGACTGGTGACCAAAGTAGAGCGGGTGCCATGTCGGTCTTCCAGTAGCTCGAGTAAATCACGCTGTTGTTCTGGAATAAGTTTGGCCAGGCCCCAGTCATCCAGTACCACGACGTCGGTTTTGGCCAGTGCGGCCATCCGTTTAGAGTAACTACCATCACCTTTGGCAATGGGGAGTTCCTGCAGTAAGCGTGGCAGGCGCAGGTAGAGCGCCGTATGACCTTCCCGGCAGGCCTTTTGTGCCAGGGCACAGGCCAACCAGGTCTTGCCGACACCGGTCGGACCGGTGATGAGGATATTGAGGCGCTCTTTCACCCACTGGCACTGACTCAAGCGAGTGAAGAGTGATTTATCCAGACCGCGGCGATGGCGGTAGTCAATATCTTCAATGCAGGCCTGTTGTTTTAACCGGGCTTTGCGCAAGCGGGTCTGCAAGCGGCGGTCATACCGCTCGGTGAGTTCCCGGTCAACCAGCAATCCTAACCGCTCCTCAAAGCTCAGTTGCTCAATGTCGGGTAAGGCTGTTTGCTCCGTCAGGGCTTTGACCATGCCGGTGAATTTCAGGGTGGTTAATTTCTCCAGGGTGGGATGGTGTAACATCGCGCTCTCCTTCAGGTTTATTGATAATAATCAGCACCACGGATATTGCCGTGGTCCTGGGGTAGGTTCTGTTCTTGTTGTGCCGGGAGGGGTTGGTTCTCCAGACGGTGTTTCAAGATCGATTCAATACTTCTATAGCGGTAGGTGCCGAGTTGTCCGGCCCGTTGGCAGGCGGCTTCCAATCGTGCCTCACCATAGGCCTTACCCAGACGTAAGATCCCTAAGCAGGCGCGGTAACCCTGTTGCGGGTGTACTCTGGCCGAAAGGATGTGGGTCACCACGTTGACAGTGGCCGGTCCCATCTTCTCTGCCCAGGCAGTCAAACGTTGCGGCGACCAGTCACCATATTGCCGGTGCGTTGTCGGCATATGTTCGTTCACCGTGGTATGCCGCCCTTTTATCCGGGAGCGAGGATGACTGGCCACCCGCTGGCCTTTATGGAAGCATTCAATCGTACAGTGGGTCATACGTGCCTCGAGTTGTTGTTTGATCAGCGTATAAGGTACCGAGTAGTAATGGCCATCGACCTCGACATGGTAGTCAATGTGGACCCGCACCTTTTTCCACTCGGCGTATTGGTAGGGTTTGGTCGGTAGTGGTTTCAGTGCGGGTTTATCCACTGCTTCAAACACGCTTTTTCTACAACCCGGTAATTTCTGGAAGGGCCGTTCATTGAACTCTGTCAGCAGTTGTCCAATACACTGGTTGAGTTCACCGAGTGAGAAGAATGTATGCCGGCGAAGCGCCGCCAGGATCCAACGTTCCACTACCTGTACGGCAACTTCGACCTTGGCTTTGTCCCTGGGCCGCCTGACACGGGCAGGTACCACGGCGACGTTGTAATGCGCAGCCATGTCCTGGTAAGTCGGATTGATGTCCGGCTCGTAACGGTGGGCTTTGGATACCCCGGCGCGTAAATTATCGGGGACCACGACCTCGGTCACGCCCGCAATAAACTGAAAGGCCCGTTGATGGGAAGCTATCCAATCCGGTAATGTCTGCGTCCAGGTCGCTTCCGCATAGGTATAGTTGGAGGCGCCCAGCGTGGCCACAAAGACCTGGGCATCACGGATTTCACCGGTGCTGCTGTCAACCACGCCGATGGTTTGGCCGGCATAGTCCACGAACAACTTCTCACCGGCGCGATGGTGCTGACGCATCACCGGGTCCCGTTTGTTCAACCAGTCGCGATAGTGCTGACAGAACCAACTGTACTGATACCCTTGCGGGTACCCTGCCCGATACTCCTGCCACAACAGGAACAGGGTGACGCTCTTGCCTCTCATGTCTTGATAGACGCCGGGCCAATCCGGCACCCCGCGTGCACTGGCAGGCAGGTTGGGTGTCGCGGGGAATAAGCGTTGTTCCAACTCACCATCATCCAGCTCTGGCGCTAGTGGCCAGCCAAGCTGGGCCGTTTGTGCCCGTAGTAAATATTCAGCCACGGTGGGACGGCTGATACTGCAGATCCTGGCGATCTGGCGGTTACTGCAATGGTTTGCCCATTTCAGGCGAAGTACTTCTTTTATCTTGCGCATGGATAACCTCTTAGCTGGCATCTGAACTCCTCCCCTGGTTGAGAAAAGCTCAGGATACCGTGATGTTATCCTGCGTCGACAGGTCTCCCTAATCCTGCTTTACAGGGTGGCAGACTTGCTCTGGAATGGGTGGCAGCTTTCGCGTGGAATGGGTGGCAGGCTTGCTATGGAATTAGTGGCAGGTTTCATCTGGAATATGCACTCATCGGCAAATGCCAGAATTTCATCCTTTCCAATCATTTCGTCCTATCTCCTGGCACCCATAAATTCCACCTTGTAACCAATCGATTATTCTCAGCTTTTTTATCGAGAGTGGCATAACCCGATGTTATGCGTTCTCGGCATGCATTGATAAAAGAAGGATTGAACTCAAGCGTTTCAGCCAGATAACCCAGTTTTTTAAACAACGCACCATTATTGAATTGAATAGCGTAGTTCAGCAAAGCATCAAGATCGCCAGGTTTGTCGAACACCCGTGTAAATTCGATCAAGCAATCTGTTACATGTTGCAAACCTGCACCCAAGTCCAAATGATCGATACAATCTAACAGTGTTTTATATGGGTCTGAAATCTGTATCTTCGCATTTTCTCGCCATATGGTTTTTGTGCCAAACAAATGCCTTTCAGCAACATATTTGATAAAAAAGTTAACACCTTGATGTGTGGTTGCACCATAGGCGACCCGCTTATTGGTAAGTACACAGATTGACCTGAAAAGCTGCTCCGTCAGCTCCCAGTGTTCCAAGGCACTCCAACCACCGATGTAGCCTGGCGTGTATAACTCCGGCACCAGCACCCATGGGTCTTCAAGCACCTGGGTTTGCCCTAGCGCAGATGGCTGGACAGGAACGTACAAACCGTGTGCAACGCGCCGGATAACTCCTTGTTTATGCCATCCCGCCAGCAATCTGGATGCATGTTGCCGGTCAGCACCCAGAATCCGCATAGCATCAGATACTCGGATTGTGCCGGATGTTGCGCGTAATAGTGCCGCTAATCGCTGTTGTCTTTTTGAAGGCTGATTACTCATCTAACTATATCAAAATTCAGATTGATAACGTTTTTAGAGAATATCATGAATTTTAATATAGTACTACTAAGAAAAGCATAAAAAGGAAAGAAAAATAGATTATATTGTGTTTTAATGTAGTTTTAGAGTTCTAGGAACACAATATTTAATTTTGCCATTCTGTCAGTATGGTCATCCTGGTCTTGAGAGAGCGTTGGGTCGGGTGTGAGAAAGAAAAAATAGGCTCGAAAAACGAATTAAGTATTATGTCCCCAGAATTCGCCCAGAATTCGATGAATTATCATAAATGAAGGTGGATTCAACTTCAGCTTACGCCCCGAATGCGCTACAGTATTCATGGTTTACAGTTAACAGGGCTTATACACCGTTGGATGGCTCGGTCAGCGCCGAAGGTGACGGTCATTCCCAGCAGGGCTGGTGGAAGCGATGGCGTATCATCAGCGTTGATCCTGAAACGAAAAAACGACGAACAAATAGACTTACCATCAATGTTACAAACACGGCCTGCATTGGCAGGGGATAGATACACTGCTATAGGTGGCGCGGGTGGCGGTTATGGTAATCCTTATGAGCGCGCTGCGAGCCGCGTCCTGGACGATTATCTGGATGGCTATATTTCCCGTAGCGAGGCACAGGATAAATACGGTGTGGTGATAACGGCGATGGATACGCTGGATATCGATCAGACAAAGTGTATTCGAGGTACGGCAGGCTAAATCCATAAAATGACCGGTATACCGCAAATCATTGCCGAGCCCTTGAATTCGGACACTTTTTCTGAATTTGGAGAAGTAATTCAGAGTCCGCCGGAAGGCAACCGTCATTTCTTTAATGATCTGCTCGAAAACGCCCGCACAGGTGCACGGGTTGATCTTTCCATCGCCACGATAAAACCTGTTGACAAGCTGCCCCTGCATGCGACTGTGATGGAACGCCACCCATTTTCAAGCCAGACGTTTTTACCATTAAAGGCCTCCAGGTATTTTGTCGTTGTCGCACCGGATAATGGCGATGGTAGCCCGGATCTGGCCAGGGTCAGGGCCTTTGTGGCTGAGGGTGACCAGGGTATTACATATCGGCGCGGTATCTGGCACCACGGCATGACGGTACTCGATGAGACAACCGAGATGGCTGTTTTAATGTGGTGCGATGGTAGCAGCGGTGACGAAGAGTTTCTTGATATTGACGCGCCGTTTGAAGTTGTGCTGCCCACTGACACGGCAGAGCAGCATAAGCAGATGGATCCATAATGGTTTACTCGTCAGAAAGAGACTTGATTGGTTATGGTGCAAACCCGCCGGACCTAGCCTGGTCGAACGGTGTACGGCTTGCACTTAATTTTGTTCTGAATTACGAAGGGTGCAAATTTTGTTGCTTTTATCAATTACTACACCGCATTTTTCGGGCCACTCCTGGGTTGTATGCTCGCCCAACGGTGGTTGGAAAGTAGCCAATTACTGATCGATAAAATTACCTTAGTAAAATCGTAGAGAAATAAAATAATCAAAAAGGTTATTTGATTAAAATCAGTAGGTTACATAACGTATTTTACTCCAGCCAGGCACTATTTTCTATTTTAATATATTCTTATAGCTTCTTAAGCTTAAATGTTGTCGGTAAACGACAGCACCCGGAAGCGAATTATGTTCTTAAGCTCTCTTCTCAATAGGCATTTCGTAGTTTCCATAGCATTTATAAGTCTGCCTTTGATGGCGGAAGATATATCGATCAATCTTCAGAATTATGAGCCCAGGGTTGAAATAACAAGAATAGACAAGGAAGAAGCACCAACAATTGATGGTGATCTTTCCGATCATGTCTGGTCGAAGGCGACCAGGATAGACACTTTTTACCAGGTGGAACCAGTTGAAGGCGCACAGCCTTCCGAACTCACCATTGCCTATATGGCGTATGACGAAACTAATCTTTATTTCGGATTTTACTGCCAGGATTCTCAACCTGATCAAGTTTTAGCCACCGTTATGCAACGGGACCGCGAATTATGGCAGGACGACAATATTCGTGTTTATCTGGATCCGTACAACAGCACCAGGGATGCATTCATGTTTATTGTCAATTCCCTGGGTACACAAATGGACGTTCTTTTAGAAAATAACAGCAACTATTATCCGGAGTGGGACACAATCTGGGACGTTGAAGCAAGGCGTACGGATGATGGTTGGGTAGCGGAGATGGCAATTCCGTTTCGCAGTATATCTTTTGATCCTGAAGCCGATGAATGGGGTTTCGAGATCATGCGACAAATCCGGCACAAAAACGAAACAGTAAGATGGTCTCAGATTGATCAATCCCTTAACCCCCTCAACGTTTCAGAAATAGGTTTAATGACCGGAATACGAGATACCCATCGGGGCCTTGGTCTGGATGTGCAGGCGTTTGGAAAGATGAGATATGAGAGAGACTGGATGCAGCGACCTCGGGATGACAGTTTTACTCCGGAGGTCAGCGGAAATGTATTCTACAAAATAACGCCATCCCTCACGGGAACTGTAACGCTTAATACGGATTTTTCAGATTCTCCACTCGATGAACGGCAGGTCAATACGGGTCGATTTTCACTGTTTTTTCCGGAGACAAGGGATTTCTTTCTGCAGGATAGAGTAATTTTTGAATTTGGCGGTGCGGCGCTCACCCCGCCAAACACAGTTGCAAATGGATTGCCGTTCTTTACCCGTAGAATCGGTATCGTAAATGAGGGGGTTGTGGATCTCATCGCGGGTGGAAAATTGTCCGGTCGAATCGGGAACCTGAATGTAGGTGCACTGAGCGTAAGAATGGATAAAACGGACAATATCGGTGGGAAGACACTCAGCGTTGCCAGGGTATCTGCAGACGTACTGGAAGAGTCGCGCCTGGGAGCAATATTAACGAATGGCGACCCGGATGGGAGTGGAAAAAACACCGTAGCAGGGTTTGACTTCAAGTACAGGAATTCCAATATACCTTACTTCGGGGGTCGTTTGCTTGCCGACGTGTTCTACCAACGTAGCTTTTCTGACGATCTCAACGGTCCTGCTGCAGGAAAAGATGATGATATGTTCGGTTTTATTGTGGGTTATCCCAATGATTTATTACGCTGGTTTATCAGTGGGAAGGAGATAGGAAATCATTTTGACCCTGCCCTGGGTTTTGTCAATCGTCGCAACATTCGCGATTACCATGGGGATTATATTAGAAGAAAGCGGTTTGAAGACAGCTGGGTTCGATGGTGGGAAGCCGGCGTTATAGGCAATGTTATAACTGATCTGGATAATGACATGGAAAGCCATAAATTGACTTTAGTCAGTACGCTTGAGAATCAAATTGGAGATGAGTTTAAAATTAAAGCCAGCAATTTACGGGAGGTAATCAATCAGCCTTTCCTGATAGCCGGAAAGCTTCCTGTACCTGTAGGTGATTACCATTTCAACCAATTTGACGCATCGCTGATTTCTACAGACTCAAGAAAAGTAATTGCAGAGCTTGGAGTGGTGTGCTGCAGCATATACGATGGAGACTATCTTGCCTTGAATTCTTCCCTGGAATTCAGGATTTCAAAACATCTCCGGTTAACGGCCGGTTATGACATGGAAAAGTTTGACTTGCCGACCGGGGACCTGACAGTTCACATTGGTTCGCTGGACAGTAGTATTAATTTCAGTCCTGACATGCAAATTGATACGCAGATGCAGTACGATAATATTTCAGAGAGGTTTTCCTTTTCAAGCAGGTTTCGCTGGTTTCCCCAACCACAAACCGAAATCTTCGTGGCCGTGGATCAAACTGCAGATCTGGAAAGCAGCAGTTTTCCAGGTGATTTTGATCCGGACAGGACACAAGCGATAATCAGGTTGGGACATACATTCAGGTTTTGATCTGGAAATGAATAATTGTGTCCCCAGAACTCCCCCAGAACTCCAAAACTCCGACTTGAGCAGAAAACAGTTACGATTTTCCGTAGATATTCTCAATTTTGCAAATTCTTATCTGCCAGTCTTCCAGCCAGGTGGAACGGGCTTTGTTCTTGGCAGCAATATGCTCGCTATTTTGTCTCCAGGTATTTATGGACTCAAGAGAATCAAAATATGCAACAGCAAGTTTGAATGGACTGTCTGAGGCAGCTTCCAGACCCAGGAAACCCTCTATATCCTGGACACGACCGTACAATTCAGCAAGCATTTTTTCGTGTCCCCCTTCATCGACGCCGCTGCTAATCGACGGGAATACTACAGCATAGCTACCCACGGGTAGATTCTTCAGGATTTCGGACATATCTGCATAATAGCACTATGAACTCAGCCATCAAAAATCGGCTTGGTTAATACGTTTTAAGAAGCCGATATAAATCAATTCTGGAACAATTCTGGGGACACAATACTGGCAATTATGGGGACACCAAAAATTATGGGGACACAATACTTAATTATCCTGCCGTCAAAAATTATGCAAAAATTATGGGGACACAATACTTAATTATCCTGCCGTTGTATTGGCCCAGGTTTTTTCTTTCTCACCACCCGTGACCTCCTCCCCGTAAATTGGCCCGTCAACAGCGTAGGGGGGCAGGTCATGCGATAGCATCCAACCCCTTCTCCTGAACCAGGGACAGGAGCTTGAGAGACGCTCCGGCAGGATGCTTCTCACCGCGCTCCCACTGGCTGACCACTCCCTTGGAAACGTTCAGGTATATCGCAAAGACGGCTTGACTCACATGCTCACGCCTGCGAAGCGCACGAATTTCCTCCGGATTCATTGTACGCACCGGGGTCAGGCACATATTGTCGAATTTACGTAGCGTGCGCTTGTCCATGACGCCAGCGTCATGGAGATCCAAGGCAGTCTCATGGATCGCACCGAGGACGTCACTTCGATAATTCTTTTTCATTGCATTTTACCTCTACGATTGCTCCGCTCTTCAGGGCCTTGGCAAGTGCGGACTCGCCATAACCAAACATTTCATCCGCCAGATCCTTGAAGCCTATCAGTTCATCTTTCTTAATGTTGTCTCGCTCGCTCTTCGCGAAACCGTACACGAAGAAAGCCTTATCGCTGGAGCGAAACAGGATAATCGACCTGTATCCACCTGACTTTCCTTTGTTAGATCCCGCGATCCTTTGCTTGATCAGGCCACCACCGAGGTCGGCATCTATCAGCCCTTTATCGGCATTGCTGATCGCCTCACACACGTCAGCGTCCTCAATTCCCTCCTTCCGGGCGAAGCGACAAAACCGCTTGTTCTTGAAAATCCTGGTTTTTGGGCTTTCCATGCCATTACTCATACAATCAATATATAATACTAGGTGTTATAATTTCAAGAAAATTCTGTATTATCAGGTACTATAGTTTTAATTAATTCAGGGGACACAATACTTAATTATCCTGCCGTTGTTTTGGCCCCGGTTTTTTCTTTCTCACCACCCGGCTCAACGCACTCTCAATCCTGTCAATAAATCCCTCATCCCCCAAAGGTCTGCCCGTGCGCTCATGGGTTGCAAAGTTCCCGTCCCCATCTACCTTGTACGAACTCAAGTAGGCCTGCCAGTCGCCCCCAACTAAATCAAGTAACGGAGCTACCTCCACTATCCCCAGAGAGTCCTCCCCAGCCAAATGGGCATGGACGCTACTCCAACGATAATCCCAGGGCCGAGCTACCATCCCCGCCGCCACCGGATTATATTCCACATACGCAACCGCCTGCAGCAACCACGGTTCATCCAGCACAAAGGAAGCAAACCGACCCTGCCACAAATAGCCGCGCCATTGTTCCCGAAAATTTATCATCCTTGTGTAACGCCTGTGTGTCTCCCCGATGGCCCGGCTAAGGTTGGAACCTTCTTCCGGTTTGACAATCAGATGGACGTGGTTGGTCATCAGACAGTACGCCCAGACCTGCACCGACTCCCTGGCGCACCATTGCTTGAGTAGAGTCAGATAAGCCTGCAAATCGCCGTCACAAAAAAATACATCCTGGCGACGGTTGCCCCGCTGGGTCACATGGTGGGGATAACCGGGTAGAACGATCCTTGTCAGTCTTGCCATATTAACAGTATACCGAAATTAAGTATTGTGTCCCCAGAACTAATTGGAAATTAAGTATTGTGTCCCCAGAACTAATTGGAAATTAAGTATTGTGTCCCCAGAACTACCCAAGTATTGTGTCCCCAGAACTAGTGTCCCCAGAACTACCCCGTGTCCCCAGAACTACCCAGAACTAACGAGCGGCGTCGGATACGGGTAGAAGAGCGCCGCTGTAATTACTCTGATACAATACACAGATGATGTCTAGGAAGTAGCTATGATCACGTCATTATTTGCGATCAAGGTCGTTGCCGCTTTAGCGATTCTCGTTATGGGTATCGTCGGAGGTATCATCCCGCTCCTGGTTGCCCGTCACGACACAAGCCGCCGCTTTATGTCGATGGGCAATGCCCTGGCAGGCGGTATCTTTCTCGGCGCCGGGTTCATTCACCTGCTACCTGAAGCCGGCGAAGCGCTTGAGGAGTTGATCGACTACCCGCTTGCGCCGTTGTTGGCGGCAGTCGGCGTGCTCGTGCTGCTGCTTATCGACCGTGTTCTGTTCGAAACCAACCGTACGCTCGATCCGGGGCAGGGCGAGGAGACTCACCAGCCCATCTACCCTTTAATTCTGCTTGTGGTACTGTCTATCCACTCCATTATCGCCGGCATCGCCCTTGGGCTTGAGGCTGAAGTGGCTGCTTCCTTGCTGGTCATGCTAGCCATCCTGTTCCACAAGGGATCAGCTGCCTTTGCCCTGATGGTCAGCGTGCATGCCTCAGGCGCTGACAGGAAACGCTTATGGACAGTCTTGACTATCTTTGTCCTGATGACGCCGTTGGGGATCGTGCTCGGTACGGTGGCCTCCGGCTTTTTTGAAGGGCGAGCCGCGTTGTTGATCGAAGGGAGTTTCAACGCGCTGGCTGCAGGGACCTTTATTTACATAGCCATCCTGGATATCATCAATGCTGAGATGTCCAGGATCGATGACCGCATTGCGCATTTCGTACGGAGTTCGTTACTCGGGGACGATGACGTGGCAATGCCTTCGCATGATACGGATCGCATATTCAAGTTCGCGCTGATATTCGTTGGCCTGGCCAGTATGGCAGCGATTGGGATCTGGGTATGAAAGGTCATAGTCACAGCCACCATGGTCACCATGGTCCGGGCAAACATGATCATTCCCATGAGTTGCGCAATGCCGGCAAGCGGAGCCTGATCGCTGCCTTTATTTTGATCGCCGGTTTTATGTTCGTTGAGGTTATCGGCGGTGTGCTGTCCGGCAGTCTGGCGCTGCTCGCTGATGCGGGACACATGCTTACCGACGCGGCAACCATTGCACTGGCCCTGGTCGCCATGCTGTTTGCCGAGCGACCTTTCTCCGTGCAACGCACCTTTGGTTATCACCGGCTTGAGATACTGGCAGCCTTGCTGAATGCACTGGCCCTCTGGCTAATCGCGGCCTGGGTGATAGTCGAGGCCTATGACCGCTTCACATCCGTACCTGAGGTAAAAGGCGAGTTGATGCTGAGCATAGGCATCATCGGTCTTGGCGTCAATATCGCCGCAGCCTGGATCCTCCATGGTTCTTCCGAGCATAACCTCAATGTTGAGGGTGCCTTTATGCATGTTATCGCGGACCTGCTGGGGTCGGTGGGCGTCGTTGTTTCAGGTACTCTTATCCTGGTTTTCGGCTGGACGCTTGCCGACCCCATTGCCAGTGTGATCATTGCTCTTCTCATACTTATCAGCAGTTGGCGCCTGCTGGCAAAGGTCGTTCACGTATTGCTCGAGGGTACGCCCGAACATATTGACGTGTATGATCTTTGCAGCAAACTGGAAGCGGTGGAAGGCGTCACCCTCGTCCATGACATCCACGTCTGGACACTCTCTCCAGGCAACGAGGCGCTCACCGCGCACGTCCTCATCGATCCGGACTACCCGGATGACATGGAAGACCTGCGTTTGCGCCTGCGGGAGATTGTTTCCCATGATTTCGGTATCGGCCATATTACCCTTCAGGTGGAAAAGTCACTGGAGGGATGCACTGAAGATCACCATTTTGCTCACCTGGTCGCCCCTGTGCGCTCGACCGACTGAATTCGTGCTATTTGTGCTTGTGAGAAGATAAATTCGACTATCTCTCCGCTCGACTGACGAGGATTTTGTTCAATGCCTGATTCATTACGATTAATAGGTATAGCCTCGTTGACCATCGTCGTGGTTATCCATGCATCGTTTTCATTTGCCGATGAAGTTGCCGGCGATGCGCACGACCCGGCTGCCAGCGTGCCTGCGGAGGATGAGCACGCCCACACACCGGCCAGTCATACCCATACACCGCCCAAGCGTTCGCTTACACCGGGGGGTCATACCCACACATCGGCTGGTCATGAGTATATGGAAGAGATAATCGTCACTGCCGACCCATTGGGTGATATAGATGAACACATGGCGCGACCTGCCCAGGTATTGACAAAAAAACAACTCGAAAGCCGTAGCATCCATAATATTGGAGAGGCGGTTGCCAATGAGCTGGGCGTGAGCTCCGGTGATTTCGGTGCAGCGGTAGGACGTCCCGTCATTCGCGGTCTGGCCGGCAGTCGGGTAAGCGTGCTCGAAAATGGCATCAGTACCATGGACGTGGCCAATATAGGCGCTGACCATGCAGTACCTACGGAGCCTGCGTTTGCCCGGCAGATTGAGATTTTTCGTGGCCCTGCCACGTTGCTTTTTGGCAGTGGCGCCAGTGGCGGCGTGGTCAACGTCGTTAATGATCGCATTCCCAAATATGTCCCGGAAGACCTGCAGGCCGATATATCGCTACAATATGAAACCGTCAACGATGGTGTGAACGGCGGCGGAAGCTTCAGCGTCGGAGCAGGGAATTTCGCCTTTCACATCGACGGTATGAAACGTCATACCGACGACTACAAAATTCCCGGGTTCGCCGAATTGGACAGGGACCCGGATGATGAGATGGAGAAAGGCGTACTGGAAAACAGCAGTATCGAAACGGAAAGTGTGGCAGCAGGGGCATCCTGGATCGGTGAACGCGGGTTCATCGGCTTTTCCGTGAGCCGACTTGACAACAACTATGGCATTCTGGGAGACCACCATCATGATGATGAAACAGATCTGCTGGATGGAATTGATTTCCATGAGGGAGAAGATCATGATGATGAAGAGGAACATCATGAGGAAGAAGGGCATGATGAGGAAGAGGGACATCACGAGGAAGAAGGGGGGCATGGAGGAGAAGGCCGCCCACGGATAGACATGGGGCAGACACGTTATGACTTCGAGGCGTCCTTATATGATCCTTTTATCGGCATACACCGGATCAAAACGCGCTCGTCATACAACGACTATCATCATGATGAAGTGGAAGCCGACGGCAACGTAGGTGTGGCCTTTGACAATAATGAGATGGAAGCCCGCGTCGAGATTGTGCATCACCCCCTCGGTGGCTGGCAAGGGGCCGTCGGTCTGCAGTATCACTACAAGGATTTTGCCGCGATAGGCGAAGAAGACTTTGTCCCGCCCTCAGAGTTGGAGTCCATTGCCGCGTTCTTGTTGGAAAAAGGTGACATGGGGAACTGGCACATGGAATTCGGCGCCAGATATGAATATCAGGACACCAGCGCTGATAACGGCGGGGAAACCAGCCATGACCTGTTCAGCATCTCCGGCGGCCTGAACTGGGACTACCGCGACGGTTATGAACTGGGTCTTGTCGCCACCCATGCGCAACGGGCGCCGTCTCTGGAGGAGTTGTATACTGCAGGTCCGCATCTCGCGACAACGACGTTTGAGTATGGCGATACTGAGCTGAGCAAGGAAAAGTCTACTAATATTGATTTCTACTGGCGGAAAGCGACGGGGAGGCTCACCCTCACGGTCAATTTATTCTATAACCGGATTGATGATTTCATATTCCTGAAGGAGCAGGACCTGAACGAGGATGGCATCGCTGACTGGGTGCATGATGATTTCGCCGGCGACCTGGCCGGTATCCGGGACCCGGACGAGGATGGCGTCCACTTGCTCGTTGCCCAGGTCCAGGACGATGCGGAGTTCATGGGTTTTGAGCTGGAAGGAGTCGTACATGCCCTGGAAGGCGAAAGTGGCTCGCTGGATATACGTTTATGGGCAGATTATGTGGAAGGTAAGCGTTCTGATAATGTCAACCTGCCGCGTATTACTCCCTGGCGGTTTGGCGCCGGCTTGACTTATTTTCAGGGTCCCTGGTATGCGACCCTGAGTTATACCCGTGTAAATAAACAGAATGACACCGCGCTGTTTGAAACGCCTACCGATGGTTATGACTTGTTGAACCTCTATGCCAGCTACCGACTAAGTCAGGCCGGCAATAATGTTACCCTGTTTGCCAGCGCCAGCAACCTGCTTGATGAAGAGATACGCCGGCATACGTCTTTTGTAAAAGAACTGGCGCCGTTACCGGGACGTTCCGGTATATTCGGCGTGCGCCTTTCATTTTAACCATTATGGATTATTATGACTCTCTATGACTCATAAACAAGAGGGGAAAGATATGAGCAATATTTTGAAACAACACTTAATTCTATTTGCTATGTTTTTTCTGTTTTCCCTGGGCGTACAGGCGATGGAAGTGGATGTTTTATTCGATAAGCAATTACAGGATATCCCGGGCAAGTCAGGCCGGATGCTTACCGTGACGTATGCACCGGGAGAGGCATCCGGACAACATCGTCATTACGCGCACACCTTTGTCTATGTTCTTGAAGGTAGTGTCGTTATGCAGGTCAGGGGAGGCGAAGCGGTAACCTTGTCAGCAGGACAGACCTTCTACGAAAATCCGGATGACATCCATAGTGTCTCAAGAAATGCCAGTGATACCGAGCCCGCGAAAATACTGGTTTTATTTATTAAGGAAAGTGAGGCGCCGCCCACTGTGCCGGTAGAGTAAGTCACGCACTAAACGGCTTCTGTCAATTTTGCTTGTTTATGTCAAACAAACCGTATTCCGTTGCCTGTGATAACAATCGGCAACCGATTCTTGAGATTATTGAAGTATTGTTCGCTGGCAGTAAGGCAGTTCTGGAGATAGGCAGCGGTACCGGGCAGCACGCTGTTTATTTCGCAGAGAAATTACCGCACCTGATCTGGCACAGCAGTGACCTGCAGGAGAATCATGCAGGAATCGAATTATGGTTGAGTGAGGCAAACTTAGCCAATACGCCTCTACCCCTCATACTGGATGTTACCCAGGCGTATTGGTCAAAGTTAAAAGTAGATGCCGTGTTTTCCGCCAATGCGATACATATTATGGGGTGGGACTCAGTCAAGGCCATGATCGCCGGAGTAGGGCAGCTGCTACCCGATAATGGTTTGCTCGTGCTTTATGGCCCGTTCAATTACAACAATGCCTATACCAGCGACAGCAATGCGAGATTTGATATATGGCTGAAACAAAGTAATCCTGAAAGCGGCATCAGGAACTTTGAAGACGTTGAACTACTGGCAAATGCAGCAGGCCTGTATATACAACACGATTATGCCATGCCGGCGAATAATCGCCTTCTTTGCTGGGTAAAACAAAAACGACGAAATTGATGAGTTCCTGGGGAGACAATACTTAATTCTAGCAAGTCTGCCTCCATTGATTTACAGAATTAAGTATTGTCTCCCCAGAACTCCCAATCGATTTTGACGGTACCTCCTTGTACCGTAGGAAACTCTGAATAAATCAAAGTTTCCCTAAGCATGGAGATAAAAAACTTTATTCATAATCTTCCAATCACCATCGACTTTCAGCAATGTAAAGAGGTCAGTAAATTTATGACCGGTCCAGTTGTCGAGTTCAAGACGGACCGTTGCGACTGTGCCAACTATATCAATGTTGGCTATTCTTGCTTCGAGTCCTGTTGCTGCTCCATTTTCATCGTTCCAGTCAAAAAGTTTCTGTATCGGTCCGGCAAATAAGTCATCACCAATGTATCCAAAGATCGTCGCGTCTGTGTGGAACGCCGGTTTCATACCATCACCCTTCCCGGATTTTGCTCCATCAATATAGAACTGAACAGTCTTTTCAATCAGGTCATTATCACTTGTATCTGCGGGTATGTTGCTCATGATTCCAACTCCTATAATGTGAATTGATGCGCGTGTTATTTTTCCAAAGATGAAGGTAGCATACGGAGGTATTTCATGGTAGTTAAATCATTGCGTGTAATGAGATAGAAGAAGTCTCTTTTATATCAAGGAGTTTTGTTTCTGCGTCTTTTATTCTGCCGGGATAAATGGGTTGACACACTTGGCGCCCGTACCAATCAGGTGATCAATATTGCGTGTAACCAATGTTAAACCATATTGTAAAGCCGTTGCCGCAATGAGCTTGTCGATAGCATTGGTATCGTCTGTTGCAGCCAGAACCTCTCCCCATATCACCGTTGTGTCCACGTCTATCGGTAATAAAAAATCTGCAAAATCGATCTTCAACTGCTTATACCATTGTCTTAGCTTTTCTGCTTGTTGGAGGTCGTTATAACGAGTCAGCCTGACAATGCCCTTGTTAATCTCGCCGATGGTTATAACGGATAAATAGAGAGAAGATTCTGCATCATCAGCTTCCTTTATAAATGCCGTGACGCCGGGATTTGGCTGTCGTTTGGTGAATTGCGATATTACATTGGTATCCAACAAATACACGGCATACCTAATCCATATTGCGGGAGGAACCGGCAGGTCGTTTAAACAAATTGTCTACATCGACATCCAGCTTGGGAATATCCATTAAGACCTCAGCCAGTGAGCGTTTTTCAGGCCTCCGGGAAACCGTGGCCTTCAAGATAAACTTGATTTCGGCTTCACGGGTTCGGCCATGTTGTATTGCCCTGATTTTTAATGCCTTGTCTAATTGATTATCAATGTTTCGAATTAGAATATCGGTCATAAGCCATCCTCCTGATATCACTTGGGAAAGATTATAGCATTTGATATCTTATATATCAAATATATCAATAATATCTTACCGTACATAAAATACCAAACCGACGAAAGCGCTTAACAGCAACGCGGAAACAACCACATCTTCGATCTGTAACGGTCCGGAATTCCAGGGACACAATACTTAATTCGTTTTATTGCGCCTATTTTTTCTTTATCACCACTCGGCCCAACGCCCTCTCAATGCCAGGATGATCATACTGACAGAATAGCAAAATTAAATATTGTGTCCCTGGAACTCGTGCCTAGAACTCCATCCCGAAAGTGGCATCAGGAACTTTGAAGACGTTGAGCAATTGGCAAATGCAGTAGGCCTGTATATACAACACGATTATGCCATGCCAGCGAATAATCGCCTTCTTTGCTGGGTAAAACAATAAAGATACTATTTTTGCCGGACGCGGGAGAACCTTATGACAATATGTATTGCAAATGGTAGCAAAATCGTTCAGACTATAATCAGACAAAAACAAGACAAGGTATCACTATGACCAGAACCAGACAGATGCAAATCCGAGTCGAACCGGAACTGAAAGCCCAAGCCGAAGCCGTGCTCTCTCAACTTGGACTGAAACCCACAGAGTTTATCCGTATGGCGCTAAGTCAATTGGTCCTGCGTAAGGGGTTGCCATTTGATGTTTGCATACCCAATGCTGACACCATCGCAGCCCTGGAAGAACCCGCGGAAAGCCTGAGACGGTTTGATTCCACCAAGGAGCTTTTCGCCGATCTTGAGGCGCGGAGTCACGCAGCGTAGGAATGCGAGAGATTTCTTATACCAACCGCTTTCTCAAGGACTACAGGCAGATCAAAAAACGAGGCTGGGATATTCAAAAGCTGGAGGCATTCATCGAGAGGCTGGCCAGTGATCAGCCGCTGCCACCGGGAGCCCGACCCCACAAATTGTCCGGGAAGTATGATCATACTTGGGACGCGCATGTTGGCCCAGACTGGGTTCTGATCTATGAGATCGATGACAAGTGCTTGATTCTGCGACGGACGGGAACCCATGCCGATCTTTTTTGAAGGAGTTAGCCACTAAATCAATCGAATCCGCTCCCTGTCATCACAGGCTATTTTCTCCGGCCAATGCAGATGCCCAGATATTCAGCTTCCTGCCATAATTGTATCTCCGGGCTAAACCGCGATGGCTTCCCGTTGCTTTTTCTGCTCTTCCGAATCCACCGCCGCTTTCTCTACGGCCTGGGTCTCAGCCTCGCTGAGCTTTGTGCTGCTTGCATATAAGCCTTGAGACACAAACAAGAAGGCGCTCATAAGCAGTGCGAAAATAGCCGCATGTTTGATGTGTAACAGTCCGGACATAAAATGACAATAACTTGTAAATGGATTAAGTCAGGGTCTGCACTTTTTTTGTGCAGTAATACGAGTATAATGCCCCCCATGTTAGAAAACTATCTGCCAATACTGATCTTTCTGGTTGTCGGGCTGGGGTTTGGGGTCATACTATTTGCCCTCGGTTATCTTCTTGGTCCGAAGCAGCCTGACAGTGAGAAACAGTCGCCTTATGAATGCGGTTTTGAGGCATTTGATGACGCCAGGATGCAATTCGACGTGCGTTATTATCTTATTGCCATCCTGTTTATCATTTTTGATCTTGAAATCGCCTTTTTCTTTCCCTGGGCGGTTGCATTGCGGGAGATAGGGATGGTCGGATTCTGGGCCATGATGCTGTTTCTGGCTGTCCTGGTCGTCGGATTCATTTATGAATGGCGGAAAGGTGCGCTGGAATGGGAGTAACTGAGATGAATCCCGAAGAACAAATACACCACCAGGGTATTGTCACTACCACCGTGGATAACCTGGTGAATTGGGCGCGTACGGGTTCCCTGTGGCCGATGACGTTCGGCCTTGCCTGTTGTGCGGTCGAAATGATGCACGCCGGCGCTTCGCGATATGACCTGGACCGGTTTGGCGTCATATTCCGCGCCAGCCCCAGACAATCCGATGTCATGATCGTTGCGGGTACGCTGGTAAACAAGATGGCGCCGGCGCTGCGCAAGGTGTATGACCAGATGCCGGAACCCAAGTGGGTCATCTCCATGGGTTCATGCGCAAACGGGGGAGGCTATTACCATTATTCTTATTCCGTTGTCCGGGGTTGTGACCGGATTGTTCCCGTGGATATCTACGTGCCGGGTTGTCCCCCCACGGCGGAGGCCCTGTTGTTCGGAGTGATTCAATTACAAAAAAAGATAAAACGGACCAGCGCCAATATAATTAAAAGATAGGACTGCCTTACCTCACGATGACACCGTCCCCGGCTACGCTTCTCAAAGACCTGCGCGAGCGTCTCGGCGCAAAGATAATCACGGACAAGCTGGAGACAGGCCAGGTTACCATCGAAATCAAGCCTGAGGATATAACGGACGTGTGCCTGATCCTGCGAGACGATGAGACCCTGGCGTTCAAGCAATTATCCGACTTATGCGGTGTCGATTACCTGACCTACGGCAAGGCGGACTGGGAAACCGAGGTGACGACCAGGACGGGTTTCAGTCGCGGGGTCAGCCAGGGTGTATATATCGACACACAGGATATTGAAGACCGGTTTGCAGTGGTCTATCACCTGTTGTCAATAAAACGCAACCAGCGTTTAAGGCTGCGCAGTTTTATCTCCGGCCAACCGGCCAAGATTGCCTCGGTGACACCCATCTGGGCCGGCGCCAACTGGTTTGAACGGGAGGCCTTTGACCTGTTTGGCATCCTCTTCACGGAACATCCGGACATGCGGCGCATCCTGACGGACTATGGTTTTGTCGGACACCCTTTCCGTAAGGATTTTCCCCTGGAAGGCAACGTGGAAGTCCGCTATGACCCGGAACAGGGCCGGGTCGTGTACCAGCCGGTCACGATCAAAAACCGCGTACTGGTGCCCAAGACGATCAGGCACGATAATCGTTATGCCGCACCCGAGAAAAAAATATAAGCCACAGAGGACACAGAGATCACAGAGAAGAAACAAAATGAATAATGGACAAGATAAATTGATAAACATGAAGGTTATCCAGGTACTAAAAAGATTCTCGATCCACTCTGTGATCTCTGTGCCCTCTGTGGCAGGTTTTTTCATTTATGCCTGAAATCAGGAACATGACCATGAACTTCGGTCCGCAACACCCGGCGGCTCATGGGGTATTGCGCCTGGTGCTGGAGATGGAAGGGGAGGTGATTGAACGCGCCGACCCGCACATCGGGTTATTGCATCGCGCTACGGAAAAACTGGCAGAGAGCAAACCCTATAACCAGAGTATCGGTTACATGGACCGGCTCGATTATGTGTCCATGATGTGTAATGAACACGCTTACGTGCTGGCCATTGAAAGATTACTGGGTGTCACCCCGCCCATTCGGGCCCGCTACATACGGGTGATGTTCGATGAGATTACCCGCGTCCTTAACCACCTCATGTGGCTGGGCGCCCATGGCCTGGATATCGGCGCCATGACCATGTTCCTGTATTGCTTCCGTGAACGGGAAGACCTGATTGATTGTTACGAAGCGGTATCCGGTACGAGGATGCACGCAACCTATTACCGCCCGGGCGGCGTCTATCGTGATTTGCCCGCACAGATGCCGCAATACACGGTGACCGTAAACCGTTCGGATAAAGAGGTGAGAAAATTAAATGATACCCGGCAGGGTTCATTGCTGGATTTTATCGAGGATTTTACGGAACGCTTCCCCGGCTGCGTTGACGAATATGAAACCCTGCTGACCGATAACCGGATCTGGAAACAGCGTACGGTAGGGATAGGCGTAGTCAGCCCGGAAAGAGCGGTGGAGCTGGGCTTTACCGGCCCCATGTTGCGCGGCTCGGGCGTGGAGTGGGACCTGCGCAGGAAGCAGCCCTACGAAGTCTATGAACAACTGGATTTCGCTATACCCGTGGGCAGCAGCGGAGACTGTTATGATCGCTACCTGGTCCGCGTCGAGGAGATGCGCCAGTCAAATGCCATTATTATACAATGCGTGGATTGGCTGCGAAATAATCCGGGCCCGGTCATTATTGATGATTACAAACTGGTTCCGCCCCGGAGAGAAGTGATGAAAGACGACATGGAGTCGCTGATACATCACTTCAAGCTGTTCACCGAAGGTTACTGTATACCGGAAGGGGAGGTATACGCGGCCGTGGAGCACCCGAAAGGGGAGTTTGGCATTTACCTGGTCTCAGACGGCGCCAATAAACCTTATCGCCTGAAGATACGGCCGCCGGGTTTTGTCCACCTATCGGCCATGAACGAAATGGTGCAGGGGCACATGCTGGCCGACGTGGTCGCGGTGATCGGCACGCAGGACATTGTTTTCGGCGAGATCGACAGGTGATCAGCCACAGAGAACACAGAGAAAAAAGATTAATACAGACTCAGATAAGGCAGACAATGCACGACTCGCTCTGGCGTCAAAAACATCCGTCTTTCCCCTGCCGTCATTCTGGCGAATGCCAGAATCCAGTGGATTAAATGATTCCTTATAAGGAAGGTTTATTTGACTGGATTCCGGGTCAAGCCCGGAATGACGGATGCCGGTGTCCTTCGTGACTGGTATAGTTTTCACCATGAATAATTTAACTAAACAAAAATTATCGACTCACGTCAGGAAAGAAATCAATGTCTGGCTGACGAAATATCCGGCGGACTGGAAGCAGTCTGCCGTACTGGCGGCTTTGCGCGAAGTACAGTATGTGAATCGGGGTTACCTGACTACGGAACTCATGAACGCGGTGGCCGACTACCTGGAGATGCCGCGTATCGCCGTTTATGAAGTCGCCAGCTTTTATTCCATGTTGGAGACCGAGCCTTGTGGTCGTCACAGCGTGTCCGTATGCACCAATATCTCATGTATGTTGCGGGGCGCGGATGATATTGTCGCTCATATAGAAAAAAAACTGGGGGTGAAAACCGGCGAGTCCACCCGGGATGACCGTATTTACCTGAAGGAGGAAGAAGAATGCCTGGCCGCCTGCTGCGGGGCGCCCATGATGATGGTCGATCATAAATACTATGAGAACCTGACACTTGAGTTAGTGGACAAAGTACTGGACGGGCTGAAGTGATGGATCGGGACGCCATTAATTCGGTCTGTTTCGCCACGCTCAAATATGAGCAGCCCTGGACCCTGGAGAATTATTATCGGGTTGATGGCTACCAGGCCTGGAAAAAAATCCTCAGTGAAAAAATATTACCGAGAGACGTGACGGAGGAAATAAAAGGCTCAGGTCTGCGGGGTCGCGGCGGCGCCGGATTCCCCATGGGATTGAAATGGAGTTTCATGAACCCCGATGTGCCCAATCCGAAATACGTCGTCTGCAATTCCGATGAAAGTGAACCGGGCACCTGTAAAGACCGTGACATCCTCCGCTTTAATCCGCACTCCCTGGTTGAAGGCATGGCCATCGCCTGTTATGCCATGGGCGCATCGGTGGGTTACAACTATATCCGCGGCGAGTTCATGGATGAACCTTACAGGCGTTTTGAAGATGCCTTGAAAGAAGCCTATGATGAGGGTTTACTGGGCGGGAATATTCTCGGTTCAGGCATAGACATCGATATTTATGCCACCCTGGGAGCCGGCGCTTATATCTGTGGTGAAGAAACAGCCCTGTTGGAATCCCTTGAAGGCAAAACAGGCAAACCACGGTTCAAACCTCCGTTTCCCGCACAATACGGTTTGTACGGCAAACCCACCACCGTTAACAACACGGAAAGTTTTTGCTCGGCGCCGACAATCATACTGAAAGGGGCGCGCTGGTTTGCCGACCTCGGTGTTGGGAACAGTGGCGGCGCCAAGTGTTTTTCCGTGAGCGGTCACGTGGAAAAACCGGGTAATTTTGAAGTCCCCATGGGCATACCATTTAAAGATTTATTGGAAATGGCCGGTGGTGTGTGGAAAGGCCGGGGATTAAAAGCAGTGATCCCCGGTGGATCATCGGTGCAGGTGGTGCCGGGCGAGATCATGATGCGAACCGATATGGATTACGATTCCTTGCAGGCTGTGGGATCATCCGTTGGTACCGGCGCCGTGGTGGTGATGGATGAGACCACCTGCATGGTAAGGATGCTGAGGCGTATTTCCCGGTTTTATTTTGCCGAGTCCTGTGGCCAGTGTACCCCGTGCCGTGAGGGAACGGGCTGGTTATATCGCATGTTATCCCGCATCATTGACGGCCAGGGCCGGTTGGAAGACCTGGACAAACTGGTTGACGTGGCCAACAAGATTGAAGGGCGGACCATCTGCGCGCTCGGTGATGCCGCGGCATGGCCGGTACAGAGCTTTATCAAACATTACCGCCATGAATTTGAGTACATGATAGAAAACCAGGGCCGCAGTATGATTAATGCCGCAAATGTCTGATAATTCCATAACAATTGAAGTTGACGGCGCAGAGGTAGAGGCCAGGCCGGGTCAGATGCTGATTGAAGTGACTGACCGGATCGGCAACTACGTGCCGCGGTTCTGTTACCACGATAAACTGTCTGTTGCCGCTAATTGCCGGATGTGCCTGGTGGAGGTGGAAAAGGCGCCCAAGCCTTTGCCCGCGTGCGCCACGCCGGTCATGGACGGCATGAAGGTCCATACGAAATCCGAACTGGCCCTGGAAGCGCAAAAATCCGTCATGGAATTTTTGCTGATCAACCATCCCCTGGATTGTCCTATCTGCGACCAGGGAGGAGAATGCGAATTGCAGGATCTGGCGATGGGTTACGGCAGGGACGTATCCCGCTACCAGGAAAAGAAACGGGTCGTAAAGGACAAAAACATCGGCCCCCTGGTACAGACGGACATGACCCGTTGTATACACTGTACCCGATGCGTGCGGTTTGGTGAGGAAATTGCAGGTTTACGCGAACTGGGGGCAACCGGCCGCAGTGAATTCATGGAGATCGGCACCTATATAGAAAAGAGCATGACTTCCGAGTTGTCCGGCAACGTGATCGACCTGTGTCCGGTCGGCGCCCTGACCTCAAAACCGTTCCGGTATTCCGCGCGCACCTGGGAGATGACCCAACACCCGGGTATAGCGGCCCATGATGCCGTGGGATCGAATATCCACTTCCATGTTAAAGATGATCGGGTAAAACGTGTGGTCCCTGCGGAAAATGAGGCAATCAACGAGATCTGGCTGTCCGACCGGGACCGGTTCAGTTATGCAGGACTGTATGCCGCTGAACGTCTTACCACGCCTATGATAAGGGATAACAGCGGCTGGCGGGAAGTCGGCTGGGATACGGCATTCAGCTATGTAACGGATAAGCTGGGCACTGTGGTTACCCAGTACGGAGCAGATAAAATCGGCGCGCTGGTTTCACCTTCAGCCACTACGGAAGAGCTTTACCTGGCGCAAAAGTTTATCCGGGGATTGGGTTCCAATAACATCGATCACCGTTTACGGCAATCGGATTTCAGCGATCAGGATACGGCGCCGGCATACCCGGGGCTGGGAATGCCCATCTCCGAGATCGAGCAGGTCGATGCGGCATTGATAATCGGAGGGTTCCCCCGCAAGGACCAACCCATCATCAATCACCGGTTACGCAAAGCAGTCCTGAACGGCGCCAAAGTAACGATGATTAATCCGGTCGATTTTGACTTTAACTATACAGTTGCCCATAAGCGTATTGTCTCATCAACAAAACTTGTACATGAATTGGCGGCCGTTTTGAAAGTGGTCATTGGCAGGAGGGGTAGAGGTACGAACATAAGCCGGTTGTTGGCGGCAATCAAACCGGGGAAGCTTCACAGAAATATTGGCGCTTCACTGATCCAGGCCGATAAAACAGCCGTATTCATCGGCAGCCTGGGTATTTCTCACCCGCAATTATCCTTGCTTCGATACCTGTCCGGGACCCTGGCGGAATATGCCGGCGGCAGTTTTGGTTATTTGGAGGACGGGGCAAACAACGCCGGGGCCTGGCTGGCCGGCGCCGTGCCGCACAGGACTCCGGACGCAGAAAATGCCGGTGTTGGCGGGTTGAATGCTTATGACATGGTGGCGCAACAAATGTCGGCTTACCTGTTGCTGGACGTGGAACCGGAACTTGATTGTTTTGACGGCAGGCTGGCGCGGGATGCGGTCTCCAGGGCAAGCTGTGTAGTCGCCATCACGGGCTACAAGACTAAAGCGGCAGATGACTATGCCGACGTGCTATTGCCCATGGCATTGTATGCGGAGAACACAGGTACATACCTGAATATGGAAGGCCGGCAACAATGTTTTAACTCAGTGGTATCGCCGCCCGGGGAAGCGCGCCCTGCCTGGAAAATATTCAGCTCCCTGGCAAGTAAATTCAGCCGGACTAATAGATTCAACCTAGTAAATAAATTCAGGTTTCCCGAGTCCGGTTACCGGGAGATCGGAGATGTTCAAACCGTGTTAGCCGAAATTCTTGGAAATACCCAAGCAGATAATATGGGGGCCTGGCAGGAGACTGAAACAATACCGGCGCCGGAAACAATAGCGCCTGCCGATGGCCTGCAGCGTATAGGGTACATTCCCATGAATTCCGTCGACGCGCTGGTGCGTCATGCCCCGGCATTGCAGCAGACCGGGGACGTTGCTGACGGGGTCGTTCATATCAACTCAGCCACGGCGGCCAGACTGGGCGTTGCCGGGCAGGAGAGCGTCAGGGTTGCAAGCCAGGATGCCGTTGCGCAACTGCCGTTGCATCTTGATGACTCTGTTGCGGATGATTGCGTACTGGTGCATGGCGCGCACGCCGATACCGGCAGTCTGGGGCCATTATCAGGCGTGGTATCGATTAGCAGGGTTTAACCGTGTTCGAAACCATATTTAATATCATCAGCGATACTGTTCTTGCGCCACTTGCTGCCCTGGCGCCCGCCGGTTACGTGGATTACACGCTTTACACCCTCGAAATACTGGTAAAAATCCTTGCCATATTGCTTCCCCTGTTGCTCGTTGTCGCCTATATGACTTACGCAGAACGCAAAATCATCGGCTATATCCAATGCCGGATTGGTCCGAACAGAGTCGGGTTTTTTGGTATGCGCTTCTGGGGCCTGGGTCAACCAATCGCCGATGCGGCTAAACTCCTCTTCAAGGAAATCATTATTCCTACAGGCGCGAATAAACGCCTGTTCGTGATCGCGCCCGTGTTGGCTATCGCGCCATCCCTGGCCGCGTGGGCCGTGATACCGTTTGATGACACCATGGTGCTGGCCGACATCAATGCCGGGTTGTTATACATCCTGGCCCTGACGTCCCTGGCTATTTACGGCATTATCATCGCCGGCTGGGCGTCAAATTCCAAGTATGCGTTCCTGGGCGCCATGCGTTCCGTCGCACAAATCGTAGCTTACGAGATTGCCATGGGTTTTGCGCTGGTGTGTGTGCTGATTGCCGCCGGCAGTTTAAACCTGGGCCAGATTATCACATCACAAAACGGTAGCATCCTGCACTGGTTCTGGCTGCCCCTGTTGCCGATATTTTTTGTTTATTTTATTTCAGGCGTGGCAGAGACCAACCGGGCGCCGTTTGACGTGGCCGAGGGTGAGTCCGAAATCGTCGCGGGTTTCCACGTAGAGTACGGTGGTATGGCGTTTTCCATTTTCTTTATGGCGGAATACGCCAATATGGTCCTTATTTCCGTCCTGACGGCAGTGCTGTTCTGTGGCGGCTGGTTGTCCCCCTTTCAGGGCTTGCCGCTGCTCGGTGGCCTGCCTTACATCAGTGAACCGAATATAATATGGCTGTTAATCAAGACTTCTGCGTTTTTATTCCTGTTTCTGTGGTTCAGGGCAACGTTCCCCCGTTACAGGTACGACCAGATCATGCGCCTCGGCTGGAAGGTGTTCCTGCCTATTACCATCGTCTGGATCGTCGTGATTTCCGGCATGGTGGTCGCACAGCTGCCACCCTGGTTCGATAGTCTTTAAAAACAAACGGTTAATATGAATATGAAAAAATATTTTCAGACTTTTTTGTTGTGGGAATTGTTGAAAGGGCTGCGTTTGACCGGGCGTTACCTGTTCAAGCGCAAGATCACCGTGCAGTATCCGGAGGAGAAGACGCCCCAGTCCCCCCGCTTTCGGGGTCTTCATGCGTTGCGTCGTTATCCGAATGGGGAAGAACGTTGTATTGCCTGTAAATTATGCGAGGCGGTTTGCCCTGCCGTGGCTATCACCATCGACTCGGAGCAGCGGGAAGACGGCACGCGCCGGACTACCCGTTACGATATAGATTTGGCGAAGTGTATTTTTTGCGGGTTTTGTGAAGAATCATGCCCGGTGGATGCCATTGTTGAGACGCGCATATTCGAATATCACGGTGAACAGCGCGACGACCTGCTGATGACAAAGGAAAGGTTATTGGAGGTGGGAGACCTGGCGGAAGAACAGATTGCGCAAGACCGGGCAACGGAAGCCATATACAGATAAAAAAAGCGCAAACCGGAAGCGAATAACTACAATAAAAATGCTTGAGCAGTCTATCTTCTATATTTTCGCCACGTTGCTGGTGATATCGGCCGGGATGGTCATCACGGCGCGGAACCCCGTACACGCCGCACTTTTTCTTGTTTTATCATTCTTCTGCAGCGCGGCTATCTGGTTGTTATTACGGGCGGAGTTCCTGGCCATCTTGCTGGTGCTGGTTTACGTCGGTGCGGTGATGGTGTTATTCCTGTTCGTGGTGATGATGCTGGACATCAACATGGCCCGGATACGGGAAGGCTTTGCCCGATTTTTACCCGTCGGCATATTGGTTGCCATCTTGATGCTGGTTTCCATGGGATTGATTGTCGGTTCCGACCTGCCGGACACGTCAACTGCCGCCGGCCAACTCCCGGCCACTGCCGATAATACCCGGTTACTCGGAAAGGCGTTGTTTACCGACTATCTTTATCCCTTTGAGATCGCCGGCGCAATCCTGCTGGTCGCCATTATCGCCGCGATCAGTCTGACCATGCGTAAACCGCGGGCGCAACGCACGCCGAAACCGGAAAAACAGGTTGTCGTAACACCTGATACGCGGGTGCGTCTTGTCAACATGGAGAGTGAGAAGCAGGATGGACAAAACGGGGAACAGCAGTGATTGAGCTTACCGAAGTCCTGATATTGGCCGCGACTCTGTTCTGTATCAGCGTGGCAGGCATTTTCATTAACAGGAAAAACGTCATTATTTTGTTGATGTGCATCGAACTGATGCTGTTGTCGGTGAATTTGAACTTTATTGCGTTTTCCCACTTCCTCGGTGATATCCATGGCCAGGTTTTTGTCTTCTTCATCCTGACGGTCGCCGCGGCCGAATCAGCTATCGGCCTGGCTATCCTGGTCGTCCTGTTTCGCAACCGGAATACCATCAACGTGGCGGACCTTGACAGTATGCGGGGATGAGAATGGCTGCCGATATGGAATATATCTATCTCACTGTCGCACTGTCTCCTTTGCTCGGGGCGATCATCGCCGGTCTGTTCGGGCGTATCATCGGCAGGAGCGGGGCGCATTGGGTAACGATTATCGGTGTGGGCATTTCTACCGCTCTTTCACTGGTGGCGTACAAACATCTGATGTTTGATGGTGGTGAAGTTTATAACGCCACGGTTTATACCTGGCTCACGGCGGGAGAGCTGAGTTTTACGATGGGTTTCCTGGTGGACCAGCTAACCGTGACCATGATGGTGGTTGTCAGTTTTGTTTCCTGGCTGATCCATATTTATACCATCGGCTACATGCGGGATGACCCGGGCTACCAGCGTTTTTTCAGTTATATTTCCCTGTTTACCTTTGCCATGCTGATGCTGGTGATGTCCAATAACTTCGTGCAGTTGTTTTTCGGCTGGGAGGCCGTCGGGCTGGTATCTTACCTGCTGATCGGCTTCTGGTTTAAACGGGAATCCGCGATTTTCGCCAGCCTGAAGGCTTTTATCGTGAATCGTGTGGGTGATTTCGGCTTCCTGATTGGCATTGCCGCAGTCCTGCTGTATTTCAATTCGCTGGATTATGCACAGGTATTCGACCAGGCGGAGGCACTGGCGGGTTCAACCATCACCCTCATCCCCGGCCTTGAATGGTCCGCGCTGACCTTTATCTGCATCTGCCTGTTTATCGGCGCCATGGGAAAATCCGCGCAGGTTCCCTTACACGTCTGGTTGCCCGATTCCATGGAAGGCCCGACACCGATTTCAGCGTTAATTCACGCGGCGACCATGGTCACGGCTGGTATTTTCATGGTGGCGCGCATGTCACCGTTATATGAACTGTCTGATGTCGCCCTCAGCAGTATTTTACTGGTTGGCGCAGTAACGGCGTTTTTCATGGGGCTTCTGGGGGTTGTCCAGCATGACATCAAGCGGGTCATAGCCTATTCGACCTTGTCCCAGTTGGGGTATATGACGGTGGCGCTTGGCGCGTCCGCATACTCGGTGGCGATCTTTCACCTGGTGACTCATGCCTTTTTTAAAGCCTTGCTGTTCCTGGCGGCGGGTTCCGTGATTATCGCGTTACACCATGAACAGGACATGCGCAAGATGGGTGGTTTGTATCGTTACATGCCGGTTACGTGGTTTACAGCCCTGATTGGTTCACTCGCCCTTATCGGCTTTCCGTTTACATCCGGGTTTTATTCGAAGGATTCCATTATCGAGGCGGTACATTATTCACAACTGCCCGGTGCGGGTATCGCTTATCTGGCCGTGCTGTGCGGCGTGTTTATTACGGCGCTCTATTCGTTCCGATTGTTTTTCCTGACGTTCCATGGCAAAGAGCGGATGGATCAACATACCTGGGAGCGCATAAAAGAATCACCGGCGGTTGTCACCATGCCACTGCTTATTCTGGCAGTTCCATCCCTGGTTATCGGCGGTTTTCTGGTTGGCCCCATGGTATTCGGTGATTATTATATGAGCGCCATCCGCGTATCCGCCGAGCATGCCGGCGGTCTGAATGAAATGGCTTCACATTATACGGGCGTGTTCGGTTTCACCCTGGGCGCGTTCAGACACGCACCCGTCTGGCTGGCTTTTGCGGGTATTTTTGTCGCCTGGCTGTGTTACATCAGGTTTCCTCACTGGCCGGCCAAAATTGCAGGATTGTTTGCTTATCCCTACCAGTACCTAGTCAGGAAATACTATTTTGATGAAGTTTACCAGGCTGTTTTTGCCGGCGGCGCGCGCGGCGCCGGCAAACTGCTCTGGCAATGGGGAGACGTGCAGGTAATAGACGGCGTACTGGTAAATGGTACCGCGCGTGCAGTGCGCTGGTTTTCGGGTGTCATCAGGACCGTGCAAACCGGTTACCTGTATCACTATGCCTTTGCCATGATTATCGGCCTGTTGTTACTCCTGGCTGTTTTTGTCCATCATCTCGTTTAACCCGGCAATAAATGGATTATCAAACCCTACCTGTTCTGAGCTTATTGATCTGGACGCCCATCCTGGGCGGCTTGCTTGTTTTATATGCCGGAGACAAGCAAAAGCAGGTAGTAAAATCATTCTCGTTGACCATATCGATTCTGGTCTTTTTATTGTCAACCCTGTTATACGTCCGGTTCGATACGTCAACCCCCCTGATGCAGTTCGTCGAATACGACGGGTGGATTGAAACGTTCAATATAAATTATCACCTGGGCGTTGACGGTATTTCCGTTCCCCTGATCCTGTTGACGACGTTTACGACGGTCCTGGTGGTGATAGCCGGTTGGGAAGTGATAAAAACCAGGCTTTCTCAATACATGGCGTCCTTTCTGATCCTGGAAGGGTTAATGAACGGGGTGTTTGCATCGCTGGACGCCATTTTGTTTTATTTTTTCTGGGAAGCCATGTTGATACCCATGTTCCTGATCATCGGTGTATGGGGGGGTCCGAAGCGCGTTTATGCCACGATCAAGTTTTTTCTTTATACCTTCCTGGGGTCGGTATTCATGCTGGTGGCCTTGCTGTACCTGTACTCGAAAATGGGTAGTTTTTATATCCTCGACCTGCACAAGTTGCCGCTGTCACTCAGCGCGCAGAAATGGATATTTATCGCTTTCCTGCTCGCCTTTGCAGTGAAAATTCCCATGTGGCCCGTACATACCTGGTTGCCGGACGCGCACGTTGAGGCGCCGACGGGCGGTTCCGTGATCCTGGCGGCGATCCTGTTGAAGATGGGGGGGTACGGTTTCATCCGTTTCAGTCTGCCCATAGTACCGGATGCAAGCGCGGCCCTGGCGGGTTTTATGATCATCTTGTCATTGATTGCCATCGTCTATATCGGCTTTGTCGCCCTGGTGCAGCAGGACATGAAAAAACTGATTGCCTACTCATCCGTTTCCCACATGGGGTTTGTTACGCTGGGATTCTTTATTGTGTTTTCCAGCATAAACTCGACAGGGGCAGTCGATGGCGCGGTAATGGGATTGGCCGGCGGCATGATGCAGATGATATCGCATGGGCTTATCTCGGCTGCCTTGTTCCTGTGTGTCGGTGTTATGTACGACCGGCTCCACAGCCGGGAAATCGCCGATTACGGCGGCGTAGCGAATACCATGCCGGTATTTGCGTCATTTCTGATGTTGTTTGCCATGGCAAATGCCGGATTGCCCGGCACCTCCGGGTTTGTTGGTGAATTTCTGGTCATCCTGGGCAGTTTCCAGGCTAATGTCTGGATTGCCGTTTTGGCCGCCACCGTACTGATTTTGGGCGCCGCTTACACCTTATGGATGTATAAACGGGTGATTTTTGGCGACGTAGCCAATGAACGCGTGGCTGAGTTGCAGGATATTTCCGGGCGTGAAGTCGCGTTCCTGTCCCTGCTTGCCGTCGCCGTATTGTTCCTGGGCCTCTGGCCGGCGCCGTTATTTGAAATTATGGATACCACGATCAATCACCTGGTGGAGCACATTTCACAATCTAAAATCGGATAGTCATGTCAATCACTGCTGAAATCGTATTTCTCATCCCGGAACTGGCGTTATTGATACTCGCTTGCCTGGTCCTGCTGTGTGATGCGTTTTCAACTGATCCGGACAGGTTGCTGACCTATCTGCTGGCCCAGTTTTCTCTGGTTGCGGTGATGCTTCTCGTAATTTACCTGGCGCCGGATGGCGCCGTTTCAGTGTTTCATCAACACTTTATCCTGGACCCGCTGAGCGCCGTACTCAAAGTGACCGTTTGCGCCGCGTCCATCATGGCGTTCTTTTACTCATACCATTACTTCAAGGCGCGCGGGTTGCTGCAAGGTGAATATTTCGTGCTCGGGTTATTTGCCGTGCTGGGTATGCTGGTCATGGCATCCGCGCATAGCATGTTAACCATATACCTGGGCCTGGAACTCATGTCGTTATCTCTATACGCCATGGTAGCGATGAATAAGGAATCCGAAACGGCATCCGAGGCGGCCATGAAGTATTTTGTCCTGGGCGCGCTGGCGTCAGGCCTGTTGTTATACGGGATTTCGATTTTATATGGCGCCTCAGGCACCTTGATATTGCCTGAACTTGCCACGCACATCGCGTCACAGGCTGAAACCGGCATAATGTTCGTCTTCGGAGTCGTCTTCGTCGTTGTCGGTATCGCTTTCAAGCTTGGCGCCGTTCCTTTTCACATGTGGCTGCCGGACGTATATGAAGGCTCTCCGACAGCGGTAACCCTGTTCCTGGCTACGGCGCCGAAGGTGGCCGCCTTTGCAATGGCGATCCGTTTGCTGATTGACGGTATGGAACCCCTGCACGTCGACTGGCAGGGGATGCTGATCATCCTGTCGGTATTATCAATGGCGGCAGGGAACATTATCGCCATATCCCAGACCAACATAAAACGCATGCTGGCTTACTCCGCCATCGCCCACGCCGGGTTTTTAATTCTCGGTATTTTGCCCGGGTTGCAGTTAACCCAGGGCTATACGTATGCCGGCGCACTTTTCTACGTCATCGCCTACGTAATCATGAGCATGGGCGCATTCGGCTTTATCATACTGTCGGGACGCAAGGGTTATGAAGCAGACCGGCTGGACGACTTCAAGGGATATGCCGAGTACAGCCCCTGGTTTGCTTTCATCATGCTGGTGTTCATGTTCTCCATGGCGGGCGTCCCCCCGTTCCTGGGTTTCTGGGCCAAATGGTTTGTGATCAAGGAAGTGGTGGCAATCGGCTATACCTGGCTGGCGGTATTGGCTGTTACCTTCTCCGTGGTCGGCGCTTATTACTATTTGCGCATAGTCAAACTCATGTACTTTGACCAACCGGAACCCGGCGCGGCGCTTGACGCGAACAGGCCGATGAAAATAGCAATAAGCCTCAATGGACTGGCCCTGTTGCTGCTTGGCTTTATGCCGGGCGATCTCATCCAAATCTGTACAAGAGTACTGGGTTTATAACTCCTGCTGATGTCCGCAGGCTATCTCGTCTGGTTACGGATAATCGTTTAAGATCCCCGTCCAGTCAATCTGAAAAGAATCCTGCCCGCAACTCATCCTCGGGAATGAAGCGTTTTGCCTGTTTAAGGAAACTATTTTATGATTATTACTTGCAAAAAAATACGTCATACGACTAAACTTAGTCAATTGACGTATAATTGTAATAACACAAGGACGTGTCGCAGGAAACTCTGATTAAATCAGAGTTTCTTAAGCATTGTAATGATCCATAAAAGAATTTTGTGGATGTAGCGGCGGCTGATTTTTTGGGAGTGTGAAAAATGAAAAGATATGACTTTTATTACCTGAAATTTTATATTTTTTTCCTGTTGTCCGTATTGTTTATCGCGACAAGTCTCAATGCACAAGTCCTTGAAGAAGTGATAGTTACTGCACAAAAAAGGGAACAAAACCTGTCTGATGTCGGGATTTCGGTTACCGCGTTTACAGGCGAGCAAATGAAGGCTTTGGGCATTTCCTCCACACAGGGTATCGATAATCAAACCCCCGGATTGATTGTTACCGATTTTGGAGGCGGTACAACTACAGCATTTACCATGCGTGGCGCCGGCCAGCTGGATTTTAACGATCAACAGGAAGGTCCGGTTGCTGTGTACATAGATGGCGCATATAACAGCTACCTGGCAGGAGTTGGTTTTAACTTCTATGATCTCGAACGTATCGAAGTGCTGAGAGGATCACAAGGTACATTATTTGGCCGCAATGCAACCGCTGGCCTGGTGCATATTATCTCGGCCAAGCCGACGGATGAACAGGAAGGCTATATCGAACTGACCGGAGGGGAATACGGGCAGATTAAGGCGGAAGGTGCTATCAGTGGCCCATTGGCAGAATCACTCAAAGGTCGGTTGTCGATGTATCATGAGGACACGGATGGCTATATTGAGAACAGCACCGGGCCTGATTCCCATGACGTGGGCAACTACAGCGGTCGTGCACAATTGCTGTTTGAACCCAATGACAGATTATCAGTACTCGTTGCCGGACGTTGGGCGACGGATGACACCAATGCCGATATCTATGATATCCGTCCTGCTGTAACGGACTTCGGTGGGATAGCCGGTTTGCCCGGTGATGGTTATGTCAAACTGGCCAATCCAACCTCGCATTTTGATTATTGTTCCAATGTATTGCCGGTAGTGAATGGTTTGCCACCGGGCTTTATCACTCCTGCACTGGGCGCTGCTGACTGTTTTGGCAACTTTAATAGTGACGGCCCATTTCGGGCTTCTACCAATTTTGATTCGTATTTTGAGCGCGATCACTATGGTATTACTGGCACCATTGAATACGAAACGGACTTTGGCATTATTACCTCTATTACTGATTGGCAGGACTTTAAAAAGCGCTATAACGAAGATTCGGATAGCTCACCAGCGACCCTGTTTCACTTCTTCCAGGATATGGAGAGTAATCAGTTTTCACAGGAATTGCGATTGGCCGGCGAGACGGATCGCGTGCGTTGGGTACTTGGCGCTTACTACCTGGATATAGACGGTAATGGCCGCACAGGCGTTGAAGCTACGGGGTCCCTGGGAATAGCTCTGGATAACCTTTGGTCTCTTGAGACCACCACCTACGCTTTTTTCGGCCAGGGTGAATATGACTTGAACGACAGCATAACCGGTATTGTCGGATTCCGCTGGACTGAAGATGAGAAGGACTTCTCCATTACGCCACGATGTACTTTCCTTCCCGACTTGGCCGGTTTAAATGCTGCCGACTGTCTGGTGCTCGATCCTTTTATCCAGGCTACGGGTCTCCCTGAAACTGAACGAACGGAAGGCGACTGGTCCGGCCACGTGGAGCTGGACTGGCATGTGAATGAGGATTTATTGGTTTATGGCAAGATTGCTCGCGGCCACAAGGCGGGCGGCTTTAATGGCGGCATAATTTCCTTCTTCCTTGCCAGTGATATTACTTATGACGCTGAACTGCCGATAACCTATGAAGGTGGTTTCAAGTCAGAATTGTTTGACGGCAAGGCCCGTTTGAACGCTTCAGTTTTCTATACTGATTACAACGATTTTCAGACCTTCACCCAGCAGGGGCCCAGTCTGATTCTGTTCAATGTGGATGCGGAAGTATTAGGTTCTGAAATAGAATTGACTGTGAACCCTTGGGAAGGTTGGGATTTTCTGTTTGGCCTGTCTCTACTGGATGCGGAACAGAAGAATCTGGCCGGGGCGGGAGGAGTCATTGATCGGCAGATGCCTAATGCGCCGGATGTCAGCTTTAATGCCTTGGGTCGTTATGAATGGGCCGCTTTTGGTGGCCGCATGGCGGCCCAGATCGATATGAACTACGTGGATGACCGCCCGCTGAATGCCATTGGCGACCCCGCTTTGGTCGGTGAATCCTATACGGTTGCCAACGCCCATATACAATGGATGTCCGGGGATGAGCATTGGTTACTAAAACTATGGGTGAAAAATTTTAACGATGAGGAATACTTTCACACTAATTTTGACATAACAACAATCACCGGTGTAACGCAGCCTGTGGTGGCCGCACCACGCTGGTTTGGCGGTACCGTAGGTTATCGATGGTAAGGCTACCATGAGGAGCGCATAAAGCTCTCTCTTTTTTATATCTGCTTTTCGATGGGTAATTCTATGAGCGATGAGTACGAGTTATATGATTTGAAGGTAGAAGTGATTGCCGGTGATGCTGGCAAGCCCATGGTTTGCCAGCACAAAGAGGGTGACTATTTCACCGTTACTGATGATGATCTAATCGAATTCCCTCCAGGTGTGCGTTTCCCCATGTATTCCCTTGCGGCAATATTACCGTTACTGCCTGCAAAACAACGTGAAACACAAAAATACGACTGGATGAGTACCGATGCCATCATTGCTTGCCCGGACCCCAACTGCGGTGGACGCTTTCTCATCACTCGTGGTGAGAAACGCGTCTACCGTCACAGTGAGAATACCCTGACTCCCACACCTGAAGATTAACGATAAAAGAAGCAGAATATGGAAACCGTAGAACTAAGACCTGGTTATACTATTCCCCGCCTGTTGAAAGGCAACTGGCAGATAGCGGAAGACCACAGTGACAAGGAGTTCGATGAAAATGAATTGATGGAAGATCTTATCACCTTTGCCGAAGCCGGCATGACCACTTATGTCTGTGGTGATATCTATGCCGGCGTGGAGGCAAAGCTGGGTAAATTCCGCCAGATATATAAAGACCGCTACGGTGAAGAGGCAGCCGGTAGTATCAAGGTCTTCACAACCTATGTGCCGTACTTTCTTGAAGGGGAAAACCTCAGGAACCACACTTATGCTGACGTTGAGAAGATTATAGACCGTTCCCTGGATCGGCTTGGACAGGAATGCATCGACCTTATACAGATGCACTGGTGGGAATTCGCCATCCCGGGCCACGTGGACATGGCGCTGTATCTGCAGAAACTGCAGCAGGCGGGTAAGATAGACAAGCTGGCTGTCACCAATTACGATGTAAAACACACAAAAGAAATCCTGGATGCAGGTGTGGACCTGGTCTCCAATACGGTGCAATACTCGATGACGGACCGTCGGCCTGAAAATGGGATGGTGGAACTCTGTGCAAACCATGATATGAAACTCCTGTGTTACGGCGCTCTCGGGGGAGGCCTTTTCAGCGACAAGTGGTTGGGGGTCCCGGATCCGGGCAAGCCGGCCTTCGAGAACGTATCTCTGGACAAGTACTACCGCATCGTCTGTGACTTCGGCGGCTGGGCACTATTCCAGCGTCTCCTGCAGACTTTGAAAGACATCAGTGGTAAACACGGCGTAAGCACAGGCAACGTCGCTGTACGTTATGTGCTGGGGCAGGAACAGGTAGGTGCGGTCATAGTAGGAGCACGCCATACCCGGCATATGCAGGAGAACCTGAGGGTGTTCGATTTTTCACTGGATGAGGAAGACTACGAGCAAATCAATGTCATCCTGGCCGAAAGCACAGGTCCCAACGGAGATATCTACAGTGTGGACCGGGAGGAGAACCGGGACGCCCTGGAGGAACCCAAGGAGGAATACTTCAACGTGGAGGACGGTAAACTGGTACAAAAGGCCCGCGAACCCGTTACGGTATCCGAACCCTACGGACATCATCTGACGACCCAGCATTGACGGGAAGGCAATGGCGACGTCAATCTTGACTACTACTGGCGGCAAAGTAGAGCACAGCAGGATCGGGTTGTTGATATCATTAATGCTGACTGTCGTAATTGGCATGTTCGTTTTCATTACAACAAGACCAGGATTTTATTCATTGAACAAGTTGATTTCAGTCAGTATCGTTATTTTATTCCTTGTACATTCTCAGTCTGGATGCAGTAATAATGGGAATGAAACAATGAGCAAGATGAATAACCTTGAGATTGTGGAAGCAATATATAAAGGTTTTGCGGCAGGAGATATGAAGGCCATTCTCGATAGTATGAATGAAGACATTGTCTGGCTGCATCCAGGGGATTCGGAACAAATTCCTTTTGCAGGCAAATTTGAGGGTAAGGCAGGTGTGGTTCAATTTTTTGAAACTGCCTTTGCACGTATAGATGTGCTGGAGCAAAAAATCTTTTCCTTTGAGGCCAGTGGCGACAAAGTGCTTGTTGTAGGTTATGAGCACATGCAGGTCAAGAATACCGGTAAGGAATATCAATCAAATTGGATCCACATGTATACGCTGGCCGGGGGCCAGGTGATCGCGTTTGAAGAGTTTATCGATACTGCGGCCTTGGTTTCTGCATTTTCTTCCGATGAATAAGTTCAGGCTGTCAAGGAGAGACCTGCTAAACCGATTGATTACCATTTTACAGGGCCTGTTTGCCGGTGCTCTGTTGTCGCCGCTGCGCCTGCTGGCCAAGACCACCAAACAACCCACCATAGAGACATTCAAGACCTTGATATCAGGTAAGGCTATTGTAAAAACCGACTCGGATTATGAAATTCAGAGATTAGGCTCTGTCTGGCAACAAGTCAAACCAAAACAATACCCTTCGCTAATGGTTCAGGCCAGCTCAGTCAATGATGTGATCGAAACAGTAATGTTTGCAAGGGGAAATAACAAAAAAATATCTATACGTTGTGGCGGACACAGTTATTACTCTTCATTTTTGCAGGATGGCATGATCATGCTGGATCTGTCGCTACTACAAGATATTAGTGTTGATAAAGAAAACAGACTGGCGAAGGTACAGCCGGCCATTCGTGCACAGGATTTCATCGCGGAAATTGCGAAATTCGGTTTCAGCTTTCCCGCAGCTCACTGTGGTAATGTCCCATTAGGTGGGTTTTTGCTGGGTGGAGGGTTGGGCTGGAATGGAGAGGCATGGGGGGGTATCTCCTGCTTTAATATTCGCGAGGTTGAGGTTGTTACTGCAAATGGCGAACTGATCAGCGCAAATGAAAACCAGAACGCAGATTATTACTGGGCTGCGAGGGGCGCAGGTCCTGATTTCTTCGGCATTGTCACGCAGTATACCCTCGATTTATATAAGAATCCGGGAGTCATATTGACGACGACATTAATATGGCATGTAGATCGCGCAACAGAGATTGCTGACTGGTTGGAGATCAAAGTCAGATCCATGCCGGTTTACGTTGAAGCATTATTGATACTGGCTGAAAACCCGGATGTTGAACAGAGAAAACAAGTCGATAAGGTTTGTATTGCTCAGGTATCGGCATTTACAGATACTTTGGAAACCGCTCGTTCAGCCTTGAGCCCGCTCTCAGGTACAGATACGCCTGCAGGATATCTGCAAAAAAATGAATATGCTCCCACACCCATTTCCGACCTTTATATGTGGGATGAGACGGCATATCCGCGATTGCGGTGGGACGTCGATGCCCTCTGGTCGGATGATGGAGTGGGTAAACTGGTTACAGAACTGATTTCTCACGTGAAAGAAATGCCTTCTGTATACTCTTCTATCTTATTGCTCTTGAAGCCACATACCGGAGAATTACCGAATGCGGCATTCTCTATGATAGGTGATGTATATTTGGCCTGCTATGCAATCTGGGCTAATCCCGATGAAGACGCGACAAATAATTCCTGGGTGAAGAAGACCATGCAGCTCTTGGAACCGTACACAAAAGGGCACTATATAAATGAGAGTAACTATGTGGCCAATCCTGTGAGAAGGATGAAGTCATTTTCTGATACTAGCTGGATTAAGCTGAATGAGCTGTCATCTAAATACGACCCGGACAATCTGTTTCATTCTTATTTTTAAATAACGACATCACAGATAACAAAATCAATCGCAATGCAACTCAAGACAGTCTCATTTAGTCCGATTTTAAAATTGCCAGGGCTTCTTTCTTGACTCGCTTCTCTATGCCCTTCATTTTGAGAGTTTTGCTGACACCTTTGCCATGGATTAACGGTATACCCTGAAGCATCGCAAGAATAATGGCAGATTTTCCACTTCTCTCTTTGGCCGAAAGATTTGGTGTAAGTGGTTTTATTAGATCAAATATAAAGTCGCAATAGGCAGATGTCGTATTATCTCGACATTTTTCTGCAAACTGATCTCGGGTTGCCATCGCCCACAATTCAAATTGGAACCCTCGTATCAGGGGAGTTTCATTATCTCGAATACTGTAATCAATAAATGAATTAAACCGTTCCTCAGGGGTTAATCCTGGCTGATCTACGGCTGCTTGAGCGCTTTTCAATTCAAGGTTTATCATACGTTCAACAACTGCCTGAAACAGGCTGTTTTTTGTTCGGAAATAATATTGGAGATTTCTAAGAGAGATATTCAGTTTGGACGCAATATTACGCATTGTGAATGCGCTATAACCATCAAACGCCAGTACTTCAGTAGCAACGTTAAGAATTTCCTGTACGCGTTGCTTGCCCTTGGGATGAATAGCTGTGCCGGGAGATAAGGCAGATATTTCTGATACATACGGTTTTAAACTCAACATATTTTAAGATCTGTAAAATGATTTAACGAACCTCAGATTAAGTCTGGCGGTTTCAAGTCATAAGTGCAACAATCTGTCTCTAGGCTATCCGCTGCCCCATGGTCACACAGTTCCCGGTGATATCCCAATTGATTTTATTCGACTGTGTGAGCATGATCACCGTTGACCCCATATTAAACCGTCCGATTTCATCTCCCTGTTTGAACACAGTACCGGGTTCATAATGCCATCTGTGGTATTTCCGTTTACCCGCGGGGGTGATTTGCCCGTGCCACACCGTTTCCATGGAGCCTACGAAAATTGCGCCTACGAGTATGACTGAAAACATGCCGACGGGTGAACTGAAGGTGGTGATAACGCGTTCATTTCGGGCAAATAAGTTATTGATTGTATTTGTTGTTGCCGGGTTGACTGAAAATAATCGACCAGGGACGTATGCCATGTATTGCAACTCTCCATCCGCGGGTATATGTATTCGATGATAATCCCGGGGGGAGAGATACAGGGTGATGAAGTTGCCGTCCCGATAATACGAGATTTGCTCCCTGTCGCCGTTAAGCAGTCCTTCAAGTGAGTATTGTTTACCTTTTGCCTGGAAAATCCGGTTATCCTCGATCGTTCCCACGGCGCTGATAGTAGCGTCAACGGGAGAGATCAGTCCGTTACCGCTGGATGCTATGGGCCGGACTTCGGGTTTCAATCCCCGGGTAAAAAAATCGTTGAAGCTCTGAAACTCTTCCGGTGAAGACCTCTCTGCCAGGCTCATATCAACCTTATATTTACGGATAAATAATCGAATCAACGTGTTTTTCAAGGGACGCCAGGAACAACGAGCCGCCTTGAACATTAATTTTGAAAGCAGGCGGTGAGGCAGGATAAACTGTATGCCTGCATTGACTGTTTCCCACATCATCATGATCAGCGATTATACTCTATCGGCGTCCCTGGTTCAGGGAGACAAATACATTTGGGGTCAGAGTAAAAATACAGCCATATTGGCAGGTGGTATTGGTTTATTGTTGAGTATTTTTACTCTGACCCCAAATGTCAAGTCCACAGAGGACACAACGTAAAAAAAACGTAACGTTGATTATCTAAACTTCAAAAGTTATTTCCGATATAATCCGAGGTTTGGCTTTAACTGGAAGTATGGCTGAATTTATTGCCGGTTTATTTTTATTAAAAATCAGGAACTTATAATGATAATAAGAATTATCTTCACGATTTTAGCAACCGTATTATTCCCCGCCCTGGCTCTTGCCGTATCCGGGCAGGAACAGGCAATGACGGTGGATGGCCCGTTGGTATTTAGTGAAGCGATGCTGGTGTCGGCAATCATACTGGCCCTCACCTTTGTCGGCATTTTTACTGAAATGCTGCACGGTCTGGAACGGATGAAGATAGCGGCAGGGGGCGCTGTCACCATGGTGATTGTGGGGCAGATTTATGGTTTTTACTCACCGGAACTGGCAGTAGAGGCCGTGGACTGGAACGTTGTTTTCCTGTTGGGCGCCATGATGACCGTGGTTGCCATCATGATCCCCACCGGTGGTTTCGATATGCTGGCTTACCGGATCGCCAATTTCAGCAAAGGCCGGTTATATTTATTACTGGCCTTGATAGGCAGCTGCGTTACGGTCTTATCATTGTTGCTGGATAATGTCACGACAGTGGTCATTTTCGGCCCTCTTATCATCCTGATTGCCCGGGCGCAAAAGATTACGCCGATCCCTTACCTGTTGGCTGCCGCCTTGTTGTCTGATACGGGCGGCGTTGCCACCCTGGTAGGCGACCCTCCCAACCTGATGATAGGTTCGGCGGCAAATATCTCGTTTAATGATTTTGCCATCCATATGGTCCCACCGGTATTCATCGCCTGGATAGGCGTGCTGGTCCTGCTGAAATTCCTGTTCAAACAGGAACTTGCCCAGATCCCTGAAGACGTATCTGATTACTCGGTAGAGTTGAAAAACAAGAGAGTATGGAACGCTTCCTTAATCATCCTTGGGATCATGGTGGTTCTGTTCATGTTCCATCATCTCCTGCACTGGGAGCCCTGGTTTGTCGCGGCGGTAGGAATGGTGGCGCTGATGTATGCCTCCCGCAAAATCATCATGGACAACACGTTTGAACACGTGGAAATCACCTTGCTGGTGTTCTTTATTTCATTATTCATGCTGGTAGGCGGTGTGGAACACAGCCAGTTTCTTATGTATCTCGGCCAGTTTATTACACCGTTTGTGCAACAGGACCTGCTGATGGCAACCATCGTATTGATGTGGGCGGGGGCTGCCCTGTCCGCGGCCATCGATAATATTCCTTTTACGGCAGCGATGATACCCATCATTTTGAGTATGGAATCGGCAGGGATTAATGTCACTCCGCTGTGGTGGGGATTGGCCGTAGGGGTTGGTATGGGCGGCAACGGGACTCATATCGGGTCCACTGCAAACGTGTTCATCGTGACGATTTCAGAGCGCTTGGCAAGAAACGAGAATGATCCGAGCCTGCGCATCACGCCCGGACTCTGGTTCAGGAAGGGCCTGCCGGTTATGCTTCTGACGCTGGCGCTGTCGACGATCTTTTTTATAGTCTTCTGGGATTTCCTGTCAAAACCGTTATAACTCGTTGCAGTCGCCTACGGCGACACATTATCAACTGGACCCCGGGTCAAGCCCGGGGTGACGGTGTTGCCTCCGTTGTCATTCCTGCCCCGACCGTCATTACTCCGGGCTTGACCCGGAGTCCAATCAAATAAGGTGTCGCCGGAGGCGACTCCTTGTCCTGTATCCGACCCGTCCGCGGGCATATTGGTCCAATAGAACGAACTGCGGGACAGGACTGCGCGCGGGCTTGCTCCCACGTTGCCGCTCAGCAGGCTCTCCAGTGACTGCCGGTCCCGGGTCCAGTTGCCAAGCAGGGCGCGGGTGCGTTCGGACAGACTGGTATCTGCCGACCCCGGCGTACCCCACTGCATCTGTCGGCCATTCAACGTCAGGTGGGACGCCTGCTGCGAGGCCGCCAGCATACGCTCGTCCACCATGGTCATTACATGCGTCCCTACGGTGCGGCCAAAGCGGGACAGCCAGGCCAGCGGCATGGCATCGGTGTTGTTGATAGTCCCCGTTGCCGTGGCATCAGCGATGCTGGCGCCGGACGGGTTCGACAACGTCAAGGACATTGTCTCCGCACCCTCGTCGTGGCTGTCATCAAGCACAACGACTGAGACTGTCTTGCTGCTCTCCCCGCTGGCGAAGGTAAGCGTGCCGCTCTTCGCGGTATAGTCCGTACCCGCGTTCGCGGGCTTGGTCCCGGCCCCGTCCGAGGTGTCGTAGTCCACCGTCACCGCGGCATGGCGCGTCCGGTCGAGGGTGACCCGGAACGCCAGCACCGCCCCCGGCCCCTCGCGCACGTTCGCATCCGCAACCGAGAGCGCCGCCGGACCCGGCACCGTCGCCGAGAGCGCTCCCGAGAGCGCGCGTCCGTCCGCCGTGCACACCGAACCCGCCACACCACAGGCCGGCAGCGCCGCCAGCGCAAGCCTCACCGCCGCGTCGCCGGCGGGCTCGACGGTGAGCTCGTAGCGCCGGTTCGATGGGGGGCTGAGCCGCCGCGCCTTCGTCACCGCGCCGCCGGTCACCGTGAACAGGCTGTCCCGCACCGTCCGGTAGCTCAGCCCCGCCGGCTCCGCGCCGAAGGCGAGGGTGAGGGTGAACGCGCCCGCGCCGTCATGCTCCGGCGGCACGCCGGAGAACGACGCCGTGAACGGCGTCCGCGGCACCGTCGCCGTCGAAGACGCTCCCGGCACCGTCGCCGAGACCGCTTCCGCCAGCGGCCGCCCGGCGAAGCACATCGCGTGCGTCTCGCCGCACGCCCGCGCCGGCAGGCTAATGATCACGTCGCCGTCCCCGGCCGGCTCGACGCTCACCGCCCAGCCCGCATCGCTGCCCTGCGCGAGGCGCCGCGCGCCGCTCACCGCGCCGCCGCTCAGCGTGAGCAGCCCGCCGCCCACCGTCGTGTAGCTCAAGCCCTCGGGCTCTTCGCTGAAGTGCAATTCGAACGAAAACGCGCCCGATCCCTCGTGGGCCGCGGGCAGCCCCTCGAAGCGCGCCGTCGGACCGGACGCCCCACCCGGCGGCGGCGGCGCCACCACCTCGCCCGCGCCGTCGTGGCCGAGCGCCGCGTCGAGCCCCGCCAGCCGGCCCCGGATGGCGCCGCCGTTCAGCGCCAGGCTGTTCTCCGGCACCAGCAGCGCAGTGTGCGCGCCGTCGTCGCCGGCGAGCGTGTAACCGAACACCAGCACCGTCGTCCCGCTGCCGCGCAGGTAGGCGGCGCTGCGCCCGGCCGAGCCGCCGAGCCGCAGACCCACCGTCGGCGTGCCGCCCGCCGTGTCCACCGTCACCGCGCGGCTGAAGGCGAGCGTCACCTCCACCGTCTCGCCCGCACCCCAGACCCCGTCGGCGCCCGCCGCGCTCAGGCCGGGCGGCCCCACCACCACCGCCGCCTCGAGCTGGCGCGCCGCGTCCGGGTACCCGTCGTGCCCGAGCGCCGCCGCCACCCCGGCCGCCACCGACGTGATGGCGCCGCCGCGCAGCCGCAGGCTGTTGCGGTACACCTGCACCTCCTCGTACGACACCGGTCCGCCGTCATCCACCAACTTGTCGGCTTGCGTCAGCGTGTGCGCGAACACCGTGCGCGCCGTCCCCGACCCGCTCGCATACTCCGCCCTGGCCTCCACGCCCACGCCGTACGCGACCCACACCTTCGGCGCCAGGGCGCCTGCCGGGGTCGCCACCGTCACCGGCTCGCTCCACACCAGCGTCACCGCCAGCGTCTCGCCCGCGTCGTAGCGCCCGTTCCCCCCGGGCGCAGGGCTCACCTCGATGGACTCCACCCGCGGCGTCGTGGTCGTCCTGCACCGCACCCCGACATCCTCCCGGTGGTCGCAGTTGTTCACCCCGACCCCCCCGTGCAGACACATCAGCGGGCTCGCCTCGTCGCCCACACAGTTCACGTCGTCGAGCCAGATGGCGCCCGTGCCCTGGCCGAAATAGGCTCGCCGGAACTGCTCCGCGCCCGGCTCCGAGCGCTCCGCGCCCCCTGAGTAGCCCACCGCCCGGCACGCCACGTCCGCCTCGACATCGGTCCAGTAGTCGTCGCAGACCGTCCCCCACGCGCCGTTGTGGAGCAGCTCCAGCCGCCCCTCATGCGCCACGGCCCCGTTGACCAGCCGCCACTGCACCGTCGGCGTCGCGGTCGCCGGGCCGGACGCCGGGCCGGGGCCGGCGCTGTTCACCGCGCGCACCTCGAAGGCGTATTGCGTGTCGTTGACGAGGCCGGTCACGACGACCGTCCGCACGCCGCCGCCCGCCACCGCGGTCCAGGCCGTGCTATCCGGCACCGTCGAGCCCTCCGACCAGCGGTACTCGTAGCCCGTGATGTCCGCCCCGCCGTCGCTCGTCGGCTCCATCCAATCCAGCGTCACCTGGGCGTTGCCCGGCGTCGCCAAGAGTTCGTTCGGCTTGCCGGGGGCGATGGCCGCCACCGTGTCGCTTGTCGGATAGTAGTCGCTGGTCAGCCTCCGTTTGCTGCCCCCGTCGTCGGTGAAGGCCACCGACACCGCGATCACCTTGCCCGCTTCGGCGTCGGTCAGGGTGTAGGTCTTCATGGTCGCGCCGGCGATGGGTTCCTGGTTCACAGGGCCCGGGTCCGCCCGCATCCACTCGTAGCCGTAGCCGGGGCTCGTCAGCCCGTCCACGTCCATGATGGCGCTGGTGTCCGCCGTCAGCGTCTGGCCGACGGTCAGCGTGCCGGTGATGGTCGGCAGGCCCGTCGGCTCGTCGTTCACCGAGGCCACGTCGATGGTCATGGTGTTGGGCGTCGCGCTATCGTCGGTGCCGTCGTTGACCTTGAAGGTGAAGCTGTCGTAGCCCGGTCCGTTCCCGTTCTCGGCCGGGGTGTAGGTCAGGTTGCCGATCTCGCCCGCCGGCACCACCTGGTTCGCCGTCACCGCCACGGTTAAGAGCTTGAGCGTGTCCTTCGCCGGCAGGGACACCAGCTTCACGCTCGCGAGCGCGCCCCCATGTCGGGGTCGGTGAAGTGGAAGTCGCTTACCTGGAAGGTGTAGGCCTCGTCCTCGTTGGTCGCCACGCTGTTGTCCATCGATTCCGGTGCGGCGTTCAAGAGTGAATTCGGCACGCTCACGCGTATCGTCCGGGTGCTCCCGCTCAGAAAGGGCTCAAAAGCAGCGAGAAAAACATACGTACTTCTGTTCGAATTTGATGCTTCGCTTATGACAAACGCCTTGTCGCAGATGTGCACTTGAGCATATTCCTCAAGAGCGGCGCGGTGTGCGGCGTAGTGTGCGCTTCCCAAGGCTTCATTTGTTGCGGTGTAGAATACGACGTTAAGGTCACCGTCCCCCGTCCCGCCGTCTTCCGAATTGAGGAGGCGCAATCTGTAGTTTTTCGAATCGATAGAGAACACTGAATCGGTGAGTTGACCGTACCAAGTTCCAGCTCTCCGTCCCCGCCCATAGAAGGAAGTGTTGTCTTGTTTGAAGAACCCCACCGTCAGCGTCCCGGTCCAGATTGCCGTTCGGTTCATACTGTCGAGACTCGTCAAGTCCGACTCGGCGCAGGCCGGGTACGCGTAGATCGCATTCCCGGAGCGTGATGGCCATGGAAAGCTGGTGCGCGACTCGGCATTGCCATCGCTGTCCTCGAAGTTCACCCGCAGCCTGAACCTGAAGCCGATATCGGCATTGGTCAGCGTATAGGTCGAGGCCGTCCCGGCAGTGGTATTGCAGTTGTTGCCGGTCGAGTCACAGCGAAGCCATTCGTATGCGAAAGTGCCGGTGTCCACCCCGTCGGGATCCCCGATCCCGCTGGTGATGGCGGTAATCACCCCGGTTTGGATCGGTTGCCCCGAAAAACTCGGCCTGCCGGTGGCATTGCCGGCCCCGGCTCCGGCAGCGACCGGAAAGACCAGCAACACGATTGCAAGCAGCCCCGCCGGGAGGCCACGGCGTCCCGCCCGCGCAAGCCCCGCCCCGACGCGGAGGAAACAATCGGCAGGGCGGAAGAAGCGCGCGGCCCGGGAAGGCTCAGGCGGCGCGCTTCGTGACGCTGCGTCCAGCCGGGGCATGGCGCGCCCCGGCGAATTGCGGACACAACTCGGCTCTCGGCTCTCGGCTCTCGGCTCTCGGCTCTCGGCTCTCGGCTCTCGGCTCTCGGCTCTCGGCTCTCGGCTCTCGGCTCTCGGCTCTCGGCTCTCGGCTCTCGGCTCTCGGCTCTCGGCTCTCGGCTCTCGGCTCTCGGCTCTCGGCTCTCGGCTCTCGGCTCTCGGCTCTCGGCTCTCGGCTCTCGGCTCTCGGCTCTCGGCTCTCGGCTCTCGGCTCTCGGCTCTCGGCTCTCGGCTCTCGGCTCTCGGCTCTCGGCTCTCGGCTCTCGGCTCTCGGCTCTCGGCTCTCGGCTCTCGGTCGAACATTATTAGTGAGTAAAAATCAGGAATGTCAAGCCTTTGTTAGCGGTTCGCGAAGATAGTGTGTGAAACCGGTTGCTCAACTGTCGCCGCAGCCTCCCGGGTTAAGCGCCGCGCTGTCCAACCATAATAGGCTTTTTCAAATCTCATTCGCGTTATCTCCTCTAATGATCTGCCCGTCTCATCGCGTCTGCCAAAACCGGGCATGATAGAGCTTGCCCGGTACGCTGATACGAAAACGGGCATGTTATGTATTTATAAAACAGCGTATCATATATGGTATGGAACAGTATAGATCAATGTTAGGAATAGATAAACTGTCAGTATCTGTAACATATAATGTGTACGGTCCCGTATCGGGGGACAGTGGGGTCCGGGGGACACGGGGGACAGGTCGCACATTGCACACGCAAAGATAATGAGTGTGACAAACCTCTGCGTGTGCAATAAGTCGCTCCTGGCGACATACTGTTAACTTTGACATGCTCCCGTTACTCTTTTACTATTTAGCAACATCAACATGAAAAAGGAGAAAGTCACCATGGAAAACCAACCACAACGAGCCCCCGCCACCCCCGAGGAAATCTGGAACATCCTGCGCGACATTGCTGAGGAACAAAAAGAATTATCCCGGCAGATAAAGGAAACCGACCGGCAGTTAAAAAAGACGGATGCGCAATTTAACAGTCGCTGGGGCAAGCTGATGGAGAGTCTGGTGGAAGGTGACCTGGTGCCCCTGTTACAAGCGCAGGGGATTGCGGTGGAGGAAACCTCAACCAATGTGAAGGGCGGACAGGAGGGCCGGCATTACGAGTTTGATATTCTGGCCGTGAACGGCGAGGAAGTGGTGGTGGAAGTAAAGACCACGTTACGGCTTGAGGACGTGACCCATTTTCTGTCGAAGCTGGAGCGCTTCACCGGGTGGGTACGGCGCTACAAGGGGAACAGGATACTGGGCGCCGTGGCATACCTGAAGGCAGATTCTAACGTGGTACTCCAGGCACAACGCCAGGGCTTGTACGTCATCCGGGCGACCGGCAGCAGCGCCAGTATCGTCAACGAGGCAGACTTTCGACCCAGGGTGTTTCACTAAAACCTGACCCCGCTTGCGCGTGTGATAAGGTGTCGCCGGAGGCGACGCTCTAATCTCTGTGTCTTTTGTAGCTAATCAAACCAGGGATCCAGTTCGTTGGTTTTGAGTTCTTCAATGGTATAGACGTTGAATGCCCGGTAAATCTTCCAGTGATAGATTTTTGTCTCGATATCCAGGGCTTCCATGGCGTCAACGTCTGCCAGTCGGACCTGGTATTTCCTGATTTGGCCGTCTGCATAGTCATTACACCTGCTGATGAAATCGCTGATGATTTTTTTCTTTTCCGCCGTACTGGTCATGGTTTTCTCCAGGTGAGTGGTTGAAAGAGGGCAGGGGGGCGTTCAAATTTAATCATGCTGTTCTCTTTCATACTATTTTTTTTAATGTAAAATTGGCAAGGAAAAAGGATCAAACGTACAATTAAATCACTTTACTTCTTATTATAAAGCCTGGGGGAGTTATTATGATTGATTTTGTCACACACGCGTTACCTGATGTCACACTGACGGAACGTCACCTTGAAATCCTGGAACAACTCGACGAGTCCAATGCTGAATTGGAGGAATGTATCTCAATGCCTCCAGCTGTCTATACCTCCGAGGACTGGTTTGAATTTGAGAAGCGAGCAGTCTGGGACCGGGAATGGGTCTGCGTGGGCCACCAGGGTACGATACCAAACCCGGGTGATTACGTGTCCATCACGATCAATGAAGACCCGCTGCTGGTGCAGCGAAAAGACGATGGCGGCGTGCGCGTCATGTCCGCGGTTTGCCGGCATCGCGGTCACATACTGGGTGGGGAAAAAGGAAATACCCGGGTTTTTACCTGCCCCTTCCATGGCTGGTCCTATGATGAAACGGGTAATCTGATCAGCGCCCCGGAGATGGACGCCCACGCCGGCCTGAAGGAATTGCAGGAGAAATACTGTCTGCCCGTATTACGTACGGAAGTATGGAATGGCTTCATCTTCGTTAACATGGACGGCAGGGCAAAACCGCTTGCGCCTCGCTTGAAACGCCTGGGAAAAGAAATTGAAAATCATAAACTTGCGGAGATGGGAGCCGTTCCTACTGTGGATTGGGGTCCCAGTCCATGGAACTGGAAGTTTATGCACGAGAATGCTATTGAGCCCCATCACACCTGGTACCTGCATAAAGGCCCTCACGATTTTGCCCCTTCCAAGTTGGCCACATTTGCCGAATGGGACGATTTCGATGACGGCGCCATATTTCACCCTACCGGATTCCTGGAACTGGACGGTAATTTTACCTCCGCCTTCAGTTGCCTGTTCCCGGTGATTGAGGGTCTGACTGAAAAAGAACGCAAGCGGGTGATGTTCGCCTGTGCCCTGCCCAACCTGTTTTTCGGCTGTGTTCCGGACGGTTGTTTTTATTATTGCATCCTGCCCCAGGGCGCCAACGCCATGACCATCCGGGTTGGGTTTGTCTATCCCAACTCAACCCTGCGGATGGATAATTTCGATATCATATTCAAAGCCGTTGTCATGGGCCTGGAAACGCTGAATGATCAGGATACCGGTGCAAATACCAACGTTCACAGGGGACTGCGCTCGCGTTTTGCGCCCCGTGGGCGTTATGCGCCGAAAGAGGCAACGTTGCCGCAATTCAACCGCTGGTTGATAACCCGTTACAAGGCCTATGCGGCAGAGCTTCAAGGGCGTAAACAAAAATCGAAACGAGTGGCCTGACAAAGTGAACAGCCACAGAGGACACAGAGTCATTCAATATAATAACTCCAGCAGGTTGGCATGGCCTTTTTAAGACACGCTGTGAATACGTCCCTGTACGCTCATCGCCAGCCATCCCTGGCTGGCGACGGTCTTAAAAAGGCCATCCCAACCTGCTTCTTCCCTGATTCTGTGATCTCTGTGTCCTCTGTGGCTGATTTATAAAGGTAACGATATGAATAATGAACTCAAGGAAATAAAGGGACTGCTGGAAAAACTGGACGCCAAGTTGAGTCGCCTCGAAGACGTAGATGCGATACAGCGCCTGATTGTTACCTATGCCAGGGGCTGCGATCGCGGCAACGACCCTGAAGTTATCGGTCCCTGTTTTGCCGAGGATGCCACCTGGGAATGCAAGGGGTTTGGAAAATATTATGGCCGGGATAAACTGGCAAAAGGACTGCATGGGATTGCCGGCGAGAAGATCTGGTGGTCGCTGCATTACATGATCTCCCCACTTATCGATATTGCTCCGGATGGCAGCACGGCAACGCTATTCTGGTACCTGTGGGAATCGGCGACCGTGCCCAACCCGCACACGGACGAGGCGGAATCCCACTGGATAGGCGGTACTTATGACTGCCAATGTGTAAAACAGGACGGACGCTGGTATTTTCAATCCATGGAATTAAAATTGAATATGGTCAGTCCATACAAAGAAGGCTGGGTGAAGGCTAAATTCCCGGATGGCAGCCGTAATTCCCCTTATTTGATGAACCTGGAGAAGGGCGATTATTACTGGTGCGCCTGTGGTCGCTCCCGCAATCAACCGTTTTGTGATGGTTCCCATAAGGAAACAAAGCGTGTACCGTTGGAATTTAAACTGGAGGAATTCCAGCATGTGGCGCTGTGTGGTTGCAAGTATTCAAAAACCAAACCCTGGTGTGACGGATCACATCTGAAACTCAACCAGGGCTAGAATCCTGAGTCATGGTAACAAGAAGAACATTTCTGAAATCATCAGCTGCGGCGGCGGGCGCGCCCCTCATCAGCCATGCCGGCCAGGTATTACCTGACAGTTCACCGGAGCGACCGCTGCCGGATACATTGACTCCCGGTCAGTTTAACCATGCCGTCGCTGAACTGCGTCAGGCCGTTGGTGACAAGTGGGTATTTACCGATGATCAGGAAGTAAGGACTTATCGGGACGTATATGCCACGCTGCCGGACGAGGCGCACATGCCGGCTGCCGCGGTAGCCCCCGGGACCGTTGAAGAAATCCAGGCAATCCTGAGAATTGCCCGCAGTTACCGGATTCCCCTGTGGACTATTTCCACCGGCAAGAACTTTGCCTATGGCGGTCCGGCGCCGATAAAACCCGGTTATTTTGTCCTCGATTTGAACCGTATGAAGCGTATCATCGAAGTCAATGAAGACCACGGTTATGCGGTGGTTGAGCCAGGCGTCAGCTATTTTGAGTTGTATAACTATTTACAAAAACGCGGCAGCAAATTATGGATAGATCCCGCGGCGCCGGGTTGGGGCAGTGTACTGGGCAACCTGTCGGAGCATGGCGCCGGATATACTCCCTATGGCGATCACCTGTTGATGAATTGCGGAATGCAGGTGGTGCTTGCCGACGGCACCGTCGTCGATACCGGTATGGGCGCTTTATCGAACTCCGCTACGTCCGGCCTGTACAAGTATGGTTGCGGTCCCTGGGTCGAGGGCATGTTTACCCAGTCAAATTTCGGCGTTATTACGAAAGTGGGCATCTGGTTGATGCCGGAGCCGCCGGGTTACCGGCCGTACCTGGTGACTTTCCCGCGGGAGGAAGATCTCTACCAGATCACGGAAGTTGTCGGTCCCTTGCGGCTTAATATGCTGATACCCAATGCCGCGACGACGGTAGGCCTGATCTGGGAAGCGGCCCCGAGAGCGACAAGAAAGCAGTATTACGGCGGTAAAGGTCCCATGCCCATGCGCCATCGCCGGAAGATGGCGGATGACCTGGACATCGGCATGTGGAATTTTTACGGCGCCCTGTATGGGCCCGAACCGATCATGGATAACAACTGGAAAGTATTGGAAGAGGCTTTTCGCAGCATACCCGGCGCCCGGTTTTTCTTTGAGGGAGACCGACCCAACGACCCGGCCTGGCGCTACCGGGTGAAACTCATGAAAGGCGTGCCGAATATGACCGAATTCAGTTTAATGAACTGGGTAGGCAGTGGGGCGCACATTGATTTCTCGCCGCGTTCACCGGTAACCGGCGAAGACTCCATGAAACAATTCACGCTGATAAGGGACCGCGCCAACGAATATGGTTTCGATTATATCGGTGAGTTTCTGGTGGGGTGGCGGGAGCTGCTGAATATCTTCCAACTCGTGTTTGACCGCCTGAATGATGACGAACGGCGGCGCGCCCACGAGTGTTTTGGCCACCTTGTCAACGATTTTGCCGAACAGGGTTATGGCGAGTATCGCACCCACCTTGATTTTATGGACGAGATCGCCGGCACCTACAACTGGAATGACGGGGCGCTGTGGAAATTACACCATAGACTGAAACAGGCACTGGACCCGGACGGTATTTTATCTCCGGGCAAAAGTGGTATCTGGCCGGGTTAGCGGCTATGACGAATTATCGAGGTGTCGTTCTCCTGTCAGCCCTGTTTTTGCTGGCGGGCTGTGGAGACGACCAGTCTGCCGGGGCAGGCAAAGCCGGGCAGGTAACTGAACCGACCGGTGCAATGGCAGGCACGCATGACGGAAAAGCGTTATTTGAGTTATATTGCATAGCCTGTCATGGCGCGGGGCCGGGTCATCCGGGGACCATGCGCTTACAGGAAAGACTGGGTGAGCAGCAAGCGGTCCTGCTCAACCGGGATGAATTACCGCCCGACTATATCAAGACCGTAGTGAGAGAGGGTTTCAAGCTGATGCCGCCGTTTCGCCCCACCGAAATTACCGACCGCCAGTTGGACGCGCTGGCAAGCTATATTACGGATGAAGTAAACTGATGGATATGGAAACCTCCAGCTTATCGACCGAGGCCCGGGCCGTAGCCGAACGGGTCCGCTGTTTGAGGGATTATCTCGAATTACTGGCCGAGCACGGACAGTGTATTACCTGGCCGGATGTCGTGATGCCTGAACCCGATATCCGTAAGGTTGTTGTTGCGGCGGGTCGCGACGCGATGACCGGGCCGGCCATCCTGTTCGACAAGATCCGCGGCTATCCGGGGAAACGGCTCGTGGTAGGGGTGCATGGCAGTTTTTCCAATATTGCCTTGCTGCTGGGTCGGCAGAAAGGGACCACTATCAGGGAATTATTCTACGAACTGACGGGTCGCTGGGGTTCCGACCGGCCGTTGATAGACAGGGTGAAACCGGAAGACGCACCGGTGAATGAGAACAGGATCAAGACCGATGTCAACCTGTATGACCTGCTGCCCCTGTATCGTATCAATGCCCTGGACGGTGGTTTTTATATTGCCAAGGCCAATATCGTCAGTCGCGATCCCCGTGACCCGGATAATTTTTCCAAACAGAACGTGGGAATTTATCGCATCCAGGTACAAGGTCCGGATAAGTTCACCTTGTTGTCCGTCCCGTCCCACGATATGGCGCAACAGATCCGCATGGCGGAAGAGGATGATGTCCCGCTGAAAATCGCCGTGATGCTCGGCAACCACCCGGCCATGGCCATGTTTGCCGCCACGCCCGTCAATTACGATGAATCGGAATTTGCCTATGCCTCGCAGATGATGGGCAGTCCCATTGAATTGACCCGCTCCGGCAACGGTCTGGACATTCTCGCCGGCGCGGAGATGGTAATAGAAGCGCAGTTGCTGAATAACCGGCGTTGCCTGGAGGGGCCGTTCGGAGAATTTCCGGGCAGTTACAGCGGTATCCGGCATGTCCCCTTATTCCAGGTCACCGCCGTTTCCCACCGTACCGACCCGATCTTTGAAAATATTTATATCGGCAAAGGTTGGACCGAACACGATACGCTGATCGGGCTGAGCACTAGTGCGCCCATCTATTCCCAGTTAAAGGAAAACTTCCCTGAGGTTGTCGCGGTGAATGCCTTGTACCAGCATGGCCTGACCGGGATTATTTCAGTGAAGAATCGGTTTGCCGGTTTTGCCAAGTCAGTGGCCATGCGCGCCCTGGGAACGCCCCATGGCCTGATGTACCTGAAAAATCTTATCCTGGTGGATGATGACGTCGATCCCTTTGACCTCAACCAGGTGATGTGGGCCTTGTCCACCCGCACTCGCGCCAACGATATTATCGTCATACCGAATATGCCTCTGGTAATCATTGACCCGGCCGCGGAAATTCCGGGCAAGGGCCATCGTTTAATCATTGACGCCACCAGTTTCATGCCTCCCGACCCCATCGGCGGTGACGCGAAGATTGTATCGCCACCCAGGGGCGTCGAAATTGATGACCTGGCAAAATATATCCAACAACTGCAAAAAGAGGCGGAAAGCCAATGAGTTGCCCCCGCTGCCGCTCAGCCGAAGAACACCTGCGCGTCGAATACCAGGGCAGGGAAGGGGATGAAATCGTCTGGACCGTTTTTCACTGCCGGCGTTGTTCGTTTACCTGGCGCGACAGCGAGCCCGATGAATCCACGGACTATGCGAAACGGGAAGCCTGGTTCCGGGCAGACCCGGATCACCCTGAAGAATACAAACACAATATTCCTCCCGCGAAAACGGACGAAGTGCATTAAAAATTAAACATTTACGCCACAGAGGACACAGAGGACACAGAGAAAAAATAATATGAATGATGATCAAGATAAATTGCTAACCATTCTGGTTGCCCAAGTATCAAAAAGAATCTCGATTCACTCTGTGATCTCTGTGTCCTCTGTGGCAAACAAATTCCGTTTCCTGACAGGATGAGTGTAGATGGCAAACCGGATAGTCACTGAACTGAGGCGTAAACTGGGTAAAACCGCCGTGTTGTCAGGCTCGGTTGTCAGCGAGCGTTACGGGAGCTTCGGCAAAACGCCTGTCGGCGCGGTTCTTCCCAAAGACGTTGAACAGTTGAGGACAGTATTGTCGGCCGCTGCCAAAAGAGGTGTTTCACTCTGGATACTGCCCAATCTTGCCGCTAACGGGGGTGTGGTCAATGCCTCAACGGATAAGGATGTCCTGGTTGTGGACCAATCCCGGATGAATAACATCGTGGAGGTAAACACCAAAGGCGCTTATGCCCTGGTGGAACCGGGCGTGAGTTATGCGCAACTGAACGAGTACCTGGAGGAAAACAAGACCGGTCTGTGGGTGGACTGTGACAGGAATGGATTGAATTCCGTTGCCGGCAGTATCACTGCCCGGGAGTTTGGTTATACCGCGTATGGCGATCATACGATGATGCAGTGTGGGATGGAAGTCATGCTGGCAGACGGCGGGTTGGTCAGGCTGGGTATGGGCGCCATGCCGAACAGCAATACCTGGCAATTGGCGAAATATGCCTACGGCCCCTACCTGGATGGCTTGTTTACGCAATCCAACCTCGGGGTGGTGACCAAAATGGGGGTCTGGTTGATGCCGGCGCCGCCTGCTTATCAACCTTTCGCAGTCACCCTGGAAGCTGTCAGTGACATGGCACAGGCCGTTGAGATATTGCGATCATTTAAAGTCAACGTGATCATACCGAACACCGTTGTTATCAGTAATCCGCTTCTCGACGTGAGTCCTTTCAGGTCCCGGCAGGATTATGCCGACGGTAATACTGTTGATATGGAAAGGCTGAAGACGGATTATGGCCTGGGACTTTGGACCCTGTACGGCGCGCTGTATAACACTCCCCCCAACGTCGATGTGTTATGGCCCATGGTGCAGGGCGCTTTTGCCGGCATTGGCGGAGCCAGGGTCATCGATTTAAAGACGCAGGCCACAAACCCGGTGTTTTCCAACCGGGAGAGGATGATGCGCGGGCAACCATCGACCGAGTTCAATAACCCGGGGAACTGGTCCGGTCATTCACACTTGTACGCCGGTTTTGTCGCGCCTGTTGACGGCCGGCAGGTATTGAAGATGAATAAACTGGTCACCGACACGCTGCAAAAAAGAGGATTTGATTACCTGACGGAATATGCGGTTGGTTGGCGCTCCATTATTCAACGGGTTTACCTCACGTATCAGGACGCGGCCCAGGACAGGGCTATCGCCTGTCTTGACGCGCTGATAGATACGATGACGGACAGGGGATTCGGGGTGAGCCACATCAGCACCGGCCACCTGGACAGGGCATTGGCAAGCTATGATAACGCCGGAATGAGCGAATTACGCACAAGGCTCAAACAGGCGCTGGACCCCGGCAACCTGTTTGCCTGATTAACCCTGCTTTTTTTCTTGCCACAGAGGACACAGAGATAAAAACAAAATGAATAATGGATAAGATAAATCGATAAACATAAAGGTTACCCATGATTCAAAATGATTCTCGATTTACTCTGTGATCTCTGTGTCCTCTGTGGCTTAACTGACGATTTCATATTTGGGGTCAGAGTAAAAATACTCAACAATAAGCCCGCGTCCTCTACCAAATCAGCCGTATTTTTACTCTGACCCCAAATATCTAGTTATTCATGCCTGACCAGCGCTTTACGATGCCGGTTTCGATATCAAACAGGTCCAGTACCCGTCCGATACTGGTGTTGACTATATCATCGATGCTTTGGGGGCGATTATAAAACGCCGGAGTAGGCGGCGCCATGATCGCTCCCAGGAGCGAGGCTTCGTAGAATAATTTACAGTGCCCCGTGTGTAACGGGGTCTCGCGGGGCATGATCACCAGGCGCCGGCGCTCTTTGAGGACCACGTCGGCAGCCCGTACCAGCAGGTTCTCGGCATAAGAGTGAGTAATCGCCGACAGTGTCCGCATGGAGCAGGGGGCGACAATCATGCCTTCGGTCCTGAAAGAACCGCTGGAGATGTTGGCCGCAACGTCTTTTACGTTATGGACCACGTCGGCTTTTGCTTCGATGTCGGTAACGCTGTGTTCCGTTTCAATACCGATATTAAGCTTGGCCGCGTTGGTCATGACCAAGTGGGTTTCAATGTCCGGCAACTCGGCCAGTACTTCCACCAGGCGAATACCGTAGGGCAGGCCGCTGGCGCCGGACATACCGACAATAATTCGTTTCATGCAGGTTAGAGTACTCACAAAACCCCGGTAAAATCAAATATATTACGAGGCTCGACCTGCAAGACCATAAAATTTTGCCGATTGATGCATTTTTGACCTTTATTTTTCAATTCTTGTACTATACTCTTGGTGTTAATACTTACTGTCCCGAGGGGAGGCGTAGTGCCATGTCTGCACAATTAAAAGAAACTTATTATGGCGGTTGCCCGCATGATTGTCCCGATACCTGTTCCATGGTTTTTGAGGTTGAGGACGGAAAACTAACCGGAGTACACGGAAACCCGGATCATCCCATGACGCGCGGGGGTTTGTGTGTAAAGCTCGATGATTATGAGAAACGCCATTACCATCCTGATCGCGTTCTCCACCCCTTGCGCCGGACCGGCCCGAAGGGCAGCAAGCAATTCGAACGTATCTCCTGGGATGAGGCGCTCAACGAAGTGATCAGTCGCTGGAAAGACATCATCGATGAGTATGGTACACAGGCTATAGCTCCCTACAGCTACCTGGGGCACCAGGGGCTGATACATGGCTTGAACGGCGGAGACGCCTTTTTCAACAAGCTGGGCGCTACGGTGTGTGAGCGTACTTTCTGTGGCGAGGGATCGGCAACGGCCTGGGTATTGACCAACGGCCCCACCAGCGGCGTTGACCCGGAAAGTTTTGCCCATTCCAAATACATTATTCTATGGGGTTGCAACAGCGTCAGCACCAACCTGCACGCCTGGCATTTTGTTAAAGATGCCAAGGACAGAGGGGCCAAACTGATCGTGATTGATCCCTACCGTTCACGCACCGCCAGACAGGCCGACTGGCACATAACAATACGTCCCGGTACTGACGGCGCCCTGGCCATGGCGATGATCAATACCATTATTGAAGAGAACCTGCTTGATCAGGATTACGTGGATAACTACACCGTCGGCTTTAAGGAACTGGCAGATAGGGCCAGCACGCGTACGCCCGAGTGGGCTGCCGGGATCACCGGTATCAGTGCCAATGATATCCGTACCCTGGCGCGTGAATATGCAGCCAACAACCCGGCCGCTATTCGCATTGGCGTTGCCGTGGAAAGAAACTGGGGCGGTGGTCAGGCGATACGCGCCATCAGTTGTCTGCCGTCCCTGACCGGCGCCTGGCGCGAAGTGGGTGGCGGCATTTACCAGATGACGTTCTGGGAACATCCCTACAAGCTGGACGTGATATCGCAACCTCAGCTTATTCCGAAAGGCACGCGGGTCATCAATAACCTGCAGATCGGCCGGGCGCTTACCGGCGAGATGGACCTGGATCCGCCGATCATGTCCATGATGTGCTGGAACTCCAACCCGGTCACCCAGGCGCCTGAAGCAGACAAGATCGTCAAGGGCCTGGAACGGGAAGACTTGTTCATGGTCTCCGCTGAGCACTTTATCTCCGATACGGCGGCCTACGCAGATATCGTTCTGCCTGCCGCCATGGGGGCGGAAATGGAGGATATCATCCTGTCCTGGGGGCACAACTATCTTACCTACAATACCAAGTGTGCCGAACCGCCCGGCGAGGTTTTGTCCAATAACGATATTTTCAACCGCCTGGCCGCGCGCATGGGCTTTGAGGAAGACCGCTTCAAGTGGTCTGACAGCGAGTGCCTGGAGCATTTTGTTGACTGGGATTCGCCGGCCTGTGAGGGCATCAATGTGGATTACCTGCGCGATCACGGTTATGCACGCATCAAGATCGGCGAGCCGGATGTACGGGCGCCGCATAAGGAGGGCAATTTCCCGACGCCATCAGGCAAGTGTGAATTTTTCTCGGAAACCGCGTCCAACGGTAATTTTGTCATCGCGCCGTTCCGGCAGATGTACGAGGATATGCAACCGGGCAATAGCGAACCGTTAGACAGCCTGCCTGATTATGTGCCGTCAAAAGAAGCGCCCGAGACCAATCCGGAACTGGCAGAGAAATACCCTCTGAATATTATCGCTCCCAAGAGTCACGCTTTCCTGAATTCCTGTTATGCAAATATGGATAACAAGATCAAGAGGCAGGGCGACCAGTTCGTGATGATCAGTGAAGCGGATGCCGAGGCACGGGGTATCAGTGAAGGAGACCAGGTACGCGTTTTTAATGACCGGGGCGCCTTCGTGGTGGTTGCCAAAGTGACTGACGACGTCAATTCGGGTCTGGTGGTGTCATCCCTGGGCTACTGGCGGCAATTGAACAATGGTACCGCCAACGTCGTATCGTCCGCGGATTTTGCCGACATGGGGCACGCCCCCAGGGTATTTGACAGCCTGGTGCAGGTTGAGCGTGCAGCCTGAGCAGGCGCCGGTAAATATCTGAAATGCAAGTTTTGATCCGGGCGTAAATGCTGCTTCTGCAGCTTGCCCGGATCATCGTTCACTCTTTTATCAATGAATGCTGTTCAATGCGGCATCAAAGCATTTGATATACACGAACTGCTTTGCCATTTTGTCGCCAAACGCTACGGTTTTTATGCGGCAGCGGGCCTGGATGTAACGCTTGTAGATACTACTTTTATTCCTGATGACAGGCTTCCCGATGCGAATTATTTCCAGGTTGCCTGCGGCGCCGCTTTTCTGTCTCACAAGAGTAACGTCCCCTTCAAGATTTTTCTCGCCGGCACGACCAGGCCCATGTTCTGGTTACATGCGGCAGCGGAAATAGAGACTGTCGAACAGCTTGCCGGGAAGCGTATTGCAAGCTACCCGCCGTTTGCCCCGCCATACTGGTTCAACCGTATCGCCCTGCGTAATCACGGCCTCGATCCGGATAATGACGTTGAGATGAGGCCGGCCCGGGATGACGTTGCCCGCCTCGGCCTGCTGCGGGAAGGCGCCGTCGATGCGGCGGTGATCAGTTCCGCAATCTCACCGGTAACGATACAACGGCTGGGTCTCAATACGCTGACCTTGTTGGGCGACGAGATCACGTTTGTCACTACCGGGATAGCTACCACCGAAAAGATTGCCCGGGAAAATCCGGCCCTGGTGGAAGGACTGGTAAGCGCATACCGGCAGAGCCTGGCTGTCATCCATCATTCACCGGCTGAAATCTATCCCATCCTGGCGGATGTAATGAGTGTCCCGGATGAGGTTGCCGAAAAAACCTACGAGTTGATTTTGCCCTGTTATACACAGGACGGCTACATAGAGATGGAGATGGTGCAGGCCGCGCTCAACACCCTGGGAGCGGAACTGGGCGCCGATGCTCCTGTCAATGCCGACGAACTCTATGACTTCCACCTGACCAGGAAATAAACCTGTCCATAGCCGGCCATAAAAAAGTAGGAGAGAATGTAAGCATCGATTAATATTAATACCTGGCTTACATCTCCCAAATCAGAACTTCCCGGAAATAAAAACAGGTGAACGGTATGACTACTGAACCGATACTTATAAAAAACGCGCATATATTCGACGGACATAACCCGGATTTATCAGATCGTTCCAATATCCTGCTGGCGGATGGAGAGATCAAGGAAATTTCCACCGGCGATATTGGCAAAGGGAGTCATCACGTGGTCGATGCCGGAGGGCGCACCGTTATGCCGGGTCTGATCGACAACCATATTCACGTCAATATACCAACCCTGGATACGACGGCATTGTCCAGGATGCCGGAGACTTACATTGCCCAGTATGCCAATGTTTTTCTGAACTCGACCTTGCAACGCGGGTTTACCACAATACGAGACATCGGTGGTGGCGACGTCGGTATCTCACGCGCTATCGAGCATGGCCTGGTGCGCGGCCCGCGCTTTTATTTCGCCGGAAAAATCCTGTCACAAACCGGCGGGCATGGAGACATGCGGCCAGGTTGGGAAGTGGATCCCTCGGAACAACTGTGTACGTGCGGCAGCTATTCGACAATGCTGGCGCGGATTGTCGATGATCCTTATGAAATGCGCCGCGCGGTGCGCGAAGAGCTGAGAAAAGGGTCCCACTGCATAAAGATAATGGGTTCGGGTGGCGTGGTAAGCCCCAATGATCCTTTACACCACACACAATTTACCGAAGAAGAAATCCGGGCTGCAGTGGATGAATGCACGCGACAGGAGACTTATGTGTCCGCCCATTGTCACCCGGCGGCGGCAGTCAGACGTTGCGTTGAGTTTGGTGTGCGTTGTATTGAGCATGCGACCCTGATTGACAGGGAAACCGCGGAATACGTGGCCGGCAAGGACGCCTACGTCGTCCCGACGTTGGCCGTGTTGAACGCATTGCATGAAGAAGGCGCCAAATATGGCCTGCCGCCGGCCAGTCAGGAAAAAGTCCAACTTGTTTACGGACAAGCCATAAATGGTCTGGAAACCATGCGTGATGCCGGCGTAAAAATGGGTCTGGGTACGGACCTGTTAGGCGCGCAACATGTCAGGCAATGCAGTGAATTTACTATTCGGAAAGAAGTTTTTACGCCGTTTGAAATCCTGCATCAAGCCACGGCAGTCAATGCCGAAATTTTGCTGGAACCCGACAGGCTGGGCCGTATCAGGGAAGGCGCGTTTGCCGACCTGCTGGTTGTCAATGGTAATCCCCTGGAAGATATTTCCTTGATGGAACAGAATGGCGCTGCTCTTTCGGTCATCATACGCAAAGGTGAAATGGTAAAGAGTGAGCTACCCGTCTTGGAAGGTGCGGTAAAGACCTTTAGCTGGCCTGCTGATTAGCTGAGCTGTAGATAAGTCATCATTTCGTGGTTGCTGATCGCAGTATGTTAAAGCCTGAACAGGGCGCATGCTCAATTGGAGCGAATTATGATTAGAAAATTAATACTACCACTGGCGGCGTTATTTGTGGCAGGGGTTGTGGAGTGTGCCGCCGCAAATGGTCGACCAAATATATTGCTCATCTATGTCGATGACCTGGGGTACGGAGATTTGGGCAGCTTCGGTCATCCTGTTATTCAAACGCCGAATTTAGATAAGTTGGCAAATGAAGGGTTGAAATTAACTAATTATTACGCGCCATCAGCACTTTGTTCACCGTCACGGGCGGGATTACTCACCGGACGTAATCCCTATCGAACTGGAATTAAAACCTGGATCCCTGAAAATTCAGGCATATTTTTGCGAAAGGAGGAAATAACTTTAGCAGAGATATTAAAAAACCGGGGCTATATCACAACGCTTGTAGGAAAGTGGCACCTTAACTCGAATCTGGCTGATAAAGAGGAAACACAGCCCGTGGATCACGGCTTTGATTACGCATATGGTCACAACGCCTTTCAAATCCCGACTAATCGCAATCCAACAAACATTTTTCGAAATGGCAAGGCGATGGGTGTGCAAGAAGGCTATACGGCGGAAATTTATGCCAATGAAGCCATACGTTGGCTAAGACAGCAGAAATCCGGCTCTCCTTTTTTTATGCTTCTTAGTATGGCTGAGCCACACAGTCAGTTTGAGAATCCGCCTGAATATAACAGCATGTACAAGCAGTATACCCGCGGTGAAATAATACCCATTAGTAGCTCCGGGAGTATTCCCAAGGAAAAACTGATCCCCCGTGGCCCCGGGGAATATTATGCCAATATCACTTATATGGATGCCCAGCTGGGGCGCGTATTGAATGAGCTCGATCTTCTGGGACTGACGGACGATACGATTATTGTATTCGCCAGTGACAATGGCCCGGTTACCTCCAATTGGCGGACATGGTGGGAGGTTAATGCTTATGGAAGTACCGGTGGTCTACGAGGACGTAAGCATTACCTCTATGAAGGTGGTATTAAGGTACCTGCCATTATTAAATATCCCAAGCTGATTGATGAGGGTTCTATCTCGGACCAGGCTGTTGTAGGTATGGATCTATTTGTGACATTAGCCAACCTGGCAGGTGCTGACGTGCCCGCTGATCGCCCGATTGACGGTGTCAACATAGAAGCGGTGTTTCGAGGTGAACAGTTAAAGAGGCGAGTTATGTTCTGGGCAATACCTACTGATACGGATATAGAATACGTCATCCGCAAAAATAACTGGAAGCTTTTTATCGATAAGAACTATAAGCCTGTTGAGCTCTATAATCTGACGGATGATCCGTTGGAGTTTTTTAATGTATTACGACAGGAGGAAGTGGTATCAAGGGACTTAATGGACATATTTACCGATATGATCAGATCTATAGAAGAAGACCTCATTCAACCTTCTTTACGGCGGAGTAACGACCTGTCTCTTCTGGATGATCGTCCGCATTTATACTATTGAATTTTTTAGCCGGCCTGCTGATTAGCATAGTAAACCATGATCCATTTATGGCTGCGAGCAGAATCCAAACCTTTTGAACGAAGGGCTGCTCTGACACCGGAAGTGGCGCAGGACTTGATTGCGTCAGGTTATGGCATATCAGTGGAAGAATGTGATAACCGTGTATTCGAAACAGGGCAATATCGGCAAGCGGGTTGCCGTATTGTTCCTGCCGCTTCCTGGCAAAAACCCCGCTGGACTGTTATGTGCTGGGTTTAAAAGAATTGCCGGAGCCGTTGCCTCCGCTGTATCACAAGCATATTTATTTTGCTCACGCCTATAAGCAACAATCGGGTTGGCAACAATTGTTAAGCAAATTTGCTGACGATGGCGGCCAATTGCTTGATTTGGAGTTTTTACTGGACGAAAACAACCGGCGCGTTGCGTCGTTTGGTTATGGGCCGGTTTCGCAGGCGCTGCACTGGCTGTGATGAACTGGCTGTCGCAACCGGACACAATGAAATCCATTACCGGATATCAGGATAAAAATCAGCTGGTTGCCGAGTTGTTGAATAAGCTGGAAAAGTCCTGCAAACGCCCCAGGGTCATCATCATCGGCGCCAAAGGGCGTTGCGGTAGTGGCGCCACGGAGCTCTGTCATAGCCTGGATATTGAAACGACTTTATGGGACATGGAAGAAACCATGGAAGGCGGGCCATTTATTGAAATTCTTGAACACGATATATTTGTAAATTGCGTACTCGTTCAATCAAATATTCGACCGTTTTTAACCGACAAATTACTGGAAAAACAACGCCTGTTAACCAGTGTGGTTGACGTCAGCTGCGATCCTTACGGCAGTTACAACCCGTTACCGATTTATGCTGATTGCACGACATTTTCCCGACCGGCAGTGCGCCTCAAAAGCAAACCCGTCCTGGACCTGATCTCCATAGACCATTTGCCATCGATGTTACCTAAAGAAAGTTGCGAAGATTATTCAGCGCAACTGCTGGATGCCTTGCTGGAATTACCAGATGGCCGGACCTGGCAACACGCCTTGAAACTCTTTGAAGAAAAAATAGCACAGGCCGTTTTAACAAAACCCGGTTAGCTAACGAGATATTAAAGCATGCATAACATTCACTGGCTGGGAGCAGGCTTGTCATCGGTGCCGGGCATACGCCGGCTGGCAATACTGGATTATCCCGTCACCGTATGGAACAGGACATTGACGAAAGCGCAGGCTGCGATTGCCGGCATACCCTCAGCAGAAGCCGTCGCGAAGGAGTTGGATTGGGCACTGTTAACCTCCGGGATCCGGCCCGAAGACATAGTGGTGTCGATGTTGCCTGCATCCATGCATATATCGGTGGCAGAATTTTGCCTGGAGACCGGCGCCCATTTTGTTTCTTCAAGTTACATTTCCGAAGAGATGACCGCACTTGATGAGCAGGTCAGGGCAAGACAATTATGTTTTGTAAACGAGTGTGGTCTTGACCCGGGGCTGGACCACCTGTTTGCTCATGCTCTGCTGGACAGCTATCGGCATAGCGATGTATTCGATACGGAAAATATCATATCGTTTCATTCGTACTGTGGCGGTTTCCCACTTGAGGCAGACGACTTCACCTATAAGTTTTCCTGGTCACCCCTCGGTGTGCTGAAGGCATTGAACTCACCGGCCCGGTGGATTGCCCGGGGTGAGGAACACAGCACCGGTACGCCTTACAGGGAAATCGAAACTTGTCTTATTAACGGGGAATGCTTTGAGGCTTTTCCCAACCGGGATTCATTACCGTTCATCAGGCAATACGGAATTGACGGTGACTGGACAATAGAAGACTTCGTACGCGGCACGCTGCGGCTTAACGGCTGGGCGAAAGCCTGGCAGGATATTTTTGATACGGTGGAGAATGCAAGTGGGGCAGCGGGGGCGCAACGGCTTGCCGAGTTGAGTGAAGAGTTGTGGCGGCAACACCAATATGCCGAAGGGGAACCGGACCGTGTCGTACTGAGTGTGAAACTGGGGGTCAAGAGTAAAACCGGCAAGCAGCTATGGGGCCGGCAATATCTCCTGGACAGCACCGGCAATGACAGGGGATCGGCCATGGCGAGGCTGGTCTCAATACCGGTCTCACTGGTGGTTGAGGCCATACTGAACGGTGAACTCGAAGCCGGTGTAACGCCTGTGCCCTCAGACAGGAGGCACGTTGGCAGGTGGATTGAGTTAGTACGCAGGTCGGGTGAGAATATTGTTGTTAACGGGTTGGATTAAATCACGTCAAACAAACACCATCTCAGGCAGGAAGGCAGACACAATCCAGTTGGGTCTATCGACGATTTCATTGATTTTCAAGTCAACACAGACTGAACAGAGGACATAAGCCTCTTCCCGGTTCAATCCTCTTTCCTTTACCAGATGTTCAATCATGTAGCGTACGGCGCGCTGTGAACATTCGTATAGATCCGGGCCATTTGCAGTTGTGGCATAGTGTGTACCGATATTAGTAGCAGTGCAGAGTGGTTCATGCGTCCTGAATCGGGGTTCTGCGATTGAATCATTTTTTTTCAAATCTAGTTTTAATGTCACCGTTGCCGACATTTCGATAGCTGTAATACAAACTTCTCCATCGCCCTGGGCCGCATGGGCATCACCTGTACTGAACAGCGCCCCCGCAACGGAGACGGGCAAATATAATGTGGCGCCTTTGCACAGGTGGCGGATATCCATATTACCGCCGTTATCACGGGGTGGGATGGTACTGTGTTCACCCGGTTCCGGCAGTGCCGTACCCATGATGCCGGGGAAGGGGGCAATGGGGACGGCAATATCATCACGGTGTTTCATGTGGGCCAGGTTGCCGTCAGTTAAATCCCAGATCTGTAAAAACTCATTGGGAAATTCCTCTACCGGTAACAGACCGCGAGCAGGCCGGATGGCGGTCCAACCAAAACCCAGTGTGGGAATGACTTCCATGACATGAATGACAAGTGTGTCACCAGGTTCGGCGCCGTTAACATAAACGGGACCGGTTAAGGGATGACCGACCAAAGGGCCTTTTGCCTTGACATCTGCGCCGGTTGAATCGACGGAATAGTAATTGTCCGCTGCATCACGGGTGGTAAAGATAACCGTGTCACCGGGTTTGATGGTCAGACGGGGTGGGTGTGAGTTGTCCCAGGCATAATTCACCACATCATCGTTGAGTTTGTGGGTGGTTGACATTGGCGATTGTTATTTCAATTGGGGCCAGATGATCCAACCGGAAGCGGAACGCCAGGCATAACTGTCGCAATAACCCAGCACATCGGCAGGTCCTTTGGTTGAGGCGAGTACCACAAACCAGGCAATAAGTTCTGCCGTGCCACCGGAACCGGCTTCTTCCATGCGCTCCAACGTGCATTTCTCCATTAACTTTTGGTGATCGCCCTCAGCGAGACAATCCAGAAACATACGATCGAATTCTTCATCAATATAAAAGTAACGGGGTCCACCCGGTTCATGGGACAGTCCACCGGAGCCGATCAATGCGATACGTTCTTCACCCGGATAACTATTGAGTACGTCACGGATGATGTGTCCTACCTGATAGGCCCGTTCCGGTGTAGGGATAGGAGGAACAATACAGTTCATGGTAATGGGTATGATGGGTATGCTCATATCCGGATTGAGAAACTTGGTGGGTGTGGATATCCCGTCATCAAACTGCATGTCTTCTTTGATGTAAGCCAATTGTAAACCATGCCTGGCCGATTCGTTCACGATGTAACGGGCCAGTTTTGAGTTACCTGACACATGGTATTTTTCATCTTGTGCCAGCCAGGGTTGATACCAGTCGGCCGGACCACTGTGGTGTTCGGCAATACCGACTGTGTATTCCGGTGTGTTACTTAGCGGCCAATTGAGCAGGTGATCGTTGGCAAAGATGATCAATACATCGGGTTTTGCCGCGTTGAGGTGGTCTCGAATTTTTTTGAATGAATGTAACGCTGTTTGTTGTTGATCTTCCGGTGCATCGTCAAACCAACCCAACAAACCCGGTGTATGGGTCGAGGCAACGGCAGCAACGATCTCAGCCATCGTCCTTATCTTGCATCATGTCCCATTTGGAATTACCAAGGGACTCCTTTGATTCCGCCGGGAAGGCCTTTTGATAGATGGCAACGGCCGGATGGGTGTTGGTCATGCTGCCGGTCCCGTAGGTGAGTCGCATGATATGCGGAACCAGGTATTGGTGTACACCCAGGTCCATTAACCGTTTTGGATCCGTATCGCGCAGTGCCTCGTATTCTTCCCGGCTACAACCGAATTCCTTTGTCAGACCTTCCAGGTCTTCCAACCAACGTTTTTGTAAGGCCGGATCCTTACGCACGTAATAGATCATATCGTTAGTGGGCAGGGTTTTATCGACACGATGAACGTTACCCATTTTCAGGTCTGCTTTCTTTCCATTTTGGTGGGGCTTTTGGTAAACATGATCACAAGTCGCTCATCCTGCAGGTTTCTGACATCGTGCATGACATCCGCCGGCATTTTGATCACTGAACCTGCCGTTAATTCCACTTCATCCCCTTCCACATTCATGTTGGCCGTGCCTTGCAGGATATAAATAAACTCTTCCTCAAGAGGATGTTTATGCATGATAGTGGCCTGGCCGGGTTCATAACAGGCGATTTCGGTCCACAATTGTCCGGTCTTGAATAGTTTTTTCCTGACCAGCTTTTCATCGGCAAAATCCTTGAGCTGATGTAGATCAAATACCTGGGCATGGGTGATTTCATTTGTGGGCGCTGCGTCTGTACCTGCCATGCCTTATACCTCTCTTCTTTTACCAGCTCATATATTATATGTGTCGCCGTCGGTAATGATAGTACAGTATTTTCCAATATGAAATGAGCCTGAACGGGAGTGTCGACATGGGTGGCAGGGTTTCCTGCGAAAAAATTTGCGTTATCACCGATGGTCTGTAAGCTAAAGCGCTATGTGGTCATACATGGTTATAGTAGTTCAATAGGTAGATAACGATACCGGGCCCGGGAACTTGTCGTGGAGAAGTATTCTTTTGCCAAAATTGTCTACCATGCGCTCACCGGGCATAAGCGCTGGCAGCCGGCCTGGCGTTCGCCGGAACCGAAGAAATCCTATGACGTGGTCGTTATCGGCGGGGGAGGGCATGGTCTTGCCACGGCCTATTACCTGGCAAAAAAGCATGGTGTCACCAATGTCGCGGTGCTGGAACGCGGCTGGTTAGGCGGCGGTAACAGCGGTCGTAATACCCAGACGATACGTTCAAATTATTTCTATCCGGAGAGTGCCGCTTTCTTTGAGCATTCTCTTAAGTTATACGAACGCCTGAGCCGTGATCTTAATATCAATGTGATGTTCAGCCAGCGCGGCCTGCTGGTCCTGGCCCATAGCGATCACGAAATGGAAATAATCAGGCGCTGGGCGAATGCCATTCAGCTTAACGGCATCGATTCCGAGATTCTGGCGCCACAACAGATCAAGGAGATTGAACCGCTTATTGATATTAATACCCGTTTTCCCGTGGTTGGCGGTTTTATTCAGAGGCGCGGCGGTATTGCCCGTCACGATGCGGTCAACTGGGGATTTGCCCGCGCCGCCGATGACCTGGGCGTGGATATTATTCAGAATTGCACCGTAACCGGCTTTCGTACCGGCAACAACAAGGTTACCGGGGTGCAAACTTCTCTGGGTGATATCTCGGCTGAAAAAGTACATATCACGGTGGCCGGTCACACCAGTGTGCTGGCGAAACTGGCCGGTTTTCGTTTACCGCTGACCAGTATGGCGCTGCAGGCCATGGTGTCCGAACCGGTCAAGCCTGCGCTTAAAGTTGCGTCCCTGTCCGGCGCCATACACATGTATGTGAGTCAGTCGGATCGCGGTGAAATCGTCCTGGGCGGCGGCGCAGATGTGTACAACTCCTATGCCCAACGCGGCGGTATCAATACCATTGAAGCCAATGTGGCGGCGTTCCTGACCCTGTTTCCCCGTTTCAGCCGCTTAAAACTCATGCGTCAATGGGCCGGCATCGTCGATATCTCCCCGGACACCAGTCTCATCATGGGTAAGACGCCGGTACAAAACCTGTATATCAACTGTGGTTGGGGGACCGGTGGTTACAAGGCCATACCGGCGGGCGGTGATACCATGTCCTACACGATAGTTAATGATCGCCCCCATGAATTGATAAGCGCCTTCTCCCTGGAGCGGTTTGAGAGCGGCGCCCTGGTCGATGAATCAGCGGCCGCAGGTGTTTCACACTAGGAGTCCGCGCCGCAGGAAATTGTGTAATAATAGCAGAACAAGTCACACTGGAGATAGTTGATGCCAACGACATTTCGCCCGTATGAGCCCAACCAGATGCTACTGTTGCCGCCGGATATGCGGGACTGGTTGCCGGAGGGCCATTTTGCGCACCACGTCAGCGACTTGGTAGACGGTCTGGATCTGACGGTATTCTACGCGCCCTACGAGGGGGACGGTCGGCGCAACGCCCCGTACGAACCTCGCATGATGCTGAAGGTGCTGATTTACGCCTATGCGACGGGGGTGTTTTCGTCCCGCGGGATTGCCCGCAAACTGGAGGAGGATGTGGCGTTCCGGGTGTTGGCGGCGGGCAATCTACCGCAGCACCGGACGCTCTGCGAGTTTCGTCATCGGCACCTGGAGGACTTTGGCAAGCTGTTTGTGGAAGTGGTTCGTCTGGCGCGGGAGTTGGGGTTGGCGAGTTTCGGCAAGTTGTCGATTGACGCCACGAAGGTACGTGCGAACGCGAGCAAGCGTAAGGCGATGAGCTATGGGCGGATGCAGGTAGAGGAGCAGCGTTTGGTGGGCGAGATTGAGGCGTTGCTGCGGACGGCGCGGGATACCGATGCCGAGGAGGATGTGCGTTTTGGTGAGGCGTTGCGTGGTGACGAGTTGCCGGCGGAGTTACGTCGTCGGCAGGACCGGTTGGCGGCGATTCGGGCGGCGAAGGGACGTCTGGAAGCGGCACAACGGGTCGCGCACGAGGCCCGCGGTCGGTTACCGGGGCAGGTGCGACACCCCAAGGGCGGGAACCCGTACAAGCGGGCCTACGGCGAGCCGGAGGCGAAGGCACAGAGTAACTTCACGGACCCGGAGAGCCGCATTATGAAGACCAGCACTGAGGGGTTCCAACAGTGCTACAACGCACAGGTGGCGGTGGACGGCGATAATCAGCTGCTCGTCGCGACAGAACTGACGGCGAACGCCAGCGACCAGGGTGAGTTGGTGGGGCTGCTTGACGAGGTGAAGGAGACCTTCGATGAACAGCCGGCGACGGTGTTGGCAGATGCCGGCTACTGCAACGAACCGGACTTGGCGCAACTGGAGGCGCGGGGCATCGACGGTTATGTGGCGCTGGGCCGGGAAGGTCGGCAGGCGGTGGCGGTGGATGCGGACACCTGTCCGGCCAAGGCCCGCATGAAGGAGAAGTTGGCGACCGCGGCAGGCCGGGCGGCCTATGCACAACGCAAGTGGCTGTCGGAAGCGCCGAACGGTTGGGTCAAACACGTGTTGGGCTTTCGGCGTTTCAGTCTCCGGGGACTGGAGAAGGCGCAGGGCGAGTGGGACCTGGTGTGCCTGTCGCTGAATGTGAAACGCCTCCAAGCGCTGATGGCGGCATGAATGAAAAGCCGGCGGCCCGCCACGGCCCTTAATCAGTACCCGGGGCGTCCACTAGCCAGCTCCGCGGCCGTCGGAACCCATCTCCTCGGCTGAGCGGCATAGCTCCCCAACACGGCGTCTCAAGTCGCCTACCGCCCGCCCCATTTGTCCTGTGAATCTTCTACGGCGCAGACTCCTAGTAGAAACTATTGAGCCAAGTTACGATAAACTTGATTGCAATATTGTAATTTTCGGATTTACGAGCAGTGTGGCCATATTTTATAGACAGCAAACTGGTTGAGTCAGTCGTATGAAGGGGAATCACGTTCCGGTTTTAAAAGATCTGGTGCTGGTGGGCGGTGGGCATGCCCACGTCACAGTGTTGAAAAAGTTTGCTATGCAGCCTGTGCCGGGCGTACGCATGACGTTGATATGCCGGGATTTACAGGCGCCTTATTCGGGCATGTTACCGGGGTATATTGCCGGGCACTATACGTTTGATGATTCCCATATCGACCTGGTTCCCTTATCTCGATTTGCCGGCACCCGGTTTTTTCATGCTGAAGTGGTTGGTCTGGATACGGATAATAAAAGACTGATCTGCCGCGACCGGCCGGACGTGACTTATGATGTGTTGTCAATTAACGTTGGCTCCGGCCCTGACGTATCTGCCGTTCCCGGCGCCGCCGCCAATGTAACGCCGGTCAAGCCTATCGATGGTTTTGTCGGCAACTGGCAACGCCTGTGTGAGCGGATTTTACGGCGCCGGGGGGACGTGCGGGTTGGCGTCGTCGGCGCGGGAGCCGGTGGCGTCGAGCTGGTACTTGCGGCTCAATATCGGCTGAAAAATTTACTGGCCGGAAAGTGGCCGGATAGCGCCGGTCCTGAATTCCATTTGTTTACCGATGCCGATGAGGTTCTGATCACCCACAATCGCTTCGTACGCGCTAAATTCCGGCGTGTGCTGGCTGAACGGAAGATCAACGTCCACACGGAACATAAGGTGGTCGAAGTCCGGCCCGGCGGTTTGCAATGCGCCAACGGCGCAACCTTTGAGTTGGATGAGATCCTGTGGGTGACCATGGCCGGCGCCCAGACGTGGCCGGCAAAGGCCGGGCTTGACGTCGATGAACAGGGTTTTATCAGAGTCGGCAACACGCTTGAGTCCGTGTCACATCCGGACATCTTCGCGGTGGGTGATATCGCCCACGTGGTTGACCACCTCCGGCCTAAATCCGGTGTGTTCGCCGTGCGCCAGGGGCCGCCTTTGTCATTGAATATCCGGCGCAAGTTGCTGGACCGTTCCCTTAAGCCTTTCTTTCCGCAAAGAGAATTCCTCAGCCTGATTTCCACCGGAGATAAATACGCCATTGCTTCACGCTCCTGGTGGTCGCTGGAAGGGCGCTGGGTCTGGAACTGGAAAGACTGGATAGACCGCCGCTTTATGCGTAAATTCAATGAGCTTCCCGAGATGGAGGATGAAACGCCACAAGATACCGGTTCAATCGATAAAGCCGAGCTCTCGGTTATTGCCATGCGCTGTGGCGGTTGCGGCGCCAAAGTGGGCGCCACGGTGCTTGAAAACGCACTGGCAGGGCTTGAACCGGTCTCTCGGAACGATGTGCTGATTGGATTGAAAGAGCCTGATGACGCGGCTGTGGTCAACGTCCCGGATAACAGGCTGATGGTGCATACGGTCGATTCTTTCCGGTCGTTTATCGATGATCCCTATATATTCGGGCAGGTAGCCGCAAATCACGCACTGAGTGATTTATACGCCATGGGCGCGGAGCCGCAAACGGCGTTATCCATAGTGACCGTTCCCTACGGCGCGGAACACAAGGTTGAAGAGTTGCTTGCGCAAATGATGCACGGCGCCCTCAAGGTATTGAACGAAGCGGGCGCAGCGTTGGTCGGCGGCCATACGAGTGAAGGTGAGGAGATGTCTTTGGGCTTTTCCGTCAACGGTTTGATTTCAAGGGATCATATCCTGCGTAAAGGCGGCATGGGCGCGGGTGATCAGATACTGTTGACCAAGGCCATTGGCACCGGGACCCTGTTCGCCGCCGATATGCGTCACAAGGCGAAAGGGCATTGGATCGCAACTGCACTGGATAGCATGGTGCAATCAAATCGCCAGGGCGCCGAGTGTTTATTTGCGCATGGGGCAACCGCGTGCACGGATGTGACTGGTTTTGGTCTGTTGGGTCACCTGGTTGAAATGATAAAACCTTCCCGCGTTGATGTTGAGATCGATCTTGGAGCCATACCGTTCCTGGCCGGCGCCGAGGAAACGATAGCAAACGGGATATTCAGTTCACTGCAACCCCAGAACCTGCGCTTGCGTCGCGCGGTATGTAATGTTGAAAGCGCGTCAAAAGATCCACGCTACCCGTTGATATTTGACCCTCAGACGTCCGGCGGATTACTTGCCGGCGTCCCCGGAGAACGCGTGCCGGCCTGTGTCGAGGCGTTACGCGCTCTGGGTTATATTCATACGTCGATTATCGGTAGAGTGCTGCCGGAGAGTGACCGGTTAGCGCCGGTGAGATTGTTGGTATGAAGTCGGGGGCAAAAGGGGGGTTTCAATTTAAATTAATATCCAGCAAAATGCTGTTATGGCAAACACAAGTTATCTCTCCCGAATATTTGGCAAATCACCGATTACGCCATTACAGGAACATTTCGATAAGGTCGTTACCTGTGTAGAACAATTGGTGCCATACTTCGATGCGGTAATGAAGCAGGATTGGGATCTTGCCGGTTCCGTACAGGAGGAAATTGCATACCTGGAAAATCAGGCAGATGATATCAAGAATGAACTACGCCTGAATCTACCCTCAAGTTTATTCATGCCCGTAGACAGGAGGGATATTCTGGAGGTGCTGGATTTACAGGATTCAATAGCCAACAAGGCAAAGGACATTTCCGGTTTGATATTAGGCAGGAAAATGAGTTTGCCGGCAGAATTACACCCCTCTTATAAAAAATTTCTTGACCGATGTATCGATGCTACAAAACAGGCAAAGCTTGTCATAGGTGAAGTCGATGAACTGATTGAAACCGGTTTTCGCGGTGATGAAACAAAGCGGGTGCAGTCCATGATCAGGGATCTTCATATAATTGAAGATGAAACAGATGATATCCAGGTTTCATTAAGGGCCGAATTCTACGCAATTGAAAAGGATCTGCCACCTGTTGACGTGATGTTTATTTATGAAATTATCAAATGGACAGGTGATCTGGCTGATGCCGCCCAAAGTACCGGTAACCGCTTACAATTAATGCTCGCAGAATAATAACTTAAGCGATGGAACACACGACACTGTACCTGGTGCTGGCTGCCGGTTTCGGCCTTTTTATGGCCTGGGGCATCGGCGCCAATGACGTCGCTAATGCCATGGCGACTTCGGTTGGCTCAAAGGCAATCAAATTACGTACCGCTGTGCTTATCGCCGCAGTGTTTGAATTTGGCGGCGCTTATCTTGCCGGTGGCGAAGTTACTTCAACCATCCGTAAAGGCATGGTCGATGCGACCTTGCTATCCGGGTCCCCGGAGCTGTTGGTGCATGGCATGTTATCGGCATTGCTGGCGGCCGGTCTGTGGTTAATGATTGCCACGAGGTTTGGCTTACCCGTATCTACAACACATTCCATCGTCGGCGCTATAGTCGGTTTTGCTGCAGTTGGGATCGGCGTCGATGCAGTACAGTGGGGTAAGGTCTCTACAATTATGATGAGCTGGGTCGTATCACCCGTTCTGGCGGGCAGTCTGTCCTATTTTTTGTTTCGCACAGTTCAGTATTTTATCTTGAATACCGATAACCCGATTAAGAATGCCAAACGATATGTACCTGTCTACATCTTTTTTACCGGTTTTATCATTACATTGGTCACCATGTTTAAGGGTCTTAAACATGTGGGTATCGATCTCACCACATTACAATCTTACCTGGTAGCTGTTATCGTTGGATTAATCGCAGCTTCACTTGGCGCCGTCATAATTGGCAACCTGAAAATAACGGGTGAAGAGGAATCACAATTTGACTTTCGAAGGGTTGAACGTATATTCGCAGTCTTGATGTTATTCACCGCTTGCGCCATGGCCTTTGCCCATGGTTCCAATGACGTGGCTAATGCCGTCGGCCCGGTTGCTGCCGTTGTTGGTATCGTAACCAGTGATGGTGTGATTGGACAAAAAATGGCACTGCAACCGTGGATATTATTACTTGGTGGTATTGGTATCGTGCTGGGTTTGATGACTTACGGATACAAAGTAATTGCTACTGTTGGCACCCGAATTACTGATCTGACACCGAGCCGCGGATTTTGTTGTGAGATGGCAGCAGCATCAACGGTTGTACTCGCCTCCGGCACGGGTTTACCTATTTCAACAACACATACATTAGTAGGCGCAGTACTCGGAGTAGGATTTGCAAGAGGTATCTCTGCACTGAATCTCAGGGTAATAGGTACAATATTAATGTCATGGATAGTGACATTACCCGTGGGCGCGGGACTGGCAATATTATTCACCTTCCTGTTCCAGGCAATATTCTAAAAAGCAACTTCCTTTCACAGGCTATCCAGCAACACCTTCCAGCGTTCGCTCTCGCGTTCGGGAACGAACAGGTGTTTACGTTCATTTCCGTGCTTATTCAAACGTTGCAGGAAGCCTTGCCCGGTTTCCGCCCGTAGTAGCAAGGCGCGTAATGAGCCGGTGTCTTTTACCGGGTAATAACCGGGGTAATTGTCGCCGAGCAGACCGGCATTACCGTCAATGTCAGAGGCAATGACGGGAACATCAGCGATCATGGCCTCAGAAATGACGTTGGCGCCGCCTTCCATAATCGAGCTATGCACCATCACATGGGTCTTTACAAACTCCTGCCTTACCCGCCATGCGTTGACCTCGCCAAGCCAGTGATAACGGGGATTCATCTCCATCTCTGCTCTCGCCTGTTCAGCCCATTTATCATTATATGCCTTGCCGAGATGGATCACGCGGAGACGGGACTCTGCCGGCAAGGTTCTGGTAGCGTAGGCAGTTCTGAACGGGTCTTTCTCCTCGCGCAGGTGGCCTATTACACAGATATCAAATGTACGTATGGATGGACTGCGTTCGCGTTTCAACGGCAATGCCGATTGATGGATTACGTGCAGTTTTTTCCGATATGCTGTTGGAACCGCTTTGTACGCCAGATCATGCAAACACACCAAGGCGTCAGCCATTTCAATGGATCGCAGTGTTTCTGCCGGATGGCTGTGCAGGTAGCGATAGATATCCGTGCCCGTTAAGGCGACCACCAGGGGGCGGCCAGGAAACCGTCGGTGATATTTTTCTATTGATGGGGCGCTTCGCCATGCATGTAATACCACCATCATATCGGCCGGTGTCCCGTCCCAGTCAGTTTGAAGCGTTACACTGTGGCCAATTCCCCGCAACAGTCGCGCCCAGCGTACTGCCGTAAAACGATTTCCCGTTTTCGATTGTTTTTTTCCGGGGGTAATTAGGATAATCTTCATGTCTATACTTTAAGTGACAATAATCATGATGCAACCGGTAAGTAGTCATTATTTGAAGGAAATCATGACGGATGCCCGTAGAAGGACCCTGGAACTGGCTGCCGGTCTGGATGAAGAACAACTGATGGGGCCGAAGTTGCCCATAGTCAATCCATTACGCTGGGAAATCGGACACGTAGCCTGGTTTCATGAAAAGTTCATCCTGCGGGATCTGTACGGCCGGGCTCCACTGCTGACAAACGGTGACGCTATCTATGATTCCATTGCCATCCATCATGATCAACGTTGGAACCTGCCATTGTTAAGTATGCAGGAGACACTGGATTATACGGAGAATGTCCTGGACGACTGCCTGTCACTGTTGCCTGATGATATAGCCGATGAGGAACAAAGTTACCTATATCAATTTTCCACCTATCATGAAGACATGCATACTGAGGCTTATGCCTGGTCGCGCCAGACGCTGGCGTATCCAAAGCCCGCTTTTGATAATGCTCTCAGACCTGAAGATGCTGAAGCCGGGGCCTGGCCGGGGGACGCAGCCATTCCAGGCGGTGTATTCCTGTCCGGGGCATCCAAAAACACCTCTTTTGTCTTCGATAACGAAAAATGGGCGCACGAAGTAACCGTTGAGCCGTTTCACATGGCAAAAGCGCCGGTGACCAATGCCCAATTCATGGATTTCGTTAATGCGGAGGGTTATCGATGTCGGGAATTCTGGAGTGACGAAGGCTGGGCCTGGCGAGAGCAGACAAATGCCGGGCATCCGGTGTATTGGTTCGCCGGTGGCCGGGGGGAGTGGCGGCTGAGGCGATTCGATGAAATCGAGGACATGCCGCTTCATCAACCCATCATCCATGTAAACTGGTATGAGGCCAATGCTTATTGTCAGTGGGCAGGCAGGCGATTGCCGACGGAAGTGGAGTGGGAAGTCGCCGCTTTGGGCGAACCCGAGAAAGATAACAGCGGGCTTGCCTCGAAAAAACGTACCTATCCCTGGGGGGAGCAGGCGCCGGAAGCACGCGCGGCAAACCTGGACGGCCGCGCGCTGGGATGTGTTGATGTGGCTGCTTTGCCTGCGGGAGATAGCGCTTTTACCTGCCGGCAGATGCTTGGTAACGTATGGGAATGGACATCGACTGTGTTTGCCCCATTTCCTGGATTTTCGCCGGATGCCTACAAGGAATATTCAGAGCCGCTGTTTTATAATACCAAAGTATTAAAAGGCGGCGCCTGGGTAACCCGAAGCCGTATGGTAACAGGCCGATACCGTAATTTTTTTCCTCCGGACCGACGCGATGTGATGGCGGGTTTCAGGACCTGCGCTGTTTAACCCACATCGCCCACTTTGCTTATATAGATGCAATACCAGTTTGCAAATTATTTCAAAAATGTGCAGTGACAAGCAGCATTTGAGAGACTTGCCGTCAGTAGATCGTGTACTGCGAGAGACATCTCATCTTACTGGACGTTGGGGACATGATCGTGTGGTTGCGGCCATTCGCAATACGCTTGAGCACGTTCGTAATAACATACAATCGTTTGATGTCCATGATAAGAACCAGTTATTGGATCAGATCACCCGTTTGGTTGCATTCGGGCTGGAGCAGGAGGCGAAGAGCAGCCTGGTCAGCGTATTCAACCTGACCGGTACGGTTTTGCATACGAACCTCGGCCGTGCGCCACTCCCTGGCGTGGCGCTGGATGCAGTCCTGACCGTTGCAAGCCGGCCATCCAACCTGGAATATGATTTGCAGACCGGAAAACGCGGCGATCGTGATGAGCATGTTGAAAGCCTGATACGTGAACTTGCCTGCGTTGAAGCGGCAACGGTGGTGAACAATAATGCCGCAGCGGTGTTACTGGTTTTGAATACACTGGCAAAGCAGTCCGAGGTCCCTGTTTCCCGGGGAGAACTGGTTGAGATTGGTGGCTCTTTCCGGATACCGGATATCATGCAAAGCTCAGGATGCAGCCTGATTGAAGTGGGCACAACCAACCGCACCCACCTGAAGGATTATGCGGATGCCATAAATGTCAATACAGCCTTGTTGTTGAAGGTGCATACGAGCAATTATCAGATACGCGGTTTTACCCATAGTGTTGCCGAAACGGATCTGGCGCAACTGGCCCGGTGTCACGGTTTGCCTTTTGTTATCGATCTGGGAAGCGGAAATCTGATTGATTTAACTGAATTCGATTTGCCGGATGAACCCACCGTGGAACAGGCACTGAAGAACGGGGCCGATATCGTTACTTTCAGTGGCGATAAACTGCTGGGTGGTCCCCAGTGCGGCATTATCGCCGGTAAACGGGAATTGATAGCCAGAATTAAGAAGAACCCCATGAAACGCGCACTGCGTGTTGACAAGATGACCCTGGCGGCCCTGATGGAAGTGCTCAGGCTCTATCAAAACCCGGCGAAGCTGGTGGAAAAACTGCCGACCCTCGCAGCCTTAACCCGGACGACTGGCGATATTCGCGCCCAGGCTGAACGGGTTGCGCCACAGCTTGCGGAAGCTTTGGAGCCGCGTTATGAGGTGGCGATAATAGAATGTCACAGCCAGGTCGGCAGCGGCGCCTTACCAGTCGAGACGCTGCCCAGTTTGGCCTCAGAATCAGCGCGGCAGATGATTCAGACGAAGCGATCAGGCAACTTGCTACGTCAATGCGCCGGTTGCCTGTACCGGTCATCGGGCGGATCAATAAAGGCGCGTATTTCCTGGATCTTCGATGTCTTGACCGGGAAGATGATTTTATCGCCCAGTTTGGATATTTGGGGTCAGAGTAAAAATATTAAAGAATAAACCGGCAACACCTGTCAGTGTCTGTATTTTTACTCTGACCCCAATTTTTACCCCAATTTTTACGGCTAGTCTGTGCTGTGATGTCTGTTACCCGCTCGCTTCCCGTATCATCTTGCGGAACTGGCGGATGGCCACGAATTTCAGCAACAGCCTCTGGAAAAAAGAGGGTTGTTCGGAGTTGGCGGCGGAGACATACCGGTTGATCCCCAGTTCCTCTCGCAGGTCCTCGGACATTATCAGCATGGGCGCGTCGGACGGGATGCCGGTTGCATCGGCAATTCGCACCATGCGTTGAAAATTCGATATTATCCCGGCCGTGTCAACCATCGCCTCAGAGCCCATTTTATCCACCAGGGCCTGGCGCGTTGTGGCCAGCGCGGCGCTATCATCACTCAGGCTGGCGCCTGTGAACTGCAACAACTCCCGGGAATTTGGCACACCCCTGATCTCGGTACAGGAAGGATCAGTGAGACCGTTAAAGTCGATGGACTCACCTGTCAACTCGACGCTCTCACGGAGCATCACTACGTGTGAGGCAGTTCAGTAGAAACAGCCGTTGAGTGCGGACACTCGTGCGGCTACCACCTCTGTCTGGATGCGGGTTAACGTTCCTTGAGGGGACTTGGTTACATTCCAGATTTCCGCGTTGTTGAGATAATGCGCCTTCAGGGTATCCACCAGGGTGCGTACTTCATCGGGAACCAGGCTGAGCGCCCGGATAACGTAACCGCGCATATCGCCTTCCCACAGGTCGGCATCCGGTCCGGTGTCAACCCGCATCGGGAGTATGGGAACCCAAGCGCCGTCGTAGGCAGCATTGGCAGGGCGGTAACGGCTGGGTTCGCCCGGTTGCGGTTCCGGCAGTTCATTCAAAGGCAGGCCGAGACCGCGACAAAACTCATCGATTGAAAACACCGAAACCAGGGTGCCGATGATTTCAACGTATTTTTCCTCGCTGAGACCCTGTTGCATGATGCCGTCAAACCAGCTTTTGGTGAGGCGAGCCGAATCAGTGACCACGCGGTGGATGACTTCAACCACGACATCGGGAAGATCGCTGACAACGTCGTGAGTCCCGTCAACCTGGTAAGGTGACAGCGCCTCTTTACGCCGACGGCAGAGGTTACATTGTTGCGCCTGGCGGATTTCCCGGGCCGCGCTGACACGTTCAGCGCCCGTTAGCCAGTTTCCGGGCGCGGCCAGACGTTGCCAGTAACGGTTATGACCTGCGGCAAAATCCTCGCGCACCGGCCAGGGAGCATTGCTGTAGCTTATTTCGCTCATCAGCCGGAATTTTCCCTGGATTTGTAACGGACGTCAATAGAAATCAGCAGGGAACACTTCATCCATTAAACTATCTATCCCCCGTAATCCCAGCTTATTTGTGCGCCGAAGGTGCGCGGTGTCACGGTGAATAACCTGAACGTATCCGGACCCCCGGAGCCGTCTATGTCAATTGTTGCCCGCTTATCGGTTATGTTGTTCACGAAGAAGCGCAGGCCCCAGTTGTTATTCTGAAAATTTGCGCTGAGGTTCAACAGCAAATAGTCCCCGATTTCAACAAAACCGGGGAAGTTGTTATTGAAGAAAGTATCCGATTCCCCCGTATAGGAGAAATTGCCGCGCAAGGACGCTTCTACGTTATCCAGCATGGTAAGCGGGAACGTATATTCCATTGTCCCGGAGAACGCCCACTCGGGTACTTTAGGTATGTTGTCGCCATCCACACCCAGAGGAGGGGTAAATCCCGGCGCAGCCAGACCGAGATCTATGATCTGGTCTTTGGTTAATTCCGCGTTGATCCAGGTGGCGCCCAGGTGCAACAGAAATTGATCCGTCGGTCGCGCGGCCAGTTCTACCTCAACCCCATCCACCTCAGCTTCTGCCGCGTTTGAAATAAACTCAACGGCTCCGGTAGGCTCTACGCCGGGCACCTGGATATTGTCCCAGAACATCTTGAAATAAGTCGCATTGAGGGTTACCCGATCATCATACCAGGAGGTCTTGGCGCCAACCTCGACACTGAGGACTTCGTCTGAAGTGAATGAAGCGGGGATGCTGATACCGAACACGGATGCTGTCGAAGCGTCGTTTATCCCGCCTTGTCTGAAACCGGTTGCCGCGCGGACATAGTACATCTGGTTGTCAGCCGGCGCAAAGGACAGGCTGGCATCCCAGGTAACTTCATCCTCCTTAGCGACGTTATCCACCGTCACAATCGGCGTGGTCTGGATCGGACCGTCGAATAACGGTGGGATGGTAAACGCGATACTGCCCTGGAAAGCCTGCAGGGTCTGTTCCAGGTTGTCCTGTTCCGAATCGAAATAACGGACGCCGCCGCCCAGGGTGATTTGTTCCGTTATTTCATAATCAACATGGCCAAATACGGCAAAGAACTCAAAGTCGATATCCTGACTGCGGGCGAACGCCAGGGAAGCGGCTGCCAATGCCGGGTCCGCGATACATTCGTCCCGGCTGCGGCATACGGGTATGCCGGTGGTAATGTCGCCGGCCAGGATGTCCAGTTCGGAATACGTCTCATCGTCTTCGTAGAAGAAACCGCCGACAAAGTTCAAGGGACCGTCAAAGTCGGAACTGAAGCGGATTTCCGCGTTGAACACGTCGCGGTTCTGAAACTGGTGAATACCGTAGGAACCGAGCGGAGGGCCGAAAGCCGGTGGGAAGCCGAATGACATGGCGGTGGCCGAGGTGTCTTCCAGGAATTCAATGTCACGCTCGAATTTCGAAATAGAGCCGAGAATCGAACCGAAACCCAGGTCATAATCGATGGTAATACCATACATATCGATGTCGTCTCCATACGGTTCCTGGTGGGCGGTCGAAGTCTTCAGATCACCGAATGTACCGTCAAATGCCGGGATAAAATGCGGGAAGTCTACAACGATGACCTGGGTCGGCGTGAGCAGACCACTGGCAACGGGCGCATAGTGCTGGGCGCCACCCACCTCCGTTTCCTGGAATTGGTAAAACGCATCGACGGTCAGGTTCCCGTTCGGCGTCCAGCGCCCCATGATGCGACCGCCGGTGACTTCTGAATCGTTCACATCGTCAAGTTCAGTGACACCGTTCAATCCGGCGAACTAGTCGATAAACCCGCCCTGTTCTTTCTGCCAGCCCACCAGGCGCAAGGCCAATGTGTCCGCAACCAGCGGGACGTTGACCGCAGCGTTGACCGAGTAACCCTCACCTCCATGTTCAACCGATTCAAATCCCGCGGAAACATTCATATCGAAAGCGGATGCATCCGGCTTGTTGGTGATAATTCTTACCGCCCCGCTCATGGAACTGGCGCCGAACAAGGTGCCTTGCGGGCCTTTCAGTACCTCGATGCGGGCAATGTCATAGGCGCCGATATCAGGGGTGCGGTCGCCACCATCCTGAAAATTTCCACTGGTGATCGGAGATTCATCAAAATATACGCCTACGGTGCTGTCCCCGGGAGATGAAATACCGCGGATGATCAACTGGGTATCACCGACGCCCTGGGTGGCGTATTGCAGTCCGGGTTCCAGACGGGAAAAATCTTCGAGAGAACGCAAGTCGTACTTATCAATGGTGTCGCCGGTTATCGCGCTGATTCCGCCCGCAATGTCCTGCACGGACACTTCTCCCCGTTTGGTTGCGGTAACGACTATTTCTTCAATGCTTGTCTGGGCGTAGACGTCAGCCAGAGCAAGAACTGTGATCGCTGCACTGATTAGATATTGACTAAAATGCCCCCTGTTTCAGACATTATCCGGCGATATAGACAAATAAAAACGATGTAGATGCAATAATAAAGTAAAGATTATATACAAAATTATGAATAATAAAAGACGGGATTACATTTTATTTTTTCAGCATTAAGATAGTTTCTAATTTTAAAATAATATTTAAATCAATAATATATGTTGATTATTTAATAAATAAGATTAAATATGGGCAAATCGGAAATATTATTTTTCCGGAATTGTAAATTAATTCATCAATGGCGGATTCAAGTCATAAGTGCAACAAGTGGTTTCGTTTTGGTATTTTTCTGAACCAGTTCAGCAAATACCTCCCACGGGGTCTTAAACTCCAAGCTTTTTCGTGGCCGATGGTTCATCTCATTGACAGCCGTGCATACGTCCTCTTGGTTGAGTTGGTCAAACGCCATGCCCTTGGGAAAGTACTGGCGTAGCAAGCCATTGAAATTCTCGTTCAAGCCGCGCTCCCAGCTGTGATACGGTTTGGCGAAATAGCTGTCACAGGCCAGCGCCTGATTAATGTCCTGGTGGTGATTGAACTCGCGTCCGTTATCATAGGTGATGGTATGTACCACGTCCTTGAAGTCAGACAGCAGGTCGGTGATGGCCTGGCTGGTCAGGGCCGCGGTTTTGCGTACTATCGGGCAGGCCAGGTAGAGCCGGCAACAGCGCTCTGCCAGCGTGACGATGGCGCCCTGATGGGCTTTCCCTATCACCAGGTCGGCTTCCCAGTCGCCCAACCGGGTGCGTTCTTCCACGATGGCGGGGCGCTGGTCAATATCCACCCGGTCAGGAATACGTCCGCGATAATCAGTGCGACCGTATTGCTTTTTGTAGGGCTTGCCCTGGTAGCGTAGCTGCCGGTACAACGTCCCGCCAGACCGTTTATCCCGGGCGATAAACTGGTAGATGGTCTCGGCGCTGAGCCGTTGTCCCGTCGCTATAAACCGGCGCCCGGCAATCTGCTCCGGACTCCAGCGTTGTGCCAGGCCGACACGAATAACCGCCTGCACTTCAGGCGTCAGTTTGACCCGCTTGGGCTTCGCCTGGTGGCGGGCCACAGCCAACCGCTGGGCTTGTTGATGACGATAACCGCATTGACCGGTGTTGCGTTGCAATTCGCGCCATACGGTTGTACGACTCCGTCCCATCCCTTGGCCAATCGCCGTGTTCGAATAACCCTGTTTCTTCATCGTGTAAATATGGTATCGTTCAGCCTCAGTCAGCTGTGTGTATCTCTTGCTCATGGCAATCACCCTTGAGTTGGTTTCAATCAAACTGTGAAATATACCAGCTGACTGACTTCTTCGGGTGTTGCACTTATTATCTGAATTTACGTAACACTAAAGTAATTCCTGTCTGGTACAATAACAATGTACTATTATTTTCGTTACGCCCAGCGCAAATAATGACAGGAAACTGTTGATAAAATAACTCACTGATAACCTGAAACAGTGAGGAGCCTACTATGCAAGCAGCTAAACAAGAAGCACTCAATACCATAGGTCAACTACCGGAAGATACTAATATGGATGAGATCATGTACCGGCTTTATGTACTGGATAAGATTAGAAAGGGCCAGAAAGCAGCGGAACAGGGTCAAACTATCACTAACGAAGAACTCAAGCGGCAAATCGCTTCATGGTGATATGGTCGGAACCGGCAATAGCCGACCTACGATCTATACATGATTTCATTGCCCACGACTCTCTTCATTATGCCAAAAAAGTTACTCAGGATATTCGAGAAAAAACAGATATCCTGGATGGGTTGCCAATAATCGGTAAAAAAGTTCCAGAATTGAATGAAGATAATATCAGGGAGATATCTCTATATTCCTATCGGATTATCTATGAGATCAAAAAGCAAGACATCTTCGTGTTGGCCGTAGTACATAAAAGACGAGATTTTAAAGCTGGTGATATCGCCCAATAGAACAGGCCTTAATCTAAATCATATCTCACCGATCTTACTACGGCGTGTCAAACAGTCACAATTTGGTTGATTGACACCTGTCGATGCGGCCCCGGAGAGGACTGGCAGGTAGGCAGGCAGTGATGTGGGCCTGTGAAGCGGGCAAACGCAGTAGTCAGCCAAGTATTAGCCTGGTATTTCCGGTTCGGTGTCGTTCTCAGGACGAGTGAGGCCATCGACGCTGCTGTCACCGTCGTTGCCAGGCTGGTGGGAAGGCGGAGGCGGGCTATCCGGGCGGCGCTCGGGCCGGGCATCGATGGAGATTGGCCAGCACTGCGGCGAACTCATTCTGGTACGGGTAGCCTGAGGCAAACGATAACCACACCTTGCGTGTGGTGATGCGCACCGACGCAGCCAGTTTCAGCAGCTTCGCCCGGATGGTGGTACATTGCGCCTTGGCCCAGCGGGTGCCGGCCAGTCCCAAGCGCCGCAGGCCGTGCATCAGCACGTAGGCGAACGAGGACAAATACAGGCGCAACTGGTTGGCGCACAGCGTCGCCGTGCTGGTGCGGTCGGCAAACAACCCCAGTTGCTGCTCCTTGATACGGTTTTCCATCTCACCCCGGGCGCAATATAAATCCTCATACAGGGCCTGCGGGCCGGCCGTCCTGGAGTCCAGGTTAGTGACCACGAAGCGCGGGTTGGCGCCCTTGGCCAGGTACTCTGCCTTGGCCACCACCCGGCGGCTGCGCGACCAGGTCTGTAAAGTGCGATAACGGAACTCCCGAAACCGCCGTGAGGCCACACCCGTCTGCAGCTGGCGCCGCTGGGACTTGTGCAAGGCCTGCTCAATCCGCTTCACCAACCGCTTGTTACGCGCCAGACCCAGCAGATAACCCACCTCATTGGCTTCGCACCAACCCATGATGTCCTCCCGGCAAAAGCCCGAATCCCCCCGGATAATAATCCGCACCGCCGGCCAGCGTTGCCGAATCTGACCGATGATGTGTGACAACTCCGTCACACTGCCCGCCGCCGCATCACGGTCCGCCGGCCGCAGTCGCGCACACAGCAGGTGCTCCCCACAGAAAATATATAAGGGCAGATAGCAGTATGACTTGTAGTAACCATGAAAGAACCGCCCTTCCTGATTGCCGTGCGGTAGGCGTTGATATGGCGCACGTCGGCGTCTACGCCAAGACCGGCCTTATGGGCGGTATCGATTATTTCTTTCAGTATTTCCAGGTCCCAAAATCCATATACTTTGACCTGGTCGACTCCCAGAGCGATGACTCTTTTTGTCACCTGTCTGGCTTCAGCGGGCGAACCGACGAGATAATCTCTCCTGATATTGGGTTTGTCGGGATTACGCTGGTGCAATATGGGTCCGGCCAGGAACAGCCTGGGCCCGAGCAGCCGGCCTGTCTCAATATCTGCTCTCAGGGCCAGTTGTTCGGCAATGGGGCCGCCCGTGTCGCGGAAAGAAGTAATACCCGCCAGTAATGATGTTTTTGCCACGGCCGCCATCACGGATTTTGCCTGGGAGGCAAATTTAACCGGGAACGACGCCGGGTCTCCTTCGCCGATATGGAATAAATGTCCGTGTGATTCCCATAATCCCGGCATAATTGTCATACCGTTTACATCCAGTGTTTTCACCCCGTCAGGAATGGCTACCGTATTCACGTCACCGATCCTGATAATGCGTTCTCCCGCAACCAGTACCACCGCATTGTGCATGGGTTGCCCGCCATAGCCGTCAACAAGCTGGCCGCCGGTTATTGCCAGCGTCGGCGTGTCTCCCCCCGGCGCCGCCGGCTCGGAAAATACGACCATGCTGAAACAGAACAGTATCAGTATTAAAGATATGCGTTTCATAATCATCCCCCCGAATAACATCGCAGCAGCGCGGAAAACTCGCTTCCCTTATGCAACATACGAGTTAATCCGGCTGTCATTCGTTTTTCATCCTCGTTTCAAGCATACCTGCAAACAGAATACATGCAAGAACAGGATAAACATAAGGCAAATATCCTTCATATTTTGGGTCTCAGTCGTTATTATCTGTATATGAGTTATTAAAAGCTTGAGAACAAGGATATTTAATCATGTGGCAAATCTGGATTGACCGAGGTGGCACCTTTACGGATATCGTCGCTAAATCTCCCGACGGTCGATTAGTCAGTCATAAGCTGCTTTCCGAGAACCCCGGGCGTTATAAGGATGCGGCAGTTCAGGGCATTTGCGATTTGCTCGGTCTGGAAAGCGGCGCAACCATACCCCCCCATACCCTTGAACACGTCAAGATGGGCACCACTGTTGCCACTAACGCACTGCTTGAGCGCAAAGGTGATCGCACCTTGTTTATCACAAGCAGGGGGTTCGGTGATGCCCTGCGTATCGGTTACCAGAGTCGTCCGCGCCTGTTTGATCTCAATATCGTGCTGCCTGAACTGCTTTATGAGCAGGTTATTGAAGTAGATGAGCGCGTCGATGCGCGCGGTGAAGTGCTGTGCCCGCTTGATGAGGACCGGGTCAGGGCCGACCTACAGGTCGCATACGATACCGGTATCAGGGCCGTGGCCGTTGCTTTTATACATGGTTATCGATACCGCGACCACGAGATTAGAGTAGGTGAAATCTGCAAGCGGATCGGTTTTACCCAGATTTCCCTCAGCCATGAGGTCAGCCCCCTGATCAAGCTGGTCTCCCGCGGCGATACGACGGTCGTTGACGCCTATCTATCCCCTATGTTGCGCCGCTATGTGCAGCAGGTTGCCGCCGAACTGGGCAGCGAAGGCGAGGGCGGTCCGCGGCTCATGTTTATGCAGTCCAATGGCGGTCTTACCGACGCTCACCTGTTTCAAGGCAAGAATGCCATCCTTTCCGGCCCTGCCGGCGGCGTAGTGGGCATGACGCGCACTGCGGCAATGAGCGGGTTCCACAAGTTAATCGGTTTCGATATGGGCGGCACCTCCACGGACGTGACTCACTACAACGGCGCGTATGAGCGCAGCTTCGAGACACTGGTAGCCGGTGTGCGCATGCGTGCGCCGATGATGCACATCCATACCGTGGCGGCGGGGGGCGGCTCGGTACTCCAATTTGACGGCTCCCGCTTCAGGGTGGGTCCGGAATCCGCCGCCGCCGATCCCGGTCCAACCTGCTATCGGCGCAGTGGCCCGCTGACGGTGACCGATTGTAACGTCATGCTGGGGAAAATCCAGCCGGACTACTTTCCCGCTATTTTCGGGGCCGGCGGCGACGAGAAACTGGACCGCGTAGCAGTTGTTCGGAAATTTTCTGATATGGCCGAACGGGTCTCTGCTGCCCGGGGTAAAACCGTCAGCGCCGAAGAAGTTGCGGAAGGCTTCCTGCGTATTGCCGTTGAAAACATGGCCAATGCGATCAAGAAAATTTCCCTGCAACGCGGTTACGACGTCACGGAATATACCCTTAACTGCTTCGGCGGCGCCGGCGGCCAGCACGCTTGCCTGGTTGCAGACGCACTGGGTATGAAAAGTATTTTCCTGCACCCCTTCGCCGGGGTGTTGTCCGCCTACGGGATGGGCCTGGCGGAGATACGAGCGCTGCGAGAAGTGCAAATGGGCTTTGACTTTGTCGCGGATTCAGTGGAAAAAGAGATCGAAGCATACAGTCTGCCGCTGGCGGATTCCGCCCGTGAAGAAGTGCTGATACAGGGGGTGGGAGAGCAGCACATAGCCATCGTCACCAAGGTTCATATTCGGTATGAGGGTACCGACACCAGCCTGCCGGTTGACGCAGGCAGCGCTGCGCAGATGGTGTCTGATTTTGAGGAAGCGCACCGCCAGCGTTTTGGTTTTATTGCCAGCGAACGCGGCCTGGTTATAGAAGCGGTCGCCGTGGAAGCCATAGGTGTAACTGAAGCCGAGATCGATCCGGAGACAGGTTCCCCCGCTTCACAGGAAAGCCCGGTCGCACAGGATTTGGTGCAGGTCTACAGTGGTGGCGAATGGCGTGACACCGCCCTGTACCACCGCGCTGACCTGCAAACCGGTCAATATGTCAGCGGGCCTGCCATTGTTATCGAAGCCACGGGCACGATCGTACTGGAACAAGGTTGGCGCGGCGCGCTCAACAGTCGCGGCCACCTGCTGCTGGATCGTCATATCGAACGGGACAATAGCGCAGCGATCGGCGCCGCTGTAGATCCGGTCATGCTGGAGGTATTCAATAACCTCTTCATGTCGATTGCCGAGCAGATGGGCGTAACCCTGCAAAATACCGCTTATTCCGTTAACATCAAGGAGCGTTTGGACTTCTCCTGCGCGTTGTTTAACGCCGAGGGCAACCTGGTTGCCAATGCGCCCCACATCCCTGTCCACCTGGGATCAATGGGTGAATCAGTCAAGTCCGTTATCAGCGCCAATAAGGGTAATATCAAGCCCGGCGACGTCTATGCGCTGAATGCCCCTTATGCCGGCGGCACCCATCTTCCCGACGTTACCCTGATTACGCCGGCGTTCGACGACAAAGGTGAGAACATACTCTTCTACCTGGGGTCACGGGGCCACCATGCCGATATTGGCGGTCGTACCCCCGGGTCGGCGCCACCGGACAGTACCCATATTGACGAGGAAGGCATACTGATTGACAACTTCCTGGTCGTCGAGAACGGCCGGCTGCGTGAAGACGAACTCAGGGAGTTGCTGGGCTCCGGTAAATATCCCTGTCGCAATATCGACCAGAACCTGGCTGACCTGTCAGCGCAAATAGCCGCCAACGAAACCGGTCTTTTGGAACTGCGAAAAATGGTTGCCCACTATGGCATCGAGGTGGTCAGCGCCTATATGAAGCACGTTCAGGACAACGCCGAAGAGTCGGTACGCCGGGTGATAGAAGTGTTGAAAGATGGCGAATTCGGATATCCCATGGATGAGGGCAGTATCATTAAGGTAAAGATTTCGGTTGATCGGGAAAACCGTACGGTAACCATCGACTTCACCGGCACGTCAAGGCAGAACCTGACTAACTACAATGCCCCGGTTGCGGTTTGCAAGGCAGCGGTACTCTACGTGTTTCGGACCCTGGTCAACAGTGATATCCCGTTGAACGAAGGTTGCCTCAAGCCCATCAAACTGATCCTGCCGCAACGCTCGATGATCACCCCGGAATATCCGGCGGCGGTGATGGCGGGCAACATTGAAGTGTCCCAGGCCATTACCAACGCGCTTTACGGCGCGCTGGGAGTGTTGGCCGCGTCGCAAGGCACCATGAACAACGTCTTCTACGGTAACGACCAATACCAGAACTACGACACCGTATGCGGCGGCACGGGCGCCGGCCCGGATCACCCGGGTACCAGCGCCGTACACAGTCACATGACCAACACCCGCATGACCGACCCCGAAGTGCTGGAATTACGCTTTCCAGTGCGTGTCGAGGAATTTTCCATTCGCCAGGGTTCCGGCGGCGCCGGCCAATACCACGGCGGTAACGGCGTGGTGCGTAAACTACGTTTCCTGGAAACCATGACCGCCACTATGCTGAGCTCGCACCGGGTGGTGCCGCCTTTTGGCCTGGAGGAAGGTGAACCGGGTCTGTGCGGCAACAACTACGTGGTGCGCGCCAATGGTGAAATCGCGCAGCTAAAGGGCAATGATGAGATTGAAATGAACACCGGCGACCTGTTCGTGATGGAAACACCGGGAGGAGGGGGCTTTGGCGCGAATTGACACACCCTCACGACAACCGCGTCCGTCTCATAGGGCTTTCCTGGCTAACCCGACTCTCCAGTGCTTCCATCAATTCAAATAAATCTATATTGCAGCCGTAAGTAGCTGTATTAAATATGGGTGCATTCGGATCTTTGTTTACCGCTATTATGGTTTCGACATGTTTCATACCAGTCAAATGTTGAACAGCGCCTGAAATTCCGAGCGCGATATACAATTTACAACTGCTTGCGATCTTGCCTGAGGGATAGGAAATTCAATTCCGGCACGTGCTGTTCCGAGGTGAAAATAATGACATACAACGGGCTTGTCTGAACAGTTACCAGGAAAATTTCCCATTGCAGCTATTACTTTTCTGGCCGAGCCCCGGGTTCCGGGTGGGGTGTTTTGACGAATTGCTTTAGTCAGGTGATTTAAGTCGAGTGGTTTAGTTGCCGGGATGCTTATGCGATATCCGGGACCGGGTGGCAGGTGAGGGGAAGCGTTACCTCAGTCGGCCAGGGCGGGTCGCGGGCAGGGTGGTCGGGTTGTTCCGGTTTCGGGTCCCACTGGCGCAGGTGGTTCAGAATGTTTCGAATAATAACGGCGTCATCGATAACGGCGATGATGCGCAGGGTGTGGTTACATTGGGGGCATTCAAGCGGGTCGACTTCGTAGACCTTTTGAATGAGCCGGGCCCGGTTGGCTGTTGATTTGCGATTGATTGGGGTCTCGTCCAGGTGCAGGGTAGTGGCGTCGGTACGTGCGTCGGCATTCCGCTCCCCACGAGCCCGATTACGGTAGCAGCCATAATAGCGCACGAGGTGTTCGTAGTTATCGGGGCTGTGGGCCAGCAGCAGCGTGAGCCATTGTACGGCGGGCAGGAGCTGACAATTTCATCGGGAATGAAATTGGACGCACGCAGTGCGCCCGGCGGGCCCGCCACAGGGACGTGGCGGGTCAAAGTTGCGTTTCCGGCGGGCATGAAATTTTGAACGATAGACAACCCTGCCGGTTTGTCTGTCATAGGTCATCTTCGCCAAGGCGAAGGGGTTGCGGAGCAGGTACCGGGCCAGTTGCTTTCTGCCCTCGGCATCACTGACTTTGACCCGGATGCGGTTAGGGACCGAGAAGCCGGAATGTTGCCACTGACGCATACGTTCAGCCAGTTGCTGGTCGAAGCCGGCTTCATCACAGAGAAAATCCAGCACGTGGTGACGTAGTACTTCCCGCAGGGCGGTTTCCGGAATGGGCGGGAGGACGCGAAAGCTGCCGGAGGGATAAAATATGCCATCAGCGACTAATGCGTGTCTGTGCGGATTAAAGGTGACCAGGTCGCCGAAGGTTTGGACGTAGCGTATGAAGCCGGGTTTTCCCTTGGGGTCGAGGGCCTGATAGCCCTGAAGTAGCAGCCGGGCGATCAACTGGCAGAGTTTACCGAGGCGGGCGCGAGCATGACGAAACCAGGGTCGCAACAGCTTCGGCAGGGAGAAGACGTACTGGCGCTGAGGGGCCGGAGCGAGTACCTGCTCTTCGACCCATTCTGCGTAGGCCAGCATGCGTTTCCGGTGACAACTGGGGCAGAAATAGCGGGCCTTGCAGGAAAAGGCCAACAGGTAATCATGGCCACAGTTGTCACAGTAAGCCCTGGCAAACCCCTGATGCAAATCACCACAATCCAGGAAGCGGGTCAGGACCTGCTCTTCCACCGGGCGGGTGAAGTGCCCGCCAGCCTCAAGTTCCTCGTAGTAGCGGATCACACATTGATACAAAGGGCTTGCCCGGGGATTGCCGGACCGGTAGACACCACCGGTGGCGGTGCAGGCATCCATGCGAGTGGCGATTCCGTGGCCTCCTGAGTTTCCGGGTAATTACGTAATGTATGTATAGAAGTATAGACAATGCCAGAGCGGTGGGGAAGGTCAGTATCAGCACAGGAAAAATATCTTTTCTTTGCCAAGCGCTGTAGATCTTATCAACTAGTAAATCAACCAGGATTTGTCCCTGGCTGTTGATGCCTGTATCTACGGAATTGCATCCCTGGGATCCGGCTTTATTATTTCTGAGGATGGTTATGTAATTACCAATAGCCACGTAGTCGCCAATGCAGACGAAATCGTAGTCAGACTGAGTGATCGCAGGGAATTTGTTGCTGAAATTGTCGGCACGGACAAGCGCAGTGATATAGCTCTGTTAAGAGTTTATGGAAATAAACTGCCTGTGGTCAAACTGGGCAGATCCGCTGAATTAAAGGTCGGGGAATGGGTGCTCGCGATAGGTTCGCCTTTTGGTTTTGACTACTCGGTGACCCAGGGGATAGTCAGTGCGATAGGGAGAAGTCTGCCAAATGAAAATTATGTTCCTTTCATTCAAACCGATGTCGCCATCAACCCTGGTAATTCCGGAGGACCTTTGTTTAACCTGGATGGTGAAGTGATCGGGGTAAACTCACAGATATACAGCCGCACCGGTGGATTTATGGGCCTGTCTTTTGCGGTACCCGTTGACGTGGTCATGAATGTGTATTCACAACTACGGGAAACCGGTCAAGTTACCCGGGGCTGGCTCGGCGTACTCATACAGGATGTAACCCGTGAACTGGCCGAATCTTTTGACATGGACAAGCCTCATGGGGCCCTGGTTGCAAAAGTACTGGCTGACAGCCCCGCAGAAAAAGCGGGGGTCGAGGTGGGTGATATTATTATCAGGTTTAACGAAGCAGCGATCGCTTTTTCATCTGATCTACCGCCCCTGGTCGGTAACAGTAAAATCAACACAAAAGTGCCGGTGGAAATCATCCGTGGCGGGAAGCGGAAAAATCTCAAGGTGTTGATTGCAAAACTGCCCGAAGAAGATAAAATTGCCCGCGCTGAAAATGCCGGCTCACAGGTCGAGCCTCCGAATGAAATGAATCTCGTGGTACGGGAACTGACGGAAGAGCAAAGAAAAAAGCTGGACCTGTCCGAAGGCGGGATCATTGTGAACAAAATCTTGCAGGGGCCGGGCAGTGAAGCAGGAATCCGAAAAGGTGACGTGATTCTGATAATGAATAACATAAACGTGGAAAGTGTGCCACAATTTGAGCAACTCCTTGCCGAGTTGCCGCGCAACCGTCCTGTCCCTATCCTGATTCAAAGACGCGGCGCACCGACGTTCCTGGCATTCAAACTGAGCGGAGACGAAGACGAATAAACTATCCCCTGCATCTATACGATAAGTCTATCTCATCGCCAACACTCTTAGTACGGTTTCCGGTTCCCTGGACAATACATTTAATAAAACAAGCGCCGGACCATTAGGGTGCCTGTCACCACGTTCCCAGTGCCGTAGCGTATTAACACTGATGCCGAACGCTGAAGCAAATTCACGTTGACTCATGCCCATATCAGCCCGAACATTTTTAACATCTACGGGGTTGAATTTATGTATCACAGCCTGGGGGGTCTTTCCTTCAGTGAAATTTATCGCCTCTTCCAAGCCCGTTTTAATACTGTTATATACCTTACTCATTACGTGCCTCTTTCGTAATTTTGTCTAAGAACCCGTGTCAGTCTGGCAAGAGTATTTCGTTCTCCTTTGCTGATATTTGCTTTCGCTCCCTTGCTGAACATCGTAAGTAAAAATAAAGGCATTGAGTTATTCAGGTAATAGTAAATGACCCTGACGCCACTGCTTTTACCCTTACCGGATCTGCTCCATCTTAATTTTCGAATACCACCGGTACCCTGCATTACGACACCTGCCTTCGGGTTTTTGGCTAACACATTGATAATGTCTATTTTTTCAACATCATCTAATAATGAAGCAGCTTTACGCTGATATTCGGGAAGTTCCACTATCGTTTGCACATATCAAATAGTAATCCATTGGATTACGGCTGTCAAATTAAACAAGTGTCAGGCAGGAGCAGAAACTCTCCATTTAAGATTTCAACTGGATGAACAGGGCACAGTTCGTTCTGTATGTAATATTTCGGTAGTGTCTCAGTTTGAAATTATGAATCAGAAAGACGACGCAAATACGATGTCTTGGAATGCTTCGTAATTGCTAGACGGACAAATCTATTTGTTGACAACATGCCAAAAGTCATTTATATGGTCTGCTGCCGAAGAAAATAAGCTGTGAAAATTGTTTCACCATTTCACCGAAAATACTTTAACATGTTAACCATACAGTATTTTATTTATTACCTCCCGCGCGGAGGTTTGGCGCATCAGTTAATATCTGCACTACCCGGCCCGATAACGCAGCAGTGGTAGCAATGATCATGGTTGCTATAGGAGACACGGTATGACCAAACCAAACATTCTGATCTTCATGGTCGATCAGCTGGCCGGAACGTTATTTCCAGACGGACCTGCCGATTGGCTGCACGCGCCAAACCTGAAAAAGATTGCGGCGCGCTCAGTCCGCTTTCAAAACGCCTACACTGTGTCGCCGTTATGCGTGCCGGGCCGGGCATCGTTCATGTCGGGCCAGTTACCCAGCCGTACTCGAGTTTATGACAATGCCGCGGAGTATGCATCGGACATTCCGACCTACGCCCATCATTTGCGGCGTGCGGGCTATCAAACAACCCTTTCAGGAAAGATGCATTTCGTCGGTCCGGATCAGTTGCATGGGTTTGAGGAGCGCCTGACGACCGACATTTACCCGGCTGATTTCGGCTGGACGCCGGACTATCGCAAACCCGGGGAACGTATTGAATGGTGGTACCACAATATGGGGTCGGTGACCGGCGCCGGGGTCGCGGAGATTTCCAACCAGATGGAATTTGATGACGAAGTTGCCTATCACGCGACCCGCAAAGTCTATGATCTGGCGCGCGGCAAAGATGAGCGCCCATGGTGTCTTACCATTAGCTTTACCCATCCCCATGATCCCTATGTGGCGCGGCGAAAATATTGGGACCTGTACGAGAATTGCGATCATCTGCTGCCGAAAGTCCCGGCGCTGGATTATGCTGACCACGACCCACACGCAAAACGCATTCTCGATGCAAACGACTGGTGTAACTTCGATATAACTGAAGAAGACGTCCGCAGGTCCCGCCGGGCTTATTTTGCCAATATTTCCTATCTTGATGACAAGATCGGCGAGGTCATGGAGGCACTGGAGACAACGCGACAGGAAGCGATTATTCTGTTTGTTTCAGACCACGGCGATATGCTGGGTGAACGCGGACTGTGGTTCAAGATGTGCTTTTACGAAGGCTCTGCGCGTATACCCTTGATGCTTGCTGCGCCAGATATTCCACCTGTGCTGATCACTACGCCTGTTTCCTCACTCGACGTCACCCGCACCTTGATGGAACTCGCCGGCATATCAATGGAAGAGGTGTTGCCCTGGGCCGATGGCCAGTCGCTTGCCGGCATTGCCCAGGGTGCAGAACGTACAGAACCGGTTGCAATGGAGTATGCGGCAGAGGCGTCTTATACCCCGCTGGTTTGCCTGCGCGATGGAAAGTGGAAATATACCCGTTGCTTGCTTGATCCCGATCAACTGTTCGACCTGGAGGCGGACCCGCAGGAATTGACCAACCTGGCGGATAACCCGGTGTACGCGGATACGTTGACATCTTTGCGCATGAAATCACAGGCGCGCTGGGACCTGGCGGCTTACGATACCGCTGTGCGTGATAGCCAGGCTCGGCGCCGGGTGGTTTATGAGGCACTGCGCAACGGAGCCTATTCCCCCTGGGACTACCATCCACAGCAAAATGCAGGTGAGCGTTACATGCGCAATCATATGAACTTGAACGACCTGGAGCAAAACCAGCGCTTCCCCAGAGGCGCATAGTGGTTTCGTCTCCGTTGGACAGCTGATTGGAAGCAGATTTTGTAATCATCGGCGCAGGTTCCGCGGGCAGTGCACTGGCAGATCGGTTGTCGGCCTCCGGCGCCTCGACGCTGATAATCGAATATGGCGGCACGGACAAGAGTCCCTTTATTCAGATGCCTGCGGCGCTCAGCTATCCGATGAACATGCCGATGTATGACTGGGGGTTTCGGTCTGAACCTGAGCCGTACCTGGGGGGACGTCAGCTTGCTACTCCACGGGGAAAAGTGATCGGCGGCTCGAGTTCGATCAATGGAATGGTCTATGTACGCGGCCACGCGCGCGATTTCGATAAATGGGCGGAACTCGGCGCCGACGGATGGTCCTACGCTGATGTTCTACCCTATTACCGGCGGTTGGAAACCTGGCATTCCGACAGCCATGACGGGAACTACGGTGGGGATGCCGGCTGGCGCGGCAAGGATGGGCCTTTGCACATCATCCGGGGACCGGCCAGCAATCCGCTTTTCCAGGTGTTCATCCAGGCAGGGCAGCAAGCCGGCTATGAAGTGACAGGTGATTACAACGGCAAGAAGCAAGAGGGTTTTGGAGCGTTGGAGCAGACGATCTGGAAGGGGCGCCGCTGGTCTGCCGCCAATGCCTATCTGCGCCCGGCGCTGAAACGCGATAATTGTGATCTGATCCGCGCATTTGCCCGCAAAATTGTGATTGAAAATGGCCGTGCGACGGGTGTTGAAGTAGAGCGGTACGGAAGGGTTGAGGTCATCCGGGCACGACGCGAAGTGGTGATCGCAGCTTCTTCCATCAACTCGCCAAAACTTTTGCTGCTGTCAGGCATTGGTCATGGCACTGAACTTTCATCCCATGGTATCGACGTTATCGCAGACCGTGGCGGGGTTGGCAAAAACCTGCAGGATCATCTGGAACTTTATGTACAGATGGCGTCAAAGCTGCCGATCACACTTTTCAAGCACTGGAACCCGGTTTCAAAAGTATTGATCGGGGCCCGGTGGCTGTTCACCAAAACCGGCTTGGGCGCCTCGAACCAGTTTGAAGCGGGAGCCTTTATCCGATCCGAAGCAGGTGTCGAATATCCGGATATTCAGTACCATTTTTTGCCCATAGCCATGCGCTACGACGGCAAGGTCGGAATCCGGGAGCATGGCTTTCAGGCCCACGTCGGGCCCATGCGTTCCGCCTCGCGTGGACAGGTCACTTTACGCTCCGCCGACCCCAGGGTGGCGCCGAAAATTCTGTTCAACTACATGTCGACGGAGAAGGACTGGGAAGATTTTCGTACCTGTATTCGTCTTACGCGTGAAATTTTCGAACAGGATGCGTTCAAGCCCTACGTTAAACACGAAATCCAACCCGGCGCTGCGCTGCAGTCAGATGATGAGCTTGAGGATTTCATTCGCACACACGTGGAAAGCGCCTACCACCCCTGTGGCACCTGCAGGATGGGACGGGTGACTGATCCAATGGCGGTGGTTGACCCGGAATGCCGAGTGATCGGTGTGTCCGGACTACGTCTGGCAGACAGTTCAATCTTCCCGCAGATCACCAATGGTAATCTGAACGCCCCCTCGATTATGACCGGCGAGAAAGCCGCGGACCACATTCTGGGTAAAGCGCCACTTCCGCTTGCAGATGATGAACCCTGGATCAATCCTCGTTGGCAAACCGTACAGCGGTAGCCCGGATATTGGGGCGTAACCCCCTGTTTTATCTTTCAAAGAACCTCTGATTAAGTCACAGAGGTTCCGGCGATACAGGGAGGTATCGCCAACATCAATGCCAATCGGGCATGGACTTGTTCAGAGTTTTCTTAAATATATCTTATGCCTTCGGGGGTTGGGAAAAAGCCCGGATTGCAAATAACTCACCCTCATATTTTTCAACTTCAACCAGGCAACTGTGAGGGATAGGAAATTCAATTCCGGTACGTGCTGTTCCGAGGTGAAAATAATGACATACAACGGACTTGTCTGAACATTTACCAGGAAAATTTCCCATTGCAGCTATTACTTTTCTGGCCGAGCCCCGGGTTCCGGGTGGGGTGTTTTGACGAATTGCTTTAGTCAGGTGATTTAAGTCGAGTGGTTTAGTTGCCGGGATGCTTATGCGATATCCGGGACCGGGTGGCAGGTGAGGGGAAGCGTTACCTCAGTCGGCCAGGGCGGGTCGCGGGCAGGGTGGTCGGGTTGTTCCGGTTTCGGGTCCCACTGGCGCAGGTGGTTCAGAATGTTTCGAATAATAACGGCGTCATCGATAACGGCGATGATGCGCAGGGTGTGGTTACATTGGGGGCATTCAAGCGGGTCGACTTCGTAGACCTTTTGAATGAGCCGGCCGGTTGCCGCTTGACGACGTTTCCATCATAGGAGGAAATGAAAATCTCCTCGCCCTCCGGTGAGGTACCCTTTATTTCCCATTTCAATGTATAAAATGCCACATCATCAGCTTCTACGAACTGCATGACTTCCACCTTCAGTTCCGGTTTGATCGCCTGGAATTGTTCGAGTGCCTTACGAATATTTTCCAGTCCGCTTATTGCGGGTTTCCCGGGTTCCTGTACGAACACGGCATTATCATCGTACAAGCTCATCGCTTTGTCCAGGTCGCCCTCATTCATCGCTTCCTGAAATAGCTCATCAACGCGGCGCGTTGTCAGTGGTTTTTCATAAGTGGTAGTTTCATTCATGATTTTTTCCTGTATTTGTATATGGCCCCGGCTTATTATCACGTCCAGGCCCGCAAGGTCCGTACGGCTACTTCGTTTTCGATTTCCTTTGGTACTGCCTGTGGCCCCGCCGGTAATGATTGACTGTCAGTCGCCAGGTAGGCCAGGGACAGGGATTGCAGGGCCAGGCCCATGTCCATCACTTCGATGGGGTTGCCGTCGCCGGTGCTCAGGTTGACCATGTTGCCTTTGCCCAGCAGGTAAATGGTTTTGCCGTTGTCCAGTTTGAATTGCTGGATGTCCGGCATGATCTGCTTCGGTTCGGCGGATAACTCGCGCAGGCCGGGCAGGTCGATCTCGGTGTCGAAATGGCCGGCGTTGCACAATACGGTTCCATCTTTAATCAATTCCAGGTGAGCGCGCTTCAGGGCGCCCGGCCTGCCGGTAACGGTGATGACGATATCACTGGTTGGCAAGGCCTCATCCAGTTCAGCGGTATGATAACCCTCCGTATGCGCTTCCAATCGTGTCAGGGGATCGATATCGACTATGGTCACATGGGCACCCAGGCCGCGCAGGACGCGGGCAATACCCTGGCCGCAGTAACCATAACCGACTACGGTAGCCCGCTTACCGCCGATCAGCAGGTTGGAGCAACGCATAATGCCGTCAACCACCGACTGGCCGACGCCATAACGGTTTTCAATAATGCGTTTTGCCCGGCTGTCGTTAATGATGATGGTGGGGAAGACATGGTTATCAATCTCTTCACGTAAACGGAAACCGCCGGTGGTAGTCTCTTCAGTGGCGCCGATTATCTTCGACTTTGCCCTGGAAAAATCCGGATTGGTGAGCGCCAGCGCGTGTATATCCGCGCCGTTATCGGCAATCAGGTCAGGTTCGGTCGATAACACGTTTGCCACGTAATCCAGGTGCTGGCTGAAAGTCTCCCTTTTTTTGGCAAATACCTGTACGTTGTATTCCGCTACCAATGCGGCAGCTACCTCATCCTGGGTGGTTCCGGGACTGCCGGTGATGGCGATCTCAGCGCCGCCGCCGGTCAGTGCCTCCAGCCAGATGCCGGCTTTCGCTTCCACGTGCAGGCAGATACCAATACGCATCCCTGCAAATGGCCGGGTTTTAGCAAAGTCTTCTTTCATCCGGCGTAATACGGGCATCCGCTCGCGTACCCAATCAATGCGCTTGAGTCCTTGCTGCGCCAGTCCGATATCTTCAATTTCGTAAGTAAAATCAGGCATGAATACGGCCTCTATATTTTTTCGTTAAAGGATGCGTTTGAAACCGGGTTTGCCGTTCTCAACAACGAAACGCGCCAGATCAAACGCATTTGACTGCGCATCCCTGACGTCATGTACGGCGCGCGCCGTAGTCTGCCATTCAGTCGCAGTGACTTCATGTAACAGATACCCGCGTTTATCCGGTTCATGGAATTTTATCTGGGGGTTACGGTCCAGGTTATCGATAACAGGTTTTGCCATTGGTTCGGGCCAGTTGGCCGAGATGGAAGACGTTACGAACTCCACGGCGGGAATCCGGTCGGCGGTGTCTGTGGACCGGGTCCCGTCTATGGCCCAGAAGGAGTGCATGTCACCACTCAAAATAATAACGTTGCCGGCTTTTGCCTGATTGATGGCGGCAACGACCCTGTCCCTGTTTGCCGGGTAGGCATCCCAGGAACCAATGTAATTGAAGATATTGTTATCAATATGTAAGTGGAAGGGTGAAAAAACGCTTGAGGAGGCGATCACGTTCCACGTCGCCCTGCTATTCAGAATATTTTCATTCAGCCACCGCTCCTGCGCCTGTCCCAGCATGCTGCGTTCTTCAGCGAACATTTCGGGGCAGCGCACCCGGTAATTGCCGAACCCATAAACGGGTCCATTGTCGCGGCACAGAGACTGTTTGGCGCGGAATTGCCGGGTATCCAGGAAGTTAAGCTGTATCAGCCCTCCGGGGCGTATAGTCCGCCTGAGCTGAAACCGGTTATCACCAGGTTCGCCATAGCCGCGGGTCGGCATGTGTTCATACCAGGCCTGGTAGGCGGCAGCTCTTTGCGCCAATCCGGCCGGTTCAAGGTCATTGACGGCATCGTGGTTATCAAGTGTGGAAAAAAAGGGCAGCCTGGCATGGGCCCGTTTAAGATTTTCATCGGTTTTATACAACGCGTGCCGCCGCCGGTAAGCGTCGAGTGTCACCGGCATGTCTTCGGTTTCGTGTCTCCTGAAGGTCTCGTCATAGGAGGTGTCATAGATATAGTCACCCAGGTGGATAACAAAATCGGGGTCATCCGCGATGATATGGTCGTATGCGACAAAATAACCGTGGGTGTAGTTCTGGCAGGATGCGGTTACGAATCGGATGGATTCAAGTTGACTGTCGGCAGCAGGCAGGGTCTTTGTACGGCCCGGTTCCGAGGCGTGAGCACCAACGGAAAACCGGTACCAGTACTCCTGCATGGGGTTCAACCCTTGAACGTCGACGTGTACTGAATGAGCAAGCTGGGGGACAGCCAGTTCCTCGCCCTGTCTGATAAGCCGTTGCATATCTTCATCCTGAAATAATTCCCAACGTACCGGTATCGTGCCCTGCCTGACCCCGCCGTCCGCCGCCAGTGGTTCCGGCGCAAGCCGGGTCCATAGCACCACCGAGTTTTCCGTGACGTCGCCGGAGGCAACACCCAAGGTGAAAGGATTTGTGGAGAATTTCGCCCCTGCAGAAAGAGGCGCCGGAACCTGTGCGGCAGTCAACCCCAGAGCTGTCCTGATTATGAAATCCCGCCTTTTCATCGTATTGGTTCAGCAGTAAGAGAATTCAAAGACTGTATAATATAACCCCTTGGCTCATATAAGGTAGTGATTATGTCGGTGAAACAGTTGAGCGCCGCAAAGATGGAGGCGGTGATGCGTGAATATTACGAGGGTTGTAATGAGGCGGACCGGGAGAAAATAATACGGTGTTTCACTCCCGATGCCGTCCATTATTTTCCGCCGGGTATGTATGAGGGGCCATTCCGGGGAGCGGAGAAGATTGCCGAACGCTGGCGGGAGGCCGTGGAGAAGTTTGGTTCGTATTGGACTATCGACGCTTTGCTGATCGACGCGAAAAAGGCCGAGGCAGTGATCGAATGGAGCCACTTCAAGACGGGGCAGGGGACGGTTCTACGCGGCGCTGAATGGGTTGTCTTCGATAAAGACTCAGGGTTGATGCGGGAAATCCGGGCTTACTATGCGTCACCGCAAGCGACGGAGTTCAAACGCCTTGAGTTGGGTGGATTCGATTATGAGCGGCGTGGCTACGAACTGGTTTCTCCCAGGAGTCGCTCAGGCCGCCAGTAACTCCATTATGTGTTCATGACTGCGGATGATTCTATAAGCCCCGGCTTTACATAACGTTGGGGAAGTGCCGGCGCCCGTGAGGACCCCGATAGGCAGTACTCCCGCGGCACGGCTTGCCTGCATATCGATGACGCTGTCTCCCACGTACATGGCGTCAGCCGGGGCTACGTCCAGACGCTCCAGGCATTTCAGCAGGCCTTCCGGGTCGGGTTTTCGTTTTTCAACGTCCGGGCCGGTGATCACCGCGTCGAACAGTTCGGCCACGCCCAATTGATACAATAACTCCAGGGATTTCTCCCCCGACCCTGTGACGATCCCGAGCGTATAACCGGCGGTTTTCAGCCCTGACAATGTCTCATCGACATTCGGGAAGGCGCCGGCGTTGTCCCCAATGATACTGGGCCATAGCTGCATGGCCCTGTTATTTAACTTGTCGGTCATGGCCTGACGATCCTTGACTGATGCAGGCACTACCCGGTCCCAATAGGAAATACCATGATTCAGCGTGTCATACATCCGGGACTTGGTTACTTCCAGACCGAATTCCTCCCCGGTCAGTTTGGCGAGCAGGTAAAAAGCGCCCACCGTATCAACCAGTGTGCCATCCAGGTCGAACAGTACGGCATTGACCTTGACGGGGTCGATTACGTCTACCCTGATCCGATCGCCGTCGTTCAAGGATAAATGCCGGCGCAGTGAGACTGAGGCAATAATTTCTACCTGGTCCGCCGGGTAATCGCTGATTTCGGGAAATATGATCGCTCCTGCAACCTGGTTGTTGATATGAACGGGATAGCTTCGCGCATGACAATTATTACCGTCAGGAGCGCTGATGTTGATGCCGTCCCCGTTCCTGACTGATTGCCAGTCGGCCAGCGCCACTTCATCTTCCAGTTTTAGATTGAGCGTACCGGGCCAGGAATCAATACCCAGTTTATCCAGGAATTGTTTTTTCGCGTGTTTGAGTTCGGTGAAACCGGCGCCCTGTCCTATACCGGTGACGACCCGGCCGGATAATTCCAAGTTAATGAGTCCCCTGTTGTAATTCAGCGGCGCGATGAATGCCTGCGCGGATGCGCGGATACGTCCCGCAACGGCATAAATTGCCTGACATGGCGTTGTCAATATCTGCATCGGAAGGAGAAGGATTATCAGCCAGCAATGCGGCGGCGGACATAAGCTGTCCCGATTGACAATAACCGCATTGGGGTACCTGCAAATCCAGCCAGGCTTGTTGCAGCGGATGATAACCGTCTTTGGAAAGATGTTCGATAGTGGTTATTTTTTTATTTTCCATGCTGCTCACGGGAAGCACACAGGAACGCAACGGTGTTCCATCAACGTGAACGGTACAGGCGCCGCATTGAGCCATGCCGCAGCCAAACTTGGTGCCGGTTAAGCCAAGTTCATCCCGGATCACCCACAAAAGAGGCGTGTCTAATTCGACGTCGAGTTCGTAAGGTTTATCATTGACATTGAGTCTTATCATGTTGTTTGTGATACTCCGGGTAATCAGCAATCTGGGAACTTCATTTAATATAATCCAGAATTAAACAATTTTGTATCATTTTTTATCTGTATTGTACAAGGACTGTTACGCGATTATTCAGGGTCAGCACATTCAAAGTTTTCATGTGCGTCGATACTGCCTGTGCCGCGATAGCGGGGAAACCGGGGATAGGCGCACAATGGGCGTGTTCTTATGACCTTGTCCTTTTCTACTCGAGAGCCAACAAGATCCTGAGGCGCAACACCGCCCTCCACCCAATTGATTAACGGAGTCATTAAATCGAACCGATCAATATTCACCCCGCCTCTGCAATGGTGCATGCCCGGAATCAGATAAAGCTGAAGAAACTTTGATATCTGCTCGCCAAACAGGGTGGTCACTTGTTGGAAGTACTCGACTGTTCGCAGAGGATTGATGCCGAAATCGGCCCATCCATGGTAGATGATCATTTTTCCTCCACTCCGGTGGAAAGGTCCAAGGTCAGGATCAGTTGCGTTGAAAATTCGGCCGGATTGCTCCGTTCGCGCCAGGTCCCGCCTGGGGTCCAGACCTCTCCAATCAAGTTCACTGTCATCCGCCTCAAACGCGAGATACCGGAACCACGATTCCAGAATCAATGGCTGCTCCAATCCGCCTTGGCTATCAGGAACTACGCGTCCTTCCCATGCCGATTGCGATGCAACAGGTGTATACGTACCATCAGCATAGGTGAGCCCCGGAAACTCTCCGCCAATGACAGTTCCGGGATAGATTTTCGTATCTCCGACATAGGTCGGCCCGTAGATAACGTTCAGCATTTTGATTTCATCATCCGTGAAACCCTGTTGCTCCACACTGGCGCGTGGCAAATCCCGCTGCGGGTCGAAATCCACAGCGAGAGGATTGCCGATAACACTGTCCTTTACACCATCGGCTTCATCAAACAACCCGAGGACAATATCGCCAAGCATTTTAAGTTTTTCCCGGGACAGGGGTGTTTCGGCCAGCGCCTTGTGGTTCTTCCAGTATTGCCAAATCATCTCCTTGAGACTGAAGACAGGCGCGCCGGCAAGGATACCGTCAAAGTCATCGGGGAAACGTTGCGCTTCATTAAACCCCTGTAAGCCTCCGGTCGAACAGCCGTCAAAATAGGAATACGCAGGAGCTTCCCCGTAGTATGCCGTGGCAAGATTTTTAACCACTGCTGCTGTCAGGTGGACCGCGCGGAATCCGAAATCGATCTCTTTCTGGAGATTGTTGTGTCCCCAATTACCACCGGGATATGAAGCGGCGTCGTGGCCGGTGTTCGTAAACGCTGCTGCAAATCCATGCCGGACTGCTCTCAGCCGCGCAAGATGACCGGTCTCATCATCGAGTGCTTCCCCCGCGTAATCCCCATTGCCATGCATGTAAAATCGCCCATTCCACCCGGTCGGCAGGTAGACAATGTATTGAACTTCAGGACTGATAACCCCGCGTACCACGCACATCTCCGGTTCTGCTAATGACAAGTTCGCAGACAAAACGCTGTTATCTGGTTCGGATAGATTGATGAGGCTCCGACAGGTTGCGGTGGGGTGTTTGACTCGAGGTATTGTGTAATCAATACGGGATTTTTTTGCATTCAGAAAACTTGAGCCGTTCGGGGTTGGTGTCGCCAGTGTGACAGGCGCGCTAAACACCATTACAAGTGCTACCATAACGGACTGCTTGAAAAGCTGACAGGGTAATCTCATGCGAAGCATTGCTAATCAGTATAGAATATGACTATGACAAGTACCAGTATATAGATATTCCGGGCTACGAGGGCCGTGCCGTCCGGCTTGATCAGGGGTCTGTTTTCCGGGTGGTTGACGTGGAGGGCTGTCAGATTGCCGATATGTTTATTCTATCCAATGACAACCCCCACGAATATTTCAGTCCGGCCTTGACGCGCCAGGTCATCTTCCGGCTGACGCCCAAACCAGGTGACTTCTTGTACAGTAATCGTCGCCGGCCCATGCTGACCTTTCTGGATGATACTTCTCCAGGGCTCCACGATATGTCTTTCGCTCCCTGTGACCCGGTCTTTTATGTGGACCTTGGGGGGATTCATCACACCCCAATTGCCGGGATAATTTTTACCAGGCAATAAAGGAACTCAATATCAGGATAGAACCACCCCCGGACCCGTTTAACCTGTTTCAAAATTCCGTACCGAAAGCCGATGGCGACTTTGCCGTTGGACAGACACTAAGCAAGGCAGGTGACTATGTTGAGTTCAGGGCTGAAATGGACGTGGTTGTTGTAGTGACCGCTGGTTCTGCGGATTTGCCATTTGCAGGAATTGAACCGATCGGCGGCAAATCCACCCCACTCCGCATTCAAGTTGTTTAATCCGGGTAAACAACAGTAACAACATACCTTCTTACCGTAATGTATTGTGCCATTATAGTGGCCACTTCACTATTTTTATCTATGTTAACCGCAACAGAACTGTTGATCACTGAATAAAATTTTTTGGCGGGTACAGGCGGTCATTATCAGGAGAGTGATATGGATCAACAAAAACTTGAAGCGCTCCGTAACAAGTACCGGGATCAGCCTCACCATCAGGTAGACGATCCGGAACATGCAAAAGCCATGATGGGCGCTACCGATATGCTGGCCGGTATTGCCACCTTATGTGACGCTCCCTACAGGGAAGAGTTGGACGGACTGGATATTGCCCTGATCGGCGTACCCTTTGACGCCGGTGTAGTGCACAGGACCGGCGCTCGCTTCGGCCCGCGCTCGATAAGAAACATATCCATGGCAGTTGGGCCTTTTAACCACCAGACCAGGGTTAACCCGTTTGATCTCTGCGCAATTGCTGATATCGGCGACGTACCCTTACACGGTTTCAGCCTGAACGAAGGCATCCGGATGATTGAGCAGTATTATCACAAGGTCATGGATGCGGATGTTATTCCGGTATCAGCAGGCGGTGACCACTCAGTGACTTATCCGATAATGAAGGCAGTAGGGCGGGACGAACCGTTGGGCATGATCCACGTAGACGCCCACTGCGACACCATGGGTTCGCTGGACGATTACAAGTTCCATCACGGCGGCCCGTTTCGCCATGCCGTCCTGGACGGCGTGTTGGACCCGGATCGATGTGTACAGGTCGGCATAAGAGGTTCTGCTGAGGTGTTCTGGGAATTTTCATACGAGTCCGGAATGACCGTGATTCCGATACAGGATTTTCACGAAATGGGTACCGCGGCGGTTATAGAAAAAACACGCGAGGTCCTGGGTGACGGCCCTACCTATATCACTTTTGACGTTGACGGTCTGGATCCTGTTTACGCGCCGGGCACAGGCACGCCTGAAATCGGCGGTCTCAGCACGGCCGATGCGATTCAACTTCTGCGAGGTTTACGAGGCCTGAATTTCGTTGGCGGTGACCTGGTAGAAGTTGCGCCACAGTACGATACGACAACCAATACGCCTCAGGTCGGCAAACAAATGCTGTTCGAAATCCTCTGCCTGGTGGCCGAGAGTAAGGCCGCTCATTGCTACCAGGTGTAGCGTACCGTCCCACACAGGATCAGTCAAAAAGCATGAACAGCAGCCGCCGCCGGTTTCTTAAATTAAGTTCAGGCCTGACCGTTGGTTTTGCCGTCGGGTCCTTGCCGGGTTGTGGTAATCCCGGCTCTGGCCTGTCTGTTGCGCAACAAGACGGCTTTACCCCGAATGCCTGGGTAAATATTGCCGGCAACGGCATTATCACGATTTTTTCTCCCGTGGATGAATTGGGTCAGGGTTCAACCACGGCGTTACCTGTTATATTTGCTGAAGAACTGGACGCTGCCTGGGACGACGTGCGCATTGAAATATCACCTTCCGACCCTGAGGTCTATGGTAATCCCGGATTTTTCGGCTTGATCTACACGGCCGCAAGTACGGCCGTATCCGGCTATTATCAACAGTTGCGCTACTTTGGCGCCCAGACGCGCCACATATTGCTCCGGAACGCGGCGAACAGGTGGCAGGTTCCCATGGATGAACTGGACACCGAACCCAGTGTGGTGATACATGAAAAATCCGGACGCAAATTAACTTATGGCGAGATTGCCACGTTCGGAGAATTGCCTGATAGCGAACCTGAAATCAAGGAGGAGGACCTGAAAGCCCCGGCGGATTTTCGCCTGATAGGGCATTCCATCCCGCGTCACGATATACCGGAAAAAGTTCTGGGAAATTCCAACTACGCCATCAATGAACGGTTACCGGGCATGATCTACGCAACCGCGGTACGCGCGCCTGTCATGGGGGGTGGCCCCGTAAAATTGAATGACGCGGCCGTTCGTGAAGTAGCGGGCGTGACAGCCGTACATGCACGGGAACACAGCGTCGTGATCGGAGCTGACAGTACTGCCGCCGCACTGAAGGCAAGGCGCCGGTTACAAGTTGACTGGACGCAGGTTGGGGAGGTCAATGATTTCGACAGTGATACGGCCGTCAGACAGCAGGCCGAGCTCGCCCGTAACCTTGCCCGAAAAGGTGCGGTATGGAATCAACAGGGAGACGTTGAACCCGTTTTTAATACTACGGGAACTGTTATTGAAAGAACTTACCAGTCGGATTACGTCTATCATGCCCAGGTGGAACCGCTCAATTCCGTCGTCTGGGTAAAGGATAAAGGTCGCCATGCCGAAGCCTGGGTCGGGACCCAGGCACCCGTCTATACGATTAAGGCCATTGCAAAAGCCGCGGGCGTGGAGGAAAGCCGGGTCAAACTCCATCGGGCCATGCTGGGTGGCGGATTTGGCCGGCGCAGCATCAGTGAGATGGATTTTGTCGATGACGCTGCCTGGTTGTCGAAACAGACGGGTAAGCCGGTTAAACTCACCTGGAGTCGCGAGGATGACCTTGCGGCCGGCTGGTTCAAGCCTGCTACGGGTCAGTTTTTGCGTGCTTGCGTAGACAAACAGGGAAATATCAGCGCCTGGCATCACCGGGTTGCCGTACAGGAACCGTTGACCACCGTAGAACCCGCCATTTATGAATCTGTCGGCAAGCGACCGGTGATTTCCATGCCGGGTACCGATGCTTTGGAATACGACTTTCCCAACCAGCTTGTGGAGCACCTGCCGGTTGAGCCCGGCATCAGAACTTTTTCGGTCATGGCCGTTGGCTATACGCCCAATAAATTTGCAGTGGAATCATTTATGGATGAGGTCGCCGTCCAACAACATATCGATGCCCTGGATTTCAGGATGCGGCATTTAAAAACCTCACTGAGGGCACAACGCGTACTTGACGCCGTTGCCGGGATGTCTTCCTGGTCAAAGCCAAGAGAAAATGATCATGAACTGGGTATTGTTTTTGCGGAATATCATCATACCCTGATCGCCGGCGTAGCTGATATTTCCCTTGAGAATGACATCATCAAAGTCCACGATTTTTGGGTGGCTATCGACCCGGGAGTTGCGGTACAACCCGACAACATACGGGCACAGGTGATGGGTTCGGTGATCTACGGCCTCGGAAATGCGTTGACTGAGCGCATCACCTTCAAAAACAGACTGGTGCAACAGGCAAATTTCAATGATTACAAGGTGCCGACTATGGCTGACGCGCCACGGGTCCATATTGAGCTACTGCCCGGAGGACATGAACCCGCCGCCGTGGGACAAACCGGGGCAGTCCTGGTTGCGCCGGCCATCGCCAATGCGTTTGAGCGTTTGACGGGCAAGCGGTTACGGCACATGCCGTTTACCCGTGAGCGCGTCAGAAGTGTTCTCAATACCTGAGTTTCAATATTTGGGGTCAGAGTAAAAATATTTAACAATAAATCAGCATCACCTGCCAGTGATTATATTTTTACTCTGACCCCAAATGTCTATCATCGCATCCACGGGTGCAATATCCGGGCTAATGCCAGAGTGTGCGCAGCAGCCTGGTTGCTTCGGCCAGGCTCTGCAAGTTATGCACCGGAAGGAAATAATCAAGAAAGGGGAGTGCAGTTTGCATCCCTTTACACAGGGGCTGGTAGTTGGCATTGCCCAGCAACGGGTTCAGCCAGATAATCTTGTTGACGCGCCGTCGCAGTTGTTCCATCTCGTTACGCATTAAATCGGCATCACCCTGGTCCCAGCCGTCGCTCAGGATCACGGCAACGGTATGGGAGCTCAGCATCTGGTGGGCCTGTTGCTCATTCAACTCGCGCAGGCAGCCGCCGATATTCGTGCCGCCGGCCCAGTCATGCACCTGTGTTGACATCTGCTTCACGACCTCGTCTATATCCTTACGGTTCAGGTAAGGCGTAATACTGGTCATACGGGTGGAGAACACGGCGACTTCGATATTGGATATCCTGGTACCCATGGCGCATATCAGTTGAATCAGGAACTGGCTGTAACGCTCCATGGAGCCGCTCACGTCACAAAACAGGATGAGTTTGTTTTTTTTCAACCTGTGTGTTTTATACGCCAGTTTCAAACAGTACTCCCCATAGGGCATGCTGCGCCGGAAAATTTTTCTGAAGTCAAGCTGTCTGCCGGATTTTGCCGGACTGAAGCGCCTGCTCTTGCGATTGGCCAGGATGGCAATCAATTCAGCAATGATTTTGCGGGCTTGCTCCAGCTCCGCCTCGTTCATGCTGTCGATATCTTTCTTCGACAACAGTTCATGGCTCGAATAACCGGTTTGTTCCGGTTCCGTGTCTTCTTCTTCCGCATCGTCCGGCGCGTCACCGTCGGTGTGTTGCAGTTGTCGACGGATTTCCCGGGATTGGGCGGCGCCATTCCCGCTTTTTTCTTCTGCATCGGGTTGTTCATCTTCTGTCGCGATTTCCCGATTTTTCCAGTATTCACGGAACAGGCGCGTAAACAGGTCCATGTCTTCCCTGTTAATAATCAATGTGGCCATGGCTGCCGTGTAAAAATCTTCGTAATTGGAAACGTCAATGTACGAAAGACTTCGGCTTAAATCGATCAGGTTGGCCGGGTTAACATCTATCCCGGCATCATGCAGTCTTCTGCCGAACCGGATAATGTGAGTAATAAACGGCAGCGATTGTTGGTTCATGTTCTCAGGGGCGCCTGATATTTGGGGTCAGTGTAAAAACTCATGACAGGTTTTAGCAACCTCAAACAAGTAGAACATGAGTTTTTACACTGACCCCAAATATCAACTCAGTTTATGCTGCCCTGGGCACTGACCGTGGGACCGCCTTTGAAATTCTTGGTGATGGCCAGGGCCTTTTGCAGGTTATCGCCGGTCAGTTTTTCCTGGTCCTGGCGGTATTTCAGTATACAACTCAGGGTGGTTTCAATGGCCTCCTGGTCCAGTTCATCGATACCCAGTGAGAGCAAGGCATTAGCCCAATCAAGGGTTTCGGCAATACCCGGTCTCTTGTAGAAATCTTCCTGGCGTAACAGTTCCATGAATTTGCAGACCTGGTTTGACAACGTTTCCTTGATTTTCGGTACTTTTGTTAAAACGATGTTGAGTTCTTTTTCCAGTGTGGGGTAATCGATCCAGTGATACAGACAACGGCGCTTGAGCGCGTCGTGCATCTCCCTGGTCCGATTTGAGGTCAATACGACGAGCGGCGGTTGTTCCGCCTTGATTGTGCCCACTTCGGGAATGGTGATCTGAAAATCCGACAGCACTTCCAACAGGAACGCTTCAAACTCATCATCCGAGCGGTCAATTTCGTCAATGAGCAAAACGGGTCGCTTGCCGGGAGATTGAATGGCCTGGAGCAGCGGTCTTTTCAACAGGAATTGTTCGTCGAAGATATTGGCGCCGATTTTTTCCTTGTCTACGCCGCGGGCTTCCTGGAGTCGGACTTCGAGCATTTGTCTCAGGTAATTCCACTCATACAATGCGAGGTTGGTATCCAGCCCTTCGTAACACTGTAACCGGATCAGGTCGGTGTCCAGGCTTTTTGCCAGAACTTTGGCCACCTCGGTTTTGCCGACGCCCGGCTCCCCTTCCAGGTAAAGCGGTTTCCCCAGGGCGGTGGACAGGTAAATGGTGGTCGCCAGGTGACGGTCGGTGATATAACCATGCGTGGCGAATTTTTGCTCAATTTCTTCGATTGAATGAAACATTTTCTTGAACCTCAGGATAATGGGGAGAATAATATCAATAATTTCGTAAATAATCGTGCTAAAGCAGAGAATTTTATTCGGTAATATACAGGATCACCCAAATGCGTGAATATATTGAAAAATTATTAAATCGTGGCGAGATGCACGTAGTAGAGCGGGAAGTGAACCCTGAATTTGAACTTGCCGCGGTCGTAGGCCGCTCACAACGGGAAAGTGATTATCCGGTTTTGTTCAGGAACGTGAAGGGGAGCCGGTTGCCGGTCATCTCTAATATATACGGCAGTCATAATAGACTGTGTGAGATTATCGGAACGACCAAAGGAAATTTTTGTCGCCACTGGCAAGCGCTGGTCGATGATAAATCACCGGCTGCCGAATATACGCAAGCGGTCTCGGAGGAGGAAGATCGTATTGAAGGTAAAATCAGCGACCTGCCGCACATTACCTATTTTGAGCATGATGCAGGACCCTATATCACCGCAGGCGTTTTCCTGGCAAAAGAGCCGGACACAGGCATCCCGAACCTGTCCTTCTGCCGCTCCATGATGGTTGATGACAATGAATTACGCGTGCGCATGGCGCCGCCCCATGACATCACCCAATACCAGAAGAAGGCGGAGGCAAAAGGTCAACCGCTGGACGTCGCGATACTGATCGGACCACCGCCTGAAGTATTCATGGCGGCCTGTGCATCGGTTCCCATAGAACAGGATGAGTTGGCGCTTGCCGCCCGGATTAATGGCGCCCCTGTTAAAATGCGCCAGTGTCGCCACATTGATATGCAGGTTCCCGTAGAGACGGAGATTGTGATCGAAGGCCGTATTCTCCCTGACCGACGCGAACCGGAAGGTCCCTTTGGCGAGTTTCAGGGATACTACGTTAAACGCACAAACAATCACGTGTTCGAGGTATTGAACGTCAGCTGGCGTGACGGCGCTCATTTCCACGGTCTGCTGTGTGGGTATACTGAAGATTTACGCGCCCTGGAGGTCTCATTTGCAACCCGCACATATAAGCATATTTCGGCAGGGTTGCCCGGTATATTGGACGTGAGTTGTTACCCGATGCCCATGCATACCATAGTCCAGCTTAAACCGGAGTACGACGGACATGCAAAACACGTGATGATGAAAGTCTTCAGTTCCCACCTGCAGTACAACAAGGTATGTATTGTTGTGGATGAAGACGTGGATATTCACAACTTTGAAGACGTGTGGTGGGCAGTGATGACCCGCGGTCGCATAGACAAAGACATTATGATGCTTCCGGGTGTCCCTGGTTTTTTCCGTGATCCCGCCGGGGTCTATACGGGGCGGTTGGGAATAGATGCAACCAAACCGTTTGATATGCGCGAGGATTTCGAGAGAAAACGCGTGCCCGGACTGCCTGAAGTCAACCTGAAAGACTATTTCACATGAGAAAGGGGCTCAAGTTTTAATCCCCTTTTCTTTGAAATTATGTTAAGATGTATTCAGCTAATTTTTTGCGAGTGGAAATGCCATGAGTGCAATTGTTAAAGAAGTTTATGATGCCTTTCTTGAGGCAGCCGCCAGCGAACAGAAATCGACTGAGGCGGCAAAAGCCACTGCAAATTACGACGCTAAATTTAATAAAATAGAAACTGATTTAGTGATTTTGAAGTGGATGGTTGGCCTCGTCATTATTGTTGAAATTTTACCAATCCTGAAATCCTTGTTTTGATACAAGAGTAGGAAAGGGGTCAAGACTTGCCCCCCCTTCTAAGTATTTCGATCACTGCTTCCGTCATCGGGTTATCGGACGGGGTTGCAACGTCGCTGAGACAGGCCTTGAAGCGCTCGTCAAGATCGCCCGTGTCTATTTTGTCTTTTGCGCCTATCGCAACAACCTGTGATGAGGGCGTCGTCTCTTCCCAGGGTTCGCCTTTGGCCAGGGTCACGCGTTTGCCCGTCATTTGCAGGATCACCCGTTTATCCGGCACTTCGTGGATATAGAGAATGCCCTTGCTGCGAAATATGGATACCGGCAGCGACTGAAAAGTCCGGTAAATGGCTTCAAATGCCAATGGTTCGTTGTGCCGCCATGAATAACCCGAGTAAGAGAGCGCGTGGTCTGTATGATGATGGTGTTCATGTCCGGGAGCCTCCTCTGTTTTCCCATCGATAAATCCTGACCAATCTGTATGTAACGTCAGGCCCAGCAATAATTCCAGAGGCACATCGGCATGAACTGCCTCGATAATACGTGATTGTGGAGCTATCTCCCTGATTTGTCTGGCAACTTTCTCGCGTGTCAAAGCTGGGACCAGGTCTGTTTTATTGATGATGGCGATATCAGCGACGGCAACCTGGTCTTCGACCAGTTTTTCATTCATCTCATCCAGGTCCAGTACCTCACTGGCATCGATGACGGTGATAATTGCATCCAGTTCCGTTGCCGCGGCAAGGTGGGTTGACATGACGATGGCCATTGCCGCAGCCTTGGGATCAGACACGCCGCTGGTTTCGACGACGATCATGTCGGGACGTGGTTCCAGTTGCAGCAGTTGTTTAATGGCGGCCACCAGATCATCCCGTATGCTGCAACAGACACAGCCATTGGTAAGGCTGATAGTTTCCCCTTCCACCCGGGTAATGAGTTGGGAATCAATATTGATTTCACCAAAATCGTTCACGAGTACACCGATACGCCGGCCATGCTCGCCATTCAGGATGTGATTTAACAGCGTCGTTTTGCCTGCGCCCAGAAAACCGGCTACGAGACTGACTGGTATTTTATCCATCGGAGTTTTGTTCTTCGTATAACTATTATCTGGATTGTAAATTATATTATTAACGATTATACTTTTTATGATGTTGGTAGAGCCATAATGCAAGTGTCGGCTCAGACATTCAACCATAACAGGAAGCCACAATGAACTGCGACCTGCTCATCCGTAACGGTACCATTGTAACGCCGGAGAAATCCTTCCCCGGATATATCGCTGTCAGCCGGGGCAAGATAGCCGCCATCGGCGCCGGCGATTCCTCAATCAATGCGACAAGGCAGATCGATGCGAACGGCCGCTACGTCATGCCCGGTATTATCGACCCTCATGCCCACCTCGGTTACATGGATACGCTGGAAGCTGTCGAGACGGAGACCAGGGCCGCGGCCTGCGGTGGCGTTACCACTCTGGGGGTCTATATCCTCGCGCTGAAGGAAGGGCTGTTAAGGCAGTTTGACCGTATCAAAGACACTTTTGAAAGTAAAAGTTTCATTGATGGTTTCTGGCATCTCATGGTGATTGACGCCATTACCACCAGTGAGATTGAAACCTGCCCGACTGAAGTCGGTTTGACCTCGTTCAAGTTCAATATGGGTTACAAAGGGCCCCATGCGGACCTGATTGGGATCACCGCAACCGATGACGGAGCGGTGTATAAAGGCTTCCGTATGATCAGTAAATCAGGCTCTCCCAGTCTCGCCGCCTGTCATACGGAAAACATTGATATCCATTTGATGCTGCGCGATGAGTTGATAGCCCAGGGTCGCACAGACTTTGCGGTATGGAATGAATCACGCCCGCCTTTTGTGGAGGCGGAATGTATGCGCCGGGCTATTTACCTGGCCAAGAGCACCCACTGTCCGTTATATATTCCCCATATTACCATCGCCGAAGGAGTGGATATTATCGCGGCGGCGCGAGAGCAAGGCATCGAAGTAACCGGTGAGACCTGTCCTCAATACCTGACCCACAACGGTGAGGAGCCGGCCCAGGTATTGCTGGATCATCCTGCCTGTGCCTGCGTCAACCCGCCACTCAGGGATAAGGCGTCAAATGAAAGGTTGTGGGAGGGGATAGCTGAAGGGGTTATTCGATGCGTGGGCTCCGACCTGGCTCCCACCACCCTGGAAATGAAAGGGGAGGATATCTGGAATGCCCCCATGGGACTCGGCAATACTTCTGAACTGCTATTACCGATCATGCTGAGTGAAGGAGTCAACAAAGGCCGCGTCAGTCTGGAAAAAATTACCGAAGTGTGCGCCCGGAACCCTGCCAGGGTATTCGGGGTTTTCCCCAGGAAAGGCCAGCTTACCGTCGGCGCAGACGCGGATATTGTTATCGTTGACCTGGATAAGGAGGTCACGGTAACAACGGAAAACCTGCGCAGTATGTGTGATTGGAGTATTTATGACGGCTGGACATTGAAAGGTTGGCCGACCCATACCATATTACGCGGCAGGATTATCGTCGAAGATGGAGAGCCTGAAGCGCTTCATCCGGGGCAAGGCACGTACATTTCCCGTAATGATATTCAGTGAGTCCAGGATATAGTCGCAATGATCCCGGAGCACTACCGAAAATACGAAAATACGGTCACTCTGGGTTGTGTCAACTACCAGAGCATCTGGAATGACAAGACAGCCAGCATCGGCAAGATCAAAAAAATGGTTATCGAAGCCGCAGGGCAGGGGGTCGATATCCTGGTATTTCCGGAATTATCACTGAGTGGTTATGAGCCGAATGAAGACAATACCATGCACCGGGAGTTTGCCGAAACCATACCCGGCCCGGCCACGGAGGAAATTGCCGAGTTGACGAAACAACTGGGTATCTACGTGATCCTGGGTATGCCGGAGCGTGACGTTGATAACGCCGATATTTGTTATATCTCCTGCCCGCTGCTCGGGCCTGAAGGGTTGATTGGCACCTATCGCAAGTTACACCTCGCCACACCGCCTTTGTTTAAAGAGAGCTTATGTTTCACAGGGGGCAACAGTGTACCGGTTTTTGAAACCCGGTACGGACCAATTGGAATACAGGTCTGTGCCGACTTCTGGGTCTATCCCGAACTTTCCCGCATACTGATGTTGAAAGGGGCGCGCATTATTATTAACAGCACTGCCAGTATGACTTTGCCGGGCAGGCCACTTTATATGACGTCCATGACGGTGGCCCGGGCGACGGAAAATATGGTCTATGCGGGCAGCGCCAACCTGGTGGGGAAAGAGAAGACTCAATCCTATTACGGCTACAGCACCATTGCCGGCCCGGCGTTTCCCCGGTTTTCACAGATTTACGCACAGGCGGAAGACAAGGAAGAGATCATCAGCGCTACGTTGAGTTTTGATAAATTGCATCGGTTTCGTGAAGCGGTGTCGCTGGAAAAACTCAGGCGTTCTGACGTGATCAGGGATGAATTTGACCGTTTAGACACGAGCAGGAGTTGACAAGGGAAACAACATGCCGGAGATCAGTAAGGAAATTATCGTTAATGCCCCGTTGGAAGAGACCTGGGCCCTGGTCAGTGACATGGAGCGGTTCAGCCTGTGTATTCCGGGGTGCAAGGAAGTCAGGACAATCAGTGAAACGGAATTTGATTGGAAACTGGAGACCAAAGTCCTGCGCACGACCCGTAAGGCAACCGCAAGGACCAGGGCGGTCAGGATGGATGCCCCTACCCATGCGGAATTTGTCGGCGAGGGCCGCTTGTTCGAACGCTCAAACCACTATAAGTTGACGATAAAAGGCACCACGGACCTCGAAACCATAGAGACTGCAAAGACCCGGATTATCTTTACCGGAGACGTGAAAGCCAGTGGCTTGGGCGGCGCCATTATCGAGAAGGTGGCGGCAGGGCAGATGGACGGCCTATTCGCAGAATTTGAAGGTAATATCAAGCGCGCCCTGAACGATAGCAGTGAACCTGAATAAACTATAAAAAATGACGAGGAAAAGTTGATGGAATACTACAGTCCGACTGACCTTGACGAAGCATACTCATTGCTGGACAAGTATGGCGATGCGGCAATCCCCATCGCCGGCAGTACTTTCTATATGGGCCATCGCGAGGAATTATTTGACGAAGTGGAAGCAGTCGTTAATATCAAGCAGCTTGGCCTGAGTTATATCAGACTGGCTGATGACGGCTTGCATATCGGCGCTACAACCACCTTGAACGAGATCCATGCCCATGAACTTACCAGCCGGGGCGCTTACGGGATTTTGTCCGTGACGGTCAATGAGCTTAACATCAATGAGGTGAGAAACGTGGCCACCATCGGCGGTGAGGTGTGTATCGCCGGTGAAGTGGATATGCCCACAACCCTGCTTGCTTATGATGCCAATATCGTTATCGGTGGCAGCAAGGGTGTCCGTGAAATATCCATCGCGGATTTTCATATCGGTTATCTCAACAATGCCCTGGAAGAAGGCGAGATGGTCATTGAAGTCCATATCCCGCGCCCCCCAGCCAATACCGGTGGAGGTTTTGCCAAGTTTGAAAGAACGGCGGCAGACCTGCCCATCGTCAACGTGGCAACCCGGGTATCATTGGCTGACTCCGGTATCTGCACCGGTGCAAGAATCGTCGCCGGAGCAGCTACGTTGTCGGGCGTCCCCCAACGCTCCATGGCGGGTGAAGCCATCCTTCTCAACCAGACGATAGATGACGCTTTGATTGAAACAGCGGCTGCCGCATCGAATGACATAGATTGTATCCATGATTTCCGTGTATCAGCGGAAATTCGCCGTCTCTGGGTCCGCTGTGGCATTGAAGACGCCTTAAGACGGGCCGTCGAGCAGGCGCGGCAAGGAGGTGAAGCGTGAACGCAATCAGTTTAAAGATAAATAATGAAACCCATGAGGTCCTGGTAAAACCCCACTGGTCACTGGCCTACGTCATTCGGGAAAAAGTAGGGCTGACCGGCACCAAGACCGGTTGTGAAATGGGCACTTGTGGCTCCTGTACCCTGCTGTTGGACGGCAAGCCGATTTTTTCCTGTTTGAGAATGGCCATCGACGCGCAAGGCAGCGACATACGTACCATCGAAGGGGTTGAAGAAGAAAACAACGGTGAGTTACACCCGTTACAGGAAGCGTTCATGCAGGATCACGGCATGCAATGCGGGTTCTGCACCCCCGGGATGATCATCGCTGCCAAAGCCCTGCTGGAACACAATCCCGATCCGACGGAACAGGAGGTGCGGGAGGCCATTGGCGGTCATTTATGCCGGTGCGGCACCTACATCAGGATCGTCCGCTCCATATTGAACGCGGCTGAGGTCATGCAAAATGCGCATAAATAGAGGACGCATCGACCGTCATTCCGGCGAATACCGGAAGCAGGAATCCAGTCGAGGTCCGTCATTCCGGCGAATGCCGGAATCCAGTCGATTAAATGATTCCTTATAAGGAAGGTTTGTTTGACTGGATTCCGGGTCAAGCCCGGAATGACGGTTGATGTTTAATTGATATTGACGCAGTGAGAGAAAGAGGTACTGAAAAATGACAACTGAAACGTCCATAATCGGCAAAAGTTTACCTTTACTGGATGCCTACGAAAAAGTCACCGGCAAGCTGAAATATGCCGGTGATACAGCGCCGCACCACCGCATGCACTACGCCAAAGTGTTGCGCAGCCCTTATGCCCATGCAAAGGTTGTATCGATTGACACCTCTGCCGCGGAGGCGCTGCCGGGAGTCAGTGCGGTCATCACCCATCAGGATGATATAACCGGCAAGCAAAAGACCTGTGGCACTCCCTGGGTGGACCCCAGTTTTAATTTTCGTGGACCCATAATCTCGGAAGAAGTCTGTTTTGTCGGTGACGAAGTAGCGGCAGTGGCCGCGGTGGATGAAGACGTCGCCAAAGAGGCTGTGAAATTAATCGAAGTGGAGTACGAAGAATTACCGGCGGTGTTCGACCTGGAAGAAGCCATGCGAGAGGATGCTCCCCAGGTGCGTCCCTGGGGACCCAATACCCTGCCGCCGTCATTATTTGAGTGGGGCGACATTGAAAAAGGCTTTAACTCGGCGGATCTCATTATTGAAAACCGGGTTACCATGGGTAATCAACAGCATGCGCCGTTGGACCGAAATGCCTGTATTGCCAACTGGGAAGGGGACAGCCTGTCCGTCTGGACTTCGACCCAGGCCCTGTTCTGGATCCGGGACGCGCTGACTGATTTTTTTGACTTATCCCCCAGTAAGGTGCGCGTATACAGCACACCCACCGGCGGTTCGTTCGGGCTGTGGTGGGGCAACAACTTCATGTTTTTGGCCGCTGCCCTGGCGCGTAAGGCAAAACGCCCCGTCCGGCTGATATTGACGCGGGATGAAGTGCAAACTACCGTAAAACGCCGCGAGCGCCCGCTTATCGACGTGAAGATAGGTCTCAAACAAGACGGCAGTATGACGACGCAATCATTTCGCCACATCCTGGATAATGGTGCCTATGGTAACAAATTCGATCCCTACCAGTCCGTTGCCGATATTTATACCACTGAACATGGTCGGGTGGAATTTATCGGTGTGGCGACCAACCTGCTTACCGCCGGGTGTATGCGCGGTGTCGGAGACCTTACCCTGGCCTACGCGATTGAACAGACAGTGGATATGGCGGCGGAAAAACTCAACATGGACCCGGTTGAGTTTCACCTGAAGAACCACTGGAAGACCGGCGATATCTGCCATACCTCCCAGGAAGTTGTTTTTGCCAAACTGTTATTCAATAAAAGCCCGGAAGTTGAGTTGACCAGTTCGGGACTGGCCGAGTGTATTACCCGGGGCGCCGAAGCCATCGGCTGGAAGGATAAATGGAAGGGTTGGGGGACCCCTTCGGCGCTGCAGGGCCACAAGGTGCGCGGCGTCGGCATGGGCATATCGACTCATATCATTGGTCTGGCCTTCTTCGGGTTTAACGGTATTACCGTCAAGGTCAACCCGGATGGAACTATGGCATTGACAACAGGTATCGGCCGCATGGGTCAGGCCGGTGACACGACCCAGGCCATGGTCTGCGCCGAAGTGATGGGAGTCGAACTGGAAGATATCAACGTGATTGACGGCGACTCCGAGGTATGCGGGCACACCATGGTGACCTTTGGCAGTAATGGTATGCACATGGTAGCCCGCGCCACCAAGGCCGCCGCCGAACATGCAAAAGAGCAATTGCTGGAATACGCAGCCAAGCACCTGGAAGCCAACCCTGCTGATCTTGACATCAAGGACCGCCGTGTCTTTGTTAAAGGCAGCGAAGAACACGGCGTTACTCTCAAGGAATTGATGAGCACGCCGATTTATGAGTACCTGGCGCCACCGGAAGTGATAGGCAGCGCGTCAAAAGGGGTTGAATTTGAAAAGGCCGGTAAGATGATGATGGCGGATTTCGCCGAAGTTGAGATCGATACCCGTACCGCGCAAATGAAATTGATTAGATTTGTCGCCGTCCATGACAGCGGTACTATCGTCAACCCGGCGGTATGCGAGAATCAGGTGGCGGGCGGTTACTACCAGTCAATGGGATTCACCACAACCGAAAACCTGGTATTCGATGATGAAACCGGAGCGATACTTAACCCCAATTTCATGGACTATAAAATCGTCGGCCCCCTGGATATGCCGGACCCGGAGATCATGTTTGAGGAGGTATACGACGAACACGGCCCCTTCGGTGCAAAAGGGATAGGCGAAGGCGTCACCTGTGCGGTGCCTGTTGCCATATCCAACGCCGTGTACAATGCCATCGGCGCCCGGATCGATCCGCCCATCACGCCGGATAAGATATTACAGGCCTTGAAATCGAAGTCGTGATTCCATCGATCACCGGGGACGGATTTAAAATCCGTCCCCGGCAGTACATAACTGACTGAACGACGAAGCCCGGTGAAGCATGGCGGAAAATAGACAAGTTAAAATATGAATCGAGACATTGACAGTGCGGTAGAACACCTGAAAAGAGATATCCTCCACGGTCGGTTTGTGCCCGGCCAGCGGTTGGTGGAAGTGGATATCATGTCCCACCTGGATATCACCCGGGGCCGGGTACGCGATGTGTTCAAGCGACTGCAAGCGGAAGGGATCGTACAACTGGACAAGAACCGGGGCGCCTCCGTCAGGAAAGCCTCGCGGGAGGAGGTGTACAATATTTTCGAGGTACTTGAAGAAGTTTCCATCCTGATTATCAGGAAAGTCGGTAGTCAATTCAACGATCTCAAGATTCAAAAACAACTACGTGTCTCTCTCAGCGCAGCACAAAAATTTCACACACAGTCTGCCAATATTATCAAGGTGCTTGAATACATGGATGAGAATGCCCGTTTCTGGGGGGATCTGACTGATCTGGCCGGTAATCCGGTGTTATCGGATATCAGGATTCGGCTGCAGGCCCCGTTGTTCAGGCTGGCGATGGAGGGGCTGACGGTCAGCGGCAGTCATGAGCCCTGGATAGCCAGGCATGAAGAGATCATTACCGCCTTGCTGGATAACAATATCAACCAGGCCACCCGCCATGCGAGAAAATCCATGCACGATGTCTGGAAGGCTATCCTGGAATTACCCGACAGCGCGTTTGCCTGAGAATAACTTTGTCCGGGCGCCATGGCTCCACGAGTTCAGATAATGCTTGAATAATTGTAAATATACAGCGCCATGGTACAGACAACCAGCATGGTGAGAGCGTAACCGGCGTTCCAGCGCATTATTGAAAAGGAAGATACCTCTCGAACCTGCCTTGCAGGGTGAGGTTAACACCGGAAAAGGGTGAGGCGACGATGCCGTTGCCCCACATCATCATCATACATACCCCGAGCAGGTTGGCGTTGTATGGGGTATTGCTGAGCAGGTTTCCCAGGATTGGAAAATACTTCCTACCTGATAACTTATTCACAATAAACTTTATTTGATCGACCAAGGCGCGCAAGCGGGTCCTGGCGGTAGAAATCGCGCAGGCGCCTGTAAACGGCAGGGTATGCGGCGTCAAGTATATCAGGGGCATCAAAGAAATATTCACTGGTCACCGCGAAGAACTCACCGGGGTCTGCGGCTGCATATTCGTCTATGAGGAACGTCTCGCCCGCGTCAATACGATGGTTCATATCCTCGAAAGCCGCGCTGAAATCCCGGCTCCAGGTTTCCGGGTCCATATCCCGGTGCAGTGACGGGCGGCCGTTTGCCTCACCATGCAGCATATCCAGCTTGTGAGCCATCTCATGGATAATGACGTTATAACCCTCGCCCTGCCCTGACGCCAGAATGTCTTCCCAGGAGAGGATAACCGGGCCGCGAAACCAGGACTCGCCGGCGCGTGCCTCTTCCCATTCATGTTCGACACCGGCCTCATCCACCTCATGTTCACGCGCGACGAAGCTCCCGGGATAAACCACAATGCTCCGCCACGGGGCGTAGGCGTCAAGACCAAGAGCAAGAACCGGCAGGCACGCCTGGGCCGCGATCACAACAAGCTCTGCCGCATCAAGGCGCTGTCCGCGTACCGGTTCGATGAACTTGCTTCCAATAAAACGCGAGGATAGTTTTCTGAGCTTTACGCGCTCGCCTTTATCAAGCGGGTCAAGAATGGGGAGGGTGTCGAGCGCCGCCACCCAATCGGCTTCATCGATAAGCCGGCGGCGACTCGGCCATACCCAGGATAGTTTTCGTTTATCTTCTGTTATCAAATCATGGCTCTCCGGGATCAAATCATGATTAGATAATTATAAATATACAGCGCCATAGTACAGACAACCAGCATGGTGAGCGTATAACCGGCATTCCAGCGCATTATTGAAAAGGAAGATACCCCGAACCTGCCCTGCAAGGAGAGATTAACTCCGGAAAAGGGCGAGGCGACGATGCCGGTTCCCCACATCATCATCATTGCTATGCCAAGCAGGTTGGCGTTGAATGGGGTATTGCTGAGCAGGCTCCCCACGATTGAGATCGTGATGATGGGATGTATACCGATTATCGACAATAGAATCGCAGCCAGTATAAAACCACCGGCCGTCAATGGAGACACACCCATTATACCAAGAGAAATATCACTGCTGATCAATATACTGGAAATGCCGGTAGACATGACCCCGGCGGCAAGGAACAGCATCAGTTCCCGGTATATATTGGGTAGACCGGTATATATGTGAGATTCGATCTGCTTCATCGCCGTGGATGGATTACGAATGGTAAGCGTCGTCAGTGCCAGCAGGAAAGCCAGGATCGTTATCAGGGTCAGGATCGGGAAATCCGGATATAATTTATTTAACAGGATGACTGCTATGGACAGCAGGAGCGGAATAAACAACGTCTCGAAACGCAGTGGATAGCCATGGGTCTCGTGGCTTTCCTCATCCCGCAATAATTGCCAGGTGGTGATAAGCAATCCTGTCAGGGCAATGGGAATTCCTCCCAATATCAGGGTAATGAAGTCCGAGCCGGGGGCGTAAACCAGGGCAGTGGCGATGGAGACATAAAAAGGCGACCAGTAACAACCACTGCAGAATGCCCGGGAGAATAAGATGATCTGCAAACGATTAATCTTTCCGGCCTGTTCCATCCGGTTGCCAAATATCATGATGGCGGACAGGTTGATGACCGAAGCAAACAGGTGCAGTCCCCAGGTCGTTTTCACCAGGGCTTTTTTTCCCTTGGGGACAGAAACGGTTGTCTGGTTGTCAGGCTGGGTGATCAAGCGCAGGAACGTAACCGAGGCGATCAGGGCAATCACGTGGATATTCATTGAGGCCACCCTGACAAAATCCAGCGGGTAACCATTCAGTATGGCTTGGATAATGCAAGCTGATCCTATCACCAGCATTCCGGAGATCTGATAAACCATGGCCCGGGGAAGCTGACGAAATAACAGCAAGGCTGCCAGCCAGCCGGTCAGGCCCGGCCAGACCGGTGAGACAAATGATGAAGTTGCCGCAACAACCGCCAGCACTGCCATGATAAACAGGAGAATGCCAGGCAGTTTCTCAATGTGAGATCGATTTTCCATGTGTGATGACCACCGGTGATTATTTTGTAGCATTTGCTGGTGATAGCGGAAAAAATCTTGACATAGTGCAAGGTAGTATGTGAAGCTGTTTTTACTAATGATTAATTGTAAAGGGAGTTACCAATGAGCATGATGATCACCGAGTTGTATGACGCCTTGACGGAAGCCGGGACCAGTCCGCAAACTGCGCGGCAGGCCGCCCAAGCCGTCGCTGCCCAGGAAAGCCGTATGACCAATATTGAAACAGAAATTAAGCTGATCAAAGAGCAACTCAAGACGATTAAATGGATGATGGGATTTTTCATGTTATTGTCGGTCGCCATTTTGGGAATGACTTTTCAAACGTATACGGTAGTTCTTGAAACGCTGAAAGCTGTTTCCTCCGGTTAATATCTTTTTGATCCCCTTCGCTAAACCGAAAAATTCCGTCGTTTACCACAACCCGGCTTCAAGTAAAAAATCGGTAACCAGTTTATTGAAGCGTTGATTGTGCTCTATCTGGGTCCAATGGCCGCAGTTGCCGAAGATATGCAGTTGTGAGTTTTTGATACACCTGAACAGGTCTTCCGAACATGACACGGGGATGATCAGGTCATCTCTGCCGTGAATGATGAGGGTTTCATGTTCAATGTTTTTAACATCGGCTGCCTGACTGCATATTTTTCTGATGCCTTCCTGCCTGGGCGCGGGAAACATTGCCGCATAGGACTCCTGCACTCCCGGCCGCATACCGGCTTCATACCTGAGTTGGGCCAGTTCATCGTTCACCAGTGAACGATCATAAGCAAACAGGTCCAGCAGTTTGCGCATATTCTCCAGCGAGGGTGTATAACCCCAGGTAAAGTCCAGACCTTCCGTGAGTTCAAATTCGAGACCGACGCTGCCCATCAGCACCAGGCGGGAAACCCGTTCAGGGGCATGAATCGCCAGCGCGATGGATAATGAACCGCCAAAGGAATTACCGACTACGTGGGCTTGTTCAATCTCCATGGAGTCAAGAAAATCCAGCGCGTGTTTAAGCCAGGTGTCCATGTCATAACTGATGCCCTCCGGCCGTTCCGTAAACCCGAAACCAACGATGTCTGGCGCAATAGTACGAAAATTTTCCGCCAGGTGGGGGATCACCAGACGCCAGTTCGCCCAGGCACTGACGCCGGGGCCTGAGCCGTGCAGGAGTACCACAGGGGCGCCTTCTCCCCGATCATGGTAATTGGTAGCGATCCCGCCAGCATTGATTGATAAGCCGATTTCCGGTGAGGTATTCATTGATATATCCTCAACTTATCAGTCATCTGACTTTATACACCTCACGGCGATGCCTGACCAGGTGGACAAGAATCTGTCGTTGCGAACCGGTGCGGGTATAGAAGACGCGGTAATCACCAATACGCAGCTTGTACATACCCCGCCATTGCCCCTTAAGCGCTTCTGGCCCGACCGAGTCAAAGTTTTCCGACAACCAACGTAGTCTGTTGAGCACACGCTGTGCTACTGACGCGTCCAAACGGCTTAAATCGGATTCAGCGTTGGGTGTAAATTCCACATCATACGTCACCAGACGAGCCCCAATCTTTCAGCAACTTTCTGTGCCGGTACAGTTTTACCGCCAGCTTCCATAACGGAAAGGGAGTGTCGAAGTTCTTCGGCGAAGTCCTCGCGCAACTCCATTTCTTCATCGGGATCACCTATCATATCTGAGAGCGTTTGTGTGACAATTTCCTGAATAAGTTCTCGAAACTGAGCGATTGTTAAATCGGCAACTTTTGCGGGTATCATTGTTCAGTACCTTTCTTTGATTTGTGTTGAAAAACCTATTTTATCTTATTATACAAAGAATCAATATTCTGTCAGGACTAATCTGTTTTCTTCTCCGGTTCCGTAGTTTGCATTAGAGACAAACCTCGTACCGATAAGCTAAACGTTGCAATTACCCGATACAGTCGCGACAACGAGCATGAAGCAGACTACTTGGGCGCGATCTGGGCGGTTGAAGCCGGCTACGACCCATACGGGGCGGTACGCCTGCGGGAGTTACTTTACAAAACAAGAAAACACTTGTCAGGGGGCTATTCCGGTACACACCCGTCATCGATTGAACGCATGTCGAGAATGAAGTCCTTGGCTCGGCGCTTTTCCCAGTAGCAACTACTAAGGTTTCCCGTGTAAACTGGAAAGTGAAAACCAATCGTGAGGTTAGCAATAATGAATAGCTCAATTACGAAACATTTTGTTCTGGTCCACGGCGCCTGGCATGGCGCATGGTGTTGGGAGAAAGTGTCTCCGCTGCTTACCGGGATGGGACATAAAGTCCATACGATTGACCTGCCGGGGCTGGGGGTAGACCCCACGCCTATTGCGGAAATCACCCTGGATTCCTACGTAAATGCCGTCAGGGAATTAATCCTGGAGCTGGACGAAAGTGTCGTCCTGGTCGGTCATAGTATGGGGGGCCTGATTATCACCCAGACGGCGGAACTGGTCCCTGACAAAATACGCGCCCTGGGTTACCTGGCGGCGTTTTCGCCGGCAGATGGTGAAACGTTGTTTCAACATGCCATGGCCGATAGTGAATCCCATGTCACACGTTTTAATCAAGTGAATGAAGCAGAAGGTTACTTCATTATACCTCCCGATAAACTACCGGAATGTTTTTACGGTTTATGCAATGAGGAGGATACGCGCAATGCCATGGCACGCCTGCGACCACAACCACTTGCCCCGCTGGTACAACCTGTCAATATCACCCCGGAAAACTATGGCCGGGTCCGCCGCTGCTATATCGAATGCACCAAAGACCAGGCCCTGACCTGGCCCATGCAACAGAAGATGCAGAAAAAGGCAAGGCTGGATGAGTTGTTCACACTGGAAACGGACCACTCTCCCTTTTATTCCTGCCCCGGAGACCTGGCTGATTGCCTGGTGAGGTTATAAGGAGAGACCGAACCTGAACCGCATCGGATCTATGCGAAGTTGTTGGAAATGGAAGTTTGAAAATTTATCGATTTTTTAGTAAAAAATCGATATTGTGAGGTTATAGGGATGACAAACCCAAATAAACAGGCATAATGAAGACACAACAACGTTATGTTCATGTCACCAGCAAAGACAGGCCCGGATTCGTCGAGTTTAATTTTTCAATCGGCGATCCGTCTCTCTACCTGGAAATGATTTTGCCGGAGCAGGCGTTTGCTGAATTTTGTCGCTCAAACCAGGTGGTGTTCCTGACGGACGAACAGGCTGAAGCGGTTGCAGAACAGCAGGAAAAATGGCGTTATGGTGAAGCTGATAACGTGTATGTAACAAGCAGTAATTAGCAAACTCCAGGACTAAGTCAAATGTCCATCGATATTAAAACGACAAAGATAGAACAAAGAAGAGTCACGTTTGACAACGTGGCGAAAAAGCTGGGTGAGGGCAAAACCCCCAGTCGCTACCAGGAAGTGATGATTGGAGTACAGCAGGAAGAGGTATTTCATTATCGTCCCACCTGGGATCCGGAGCATGAGATCTTCGACTCCGACCGTACTGCCATAGATATGAAGGATTTTGATGATCTGGTGGATCCCCGCCAGTATTATTACGGTACTTACGTTATCCAGCGGTCGAAGCAGCAGGAATCCCTGGAAAAAAACTTTTCCGTGGTCGAAAAACGAGGGTTGTTGACCGCTCTGGACGCGGGCCTGATTGAGAAGATCAGGAAGATAATAGTGCCGTTTCGCCACGCGGAGTGGGGTGCGAATAATAATAACCTGTTTATCGCTGCCTACGGTTTCGGTACGCCCATGCCGATTGCCGCTGACTTTCAGGGTATGGACCGGCTCGGAAATGCGCAATACATCACCCGAATTGGTTTAATACTGTCCAACAATGATGCTGCAATCCTGGACCAGGCCAAGTCAGACTGGTTGGATGAGCCGATGTGGCAACCCTTACGCAAGGTGATTGAAGACAGTTTTGTCATCAAAGACTGGTTTGAGTTGCATGTGCTCCAGAATTACCTGCTCGACGGAGTATTGCATCCCTTGTTGTTTCAGCACTTCGACGATGAAGTCGTCAACAACGGGGGGGCTTCCTTTGCGATGGTCACGGAATTTTTTGTAGAGTGGTTTACCGAGGCAACGCGCTGGACTGATCATACAATCAAGACGGCTGCCGGGGAGTCCGCCGGGAACAAGGCGTTGATAGAAGGCTGGGTGGCCAAGTGGTTGCCGGAGGTCAGGAAAGCGGCGGAACCGCTGGCGGAATACATCTTTGCGGCGCGCAGTAGGGACGTGATGGAGCAAATCATCACCGGACTGGATGCAAGGTCAAAAAAAATCGGAATCGGTGGTTAGGAGAAGACCATGCCGGAAAACGTATTTATTGCATTACAGAACAACCCGGACGCACAGCCGATCATAGAGGCAATCGTCGATGACAATCCTGCAGCGGTGGTGAATGATTCTCCGGGGATGGTAAAAATAGACTGCCCGAAACGGCTGGTGATCAAGCGTGAGACCGTAGAAGAAAAAATCGGCGGAGAGTTCAACTTGCAGGATATTCACCTCACGCTGATTTCCCTGGGGGGCAACATTGAGGAAGATGATGATGAGTTTGTTTTATATTGGAATATTTAACCCCTTGGTTTTCCTCGTCAGGGGGTAATCTTCTCCTGTCGTTCCTGTTTGCGCGGGAATGGTGGGAGGGGCGAGAATAACGAGAAGAGTTTAACGAGAGGAGTTGCAACATGGCAGATAAACCCAGACGTCTTAACCTGAATCAGAAATATCAACTCATGACCCGGGGACTGGATTGGGAAACTACTTATCAATCCATGGATGACGTTTTCCCTTATGACAAGTATGAAGGGATAAAGATAAAGGATTGGGACAAGTGGCAGGACCCGTTCCGGCTGACCATGGACGCCTACTGGAAATACCAGGCTGAAAAGGAGAAAAAATTATACGCCATCCTGGACAGCGTCGCCCAGAACAACAGCCAGTTGAATATTTCCGATGCCCGTTATATGAATGCCGTGAAGATCTGGATGCAAGGCATTACCCCGTTGGAGTATTACGCTTTCCGTGGTTTTGCCATGTTGGGGCGCGGTTTTCGGGGAGCCGGCGCCCGCGTTGCCTGTCAATTCCAATCTATTGATGAGATGAGGCATTACCAGACGCAGATGCATGCCTTCAGCCATTACAATAAATACTTTAACGGCTTCCGGCAGTACGCAAGAATACGGGACAGGGCCTGGTACCTGTCCATTCCCAAGAGTTATTTTGAAGATGCCGTCACCGCCGGCCCCTTTGAATTGATCACCGCTATTTCATTTTCCTTCGAGTACGTGTTGACCAACCTGTTATTTATGCCGTTTGTCTCCGGCGCGGCCTATAACGGCGACATGGCCACGACGACTTTCGGGTTCTCCGCTCAGTCCGATGAGTCGCGCCACATGACGTTAGGGCTGGAAATCATCAAGTTCATGCTGGAACAGCACGAAGACAACCTGCCCATCGTCCAGAGATGGTTGGATAAATGGTTCTGGCGCGGCTACCGGTTGCTCGGATTGGTAGGTACCATGATGGACTATATGCTGCCCAAGAAGGTGATGTCCTGGCGGCAGGCCTGGGAGATCTACTGGGAAGAGAACGGGATGGCCTTATTCAATGATCTGGCCCGTTACGGTTTGAGACCACCCAAGTACCACGAGGTGGCGACTAAGGAGAAATACCGCATTACCCATGAATTCTGGTCCACAATTTACCAGTTTTCACATGCAACGGCCCTGTATACCTGGATACCCACCACGGCAGAACTGGACTGGTTGTCGGCGGAGTACGGTGAGCTGTTTGATAGCGTGTATCGCCCGCGTTATGAATACTGGGACGAGTTGCACAAGAAGGACGAACGCTTTTTTCAAAAGCGGCTGCCCGTGGTATGTAATGTCTGCCAGATCCCGATTTTCCATACCATGCCCGATGACCCGTTGATGAACTGTTGCCTGGTTTCGGAATACAAAGGTACCAAGCACCAGATGTGTTCCCAGGGTTGCAAGGATATTTTTGACTATGAACCGGAGAAATATTGCCAGGCTTACATTCCACCACAACAGATTTACCAGGGGAATTGCGGCGGCGCCACCCTTGAAGACTATAAAAAGTGGCTGCACATCAAGGAGGAGGAAACCGGTGAGTATTACGGGTCGGAAGATCATAAGATGTGGGAAGGGTGGAAAGCCCAGGCCGATAGAACGGCGGCCACCTGATAAAAGGGTCAACTGATATGCCGGTAAAATTCGTCGGGGATTCTTATGATTTTCCCTGTGCCAATCGACAGGAGAATTATGGCAGTGATATCAATGTATACGTAGTTTGGGATCATCACCTGATTTATTGCGCTCCCAATGCCTATCGGCTGCCGCCGGATATGAAATTCAGGGATTTTCTTGAGCAGGTTTTCACTCCTGATTATTTCCAGCATCCCGACGTTGACAAGGTCAACTGGGAGGAAGGAGTCTGGCAGTTGGAGAATCAACCCTGGCAGCCTGATTTCGATAAATCCTTTACCGAGAACGGCATTGCGCATCATTCATTTATCCGGGTAACCACCCCTGAACTTAAGGGTTTGCACGGAGTAGGGAATTAACCCGCATTTCCGGTGAGGTACGCAGGTGTCTTTCCAGGCAACCATTGAGCCTCTGGGTGAGACGATAGAGGTTGGAGAAGATCAGAAGTTACTGGATGCGGCCCTGCGCGCCGGGATCTGGTTACCCTATGCCTGCAATCACGGGGTATGCGGCACTTGCAAAGTGGACGTGCTGGAAGGCGAGGTTGAGCATAATGAAGCTTCCACGTTTGCATTAATGGATATCGAGCGCGACGAAGGCAAAACCCTGGCCTGTTGCGCGACCCTGTCGTCGGATATCGTTATAGAAGCGGACATAGAGGAAGAAGAAGACGCGCAGAATTTACCGATTGGGGATTTTATCGGCACGGTTGCCCGTATAGAAGATTTAACCCCTACCGTTAAAGGCTTATGGCTGGAGGTGCCGGGTGACGGCATTGAATTTCAAGCCGGCCAATATCTCAACCTGAACGTACCCGGTGTGGACATACCCAGAGCTTTTTCACTGGCCAACCCGCCTTCGGAAAAAAACCTCATCGAACTGAACGTTCGTCACGTTCCCGGCGGCCAGGCGACCACTTACCTGCATGAGCAACTCAAGATTGGTGATGAGCTGACGTTCACCGCGCCGCTGGGCCGCTTTTTTGTACGCAAATCAGCGCCTGAACCGATGATTTTCCTGGCCGGCGGGTCCGGGTTGTCCAGCCCGAAATCCATGATTCTCGACCTGCTGGAAAACGGCGACGATCGCGCTATTACCCTTGTATACGGCGCCCGCAACCAGGTGGAACTGTATTATTTTGACCTGTTTGCCGAACTTGCCCGGCAGCATGATAATTTTCACTACCTCGCGGCTTTATCCGAACCGGCTGACACTGATGGCTGGAACGGGCCGCGCAGCTTTGTACATGAACTGGCTGAAGAGCATTTCGGTAAGCGTTTTGAAGGATATAAGGCTTATCTTTGTGGGCCTCCGCCCATGATTGACAGTTGCATCACCAGCCTGATGCGCGGACGTTTGTTCGAAGAGCACATCTTCATGGAAAACTTTTTCACGGCGGCAGACAGTGAGAAACCGGCGAGACGAAGCGCCTTGTTCAAAAAGTTTTGACTTTAAATGAACGCCGATAAATTTATAATTGTCATTGAAGAGACCGGCGAGGAATTTGCCTGTTCATCGGAACGCAACGTCCTCAAGGCCATGGAGCAACTTGGCAGGAATGGCATTCCGGTGGGTTGCCGGGGCGGAGGTTGTGGCGTGTGTCGTGTACAGGTAATGGGAGACGGTCATTATCGGACCGGCAAAATGAGTCGTGAACAGGTGCCGGTCAAGGATGAAGAGCAAGGCATCTGTCTGGCATGCAAGTTGTTCCCCAAAAGTGATTTACGTTTGAAAGTCCTGGGGAAATGGCAAAAATATTTTTTTACTGGTACAGTTTCAAAGTACTGATAGGGGTCAGAGTAAATAAATATTGGGGTCAGAGTAAAAATTCAAAGATTGGGGTCAGAGTAAAAATCTATTCTAAACAAACAAAGATTGGGGTCAGAGTAAAAATCTATTCTTGAATCATATTCTAATTATGAGGATAAATAAATTTTTACTCTGACCCCAAATATATTACTCTGACCCCAAATATAGAAATAAATCGAGGAGGAGAAGACAATGTCATTTACAGGTGTGATGCGGCCCGGCCATGCGGCCATCCGTGTGCTGGATATGGAAGAATCCTTAAATTACTACACGGAGCGATTGGGATTGATAAAAACTGATGAAGATGACCAGGGCAGGGTTTATCTCAAGGCGTGGGATGAATTGGATTGTTTTTCCCTGGTGCTCAGGGAGGCTGATTCGCCGGGAATCGATTATACCGGCTATAAGACTTACAGCCGGGCCGACATGGATGAGCTTGTCGGAAAGCTGGAAGATTATGGCCTTGAAATTGAATGGATCCCGGAAGGTGAACTGAATGGTTGTGGTGAACGGGCGCGTTTTGAAGCCCCATCCGGTCACCTGTTTGAATTGTATGCAGAAAAGAAGCACCTGGGAGACGGACTTGGCCGGTTGAACCCCAATCCCTGGCCGGAAGGACTGAAAGGCATGCAGGTATACCGGTTTGACCACGTGCTGCTATACGGGCCCGACGCTGCCGGCACCACGAAGATATTCACGGACGTCCTGGGGTTTGACCTGACCGAAAAGGTATTGAACCCGGAAGGCGATATGACTGCGGCCTTCGTATCGTGTTCCAACAAGGCCCACGATCTGGCCATTCTTGAGTACCCCGAACCGAACAAGCTGCACCACGTGTCATTCATGTTGATGACCTGGGAAGAGGTGTTGCGGGCTGCCGATATCATGGGTATGTATGAAATCCCCGTTGACATTGGCCCCACCCGTCATGGCATTACCCGGGGGCGCACTATTTATTTCTTCGACCCATCAGGTAATCGTAACGAAGTATTCTGCGGCGATTACACCTGGTACCCGGATCGCGATCCGATTACCTGGACCGCGGATGAACTCGGCAAGGCCATCTTCTACCATGACAGGAAACTGAACGAGAATTTCCTCACGGTAGTTACCTGAGCATTAACAGGGAACAGGGAACAGAGAACCCGCCATTTGTATGCGAAAGCGGGAATGGCGATTATCCTGTATCAGGAATCCCCTGAGTACGCCTCCTTATATCTAAACCATATAACAATACGAATTTGCTGAAAGGCGAACTGCTTATCAGTGAGCGACATGCAATTGACTTTTTTCGACATCGTCAACCATCACTGACAACATGTACTGGATATTTGATAAACTATCCGGCCCGTAATCAAACTCCTGACAAGACGGATTCCTGATCTTTTTCACTACTGATTGCCTCGCGCACAATGAAGAACATCACGGACAGTCATGCCCGCATCGTCATCGTTGGGGGCGGAATCATGGGAGTCGGGCTGCTCTACCACCTGGCGGAGGAGGGTTGCACTGACGTTCTTTTGATCGAGAAAGGTGAACTTACCTCCGGTTCGACCTGGCATGCGGCCGGCCAATGTCCGAACCTGGTCGGCAATTACAATCTCGCCAAGATCCACGAATACAGCATCTCCCTCTACAAAAGACTGGAGGAACTCACCGGGCAGTCTGTCAGTTGGCACACCTCGGGCAGTGTTCGTTTCGCGTTAACCCAGCGCGACCTGGATTGGTTTAATTACATGAAAGGGATCGCAGATAACGTCGGCTTCCACATGGAAATCATAGGCGTCGATCAGATCAGGAAGCTCAATCCGTTCATATCCACCGACGGCGTCCTGGCCGGCGCGTGGACGCGCAATGACGGTCATGCGGACCCGGCGGGTCTTACCAACGCGATGGCTCGCGGCGCGCGCAACATGGGCGCGAAGATCGTCCGGCATAACCGGGTCACCGATATCAACCCGCTGCCTTCCGGCGAATGGGAAGTGGTGACCGAGAACGGCGTCGTTATTGCGGAAACCGTCGTTAACGCAGCAGGCTGTTATGCCAGGCAGGTGGCGCAAATGGTGGGCGCCGACCTGCCGATCTGCAACATTCAACATCATTATCTCGTCTCCGGCACGATACCGGAATTTGTTGATCGCAGCGAAGAGATTCCGGTGATGCGCGACCCATACTCCTCGGCGTACCTGCGACAAGAGCAGAAGTCAGGCCTTATCGGCATTTATGAACATGATAACCTCGCCGAAGCATGGCCGCCGCGGGGGCTGCCGAATTGGGAGTCCGACAGCGAACTGTTTGACGACGATCTCGAGCGTCTGATGCCATGGCTCGGGCGGGCAATGGAGCGTATGCCGCTGATCGAAGAGGCCGGCATCAAACGTATCGTCAATGGCGCCATTCCCCATCCCGCCGACGGCCCGCCTCTTTTGGGACCTATGGCCGGGCTTAAGAACTTCTGGCTCTGTTGCGGTTCCTCGTTCGGCATTGCGCAAGGCGCGGGGTGCGGCAAGTATCTCGCACAGTGGATGCTCTACGGCGATTCAGAAATCAACATGACCGGGTTCGATCCTCGTCGCTTCGGCGTTTTTGCCGATGAGAGTTACATGAAGGCGAAGGGCCGTCAGGATTACGGCATGACCTACTTTACCCCGCTTCCCGGTGAAGAGTTACCCGCCGCCCGCCCGCGCCGTGTCAGCCCACTATACGAAAAGCTGAAAGCGCGAGGCTGCGTATATACCGAGACGTTCGGTTGGGAACGGCCCAAATGGTTTTCTCTCGACGGTCGCGAGGAAGAATACGGCTACCGTCGCAACAACGTCTTCGACGTAGTGCGTGAAGAATGTCTTGCAGTCCGCGAGCGTGCCGGCATCCTGGATTTATCCGGTTTCGCCAAGTACGACGTGACCGGCGCCGGCGCCCGTAGGTTCCTGGATCGTATTTGCGCCAACAGGATGCCGAAAATGGGCGGCATCACCCTTGCGCACGCGTTGTCTGAAGGTGGGCGGATCGGCGGCGAGATGACGATCACGCATCTTGCCGAGGATCATTTCTATGTGTTGTCCGCGGCCGGCGCGGAGATGCGCGACCTGGACCATTTGATCCAGTCCGCGCGCGCTGATGAGCAAGTGCAGGTTGCCAATGTTACCGATGAGCGGGGTGTGCTGGTGCTTGCCGGACCGCACTCGCGGGATGTTCTTGCCGGGCTCACGGACTCGCCCCTTGACAGCGGTGCTTTCCGCTGGTTGAGCGGTAGGGAAATCACCGTTGCGGGCAGGCCCGCCCGGGCGCTACGGGTCAACTATGTCGGTGAATTGGGGTGGGAGTTACATCCGCCGATGGAATACATGGAGGAACTGTACGATGCCTTATGGGAAGCGGGCGAGGCGTTTGGTATTGCCAATTTCGGACTGTACGCCGTTAACAGCCTGCGGATGGAAAAGGCATATCGGGGCTGGGGGGCGGAGTTGACCAACGAGGTCACGATGATCGATGCCGACATGGCGCGTTTTATCAGGTTCGACAAGGAAGACTTTGTGGGCCGGCAAGCCACCCTGGATCAACAGGACCGGATCATGCAACTCGTATATTTCGAGGTCGATGCTACCGACTCGGACGTTCGGGGCAGTGAACCCATGTTTGATGGCGACACGTGCGTTGGGGTAACCACGTCGGGAGGTTACGGTCATTTTGTTCGAAAAAGCCTGGGCTTCGGTTACGTCACCCCGGCGCTCGCCAAACCCGCCACGGAGTTGAGCATCGACCTCCTCGGAGAACGTTGTCGGGCCAGGGTTCTGAAAGAGCCGGTCTATGATCCTGACAGCGAACGATTAAGACTCTAGTGCCTGATACCCAGGTCGATCTCCCCGAGCGCGCCGACGTGGTCATCGTCGGTGGCGGCGTGATCGGTTGTTCGATTGCCTATCACATCGCCAAATCGCACTCGCCGGACGTTGTGCTGTTGGAGCGCAAGCAGCTCACATCGGGTACGACCTGGCATGCGGCCGGTTTGATCGGGCAGTTGCGCGGCTCTATCAACATGACCAAGCTTGCCCGTTACACCAGGGAGCTGTACGAAGGACTGGAGGCGGAAACAGGGCAGGCGACGGGCTACAGGCAATGCGGGTCCATCTCTATCGCTACCGGTGAAGAACGCTTCGAGGAACTGAAACGCAACGCGTCAATGGCGAAAGTGTTCGGACTGAAAGTCGACGTCGTCACGCCGGCGACCATCAAGGAGCGGATACCGCTGCTGCATACCGACGACGTGCTTGGCGGTATCCATATTCCTTCCGACGGATATGCCAACGCGGTTGACATTACTCAGGCCCTGGCCAAGGGAGCGCGAGCCGGCGGCGCGCGGATTTATCAGAACGTGCCGGTGACGGCAATTCGTACCGGCGCCGGCCGGGTCACCGGCGTCAGCACCGAGTACGGCGCTATCGATGCCGACTACGTGGTGATCTGCGCCGGCATGTGGACCCGGGACCTGGCCGCGACGATAGGGGTCAATGTGCCGCTTCACGCGTGTGAGCACTACTATGCGTTATTTGAATCTGTTGAGGGTCTGGATGAGAACCTGCCGGTCATCCGTGACTATGACGCCTGCACTTATTACAAACACGACGCCGGCAAATTACTGGTAGGCGCGTTTGAACCCAGCGCCCGGCCCTGGGGCATGGACGGTATTCCCGAAGATTTCTGCTTTGACGAGATTGCCGGTAACTTCGATCACTTCGAGCCGATCCTGCGGGACGCCATGGCGCGCGTGCCGGCCCTCGAAGCGGCCGGTATCCAGAAGTTCTTTTGCGGACCGGAGAGCTTTACGCCGGACGTTCGTTACCATCTCGGCCAGACGCCCGAGTTCAGGAATTGCTTTGTCGCCGCGGGATTGAATTCAATCGGTCTGCAATCCGCAGGGGGAATAGGCAAAGTCGTGGCGGAATGGATTCGCGCCGGATATCCGCCGGCCGACCTTTGGGAGGTGGACGTGCGGCGCAATATGCCTTTCCAGGGCAACCGCAAATACCTGCGCGAGCGCGTCTCCGAGAGTCTGGGTCTGCTCTACGCCAGACACTACCCCTTTCGCCAATATGAGACTGCACGCGGCGTGCGCAGATCACCGCTTTACGACCGCCTCAAGTCAATTGGCGCCTGTCATGGCGAAACAGCCGGGTGGGAACGGCCGAACTGGTATGCGCCCCGGGGAGTGGAAGCAAGGTACGAATACAGCTATGGGCGCCAGAACTGGTTCGAGTACTCAGCCGCCGAACACACTGCGGTGCGTGAAAATGTCGGACTCTTCGACCAGTCGTCCTTCGCCAAGTACCGCCTGGAAGGAAGAGATGCGGCGCGAGTATTGAACTACGTTTGCGCCAATGACGTTGACGTTCGACCCGGCCGCGTCGTCTATACACAGTGGTTGAACGGGAAGGGCGGCATCGAGGCAGACCTGACGGTGACGCGTCTCTCGGAAGACAGCTTCCTGATCGTGACGGCTGCCGCCACGGAAGTCCGCGATTTTCACTGGCTCAAACAACATATTCCCGTTGATGCGTACTGTGTGCTGACCAACGTGACACCGGCCATGGGCGTCATATCCGTGATGGGGCCGAATGCGCGCAAGCTGTTGCAGTCATTGACGCCGGCTGACCTGTCGAACGAGGCGTTCGGATTTACAACCAGCAGGGAGATAGAAATAGGCTACGCATTGGTGCGCGCGTCAAGAATTACCTACGTCGGCGAGTTGGGATGGGAGCTTTATATACCGACTGAGTTCGTCGTCGGGGTATACGAGGCTATAGTCACCGCCGGGGAGTCATTTGGCCTGGTCCACGCCGGCTATCATGCGCTCGACTCCTTACGCATCGAAAAAGCCTATCGCCATTGGAGTCACGATATCACCGACGAGGACACGCCGCTCGAAGCAGGCCTGGGGTTTACGGTAAAGTTCAACAAGCCGGGCGGGTTCATCGGTCGCGATGCGTTACTGAAACAGGAGGAGCAGGGCATACACAGGCGCCTGTTGCAGTTCAAGTTGTGCGACCCGGAACCCCTTCTTTACCACAACGAGCCGATTTGGTATCAAGACAGGATCATCGGCCACGTGACGTCCGGCAGTTACGGTCATACCCTGGGCGGCAGTATCGGCCTCGGATACGTCGATACGTCAGAGATTCGTGACGTGGCGGATCTGACCGGAGACAGGTTCGAAATCGAAGTAGCGGGCATCCGCGTCCAGGCTGAAGCCTCACTGCGACCCATGTACGATCCTGATAACAAGCGAATCCGTTGCTGACCTCAGCCCATTCCTGCGGAATCATTTAAGGGGTCAGAGTAAAAATATCCAGGAATGTACCGGCAACGCCTGTTATGTTTGTATTTTTACTCTGACCCCAAATATTCAAATATTATGTACGACCCCGACAACAAACGAATTCGTTGCTGACCAACAGCGGCGGTCGGATCAATTAGCGGGAACTGCTGCAGGTTTGTCAGGCTTCGCCGGTTGCCCACATTTTACCGACAGCTTCGCGGGAAAGAAAAATTGGAAACCTGTCCCGCACTTCGGAATCAGTCTCAGCGCTGACATGGCCCGGGAAATGACTGGTGAGAATTGCCCGCTTTTTCTCGATAGCTTTCTTCAACATGACCGGTTTTCCGCTTTCCTCCCACACGTTCGGGCTCGTGCGATCACTGAAATCCGGGTAAATGTATTCACTCTGCATGACCTTCAAGGTTCGATCAGAGCCCAGGTAATGACCTTCGCCACCGGTACAGACCTGATTTATTTCGTCAAAACTCAAGGTCTCGGCATTCACTTCAATTCCCCTCGTTACCCGCATGGCGGCGCCGAGCACGTCATTGTCCAGCAACAGGCTCTCGGGGCAGGTACCCAGCAGGCTCGCGTACATGCCGGCCGATTCGTAGACGAGGTTGGCGCCTGACAATGCCGCGGACAAGGTCGTCACGGCGCGTTCGGCGCCGGCCTGAAAATCCGGAAATTTCGAATCTGTCATGCCGCAGGCCGTCCCAAAGGGCAAGTCGTAGACATTGCCCATTTGCGCGCAGGCCGCGGACAGTAAGCCCTGTTCAGGCGAACCGCCGCTCATAGCGCCGGTACGCAGGTCGGAGATGAACGGCCAGGTGCCGAGAATGGCCGGGGCGCCGGGTTCGATTGCGTTCACATAGACCAGGCCGCCAAGACATTCGGCCCAGGCCTGGGAAACGGCGCCGGCCAGACAGGCCGGCGTTGTCGCGCCTGCCTGCCCTGCGGACAGGAGCAGTACCGGCATACCGCCTTGAACCGCGACCCGTAAACATTCCAGCGAGTCTACGGCGAACTTCATCGGCGGCACAACAAAGCAGTTGGATTGGCTGACGAACGGTCGCGCCCGCCACTCAGCTTCACCTCCGGCAATGACGTGCAACATTTCGAGGGTTTTTTCGAGATGTTTGGCTTCGGTCCAACTCGAACCGACATGCTTGCTTGTGCCCATGACCGCGCAATAGGTGGTATTGAGGTCCATTTCGTAATTGTCAACTACGTCTCGCAGCACACAGGTGCGCTGGAACATGTGAATGTGTTCACAGGTGTCGGCAATGCGCGCCATGTCGTAAAGGTCTTGTGCCGTCGATTCTCGGTATAGATCGTTTTCAGGATCGGCAATCATGACTGCAGCGCCGGCTGTCGCGAAGTGCACCTTACTGCCGCTGAGATGCAAATCGTGTTTGGGATCCTGACCGTGCAGAACCAGGTTTCGTCTGGCAAGCCGCATGGCGTTTTCGACCACGGCTCTCGACATTCTCAAACGGCCATCGTTGCCGAGTACTGCCCCGGCGCCGGTGCAGGCCTCAATACAGTGAGGCGTCGCCTCGTTGAAGCCAACTTCTCCTAGAATCTTGAAAACGTTATCGTTTATAGCTGCAACGTCAGCGTCCGTCAAAGGCCGGAATTGCCCACCGACTTCGCCCGGATGAACGGGCTTGAGCGTGTCAGCCAACGGCGCGCTTCGTAGCGCCCTGCGTGCCTTTCTTCCACCGGATTGTCTCGCCATCGTTGTTTTCTCCAGGTTCCAATTAAATCATCTCAGCAAAACCGCCGAAATTTTGGCAGATCAACATAGGTAGATCAAGAAAAATATTCAGGCTCAATACGGGAAAGGGCAGGCACTAGCTTGATCAATTCAGCGAACAGGCCATACTTGAGATAAAAGGGGACAGATTTATTTTCTGTGTGGTCTGCGTGTACGATTAGATTCCTTACAGGAAAGAAAATAAATCTGTCCCCTTTTACTCTCAGGGAAAATCAAAAGTGTTGAATATCTCTTCAAACGTGTCTGTTCCCGATGATGAAATAGAGCTTTCAGCCATCCGCGCGCGCGGCGCAGGTGGCCAGAACGTCAACAAAGTCTCTTCGGCGATTCATCTCCGTTTTGACATTCATGCTTCATCACTACCCGAATTTTACAAGCAACGCCTGTTAAACCTGAGAGACCGGCGTATCAGCAAAGAGGGCGTTATTGTTATCAAGGCCCGGAAGCACAGGACACAGGATCAAAACAGGGATGATGCACTTGAAAGGTTGCAGGAATTAATCAAGAGTGTCGCAGTGGTCAGGAAAGTGAGGCGCCCAACCAGACCCACCAAAGGCTCACAAGAGAAAAGACTGGACAGTAAAACCCGGCGCAGTCGGACCAAATCCCTGCGGGGCAGGGTGATAGACTGAATAAACTATTATATGATTCAGAAATAATAACTGAGGAGTTCATAGATGTTTTTATCACTTTTAGGGATCACGTTTGTAGTATCGTTTGTTGTTTGTTTTATCATCGCGAGACTGTTTGCAAAGTCCATCGATAGCGTTTTGGAACGAATTGTAGCCCATGATATCGCCTACGCCTGGGCAAAGTACTTGCAGTTTGCAATATACGTTGTCGGCATATCCGGCGGAGTTCAAATTCGCTACCTGGAGAATTTTCTTCGGGCGCCCACGGAAAACTTTACCCCACCCGTATTAACCTCGGAACGCTGGATATTGGAAATTTATCGAACCATTATCGAATCATTGCAATCTATCGCCTGGATGCTGCTGATATTTTTCATTTTTGCCCTTATAGCTTATGTCATTGTCCGCGCTTTCGAACTCCGCGCCGACAAAGCAAAAGATGCCTCGTTAAATGAAAACACGTAACCAGTTTGGCAAACCCAATAAATAAATATTTAAAAACTAATCAAGTACGTGCCTACGGTGCTGAACGCAACAAAGCTGTATCGGCTATAACAATGTTAGAACAAAAGTATGGCTAAATAGCCATATTTCTGTTATCCTTACCCCATGTCAGTAGGTAATTTCGAATGGGATGAGATCAAGAACCTCGAAAACCGGCAAAAACATGGAGTTTCATTCTATGAAGCCCAGCATGCTTTTTCTGATAAATATCGTGTCATTGCCGAGGACCTCACCCATGGCCAAGATGAAAAACGCTACTTTTGTTTTGGTCTCAACCAGGAGAAAACGAGTATTCTTACAGTCCGCTTCACATACCGAAATGGTCGCATTCGAATAATCGGTGCAGGCTATTGGAGAAAGGGGAAGAAAATCTATGAACAAGCAAATTCGATACACTGATGAGCCAATCGGCGACATTAAACTTGTTGCCGACTTTCTGCCTTCACCCGAAGAACTTAAACTGAAAAGTGAAAACACAAAAGTAACTATTTCATTGAGTTCTGAAAGTGTCTCCTATTTTAAAGAGATTGCTAAAGCCAACCATATTCAATATCAAAAAATGATTCGACAATTACTTGATGAATATGTGGCCCATCAAAAAAGCGCCAACAAGTAAAGCAAGCGGGACAAAATGCCGTGCATTTTGCCCCTTCATAAAGCGTTATACCTCAATCGGAAACACCCAATGGAAGTAGAAATAAGCCTCAATGACGAGATTGGGAATGAAGAAACGTTAGCGATTTACAAGGCTAATGGTTGGTCTTCGGCTGAACTGCCACGAGAACTGATGGCTGCATTGAGGAACTCTCATAGTTTAGTAACTGCCCGAGTTTCAGGGAAGCTGGTGGGCTTAGGCAATGCAATAGCTGATGGCCATTTGGTTGTTTATTACCCGCACCTTCTGGTTCATCCTGAATACCAAGGTGAAGGAATTGGCCGGAGAATGTTAAATTCTCTCAAAGCCGAATATTCTTCCTATCACCAGCAAGTACTTATCGCTGACGGAAAGACTATCAATTTTTACAAAAGTGCCGGCTTTGAGCGTGCAGGCAAGACCGAATCCATGTGGATTTATTCAGGGGATGATCACTAATGGAATACAAACAGAAGAAACAGGGGACAAACCACGTGTTAAAGAATCGAAAAGCTTGTTAATAGCTACAACATAATTATAATTCCGCCATGTGTAAACACTATATCAGAGCTATGTGCGGCTGCTGGATTAGCCAGGAGTTAACTATGAAGTGTTCGGCTTCTGAGCGCTTTCAGGTTCTATACCGAGCATCAAGGAATCAGAATGCCCGAATATCTTGATTTGAAAGAGAACCACACCCCACCAAGGCAAAGGGGCACCGCTTGAGTACTGAGCTTGCCAATTTCATCTGGAGCATCTGCAACCTGCTCCGAGGCCCCTACAAGCGCAATGAATACCGCAAGGTAATTCTGCCGCTCACGGTCCTGGGGCGTTTCGATTGTCTGCTCGCACCGACCAAGGCCCAGGTACTGGTCGAGCATCCTAAGATCAAGGCCAAGCCTGATACCGTGGTGCGAAGTCTCCTTGAGAAAACTACCGGGAGACCGTTCTACAACCTCTCGAAGCTGGATCTCCCCAAACTGCTGGACGATCCCAACCAACTCGCACCGAACCTCAACGCCTACATCAACGGCTACTCGAAGAATGTGCGCGAGATCATAGAGCATTTCGCCTTCGACCAGCAGATCGCGCGCTTGGCAGAAAAGAACCTGCTCTATGAAGTAGTCAAAAAATTCGCGGTTATGGATCTCTCTCCTGAAAGAGTTGACAACGTCCATATGGGCTATGTCTTTGAGGAACTCATCCGGATCGGTGCAGAACAGTCCAACGAAGAGGCTGGCGAGCACTTCACGCCACGCGAAGTGATCCGACTGATGGTGAACCTCCTGCTCGACCCGGAGAAAGACTTGCGCAAGAGCCACGTCGTCAAAACCATCTACGATCCAGCCTGTGGTACAGGCGGTATGCTCTCGGTCGCCGAGAAATATATTCGCGATCTCAATTTCGAGGCCGACCCGCACCTGTTCGGCCAGGACTGGAACGACGAATCCTGGGCCGTCTGCAAGGCGGACATGCTGATCAAGGGCGAGGACGCCGACAACATCATCCTTGGCGACACTTTCACCAGGGACGGTTTCGATCGCGACGCCGAGGGCAAGAAACGTACCTTTGACTACATGCTTGCCAATCCGCCTTTTGGCGTAGAATGGAAGCAACAGCAGAAATACATCGAACGTGAAGCCGAGGAATTCGGCTACGATGGCCGCTTCGGCGCCGGTCTGCCGCGCATTAACGAAGGTTCGTTGCTGTTCCTACAGCACATGCTAGCGAAGATGCGCGCGCCTAAGGATGGCGGAAGCCGCATCGGCATCGTATTCAACGGCTCACCGCTCTTCACGGGCGACGCCGGTAGCGGAGAGAGCAACATCCGCCAGTGGGTTATCGAGAACGATTGGCTCGAAGCTGTGGTAGCGCTCCCCGACCAGCTCTTCTACAATACCGGCATCTCTACCTATATCTGGGTGCTTACCAATCACAAGGAGCCACGCCGCAAGGGCAAGGTGCAACTCATTGATGCGCGGCGCTTTTACGTGAAGATGCCGAAAAGCCTCGGCAACAAACGCAACAAGTTGGGCGACCCCACGGACCGGCCGAGCGAGCCCGATCAGATCAGTGAAGTCACGCGCATCTTCGGCAACTTCAAGGACGGCGAGACGTGCAGTTTCCCTGAAGAGGACCCCATCACCAAACAACCGGTTGAGAAGACCCGCGTCGTCAGTAAGGTTTTTGACAATGCCGATTTCGGTTTTCACAAGATCACCGTCGAGCGTCCACTACGCCAGAACTTCCAAGCGACGGCGGAGAGGATTGAGCGCCTCGAGGCCGAGAGCGGCTTCGTGAAGCTCGCAACCAGCAACAAAAAGAACGAGAAGGCACGGCTCGCGGAGACTGCGGAAGGCGAGCAGCGACAGGAAATGATTCGCAAGCTGCTCCTGGATTTCGCGGCACAGCATGGTGACATGGTCTACAAAGACCGTAAAGCCTTTCTCACGGACCTGCGCGACATCGATCAATCCACCAATGTGCGCCTCACGGCACCCGAACTAAGAGTTGTGCTCTCCGCACTCGGCGAACGTGACGAGACCGCCGAAATATGTCGTGACCGGAACGGCAACCCCGAGTCTAACTCGGAGTTGCGCGACACTGAGAGCGTGCCACTTAAGAAGAGTATTCAGGCTTACTTTGAGCGCGAAGTCTTGCCGCATGTTCCTGATGCGTGGATTGACGAAAGCAAGACCAAGGTTGGCTACGAGATCCCCTTCAACCGCCACTTCTACCAGTACGAACCGCCGCGCCCGTTGGAGGTGATAGAAGCGGACATCAAGACCCTGGAGCGGGAGATCCTCGAGCTGCTCTCAGACGTGACCGGCAGCAATGAGGTAGCCCAATGACCACGCAGAGCCGCCCGCCCCGCGAAATCGACGGCAAGGGCCGCACCATTCGCGAACTGCTCGCCGGTCGTAAGTACTCTATTGACTACTACCAGCGCGAGTACAAGTGGCAGAAAAAACAGGTCACCGAACTGATTGACGACCTCGCTAGTAAGTTCTTGGAAAGTCACCAGGAAGGTAACGAGCGCAGTGCCGTCGCCAAGTACGGACATTACTTCCTCGGCTCGATCATCGCCAGTGACAAGGACGGCCAGAAATACATCATCGATGGTCAGCAGCGTCTCACCACACTGACCCTGCTGTTGATCTTCCTCCAGAATCGGCTCGACGATCCCGACAAAAAGGGTCAGATTGCAGACTTCATCTTTTCGCTGAAGTTCGACAAACGCTCCTTCAACCTCGACGTGCCCGAGCGCACACCCTGCATGGAGGCACTCTATGCCGGTGAGGAGTTCATGGACGATGACGCCCCTGAGTCCGTGCGCAACATCCTAGCGCGCTACGCCGACTTGGAAGAGCAGTTCCCCGAGGAACTGGCCGGCGCGGCCTTGCCGTACTTTGTTGACTGGCTGATCGAGAACGTCCACCTCATCGAAATCACGGCTTACTCCGATAGTGATGCCTACACCATCTTCGAGACCATGAACGACCGCGGGCTCTCACTTACACCCGCGGATATGCTCAAAGGGTACCTCCTCGCCAATATTACCGACACCGAGCACCGCACCCGCGCGAGCGGAGTATGGAAGAAGCGTGTGCAAGCGCTCGCCGAGATCGGCAAGGACGAGGACGCAGACGGTATCAAATCGTGGCTGCGCAGCCAGTACGCCGAGAGCATCCGCGAACGCAAACGTGGCGCCGCGCCCCGTGACTTCGACCTGATCGGTACCGAGTTCCACCGCTGGGTGCGTGATCACAAGGCGGCGCTCGGTCTCACCGGCAGCGCGGAGTTTGCCCGCGTTATCGAGCGCGATTTCGCATTCTACAGCCGTTGGTACGAACGCCTGCGACACGCGGGAGAGATATTCACGTCCGGGCTGGAGTGTGTGCATTTCAACGCCCGACACAATTTCACCCTCCAGTACCCGGTGCTGCTGGCACCGCTCACTGTGGACGACGACGAGGCCAGCGCGCTGCGCAAGCTGCGCGTCGTTGCAACCTGGCTCGACATCTTGATTCACCGGCGCATCTGGAACTGGCGAGCCATTGACTACTCGACGATGCAATACGCCATGTTCTTGGTGATGCGCGACATCCGCGGAAAAAGTGTACAGGAACTGGCTGGGATGTTGCGTAAGCGACTCGACGCTGAGAGTGAGACATTTGCTGTCAACGATAGAAATGCTAGCTTCGGGTTGCATTCCATGAACGGGCCGCAGATTCATCGCCTACTCGCGCGCATGACGGATTACCTGGAAACACAATCGGGCCAAGCGTCCCGCTACGCTGAATACGCTCAACGCGGTCACAAAGGATACGAGATCGAGCATATCTGGGCGGACCATTCGGAACTCCACGTGGATGAGTTCGAGCATCCGAGCGAGTTCGCCGAGTACCGGAACCATATCGGCGGCCTCCTGCTTCTACCCAAGAGCTTCAATGCCAGCTACGGTGACCTACCCTATGCTGAGAAGCGCGAATACTATCTGGAACAGAACCTGCTGGCCCGCAGCCTCCACGAACAGGCGTATGACCATAACCCAGGCTTCCGACGGTTCATTGAAGAGAGTGGGGTTCCGTTCTGCGCCCACGCGGAGTTCAAGAAGGTGGACCTCGACGCTCGGCAGGACCTCTACCGCTGGCTCGCAGAACACATCTGGGATCCAGAGCGGCTGGCACAAGAGGTGTCGTCGTGAAGCTGACGCTGTATCCGGAGTACAGGCCAAGCCGCATCGAGTGGCTTGGCGAGGTGCCAGAGCATTGGGACATTGACCGCATAAAGTGGAGCACAAGGCGGACGACAAACGGAATATGGGGCGATGAGCCGAATGGGGTTGACGACCTCGTTTGCGTGCGGGTAGCTGACTTTGATCGTGAGCGGTTTGTCGTTGACGACGAGTCCTTGACGCTTAGGGCTGTCGAAAGGACACAGCGCAAAGGCAGATTACTCCACAAGGGCGACCTTCTAGTCGAAAAGTCGGGCGGAGGTGAGAAGCAGCTTGTTGGGTGCGTCGTGTTTTTCGACCACGAGTTTGACGCTGTCTGCTCGAACTTCGTCGCTCGTATGCCGACTTCACTAGGGCATGTCCCACGATAATGGTCGTATGTCCACGCGGCCATCTATGCTGGTCGGCTCAATTTCCCTGCAGTAAAGCAGACTACTGGCATCCAGAATCTTGACTCTGCAGCCTATTTGGAAACCAGAGTTGGCTTCCCCCCAAGCGAGGAGCAACGCGCCATAGCCGACTTTCTCGACCGTGAGACGGCGAAGATAGATACCCTGGTGGCGAAGAAGCGCACGTTGACCGAGCGGCTGAAGGAGAAGCGTATTGCGCTCATCTCGCGCACTGTCACCCGCGGCCTTCCGCCCGACGCTGCTGCTGCCTGCGACCTTGACCCGCACCCCAAGCTCAAACCCTCCGGCATCGACTGGCTCGGCGACGTGCCGAAGCATTGGGAGATGAAGTCACTCAAGCGGGCCGTAATGTTCCAGCGGGGCCATGATCTGTCCGCCGAACAACGTGAGGAAGGTGGCGTGCCTTTGGTCTCCTCCTCAGGGGTCTCTGCCACACACAATCTTGCCAAAGCTACAGGGCCTGGGATCGTGACAGGTCGATATGGAACAATCGGCGAGTTCTATCTGATAACCGAGAACTATTGGCCCCTCAATACGACTCTCTATAGCATCGATCTGCATGGAAACGAGCCGAGGTTCTTGCAGGCTTTACTGAGACACCTTTCGCCACTGTTCTTGCTGCATGCTGTGAAATCCGCTGTGCCCGGCATAGATCGTGGTGATGTCCATTCGATCACTGTAGTCGTTCCACCCTTTGCCGAACAGGAGGCTATTGCCGACTTCCTCGACCGCGAGACCGCCAAACTCGACATCCTGACTGCCAAGGTCGAAACCGCCATCGAGCGCCTACAGGAATATCGCACCACGCTCATCACCGCAGCCGTCACCGGCAAGATCGACGTGCGCGAGGTAGCCGCATAGCATGCCTTTCGAAATCGATACCTTTGAGGAATACCTCAACATCGTTCGTAACGAACTGCCAAAGATGCGCAAGTATTTCCGCGGCCAGACGAAGCTAATTTCGGCCGGCTATCTGCTCAAACCCTCCATCGGACGCTACGACCACCTGCAGTCGAAATCCTTCCGCGAGCGTGACGAGCTCGAGCGCGACGTGCTGGAAGTATTCAGTAACCATCTGGTTACACACGTCCAGCACCTGCCGCGCAGCGAATGGGAGGCGCTCGCCATCGCCCAGCACCACGGGCTGCCGACCCGTTTGATGGACTGGACCGAGAACCCACTTGTGGCGCTCTACTTCGCGGTACGTGAAACGAAGACAGAAGACGAGGGCGAGCCCATGGACAGTGCGGTGTACGTCCTGATCAGCAATCCGGCACGCTATACCGATTTCTCCCGTAATCAGCACCTAGGCGTAGAGCCTGTCAAGGACTTGGCGACGAAGCCAGCCCACGAGGAGATGGGTTACGCGGCGTTCGGCGTCGAAGAGTTGGAGGGCGAGGAAAACGATAACAGCGAGGCGGCGGAAGACGAAGAAACGCCCGATGCCAGCTCAAACGAAACACCCGAAGCGCCACTTCCTTTCGAGATCACGGAGAATGTTATCTACCATCCGCCCCACATATCGCCTCGCATGCGGGCACAGGACAGCGTCCTGCTTGCCTGCCACCGGCCTCTCGAGGCGTTGGAAAATCGCGATTGGATCGAGATCGTGATTCGCCACGATGCCCACGACGACATCCGTCGCCGCCTCGATCAGTACGGCGTTTTCGACCGCCAGCTCTTTCCTGACCTGGACGGTATAGCGAAGTGGCTCCGCTATCGCGTGTTCGAGAGTGGGGGAACTCTATGACCGACCGCCCTTCTGGGACTGGCTGTTGGTCGGCAACGAGTCGGAGCGCATCTTCAGCGTCGAGAAGGTGGGTGACGATGTATGGGCAGTCGACGACGAGTTGTCTGAATGGGCCGCGGCTCGGGGCAACGGATCCTCCCTGCCAGCAGTGATGACATGATTGAAACGCTAAATGACTTGGGGCAACGGATCGATGCTGCGACGGACGCCGCAAATGAAAGTGCTTTGAAGCTGCTTGTTGACGAATGCGATAGTCGTCTTGAGACCGCCTTAGGAGAAGATCGGGTCCTTCTTTATTATTTCCAAGCGAATGCATACTACGGAATTGCATCGACCAAACACGATGATGAATATGCTTGGAGTTGGGGTCAAACTGAAAGCGTTGCGGAGTTATTGTCTCTTAGACATGCTATTGCTGAATCGGCTTTTGATTCCATCAACCCGATCAGACGGTGCCAAATTCGAACAAACATCGCAAGCAGACTGAATAGTCTCGGTCGATGTGTTGAGGCTCTCGAACAATGGCAATTGGTAATACAAGTCCTTCCAAATTTCGCTATGGCGTTGGGAAACATGGGTCATGGGATTAGTTCGTATGCCCGATATCTCTATGATTCTGGACATGTAGGAATATTCCTCAAGGCAGCTTCGGAGCAGTACTTGGCCGCTCTCGCGGAAAATGGGTTTTGGGACAGTGGGCCAGACGAGCCGGCGCGCGGTAAATTTTCTCGTGATCTTGCCAAGGTTAACGCTTATTTGGAGGCTATCAAATTCGACCATTCATTCGATCTGAATGCTTTCACTCTCGGAGAAACGGTTGATGAGCAACGCTACCGAAGCTGGTGTCTGCAAGAGCGGCTATTTCTCAATCCACTTAACGACGTGACTACAGCGACGGTAGCAGCAACAGACGTGCTTCACCTACCAAGTCATGTCTACCAGGTCGGTGATGCCCCGCGCTTTCCGGCCTACTACAATCACCTGAAGCAGGAATATATATCGGCGAGGTTCCAGCTTTATCAATATCAATCGCTCGATCATCTGCAAGGCCACTTCATTGATCGTGAGGTTCTGATCCTGGATAGTGCTGATGGAGGTGAGTTCGGCCACCATGTCGACCAGCTCAAAACGGCGTTCCGATCCGCCTACGCGCTATTCGACAAGATTTCACTGTTCTTGAATGACTATTTCTCGGTAGGCATGAACCCTCGCGACGTTTCTTTCCGGAGGATTTGGGTAGAACAGGTAGGAAGCCCGCCCAAGCTAAAACTCCGAACCGTCTTCGACGGAAATCGCAACTGGCCGCTTCGCGGCCTATACTATCTGTCGAAGGACCTTTTCGATGAGGATTTTTCTTCCTCTGCAGCCCCAGACGCAAGAGAACTAGTGTCGTTGCGCAACTATATAGAGCACCGGTTTCTAACGCTGCAACACTACAATGCCGGTTCATCGGATTCTGATACCCATCTTTATCTCACCACCGATAGGTTCTTTGCGAAGACGATGTGCATCATGCGCATGGCGAGAGCCGCTTTGACTTATCTGTCTCTTGCCATGTACCAGGAAGAGGCTATTCGATCAAAGAACGCGAAAGATGGGACCGTGATACCATCCATGCAGTCCATACCGATCATACGACCATGGGACTGAGCGACCAGACCAATGAACGCGCCTTCGAACACCACGTCGAGGAGACGTTGCTTGGCGCGAGCGGTTGGCAGTCCGGCACCAACGCCGAGTGGGACGTCGAGAGAGCTCTGTTCCCAGCGCAGGTTTGTACTTTCCTTGAAGCAACCCAGCCCAGACTCTGGTACGACATGCTTACGCTACACGGCGATGGACTTGAGCAACTGCTACTCACTAAGCTGGTCAAGGAACTTGACCTCAAGGGTACGCTATATGTACTACGGCATGGCTTCAAGTTCTACGGCAAGACCTTCCGGCTCGCTACCTTCAAGCCAGCGCATGGCCTCAATGATGAGGTGTTGGAGCTGTATAAAAAAAACCGGCTCACAGTAACCCGGCAGGTGCTCTGCCATCCGGGCAAGCACGATACCGTCGATCTTGTATTCGCTCTGAACGGTCTGCCAGTGGCCACCTGTGAACTGAAGAATCCAAGCACCGGCCAGAGTTGGCGCCATGCAGTGCGCCAATACCAGGAGGACCGGGATCCACGCGCGCCGCTCTTTCGCTTCAAAGCTCGCGCCGTGGTGCATTTCGCGGCCGACCCGGACCAGGTTTACATGGCGACGCGGCTTTCGCACGACAAGACGCATTTCCTGCCTTTCAACCGCGGCAGCCAGCCGGGTGAGATTGAATGCGGCGCCGGTAACCCGCAGCATCCATCCGGTTACCGCACTGGCTACTTCTGGCAGGACGTGCTCAAGTGCGACAGCTTTCTCGACATCATCGGGCATTTTCTTTTCGTCGAGACCCAGAAGCAGAAGGTCGAAGACGGCAAGAGTGGTCAGCGGCAGGTTATCAGGGAAACCCTGATCTTCCCCCGCTATCACCAGCTTGATGCAGTGCGGGAGATCATCGCGGCTGCTCGCGAGGAAGGACCGGGCCAGAACTATCTGATTCAGCACTCTGCCGGCAGCGGCAAGACCAACAGCATATCGTGGCTCTCCCACCGCTTGGCCAGCCTGCATGACGACGAGGATTGCAAGCTCTTCGACTGCGTCATAGTGATCACCGATCGGCGCGTGCTTGACCGCCAGCTACAGGATGCCATCTATCAGATCGAGCATGCTCAAGGTGTTGTAAAGGCAATCGATCGCGATAGCCAGCAGCTCGCGGAAGCCTTAATCGACGGCACGAAGATTGTGATTACGACGTTGCAGAAGTTCCCCTTTGTGCTGCGTGGTCTGCTACATATTGCCGGCGCCGAATCACAGGAGGCGGCAAGCGCCGCGGAGAAAGTGCGTGCGAAGGCGTGGGAGGTAGAAATCGCCAAGCGCCGCTACGCGGTGATCGTGGACGAAGCGCATTCGAGCCAAACCGGGGAAACTGCGCACGAACTGAAGGCGCTTCTGGGAGCCACGGCAGACGAGGACGTCGAAGGCGAAGCTGACTGGGAAGACCGTCTGAATCAGGTCATGGCTTCGAGAGGGCGACAACCGAACCTGAGCTTCTTCGCCTTCACCGCGACCCCGAAAGGGAAAACTCTCGAACTATTTGGCCGCCCCAGCGTCAAAGACACGCCCGAGGCATTCCATCTTTACAGCATGCGTCAGGCGATAGAAGAAGGCTTCATTCTCGACGTGCTAGCGAACTACACGACGTACAAGGCCTACTACCGATTGCTCAAGGCGGCTGAAGACGATCCCGACCTACCGAAAAAGAAAGCCGTCCGGGCGCTTGCCAAGTTTATGAGCTTGCATCCGCACAACATCGAGCAGAAGACGGAGGTTATCGTCGAGCACTTCCGCCGTAGCGTATTGCATCAGCTGGCCGGTCGGGCCAAAGCGATGGTCGTGACCTCCTCGCGCCTGCACGCGGTGCGCTACAAGCTCGCCTTCGATCACTATCTCGAAGAGAATAGTTACACGGGCATCCGGTCGCTCGTTGCTTTCAGCGGTACCGTACGCGACCCGGAGACGGACGTTGAGTATACCGAGCCCGGCATGAACACCGACGTGGTCACGGGCAAGCCCATCAGCGAGGCGGCACTGCCAGAACGCTTCACAAACTCGGATTATCAGGTGCTGTTGGTTGCCAACAAGTATCAAACCGGCTTTGATCAGCCCCTGCTCTGCGCGATGTATGTGGACAAGCGCTTGGACGGTGTGCAAGCGGTGCAGACGTTGTCCCGACTGAACCGAATGATTCCTGGCAAGGACGCGCCATTCGTCCTGGACTTCGTCAACGACGCAGAAAATATCTTCCAGGCGTTCAAACCGTATTACGACAAGACTGAGCTTGCCAAACCTTCCGACCCTTCGAGCCTCGAAGCATTCAAGCACGAACTCGATCAGGAGCAGGTCTACCACTGGAGCGAGGTCGAAGCCTTCGCTCAGGTGTTCTATAAGCCGACCGAGCGCCAAGGCGCTGCCGACCATGCCCACATGCAGCGGCATCTGCAACCGGCCGTAGATCGCTTCGCGGTGCTCGACGATGAGGAACGCCGACGGGCATTTCGTGACAAGCTCGCGGGGTACGTCCGGGTTTACGCCTTCCTGAGCCAGATCGTTCCCTACACTGACCCTGATCTGGAAATACTTTACAGCTACGGGCGCTTCCTCTTGCCACATCTGCCACTCGATCGGGATGCGACGATCATTCAGGTAGGGGATGAGGTGGCGCTCCAGTATTACCGTTTGGAGCGCGTATTCTCCGGCGCCATTGAGGTAAAGGAGGGTAAACCCCAATACGTTAAAAGTCCGACCGAGGTCGGTACCGGGAAAGCCAAGGATGAGGAGGCGCCGCTATCGGAAATCATTAAGGTGCTGAACGAGCGTTTCGGCACTCAGTTTACCGAGGAGGATCGCCTCTTTTTCCAGCAGATCAAGGAGAAAGCCTGCAACAGCGAGCAGATCGTGAGAACGGCCCTGGCCAACCCGCTCGACAAGTTCGAGTTGGGGGCCCGCAAGCTCATTGAGGACATGATGATCGAGCGCATGGAGGAAAACGATCAGATTGTAACCCGATATATGGACGACAAGGAATTCCAGGCTTCCGCGTTCCCGATCCTCGCGCGCGAGATTTTCGAGGCTGTTCGCTCACAGAGCAGCGATGATTTCTCAATGAAGGTTATGCCTCAGGATGGGGGCGAATGACTGCGCTGATCGAATCAGCTACGTTCTCTTTCGCCGCCGACGTTTATCAGGTGTGCTTGTCTCTTGATTAGACCCTGGTGTCTGCCTGCCCGGCATCGTTATCGTTGCCGACAAGTTGGGAAAGGGGTCTGTTTTGTGCGGTATAGCCATGGCATTGACAAAGTATTCCTGAAATTTTGGTTCAACCGCTGTCTCGATTTTTTCTATTTGTCTGACCGTTGTTTCAATCTCGTTTCTGGATTCATTATTTAATAAAGCGATCCTCGCCCCGGTGCCGGCGGCGTTACCGACGGATGTCACCTGTTGCAGCGGGCAATCCGGTATCATTCCGAGCACCATGGCAAGTTTGGTGTCTATATGGCTGCCGAACGCGCCGGCCAAACGTATCCTGTCCACCGACTTGATCGCCATTTTGTCCATCAGCAGTTTGACGCCGGCATATAGTGCGGCTTTGGCAAGCTGGATTTGTCGTATATCGTTTTGTGTGATGGAAATCGTGGAATTGCCTCTATAGAGAATAAAAGAGAATGTGCGGCCATCCTCAACGATACGATCCGTCTTGCTTGCCAGGCTACCGTCGATAACCCCGTCGCTGCTTAAGATCCCGGACAGGTACATTTCCGCTACGGCTTCTATGATGCCCGAGCCGCATAAGCCGGTAACACCGGTGCTTGCAGTGGGATGTTCGAACGCCGGGTCATCGGACCAAAGCTCCGATCCGATTATCTTCACCCTCGCTTGCAGGGTTTTCCGGTCAATACGCACTCGTTCTATGGCCCCGGGAGCAGCCCGTTGGCCGCAACTGATTTGCGCTCCTTCAAACGCAGGGCCCGTCGGACTGGAACAGGCCAGCAGGCGCTCCCTGTTACCCAGCACGATTTCCGCGTTGGTGCCGATGTCTATGAGCAGGCTGACATCATCGTGAACATGGGGTTGCTCCGATAGAATGACTCCGGCCGTGTCTGCCCCGACGTGACCGGCGATACAGGGAAGAATATAAACGACTCCCCCCGGGTTGATATTGATTGCAAGTTTTTTTGCGTCTATATAAACGGCGCTATCGATTGCCAGGGCAAACGGCGCGCCACCGAGTTCAATGGGACTGATGCCCAGCAACAGGTGGTGCATAATGGGGTTGCCTACCAATGTGATACTGACGATATCGTTGGGAGAGATGCCGGACTCACTGCTGATCTGCAAAATGAGTTTATTGATTCCTTCGCGCACCACCCGGATCATTTCATCAACGCCTTCCGGGTGCATCATGACGTAAGATACCCTGCTCATCAGGTCTTCACCAAACCGGATTTGCGGATTCATCATGCCGTTCGAACCGATGACCTCACCGCTGTTCAGGTCGCAAAGGTGCGCCGCGATCGTGGTCGAACCAACGTCTATGGCCAGGCCGTAAACGGTATCCTTATATCCCGGCCAGGTGGCGATTATCTCCTTACCCTGGTGTATCGCAGCCGTGACCGACCATTTACCTTCTCTTAACGCGGGTTGGAGGCCGTTCAATACGGCGAAGCGCCAAGTCAGATCCGCAAAGCCCCATTGATGACGTAATGCCTCCATTAACCTTGTCATGTCACTCTTGGATTCATACATATCCGCTTCCTGTACTTCCACAAAGTGCAGATGGACAACGGGGTCAAGTGTAATGTCCCTTTGTTCGGCTTCCTTGCGCACAAGCTGACGATGGATCTGGCTCTCCGGCGGGACATCAATGAGCAGGTCTCCCTGGACAGTAGTGTGACAACTCAGACGCCGCCCCGGTTCCAGCTGTTTTTTTCGTTCGCCGTATTTCCGTTCAGTTGCGCTGAACGGGGAGAGATGTTCCTTTTTTGAGATAATTTCAAGTTTGGGAAAATTACCCTCATTGCATAATACCTGGCAACGACCACACAGACCGCGGCCGCCGCAGACGGAATCAATGTCAACGCCCAGTTCACGGGCCGCCTCCAGTAACGGTGTGCCTAAGCGGAACACGCCTCTTCGTCCCGAGGGAGTAAATACGACTTTTGCCGTTTTGCCTAATTCTTCCATCAGGTGCGGAGCCGCCGGCGGGGTCTGTCTCTTCGTCCGTTCCCTGACTCCACAGCGGCGACGGGGTCGCGGTATTTTTTTATCCAGCGAGTGCAATTCGGGTCATGGCCCATCATCACGTCCGCCCCGAGTACCGCCTGCATCACTTCGCCGTGCAGGGGATTGGTAATTGCCGAGGTCATGCCGGCGCCGATGGCCATGGTAAGAAACGCGCTGTTGATGCCGTTTCGATTCGGCAGGCCGAAACTGACGTTGGATGCGCCGCAGGTCGTATTGACTTTCAGTTCTTCGCGCAGACGCCTGACAATGTGCATGACTTGTCTGCCTGCCGTATTGATCGCCCCGATGGGCATTACCAGCGGGTCGACCACAATATCGCTGTGATGAATCCCGTGGTCCGCGGCGCGTTGAACGATTTTTCTGGCCACTTCAAAGCGCACATCCGGATCTTCCGAAATGCCTGTTTCGTCGTTGGAAATGGCCACCACGGCCGCATTATGTCTGGCAACCAGGGGCAATACCGATTCCAATCGTTCTTCTTCACCCGTAACGGAATTGACCAGCGCCTTGCCTTGATAAACGGCCAGACCGGATTCCAGCGCCGCGACAATGGAGGAATCGATGGACAAGGGAACGTCGGTAATCGACTGTACCAGCTTGATTGCTTCCGCCAGGATTGCCGGCTCATTTGCCAACGGGATGCCGGCGTTGACGTCCAGCATGTGGGCGCCGGCCTCAACCTGGGCAACGGCATCCGCTTCTACGCGACTGTAATCGCCTGTTTTCATTTCCTCGGCCAGGATTTTACGTCCGGTCGGGTTAATCCGCTCGCCGATGATCACGAAAGGTCGACCAAAACCGATAACGACTTCTTTGCTTACCGAACTGATTACTGTTTCTGTCATTGTTGTATAACTCTCTGTATATTTGGGGTCAGAGTAAAAACAGGGTCAGGTTGTCAAGTGGTGCTGATTTATTGTCGATTATTTTTACTCTGACCCCAAATATCATGAGCAATACCGGGATGCCAGGGTATTCTGCCTTGCAAGATACCCGTTGCCTCGACTATCTCGGCGACCCGATGTTCCTGTCGATAAGCCATGATATGGACGCCATGTATACCTTCGATTTCACGAATCCGGTAAATCATATCCTTACATATATTGACGCCCTCCCGGGCCTGGTCCGTAGCCCCCTTGAGGCGATCGATCACTGAATCCGGTATGTGTACTCCGGCAACATGAGTACGTATCCATTCCGCCGATCGGGCGGATGCCAGGGGTCCTACACCGGCTAAAATAAATACCTTCTCGTGTAATCCGAGATCACGGACCCGTTCCATGTATTGTTTGAACATGTCAATGGCAAAACAATACTGGGTCTGGATAAACTGGGCGCCGGCTTTAATTTTCTGGACAAGGCGCAAGGGACGAAAATCATAAGGCATGGCAAACGGATTGGCCGCCGCGCCTAAAAATACCTGTGGCGGACTGGTGATCCTGCGGCCGCTGAGAAACCGGCTGTCATCGCGCATGCCGCGCATCATCTCCAATGCAGTCATGCAATCCAAATCAAATACCGGTTTTGCCTGTGGATGATCACCCGACTGTACCCCGTCACCGGTGAGACACAGTATATTTGCCACACCCATTGCCGCTGCCCCCAACACGTCACCCTGTATTGCTATACGATTTCTATCCCGACAGGACACCTGCATGACCATCGCATAGCCGTGTCTTGTTAACAATGAACACATGCCGACACTGGACATGTGGCAATTGGCGCCTGATCCGTCTGTTGCGTTGATGGCATCCACGTATCCGTCGAACATGCCGGCGCGTGCATACACTTCTGCCGGGTCTGCCGAATCCGGCGGCGCAATTTCAGCGGTTACCGCAAATTTACCGGCCCGCAGTACACGTTCCAATCGGCCCGGAGAAATATGCCCCGGGAGAATCGGCAGGTTTTCACCTGCTATGGGTTCATCTTCAAATCTCATTTCAGTGATTCCAGTTCCGGATGACCTTGATGTTCTCTGACTTTCCTTAACCAGGCCGACGTGTTCCTGAGACGCATATCGACGGGTGGCAGCACGAATTCGATAACTTGTTCATGCTTGTTCATACGTCGGTTGCCTTCCCATGCGACCACCCAGACACAGGGCATGTCCGGCTTGACTTCACACCGGCCATCGGGACGGACACCACCACAGGGTCCGTTCCTCATGGTTTTGGGGCAGTTTGTCGGACAAGACATGCCGGTGTCACTTAATGTGCACTGGCCACAGGACTGAGAGTCGAACAGGAAACCTTTTAGTGGCTTTTCAACAGCGAGAAAAAACCTGTCCAGGCGTTGATAGCCGATACGCGTAAATACGGGATGGAACAGGATAAGAATTTTCTCCCAGGCGTTATAAAGCACGCTCAACCATCCGGCGTTACGCGCTGACCAGAGGCGCATTCGGTACATGATTTGCTCCCGATTTATTCCCGGGTCATTCCGTGATTTTTTATCAATTGCAACAATCGCTCGTCAGGATAGGCAGTTTCAATTTGTTGCGCCTCCCGTTGAGCAATCGTTTGCAGGTCATCCTCTCCTTCCAGGCTGGATTTTACCCTCTCCCATTCACTCATATACGCGTCGCTGTCGTGTTTACGCGCCCGCATCGCGGCTCGGTCTATGGCGTCCTGAAAACGCGGACTCAATAGCGCTTTTCCCTTTTTACGGCCTTTCTTCACGATCACTTGCGAGGGAATATCGCGCCAGTAAACTATAATTTTTTCCATGATACGAATAAATACAGGTTCAGGCTTTCAGCTACGGCCGTCGGCGTCACATGTAATTATTACCCATCTTTTCATCTGCGTTTATCTGCGGATAATTTGCCATCTGCGGATCAGGCAGTAATAATTCCCCGGGTTTTTACAAGACGTGTACCGGTATCGGCGGCTTCAGCCGCGTCCCGGCAATAGGCATCTGCGCCTACTGCCATGGCGAATTCCTCGTTCAGGGGAGCGCCACCGACCATGACGATATAATCGTTACGAATGTTTTGGGAGACCAGTTCATCGACCACGACTTTCATATACGGCATGGTAGTGGTCAGCAGGGCGGACATGCCGAGAATATCCGGTTTATGCTGTTCCAGCGCGGCGAAATAGTTCTCAACACTGTTGTTGATGCCGAGATTGATTACCTCGAAACCAGCCCCCTCCATCATCATACCTACCAGGTTCTTGCCGATATCGTGGATGTCGCCTTTGACAGTGCCAATCACCATTTTACCGATGGGCTTTGCCCCCGTTTCCGCCAGCAGTGGGCGCAATATTTGCATCCCTCCCTTCATGGCATTGGCTGCAAGCAGCACCTCCGGCACGAATAAAATCCCGTCGCGAAAATCGATCCCCACAATCTGCATACCACCGACCAGCGCCTCATTCAGCACCTTATCGGCGGTCCAACCCCGGCCCAGGAGGAGCTGCGTGCCTTCAATAATCTCATCTCTGAGACCGTCATAGAGATCATCGTGCATTTGCTCCACCAATTCCGTATTATCCAGTTCGGAAAGGACAAGCTCATCTTCCTGCTCGTCGGTCCAGTTTTCTGCAGTGGCTTCTTGGTTCATGAGTATCATTCCCCGGTATTTAGTAGTCAGTTTTTAGTTGTTAGTTTTTGGTGGTCGGTATCTAGAAACCAGAAACTAACAACAAAAATCTCCACATCAGTATTGCTTGTCCGGAGACTGCAATTTACGTTGTCCGATGAATGCCAGCAGGGCTTCATCAATGGATTCGTCCAGGGGTGGCGGCGTATAATCTTCCAGCATTTTTTTCCAAATCCCGTTGGCGCGCTGCGCGGTGTCCAGACTGCCGTCTTCCTGCCATTGTTCAAAGCTGTTGTTATCGGCCACAATGGAGCGGTAGAAAGCCGACTCGAAGTTTGCCCGGGTATGGGCGGCCCCCAGGAAATGTTTGCCCGGTCCCACTTCCCGTAAGGCATCCATGGCCTGACCGTTTTCCGAGGTGTCCACCCCTTGCAGTAACACCGATATCATGTTGGCCTGATCCACGTCCATGATGAATTTTTCATAGCCCATTGCCAGTCCGCCTTCCAGCCAGCCGGCCGTATGCAGCATGAAATTTACACCTGCCAGGGCGGCCGTCTGTAAGGTATTGGCCGATTCATACGCTGCCTGAGCGTCGGCAATCTTTGCCGCACACAAGCCGCCGCCGCTGCGAAAGGGAACACCCAGACGGCGCGCCAGCGCGGCGGCGATATAGAGCACCAGGCTGGGTTCCGGCGTACCAAAGGTGGGCGCCCCGGACTGCATTGAAATGGCTGAGGAAAACGTTCCGAAGACGACCGGGGCGCCCGGCTTGACCAGTTGGACAAAAGCCATGCCTGCAAGTGCCTCCGCCAGTATCTGGGTGATGGTGCCGGCCACCGTAACCGGCGCCATCGCGCCGGCCAGGATAAACGGTGATATCACCGTGGCCTGGTTATGGCGCGCGTAAACTTTTGCCGCTCCGAGCATGGTGGAATCATAGGTCATGGGTGAATTTGCATTGATCAGACTGGTGACCACCGTGTTTTGTTCCACAAATTCATCACCGAAGACGATCTTTGCCATATCAACGGTATCCTGTGCCCGTTCCGGGTGGGTCACCGAGCCCATAAAGGGTTTATCGCTGTATTTGATATGACTGTAGATCATATCGAAATGGCGTTTGTTGACCGGCAGGTCCACGGGTTCGCAAACCGTACCGCCGGAGTGGTGCAGGCCGGGGCTGAGGTATGTCAGTTTAACGAAATTACGAAAGTCCTCGATGGTTGCGTAGCGTCTGCCTTCATCCAGGCTGCGAATAAAGGGAGAACCGTAGGCGGGAACCAGTACGGTGCGATTACCGCCTATGATGACGCTGCGTTGCGGATTACGTGCGTGCTGGGTGAACTCCGCCGGCGCTGAGGACTGTATAACGGCGCGGCATAAGCCTTTGGGAAAGCGTACTCTTTCTCCCTCTACGTCTGCGCCGGCGTCACGCAACAGCGCCAGCGCTTCCGGGTCATCGCGAAAGTCAATGCCGATTTCTTCCAGGACCACGTCTGCGTTAGCTTCGATCAGCGCCAGGCCGGCCTCATCCATGAGTTCATAGAAGGGAATTTTTCGCTCGATGAACGGCGCCTCCCGTATCTGGGACCGTTGCCGCGCAGCTTTTTTGGCGTCCCGACTTCCCGTTCGTCTGCGTCGTGGTTGTTCGGTCATAGTTATGGAATAGGGCAGGTTGTTCATTCGCGGGAAGTTTGGATTAGACCGGTATTTCGTGTATACGGCAAAACGACATGCTTACATGTCTATACGACATGGAGACTTAATAAGGGATGTGCCACGCTTTCTCAAGCCACAGAGGACACAGAGTTATGACAGTGCCTAACCTGTCATTTGTGTCCTCTGTGGCTATTGCTAACGCAGGTTTTTGTATACGGATGCGGCGGCTTCGATCGTCCTGCGGATTTCAGTCGGTCCGTGGGCGCTGGAAATAAAACCGGCTTCATAACTCGACGGCGCCAGGTAAATACCGTTCTTCAACATGCCGTGAAAAAAACGGTTGAATATCTCTTTGTCACAGGCCTGCGCCTGTTCGTATGAGGTGATCGGTGCGTCGTCATCGCTAAAAAACAGTCCGAACATGCCACCAACCTGGTTGGTGGAAATAGCGACGTTGTTTGATTCTGCCGTTTCTTTCAGGCCCGCGAGCAAATCGGTCAGGTTATTGGACAGGTCGGTAAAAAAACCGGGTACCGAGATGAGGTTCAGGGTTGTCAGGCCGGCCATCATCGTCACCGGATTTCCTGACAATGTGCCCGCCTGATACACGGCGCCGTCCGGCGCCAGCTGACTCATGATATCCCGACGGCCGCCGAAGGCGCCGACGGGCATTCCACCGCCGATTACCTTGCCCAGCAGGGTGAGGTCCGGTTTGATTCGATACAGGGATTGAGCCCCCCCCAGGGCCACGCGAAAACCGGTCATCACCTCATCAAAAATCAACACACTATTATACTGGTCACAAACTTGACGCAACGTGTCCAGGAAACGTTGTGACCCGGGGATGCAATTCATATTGCCGGCGACCGGTTCAACGATGACCGCGGCAACCTGTTCGCCCATGTCACGGAAAACATTCTCAACCTGCCCGGCATTATTGAACTCCAGTGTAATGGTATGTTTTACCGTGTCCGCCGGCACACCCGGCGACGTGGGGACGCCCAGGGTGAGGGCGCCGGAACCTGCCTTGACCAGTAACGAATCGGCATGGCCGTGATAACAACCTTCAAATTTGATGATTTTATCCCTGCCGGTGAAACCCCGCGCGAGCCTGATGGCGCTCATTGCCGCTTCCGTGCCGGAATTCACCAGGCGCACTCTTTCAATATCGGGCATGAACTCATGGATTTTTCTTGCCAGGGCCGTTTCTATCGTTGTCGGCGCGCCAAAACTTAAACCATTTTCCATAACCCGTTGCACGGCTGTGATTACTTCAGGATGTGCGTGACCCAGGATCATCGGACCCCACGAACCTACGTAATCTATATATGACCTGCCTTCAGTATCAAACAGGTAAGCCCCGTTGCCCCGTTCAAAAAATACCGGGGCTCCGCCAACGGCTTTAAACGCGCGCACCGGTGAGTTCACCCCACCGGCAATGAATTTTCCTGCTTCTTTGAAATGACTGTCACTCATACTTGCTGTATCTTTTATGGCAAATAAATCTGTTTCCTATTTATACTCGTCTATCAGTCGGTTGAATTTTTTTACCGTCAAGTAAGGATATTCAGTCTGGTAAATACTACTGATCACTGCAAGCAGATCGGCGCCACGCTCAATTAACGTTGTACAGTTAGCCGGCGTGATCCCGCCGATTGCAGCAACCGGTAATGAAACTTGAGACTTTGCCTGCTTTATAATATCAGGTTCGGCAATAACCGTATTTTGCTTTGACGCCGTTGAATGGAACGAGCCGAATGCAACATAATCGGCGCCATCGGATTCCGCAGCCAGCGCCGCGTCTATCCTGTTGTAACACGAAACCCCGATGATCGCATCAGGCCCCAACTCTTTTCTTGCGATTTTACTGTCGCAATCGCCACTCCCCAAATGGACTCCATTACTGTTTATCGATTTGGCAAGCCATACATCATCATTGATGACAAACAGGCAATTATGCCGCCGGCAAAGCCGTTGTAATTCGGTTGCCTCATATTTTCTTTTGGCGCTGTCCCCGGATTTATCCCGGTATTGCAGGATGACCACCCCTGCCCTGAGAATTTCTTCCGTGACGGACAGCAGCTTATCCGTAGACAGGTTTTCACAGTCCGTAACGGCATAAAGCCCCCTACCGATTTTCATCTTTTCTTTCATATGCAAACCTGTCCTGTCATCACTCTGTAAAAAAACGATCGGGATGCAATTGTGACTTCCCTGTTTTGTGTGCATTTTTCAGGGACTGCCAGGTATATTCCTGTGCTTTTTCCACTGCCGTTCGGAGGGCATCGCCACGGGCCAGTCTTCCTGCGATATAGGCTGATAGAGTACAACCGGAGCCATGGTACAACCCCGGCAGTTTCTCCCACCGGTAGCTGCTTACTTCACGCGTCTCGTCCATCCAGGTATTGATCACCTCTGTCCGGGCAGCATCCGCAGCGGTGATCAGGGCCGTGTCACAACCGAGGTCCAGTAATGCATGCAGCGCCTGCACGGGTTCATTGCACCCCGTCAACGCAAACGCCTCCGTCAGATTAGGTGTAATCACGGTGGTATGGGGGAACAGGTTCTCGATCATGCTGCGGACTAGTTCAGGCTCCACTATATCGACACCAATGCCCGCGCCCAGGACCGGGTCCAGGACCAGGGGCAGTTTTACGGATGCCAGGTAATCCGTGATAATCCCGACCAGTTCAATACTGCCCAGCAAACCGATTTTACAGACATCCACGTGTATATCCGCCGTGAGCAGTTCCAGTCGTTCCCTGAACCTTGTGGGGGATTGCGGTTCAATGGCCCTGAATTCCGAGGTGTTTTGTGTAGTCAGTGAGGTGATAACGGAAACACAATGGCAACCTGCCTGCGCAACCGCTTCAATATCGGCTTGTATACCGGCGGCGCCTGACGGATCATGACCGGAAAGAGCAAGAACCACGGGCTTTGAAGATATATCCATTTAAATTTCCTGCATTTCGAAATCTTCTTTTCTGGCTCCGCAGTCCGGGCAGGTCCAGTTCAATGGTACGTCCTCCCATTTTGTGCCGGGTTCTATACCATCTTCCGGCCAGCCTTTTTCCTCGTCATAAATATAGCCGCAAATCACACACATATACTTCTTCATCAACCTGTCCGAACCTGTCCTTTTTATTCATATCGGCCTGTACACGGCCAGCAGGATGATAGCAACCAGGAAGATGACCGGTATTTCATTAAACCAGCGATACCACAGGTGTGAGCGTGTATTCCGATCAAGTTTGAAATCATTTAGTAATTTCCAGCAGTAAGCATGGTAGACAACCAGGAACAAGAGCAGCAGCAGCTTGACCTGGAACCACGTCTGCATCACATAAAGGCTCCAGCCGTTAACTACTGCCAGCCAAACCCCGAATACCAGAGTTAATACGGCGCCTGGGGTCATGATGCCAAAATAAAGTTTTCTTTCCATGATTTTGAACCGATCAATGCCGGCCCGGTCGTTGCTCATGGCGTGATACACAAATAATCTTGGCAGGTAAAACAGGCCGGCAAACCAGGTGACCATGAAAATCAAATGCAGGGATTTCAGGAGTAACATGATTATAGGAACCTCTGATTAAATCAGAGGTTCCTACGATACAGGGACGTATCGTCAAAATCAACGACAATAAGTCATTGATTTTGTGAGGGAAATAAAAACCTGTCCCGTACCCCGTACTTGATACGGGGTACGGGGCAGGCTTTGATACGGGAATGGACTTGTTCAGAGTTTCCTATATTTTCATTATTAGAATATCCCCGCTTCCAGCCCCGCCGCCATGGTCATGCCGAGTTCTTCACAAGGTTCAAGAAAACTGTCCTGGTAGTCGCCGCTGCAAATCAACGGTTCCTGTACAGCTCTCCAGGCCAGGCCTTTGATGATCCGTTCGATGCTGGTTCTGGCGCCTGAACCGTCATTCCCGGCCCTGATAAACAGCGCGTAGGGCAGACCTTCGGTTTTTTCCAGACAAGGATAGTAGATTCGCTCCAAAAAATCCTTAATTGCGCCGCTCATGTAACCAAAATTTTCGGTGGTTCCGAGAATAATGCCATTCGCCCACAACACATCTTCCGCAGCAGCATCAAACGGTATGTATACCCGAAGCTCCACTCCCTGGATATCCACATGGGAGGCGCCGCGAACCACTGCCTCCGTCATCGCCCTGGTATTAGAGGATGGCACATGGGAAACAATCAACAGGCGAGGCATTTGAATATAAGGAACCTCTGATTAAATCAGAGGTTCCTACGATACAGGGACGTATCGTCAAAATCAATGACAATAAGTCATTGATTTTGTGAGGAAAACAAAAACCTGCCCCGTACCCCGTATCTAGTACGGGGCAGGCTTTGATACGGGAGCGCCTTTTTGTTTTCCGTACTCTGACAAGTCCTGGGTGGACTTGTTCAGAGTTTCCATAATATATTAATAAGGGTATTATTGCCGACAATACAGATATTTATTGCGGATATTTTCTCCAATGATCAGGGCAGGCATAGTCGGTGGCACGGGTTATACGGGCGTTGAATTAATGCGACACCTGTCCCGGCATCCCGAGGTGGAACTGGTTGTCGTCACGTCTCGGGCTGAGCAGGGCAACCCGGTTTCTGCCGTATTTCCATCATTGCGCGGCGCTATCGATTTAACTTTTGCCGGGCCGAGCGCAACGGAACTATCAGCTTGCGACCTGGTGTTTTTTGCGACGCCTAATGGGACAGCTATGCGCCAGGCGCCGGAATTACTTGAGGCCGGGGTCAAGGTTATCGACTTGTCGGCTGATTTTCGCCTGCGCGACAAGGATGAATGGGAGCATTGGTACGGGCAAAAACATGCTTGCCCCGATTATTTGGACAAGGCCGTATACGGACTGCCGGAAGTGAACAGGGCCAAAATCCGGGAGGCACAACTGATAGCCAATCCGGGTTGCTATCCGACTGCGATACAACTGGGATTTTTGCCGCTACTGGAAAATGACCTGGTGGAAACCGACAGCCTGATTGCCGATGCCAAATCAGGCGTAAGCGGAGCAGGGCGCAAAACCACGCCGACCACCCATTTTTGTGAAGCCGGGGAGTCTTTTGCTGCCTATTCTGCAGACGGACATCGCCACCTGCCGGAGATTAAACAGGGCTTGTCCGCTGTCGCTCGCGGGAAAATCGACCTGGTTTTCGTTCCCCACCTGTTGCCGATCATACGGGGTATCCACGCTACATTATATGCCCGGTTAAAAGAACCTGATGCAGATATTCATGGAATTTTTGCGAGTCGTTATGCTGATGAGCCTTATGTTGATGTGTTACCTCAGGGCGCGCATCCGACCACTGCCTCCGTGCGTGGCTCAAATGTATGTCGTATATCTGCATTTCGGCCCCAAATGGGGGATATGGTGGTTATCCTGGCCGTAGAGGATAACCTGGTTAAAGGCGCTGCCGGTCAAGCGGTACAAAATATGAACATTGCATACCGTCTCAATGAAACTACGGGATTGAGCCACACGGCAATCTCACCGTGACCTCATAAATTAAGAATGTCAGGATTTGTGATCAAACCACACCGACCCTGGTGGCGTCGGTTGCTTTATGTCCTGTTTTTGGGCATATTGCTTTTGTTGACGGCAATATTGTTATCGGATAATAGTCACTGGTCCGATATCCAGCAGCGAATTATCAGTGTTTTGGGTAATAAAGCTCAGGTTTTAGCTGGTGAAAAAGCCCAACTCCGGGAAAAGGTGCTGATGCTGGAGCAAACCACCCGTCTGGACAAACAGGCTGCGGCCCTGTTACAAGAGGGATTAATTACCTCACAGCAACAGATTTACCGATTGAAGAAAGACCTGGAATTTTACCAGGGGATCATGAATACGGCCGGTGGCGACAGAGGACAGGATATTCATGGAATTCGTATTCAACCGTTGACCCGGGAACGCGGCTATCGTCTGGAACTTATATTAATCCACGTTGCCAAAACGGATAAGATGATTGAAGGAGTAATAACCGTTGCTCTGGAGGGGATTCAGGATGGCGTTAGGAGGCGTTTGGATTTAAGCGAGATATCCCTTGATAGAAATATGGTTTATGATTTCAAGTTCAGGAGTTTTCAGCGTTTTGAGAATGATTTTATTCTACCGGAGAATTTCAAGCCGCAAAGAGTATTTGTAACTTTATCTCCGGACGACGGGGAAGATACAGGATTTGAAAAGGTGTTTGATTGGCCTGAAACAGACGGGCGGGAGACGATAGATGTTGGGTAACAGTCGAAAGATAAAAACTGCAAAAATTGATTCCTTGATAGGTGAGAATACGGAAATAACCGGTGATGTTAAATTCCTTGGCGGACTGCACGTCGACGGTGTCGTCAAGGGAAATATTATTGCTGATGCTGACAGTAACTCCGTATTATCACTCAGCGAGCATGGTAAGATAGAAGGTGAAGTCCATGTCCCGTACACCATTATAGACGGGACCGTGGCTGGCAACGTGTACGGCAGTGAACGTATTGAGATGAAAGTCAAGTCGCGTATAACCGGTGATGTCTATTACAACTTACTGGAAATCTCCAGCGGCGCACAGATAAGTGGCCGGTTGGTCTACACGCCGAATGCTGCTGAAATAGAACTGAAACTCGTGGAAGATGCATCCGGTGATGACTATTCTTAACCGGAGAACTTCAGTTACCTGCTAATAAGTTGGTGGATTTCCGAACAAAGTGTTATAATTCCTGTACATGTACAAATGAGGACTTACTATGTGGAATAATAATAGCTCCAAAGAGACAAATACGGAGACAATTTTCCAGAAGAATGGTGAAGATTCCTGTTCAATACTAGGGCCGACCGTCAAATTTTCCGGGGGGGAGTTGTCAGCAGATGAACACCTGATTATTCAGGGTGTAGTGGAAGGGACTGTTGAACTCAAAAATCATAATCTTACTATAGGTGAAAGCGGCCGTATTCAAGCTGACATAAAAGCTGTGGTGATCACTGTGGAAGGTAATTTGGTGGGAGACATGCAGGGCGGTGAGATTGTGATTATCAAACGTACGGCTACCGTGAAGGGCAATGCGCGAGCGCCCCGTATATCTGTTGAAGAAGGTGCTAACTTCGACGGAAGCGTAGACACAAACGAAAAGCAACACCCTGAATCGGTTACAGAAATTGACACAGCCAGACAAGCGTGATCGTAACGTTCCGTGAAGTCGCCTTAGCCTGTAAACAGTTTATTAAATTATTGATGCTTCCCATGGTCGTCATCACTGTGGTATAATGGCGCGGGTAACAGTCACTTGGCGCCATATATCATGTTAAGGAACCTCTGACTTAATCAGAGGTTCCTTAAATCATTACTCCCGGAATACGGGTGTAATCTGACAGCTTCGGAGATAGTTAAGAATATGCTGCAAACAACAGACAAACTGCCCGACCCGCTCGTATTTACGGATTCTGCCGCATCCAAGGTGAGACAGTTGATCACCGATGAAGAAAACGAGGCGTTGATGCTGAGAGTCTTTATCTCGGGTGGAGGCTGCTCCGGGTTTCAGTACGGCTTTACTTTCGACGAGAGTATTACCGATGGTGATACCGTTGTCGAAAAAGAAGGAGTCAAACTCCTGATTGATCCCATGAGCATCCAGTACCTGACCGGGGCCGAGATTGATTATTCGGAAGGCATGGAGGGAGCGCAATTCGTCATCCGCAACCCCAATGCAGAAACCACCTGCGGTTGCGGTTCATCGTTTTCAGTCTAGTCCGGATATTGATTCTTAACTGGCTCATATTTGGGGTCAGAGTAAAAATTCTGTATGGCAAACAAATGTTATCTGCCAATCCAACTGTATTTTTACTCTGACCCCAAATATTCAAATATTATTTTTCTGTTTCCGGCTCACCCGTAAATCCCGCCCAGGACAACCGGTTTTTCTGCTCCCGTAACAGATGGCAGGTTGGCCGGGATATTTTCCAGGCGTTGTTTTGCCAGCCAGGCAAAAGTCACAGCTTCAACCGCATCCGGGTCAACTCCGTATTCGCCGGTGGATTTAACGACTATGCCGGATAAAGATGATTGCAAGCGTTCCATCAAGACCGGGTTATGTATTCCACCGCCGCAAACAAGGACCTCCCCGGTTTCGGGTGAGTACGTTGTAATTGCATCGGTTATGCTGGTAACGGTCAGTTCCAGCAGGCTGGCTTGTACGTCCCGCTCCCTGTATGTTTCTCCTGTTTTTTCAACCATTGCTGCCAACCACGTCAGGTTAAAATCATCTTTTCCGGTGCTCTTTGGCGGCATAGCGGAAAAATAAGGATCATCAAGCATCAATTTGAGTAAATCATTGCTGGGCTTGCCTGATGCGGCCCATTGGCCTTGCTCATCAAAATCACTGTTTAGACATTGCTGCGCCCACGCGTCCATAAGTGTATTGCCCGGTCCGGCGTCAAACCCTCGGACTTGTGCATCGGCGCGAGCGGGCAATATCGTAATATTGGCTATGCCGCCGATATTTAACACAACGCGATCAACCCGGGCGCTACGGAACTTCCACGCATGGAAGGCCGGAGCCAGGGGCGCCGCTTGTCCCCCGGCTGCCATGTCTGCACGGCGAAAATCAGCGACGGTGGTAATCCCCGTGAGCCAGGAAATCACATTGGGGTCGCCGATTTGTAAGGTGCGCGGTGGTATCGCCTCGGGTAAATGCATGACGGTCTGGCCGTGACTGCCGATTGCCCGAACCTGTTCCGTTGCTATTTTATTTTCATCCAGTAACGTCAGTACCGCATTGCCGAAGAGTTGGCCCACCAGTACGTCCAGCCCGGCAATCTCTTCAATGGATGATGACGAATTTATCTTTCTTATGGCCTCTTGAACAGGCCGGGCCAGTGGGAATTGCCGATAGCTGACGAGCTCAAGATCGTCATCTTTTATATCGACTATTGCAGCATCTATGGCATCCGTACTGGTGCCCGACATAAGTCCTATGTAGTACATGGTAGAGATAGTTTCTTCAAGATAACTCGCTTATCAAGTTAAAGTTGCCGGCCCGGGGGATTCGGTTACAGGTTGTTTTCAGGACTGTCCTCGGTTTGTGCCAGTAGTTCTGAGTCTGGGTTTTCCGTGTCGTCATCGATGGTTGTGTCCAGCATAGCAAACAGGCGAGAAGCGTGGGTTTTAAATTTGTCTATTTCAGCAGCGGAAATACCCTCGGCTTTTGGCAACGCGACCGTCAGTGGATTGCGGTGTGCCTCATTTACGCGGAATTCATAGTGCAGGTGGGGTCCGGTTGCCAGACCCGATTTGCCCACGTAACCGATGACCTGTCCCTGTTTGACCGGGCGTCCGCGTCTGATTCCTTTCTTATAGCGGGACAGGTGGGCGTAAAGGGTACTGTATTTCCCCCCGTGTTTTACGATGATGGTCTTGCCATACCCTCCTTTATTACCAACGTGATGTACTGTGCCGTCGCCGGTCACTTTTATCGGCGTTCCGGTCGGGGCAGCATAATCCACTCCTTTGTGGCCCCTGATCCTGTTTAAAACTGGGTGTTTTCGCTTCAGGTTGAAATGAGAACTGATCCTGCTGAATTTAAGAGAATTTCTCAGGAAGGCCTTACGTATATTAAGTCCCGCGTCAGTGTAATAATCGGCCTGGCCGTCCTCGCGCTGATACCTGACTGCCCGGATTTTCCTGCCCTGGTTGGTAAACTCGGCTGCAAGAACAGGGCCATCCGTCACTTTTTCCAGGTTCTTGTAGAGTTCCTCAAATACAACCTTGAAACTGTCGCCTTTACGAATATCCTGAATGAAGTCGATATCCCAGCCGAATATATCAATCAATTGCATGATCAGGTTATCCGACAAGCCGGCGGTCTGGCCTGACTGGAATAAAGAGTCGTTAATGATGGCCTCTATCTGCTGAGCCCGCTTTTCAAGTTCTATCGTGATAATCTCACCGTCGAATTTGTCTTCTTTTTTCGTTATCAGCAACGTCCTGGTTAAATCGAATTCGAATTTGAGCGCCTGGAGATCACCGGCATACGCCAGGAAAGAGATTATCTGGCCGGGTTGCAGTTGTTTCAGGACCGATGCTTGTTCGTTCGAGGTCAAAATCTCATGTAAATCCCGGGGAGACAGTCCCAGACGATTGAATAACCGCGCCATGTTATCGCCGTCCGCGATTTTTATATCGATCCAGTCCGGACTTTTGCCTACGGCGTCAGTTACAATCTCATCGATTCGACTTGAGATATTGTCTGAAACGTTGATAGGAATTTCGCCAAAAGTTTCCTTGTCCACCCGGACTTTTCCGGTAAGTTCGACAGACCTCCCCATGTCGTCCTGTCGCTCACCGGGATGATGCGTTTTATCCTGTGAATATAGATCTGTTGGTAGCGCAGTATCGAAATCTGTCTCCGGTTCACTAAAATAGCCATGTAAAATAAAGGCAAACAGGAATACGCTGAATAACAGCCAGTAACGCATGCGTAAAAACCAGAAAAGCGGTCCGACCTTTACGATCTCTGGTTTGTAGTCGTTTTTTATATATACTCTGTAACTCATCGTGTTTGATACACAAATCAAAGCGGGAAAGTATCCACAATTTTACTAATAGTCAATGATTAACCCGCATATCTCACCAATGGATGCGAAGATCGCGCCGGATTTTTGTCGCTGACGGGCGCCTGCGACCGAAAGCATAGCCGTAGCTCTGGTTGAGGGAGCACGTGCCCGTCAGCGACAAAAAGACAAGCGAGGGCGCATCCAGCGCAGTTTGTGATGGCAGCAAAGTGATAAACTGATAGATCATTTATTGACAGCAAAGAATGATCAGGTGATGACAAGCGAATTGGTAAGATATGCGGGTTAACCTGCCGGACAAGAAGAAAAATGACTGACTTGGAAAAATCACTGGAGTTAATTCGGCGCGGCGCGGATGAGATCATCCTGGAAGATGAATTACGCAAAAAGCTTAAACGAGGTAAACCATTACGTGTAAAAACCGGTTTTGATCCTACCGCTCCTGACTTGCACCTGGGTCATACGGTGCTAATCAACAAGATGCGCCATTTCCAGGAACTGGGGCACCATGTCATGTTTCTAATCGGTGATTTTACCGGTCTTATCGGTGACCCTTCCGGGCGGGACGCGATCCGTAAACCGCTGACGCAGGAGCAACTGGCCGCAAATGCCGAGACCTACAAGCAACAGGTCTATAAAATTCTGGACCCCGATAAGACGGAGATTTGCTTCAATTCCCAGTGGGGTAATGCTCTTGGATCTCCCGGGATGATCAAACTGGCAGCCAGCTATACGGTAGCGAGAATGCTGGAGAGGGATGATTTTAAAAAGCGCTATGCCGCCAATCAACCCATCTCTATTCACGAGTTCCTCTATCCCTTGATGCAGGGTTATGATTCCGTTGTCATGCGGGCCGACGTTGAACTGGGGGGCACGGACCAGAAATTCAACCTGTTGGTCGGACGGGAGTTACAAAAGGACGATGGGCAGGAGCCCCAGGTGGCCCTGACCATGCCTATCCTGGAAGGACTGGACGGGAAAAAGAAAATGTCCAAGTCCCTTAATAATTACGTGGGTATTGATGAACCGGCAGCTGAGATGTTCGGGAAATTGATGTCTGTTTCCGATGAGTTGATGTGGCGTTATTACGAACTGCTCAGTTTTCGTCCGTGGAGCGATATACGGCGTTTGCAAAAAGGGATTGAAGAGGGAGAAAATCCAAAACAGGCCAAAGTGCAACTGGCATTGGAAATCGTTGAACGGTTTCATCACAAAGAGGCCGCAGAAAAAGCCCATGATGAATTCAACGCTCGCTTCCGGCAGGGGGCAATGCCGTCGGAAATCGAGGAAAAACAGGTGATGGTCGATGGAGATACGATATCCGTTGCCGGATTATTAAAAAGTAGCGGCTTGGTGGCAAGCACGTCGGATGGCATCCGGATGCTGAAACAGGGGGCGGTACGTATAGATTCGGAAAGAGTGGATGATGGCGCCATGACTATCGCCGTTGGAACTACTCACG